>NZ_JALPRK010000001.1 GCF_023195895.1 Paenibacillus mellifer
GACGCTGAATATTCAGCGTCTTTTTGTCTGCCGCTACGCTGTTTATGGAACGGTATTGCTGATCTCCGTTAGTAAGCCGTTCTTTGCAGCGGTATCAATGAACTGCCATATGTCTTGACTTACCTTGTAGTTAAATGTATACCATTGCTCTTCCTTTGCTTCATAAATCAACACCTCAGGGTCCCCGTCAGAAGATTGAACTAAAGAATAAATGTCAAAACGTTGGATGCTGTTCCCTTCCTGGTCTATAAAGTCATATTGTCCAATTTTATAGTAATCGCCGGTGGAAGGGTGGCTCATCCAGGTGTAACTCGCAGGGGCTTCGACCTTATTGCCTTTGTTTTTGATAAAAAGATTGTAGATGGCTTCAATATAGCTATTGCCGTTGATTTGATTGACTATCCCGCCCATCGTCATGTGGTATTCCTGCTGCAAGGCTTTCACTTCTACGCCATCGATGATCAAAGGTTTCGTTTCAATGGTGACTGCAGCGTTGTTATAACTGACCTTGCAATCAAATGTCTCTGCGATAAGGCGGAGTGGAACCATCGTGCGATTATTCTTTAGATAGGGTTTAACATCGAGCGTGACTGTTTTACCGTCTTTAACTGCTATTCTGCTACTCGGCTCTAAAGTGATCTCTACTTTGTTTTTTGTAAGCACTACTTTCGAACCCGACCAGTGGACCGCAGCTCCCAAATTTTCGCTGATCACTCGCAGTGGGACCATCGTTCGGTTGTTTTTCACTTCGGGTTTCACATCGGAGGAAATGGCAATCGATGCGGCATCGCCTTGATTTTTCATGCGAATTTTCATGGGTTCTGCTGCGTAAGCGGATGAGTGGAACAACATGCTCAGCGCAGCAACTGTAAAGATCAGCTTTTTCAGAACGAACACTCCTCACATTAGGTATTCCTTATCATTAGACGTTGTGAGAAGGGTCGTAGTTGCTACGATTGAATGCGGTGAACCGTAAATTGTCCAGTGGAGGCATGAAGGGCGCTCACTGTTTCTTGCGGATCAATCTGATGCAGGCGTTCAACCGCATAGCGGAATTCATAGAAACCGCCGAGCGTTGCTTTGAAATTGGTCTCCCAATAGTTGGTCAGTATCCATGCATACGTGCTGGGACGGCTGTTCTCAGATTGCATCGTATGAAGCTTCCGCGGCTCATGTTCCAGGGTACCCAACTGCAGTAATGGGGTATCCGTCATGGAGAGAGCAAGAGCTCCCTGATCTTTGGCCGAGTGCCAGAACCACCCTTCCTGTACGGCGGTGTAATCCAGGCAGGAGCCTGGGAGCTGATCCTTCCAGGGACGAACGAGGCAGCCGGCTTTCTCCACATAAAGCTCCGCTTCCGGTCCGAGGGAGAAGGGGAGGGCGACATAAACGTTCTCCGGGAGCCATACGCTGTCCTTGTGCAAACGGACGGATACTTCGACTCGAGGCTGATTGGCGAACATTTTAAGATGTAGGGCGTAATAGCTGAGTCCTTTTACTTCAAACACCAGCTCCACAAGCGCGTATAACGGCCCATTGTCCAGCACCTTCACCCTGGTTAGGCGGCCGCTGTCCCGCTGAACATGTATCCCTTTCCGATTCCGGCCCATACGAGACCGTGTGGAGCAGACCTGTGAAGGACTATGTTCGTCCTGAGCCGGAGTCACTTCATATACCGGCGTGAATGGCGCATGCTTGCGGTTCATGTCCAGCAGGTCGGCGGACAGGCCTTTATCCTTCCATGCCGTGATCCCTTCCTCGATTCTCCATTCGATCCGCATCGTTTCGGATTCCATGAAGTCGTCTCCGATATGGATCGGAGGCTTGACGGAAGATGCAGACCAGATATCGTAGACTCCTTCGCTGGGGATCGGTTCGGTATTCCGGGCCGTCACGATCTTATTCGAATCGGCGTAGAGTCCCGCATTATCGACCGGTTGAAGATGAAGCATATGGGACTCGCCAGGCAACAACGTTAGTTCGGCGACGATGGCTTGCGTAGAGGACAGCTGGTACGGTATGGCTTGCCCCGTTGATTCATCGATGAGCCGGAACTCCTTCTGCAGCAGCACGGTTTCCCATCCATCGAGCGGAATCGTCATCAGAAGCGTGACTTTGGCGGGTTCTGTATTGATGACCTCATACCGCAGCGGGCGTTTGGGGGTCAGGAGAGCTCCTTTTCGGGCAATCAACGCTTTATCCAAGGCACGGTAAGCCAGCTTGCTGGCTTCAGCCGCATAAGACTGCTTCCGTACCTCAAGCATCTGTACTTGCGGATGCCAAGGCTCATAGATGGAGGAGTGATATCCCCACGTATGTTCGGCGTACATCGTCATCGCCTGCGATGCTTCATCAAGCTCGGCGGGGCTTACCACTTCATGGTTCGGATCGAGGCTCTTTACCTTCCGCAGCGTCCGCTGGGCATCGCGGTAAATCTGCGTGTGCATCGCCGTGGAGGCGACGCCGTCGGTCCACCAGTCTGGCCAGTCACCTCGATGGACCGGGAGAGAAGACAGGTCTTCCTGCTTCAGGATCGCGAAGAACTCGGAGAGAGTAGCCATCTTGATCGTAATGTGATCGCCGTGTTGCCCATTCCACTTCGCAATCCATTCTGCGATATCCGCATTTGGGGAAGCATTGTCCGTCCCAAGCCCTGAGACCATGATCGGAACAAAAGAGTATGGATACTGCTCCTGCTCCAGATTCCAGAGATAACGGTGAATCCGCAAGGAAGCGATCTCGTCATGACGAGGCTCCGGCTCCATTAGGAAATGCTGGATTTCGTCCTTGATGATATATTTTCCCAACGCGTCCGGACAGAATCCCAGTTCATTGCCGAACATATAGTGCTCCCCGTTCCAGACGAGCAGCTTGCCGCCGTCCGGCGTTTCCCACCAGAACGGGGTTTGCTTGCGGCCAAGCGGGTACATGCCATGATGGGTGTGAATACAGGAGAAGAGATGCTCGATGTTGTTTTGCAGCAGGCTTGCGGCATAACCCCAGCTGTATCCGTTAATATCGGCCGTCATAGCGCTGTCGATCCGGTGTCCGAACGATTTAGCGTACTGTTGGGCTTTGCTGTGGTTCCGAAGCAGGAGGTCAAAGTCGGGCAACTCAGTCATGTTCAGGTAGGTCCCCGACAGCTCGATCTTCCCTCGGGTTACGGCTTGCTGGAAAGCTTCTTTCTCCTCGGACGAAGCGCTCTCCAGGAATCTTTCCACGGCCCAGAACGTTTCGCATGTCCATCGGAAGGAATCCCACTCCGGGCGTTCCCCGCGGTGGGCGGCTTCCGTAATCTTCAGGGCTTGGCGGATAAAATCGGCATGGTACTGTTCGATTCTCTCCTGGCGCTCCGTATAGCCGATATCCGTGTGGGAATGGTGGATGACATAGAGGGTCCAGGGACGGGCGGGTTTAGGTTCCTTTTTGCTGAGATGGTTCATATTTGAGTTAACCTCCTAGTTATGAAATGAGGCGGAAGGATTTCCCTCCGTATCTTCGAATAGCTGGTGAATGCCTTGAAATACGTCGGTGATCCCATCCTGCAACTGGATAACCGGAAGCGTAAACTCGCCAAGAGATTGCTGAAAGTCATCATCCCAGAGTGGGAAGCTGTTGGAGATCTGTCCCCCAAGCACGATACGGCCGGGCTTAAAAGCGAGAATATAAGGCAAAAGCATCTCTCCCAGCCGTCTGCCGTATTCATGGAACAATTCCAGGGCTTTGTCGTCTCCATGTTTAGCTGCCTCTGCTAGATCTGCTACATCGGTGTTCTCTACAAGGACTCCCCGTTCCTTTGCCATCCCAAGAATCCCTCTTCTCCCAAAATAGTCGTCAACGATCCCCTCCCGGTAAGGTTCGGCAAACAGCATTCCGTTTAACGGGACTCCATCGGCGGCGGTGACGAGTTGTCCGTTCTCGACAAAGGCGGAGCCCAAGCCGGTTCCGAGCGTGAGGCAGATCAGTCGGTCCGAGGGGAAACGGAGGCCGATTCCGAGTCCAAACAGGTGGGCGTCATTCCCGAACCGGATTTCGGCGGAGGCGAGCAAATCGGTCAGGATGCCTGGTGTATGGGAAGTGAGTTGATGCAACTTCTCACGGAGCAGGTCCCGAACGGACAACTTGTACAAGGCTTCATATTTGCCGATCCCCTGGAGAAGAGCAATGCCTTCTTCATAATCAAACGGCCCGGGAAAGGCAAATCCGATCCGGACTTTATCGTTATTACGCAATGGTCCGTAAGTTGCGGTATAGAAGTAGAGCAGATGAAGGCATACCTCGGCAAAGCGGGCGATGGTGTTAGCTGGCGGCCCCTGGGATTCGGATGGCCGGCTCAGGAACGAATCGGGTACAATCTCCCCGTTAACGAGAAGGGCCCCCTTCAGGACGGTTCCGCCGGCATCGAGCGCCAGCGTAATCATGACTGGGGCTCTCGCTTCAAGGTCCTGCCCGTTAATGAATTTCATGGGAAGCCTCTTTACCCGGATTCCAGGAGGGTGGAAGGAGCGGGAGATTCCATGCCGGATTAACTCTAGCAGCTATCAGCGTACACGGGGTATTGGAAAGGTTCTCCAGGCGGTATTCGCCTACGCTGGCCGGTACGATATAAGCTTCGGCATATCCCCATTCCACCGCAGCAGCTTCGTTGTTTGCCGGGACAAGACGGACATGCTCGCCCTCCACGAGATTGTACATCACAAATTCGCCCCGGGTATCCGTGTGCCAAGTATCCTGCAGGGACAGCCTGCTGACCTGGAACAGAAGATCGTCGCGTTGCCCCAGCATTTCTTCCGTGCTCCGGCCCTGTCTGCTAACAACAATCGGCCGAGCGATCAGACCTCTTTCGACGGCGGAGGTGTCTATGGCATCGTTGATATTATGCCGTGCGTGTTCGGGATTCATGGGACGTGGCTTGCCATCAGCATCCAGGCGCAGGTAATCATAAATTTTAAAGGTGAACCACCAGGTGGTTGAGGAAATCTCCAGAACCAGATTGTCTCCGCCGGAGCAGTGCACCGTTCCTGGAGGAATGAGATACAAGTTTCCCCTCTCTGATTCGTATTCGTTCACATAGGAAGACAACGTAAGCGGTTCTCTAGTCGAGTGGGCGTGTTCCACCGCTTCAAGCAGCTTCTCGCCGGTGACGCCTTCCTTTAATCCGAGATAGACCTTGGCCCCCTGTTCATTTCGCATGATGTAATAGGATTCCTGCTGCGTCATATGCTCGTTGAATGTAGATTCCACATACGCCTGAAGCGGGTGGACTTGGAGCGATAATTCCCCGCCTTGCATCGTATCCAAGTAATCGAACCGGATGGGAAAATAATTGCCAAACAACCCTACATTACGCTCTCCCAAAATCTCGTAGGGGGCTTCCTCCATAAGAAGGGTGAAGGGAACTTCCAAGGGGATCCTGTGGACTTCGAGAAGAAGCGTATTCTCGGGAGCGATTGGCTCGAAGCTCCAGGCGCAGTTCGCCCATTCCTCCGGAAGGTCGCACAACTCCTTCAAATATTGCCCTCCCCAGATGCCGGGAGCAAAAAACGGCTTTACCCGGAACGGCTGCTTTGCCGCTTGTCGCAATACGTCTTTTAATGTTACGACCGGCAGCCATACTGGAGCTTCTGGGCGATTCATGTCCATATAGTAGGCACCCTTCTTATCCGGATGTCCTCCATTCAGTGTCAGCCAGTCTTGGCGATAAGGCTCCCATACGGGCCATTCCAGGAACAGGCAGTGCTTGTAGGTCTCGACCTTGTCGTCCGATTCGCCGAAGCCAAAGCTGCCCATCCGCTGTGCATGCCGCAGCTGTTGGTTTTCCCGGGAGTAGTCGGCAAAAAAGACGAGGTTGGGCTCCCTTCCGGCTAGAAGGGAGGCTCCTGGTCCAAATAGAACATAAATCCCGCCACCTGGCGTATGTTCATGCGCTTTTTTCTCCAAGAATGCCTTGGCCTTGTTTTGAAAATATTGCATAGGGCGGACATCGTTTGCTTTATAGCCAAATGCCCGGTTATCCGTCAGGTAAGCCGCCATTTCCGATCGCAGTTCCCCTTCGGGCTTCACATAATCCGCCGTAAAATCGCTTGAGAAAGGAATGCCTTCCTTATCACAAGCTTGACGGAGGGGGCCCAGCAAGGCGGAGAAATCTGCTCCGTGGGTCCCGTCAAGCGTAATATAGAAGGAGCCCGCAGTCTCTTGATATGCGGATAAGATGAACGAGCACCACAAGTTTGTACCCTGTTGCATGAACACGGGGGTGTCCCGAAAGTGTAACTTATTGATAGGATATTTTTGAAAGGCCGGTACAGGTTGAGGGTTCACTGGTGGGGGTATCCTCCCTTCTTAGGATCAGCTTACGGTCCTATTGTAGAATCAGAAGGGAGAATCCGTCTTTATAAAAAGAGGAAGTGTTTTTGTACGATCCGGACATCGATTCCGGCGACAGGTTATAAGTCGGAATCGTACCGTCCTTCCGTAAATTGCGATCGCCGGAAGCGAGCGGGGGTTACGCCAAGCTTGGACGTGAATACACGCGTGAAATAGTGTATAGATTCAAATCCGCACAAAGCGGCAATCTGTTTAAGCTGAAGGTCTGTGTTCAAGATGAGGTTCTTGGCTTTTTGCACGCGTTGCTCCTGTACATAATGCACAAAGGATTGGTGTCCGTAATGGCGAAACAACCTCGTCAAGTGGCGCGTCGTGATATGCAGATGACTGGCAACCCGTTCTAAGGACAGAGGTTCGCTCAAGTTATCCATGATAAACAGTTCTGCCTGATGTACCATCGAGGCGCCTTCTTCCTTCTTGTCCGTACTGCCAGTATCTTGATAGAAACCGGGTCCGTGGGTGGAAAGGATGGACAAGATCAGGGACTCCGCCAAACTGAGTTGCATGGGCGGCGGGGAATTTACGCCGGTAGTAGACGAATCGAACAGGGATAAGAGAGAGCGCCAGAGAAGTCCCGGCGTCTGGTCGGCCCCTTCTCCAAGAACCGGGATGCCCTGCTTGGCCAGCAGCCCGAAAGCGGCGGCGTAAAGCTCGCTGCAAGCCGATTCTTCCAGCTCGAAGGCCACGTAACATAGGGCCAGCCCTTTCTTGCTCAAAATGCGGTGCTGAATCCCCGGTCTGGAAAGAAACAGGGTCCCGGGTTGAAGCGGGAATTCTGTATGTTCTTCTTGGTAGAAGCCGGAGCCTGTTAACACGAAACAAGCTTCGAAGAACGAATGTTTATGCTCCGTATTGTCGAAATGGCGGGGCATAAACCCCCAATAGTGGATTTGAACGGTCAAATCCGGCTTCTCGATGCGGCTTAACGTTCGGTTCAGAACGGAATTGGCCCGTCGAAACGATGGGATGAAGGGTAACGGTTCAATGCTCATCAGAGGATTCCTCCCAGCTGTTTACTCAGCTTTGAATGGTAGGCCTTTGCCCTAGTGTAAACGATAAATCTCGGATTTAGAAGATTCATTACCGTTACTTAAAAATTGAACATTTCACCAGCCGAACCCTGCATAAAATGAATTTGAATCGCTTACATATATTGGGTGATCTTCAAAGTTCATGATTTGGAGGGTGAAGGATGGATGCGAAAGTTGCAAAGGCTGCGAAAGCGGCTAAAAGTGCAAAAGGTACGCAAGGGAAAAGCTACACCGAGGTGTGGCATTCCGCCAAGTTCAAAACGCTGATCTCCCGCAAGAAAAAGTTCATTATCCCGTTAACCGTATTTTTTCTGCTGTTTTACTTTGCGCTCCCGATCATGACTTCATATTCGGAAGTGCTGAATCGACCGGCGATCGGGCCGATTTCCTGGGCATGGGTGTTTGCGTTCGCCCAGTTTGTCATGACGTGGGCGTTGTGTATCCTTTACTCGCGGGTTGCGAGACGGTTTGACCGGTTGGTAGACGACATTCGGCGGGAAATGGGGGCGTAACGACATGGCGTTCACCTTATTTTGCGCGATTGTGCTGTTGACGTTGGTCATTACTTATTTTGCAGCGAAAAAAACGAACAACACCAGCGAATTCTACACGGCAGGCGGCGGGTTGAAGGGCTGGCAAAATGGAACCGCTATCGCCGGCGACTATATGTCGGCTGCGTCGTTTCTCGGCATCGCCGGGTCCATTGCCCTGGTCGGGTTCGACGGCTTTTTCTACAGTATCGGATTTCTCGTTGCCTACCTTGTCGTGTTGTACCTGGTAGCCGAGCCGCTCCGCAATCTGGGCAAGTATACGGTCGCTGACATGATTGCCGCCCGCTTTTCGAATAAAGAAGTGCGCGGCTTCGCGGCGCTGAATACAATTGCGATCTCCATCTTCTACATGATTGCGCAGCTTGTTGGGGCGGGGGCGCTGATCAAGCTCCTGCTGGGCCTTGATTTCGTCACCTCGGTGTTGATCGTTGGCGTGTTAATGACCGTCTATGTCGTATTCGGCGGCATGCATGCCACGAGCTGGGTGCAAATCACCAAGGCGGTATTGCTGATGGGGGGCACTTTTGTCATCTCGCTGATGGTCTTCGCGAAGTTCGATTTCAGTCTAACCGGCATGTTCGAGCAGATGAAGACGGCAACCCCATTAATGGAGAACTATCTGAATCCGGGCAACAAGTACAAGGTCCCGCTAGAAACGATATCGCTCAACCTGGCGCTGGTGCTGGGCACCGCCGGGCTTCCGCATATTTTGACCCGATTCTTTACGGTCAAGGACGCCCGCACGGCACGAAGCTCCGTAGTCTACGCCACCTGGATCATCGGCATCTTCTACGTCATGACGATCTTCCTTGGCTTCGGGGCTGCGGCATTCGTCGGTACGGAGGAGATCACGGCCGTCGACAAGGCCGGCAATATGGCTGCTCCGCTGCTGGCTAGAGCGCTTGGCGGCGACTTCCTGTTCGCCTTCATCTCGGCGGTGGCGTTCGCTACGATCTTAGCCGTCGTCACCGGCCTCGTGTTGTCGGCCGCCTCCGCGTTCGCGCACGATTTCTATGGGCAAATCGTCCGCCGCGGCAACGCAACCGAGCGGGAACAGCTGCGCATGGCCCGCTGGGCTTCGATCGGCGTATCGATCATCTCGATCGTGCTAGCCCTGTTCGCCCAGAAGATGAATGTGGCTTTCCTCGTCTCCTTGGCTTTTGCCGTCGCGGCGAGCGCCAACCTGCCGATCATTCTGTTCACCGTGTTCTGGCGAAGATTCAACCGAACGGGGGCGATCTCCGGCATGCTGGTCGGCTTGCTCAGCACGGTTATTCTCGTCGCGCTAAGTCCAAACGTATGGGATCCAGAACCGGGCAAGGCGATCTTGACCGGAACGGCGATCTTTCCGATGACGAATCCGGGGATTATCTCTATCCCGCTGGGCTTTCTTTCTGCGGTTGTCGGTACCCTCCTGTCCCGCGAGAAAGATGAGGCGAAATACGCGGAGGTGCTCGTCAAGGCGAATACAGGCGTATAATATGTCCCCTGACGCCTTCAAATTCAAAAACCCGCTAGGACACCAAGGTGTCCAGCGGGTTTTTCCATGGTCAAGGCCGATGATTATGAAGCGACTTCCTGTGATGTTGTTATTATGGCCTCGGGTTCGCCCGGATCCAAGGTTCCCGGCTGCGACTGAGATTCAGACTCCTCAACTTCCGGCAGCGGCTTTAGCTCAAGATGTCGTCCATCGATCCAGGCCAGTCCCTGATTGGTGGAAATTTGCAGCCATTCATCCCACTCGCCGATGACTTGCACCGTTTGGGGCGGTAGGGCGGTCGCCGGCGAGAGCCGATCCGGATAGTTGTAGGTCAAGGTTGTCTCCATTAAATCGGTTGTGGCCGATAGCTTGCTCACCTTGACCACCGTTCCCGGCGCTGGATGGATCCATCCGTTTCCATCGGCGGAGCGAACCTCGACCCAGTCCCCTTTGCGAGAAGTAACTTCTACCTCTTGCGCCGCTAACGCGCCAAGTTTGGTTTTTGCCTCTGGGTAAGGGTATAACTGGGTTTGTACGAGCAGATCAGCGGATTCGGCTACGGGTTGTACCTTCTGCTTCTGCAGCCATAATCCGTAAGCCTGCTTGGCTGAATACAATCCGACCTCCCGGTTGTCGGCCCAAATCTCATTGAATTGCTGAAGCGGAACATAGCTTTCCCCAGCGTATTTGCCAACTTCGATCGTAAACCCGGGACGACCGAATTGCTGGACGAACCAGTCTTTATATCCACCGCCCGAAGGATTCTTCTCCGGTTGAACGATGGAATAGCCGGTAAGCCGTCCCAAATCAGCAGCCATGGCTCGGTCTCGGGTTGCGTTCTGAGCTGGCGTATGGAAATGCCAGAAGATAATTTCGCCCGAGGAGTGATAAGATATCGTGAGTTCCGGGTCGACCGCGGTCGTGAATTTCATCATCGCTTGGACTTCGGATGTCTGTGCCGGACGGGTACCTTTATAGTTGAAATACCAAGGGTATCTAGTCGATTGCGTAATCGTATTCCAGGCCGCCGGGTATTGGCGGTTCAAGTCGATTCCATCCATATTGGCTTTCCAGCGGGCAAAATAAGAGCTGTTGCCATTGTACTTGCGAAGCAGGGCGGCCTGGGATTGCGGCAGACCAGCTGTTCCTTGCTGGGCCAGCGTGACGCCGTCGGGATTGACCATCGGGACAACCCAGATGCTGACTTCATCCAACCATTCGCGGACCGGGTACGAGTTGGACAAGGAAGATCCTTTCGTGTAGGCTGCCGCATAGGTATCGATCATTTTCATTAAGAGCGTGGTTGTTATCCATTCTCGGGCATGATGGGAACCGTTCAGCAGGATCGTGGACTCGCCCCGACCCAGCTTGACCGCCCAAATCTCTCGACCATAACTGGTGGTGCCAATAGATTCATAGGTGACCAAGTTGGGATAAGCTGTCGCCAGCTCTTCGAGATCCTGGGTCAGAACCTTGTAGGAATAGATTTGCTGGGGATTTACGATAGGGGGTGCTGCTGCCGCCTGAACCTCGCGGGGGGAAGCGATCAGCGGAGATCCAAGCCATAAACAGAGGATAAGCAGGATTGTCTTATGTATTCGGCGGTTTCTAGTTGACTTCACGCGATTTCCAACTCCCATTCTAGTTGTCCTAGCATTTACATGGAAGTATAAGAGGGAAACAACAAAAAGTCTATTAATCTATGTAAAAAAGAAGATAAAACCTTTATTTTGCGAAGTGAAATGTATGCGCTTACCTTCTATAATTTTCTAGTAAAGGAGGTGATAGCCAAATGTTTCTAGATTATGACACAAGGTAGGTGATGCCCCAAAGAGCAATGCTGTATCTCGGTAAGAAGCAGGGAGCAAGAACGATTCGATTTGGTTTCTAAAAAAAGAGATCTGAGGAGGAATTGATCATGAAATTGAAAAGAAAGATGTTGACTTTACTCCTGACAGCTTCGATGAGTTTCGGTTTGTTTGGGGCAACCTCAAATGCAGCGACGGATTATTGGCAAAATTGGACGGACGGCGGCGGAACGGTGAATGCGGTAAATGGGTCCGGGGGCAACTACAGCGTGACCTGGCAAAATACCGGGAACTTCGTAGTCGGCAAAGGCTGGAACGTAGGGTCGCCCAATCGGACGGTCAACTACAACGCCGGCGTCTGGGCCCCTTCGGGGAACGGGTATTTGACCCTCTACGGATGGACAAGAAACTCATTGATCGAGTATTACGTTGTGGACAGCTGGGGCACGTACCGGCCGACCGGCACCTATAAAGGGACAGTGAACAGCGACGGGGGCACCTATGATATTTATACCACGATGCGCTATAATGCGCCTTCCATCGATGGTACGCAGACGTTCCAACAATTCTGGAGCGTACGGCAATCCAAGAGACCAACCGGCAGCAACGTTGCCATCACCTTCAGCAATCATGTGAATGCCTGGAAGAGCAAAGGCATGAACCTGGGAAGCAGCTGGTCTTATCAGGTGCTGGCGACGGAAGGTTATCAGAGCAGCGGAAGCTCTAACGTAACGGTGTGGTAATCGGTTAATCGCTGAACTTGGTGAAAGGGCCGTTCGGCGTACAGCCGGCGGCCCGTATCGATCTTTCAATTAAAGGAGAGCTACCTATGAGGAAGCGATTGATGTTCCTGTTCATCGCGATGATGGTGCTGGTTACGGCTTGCTCGCAGGCGGGGTTGGAGAAATCCGAAACGCTACAGGATCGCTTCGTGCTGATTCAAGGCGGGAGTGCGATGAATGAGCGGTCTAATTACTACGGTACGGGGATCACGTTGGCTGATTTTTATATCGGAAAATATGAAGTTACCCAGAGAGAATGGACGGAAGTGATGGGAAGCAATCCGTCCCAGTTTCAAGGCAGCGATTTACCGGTGGAGATGGTGAGCTGGTATGACGTGATTGAGTATTGCAATCAGCGGAGCAAACGAGAGGGCTTGGAATCTTTTTACAATATAGAGAAGAGTAAAGTCGACCCGGACAATCTCAGCGAAAACGATCAAGTGAAATGGCTCGTTTCATTGAATGAGGGGGCGAACGGGTACCGGCTGCCGACAGAGGCGGAGTGGGAGTATGCGGCCGGTGGCGGCGCATTGAGTAAGAGTTACCCATATAGCGGCAGCTCCCGCGCGGACGATGTGGCTTGGTATTGGCGGAACGTCGGGGATGAATATTTGACCGGAGACTGGAACTGGCCGATCATCGAGAGTAACCATAGCCAACCTAAGCCTGTCGGTGGTAAGAAACCTAATGAGCTTGGACTTTACGATATGTCAGGCAATGTGAGGGAATGGTGCTGGGACTGGTATGGGGATGACGTGAACCGGCCAGAGGCCCACGGCTCCTTCCGGGTGGTGAAAGGCGGCGGCTGGATCGGCGATGTCGGCAGCAGCCAGGTGTCGTTTCGCGGCAAGTTTGAAGCAAACGGCTTTGGTCCGGATCAAGGGTTCCGATTGGCACGGAGCAAGTAATACAGTGAGACGTCCGACGACCCGGTCAGGGATTTGAATCTAGCCCTGCTTACGTAGTAAGCTAGACGAAAGAATCCATGCGGGATGAAGGGAGCTGGCCCATGATGAATCTGGAAACGGTGATGCAGGAGCTTGAGGCACTCGGCAAAGAGCGACTGAAGAAAATGTACATGTCTAACGGCGCGCGGGAGCCGCTGTTTGGCGTAGCGACAGGCGAAATGAAGCCGCTGTTCCGGCAGATCAAGATCAATCAGCCATTGGCCGAAGAACTGTATGCGACGGGGAATTATGATGCCATGTACTTTGCCGGGATCATTGCCGATCCGAAGGCGATGACCTCAGCGGACTTTGAGCGTTGGATCAAGGGTGCCTATTTCTATATGCTGTCGGATTATGTGGTGGCCGTCACCTTGGCGGAGACGGATATTGCCCAAGAGGTTGCGGACAAGTGGATCGCCAGTGGGGACGAGCTAAAAATGTCGGCGGGTTGGAGCTGTTACTGCTGGCTATTGGGGAGCCGGCCGGACCGTGAATTTGCCGAGGATAAGCTCGCCGGTATGTTGGAAACGGTGAAGAACTCGATCCACGATGCGCCTGCACGAACGAAATCCGCAATGAACAATTTTATCTACACCGTCGGGGTTTCGTATATGCCGCTCCACGCACAAGCGGTTGAGGTCGCCAAAGTGATCGGCCCGGTCGAGATGAAACGGGATTCCAAGAAGAGTACCTACCTGAACGCTTCGGAAACAATCCAAAAATCGCTGGATCGCGGACAGCTTGGATTTAAGCGGAAGTATGTGCGGTGTTAATGCAGATATGCATGCGGAATGGGGAATGACAAGTTATACAACGCGTATCACCGGGACGGGACATTCTATGTGAAATTTCGAATACAATCTGCTGCTTTCATCGTTTTTGAACAATTGTGTTCGAGAAAAATCATATAGATTCGTGCCTGCTGCGGTTAGAATCGACGAATCTATATGAAAAATCGAATACAATCTGCCAAATCCAACGATTCCGGCAAAATGTATTCGAAAAATCATACAGATTAGTCTAGTAACTCTGCGCTCCACGGGAAAGTCAGGCTGTAACGAGTTACATCGGCTTCCCATTCAACGTCGGCGGGTCCTCCGGTTTCATCTCCGGGCCAAAGTCGTCCATCGCAGCGGCGGGGTTGCCATCTTGGTTCCAGGCGTCCTTCGTCATGAAGGCGCCTTTTCGGCCTTCATCGGTGGAATCCGCGGCCTTTGCCTGTTCCAGCCGCTGCTTGGCTTTCTCGTTGTCGTTTTCGTTCATAAGTACACCTAACCTCCTTAAGGGATTATCGAATAAAATTTAGTATTTCCTAAATAAATGACATGAACCCCGTAATTTAGTCTATAATGGTATTATAGGTACATCCTTAGGGTGATAAATAACCAAACGGCGGAGTTCTCAGACACCGTTTCACTCAGCTAGAGTGGGCGGTGTTTTTATATTTTAGGGTCCAGATTAAGGTATCTCATCAGAAGACTAAAGGAGGAAGGCATATGTTTGCGGTAAATGAATATGTGATCTACGGAAGCAATGGGGTCTGCCAAATTAAAGACATTTGCACGCCGCCGGGAGTGGAGGGGGACCGCAAGTATTATCTGCTCAACCCGATTTATCTGAAAGGGACTACGATTTATACGCCGATCGACAATATCAAGGTGATCATGCGCAGCATCATTTCGCGGGAAGAATCCGAGCGTCTGATCTCCCGGATTCCAAGCATTGACGTGACCTGGATCAGCAACGATAAAGCCCGGGAAGCCAGCTGCAAGCAAGCGATTGGCACAGGCGATACCGTGGAGTGGATCAAAGTCATCAAAGCGATGTTGCACAAAAAAAGAGAGCAAAACGGTTTAGGCAAAAAGCTGCGGCAATCGGATGAACGGCTATTGAGCTCAGCTTCTGAGAATTTGCACGGCGAGTTGGCGATCGCCTTGGACATTCCCAAAGAAGAGGTTGAAGAATATATCGAAAACCGAATCGGCCAATACGAATAACGGATGGATGTCATCCAGGAATAAACAAAAGGCAATTCCGTTAGCCCTGAAAAGGGCTTCGGAATTGCCTTTCTTTACGTAATTACACTGCTTCCATCTTCTGTGCTGTATACAAGCGGTAATACAGACCTTTCTTCGCCATCAGCTCGTCATGCGAACCGGACTCGGCAATCCCCTTGTCGGACACGTACATGATGCGGTCGCAGTTCTTCACGGTCGACAGCCGGTGGGCGATGATGAACGAAGTGCGGCCTTTTAACAGCTCGTTCAAGCCTTGCTGGAGCAGGCGCTCCGTCTTGGCGTCGATCGAGGAGGTCGCTTCGTCCAGGATCAGGATGCGCGGATCGGCCAGCAGGGTCCGGGCGAACGAGATGAGCTGCCGTTGTCCTTGGGATAACTTCGAGCCGCGTTCGTTAACCTCGGTTTGGTAGCCTTCCTCGAACTCGCGGATGAAATCGTCGGCACAGACCGTTTTGGCTGCGGCGATAATCTCCTCTTCCGTGGCGTCCAGCTTGCCGTAACGGATATTATCCATGATCGTGCCGGAGAAAATAAAGCTGTCCTGCAGCATGATCCCCATCTGGCTGCGCAGCGACTTCAGCGTCACCTGCGAGATATCGTGACCATCGATCAGGATCTCGCCGTCGGTCAAGTTGTAGAAGCGCGAGATTAGGTTGACGACCGTGGTTTTGCCTGCACCCGTCGGACCGACGAGGGCGATGCTCTCCCCGGCCTTCACGTCGAAGTTCAGGTGTTCCAGAATGTTAAGGCCTGGATCATAAGCAAACGTCACGTCGTTGAATTTGACGTCGCCCTTCACCGACGGCAGTTCCTTCGCATCCGGTACATCGCTGACCGTCACCGGTTCATCCAGCGTTTCGAAGATCCGTTCTAGGTAAGCAACGGCGTTAATAAAGTTGTTATACAGCTGCGACAGGTTCAGGATCGGCTGCCAGAACCGCGCCGCGTAACTGCTCATTGCAAGGATGACCCCGAAGGTCACGCCTTGCGGCCCCATCGCAAGCAAGCCGACCAAATAGATGAGCGTCGTTACGATCGTGGCTAGATTGTCGACCGTGAACGGGATCAGAGCATTGTATCGCAGCGCCCGCATCCATTCCTTTCGGTAGTTCCCGGCCAGACGAGTGAAGATGCCTTCGTTATGCTTCTCGCGGGAGAAAATCTGCGTGACGCCAATCCCGCTGATGCTTTCCTGCAAATAGGCGTTCATATTGGAGCTTTTGTTCGAAACGGCCTGCCATGCCCGGCGCTGCCGGGTTTTGATCAGCAGCATAACGCCGAGGAACACCGGCAAACCGGCCAAGGTGACCAGCGACAACCGCACATCCACCGCAAACATAAAAGCGGCGATAAAGATCAGGTTGACGATCTCCAGAATGAAGTTGATGATCCCGTTGGACAAGACGTCGGATACGGCATTGACGTAGTTGACGACACGGATCAGGATTTTCCCCTGAGGGCGGTCATCGTAATATTTAAACGGCAGATTCTGCAGATGCTTGAACAAATCCGTGCGGATATCGAAGATGATATCCTGCCCGACCCGGGTCATAATCCGGGAGCGAATGGTCGCCAGCTCGACGCTGACCACGATCGTGAGCAGCATAAGCAAGGACCACCAGATCAATGCGCCGAAGGCTTTCTCCGGAATCGTCACGTCAACGACGTGTTGGATAATGAGAGGCGCCGATAGCGCGATTGCAGCTGACAAGGCGCTCAGCACAAACGCGACGATCATTGGCTTCTGCTGTTTCCGGATGTATACCATGGCTCGCCTGAAATGCTTGATGTCAAAGGGAGACTCTAGGTTTTCGTCGACATCGAATTTATTTCTGGCCATGAGCGCTCACCTTCCTTCCGATACCTTCGTTCTGAAGCATAAAGACCTCGTAATAATAACCGCGTATGGCTAGCAATTCGGCATGGGTGCCTTCCTCGATCAGGCGGCCGCCGTCCAGGATCAGAATGCGGTCGGCTTCGGCCGTCGTGGACACGCGCTGGGCAATGATCAGCTTCGTGCACGGGAAGTCCAGCTCGCGCAAGCTCTTCTGGATATGCTCCTCGGTTTCGAGGTCAACCGCGGACGTGGTGTCGTCGAGGATCAAGATCGGCCGGCGCACCGCAAGGGCGCGGGAGAGTGCAATCCGCTGTTTCTGCCCGCCGGACAAGCCAACGCCGCGTTCTCCGACGATCGTATCGTATCCTTCCGGCATTTTTGTGATAAAATCATGCGCTGCGGCCAATCGGGCGTACTCAACCGTTTGTTCTTCCGGCAGCTCCGGATCGCCGTAAGCGATGTTCCCGTCAATCGTATCGGAGAAGAGCAGCACATCCTGCGTCGCGATGCCGATGTTGCCCCGGAGTTCGTCGAGCTCCAGCTTGCGTACGTCGACGCCGTCAACCAAGACTTGCCCGCCAGATACGTCGTAAAAGCGCGGGATCAGGTTCACAAGGGACGTTTTACCCGATCCGGTGGAACCCATGATGGCGATGGTTTCTCCTGGTTTGACCGAGAAACTGATATCGTGAAGCACTTCGCCGCCGTCATATTTGAAGCTGACGTGATCGAAATCGATCCGTCCTTCGTAACGGCGTTTTTCGGTAGCTTTGTGCTCGTTCACGATGTTTGGTTTCGCGTAGTAAATTTCCACGATTTTGCTTAAGCTGGCGAAGAAACGTTGAATATCATTAATGATAATACCGATATTGCGCATCGGGTTGGAAATCGCCCAGATCAGCGCGGAGAAGGCGGAGAATTCCCCAAAGGTAATTCGTCCCTGCATCACGAAGTAGCCGCCGGCCAGCATCAAGATCACGTTAAACGCCTGTGCGAACGTCTCCAGATACGGGAAGTAGTCCAGCCACACGAGCGCCGCTTTTTTGTTGGCTTGGGAGAAGTGGATGTTCTTGTCCGTAAACTTCTCGATTTCGTATTCTTCGCGTGCAAAGGCTTTAACGACGCGGTTCCCGGAGATATTCTCCTGGGTGGTCGTGTTCAGCTGAGACAACCGTTCACGCAGGTCGATGTACATCGGACGGACCTTCTTCGCGAAAATATAAGCCACGATGAAGATCGGCGGTGCCAGAACCAGTAGCCACAACGTCAACACGGCATCGATGGTGAAGAAATAAACGACAGCCGCAAGGAAAATCGTTACCGATTCGATGATCGTCTTGATGATCCACGCCATGGAGTGGCGTACCATGTCCAGGTCACCGGTCATCTTGGTCATCAAGTCCCCGGTCCGGTTATGGTCGTAATACTCCATATCCTGACCTTGGATTTTGTTGTACAGGTAGATGCGGACTTTGTACAACATATTTTGCGAAGCCTGCTCGTATTGCATCGTTGTTAGGTAAGCAAGCCCCGTGCGCAGCAGGGAAAACCCGATCATGCCCATACAGAGCATGATGAGCAGTCCTCTTTCCTGCGTTAGATTCTGTACCGCATTCTCACCCGTGATAAACGTGTCGACAATGCGTTGGCCTATGTATGGATTGATAATCATGAGCGAAGAGCCCACGACGGACAGCACTAGCGCCGTAATATACCTGGCCCGGTTGCCCTCCAAATTCTGCCATAGCCATTTGAGTTCGAACATCTGATCACCCGTTTCTGTTTGTTCTTGCAAGCTGCCGGATGGCAATCCGTTTTCGCAAATCATCGTGATTATACCACAACCACCCACAGGTAAAACCCGCGTATTCCAGCTTGTTGTCACGTATGTTTGCGTTTTCTCGAAGGGATCGCCCCTTTGCTTTTATTTCGGTAAAATCTTTAGAATATGAAGTGGATATCGAGGTTTTTGAAGTCAGATCGGAGAAAATGTGAAGGAGGGACCGCGATGGTCGAAGGGATCGGCCATTTAATGGAAGAAATCCGAGAAGAAGTCGATTGGAAAGCAGAGGATATTGGACATGCGCTTCGGATTCCACCAGATTTGGACCCGATCCGGCCTTCTAGTTCCCAAGCGGCGGAAATTCCCTTTATTTTTCAGGTGGCGAGGTCGGCTCGACGATTTGAAATTGTATTCGGTTTTTCATATATAAAATGGTGCTGGCGGCCGAAATTTGGACTTCTATTCGATTTTTCATATAGATTCTAGGCAAACGCCATCGGGATGAACAATTGTGTATGAAATTTCATATATAATCGGTTGAAATCGCCTGGTTTCATGAATTGTATTCAGTTTTTCGCATAGAATTGGCGCTTGATCGGCTGGTGGCAGGCTGTCCTGTCTCGAGAGACCGAATTTGCCGGGTGATCCGTGCCGTGTTATATTGATATGATCGGTGACCTGAAGCTCTGGCCGCCGAAATTAGTGATTTCGGCAAGGAGTTATTATGCAATTTACAGAACTGAACTTGATCCCTTCTATATTAAAAGCATTGGAACACGAGAACTATACGGAGCCTACGCCGATTCAACAACAAGCCATTCCGCCCATTTTGAGCGGCAAAGACCTGCTCGGCTGCGCACAGACCGGTACGGGCAAGACGGCGGCGTTCGCCATTCCTACCCTGCAATTGCTCCATAAGAACAATGCGCCTAAGCCTGGCCGGCGGAACATCCGCGCGCTAGTGATCACGCCAACGCGTGAGCTGGCACTGCAGATCTACGAGAACTTTTGCGCCTACGGCAAATATTTGCCTCTGAAATGCGCCGTCATCTTCGGCGGTGTGTCGCAGAAGCCGCAGGAGATCGCGCTGCAGAAGGGCGTGGATATCCTGGTCGCCACCCCCGGCCGGCTGAATGATCTGATCCAGCAGAAGCTGATTGATCTCAAGGACGTGGAACTCCTGATTTTGGATGAAGCCGACCGCATGCTCGATATGGGCTTTATTCACGACGTCAAGAAAATCATCGCCAAAACGCCTTCCCAGCGGCAAACCTTGCTCTTCTCCGCAACGATGCCGAGTGCGATCGCGCAAATGGCCGATTCCATATTGAAAAATCCCGTAAAAGTCACGATTACACCGGTCTCTTCCACAGTGGACGCCATTGGGCAACGTTTGTATTTCGTGGATAAGGGTAACAAAAAAGACCTGCTGCTGCACCTCTTGAAGGACTCATCTATCGAATCCGCCATCGTCTTTACGCGGACCAAGCATGGGGCTGACCGATTGGTGCGCCACTTGACGAAAGCGCAAGTCAGTGCGAAAGCCATCCATGGTGACAAGTCGCAAGGCGCACGGCAGACTGCGTTGCAAAATTTCAAGAACCGTACCTTACGCGTCTTGGTGGCTACCGACATTGCGGCACGAGGGATCGACATCGACGAGTTGTCCCATGTGATCAACTATGAGCTGCCGAACATTCCCGAAACGTATGTTCACCGGATCGGGCGGACAGGCCGGGCGGGACAAAGCGGCGTCGCCATTTCCTTATGTGATTTCGACGAGAAGCCTTACTTGGCCGATATCGAGAAGTTGATTGGGAAGCGGATCCCTGTCATCAAGGACCATCCTTACCCGATGACGCAGACCGCACCAACCCCGAAGGAAGCCCAGCCTGTGCGGCCACCTAGAAACAAGGGCAAGGAATTGGAAAGGGTTAAACCCAAGGTGAAAGTAAAAGGATAATAGGTATACCAACTGTAGTGGAGTGATGATATGGCCAAAGGTAAAGGTGGTACGGGCAGAGGAACGGACAAGAAAGGTTGGAATCGCTGGCAAGCGAGTGAGCGGAGAGCGAAAAGCGCTCCTAAACCTTATACAAGCAAAGCGGATAAAAAGGGACCAGCAGAGTCCAAGTAAGATCCATTGAACACAAAAGAGCTTCCTAGCGCCGAGATTTCGGCTTGGGAAGCTCTTTTGTGTGAAGAAAAGGCAAGAGTTACTCCCCGCCCGACAACAACTTCAGCAGGTTTTCCGGAATATTGAACTTCTTGTTGTCGATGAGTAACTGGAATTCCTCGGCGGCTTCGGCTTGATGCGCGTGCTTGATTTCTTCCATCTCTTGCTGAAGCTGCTCCATCTTCAAATCCAGCTCGTAGGCGGTGTCGGCGGCGTTCTTGAGATCCTCCAGCAGTCGGTCCGGCACCGATTCATTATATTTGTAGAAAATCTTGTGCTCCAGGCTAGCCCAGAAATCCATGGCGATCGTGCGGATCTGGATTTCGACACAAACCAGCTCCTCACCGTCGGACATAAACACCGGTACTTCAACCAGCAAGTGCAGGCTTTTGTAACCGTTGGGTTTGGGATCCTTGATATAATCCTTCACCGAGAGAATGTTGAGATCCTTCTGAGCTCGCAGCATATCGCTGATCCGGTAGATGTCCGAGATAAACGAGCAGGTGATTCGGATGCCGGCAATATCTTGGATGTTTCGTTTAATGTCCTCCAGTGAGGTGGCGCCGCCCTTGCGGTACAGCTTCTTCATGATGCTCTCCGGAGATTTGATTCTCGATTTCGTGTGCTCGATCGGATTATAGTCGTGGAGAAGCTGAAACTCCTCCTGTAGGATTTCGATTTTCGTCTCCACCTCGTGGAGAGCAAATTTATACATCATCATAAATCGGGTCAGCGTCTTCTGTAATGTTTTCATTTGTTCCAGGGGGTTCACAAAAGAATTATTGATCATATGGGGTACTCCGTCCTTTATCTTCAGTTCTCATCATGATTCCATTTCCATTATAGCTTAGGGAACAGGCCGGAAGCCAGAAGGGGGGATAGATCCCATGAGAACACGCTTAAACGGTGCGGAGTCGTCTCGCTTCCATATTACGTCGTTTGCAGTAAAGGCAGCGCGTCCGTCAATTGGATTTTATAGGATTTAACGAGGGTCTCCCCATTGGATGTATCCGCTTCGTAAGCCCGTTCGAATCCCAGGTTTTCATACAGCTTCACGGCGGCCGCCATCATGTCTGACGTATGTAAATACAGGGAGCGGGCGCCCAGTTGAAGGGATCTGCGGGCGGCTTCGCGTAGGAGCAGCTTGGCGATGCCACGTCTACGGGCGTAGGGCGATACGGCAAGCAGCCGGATTATAGGCGAATCGATGCCTAGATCCGACCTTCCGTAAGCCGCCTCCGAGGTCAGGAACAGCTGAACGCTGCCGACGATGTCGCCTCCAAGCTCCGCCACGAGTCTAGCGTGGGGGCCATTGCCGTACACGGAGTTCCGAATGTTCTCCCGATACTCCTCCCAACGTTCATGTGGCATGTCAAACGCATATTGCCGATAAGCTTCCAGCATCACATGGGCGATGTGCTCGCGTTCTTCGTCGCGGGCATCCCGTATTTTCACTTCCTGTTCGAAACGGCTCATCTCCAACACTCCCTTTATAGAGGTAGTTCATTCATCAATCAGGTGAAGTGAACTTAGTATAAGTTAAAAGCCAACTAAACGCATCGGAATATAAAAAATATTTGCACTTCCATTAAGAAATTCTATATCGGAGGATTGACAAAAAGTGGCGGGCTCCCTAAGATAAAGGATAATTTAACCAAAACCGTCTATATAGATTGGTATAGTGAGATATATGGAATGTTAGGGGAGGGATCATTTTGAACATCGATCATATCGAGGCTTTTGTGTACATCAATCACTACGGCAGCTTCAACAAGGCCGCGGAGGTGCTGTTTCTTTCGCAACCGACGGTGACCGCGCGAATTCAATCGCTCGAACGGGAACTGGATAGCCGATTGTTTGATCGATTGGGGAAACAAATCCAGTTGACGGAGAAAGGCAAACAATTCCTACCCTATGCCCAGCAAATCCTTCAGACTTACCAAAAAGGGAAACATCATCTCCACTCCCGGTCGGGTACCCCCGAGGAGCTTCGGATCGGCAGCACCGTATCCGTGTCCAACTACTTGATGCCGCATTTGCTCATGCTCCTGCATCAACGCTTTCCGCTGATCAACATCAAAGTGACAACCGGCCCGACCGACGTCCTTGCGGCAAAGCTGACCGCCAAAGAAATCAACCTTGCTTTCGCGCGCAAGCAAATGAGCCCGGCCTTCCAATCCTATCCCTTCTATGATGACCCCATCCGACTCTACGTATATAAGGATCACCCGCTTGCCGCGGCCGGAAGTGCATCCATCCGCGACATCCGGCGGGAACCGCTCGTGTTCTTCGAGTGCGGCTCCCTTGACTGGATGCGAATTCACCGTGCGTTCGAAAGTCTGGAGCAGCCGCCAAACATTAGGTTTCAAGTTGATCATGCCGAAACCGCCAAGAAGCTCGTATTAAGCGGCGCCGGCATTTGCTTTCTTCCCGGATTGTCTGCCAGACATGAAGTAGAGGAGGGAAACCTCGTCCCGGTAGACATCCTCGAGACGGCAGGCGTCTCCTTACAAACCCACTTGATTTCCCTTAGCGGCGAGAACAACGTCTTCATGGAGGCATTATTGGAACTAGGTGCTCCTCCCATCAACGATTTGCATGTACCCATAGAAAAACTCGATTAGACGCGTAACAAAAATCACAGTAAAGTAGTGTCAACATAATCCTGACTAAACTTATAGGGATTGTAAAACTAAGAAAATGGGGAATGGGAAGGGGTTAGAGACATGAAGAGATGGTTAAGTGCCGTGGCCGTACTGGTGTTAACGGGGGTACTGGCAGGATGCGGAACGGAGGCGGCTGGCGGGACAGAATCTAAGGAAACTGCAGCAAGCGCGGCCTCGGGGGAAGTTAAGAAAATTATCGTGGGAACGGGCACGGGATTTCCGAAGGTATGCTTTATCGACGAGAACGGGAAGTTGACCGGCTTTGATGTTGAACTTGTCCGTGAAATCGATAACCGTCTGGTAGAATATGAATTCGAGTTCCAGACCCAGGAGTTCTCCAACCTGCTGTTAAGTCTGGAGACGAAGAAAATCGATTTTGTCGCCCATGAAATGGAGAAGAATCCGGAGCGAACCGAGAAGTACCTGTTCAACAAGGAGCCTTATGCTCACTGGAGAAACAAAATCATCGTCGCGAAGGATAACGATACGATTAAATCTCTGGATGATCTGAAGGGGAAAAAGGTGCTGACAGGGGCAACCAGCGCGGAGGCCCAAATCCTGGAGAACTATAACAAAGAGAATAACAATGCGATCGAAATTGTTTATCAAAGCGGTGCGGCTAACGATACGGTTAGTCAAATCACGTCGGGCCGCGTCGATGCCACATTAGGGGCGGACTTCTCGCTTTCGCTGATCGATCCTCAAGGGAAGTTGAAGACGACTGGGGAGGACCTTTCTGAGGCGGATATCCTCTTTGTATTCCGGAAGGACGATCCGGATGAGCAAAAGCTCGCTGACGCCATCGACGGCGCCATCAAGGAATTGAAAGCCGATGGCACGTTAGGCAAGCTGAGCAAGGAATGGCTCGGGGAAGATTTCACTTCCGATAACTAATCAACAAGACGGAAAGGAGGGAGAATCCATGGGGGCACCGTTTGATTTTTCTTTCGTGATCGGCGCCTTTTCGAAGCTGTGGTCGATGCTGGGCGTGACCTTGCTGATTGTGGGCGGATCCTTGCTGACGGGGATTGTTGTCGGGTTTCTGATTGCGCTCCCCAGACTTTACAGGATTCCGGTGTTGGAGCAGTTTTCGAAGGTTTACGTTTCTTTTTTCAGAGGGACGCCGATTTTGATTCAATTGTTCCTATTCTATTATGGCTTGCCGGAGCTCTTGAAGCTGGCCCACCTGGATATCTCCCGCGCCCCCGTGTTATTTTTCGTCATTTGGACCTACGGGTTGCACACTGGAGCCTTTATGTCGGAGACCATCCGCGCTTCGGTGACGGCCGTAGACCGGGGGCAAGTCGAAGCAGCTTATGCGATCGGGATGAAGGGGGCTCAGGCGTTCACCAGGATCGTATTGCCGCAGGCGCTGGCGGTTGCGGTGCCGGTATTTTCCAATATGGTGATTGCCTTGCTGAAGGATACTTCGCTGGCGTTTACGCTTGGCGTCATGGAGTTAACCGGTAAGGCACAGACGCTAGGCGCGCTTACCCAGCATTTTATCGAAGCCTATCTGGCCTTGGCGCTCATTTATCTGGTTGTGAGCTTCACGCTGGAGAAGCTGCTGCGGGCTGCCGAACGGCGTTTGCTGAAGCATGAGCAGCCGAATGGGGCGGAGAGAAGAAGATTTCGCATCGAGCGGAAGCCATCGATCCGGGGCATGTACGCCGGGATCGGCGCGGAAAAAGGAGGCGCAAAACTGTGAAAATTGACCCCTCGTTCATTTGGACGGCGTTCATTCAACTGTTGTCTGCGATTCCTACCACGTTGGTGATTACCGCCGTGTCTGTCTCGGTCGGCTTCATAATTGGCGTGATCACCGCGTTGTTCCGGTTGTATCGGGTGCCTGTGCTGAGTCAACTTTCCACCGCCTACGTCACATTTATCCGTGGAACGCCGATGCTGACGCACCTCCTGCTGATTTATTTCGGTTTGCCGGTGATTCTTGACGGCTTATCCAGTTGGTTTGGCTGGGGGTTCAAATCTGCCTCGATTCCGATGATCGCTTTTGCTTTCATCTCGTTCTCCATCACGGCCGGAGCTTATATGTCCGAGGTGATCCGCTCGGGATTGCTGGCGGTGAACCGCGGGCAGATCGAGGCGGCTTACTCCGTCGGGATGACGACGTCTCAAGCACTGCGGCGGATCGTTTTCCCTCAGGCGTTGGCGGTCAGCCTTCCGAACCTGTCGAACTCGGCGATCGGGATGCTGCACGGCTCGACGCTCGCGTTCACTGTCTCCGTCGTGGACATTAACGCCAAAGCGCAAATCGTCGCTTCGACCAACTGGAAGTTTTTTGAGGCTTATTTAGCGGCGGCGGTGATTTTCTGGGGGCTGACCGTCCTGATCGAACGACTGACGGCACGGCTCGAGAAACGAATTCAGATCTACAATCGGGGGGGAGTGGCATGATTCAGCTTCGTCATATTTCCAAGTCCTTTGGTCGTCAGCAGGTGTTAAAATCGATCGATCTGACGGTGAACCAAGGCGATGTTGTAGTCATTCTAGGACCGAGTGGTTCCGGCAAAACCACGCTGCTTCGTTGCATCAACTATCTGGAGAAACCCAGCGGCGGCGAGATTGCCATTGGCGACTTTCGACTGAATTGTGGCCGAGCGACGAAGAAAGACATTCATGCCCTCCGCCAGAAATCGGCGATGGTGTTTCAGCAATATAACTTGTTTCGACACAAGACGGCACTGGAGAACGTGATGGAGGGTTTGGTTATCGTCAAAAAGCAGCCAAAGGAGGAAGCCAAGGCCCGCAGCATCGCGCTGCTGGAGAAGGTTGGACTCGGCAGTAAGCTGGACGCCTATCCAAGCCAGTTGTCAGGAGGTCAGCAACAGCGGGTGGGAATTGCCCGGGCACTCGCCTTGGAGCCGGAGGTGATTCTGTTCGACGAACCTACGTCGGCACTGGATCCAGAGCTTGTCGGCGAAGTGCTGGAGGTCATCCGCAAGATCGCCAAGGAAGGGATCACGATGATTGTCGTGACCCATGAGATGGGGTTTGCCCGCGACGTGGCCAACCACGCCGTGTTCATGGACGGCGGCGTCATCGTGGAAGAAGGGAGCCCGGCGGAACTGCTGTACCATCCGCGCGAAGAACGGACGAAGCAGTTCCTGAAACGAATTACCCCCGAGCTCAACTATAGCATTTAGATTTCGCATTTAGGAGGCGAGAGAGATGGGACTAACGATTAGCGTGTTGGATCAAAGCCCGATTTACCCGGGAGAAACGGCGGAGCAGGCGCTTAAGCATACCATTTCGCTGGCCCAAAAATCCGAGGAACTGGGGTTCCGGCGGTTTTGGGTGTCGGAGCATCATGATTCGGAGCAGGTAGCCGGTTCTTCTCCGGAGGTGCTGATCTCCTACCTCTTGGCCAAAACGAACACGATCCGCATCGGCTCCGGAGGCGTGATGCTGCAGCATTACAGTCCCTATAAGGTGGCGGAGAATTTTAACGTGCTGGCATCCCTGGAGCCGGAGCGAGTGGACCTTGGCGTCGGCCGCGCTCCCGGAGGATTACCGAAAAGTACGCAGGCTTTGCAGCAAGGCACGCGGGAATCGGCTTCCCTGACGGACAAAATCGTGGAGCTGCGCAAATACGTGCAGGACAGTCTGGAGGCGGATCACCCGCTGGCTGGATTGCGCGCGGCCCCGCGCCCGGCGCAGGCCCCCGAGCTATACGTGCTTGGAGCGAGCATGGACAGTGCGGAGATTGCCGCCGGACTGGGGTTGCCTTATGTGTTCTCCCTGTTCATTAACGGAGATCCGGCAATCGCGCTCAAAGCGATTCAAACGTACCGGCAGAGCTTTGATACGTCGTACGGCTCGGAGCCTCAAGTCATCCTGGCGGTGTCCGTGGTCGTCGCCGAATCCGAAGCGGAAGCCGCCGAACTCGCCGGCAGGCAGAAGGTCGTGAAGGTCCGGCTGGGCAGCGGCAAAACGGTGACGCTCGGCACGCGGGAGCAAGCGGAGGAGTTCGGCCGTCAGGCGGGAGAGCCTTATACGATCGAGGAGCAGGAGCCCTGGATTGTCAAAGGCACCAAGGAAGCCGTTCGCGACCAACTGCTGGCGCTGCAGCGGGACACCGGCATTGAGGAAGTGATCGTGACCAGCAATATCAGCCCTTTCGAGAAGCGTGTCCGCTCCTTTGAACTGCTTCACGAGGCTTTGGTCGAAGTGACGGCGGAGGCGTAACCATGTCTAACGATACTTATACGATTCAAGGGACGCCCGGGATAGCGGCAGAACGGTTCGTGGCGATTCGCCGAGAGCTGCACCAGTACCCGGAGCTGTCGAACGAGGAATTCGAGACGACCCGCCGAATCCGCAGCTGGCTGGAGGAAGCGGGCGTCCGGATCCTGGACGTATCGCTGGCGACGGGGCTGGTTGCGGAGGTCGGCGGGCTCCGGGGAGGGCCGGTCATCGCGTTTCGGGCGGATATCGACGCGCTGCCGATCCAGGAGGAGACCGGGCTGCCGTTTTCCTCGACGCATCCCGGCAAAATGCATGCCTGCGGGCATGATTTCCATACCGCCGCCCTGATCGGTACGGCGTATGCGCTTAAAGCCCGGGAGTCGCAGATGAAGGGCACGGTCCGGCTGATCTTCCAGCCGGCCGAGGAGAAAGCCAAAGGCGCGCGGCAAGTCATCGACAGCGGCGCATTGGAAGGGGTGCAAGCCATCTTCGGCATGCACAATAAGCCGGATCTTCCCGTCGGAACGATCGGGATCAAGAGCGGCCCGCTGATGGCCGCCGCCGACGGCTTTGTCGTTGAGATCGCCGGACGGGGGACCCATGCGGCCGTGCCGGAAGCCGGCAACGATCCGATCGTCACCGCCGCACATCTCGTGACGGCACTGCAATCGATCGTCAGCCGGAACGTCGGTTCCCAGGAGAGTGCCGTCATCAGCGTAACGAAGCTGCTTAGCGGAACGGCCTGGAACGTCGTTCCCGAAACCGCACTGCTGGAAGGCACGATCCGGACCTTTGACGAAGAGGTGCGGCAGCGGGTGCTGAAGCGCTTTGAGGAGGTTGTTCAGGGAGTGGCGGCTGCGTTTGGCACGACGGCCGCCGTCCGCTGGATCGAAGGCCCGCCGCCCGTGTTGAACGACCCTGAGCTGGCGGAGCTCGGGCTAGCCGCGGCGGAGGCGGCAGGATACCGGGCCGTTACGCCGGTTCCATCGCCTGCGGGGGAGGACTTTTCCTGGTATCAACGGGAAGTTCCGGGACTCTTCGTCTTCATGGGGACAGATGGACCGCGGGAATGGCATCACCCGGCCTTCGATCTTGACGAGCAGGCGATTCCGGTAAGCATCGGCTTCTTCGTGAAGCTGGCGGAGCTGGCGCTGGATAGTCTGCAAAGGGAGGACGGCCGAAAGGAAGGGACGCCACGATGAGCACGTTCGCTTCCTATGACGTCATTGTCGTCGGCGCGGGCTCCATGGGGATGAGCGCCGGTTATTATTTAGCCCGCAAGGGCCTCCGGACGCTGCTGATCGACGCCTATGATCCCCCGCATCGGGAGGGCAGCCATCACGGCGAGCCCCGGCTGATC
This sequence comes from Paenibacillus mellifer, assembly GCF_023195895.1. GTDB lineage: Bacteria > Bacillota > Bacilli > Paenibacillales > Paenibacillaceae > Fontibacillus > Fontibacillus mellifer. The sequence continues at coordinate 29,033 of NZ_JALPRK010000001.1, forward strand.
CGGCATGCATACAGCGGAGATCCCGTGTATACGGAATTGGCAATTCGCGCCCACCGGTTATGGAATGAAGTGGAGGAGCTGACCGGGACCCGGCTGCTGGAGCCGTCCGGCGTACTGAATCTTGCGGACCGAGGGCTGTACTCCTACAAGCAGCGAATCGCGCAGGCGGAGGCGCTGGGCGTCGGCACGGAATGGCTGGACGCGGCGGAAATCCGCGCACGTTGGCCGGAGCTGACGATCCCGGATTCGTTTGAGGCGATGGTTGAGCCGGACGCCGGGTATTTGTACAGCGAACGATGCTTGGAGGCATATCGCAAGCTGGCGTTGGCGCAGGGCGCGGAGCTGCTGACTTACTCCATTGTAAGGGAAGTGAAGGTGCATAAGGGAGAAGGCGGCGTTACGGTCTACACGGCGGACGACGAATTTCATGCCGGGGCCGTTCTTCTTACCGCAGGAGCGTGGTTCAGCACACTCGCTCCGTTCATCGACCTTCCCATCCGCGCTGTGCGCAAGGTGGTCGGGTGGTTCGAAACAACGGGACCTGGCTTTGACGCGGGACGGTTTCCCGGGTTTACGCTGGGTACACCGGAAGGCGGCTACTACGGGTTCCCGAGCATCGGCGGAGCCGGCCTCAAGATCGGCCGCCACGACGGCGGAGTCCCCTGGGCACCCGGGAAGACGTTGGCGCCTTTCGGGAGTTATCCCGAGGATGAGGACGTTTTGCGCCGCGTACTGTCGACTTATATGCCGGGGGCAGCCGGCCGCCTGAAGCAAGGCGTTGCTTGCAAATACGAGCTGACGCCGGACGAGGACTTTATCATCGACCGACACCCGGAACACCGGCAGGTTTGGGTGGCGGGCGGATTTTCCGGACACGGCTTCAAATTTGCCAGCGTGGTCGGGGAACTGCTCGCGGACTTGCTGGTAGAGGGGAAGGTCGGCTACTCCCTGCAGCCGTTTGCGCTGGATCGTTTTGGTCAGCCGGCCCGATCGGGTGATTAGGGAGGAAGCCTGATTTTGAATCGGAGGGGATTGCATGACCCTAGTCAACTTTGAAGCTTTTTTGAATACGCATGGGCAACTCGCCTCGGCGATCAATGGCCTGAGCGAGGAGCAGACGACATGGAAGCCGAAGCCGGAGAGTTGGAGCGTTCTGGAGGTGTTGTCCCACTTGGTGGATCACAGCCTCGTCATTTCCTTTCGGATTCGCGATATCCTGGCGGGGACGGAGGCCCGGCTGCCGGCTTTTAACCAAGATGCTTGGGTCAGCGGCCAATATGCCAATGCGGGTAGCGTTGCCGACGTGTTGCAGGCTTTCCATGCGCTTTTGCTCTACAACAGTCTGCTGCTTAGCCGCTTGGATGCGGCCGACCTGGAGAAAACCGGCGTAAATGCCAAAGGAGAGACCGTTAAGATTACGGATATTCTGGAGGGCTTTACCCGCCACGTGCAGCGCCATTTGGGGCAAATCGATCGAATCAAACAAGCGGCCGGGATTGCCTGAGCAAGGGAAGAAATAAAGAATATCGAATCGATAAGGAGGAACGAAGTTATGGCGAAGCCAAAACAACTCAAACTGGGCGCGTTACTGCATGGGGTAGGAGGAGGAACCTCCCTGTGGCGCCATCCGGACGTGCAGTCGGATGCCAGCATCAATATCGACGGATATATACACTGGGTGCAAAAGGCCGAGGCCGGCAAATTCGATCTGGTGTTTATAGCGGACGGCTTATATATCACGGAGAAATCGATCCCCCATTTCCTGAATCGCTTTGAGCCCTTAACGCTCCTTAGCGCCCTGGCGGCGGTCAGCAAGCATGTCGGCCTGGTCGGGACGTTGTCCACTTCGTATAGCGAGCCGTTCACGGTCGCCCGGCAGTTCGCCTCTCTGGACATGATCAGCGGCGGGCGTGCAGGCTGGAACGTCGTGACGTCCCCCTTGGAAGGCTCTGCGCTGAACTATGGGAAGAAGGAGCATCCGGATCATGACAAACGTTACCGGATTGCCACCGAGTTTCTGGAGGTTGCCCGCGGCCTGTGGGATTCGTGGGAGGATGACGCCTTCTTGCGGAATAAGGAGACGGGAGTATTTTTTGATCCGGACAAAATGCACACGCTCAATCACGTCGGAGAGTTCTTCTCGGTGAAAGGGCCGCTCAATATCGCCCGTTCCAAGCAGGGGCAGCCGGTCATCTTTCAGGCGGGCTCCTCTGAGGTCGGCAAAAATTACGCGGCGAAGCATGCGGACTCCGTGTTCACGGGGCATGAAACGCTAGAGGACGCGCAGATCTTTTATCAAGACGTGAAGTCCCGCGCCGCCTCGTTCGGGCGCAATCCGGACGAAGTCTTGATCTTCCCGGGGATCAGCCCGATCCTTGGCCGCACGCCGGAGGAGGCGGAACGCAAGTATCAAGAGGTCGCCAGCCTGGTGACAATCGAAAATGCCCTGGATTATTTGGGACGGTTCTTCGAGCACCACGACTTCTCCCAATACCCGCTCGACGAGCCGTTCCCGGAACTCGGCGATTTGGGCAAAAACAGCTTCCAAAGCGGCACGGACAAAATCAAAAAAGATGCCAAGGAAAAAGGGCTGACGCTAAGAGAAGTGGCGCTGCAGGCTGCAACGCCGCGCGGCGGCTTCATCGGTACGCCGGTGCAGGTCGCGGACCGGATTCAGGCCTGGTTCGAGGGGGGCGCTGCCGACGGGTTCATGATTACCGCGGCCGTTCCGAACGGCCTGGAAGAATTCGTCGATCTGGTCGTTCCGATTTTGCAGGAGCGCGGCTTGTTCCGGACGGAATACGAAAGCGATACGCTGCGCGGCAACCTGGGCTTGCCGGTTCCGGAGAACCGGTATACGTTGGAACGCCGAGCGGTAGCTAAGGCTTAAGAGAAAGGAGGGAGAGAGTTATATCTAGAGTGACGATTATTGTAGGGAGCCCAACCCCAGGTTCGCGGTTGTTTGGATTAACGGATTACGTGCGGGAACGACTGATCCAAACGGGCAGTGCCATCGATTGGGTTTCGGCTGCGGAACTGCCAGCGGAGGATTTGCTGCGGGCTAACTTCGGTAGCCCGGCCATAAAGGCGGCGCTCGCTGTCGTCGAATCGGCGGATGCCGTCGTCATCGCGAGTCCGGTCGGTCTACAAAGCAGCCTACTCAGGCGCACTAAAGACGATCCTAGACCTGATTCCGCAAAAAGGGCTGCAGGGCAAAGTGGTACTGCCGCTCTTTATCGGCGGGACGATCGCCCATTTGCTGGCGGTGGACTATGCACTGAAACCGGTGGTGGCGGCACTTGGCGGGACGCATATCCTCAGCGGCGTGTTCGCAGTAGATCAGTGGGTCAGCCGGCTGGAGAACGGTGGGTTTGCGTTGGAACCGCAACTCCGGGAACGTCTGGATGAGGCGGTAGCCGAGTTGAACCGAGAATTTGGCTCGGTATCGGCTTGCGACAGAGGAGCAGAAGCAAGGCCAGGAGGTGGGTCTAGGTTAAAATGATGAGATGGAGAACTTGTACAACCGATTTGTATTCGATGTATTCGATTTTTCGAATACATCTGTGTTAAAAAAGCTTCCTGCATCCAATCAGATGCGAGGAAGCTTCTTACTTCTTGTCGTGCAATTGCAAGTGGACTCTTCAACTGCCAAGCTGCGATTTCACTTGCTGGACGTCCTGGGCATCCGCCATCATCGCCGGCTGGTAGAAGCCTTTGGACTCGGCCAGCTGGAACAGCTCGTATTGCGATTTCTCGCAGTTGTCCCGGATTTGTTGAACGGTGGATCTCAGCTGGAGATTGGCGCATTCCGAAATGACGCTGCTGTAGGTGGTCAAGCTGCTCTTGACCATGGACAACGCGTCGTTCACCATTTCTTTATCTTGCATCATCGTGTAATGTTCCTCCCTAATTCAAAAATGACATGAGCTGTTGCTTGGTGTTCATCGCGTCTTGGGCCGATTTTTGAAAGTAGGCTTTGACCTGCGGATCGACGGATTGCTGCGCGTAGGTGAGCATTTTTTGATGTGCCGTTTCATGAGCGCCGATCAGGTGCCGCAGGCTTTGCAGCTCCTGCTGATTGACTTGGGCCATGCCATCTACTCCTTTCATTTGGTATTCGCTGGTTATTGTTTGCGAAACCGGGACAAATATGCAGTAGGCTCGTGCTCTCTGGAAATTAGGAGCGGGATGATGAATAAATTGTGACGGCCATCGGAATGTATGGGTCTTAAGCCCTCTATTCCATGTCATGTGAACTATTAAAATAGTCACTGTGATATTATTCATTTTGGTTAAAATTAGAAAGGTAGCTTCGCTTGTATTAATTGACAAATATGCAAGCGCTGTTGAAGTCATCCTATATGTGAAAATAATATCAAAGGTGGAATTATAATGTTCAGGCTAGGAAATCCATTCCGATGGTTCAAGGGATTCAGATCTCGTTCGCTTATCGCCAAATTGGTAAGAATGATTGTGTTGCTTATGACGGTATGCGCCGTTTCTTTCACACTGGTGTCCTACTACGAGGTGCAAAGATCGATGACCAGCCAGATGAAAAGCGATGGAACAACCTTGGTAACCAATATCAAACGCGAGATCATTAGCAACGAGCTGCTAGACATGGGCCAACTTCAGAAGGTGTTCCAGACGATCAAAGAGGAGGGGGAAGGCAACATCGTTTATATCTCCCTCTCTGATGCGAAAGGGAATCTGATCGTGTCCGACAATAGTCAGACCCGGGAAGGGAACGATGCAGAGGCGACGGACGTTACTGCTTCAGCCTCGGCAACTTCGACGAGCACGGATTTAACCACCGTGGTTTCGAATCAAGAGACCCAGGGTAGCATCCTGGAAACCGCCGGCGGGGAGAAGGTTTATAATATCTCTACAGATTTTACATACAGCAAGGAGCTCTCCGGCGCATTAAACGTGGGGATCTCGCTGAAGAGCATGTACGATCAGATTCGGGAAGCGTTGTTCGAAACGATTGTAATTTCGCTCGTCATACTGCTGTTAGCGGTAGCCTTGGGCCTGCTGATGGGACGCAAGATGATCCGGCCGATTACGGCGATGTCTAAACGAATCAAGAGCTATGCCGCAGGGGATTTCTCGGAGGAGTTTGTGCATCATAGTCAGGATGAGATCGGGAGAATGGCGGCGGATTTGGCCCATATGCGCAGCAAGCTGGGCGGGATGATGGAGAACATCCAGCTTCGCGCCGGCCAAGTCACGTCCGGTTCGCAGCAGCTTTCAGTCATGATCGGTGAGAGCTCGCAGGCGGCGAAGGAAATTTCGACCGCAACGGATGCGCTGGCGGCGGGGTCGGGAGACCTTGCGCTGAACGCACAGGAAGGGCTTGAGCGATTGAATCGCTTGGCCGAGGAGATCATATCGCTTACTGGGCGGGCGGACCAAATGAAGTCCAGCATCGAGGAAACGCAGGAAGCTAACCAAACGACCATGAGCAGCATGAAACAGTTGCAGAAGGCGATCCGTGAAAATGCAGAAGTGACGATCAACATCGAGGAGCAGGTGAACGATCTCAGCGAGAAGTCGGAATCGATCACCCAGGTCACTACGGTGATCAAGGCCGTAGCCGAACAAACCAATCTGCTGGCGCTGAACGCCATGATCGAAAGCGCAAGAGCCGGTGAGCAAGGGCGAGGTTTCGCAGTTGTGGCAGAACAGATCCGCAAGCTCGCTGAGCAAACGACGGGTTCGGTACAGGGGATCGAGGATATGGCACGGGAAGTGGCGGCAGCAGTCGCGAAGACCCGGGAGTTCATGCAGCAAGGAGCCGAGGTCATCACCCGGACGAGTGAGGTTTCGCGAGAAACCGGCCAAGCGTTCCGACAAATTGATCAGAAGACTCACCATATGATCGCGGGGATGCAGGAACTGATCAATGGAATCACCCAAGTCAACGAGGATAAGAACGAGGTCATCGGCACCATCGAAAGCATCTCCTCGATCGCTCAGGAATCCACCGCAGCTACCGAGGAAATCTCCGCTTCAACCGAGCAGCAATTGGCTAGCATGGAGCAAGTGTCCGCTTCGGCTGGGGAGATGAAGGAAGTCGCCGACGATTTAAATCGTCTGGTTGGACAATTCAAGTTTTGATTTGGACTCCGTCCTAGGCAGCGAGCTGAACTTGCCTCTCCAGCAGAACATCCGTTACACTGAAACAAGAATAGAACGATGAGCTGCGGTTAGGAATTCTAGCCGGGTAATGAGGGGCAAGCCATGGCATTGAAAAAAAGGGAGCAGCAATCGCTGCTGACCAAAGAGAAAATTTTGCGAAATTCGATCGAGCTGATTACGGCCTACGGATATGACGAGGTCACGATCTCGCAGATTTGCCAGAAAAGCGAGGTGGCCAAGGGTTCATTTTATACCCATTTCAGCTCCAAGAGTGAGATTGCGATCGAAATTCTGAAGGACATTAACGTCCGTTTGTTCCACGGTCTGGAAGTTGATGTTACGCAGCCGGCGGAGCCGCAACTTCGTGAGTATACCCGATTGTATTTTCACACGGTTATGGAATGCGGGCCGGCCATGTCGCGGGAGATCTTCAAAATCATCCATACGATTCAATTCTCCAGCGGGGATGTGTCTGACTTGCATAATAGCTTTATCGAGCGTTACATCCGCCTGGGACAAGAGCAAGGGGCTTTCCGCAAAGAGCTGAATCCGGAGAAAATCGGCCACTATTGGTCGGACGGCAATCTCGGCCTGGTCCGATATTGGATCGCCGACAGCGAAGGTTATGATTTGATGCAGGAAGGGTTAGATTACTTTGAATTTATGATGAATGCGATCCGTTCATGAAATAACAAACAACCCGTTTCCCCGCAGTCTCGCGGAGGAACGGGTTGTTTTGTTTCCTTACTATTTATGGGAGGCTGCATGTTCCCCGGCAATTCGGCCGGAGTTGACGGCAAATGCCATCGTCAGGCCTTCCACATCCGGGTAGCTGTTGTCATACAAACCACCGGCATCGTTGCCAACCGCGTAAAGGCCAGAAATGACTTTGCCTTCGGCGGTCAGAGCCTGCAGGTCTTCGTTAACGCGCACGCCGCCGATCGACCCATAGGTCGAACCGCTGACGCGGATGGCGTAGAATGGACCTTTTTCAATCGTATATTGCAGGTAAGCCGGGTCCTTGTAATACAAAGTATCCTTCTTAGCCGCTACGGCTTGGTTATAGGTTTGTGCCGATGCTTTCAATTTTGCAGCATTCATGCCCGTCTTGGCCGCCAAATCGTCAATCGTTTTGCCGATGGCGACAACGCCGTCCTTGGCGAATGTTTCAAGATCAGCTTGCAAATCTTTAATCGGAGCGGTCTTCAACTTGTTGACGTCGTTGCGCCCTTGGGCAAATAAGCCGTCCCCGTTCACTTGATAAGCGCCGCACAAATTGCTGCCCTCTTTGGTCAGCTTATCGACTGTAGCTTGATCGATGACGGCAAAATACTCGCCTCCCGCGGAGTAGGCCGCGTTGCCCCACAGAACGTTATCATACACAACCCCTTCGTCCACGAACCGGGTGCCTTCTTTGTTCACCCAGAACAGCGGCAGATCTTTGACGGTAAAGGTTGGACGACCGTTGTAATTTTCGAAGATCCCTTTCGTCCCCGACAGGTCGCCTAGGTGGATTTGGATCACGCCGCTGCCGATTTCGTCGGCTCCGATTGCCCAGGCCATCTTTACGCCTTCGCCTTTGTTTCCCCACCCGTAATAGTTGTAATAATTGACTTTCGTTTTCTCCTTGAACATCTCTTCATTGGCACCGAAGCCGCCGCTTGCGAGAATGACGTTCTTCGCGCTAACCTTCAGCGTGCTGCCGTCTTCCATGGTAGCGGTGACCCCGGTCACGCGGCCATTGGCATCGGTAATCAGCGATTGGCCGGTCGTGTTGAAGCGAACGTCCACCCCGAGTTCTTTTTGCATCCGTTCATGCAGCTTGGCAAAGTCCGCTTTCGCGTTCGTCCACAGGTGATAGGTCTTTGGTGAATCGACGTGCAGCTTCTGGTTGACCCCAAGGCTCAGCCGCAATCCGATGCCATTGGCCTGCAGCCAATCGATCGTGCTGCCCGATTTGTTGAGAACCGCTTTGAGCAGCGGGGCGTTACTACGGTAATGGTTGTATTTCTCCAAATAGTTAAACAGGTATTCGGTCGTTACGGTTTCTCCAGCTTTCTTTTGCAGGGAAGTTTCCGTACCAGCGATGCCCATCGCGTAGTTTAAGAGACCACCCATCGCGGAGGTTTTCTCCAGCACGATCACCTTCGCGCCGTTTTGAACTGCGGCCAGTGCAGCGGCCGTTCCCGATGTGCCGCCGCCAACGACTACGACGTCCGCCGTAGCGGTATGTACCTTGCCGCCTGTCGTAACCGTTTGCAAGTCGGAAGGCTTCAGGCCGGTTTGCGCCAGCGCTGCTTTAGCGGCAGCTAATACGGCGGCCGAGGTGTGGGATGCGCCTGCGATGCCGTCCAATTCAATGTTTTGCTTAGCTAACATTTGCTCTTGCAGCTTTTTCGCAGCGGCACCCCCAACTTCCGGCGTTTCCTTGTCCGCTTGAATCGTCACTTTGGTGATTTTCTTGCCTTCGACGGTCAGTGAAACTTTGACGTCGCCTCCGAACCCTTTTTCCGTCGCCGTGCCCGTCTTGCTGCTCGCAGCAGCAGCGGCATTGGCATCGCTGACGGACTTGCTGCCGATTTGTGCGCCGCCGAGCACGAGTGCCAGGCCCAATAAGCCCGCCGTTACCGGCTTAATCCAAGATTTCATATCCAAAACTCCCCTTCAACCCTAATTTGGCCGCGTTCGATGACCGAAGTCAGTGACCGTGGTCAGTATCAGAATAGCGCGATTCCTTGCCTATTAAAGTGAAAAAATTCACAAAACAAAGAAAAAGGTTTTGCTTTATAATAGAACCCGTTGATTGACTTGGGAGATCGCCATAGAGAGGTAGGGGAACGCATGAAAACGACGGAAACCGCTGTCCCTCGATTGGGTGTAGGTGCGGTGATTCGGAACGACCGCGGGGAGACCCTGATGGTGCTGCGCAATCGGGAACCGGAAAAGGACACGTGGAGCATCCCCGGCGGAAAAGTTGATTTGTACGAAACGATGGAGCACGGCATCGTGCGGGAAATCAAGGAAGAGGTAAACCTCGATATCGCAGTAACGGGGGTATTATGTACGGCGGAGACGATCCGACCGGAAAAGAAGGAACACTGGGCTTCGGTGATTTACGAAGCGGTGATTGTTGGCGGCGAGCTTCGGAATATGGAAGAAGGGGGAGCCATCGGCGCGATGAAGTGGTTCCCGCTGAATCACTTGCCGGACAAGCTGGCGAGCTTTACCGTGGCAGCGGTCGAAGCGTTGAAGCGACGGGAGTTGGCTGGGGATTAACAGAAGGAACTAGGAGACCTTATTTCCTCCAAATCACCTAGTAGACGTGATTTCGAGCGGAATAAGGTCTTTACGTTCCGTTACGCCGATGCGTCCGATCTACTGCCCAGCTCGCGCCGCCGCCCGCGCACCTGCGCATAAACGGCGATGAGTTGCGTTAGCAGGCCGGCGATGCACACGCCGGTCCAGCCGAAATGCGCATAGCTGAACGAGCCGACCCAGGAGCCGAGGGCGCCGCCGACGAAATACGAAACCATGTAGATCGTATTGATACGATTGCGGGCTTCGTCGCTGATGGCGTGGATGCGGGCCTGGTTGGAGATCTGCGTCGATTGGACGCCGAGATCAAGCAGGATCACGCCGACAACCAGCCCCGCCAAGGCATAGCCGAAGCCCAGCATGCAGACGTAGGCGAGGATGACCGCGGCCATACCGATGCCTATGGTGAAGCGCGGGCTGCGCTGATCGGCCATCCGCCCGGCAACCGGAGCGGCCAAGGCTCCGACGACGCCGATCAAGCCGAACAGACCGGCCGCGTCAGGGCCTAGGCCAAAGCGGGGTTCGGCCAGCAGAAACGACAGCGTCGTCCAGAACACGCTGAAGGCGGCGAACATCATGCCGCCGTTCAGCGACGCTTCGCGAAGCAGCGGCAGATCCTTGATAAGCGAGGCCATCGAGCGGAATAAAGCCCCGTAACCGGCCGTTGTTGCGGACGGGGATTTGGGCAGACGGAATGTCAGAAAGCCAGCCAGAAGGATCATGAGTCCAGAGGCGATAAAATAGACGGCCGGCCAGCCAAGGTATTCCCCGACAAGTCCGCTGAAGGTTCGGGAGACAAGAATCCCGATTAAGAGTCCGCTCATGACGGTGCCTATAATCCGGCCGCGTTCCTTCGGGTCGGCCAGCTGTGCAGCGAGCGGCACGATCAGTTGGGGCACTACGGAAGTGAAGCCTACGGCGAAAGAAGCGATGCTTAACACGGCGCTGTTCCAGGCAAACGCCAGAAATAATAAGGCGCCGGCGGAGCAGAGGAGCATGAACAGGATCAACGATTTCTTCTCGCGAATATCGGCCAGCGGCAGGATCATCAGCATCCCCAGCGCATATCCGACTTGGGTCAAGGTGGCGGCATAACCAACCTGGGCTTGCGTGACGTGAAACGCGGCGGCGATTTCCGCCAGCAGCGGCTGGATATAATAAAGATTCGCCACGGCGATGCCGGCGGTGACGGCCAGGGTCAACACCAGAAACCGACTCAACAGAATCGGTGTGCTTCCGGATGGCATTCGAACGCCTCCTTTCGGGAATTTTGGCAAAAAAACAACCTAAGTCCGTAAGAAACAGGGCTTAGGTTGTTTCGCGTAGGGACGACTTGGCTTATGGCAAAATGTTGCCCGCAGCACGGTAAATTTCGTACCACTCTTCGCGGGTCAAGCGGATCTCGCCGGCTTGGATGCAGTCCTTCAAGCGATCGATGTTCATCGTCCCGATCACCGGCTGCATTTGGGCCGGGTGGCGCAGCAGCCACGCGATGGCAATGGTTGTGTTCGTAACGCCGTATTTCGCGGCGATTTCGTCAATCTTCTGGTTCAGCTCAGGGAACTTCTCGTTGCCGAGGAAGACTCCCTCGAAGAATCCGTATTGGAACGGCGACCAAGGTTGGATCGTGATGTCGTTCAAACGGCAGAAGTCGAGCACACTGCCGTCGCGGTTAACAGCCGCTTCATTTTCCATATTTACGTTAATGCCGGCCGAAATCATCGTGGTGTTCGTGATGCTCAGCTGCAGCTGATTGGCGACGATCGGCTGTTTAACGTATTTTTGCAGCAGTTGGATTTGCATCGGGTTCTGGTTGGAGACGCCAAAATGACGTACTTTGCCCGCGGTATGCAATTGGTCGAACGCTTCGGCAACTTCTTCGGGTTCTACCAGGGCATCCGGACGATGCAGCAGCAGCACGTCAAGATATTCGGTGTTCAAGCGTTTCAAAATACCGTCTACCGACGATAAAATATGCTCTTTCGAGAAGTCGAAGGAGCCTTGGCGGATGCCGCATTTCGATTGCAGGATGATTTTCTCCCGAATTTCCGGGTTCATGTGGATCGCATCGGCGAAAATCTCCTCGCAGGAGCCGCCTCCATATATATCCGCGTGGTCGAAGAAATTCGCGCCTTCTTCCAGCGCAGTTTGCACGAAACGTTCCGCACCGGCTCTGTCCAGCGAGTTGATGCGCATGCAGCCGACAGCGATGACGGGGACTTCCAGCGTGCTTGTTCCAAGCTTGATGGTCTTCATTAGTCGGATCCTCCTCAGTTGAATAGGAATAGATGAACGGTCACCCGGGCAGCTATGTAGATGGAGAGAAACAACTCTCAATACAGCAATGCGTGATTGGCGCCTGGATGCCCCCATCATTGTGACATAGAAGGACGACGGTTTCAAGAGCAGGGCGAGGAGCGTGGGGATAACAGCTAAAAGGCCGCCGGGTCATGAATCCCGGCAGCCGAAAGCGGAAAGGAATAGGAATCTTAGTGTTAGCGAACGGTTTCGCTAGGAGCGGCAACGCGTTTGTCTTTCAGCACGACGTTGTTGCTATATAACATCGAATCGCTGCTTAAACGGTAGGTTGGGAAGGGGTCATGAGCAAGCAACCGCATCACGTCGTCAAACAAAATTTCCTGCTGGCGATCCACCAAGAAGGTGAAGCCGTCTGATTCAAACGCGATGTCGGTGGGGAGCGGTTCGCTGATCAGATGCAGCGAATACACGCCGGCTGCGCTGCACCCTTCCGATTCACCAAACAGCTTGAAGTATCCAGGCCGGCCTCCTAGAGTTTGTAGCAGCTTCTCTTTCGTATCCTTCGTCATGTCTACTCTCATCGCGACACACATCCTTTGAGTTCTATTATACATTTCGTAAAATTATATTGTTTACAATTTAATAATAATCAATTTGAAGGGATTTGTCAACTGAGGAAAGGTCACTTGTGCAACCGGACCCTGAGCGTATAATAGTTACTGTGATTTTGGTAGCCAACAAATACAACGAAAAGGAATGCATGCCCACATGAATCTCATTGAGAAGAAACATGCGGAAGATCTGCTAAATGCTTTTGTCGGATCGGACGTGTATCTGCATAGTGAAGCTACTTCGTATCTGTTTGTCCGTAATTTCAAGGTGAACCTGACCGCTGCCTTTATTGCCGGGGACGGACCTTACCGGGCGGCTTTGCGATTTGACGGCCTGGGTTGGCTGCGCATCGAAGGGCTGACCCATTTCGAGCTTGACGAGCAAGGGCGTCTCCTGCTGGAGGGCTTTGACGACAAGGGACGTATGGACGTCGCACTGCATTTGGGAAAGGAGCCGTTTCCGGAATGAATACACAACAAACTATGGGACGTAAGCTACTGGCGGTGTTTGCCCACCCTGACGACGAGTCGTTTATCTGCGGAGGCACGTTAGCTAAATATGCCGCCGAAGGTGTGGAGGTCACGGTAGTAAGTGCAACTCGCGGCGAAATGGGGCGGCGGATGGGGAATCCACCTTATTTAAACCGGGAGACGCTGGCGGCGGCCCGGGAAATCGAGTTGCGGCAGGCGTGCGACCATTTGGGCGTACACGAATTGAAGTTCCTCGATATCCGTGATAAAACGGTCGAGTTCATTGACGAGAAGCTGCTTATCGGACGGATCGAGGAGCTGATGAGAGAGCTTCAGCCCGATGTGGTGCTCACGTTCCACGAGACATTGGGTGGACACCCGGACCACTGCGCGATTGGTAAAGCGACAACGGCAGCATTTCGCCGGTACAATCAAGGTGCGCTGTATTTTGTTTCTTTCGGCGACATGATGCTGCAGCCGGACAAGTACGGCTATACCGCGGGCGACATCGCTCGCGTGGATGTACAAGAGCATTTGAAGGCCAAGCTGGCTGCCTTTCGCGCTCACCGCTGCCAATCGGAGCTAATGGAATGGGTATGGCAACGGGATGACAAAGCGCTGCGGAACTTGGGCCGTTACGAATATTTCATCCGCGGCAGCCAGTCGAAATCGGGGAAGGATTCGCTATTTGGTTAAGATTGACTTGACGGTTCCAGGGGTATTTTTCAAATAATAATGATTTTCATTCTCAATTAGATATGATACGATGGTTCCATCCTAGTGAATTTTCACTTCCTTATGTGATTAAAAGGAGAGGTTGCGACGATGGAACAAACCGTGTTTGATGTCACGATTATCGGGGGAGGACCGGCAGGGTTGTATTCCGCCTTCTACAGCGGCCTGCGCGAGATGAGAACGAAGCTGATCGAATATCAGCCTTTTCTCGGCGGCAAAGTGAATGTATATCCGGAGAAAATGATCTGGGACATCGGCGGCCTGACGCCGGTTACCGGGGAACAGCTGATTCAACAGTTGACCCAGCAGGGATTGACGTTTCAGCCGGAAGTCGTGCTTGGGGAGAAGGTGACGTCGATTTCTCAGAACGCAGATCGCACGTTCACGCTGCACACCGCATCGGGCACCCCGCATTATTCCAAGACGATCATTCTTGCCATTGGAGGCGGGATCCTGAAACCCACGAAGCTCGAAATCGAAGGAGCCGAACGGTTTGAAGTGACGAACCTCCATTATACGGTGAAATCGTTAGGCCGGTTCAAAGGGAAAACCGTGCTGATTTCAGGCGGAGGAAACACGGCGATCGATTGGGCGAATGAGCTGGCTCCGATTGCAAAGAAAGTGTATTTAACCTATCGCAAGGAAGTGCTGAAAGGCCACGAGGCGGAGGTCTCGAAGCTGATGAAGAGTCATGTAGCCTGTCTGCTGAACACCTCGATTGTGAAATTGACCGGGGCTAAGGGCGGGGAAGCGATCCACAGCGTCTGGATTCAAAATCATGAGGATGGCTCCATCGTCGAGCTGGAAGTCGATGAAGTCGTCGTGAGTCATGGATATGAACGGGATAAAGCGCTGCTGGACAATAGTGAAATTCAAATGAACATGGCAAATGAGTACGGGGTCGCAGGAACTCCCCTGAGCGAAACTTCGGTGGAGGGGATTTTTGCAGCCGGGGATATCTTGGCTTATGAAGGCAAGCTGCATTTGATCGCGGGGGCTTTCCAGGATGCAGCCAACGCCGTAAACCGGGCCAAACAATATATCACCCCAGAGGCGGAGGCTTACGGGATGGTCTCTTCGCATAATGATCTCTTCATAGAGAAAAATCGGGAACTAAAAAGGCAACTGTTTGCGGCGATGGCAGATTAGTTGAATCTACTTGATATGGATGCGCTTACCTGAAATGGGTAGGCGTATTTTTATATCCTTATTGTGATTCCTTACCATGAAAATGGGAATATATCGAAACCTCACCAATAGATATAAAGGTATCAGCTTGTATAGGCTCCTTGAAAACTATGAATGGTGAGGGAGATGAGAGTTTGAGCAAGAGAGTCGTCGCAGGAATCTTAAGCTTCATTCTGGCGTTTACGCTGCTGCTGCCGATGGCGGGAGCAGAAGGCGGCGCTTTGGCGGGAGCCGATGGAAGGAGGGAAGGCGTTCCTCGGCTGAATCAGGATGCCGTGACTCAAGAGATGCTGCGGGATCAGGCCGCGAAGGTTCAGCTCAGCGGTAGAGAGAAACGGCAAGTTTCCGGGCAGTCCTCCGCTGTGGACAACGGATTAACCCTGGAACGCCGGGATGCCGATGCGTCTGCGGTTCAGCCGCAAAACTTCGTGCCACTTACGGACGGCAGCGAACCGACAACGGTGATCGTTGAGCTGCAGGAAGCGCCTTTGAAGGTGTTTGAAGTTTCGCAGAGCAAAGCGCGTTCGAGCCAATCGCTGAGTTCTCACAGAAAAGCGATTGATTTACAACAGCAAACGTTCAAGACGCAGGCGGTTAGTAAACTGAAGGCGAACATTCACCGCGAATACGAACATATTTTCAATGGGTATTCATTGACGATTCCGGCTAACGAGGTGGAAAGCCTGTTGGAGCTCCCGGGCGTCAAGGCGGTATACCCGAATGAGATGGTTTATGCAACTGAGGAAGAAGAGGTTCCGGCCGCACCGCTGGACAGCGTGTCATTCATCGGCAGCGGGGCGTTCTGGGAGGAAGGGACCGAAGGCCAAGGCATTAAGGTCGGCGTAATCGATACCGGCACGGCCAAGGACCATCCTGATTTGTCGGGAGCGATTCCTGAGGGATACTGGGGTTATGATTTCGTCAACGAGGATTCTGAGCCTTATGAAACGACGAAGCAGGATTATTTGGATGCGCTGGCCGAGGATCCATCGCTGCCTGAGGTGGATGAAGACGGTCGAGCTTACTACACCTCGCATGGCAGCCATGTATCGGGTATTGTAGCCGGACGCGGCGTAGGCAAAGACGAACTCGCTGGCGTCAAAGGGGTTGCACCTGAAGCGGAAGTTTACGCTTATAAGGTATTAGGGCCTTACGGCAGCGGTTCGACGGAGGATGTGATCGCCGGAATCGAGCGGGCTGTGGAGGACGGCATGGACGTCATCAACTTGTCGCTGGGTTCGGAGACCAATAACCAGCGCTCCGCCGATTCGATCGCCGTCAACAATGCGATGAAGGCGGGGGTTGTAGCTGTCGTATCCAGCGGCAACTCTGGACCTGGAGGAGCAACTGTCACCGATCCAGGCAGCTCGGAGCTGGCCATAACCGTCGGCGCTTCCAAGCCGCCGCTTGTCACGCCGATCATGCAGATTGCGGCGATGGGCGAGGAAGGCTTCTTTATGGAGACGTTCGACAAATCCGCGGGAATTGAGGATCTGACCGAGTCTTACCCGCTGGTCGATGTCGGGGTAGGGAAGCCGGGGGATTATGCGGGAAAAGACTTAACCGGTAAAATCGCCTTCATCAAACGCGGCGAAATCTCCTTTGCGGATAAAGCCTTGAACGCCCAAGCTTCAGGCGCGGTGGCCGCGATCGTGTTCAACAACGCGCCGGAGGCACTGGAAAGCGGGACATTAGCGGATGCGGAGATTAATATTCCGGTTTACGCGCTTTCCGGAGCTTACGGAGAACGAATTCGGAACGCTCTGAAAACACAGGAGTTGTCCGCCGAGTTCAGTTCGACGATTGAAGAGGATATTATGGCTGGGTTTAGCTCACGCGGGCCGGCCAAACCTGGGTATGACATCAAACCGGACATTTCCGCACCGGGGATGAGCATTCGCTCCAGCGTGCCGGAGTACGAGGGCTGGTATGCCGCCCAGAACGGTACCAGCATGGCCGCACCGCATGTTGCAGGTGCAGCGGCACTGGTGGTGCAGAAATATCCAAGCCTCACGCCTTATGAAGTCAAGTCCTTATTGATGAATAGCACGGTGAAACTGAGCGATCGAAACGGTGACCGCTATACGCATATGGATCAGGGAGCCGGGCGGATCGCGTTGGATCAGGTGCTGGAGGCCAAAGCGGTAGCGATGGTGGAGGACTCGACGCCATATGTGGATGGGGAGGTCCCGGAAACTTTTTATACGGGCAGCCTGTCGTTCGGATATGTGGGTAACGGCTTTTCCGCCGAGCAACAGGTGATCGTGAAGGACATCGCAGGTGCGTCCTCCAACTACACCGTTCGCTCGCAGTGGTATGGAGATGCAACGATTGACCTGAATTTGTCTGCAACTGAGGTCGCGGTAAGCGCCGGCGGGGAAACCAGCTTCGATGTCGAAGTTGTCGTGCCGGAAGAAGCGGCAAATGAGCGGTACGAAGGCGAAGTGATTTTGACGGAGACGACGACCGGGCATGAGATCAAACTGCCGGTAGCGGTTTATGTCGGCGATACACCACAGCAGGATGTGATTACGGACGTAGAACTGTCGAACAACCCGATTTCGCCAAACGACGATGGGCTGTTTGATACCACAGATATCGCGTTTACGGTGAACGAATACGCCGAGTATTTCTCGTTGGAAGTCCATGATATGGACGGATATTGGCTAGGTGTAATAGCTCAAGCAGATACAGGCATCGATCCGGGAAGCTACACATTAAACGGATGGGACGGAATCATCTACGGAGAATTCGATGAGGAAATCGTGCTTCCTGATAGCGAATACCTGCTGGTCCCTTATACCGGACCGTCCAAGTTTGAATCGGTTCCTTCGGAAGATTCTAGATACGTCTTCTATGTCGACACTTCAGCGCCGAATTCCAAGCTTAACGAGCCAGCATTGAAAGTGAAGAGCTCCGGTCAGACCGGGGTCATTTACGGCGAAGTTACAGAGGATATGCTGATCAATTATCTGGTCACCGGAGGTGGGCTGGATATGGACGTTGTGATTGGCGTCGAAGCGCTGTATTTGAACGCAAATGGTGAGGTCGAAACAAGCATAGGGACTATTGATAATCAAGGAAACTTTAAAATCGACGTCCCGGTTGTAATTGGAGACAACTATTACGAGGTTTACGTCTATGACTTGGCCGGGAATGGATATTGGAATGGGTATTGGGATCCGGCTCATGTTGTGGAGTACCAGCACAAGCAGGATTACGTATTCCCGGTTATTGAGCCCGATCAAGTTCAACCTAATGAACCGTTCGATCTCCATGTGCAATTCTCAGCTACGACCGCCGTTTACGGAGCAGAATTTAACTTGGTTTATAGCAATCAACTAACGGCAAGTGAGGTATTACCTAGCCCAGAATTAAGCACTTATCAGGAAAAGGAGGCTCCTGGGGTTCCTTTGACAGTATCAGAAGCGGTATATGAACAATCGCCGCAACTGACACGTCATGAGTTCTCGGAAAGCTTAAGCTCAGGGGATGGTTATACAGGTACGGGATCCTTGGCGGTATTTCATTTTGATGGAGCCCCGGCAGGAGATTACACCTTTACCTTAAGTGATTTGAAATTATTCGACAAAGACGGGAATGAGCTTCAGTTTGAACAAACTCTCAGCACGACATTGACGGTACAAGAACCTACGGAGCAGCCTGATGGTACTTTGAAGGTCACCCCAGTTTCCTTACCGCTGAAAGTCGGGGGCACTGCTCAGCTGAGCGTTACGTATACGGATAAGGAAGGTAATGAAATAACCGTGATGGATGCGGTTTACGAATCGATGGATCCGCAGGTTGCTACCGTATCTAGTACGGGGTTGGTCACGGGCGTGAAAGCTGGCTCAACCTCCATCGACGTGACCTACCAAGGTATAACGGAGCACGTGCCCGTCACGGTCACTCCGGCAGACCCGCCTAACAACGGAGGCGGAGGAGGTAATGGCGGCGGCAGCGGCGGGGGAGGATCGAGCAGCGGCGGTTCCACTTCTACGCCAACAACGACGCCAACTCCACCTGCTCCACCGGCAATCCCTAAGGATGCCGTAGCTATCAAGGCAGGCGAGCCTACGGTCGTGAAGCTGCCGAACGGGTTTACGCTGACGATTCCCGCAGGCGCAATTACTTCGCCGGAGGCCGCTTACGTTCAAGTCACGCCGGCGACCGAGGAAGATACGAAGAAGCTGCTGGAAGGCTTGAAGCTGGCGGCGGGGATTCAACCGTTTGGAATCTATTATGATATCAACATTTTGACGAAAGACGGGAAACCGCTGGACCCTATCACGCTCAGCAAACCAGCCGAAGCGGCGATCCCACTTACAGCATTGAACCCCAGGACTATTAAAGGGGAAAAGATCAGCTTGTTCAAGCTGGGAGATAAAGGTCAGCTGACCCAGTTCTTCGGAAGAATAACGGATGGTAAGGTTGTTGCTAATCTGTACGGGTTCAGCCGGTACATCTATCTAGCCAAAAACGTTAGCTTTACCGATGTGACTTTCGAGAAGTACGCGTGGGCAGTGGATGCCATTGGAATCCTGGCGTCGAAGGACATTCTCGCCGGATCGAGCGATGGCAGCTACCATCCCGATACACAGGTGACCCGCGCCGAGTTCGTATCCATGCTGGTGCGAGCTCTGGAACTGAAGGGGGATCCAACCGATGCTAACACGGTTTCCTTCACTGATGTTCCAGCAGGAAGCTGGTATGAGGAGGCCGTGAAGATTGCGACATCCCGAGGCCTGATCAGCGGCTACTCCGACGGCATTTTTGCGCCGGACCGGCCGATTACCCGCGGTGAAATGGCGGTCGTTCTGGCCAAGGCGCTGGAAGCATTGGGCCAATCTGCGGGGGCAGCCGGTTCGCTGAACGGTTTTGCCGACCAAGCCCGCATTCCGGACTGGGCCAACGAGGCGGTAGCCAAAGTTACGGGCCTTGGCATCATGAAAGGCAAAGCAGGGAACCGCTTCGAAGCTGAATTGCCAACGACCCGGGCCGAAGCGGCTGTCGTCGTTTACCGAATCTTTAAGGATTTCACGAAATAAGATTGAATCGAACCGCCGTTGTTGCGCATGATGCCGACGGCGGTTTTCATATACATCAGGTAGGTTTCGATCTTCCTGAAGGAGCGTGGTTAAATGGATCAGAAAGTGCATCGCTATTATGAATTGAAGCAACTGCAGAAAGAAACGGAGCAGGAGCTGGCTGCTTTGCGCGGGGATATTTTAGACCATTTTCGTGATCAAGGCATCTCGGAGCTGGACTTGGACGGATACCGGGTCAGAACGATCCGCCAGGAACGGAAGGAGTACGATGACCATAAGCTCTACGAAGCGCTTCCGGATCCCGAAGTATGGCGGTTGATTTCCAAAGCCGATGCGCAAAAGGTAGCCGGACTCGTGAAGCTGAACGTGATCCCCGAGGACAAGCTGGCAGGGACGTTCTCCGTCAAACAAGTCACGCTGGTGCAGGTGGAAAAGATGTAACAATGATCTAAGCAGCATTGGCCTCGGTTTCCGTGAGATTCTCGATCAAGCGTACCTCTGCCTATAGGCAGGGGTTTATTTACGCTTACGGGAATGTTCATTTCTATATATCTTTGAAAACGTTCTTTTGATATAGTGAAAATAATGATTTTTCAGGGAGTGGAGCGTGGATGTTTCGCAGATGGTTTATTCGTAACAGCAGCGTGCAAAACAAGTTTCTGATCTCGACCTTGTTCCTGATCCTCATTCCGCTCGGGCTGTTCGGGATCGTTTCGTTCCAGGTATCCAAGCAATCGATCGAGTCGCAGGTAAACCAACTCAACTTAAGAACGCTGGGCCAAATTTCCGAAAAGACGGACATGCTTATCGATGACATCATTTCTGTGTCCAACACCTTTTATCTGAACACGGAGGTCACCCACGGTTTCTCGACCCATTTTACCCCAAACAGTTACGAGGAAGCGCAGATTCGTTCCGCTTTCGATCGGCTGCTGACCAACTCGATTTACTCCTTCGGAAACATCAAATATGACGTTACTCTGCTTGGCCTCAATGGCTTTAAGTTATCGACGAATCCCCAATATCATTCCATACGTTTGCAGGACATTGTAGAGCAGGACTGGTACCGTACGGCGACAGAGGCCAAGGGACGGATTTTGTGGATTACCGAACCGATTCCGGGCCTAGGCCCGGCGGGAACGGCTGACCATTCGGTTTATGCGGTCCGGGTCAGTAACCTGTTCGAAAGCTGGGCTCCGATCGGGCTCGTGATCATACGCATTGACGAAAAAACGCTAAGAAATCTCTATGCGGGTTCTTTGGACGAAAATCAGGAGATCATCATCGTCAATGATGGTCAGGTCGTCTCTTCAAACGAAAGGTTTATGGAAAACGTTGATTTGAATAACCGTCCTTATTACAAGAAAATAGACCATTACGATTCCGGTTATTTCGTGGATCGGGAGCTGGGTACCGAACAGTTGATTTCCTTCCAGACGATCGGCAAAACGAACTGGAAGCTCGTATCATACACTCCGACGCGTACCGTGCTGGCTTCGATCAACCGGATCCAAACGATCGTTATGGTTGTTTTTGCCGTCGTGGCGTTACTGTCCTTCGCAGCCTCCTATTATATGGCACGGCGGCTCGCCATTCCGATCAAACGGCTGCACAAAGATTTCGGCCGGGTGGAGGAAGGGGATTTGTCGGTCAGATCGCCGGTTTACGGCGAGGACGAAATTGGCATGCTGACCCGGAAGTTCAATCAAATGGTTGCTAAGCTGAACGAACTTATGCACGATGTGACCCGGGAACAGCAAAATAAGCGGCAAGCCGAGATCCAGGCGCTGCAGTCCCAGATCAACCCACATTTCCTGTACAATACGCTGGCCTCGATCCGGTTCATGTTATACAAGCATAAGCCGGAGACGATTGACGAGGTGATCGTGGCGCTGGTGCGCTTATTGAAACAGTCGATATCCAAGCCGGATGAATGGATTCCCATCGAAGAGGAGCTGGGCATTCTGAAAAACTACCTGTTCATTCAGCAAATTCGCCAGGGCAACCGGTTGGATATCCAATACGAAATCGACGAAGCCATTCTCGCTTACCGGACGATCAAGCTGATCTTACAGCCTATCGTGGAAAATGCCATTTTTCACGGGATTGAACCGAAGCGGGATAAGGGGACCATCCGGATTAGAGGCTATTTGGAGGGAGCGGACGTATTGTTTGAGATAACCGACGACGGCATCGGGATGGACGCCGGAACGCTAGCGAACTTCGGAAGCAGGGCGGCAGATGAAGAAACCGCGCATGGCGGTGGACTCCGGAATGTTCATGAGCGCATTCAACTACATTTCGGAGGAAAATACGGTCTTGCGCTCGCTGCGGGAGAACAAGGCGGCACCCGGGTCAAAATACGAATTCCGGCATTTTATCATCTGGAGGAAGCGAAGCAGCGATGAATATTCTGATTGTTGACGATGAACGGATCATCCGCGAGTGGTTTCGAATGACGGTGGACAAGCTTGGCGGGGAATACTGCATCATCGGCGAAGCGTCCAACGGAGAGGAAGCCTTGGCATTTTGCGCAATACATCCGGTGAACCTGGTGGTCACGGACGTGAAAATGCCCGGTATGGACGGGTTGGCGTTGATCAAAAGGCTAAAAGAGGAGCAACCCGGGATTCGTTCAGTCATTTTCAGTTCCTACAACGAGTTTCATTTTGCCGTCGAGGCGTTGAAATTCGGGGCCAGCGAATACGTTCTGAAGGCGGAGATCACGCAAACCGGTTTGACGGAAATCCTGGAAAAAGTCAGGAGGGATCTCGAACTGGAGCGAAACCGGACCATGGAAGTCAATTCGCTCCGGCATGTACTTAATCAAAACGAGCAGGCGCTCCGCGCGGCCTATTTCAAAGAATTGCTGATGGGTAGCGGGCAAGCGGTTATGCAATTCGGCGAGAAAATGGAGTTTTTTCGCATCGGGTTGGCTGAGAAAAACTTGACTCTATTGATCCTCGGCCTCATTCGACGTCCTGATCAAGAAGGGCAGTTGAAAATCGTCGATCCGATTCTGCTGCAGCACGCTGTCATAAATGTATTGAATGAAACCTTGATGAATGAGACGGGAAGCGGATGTTCTTTTATGTACGAACCCGACGTGTATCTCCTGTTCGTCAACGTTTCGGCTTCCGGCATGAAGTCGCAGCGGGAATTGCTGCTGCTGGTTGCCAGCCGCGTATCGGAAAATTTGAAGAGGTTTCTTGGCATCGATACCGCGATCGGGATCAGCATGCCTTACGGACGGCTTTCCTTTCTCCCGAAACAATTCGACGAGGCAATGGAAGCGCTTGACCGCAATCGGTTTTACGGCGACCGCGGCATCGCGTATTATCAAGCTGACACCCGGTTAGAACAAGGAGAAAAAACTATAGCCAGCCTTAAACCGCATGCGGATGCATTTGCCAACTGGATTGAGGATAACCAAACGGGTGAAGCATTGGCCGAATTTGAACGTCTGCAGCGGGTGGTTGAAATCGAGAAGGCGGTTTCACCCAATCCCATTCGCACCTTGTTTCTTGAGTTGATCTACAAGGCGGTTAACCAGGCACGGCGCCTTCATGTGCCAGAGGATAAGCTAGATAAGGTGCTTGGCGAAACCGCCGGTCAGGCCATGAACAAGAAGACATATCCCGAGCTCGCAGATTGGACCCGAGAACAGCTTCGCGAAGTTTCGGAAATGATAGAAGCCCACCGTGTCCGTTATGCCGAGCCGGTGGAGTTGGCTTGCCAGTATATTCGGCACAATTACGCCGAGGATATTTCATTGAAAGAAATTTCCGGGCACGTCCACTTGAACCGAACCTATTTCAGCGAGTTGTTTAAGAAGGAAACCGGACTGAACTTTAATGAGTATTTGATGCGAGTCCGCATGGAAAGGGCGAAGGAGATTCTTGGGCAGCGGCAGATGCGGGTATCGGACGTGGCCGCGGAGGTCGGCTATGCCAATGCAAGCTATTTTATCAAGCTATTCAAAAAGCACGCCGGCGTTTCCCCTTATGAATTTATGGAAATGCAGGGCGGAGGCAGGACTCGTTAGGTGAGATTGTCCGAATCCACATCCCGTGGGTTCGGATTTTTCGTATTCAGATGGCAATCCGAATGCTGTGTTACGGGAGACGAATATCGTGCTATGGCGCACTCTTATATCAGCCAGTGTATGGACCGTAGAAGGGACCAAAGTTGTAAAAGAGCCGAATCCTCCGTCACTGAGAGAAGGTGGGCTTGTCGTATACTTGGCTTGCAACAACCGGAAACAGTAAAAAGGGAGGTTACACGGATGAAGAAAAAATGGTTGGTAGCCGCGGTAGGCGTAACCCTTCTGGCGACAACCGCACTCAGTGGTTGCGGTAGCGGGGGCACGGAAAAATTAAACGAAAAGGCGTCGGACGGCAGCAAAGAGACGACGCTTACGTTCTGGAGAGCGGGTACGGACGCTCAGGAAAATGCGTATTGGTCACGGGTGATCAGCGAGTTTGAAGCCAGCCACCCGGGCGTGAAGGTAGAACTAAGCGAGGCCCCGTTTGGGAACGACATGGAGACCAAGCTGAACGCGGCCTATGCCAGTGGAACGGCGCCGGACGTCTTGTCATATACGCTGGCTTCCGTAGCACAGCGCGCCAGCTTGGGCCAATATGAACCGCTGGACGCATATTTGGCCGATTGGGACGGCAAGTCCGACTTGATGGAAAGCGTAGCGCAGACGGGTTATTATAACGGGAAGTTGTACGGGCTTGGTTTTATTCCCGACCCTCGCGTATTGTTGTGGCGGAAGGATTTGTTCAAGGAGGCAGGGTTGGATCCGGAGAAGCCGCCGGGCAGTTGGGAGGAACTGGCCGATTATGCCCAGAAGTTGACGAAGAAGGACGGCAATACGACCACGTTGGCGGGTTTTGCCATCCCGACATCAGTCGGGTGGACGCTCTGGCAGTCCTTTGTTCTGCAAAACGGAGGTCTGATTATCGACGAAGAGAATAATAAGCCGTTGTTCGATTCGCCGGAAGCGATCGAAGCGACCGAATATCTCGCGGATCTCGTGGCGAAGGGGGTAACGATCCCCAACGATTCGACTAAGTCCAACGAAAATCTGTTCCCGAACGGAAAAGCGGCGATCGCATACGACAGTCCCACGGCTTACGCCAATTTGCAGAAGGACCACCCGGAGCTGCAAGGTCAAATCGGCGTATCCGGCCCGATCGAAAGAAAGCAAAAGGCGACGTTCTCCGGCATGAGGCTGCTGTTTATGAGCTCGCAAAGCAAAAATAAAGAATTGGCCGCCGAATTCATGAAACAGGTCTTGTCCAAGGAGGAAACTTGGAAACGTTATACCGAGCTGGGAGCGCCGGTTGTGTTGAACTCCTTGAAGGAGGATTACATCAACGACAAACCGGAGATCAACCAGGCGATCTTCGACGCCGTTATGTATGGTAAGGGGGCGGCAAAGGTAACGTATGCAGGCAAGCTGACCGAGATTATCAGCCAGAATCTGGAGTCTGCTTATTATGGCAAAGTTTCGGCCGAGCAGGCGATGAAGGACGGCGTCGAGCAATTGAACAAAGAGTTGCCTAATTTGATCGTAAAATAACACGGCCCTTATTGTGGAACGCCTGATTGCCGGAAAATCGCGCACGGGCGTTTCGCTATTCTGGCGCATTCAGCCATTATTGAATTATGTGAGGTGAGGTTCGAATGAAATCGGTGGTTTCCGGCTCGAAGGTACATGAGCGGATCAAATCCAGGCGGGGGACGAATATCGATTATATCGGTTATGCCATGATCGCCCCGGGTTATCTGGTTTATTTCTTGTTTATTTTCATCCCACTTCTTGTCGGGGTTTATTACAGCTTCACGAACTATAATTTCTACAGCGTACCGCAGTTCGTCGGATTACAGAACTACATACGACTGCTCCACGATGAATTGTTCGGTACGGCAATGTACAACACGTTTATATATGCCTTGTTGACGATTTTGCCGCAGATGTTTTTAGGACTGGTGTTGGCCGCGCTCTTGAATGGTAAAGTGTTCGGCCGCGTGTTTTCCCGGGCCAGCATATATATTCCCAACGTAACTTCCATGGTCGCTGTATCGATGATCTGGCTGTGGATTTACGACCCGGCGTTGGGGATTTTGAACCGAATGATCAAAACGTTCGGCTTTGATCCGATGCAGTGGCTTTATAATCCGAACACGGCAATGCTGGCGGTAGTCGTCATGAGCATCTGGAAATCGATTGGATATACGATGATCGTTTATTTGGCCGGATTGCAATCGATCCCTTCTAGCCTATACGAAGCCGCCCATATGGATGGAGCTTCGAAGGTAAAGCAGTTTTTCTCCATTACGATTCCAATGTTGAAGCCGACCACCTTTTTCATTCTCGTGATGTCCTGCATCAACTCCTTTATGGTGTTCGAGCAAGTGAATATTATGACGGGAGGCGGGCCGCTCAACTCGACGACCACGGTCGTACATCAGATTTATTTGCGGGGGTTTCAGGACTTTCAGATGGGTTATGCCTCGGCAATGGCCGTCGTGTTGTTCATCATCACGCTGGCGATTACCTTGATTAATTTCCGGTATGGCAATCAGGGAGACGATTTGGATGTCGATTAAACAGATGACCGGGCAATTTTAGATTAGAGATGGAGGTGGAGAGCTTGAGTATCAAACGAAACAGCCGTTTTTTGTTGTCCGTCGTTCTATTGGCCGTGGCCGTAGTCATGCTTGTGCCTTTTGTGATCATGGTTTTAACCTCCTTCAAGACGATGGGAGAGATCCAATCGCCGACTTTTACTCTGTTTCCGAAGGAATGGCATTTTGACAATTACGCCGAAGCCTTATCCCGGGGAGACTGGGCGAGGTACTTTTTCAACTCTTTTGTCGTCACGGCCATTACCGTAATCATCAGTTTGGTGCTGAATTCCATGGCCGGTTACGCTTTTGCTCGGCTGCGGTTTCCAGGTCGGAACGTGTTGTTTTTTTCCGTCCTGATCGGGATCATGGTACCGGCCCAAACGACGATGATTCCCACTTTTCTGATGATGAAGCAGTTCCCCCTAGCAGGCGGAAACGATCTGTTCGGCCAAGGAGGGATTGGTTTTATAAACAGCTACACCGGCTTGATCCTGCCATTCATCGCCGGTTCCTTCGGCATCTTCTTGTGCCGCCAGTTCTTCCTTAACTTCCCGAGAGCGTTGGACGAAGCGGCGCAAATAGACGGAGCATCCAAGCTGCGGGTATTTTTCCAAATTTATTTGCCGCTGAGCAAACCGATTTTGGCCACGTTGGCCATATTCAAGACGACTTCAGCCTGGAACGATTATATGTGGCCGCTGATTATGACCAATACGCCGGAGATGAGGACGGTCCAACTGGGACTTACGATTTTTCGGGGAGAAACAAACGTGGAGTGGAATCTGTTAATGGCCGCCACTACTTTGGTCGTGTTACCGCTGATTCTGTTGTTCCTCGCAGCTCAGAAATATTTCGTGCAGGGGATTGTTACGACCGGCTTGAAAGCCTGAGGGGGATCATGATGAAAACAATACTCGTGTTAATGGACACCTTAAATCGTCGCAGCCTTCCCACTTACGGCGGCGGGGCAAGCACGCCTAACATAGAGCGAGCGGCGGAGAAATCCGTGGTATTTCAGCAGCATTGGTCCGGTTCGCTGCCCTGCATGCCGGCAAGGCGCGATTTGTTTACCGGAAGAACGGCCTTCCTGGAAAAGGGCTGGGGTGGCATCGAGCCCTTTGATCGGACATTGCCGGATACTTTGCGCGAAGCAGGGATTTTCAGCCACATCATCACGGACCATTACCACTACTTCGCGCGGGGCGGGGAAAACTACTGCCAGTCGTTTACGACCTGGGATTTCCATCGGGGGCAGGAGGGAGATCCATGGCATTCGATCGTAAGCGAACCGGAGAAACCGGAAGCGTATTTCGGGAGGGTCGAGGGGCAATATGAGTTGAACCGACAATTGTTCCGGCGGGAAGAGGATTTTTCCGGGCCGCGTACTATGGCTGCAGCTTGCGATTGGCTGGAGCTGAATAAAGATGAAGACAACTATTTCCTAGTGGTGGAGGCGTTTGATCCGCACGAGCCGTTTGATTTCCCGCCGCATTATCTGGATCGGTACGGGGATGATTATGACGGTCCCCGTTTTGACTGGCCAGCTTACGGCGATGCAAATGTGCCAGAGAATGCTTTACGCCATCTTCAGGTCCGTTACGCGGCCAATCTCAGTATGATCGATCACTGGTTCGGCAAACTGCTGGATACGATGGACCGCCATCAATTGTGGGAGGATACGTTGTTTATATTCACCACGGATCATGGCTTCCTGCTTGGCGAACACCACATGCTCGGCAAGAACCAAATGCATGTCTACAACGAGCTGGCCCATATTCCGCTCATGATCCGTCCGCCTGGCGGAGTGAGCGGTGGGAAACGGATTTCGGGGTTAACGCAAACGATTGACTTGATGCCGACGATTCTTGATTATATGGGCGTGGCGGTTCCGGAAACCGTGAAAGGCCATTCGCTTCGCGGTTTGCTGGAGGGAACGCAGGAGAAAGTGCGCGACGCGGCGATTTACGGATACCATGGCATGGCGGTAAACGTGACCGACGGTCAATTTACGTATATGCGTTCTCCGCAGAGCGCCGACAATCATCCGTGTTACATCTACACGGCCGTGCCGACGACATTCCGTGCTTTTCTCGGCCGGGACGGAGCGGAGAGCATCGAATGCGGACGTTTCCTGCCCTGCACGGTACATCCGGTATTCCGTTACCCGGTAAGTGTGCCGGGCCAGCATTACGATAATAACCGCAGGGTCATGGAAACGCAGTTGTTTGATATCAGGAGCGATTACGCCCAGCAGCACCCTTTAACTGATCCTGCGACGGAAGCACGGATGACGGGGCTGCTTAAGGAAGAAATGAAGCGGGCCGAAGCGCCGGAGGAACAATTCCAACGCCTGGGACTCGCGGAAAACTGAACAAAAGGACCTCTTTAATGATCGGGGTTATTGGCAGTCTCTTCCGCCCGGAAACTGATGGCTTCAACCATTTGGTTTCCGGGCTTTTTCGTTTGTTACCCCAGACGTGCCGGTGTGAAATCTCTCCTTGCCAGGCCCAGGATTCCCCCCTTACAATGGCGGTTAAAAATCGGCACTGGTCATCATACAGGGACGTCAGGGCCTCGAATGGAGGGAAAGCATTGTACAAATTGGAAAAGCGAGATTACGCCAAAGCCGTAAAACCGCTGCAAGAGGTCGGAATCAACCGGTTGTTTGCGGAGTCCGTAGTCCGCGGGGAGGCGGAAGGGGAGATTTACGCCGACGATTTGGCGCGGCCGGAGGTTTTTTATGTCGTCCATCCCTATGGGATGTCGTTATTGTACGGCAGCACGGAGAAAGAAAACTTCAATCGGGCTTTACGGGCTTATTTGCTGGATGAATACCGCGTGCGAACCGCCGACGAATGGCTGCAGGTTTACCCGGATGCGTGGAATGGGCAAATTCGCGGGATGCTGGGGGAGAAGCTGATTCACGTAGGGGAAGCGCAGCCGGCTGGTACCGTTCCGGCCGGACCTTGCGTTGAAATTCATGAGCGGGTTAACTTTGCATTTGACCGGGAACGGTATTTGGTTGCCACGGCAGCTGTGGTCCCGGAGGAGCATCGACTCGTCAAAACGAACGGAGCGTTGTTCGACCAAATCGAGGGCTCCGTGGTACCGAAGCATTTCTGGCGGAACGCGGCAGCGTTTGAGCAGGCTGGCTTGGGATATAGCTTGCTGCGCGGTGCAGCGCATGTGGCGACGGCGTTTTCGGCTTACCGGAACGAGCGGCAGCTGGAAATCGGCATCGAGACGGCGGAAGCTTCCCAGGGGAAGGGGTATGCCTATCTTGTTTCGCAGGCTTTGATCGACGAGTGCCTAAGACTCGGTTTGGAGCCGGTGTGGGCCTGCCGCAGAGGGAATGAGGGCTCCTATCGGCTTGCGCAAAAACTCGGCTTCGTGCCGACGCTTACCCTTCCTTACTACCGGCTGACGACGCGCGTTTGAGGTTGCTGCTTTTGCGCAGATCCAGGGGCGCCTGGCGATACCATTTTTTGAATTGATGATAAAAATGGCTCACGTTCTCGAACCCGCACTCCAGGGCGATTTCCACGACGCGCAGCTCCGTCGTGAGCAGCAGGTTGCGGGCTGCTTTCAGCTTCAACTGGTTGAGGTATTCCGTCGGCGTCTGCTGCAGGTATTGGCGGAAGGCGCGGTTCACGTGGCCGACGCTCCTTCCCGACAATTCATACAGGGCGGGCAGCCCGCGGTGGAGATTGTCCTTTAGCTGCATTTTACCGAGGGCGTGCTCCAGCCACAGCGGGATCTCTGTCTGCTTCACCGGGTCCAGGTTGAAAAAGTACCGGGTCAGAAGCTCGACCAACCCGCCTTTGAGGACGATGCGGGCCTTCGGCTTATCGATGGCGGACAACAGCTTGATGCGTTCGAACAAGGCGACGAATTCGCCGACTTCGGTTGTCGAGAGCATGGCCACCCGGGGCAAATGCGACTGCAGCAGTTGCCCGGCCATCTCCGTTTCTCCCAAATAAGCCAGCGCCTCGCCGATCAAGCTATGGCGGCAGGGGACATTGTAAAACCGGCAGTCCTCCTCCCCCTCCCTCTCGTATTTATGTACGTCCTCGGGCCGGATAAAGACCAGGCAGCCGGCACGAAGCGATTGGCTTACCCCATTGACGACATGGCGGCAGCGCCCCTCTTCGATCACGAAGAACTCATAAAAATCATGGGTATGCTCTGGCGATACTTGGGACAATGATTCCACCCGAAACGGGTTGACCGGCACTTCCGGGTCAATATAGTTTTCCTCGGTATATTTCAGCATGGATGACACCTTTCCGCAACATGTTGATGTTAAAATAGCACATGACTTGAGTGAACACAATACAAGAAACTCGCCGGCCTCTTTAGTACAATCAAACCATATCCAGGATAAAAAAGTACATGAGGAGGCAAAACGAATGCTGCTTGTCGATTTGGGCGGGGCTTGGCGGATGAAACGGCTGGACCAGGCCGAATGGCTCCCGGGAACCGTGCCGGGTTCGGTTTATTACGATTTGTTGAATGCCGGACAAATGCCGGATCCCTACTTCCGCGATCAGGAATACGAAGTGTTGGAGCTATCCAACTACGATTATGAATATGAACGGACCTTCCAGTTGGACGAGTCTGCGGTAGCCCATGACCGGGTGGTGCTGCTATGCGAAGGGCTCGACACGCTGGCCGAGGTTTACCTGAACGGGACACCTGTCCTAAACGCCGACAACATGCACCGCACGTACGAGGTCGACGTCAAACCCCTGCTGGTCATCGGGGAAAACCGTATTCACGTCATTTTGCGCTCGCCCGTGGAATACGTGCTGCGCAAGCAGGCGGAGCGGCCGCTGATCGGCTGCGCCGACGCCGTTCCGGGCATTTCCCATCTGCGCAAGGCACATTCGATGTTCGGCTGGGATTGGGGACCGCAGCTCCCCGACCTTGGGATCTGGAGAGATATGACCCTTCGCGGCTACGATCGCTCCCGGATCGAGGATGTGTACGTTACGCAAGCCCATGAGCCTGGCAAGGTCAGCTTGGACGTGCGCGTACGAACCAACGGCTGGGCGGAAGGGAGCCGGGGGATCGCCGTGCGCGTAACCGGCCCATCAGGCAACGTGATCGAAACCGGCGTTTCGGAACGAACCGAGCAGTCAACGGCGGGACCGGATGGCGTTCTCCAGGAGCGGCATATTCCGGTGGAGATCCCGAACCCGGAGCTGTGGTGGCCGAACGGGTTAGGCGAGCAGCCGCTATACGAAGTGGAGATCGTGTTGAACGAGCTGGGCCAGGAGCTGGACCGGCGCGAGCTGCGTATCGGCCTGCGCACCCTGACGGTGCTGCAGGGAGAAGACGAATGGGGCGAATCGTTCCATTTCGTCGTGAACGGGATTCCGTTCTTTTCCATGGGGGCCGATTACATTCCCGAGGACAACATCTTCCCGCGGCGCAGCAAAGCGCGCACGGAGCACCTAATCCGCAGCTGCGCCGAAGCCAACTTCAATACGATTCGCGTTTGGGGCGGGGGGCATTATCCGGAGGACTATTTTTACGATCTGTGCGATGAATACGGGATCGTCGTTTGGCAGGACCATATGTACGCGTGCGGCGTATATGAATTGACCGAGGAATTCAAGGAGAACATCACGCAGGAGACGATCGACAACATGAAGCGGCTGCGCCATCACGCTTCGCTGGGGCTTTGGTGCGGGAACAACGAGCAGGAGATGGCTTGGGACGAGTGGAACTGGGCGGAGCAAACCTCGCTGCAATTGCAGGCGGACTACATCAAGATGTACGAGGTGCTGCTGCCGGAGATCGCGAAGGAAATCGATCCGAACACGTTTTATTGGCGGGCTTCGCCGTCCTCGAAGGGGAGTTTCGACAAGCCCAACGACGAGAATTACGGGGACATGCATTACTGGGACGTCTGGCACGGCAAAAAGCCCTTCACCGCTTACCGCACGCTGTATCCGCGGTATATGTCGGAGTTCGGCCTGCAATCGTTCCCGTCGCTCAAGACGGTGGAGACGTTTACGCTGCCCGAGGACCGGAACATCTTCTCGTATGTGATGGAATCCCACCAGAAGAATGGAACGGGGAACGAAAAAATCCTCTACTACATCGGGGAGACGTATCGTTACCCGAAGGATTTCTCGTCTTTGCTGTATGCCTCCCAGTTGATTCAAGCCGAAGGCATGCGCTGCGGGGTCGAGCATTGGCGGCGTCACCGCGGCCGCTGCATGGGAGCGTTGTACTGGCAGCTGAACGATATCTGGCCGGTGGCCTCCTGGTCGAGCATCGATTACTATGGGCGCTGGAAGGCGCTGCAGTACGAGGCCAAACGTTTCTTCGCCCCGGTGTTGGCATCGGCCTGTGAGGAAGGCACGCGGGTTGCCTTGCACGTATCTAACGAAAGCAAGCGGACCGCAAAAGGCAAGCTGGTCTGGACGCTGCGGAATGCGCGCTCCGAAGTGCTTCGGCAAGGGGAACGGGCGGCCGAAATCGCTCCGTTTGCCACCGCGGAGCTGGAGCAGCTGGATTTTGCCGGCGAGGTGGACACCAAAGCGAAGCTGCGGGAGACCTACCTCGAATATGCTTGGGTCGAAGACGGCGAGATCGTAAGCGGCGGCACAGTCTTGTTTGTGAAACCGAAGCACTTCGGGTTCGTACACCCAGGCATCCAAGCCGTGATCACGGAGGCTGTAGATCGCTTCACGATAACGTTATCCTCAGAAGCGTATGCTCGGTTCGTAGAGCTGGATGTTGCGGAACTGGACGCGATTTTCAGCGATAACTATTTTGATTTGTCGGCCGGGGCACAGAAGACGGTTACCGTCCTTAAATCGGCAATGAGTCGCCCGGCGGAGCTAGCCGAGCTGCAAGAGCGACTCACCGTTCGCAGTGTTTACGATATTTAACCTCAAGAAGTGAAGTGGGGGTGGTCCGTAGGGAACACTCCTTTTGCGTTTGAGGAAAAACCAAAAGTTGACAATCAGACTTAACGGATTTATATTGAGTAAAAACTCAATGAGTGATAACTCAATATAATGGAAACGGAGAATCGCTTCATGCGCAGATTGGATGAATCATCAACCACGGACGGAAAGGAGAGGGGAATGGCCTTGGAAATGAAGGGCGACGGGGAGAAGGTTAAATCACAGCGTCAGCAACAAAAGGAACGGACCCGTCAGCGGTTAATCGATACGGCGTTGTCGCTGTATGCCCGGGAAGGACTGTTAGCCACCCGAACCGCGGATGTGGCCCGGGCGGCGGAGGTGTCGCACGGCACGTTATTTGCCCACTTCGTCACCCAGGAGGCGCTCATGAATGCGGTTATCGAGACGTTTAGCGCGCAAACGACCGCCCGGTTGCATGAGCTGGCTTCCCAGGGCAGCAGCCTGCGAGAGGTGCTGCGGGCTCATTTGGCGGGGCTGCGGGAAGGAGAGGCATTTTATGCTCGACTGGTCAGAGAATGTCGGATGCTGCCGGACGAATCACGGCATCTCTTGACTGCGATCCAGTCGGTTGTCTCTCATCACCTCTGCGCCGCTGCGGAACGGGAGATGCAGGCCGGTTTAATCCGGACGATGCCGCTTCATTTGCTGTTCAACACCTGGATCGGTTTGATCCATCATTATTTGGCGAACGATGATTTGTTCGCGCCGAGGGGCTCCGTGTTGGAGCGTTACGGGGAGGAATTGCTGGAGCATTATTTATTTTTGCTTGCGCCTCGGGGATAAGAGTACGTAACCAGACTAAAAAGGAGTGTTCAAGATGAAAAAATGTATTGCCTGCGGCATGCCAATGCAAGCGCCATCCGAGTTCGCCTTAAGCGACACGAGTAAGGACTATTGCGTACATTGTGCACGGCCGGACGGTACCATGCAGTCACTGGAAGAGAAGTTGAAGTCCATGACGGCTTTTATTGTACGTACCCAAGGGCTGGACATACAAGCGGCCGAATCTGCCGCCAGAAGCTTGATGGCGCGGCTTCCGGCTTGGCAGGAGCAACTACGGGAAGGGTAGGGATGGGAATGGGCGCGTTGAAACGGCAACTTCAACTTCAGGACCTCCCCAATATCAGTACAGTCATTGCGCGTAAATTGCGGCAAGCCGGACTGAACACGCCGGAGCAGCTTTATGCAATGGGCAGTAAAGAAGCCTTTGTAAGAATTAAGCTGCAAGACCCTACGGCATGCCTGAACATGCTTTATGCGTTGGAGGGATCCATTCGGGGGATACGTTGGCATCTTATGGACGCGAAGGTCAAAAGCGAACTCAAGGTTTTTTTTGCAAAGTTAAACCAGTAAGTTGCTCCAAAAAAGACATACTTATCATAAAAACCACATATTTACCCCTCAAGCCCCTAAAGTCTATCGTTAGAGAGGAATAAACGACAGGGGAGGGCAAGACGATGCAGCCATGGTTTGAAGACGCCAAGTTGGGGATCTTTATCCATTACGGGATTTACGCGGTTGACGGCGTTTCCGAATCCTGGTCCTTTCATAACGGCGTGATTTCGTATGAGGACTACATGAAACAATTGGACGGGTTTACGGCCTCCCGGTTCGATGCGGACCAGTGGGCCGAATTGATCGAGCGGTCCGGGGCCAAGTACGCGGTGTTGACGACGAAACATCATGATGGCGTAGCGCTGTTTGATACTCAATACAGCGACTTGAGCGTGGTGATGCGAACGCCGGCCCAACGCGACATCGTTAAAGAATATGCCGAAGCGGTCAAGAAACGGGGCATTCGACTTGGGATGTACTATTCGCTGATCGACTGGTCGCATCCGGATTACCCTAGCGTGTATCCAGGAGGTGTCGTGCCTGAGGATTTGAACCAGGTTAACCGTTTCTCGGAGCCGCTGGACGGCATCCAGGACGAGGAGAGATGGCAGAGCTTCCTGGAGTTCAACCGCAATCAGCTGAAGGAGATCTTAACGAGGTACGGCGTCGTTGATTTGCTCTGGTTCGACGGAGACTGGGAACGCAGCGCGGAGCAATGGGGATTACCGGAGTTTAAGACTTATCTGCAGTCCTTTAACCCGGATCTCATCCTCAATTCGCGTCTAGCCGGCCACGGGGATTACAAAACGCCGGAGCAAGGGCTTCCGATCACAAGACCGGAAGGGCCTTGGGAGTTCTGCACGACAATCAATACGTCATGGGGTTATCAACCGAAAGACCACAACTATAAATCGTTGAAACAAATCATTCGCATGTTCTGCGACTGTATCTCCATCGGCGGCAACATGCTGCTTAATATCGGTCCCCGCGAGGACGGGACGATCGATCCGAGACAAGCCGATATCCTGCTCGGATTGGGCGATTGGATTCGAACGCACGATGAGGCGGTGTATGGGACCGTCGAGGGGATCATGACCCGGTATTGGTTAGGAGGAAGCACGCTTAGTAAAGACCGGAAGACGTTGTATCTATTCGTGTACGATGATCCGAAGGAAAACGTCTGCTTAAAGGGGTTATGCAACCCAATTCGCAGAATTACCGTCCTCCATTCGGGCAAGGGGCTGAACTATGACATTCATGGCGGTGTGCCTTGGTTTAACATTCCAGGTACGACGTGGATTTATATGACGCCGGAGGATTGCCACGAGCACGTTACCGTTCTGAAGTAGGAGTTTGCCGAGCCAATTGAAATGTATGGCGGCTCCGGTGCTGTTGTTACCCATAACTAGAATAAGAGATTTAGCAAGACGCATTCTTATCCTATCGATGCGAAGCGGCCGAAAGGCCGCTTTTTTGCGTCTTGCAACAGTTTAACAATTAAACCGGTTTCGCGAACCATTCGTCTGCGATTTTACAAACTTCGTACGGGGACCCGAAACGGTTTTAACAAAACCGGTTTAATCTAGGTTCGTACTAGTACGAATTGTGGAGAGGAACGATTGACCGTGGCAACGATTGATGATGTGGCAAAGAAGGCGGGGGTATCCAAGAGCACCGTATCCAGTGTGTTCAGCAAAAAACGCCCGATCAGCAAGGAAGTAACGGCAGAGGTTCTCCGGGTGGCCAAAGAGCTGAATTACCGGCCAAACTACTGGGCCCGTAGTCTGGTGAACAAAACGACGCGCATCATCGGCCTGAATATGCGGGGCGAGCAGAAGGCGAAGCTGAACCAGTTTCAGTATTCGCTGCTCAACGGGGTGCTGCCCGTCTGTTATGAACATGGGTATCGCCTGTTAATCAACACCGTGTCATCTACCTACAAAAATCAGGTTGAACATATCGCCTCCGATCCGGTGGACGGCGAGATTATCCTTGATGCGGTGATCGGCGATCCCCGAATTGAGGATTGTTTACAGCGGGACCTTCCCATCGTTGTCATCGGTCGTCCGTCTGAGGAGGACGAGTCCCGTGTCTGCTATGTCGACAACGATAATGTCGGTATCGCTGCGAAGGCAACGCAGTACCTAATGTCGCTTGGACACCGTCGTATCCTGTTTCTGAATGCTCCAGCGAACCGCACCGTGGCCGTGGACCGCGGACAAGGCTACCTGAATGCGTTCGAGCAGGCCGGCCTAATACCTCCGAAGGATATGATCGTACACAAGCCGGACGGCATCACCTCGTCAATGACATTTGGCTGTGACACGGTGTTGACCCATCTGCGTGCGGATCCCGGCATCACAGCGGTTCTGGCCGACACCGACTCGATGGCGCTAGGCGTCTACCAGGCCGCGGAGCAGCTTGGCCTAAGCATACCGGGGCAGCTGTCCGTGTTGTCCTTTGCTTATGATAGCCCATTGGCGCAGGAATTTTCACCGCCCCTCACCGGGGTTCGGCTTCATGCCGACCAACTGGGGCAGGAGTCCATGCTGCTCTTGCTGGAGCAGCTCGAAACCGGCAAGCGTCTCGCCAAACGAACGCTGATCCCGGCAGAGATCGTGGTACGTGGTTCCTGCGCGCCAACCCAAGGATAGGATAGGAATCTAGAAGAGAAACCAAGGAGGAAATCATCCAGTGAAAAGGAAAGCGACTCATCTCATGGCGCTGCTGGCGATCGGTTCGATGCTGCTGTCGGCCTGCGGCGGAAATACACCTAATAACGGTACCTCGGCAAATGGCGGAACGCAAAATGGTGCTTCAACCGGAGCGCCATCGGAAACACCGGCAGGCGACATGAAACTGCGTATCCTGTCTGCCAACGTAGGCGGAAAAACGCCGGAGGAGAACGCCAAATTTGAGCAGGAAATCAAACGGTTAACCGGCATCGACGTGACGATTGAGCGCCCGGCCAGCGACTATGACCAAAAGGTACTGACGGCGCTGGGTTCCGGCGAGAAATACGATCTCATCGAAGGCAGTGATCTCGGCAAGCTGAACAGCTTCGTCGATCAAGGTGCGCTGACTAGTTTAACGGACTTCGTGCAAGGGTCGAGCCAATTGTCGGATCCCAGCGTCGTTCCATCCGCGGAGTGGGATCAGCTGAAAGGCCAAGACGGTAACATTTATGCCGTATTCTCCAAGTTCCAAGGCGGCACAATGCCGATCGTCCGTAAGGACTGGCTGGACAAGCTGAACCTGCAGGAGCCCAAAACGCTGGACGACTACTATAACGTGCTGAAGGCATTCAAGGAGCAGGACCCGGACGGCAACGGTAAAGCCGATACATACGGACTTAGCACCTCCGGGCTGTATGACATTCAGGGTTTCATGAGCGCAGCCGGCTTGAAATACCGTTATGTGCTGAAGGACGGAAAACGGACAATTCCGTATGCGTCGGAAGCAGCTATTCCGATGTACGAATGGTTTGCCAAGCTGACGAGGGAAGGCATCATGGACCCGAACTTCGTCACGAACGATACGGGCAAGATGCGCAACCTGTTCCTGACCGACCGTGTTGGTATGGTCACGTATTGGGATGCCTGGGTCGGGATGTTCAACAGCACGCGCCAGGAAGCCGACCCGAACACCACGTTTGAAGCCAAAGCTTTGGCCAGCGCGACAGGACCGGATGGCAACCTGCTGATGCGCCGCGGGGACCCGGATTACTGGATGATGCCGGTGAATGCCGAACACCCGGACGCGGCGAAGAAGTTCTTGGAGTTTTGGCACACCGAAGCGGGTATTACGTTGGGTAGCCTGGGGATCGAAGGCGATGATTACACGAAGGACGGCGACCAATACACACTGACTGCGACTGGTAAAGAGCATAACATGGACCACGGCGTACCGTTCTGGTACAACGAAACCGTGAAGCCGCCGTTCGGCAAGCTTCCTGGGGTGCAGGAGGCGCAGGATCTGGTCAAGCAGTACGCCACGTTGGAGTTGTCCCTGCCGGAGTGGGCAGACGCAGAGAAAATCGTGCAAAACTACGCCCTGAAGGCCATGTCCGGAGAAATGCCGGCGGGCGATGCGGTCAAGCAAATGCAGAAGGAACTGAAGGCAGCGAACCTCATCGACGAATAGGCCAAGAATAGGATGTGACGATTACCCATGAAAGCTCTTCGGAAGTATGCGGCTTTATATCTCATGATGATTCCTGTAGCCATCTATTTTCTCATCTATGGTTATTATCCGCTCGTTAAAGGGTTGCAGGTCAGCTTTCAGGATTATCGGCTCATGGGGAACGGTCCGTATGCCGGGCTTGCGAATTATTCGCAGGTCTGGCATGACCCGTTCTTCTGGAAGTCGCTGACGAACACCCTGGTGATCGGGGGAGGCATCCTGGCTCTCGGCTTTGTCGCTCCTCTAGTGCTAGCGTTGTCCTTAAACGAAGTGTTGCATACCCGTTTCAAAAAAACAGCCCAAATGGTGCTCTACATTCCTCATCTACTATCCTGGGTCATCGTCGGCGGGATCTGGATTTTCCTGCTGTCTCCCGATACCGGGCTGGTTAATCTGCTGCTGCAGCGCTGGACAGGCACGCCGCCGATCCACTTTCTGGCCGAGTCGTTTTGGGCTCGCCTTGTCATGATCCTCGTCGCGACATGGAAGGACATGGGCTACAACTGTATCTTGTTCATGGCCGGGATCGTGACGATTAATCCGTCTCTCTACGAAGCTGCGCGCATGGATGGGGCAACCCGCTGGCAACAGGTTCGTTACGTCACGCTGCCTCAACTGCTGGGCACGATGAAGGTTGTTTTGCTGTTGAATACGATGGGCGTGCTGCGGATCTTCGACCAGGTATTTGTGCTGCGCAATCCATCTACTGCACCGGATGTCGATGTGTTGATGGTGTATACATTTGAAAAAGGGATTATGAACATGCAGGTCGGCGTAGCCGCGGCCGCCAGCTTTATGGTGCTGCTGTTCACCCTGGCACTGACGTTGGTCGTGCGCAAAATAACCCGATTCGACGAGGTGGGATAACGATGGGGAGCGAACGTTTCGAACGATTAGGCTGGAAAAATAAGCTTTTTGACACCGTAAACCTACTTTTTCTGCTGATATTGATGCTCGTGATGGTAGTCCCGTTTCTTAATGTATTGGCCTTGTCGTTTTCGTCGGGTCTTGCCTCGATGCAGCCGAACGTTGTGCTGTTTCCGGCGCAGTTTAGTGCCGAGGGTTACAAGACGATCTGGGAGAGCCTGGACCTGTGGCGGCCGTTCCTGAACAGCACGATTGTTACCGTAGTGGGAACGGTCCTGCACGTGCTGTTATCCTCACTCGCGGGTTATGTACTGATTCATCCGCATGTACCGGGGAAGAAGGGGGTGATTACGTTTATTTTGCTCACGATGATGATCCCGCAGGAAGCGGTGCTGATTCCGCTGTACGTGGTGAACAAGGATTTTCATTTGATTAATACGCTGACGGTGCTGGTGTTGTCCGGGTTGGTGTCCGGGTTTTCGATCCTGCTGATGCGGAACTTCTTCATGGGGATCCCGTACGAGATCGCCGAAGCGGGCCGAATAGACGGGGCAGGGGACTTCTGGATTTTCGCCAGAATCTATTTGCGTCTGGCCGCGCCGGGACTTGCCACCGTGTCGCTGTTCGAATTTGTAGGGCGCTGGAACATGTTTACGGCGCCGCTTATTTTCATTAACGACAGCATGAAGTATACGCTGCAAGTCGCGCTCAAGTCGATCATCATCGATACGAGCAGCGTGTCGAGCAATTATCTGGTAACGACCAACGTAAAGATGGCCGGCATCGTGATTGCGATACTCCCGCTGATTGCGGTATATCCGTTCGTGCAGCGGTTTTTCATGAAAGGCATCATGTTGGGAGCTAGCAAGGAATAGAAGGGATGCTGCGAAGTTATGGCAAAGAATCGGTTGGAGCACCAAGTTCAAGTTCAGCTTGTTCATGAGCAAGAGCGGAGTTATCCGGAGGTCGCCTTTCCCGTTCCGGAAGGGGCGGAATCCATTGAAGTACATTATCGCTATGAAAAAAACGACCGTTCCGTGGTCGATCTCGGCTTACGTTCGCCGGACCGGATCATCGGTTGGAGTGGCGGGGCACGGGACGGTTTTCAGATAGGTTTGGAAAAAGCGACGCCCGGTTATTTGGCGGGACCCATTCTTCCCGGAGAATGGGCGGTGCTGTTAGGGGCTTATAAGGTCCCTGATGAAGGGATTCTGGTAGAACTAGAAATCAAGATCACTTTAAAGCATCGGCATTGGCTTAAAGGCGACCTGCACACTCATACCGTTCACAGCGACGGAAGCTATACAATCAGCGAGGCACTGGCTTCTTGCCGGGGAAAAGGGCTCGATTTCCTCGCGTTCACTGATCACAACACGGCTTCGCAAAACCGCTTTTCGGTGGCGCAGGACGAAACGCTGCTGATGATCCCCGGCGTGGAGATGACCAGCTATAAAGGCCATGCCAATCTGCTCGGGCATCCGGACGCGTTGACAGATTTCCGCGTGTTGACTCCAGAAGCAGCGGCCAAGGAGCTCCGGCAAGCACAAGAGAAAGGCGCGCTGGTCACGCTGAATCACCCATTTTGCCCGGACTGTCCATGGGAGCTTGGCTTCGACGTACCCTTCGATGCGATTGAGGTGTGGAACGGGCCGTGGCGGGAGCTGAACGAAACGGCGGTAGCCTGGTGGCAGCAGCGCCTTACCGAAGGCCGGCGCATCGTGGCTGTCGGCGGCAGTGATACGCACCGAGACGATCCGTTCGTCCGGCACGGAGGGCCAACGGCGCATGTATACGTCGAAGAGGAGACGGTTGCGGCCGTGCTCGATGCCGTAAGGCGCGGTGCGGTCGTGCTGTCGATGGGTCCGGACGATACCTTCATCACGTTGACAGCGGATGGGGCTGGCGTAGGAGATGAACTAGAGGTGGCGGTCGGACGTGATGATGTTGAGCTGTTGATCACGATTCGCAGTGCACAGGGGGATCGAGTTAGCTTGTGGTCGGACCACGGGCTGGAGCAGGAATGGACCGTGGAGCAGGGCAAGCAAGAGCTCGTTTGCCGAATGCCGGCGGATCGATTGTTCTACCGTGTAGAAGCGCGGCGATACTTGCCCGATTGGGAGCTTGACGTGATGACTTGCCTGACCAATCCGGTTTATATCGCGCAAGGGATCTTAGGCGTATCCGTATGAAGCCAGTCCTCACCAACTCCCGCGCGGTTTCCGCAGGACCGGCGCTAGCACGCCCAGCTAAAGTGCTGCTCTTGGTCAATTCGTTGAATGCGCTCGGGAATACCTTGTCCAACATTTTCATCAATGTGTATTGGTACAAGTTGACGAACGATATGTCACAGACGTTGCTGTTCAACCTGGCTTCTTACATGGTTTGGCTGCCGTCGTTCATACTGGCTGGTTGGCTCAGCAAGCGCGTGGACCGCACGAAACCGCTGTGGATTGGCAGCGTGGTGCAAATGCTGTTTTACGTCGCCGTGCTTCTGCTCGGGAGCGAATCGCCGCAGTTTCTGTTACCGCTCGGATTGATGTACGGGATCGGCCAGGGCTTCTACTGGATGTCGATGAACGTCTTATCCATCGACGTGACCGAGGCCGGCAACCGCAATTGGTTCAACGGCATCAACGGCGCGGCTGGCGCGCTGACGGGGATGGCCGGGCCACTGATCGCCGGCGCGCTGGTCGAATCGCTGCCGGCGCTGGCCGGTTACGCCACCGTGTTCCTTGCCAGCTTGCTATGCTTTGCGTTATCGCTGGGGGCGGCGCTGTTGCTGCCGAAGCAGGCCGCCGCCGGCGTCTTTGAATGGCGCAGCCTGCTGGGGGTGCTGCGCCATCGGGAGTGGCGCTACCTCAGTTGTGCCTTTGTTGGCGTAGCCTTCCGCGACGGCGTGCTGGCGATCGCGATCTGGCTTTGGGTGTTCCTCGCGACTGGCAGCGAGAACGCCACCGGCCGGTTTGCTTTCGCCACGACGCTGCTCTCCGTCGCCAGCTTCTACCTGATCGGCCGGTTCGGACGCGATCGTTACCGTTGGCGTTACCTTGTCCTCGGCGCTTTGCTGATGGGGGTGTCCCTGCTCGGAATCACCTTGCATCTGGCGGCTTGGACGCTTGTATTGTATGGCGTGATCAGCTCGGTCGCCCGGCCCTTCTTCGACACGCCGTTTAATACGCTAACCTTTAATGCGGTCAACCGTTGGGACCAGGGGGGGCGGCTCCGCATCGAGTTGATGGTGTGGCGGGAAGCGGCCCTTAGTGTTGGGCGTATCACCGGGGTAGCACTGCTGTACGGGATCTACCGATGGGGGGCGGACGGGCTCGAAGCAAGTTTATCGCTCTTCCTTGTCGCGGTTATTGCAATCGGGCTGCTGCCGCTCCTTTTTATCCAGCGGGCGATGGAGGTGCAGGAGGATGAGGAGAGCTAAAGTGTTGTTGGGGGGCAGGTTCAGGCCTGTCGTTCGCCCGCTTTGCAGGATGATCCCGTTTGATCAGCTTGGAGTAAGAGGAAAGCTAGTTTGGCGCCGGATGAACAGATCTGGACGTTGTTGGAACATTAATAAGCTATTTTTGGTCTCCCTGACCAAAGGGGATAATCATGAAAAGAGGGACCAAGAGGCGATTGATCGAATCGCCCTCCCTCTTCGTCCCTAAAACTACCCGCCCACCTTTTGCGCGGCAATCTTCGCCATTGCGTGTTGGTGAGGGACGCCGGAGGAGTTGCAGTCGAATACAACCTCGGCGCTGTCCCGGATCAGCCAGTCGCGGTATAACGCGAGTAACTCGCCGGAATGCCACGGGTAGGCAAAGGGCTCGTTCTCCGGCGGCGGGGCGATGAAAGGTTTCTGCACGAACACGTTAAACACGTGTAAGCCGCCATCTCGGGTATAACGTTGGTAACCCGCGAAGACGTCCGCCCGCTCCTCCGCCGGGAGATAATGCAATACGCCGCTCGAATGTAAAATATCGAATTCTGTATTAGCAGGGTGATATCAGGCATTGTTTGGGCATTTTCCCATTTGGAGATGGCTTGAAAGGACAAGCCAAGTTTCTGAGCCAGCTCGTCCTGAGTTAGTCCTTTTTCCTTACGGTACCGGATGATCGTGCGGGCCAATTGTTCTTTCATTTGCATCACGCTCCTTGATATCCCTATTGTAGGGGGCAACCACGAAACCGTTCAATAACCCGTTCTTAGAAAAAAACGCCCGGCTCAACCATCGGTTGAGTCGGGCGCCTGATCGCTTACTTATCTTACTCCGCTACGGCTGTGCCGGTTTTAGTCAGCTTGTAGCTGACGATCTCCCCGCTCCAGAAGTGGAACTTCAGCGTCACCTCGCCGTCCTTCACCTCTTTGAAGAATTCTGGCAGCAGCTTGATTTGTCCGGACACCAGGTCCGCATAAACGTATAAGGCGGTGAGTGAATTGCCGTTCAAGTTTAGCTTGATCTTGATATCCTCGATCTCCGCACCTTTCCGGACATACACGAGATCGGGTTTCGGCGGTCGCGACCCGTTTCTTCCAACTCGCCTTCATCAACTGATACAACTCTTCGTCTGACCACTTGTAAGACACTCGGCCGAAATGCTGGCCATTATCCCACAGCATAACTAATGTGTTGTAAACGTTATCAAACTAGGAGTAATTTCATGGCTAAATTGGATAAACTCTCATTTCCTGCGCCAGGCCATGAAATACAGGGGGCGCTTCCCGATGACCGAAGGGGTGTGCAACCATTTGACGATTCGAGTGGACAACCATTGACAGAGCAAGGCTTGAATGATGATTTTCCAATCGATAACGATCGCGGTGAGGAGAAATATGCCACCGTTCATCCAAAATAACGCAGATCCGGGGTTGATCCGCTTCCGCTTGGCA
Organism: Paenibacillus mellifer; assembly: GCF_023195895.1. Lineage (GTDB taxonomy): Bacteria > Bacillota > Bacilli > Paenibacillales > Paenibacillaceae > Fontibacillus > Fontibacillus mellifer. The sequence continues at coordinate 73,649 of NZ_JALPRK010000001.1, forward strand.
ATGGCGAGCGCAACGAAGCCGATTCCGCCGTTCGTCACCCGTTCTCGAAACAGGATGGAGATGCCGATACCTAGAAAGAGAGAACCGATGAGCAGGTTAACCCATACGTTGGCAAAGGGGCTATGGAAGTACACTTCAAAATAGTTGACCGATACCGAGGTCACCGTGATGACCATGATTGTTCCTATTGCGCTGATCCGCCCCAAGTAATGGACGGCGAAGAGAAGAAAGGAGATATTGGTCAGCCATAAGCCAAGGCTCATCGGCATCCCGAACCAGTAGTTGAGTAGCACGGCGATTCCCGCGCCACCGCCGGATGGGATCGAATGGGGAAACAGGAATACCCCCATGGCGAAACCTTGAATTAAGGAGCCTGCGAAGATATGGGCGCTCTTTTGGTATAAACGGCGTAGAAAATAAGCCCGGGCCGGGGCGCGTTTCGTCGACACGAAAATCATCCTTCAGGAAGATAGAATGGCAGGCTAGTCCTGCTTCTACAGCCTATGCGCCTAAACAGTCGGGCATGCCAAAGACACATTCGTGATCCACGTTTTATTGCCGGAGAAAAAGGGTTTATGGAGTGAAATATGGAATAAAAGGGATATACATAACAGGGTGAAACCCAATCAGCCGATGAAGGGTGAGCGCGCATGACCATTCTTAAAGATATTATTCTTCAGCTCTTCTTTGCCCATATGCCGTTTGTCATGTATAGCGTGTACTATCGGGATCAGTCCAAGAATTACACGCAAAAATTTATTGCGATCACTAGCATGATTTGTTTGTTCATTTCGATGACTTTCGGGGCTAGCGTGGTTAGCGGCTATTTTTACGACATTAGGTATACCATCATGTTTTTTGGCTTGATCTTTGGAGGCTTGCAAACGGGGTTCGCTCTCTTAGCGGAATTTGTTCTGTACCGTTTTTATATCGGGGGCGACGGTACGTTCATTGCGATGGTGATCATGTTGGTGACTTTCACGGGTTCTTTCCTGCTTTACCGTATTTATCAGAAAAGTGAACGGAAATCACTGGTTTTGTTGTTGGCGGGTATGTTCTTCTCTGTAACGCCGCTTCTGTTCGTGTATCTGGAAAATCCGCAATCGGTCATTCATAACTTGAGCTTTCACTTACTAGTCATTCCGATGCAGAATTTGGTGGGCTGCTGGCTGCTGATTACTTTGTTTAGAAAAGCAGTCACGGATAAGGAGCTGTACATTAGCTATGGGCAACACGAGCGGGTGCGGGCCATTAGCCACGTCGCGGCTTCGTTAGTCCATGAGGTGCGGAATCCGTTGACCGCGGTGAAGGGATTTCTTACGCTGATCCGCGACGGCGTAACGGACCGCGGGCGGATTGAACGCTATATTGAAATCTGCATGAGTGAAATTGCCCGGACGGAATATATCCTGTCTGAATATCTGGCCATTTCCAAGCCGATTGGCGATAAGCAGGAACCCACCGATCTTGAGGAGTTGCTCCGGATCACGAAGGATGTCATGAGCCCGTATGCTAACATGCACAACGTGCTGCTTGAAATCAGTCATCCTCCGGAGCCGGTATGGATTCTCGCCAATCCCGATAAAATGAAGCAAGTGCTCGTTAATTTTATCAAAAACGCCGTAGAAGCGTGCGCCGAAGTGCCGCATACCCGCGGTAAGGTTACTTTGCGGCTGCAGGTCGCAGCTCGCAAGGTCACGTTAACCATTCAGGATAACGGGGTCGGCATGACCGAAGAACAAGCGAAACGGTTGGGTTCGATCTATTTTTCCACCAAATCTTCCGGAACAGGGCTCGGCATGACCTTCTCCTACCAAGCGATCCTCTCTTTCGGCGGAACGGTGAATGTGCAAAGCGAACCCGGTGCGGGAACGAAGTTTACGATTCGTTTACCAGTGTATACCCGAGATGTAGAGGCAAGGGAGGGTGTTGAAGCTTGAGCAAGCAAGGCGGAGAACTTGTAGGGAAAATCGTGTTGTTCGTTTTATTATCCGGCGTGATTCTATTTCTCGGATTTTTTGCCGGATTGATCGTTTCCTTCTCAGGAGGGGCGATATTCTATGCACCTCTGGTGCTGGTCGCGACGGCTGTATTGGTCCTATTTCTGGCCTTCTTCTTATTCTTGCCGACACGACACCGGCGCAAGGTGTATGTATCGCTGCTTGCTGTCGTTGTCTTGGGAGGCTTGACGACGGCGGGTTACGAGCTCCGCGAGGCGTACCATAACCGGATTCCGGTTCTCAGCGACCAGGAAGTGAATATGGAGCCGTACCGGCCGTTTGAGGATACAGGCAAGCTGGCGTTGCTGCCGGAACCGTCGAAATTGACAATAACGAAGGATCTGCCGCGGCTTGACGGGGCAACGGCGCTCTATCCGCTGTATGCTGCATTTGCGCAGGCGGTATATCCGCGCCAAGAATACGATCTTTATCAGAGTGAGGTTATGGTGAATACAACGCCCGTAGCTTATAAGAATCTGATCGAAGGCCGAGCGGATCTCATCTTTGTCGCTGCGCCTTCAGAAGGGCAGAAGGCCGCCGCCCGCAAGCAAGGCAAGGAATTGAAGTTCACCCCCATTGGCCGCGAGGCGTTTGTCTTCTTTGTCAACGCGTCCAATCCGGTGACCGAATTAACCACGGAGCAGATTCGCGGGATCTACTCGGGAGAAATCACTCGCTGGAGCGAAGTGGGGGGTGAGGGAGGAAACATTCGGGCGTTTCAGCGGCCGGAGGATAGCGGTAGCCAATCAATGCTGGTTCGGGTGATGGACGGCCGGGAGCTGGCTAAACCTCCCAAGGAGGATGTCGAATCCGGGATGGGCGGTATCATTTCGCGGACCGCGGATTACCGCAATTACAAAAACGCGTTGGGGTATTCGTTCCTTTTTTATGCTACGGAAATGGTGAGGAATGGGAATATCTGCCTGCTGAGTATTGACGGTGTGAAGCCGGAGCGGGCAACGATCGCCAGCGGCGAATACCCGCTAGCGGCGGAGTTCTACGCGGTAACGGCGGGCAGCGACAATCCGAATGTGGAGAAGCTGATCGATTGGATTTTGTCCCCGCAAGGTCAGTATTTAGTGGAACAAACGGGTTATACCCCCCTCTCTCCTTAGAACATATTGACACTCGAATTCCAGATCGATAAACTAAAACATAGGAATTAGCACTCTGTCCCTCAGAGTGCTAATATATTGTTAGACAAGTTAACCCATGCGGCGAAAGGAGATTTGTTTCATGGCGAAAAAACAGTTTAAAGCCGAATCCAAAAGATTGCTGGAAATGATGATCAACTCGATTTATACGCAGAGGGAGATTTTCCTGCGCGAGCTGATTTCGAACGCCAGCGATGCCATCGATAAAATTTATTACCGGGCGTTAACCGATGACCAGCTGGTATTTAACAAGGATGATTATTTTATCAAGATCAAGGCGGACAAGGAAACCCGTACCTTGACGATTTCCGATACCGGTATTGGGATGACGAAGGACGAGATGGAGAACAACCTTGGCATTATTGCCAACAGCGGCTCGTTTGCATTCAAGAACGAAAACGAGCTGAAGGACGGCCATAACATCATCGGGCAGTTCGGCGTTGGCTTCTATTCCGCGTTTATGGTCGCGGACGTGGTTACCGTTATCAGCCGGGCGCTGGGCTCGGATGAAGCCTATAAGTGGGAATCCCGGGGAGCTGACGGGTATACGGTTGAGCTGTGCGAGAAGGCGGAGGTCGGCACAGACATTATTTTGCAGATCAAAGAGAACACTGAAGACGACCAATACGACGAATACCTCGAGGAATATCGGTTGAAGTCGATCGTGAAGAAGTACTCCGATTTCATCCGCTACCCGATTAAAATGGACGTCACGGGCAGCCGGCCGAAGGAAGGCAGCGAAGGCGAATACGAGTCGTATACGGAAGAGCAGACCGTGAACAGCATGGTGCCGATCTGGCGCAAGAACAAATCCGAACTGACGGACGAGGACTATGAGAACTTTTATATGGAAAAACGTTACGGGTTCGACAAACCGGTATCGCATATCCATATCAAGGCGGATGGCGCGGTCGTATACAATGCGATTTTGTACATTCCGGAGACGACGCCGTTTGACTATTACACCAAGGAATACGAAAAAGGGCTGGAGCTGTATTCAAACGGCGTGCTGATCATGAACAAATGCGCCGACCTGCTGCCGGACTATTTCAGCTTCGTCAAAGGGATGGTAGATTCTGAGGATCTCTCGCTCAACATTTCGCGGGAAATGCTGCAGCATGACCGTCAGTTGAAGGCGATCGCGAAAAATATTCAGAGCAAGATCAAGAGCCAATTGCAGACGCTGCTTAAGGATGGGCGCGACAAATACGAGAAGTTTTACGCTTCGTTTGGCCGTCAACTGAAGTTTGGCGTGTACAACGACTATGGGATGAACAAGGACGTGCTTCAGGATCTGCTGCTGTTCACTTCGTCCAAGGAGAAGAAGCTTGTCACGCTAGAAGAATACGTCTCCCGCATGTCGGAGGACCAAAAGTATATTTACTATGCCGCCGGCGAATCGGTGGAACGTCTGGAGAAACTGCCGCAAACCGAGCTGGTGCTTGATAAAGGATATGAAATCTTGTATTTCACCGACGACATCGATGAGTTTGCGATCAAGATGATCATGAAATACAAGGACAAGGAATTCAAGTCGGTGTCGAGCGGCGACTTGGGCATCGAAGCCGAGGCTTCCGAAGACAAGGCCGATGCGGACGAGAACAAGGAATTGTTCGCGGCAATGAAGGACTTGCTGACAGGCAAGGTGAAGGAAGTCAAAGCATCCAAACGCCTGAAATCTCATCCGGTGTGCTTGTCGACGGAAGGCGAGCTGACGATCGAGATGGAAAAAGTGCTGAATGCGATGCCTGGCGCGGACGGGCAGTCGGTTAAAGCGGACAAGGTGCTGGAGCTCAACGTGAACCATGACGTGTTCCAGTCGTTGAAGAAGGCTTACGACAGTGACAAAGAAAAGTTGGCTTTGTACACGAACCTGTTGTACAATCAGGCGCTCTTGATCGAAGGATTGCCGGTGAGCGATCCGGTTGAATTTACGAACGACATTTGTAAAGTGATGGTGTAAGCGGGCAGGGGCCCGAAAGGATGGGAACCACCTTCTTGCGAAAAAGGCGAGAGGGTGGTTCTTTTGTTTTTGGCTTGGAATGTGCCATCATGAGGGTGGGGGCGATATGTAGTGTTTAATGATTTCAAGCTCGTGGCCGAGACGCCGGTGTACGTGCAGGTGAAAAATTATATCAAACGTCTGATGATGCAAGGGGCTTTGCAGGCGGGTCAACGGCTTCCGTCGACACGGGAACTGGCCGAGTTGCTGGGGGTTAGCCGGGGGAGCATCATTGCCGCTTACGAGGCATTGACCGACGAAGGACTCGCATACGCGGTTACGGGAAAGGGGAGCTTCGTGGCCGAGATGTCCACACCAGGAGCACATGCCATCCCGGCCTGGCGAATGAACTGGCATGAACGAATGAACCGGCAAGCCCGGTTGTCCGTGGAGCTCGATCATATGAAACGCAATCAGCCCGGCCTGCGGGCGAAGAAAGGCACCATTCTATTTACGAGCATCGCCCCTGACGAGCAGCTGTTTGATCTGGAGAACGTAAAGCGCGCTTTCCTGGATCGGATGGCGGTGGAAGGCCGTGTTCTATTGAACTACGGTTACGCCAAAGGATATAAACCGCTCATCGATTATCTGCTTAAATATATGGAACACAAAGGCGTGGATCTAACGGGCAAGGATATGCTGATCACCAGTGGATTTACCGAAGGGCTGGACATCGTCCTGTCGGCGATCGGGCGGGACGGCGGTGCGGGCGGGCGCATGCTATGCGAAAATCCAACGCACCAGACCGCGATCAAAAATTTGCGGCGGCACGGGTTCGAGATCACCGGGATTCCGATGGAGCCGGATGGCCTGGACTTGGCCGCGCTGGAGCGGGAGCTTCAGACACAGTCGTTCGACGGTGCGTTTCTGGTGCCGTCCTACCACAACCCAACCGGCATCGTGACATCCGCCGAGAAACGGCTGGCCCTGCTGGAGCTGCTTGGCCGCTACCGGGTGCCGGTCATCGAGGACGGGTTTAATGAAGAACTCAGGTACACCGGTTCCCATGTCGCGCCGTTGATTGCAATGGCAGGGCAGGGGAACGGGGTAGTCTATTTGGGGAGTTTCTCTAAGGTGTTATTCCCGGGCATCCGCGTAGGCTGGGTGCTGGCGGACCGTGAGCTGATCGAGGTGCTGGAGAGCGTCAAACGGGCGCGCAGCATTCATACTTCGACGCTGGACCAATCGCTGCTGTATCAATATTTGTTGAACGGCAACCTGGAGAAGTACCTGAAGCGGGCCCGGGCCGAATATCGGCGGAAATACGAATGGACGAAAGCCTGCTGCGAGCGGGATGTGCCGTATGCTCGGCTATCGGGCAGCGGGGGGCTGCATTTGTTCCTGGAGTTTCCGGATGGTTTTGATACGTGGGAGCTGCTGGAGCTTTGCGCGGATCAGGGTGTACTCTTTACGCCCGGAGATATGTTCTTCGTGGACGAAGGGGGACGGAACACGATGCGGATCGGGTTCTCGCGGGTGTCCGAGGAAGACATCGAGAAAGGGATTCGGGTGATTGGAGCTGCGGCGGCGAAGTTGTTAGAAGCGGTTAAGGAATGGGACTTGAACAACGGTTGAAGGAGAGGAATTGGATGAAAGTAGGCGTAATTATGGGCGGCGTCTCCTCGGAACGTGAGGTATCGCTGATGACGGGGAAGGAAATCGTGGGACGGCTGGACCCAAGTAAATATGAAGTTCTGCCGATCGATGTGGCGAAGCGTGAGGAGCTGATCGACCGGGTGCGGGGCATCGACTTCGCTTTGCTTGCGCTTCACGGTGCGTTTGGCGAGGATGGTACGGTGCAGGGAGTGCTCGAGACGATGGGGATCCCATATTCGGGCAGCGGCGTGTTGTCCAGCAGCTTGTGCATGGATAAGAACCTGACGAAGCGGCTGCTGCGAGCCGAAGGCGTGATTACCGCGGACTGGGTCTATCTGGATCGGTCGATGTTTGCCGACGGATCGTGGGAGGCTCAAGTCGCGGGACTTGCGTACCCGCTGTTCGTTAAGCCGAACGCCGGAGGCTCCAGCATCGGCGTGCAGCGCGTCGACCGGCAGGAGGCGCTGCGGGCGGCGCTTGCGGAGGCGTTCCGCTGGGACGCATCCGTGGTCGTCGAGTTCATGGTAACCGGCCAGGAGATTACCTGTCCGATCCTGGACGGGGAGCTGCTTCCGGTGCTGGGCATTCGGTCCAATGGGGCGGAGTGGTTCGACTACGAAGCCAAATACAGCGACGGCGGGGCGGAGGAGCGCCCGATCACGTTGCCGGCCGAAGTGGAGTCGCGGGTATGGGAGGCCGCGCTGGCCTGCTACCGTCTGCTTCAATGCCGCGTATACGCACGGGTCGATATGATCCTCCAGGACGGTGTGCCCTACGTGCTTGAGGTCAACACGCTGCCTGGGATGACGGCGAACAGCTTGTTGCCCCGCAGCGCCGCCGCAGCCGGTATGAGTTATGGCGAACTGCTCGACCGGATCATCGAGCTGTCGCTGGCCGAGCGGTAATCATGTTGCATTCAATGCAACATTACTGTCAGAGCTGGGGCCTCTGGCCGTGAAATGTTGCACAAAGTACAACATTTTGGGGACATAAAGCCACAGCTAGACGTAAATGTTGCATTCTGTACAACATTATCGGTTGAGGTGGGCTTTGGGGGAGAAAATGTTGCAATTAATTCAACATTTCTCGCTTAGGAGGCCCTTCATAGTCGCGCAGCCGACACAAACAAGAGATCCGCCGCGAGGGGGCGGATCTCTTGGATTAAGCAAGCTGCTGCGAAAGTCATCTAGTTGGCGGGATTCCCGGCCAGCTCCAGTACCTGCTCGACGGGCACGTACTCGAAGTGCAGGTCCCGGGCGACGGAGGCGTACGTGATCGCACCGCCGGCGACGTTAACACCCTTGCGAAGGGCTGCCCGTTCGCTAAGCGCCGTGTAAAGGCCCTTCGAGGCGATCTCCAGCGCGTAAGGCAGCGTGGCGTTAGCCAGCGCCAGCGTGGAGGTGCGCGGCACCGCGCCCGGCATGTTCGCCACGGCGTAGTGGACGACGCCATGTTTCACATACGTCGGATCGGAGTGGGTGGTGATCCGATCCACCGTTTCGAAGATACCGCCCTGGTCGATGGCCACATCTACTACAACCGAGCCGGGGCGCATCGCCTTGACCATACTCTCGGTGACCAGCTTCGGTGCCTTGGCGCCGGGGATCAGCACCGCGCCGATCACCAGGTCGGACTCGCCGACTGCCTCGGCGATGTGCTGCGGATTGGACATCAGCGTCTGCACGCTTGCGCCGAAGACATCCTCCAGTTGCCGCAGGCGATCCGCGTTCAGGTCGATGATCGTCACGTCGGCGCCCAGGCCGATGGCTACCCGGGCCGCATTCGTCCCGACCACACCTCCGCCGATGATCGTCACCTTGCCACGCTTGACGCCGGGCACGCCGCCAAGCAGGATCCCTTTGCCGCCGTGCGGCTTCTCCAGGAACTGCGCTCCGATTTGCACGGACATCCGCCCGGCAACCTCGCTCATCGGCGTCAACAGCGGCAGCGTGTGGTTCACTTCGACCGTCTCGTATGCGATGGCGGTCACGCCCTGGTCTTTTAACGCTTGAGTCAACTCCGGTTCCGGCGCCAGATGCAAATAAGTAAAGAGGATCAGACCTTGGCGGAAAAAGCCATACTCCGACGGCTGAGGTTCCTTCACCTTCATTACCAGATCCGCAGACCACACGTCTGCGGCGCTGCCGAGCACCTTAGCTCCGGCTGACGCATATTCCGTATCCTCAAAGCCGCTGCCGGCTCCCGCCTGGGTCTCGATCCACACTTGATGCCCTGCATTGACCAGAGAGTAGGCGCCCGAAGGGGTCAAGGCCACCCGGTTTTCATTGTTTTTGATTTCTCTTGGGACTCCTACAATCATCTTGTTACCTCCTCTGTCACACCATCTGACATCAGTATAGGACAGGAACGACGCTTTTTGTTTGTGGAGTTATAAGAAAAAAAACAGCCAGAATTGTGAAATATCACAAATCGCGGCTGCCGCCGAAGCGCTCGGCTTTGAGTTCCAGGTACAAGGTCACCTTCTGCTCCATGCTGGATAAGTCGATCCGGCCGATTTCGGCGATTCGCTTCAGCCGGTAATTCAACGTGTTGGCGTGAATGTGCAGCGCGTCGGCGGCGATTTTCGCATTGCTGTCGTGTGTCAAAAACACCTCCAACGTATGCGCCAGCTCGCTGTGATGCTCCTGATCGTAGGCCTGCAGCCGGGCCAGTTGCCCTCCTGCGCGGCCGTGCTTCTGGAGCTCCTCCCAGATTCGGGGCAAATACCGGTAGTAACCGAGATCGCCGTACATGACCAGATCTCCGGTTTCCTCGGGAAACCGCCGCTTCACCTGGAGCAGGAGAAGCGCTTCACGATAGCTGTCCTCCAGCCGTCCGTATTCGCTAAACGTCCCTCCGCTGGCCAATCCGAGAAACTGCGCTGAGAAGAATGAAAGCAAATTCCGCTGAAGAAGCCCCAGCTGGTTGGCAACTCCATCCATGGTATCAGGCGCTAGCGGCGCAAATAGCAAAATCAGCTGATTTTTATCGATGGCGCGCAGCACAATTCGGCTATAAGCGGAGAGGGGGGCACATTTCTCCAGCGTCTGCCGCTGCAACGCTTCTTTGACTTCGGTGGCAAACTGCAGGACGACCACATGGAATTGCGGAGGGAGGGTAATCCCAATCCGGTGGGCTTTATCCCGGATAAGGCTTTCGTGGGACAGATGCCCGGTGAGCAGCTGCCAGAAGAAATCGCGATGCGCCTCTTCCTCCTTATGGCGCTGCAGCTGCCATTGCGCCATTTTGGTGCGGGCGGCTTGGGCAGCCTGGGCGAACAACGCCATTTCCCGTTCCGAAAAAGGCTTCTCCGTCTCCAGCACCCAGATAAAGCCGACAACCCGGGAGCCCGAGCGGATGGCGGTTGCCACGCGGCCGTTTAGCCCCACCTCTTGAATCGGGGCGATGCGGATCGGCGTTTCGCTCTCCAGAAGGCGAGGGATGACCCCATCCCGCCAGAGGCTGCCGATGATCTGATCAGGGACCCGGCGTCCGACAATGGTTGCCAGCCGCGCCGCGTCGGTCTCCGGCACGTGCGAGCTGTAGGCAACCAGCCGATGGCTGGCGTCTTCGATTGTGACCGGACGCCCCAGCACGTCGCTAATTTTCTCCGCAAGCAATTCCAGATTGTCGGAGTAAGGTTCGAATGGGTCGTCCTGATCTTCTCGCATAGGGGCACCTCCGATGCTTATATATTTTCAAAATCATCAATCGGTAACGGAAAGAGGGTAAATGTGATGACGACAACGCAAACGAGGATATTCTCATCCATCGGCTACCGTGAAACCTGGGCGGAGGTGTCGCTGGATGCCATCGCCCACAATACGGGGCTCTTCCGCAAGCAAGCCGCCGAGAGCTGCCGGGTGATGGCCGTGGTCAAAGCGAACGGCTATGGGCATGGAGCCGTGCAGGCGGCGCAAGCTGCAATCCGTGCTGGAGCCGAATACCTCGGCGTTGCTCTCGTCGATGAAGCACTGCAGCTTCGGGCCGCCGGTATAACACAGCCTATTCTTGTGCTCGGCTACACGCCACCGTTTGGCGTTGAAGCGGCCGTTCAGCACGGCATTACTTTTACGGTGTATACCGAGGAGGTGCTGGATGAGGCGATCGTTTGTGCGAAAAAACAACGACGTGAAGCCCGCATCCATTTGAAATTCGATACCGGGATGTCCCGAATCGGCCTGCCTACCGTCGAGGCGGTGATCGAGATGGCCGAACATGCCGCGACCGCCGCTCCCTTCGTCGTGCTGGAAGGGTTGTTTACGCATTTTGCCGATGCGGACGGCCCCGATCCGGCGTACACGTTGGAGCAATTTGGCCGGCTTAGCGCCTGCATCGACGCCTTGGAAGCCCGCGGCCTGCACATCCCGATCAAGCACTGCTGTAATAGTGCCGCGGCGATGCGGTTCCCGCAAATGCATCTGGACATGGTGCGGATCGGGATCGCACTCTACGGGTTATATCCTTCGCCGCTTCTGCGGCTGCCGGAATACCCGCTGCGTCAGGCGATGCAGCTGAAGACGAAAATCGCCTCGCTTCAGCGGATCGAGCCGGGCCGCACCGTCAGCTACGGCCGGACGTACCGGGCGGTCACGGAACGGATCACCGCCACCATCCCGGTCGGTTATGCCGACGGCCTGTCGCGGGCGCTGTCCAATCGCGGCTGTGCGCTGGTGCGCGGGCAGCGGGTCCCGATCATCGGCCGGATCTGCATGGATCAGGCCATGCTGGACGTGACCGAGGCAGAAAGCGTCCGCGCGGGCGACGAGGTCGTGATTTTCGGCGGAACGGCAGCGGGGGCGTCGATTTCGATCGACGAAGTAGCCGACTGGATGGGGACGATCAATTATGAAGTCGTTTGTTTGCTCGGTCCAAGAGTGCCGCGCGTCTATCACGACGCTCCGTAACTCATGTAACAATAGGTATCATACCTTTGGCATCATAATCCAAGTTCTGGGTTTCGTAAAGAGGTTTTTCCGGTTTTTATCATGATGCGCTTCATTTGTGTTATATTACCTAACACAAAACCCCTGCTCTGATCATCAGAGTAGGGGTTTTGTGCTGGAAAATGATCAAGAACGGCGGGTGAAGGATAACACGATGTTCTGCGGGTAATCGCCAAAACCGCTGCCGAACAGGTTAAGCCCGCGTTGATTGGCGGCATCCTCACGGACTTCGAAGCGGATGCGGATCGGCTTGTTGAACGCCAAGCCCAGCCCGGCGATCGCGGTAGGCTCGGCGGAAACGCCGTTGACGAAGCTGCCTTCCCGAGTCACGCGCCATTCGGTAAGCTGCCCGTATTGGGTACCGCCTTTCCACTTTTCAGGCGTCAGTTTGCCTTGGCGCTCGCCGAAATCGCCGGGGCTGGTCCAGGTGCCGACCGGCAAGCCGTTCACGCTGACCGTAATGTCGGAAGGCCAATCTTCCCGGAACCCCGGGGCCTCGGAACAAACCTCCGCCCGGATGCAGAGCTCCTCCAGTTCGACGCTCGGCGGCAGCGGATTGGCAAAATAGTATTCGACGTACCCCGCCTCGGCGAACCAGAGCAGCGCGGCCTCGGTCCGCTCCGGCATATAAAACGCCCGCGGATCGTCCTGGGAGCCGATTAGGCCCGCGTCGCGTCCGACCATGCCGCAAGGCGGGCTGACGGAGCAGATGGAATACATGCCGATGGGCATGTGAATTTCCTCTACATGATGGAGGCCTTCTCCAGGCTGGGTCGGAAGTTCCAGGAGAATGGAGCGGCAGGTAACCGAGCAGATTTTCTCCCGATTAGCCCCGGGGGCGGAGACGATCAACTCGGCCTGCTCCAGAATCTGCACGTTGATGGAAATGGTCGGCTGGGCGACGCCAAGCGCTTCGGCCAACTGGCTGATGCTCATCGGCTGTCTGCCCAACGCTTCGAGGATGCGGACGCGGACGTCTCCGGACAAAGCTTTGGCCACGTCAAGTATCCGAGAGGCCGGGTATCGTTGGGTGTCCTGACGGTGCGGTTCACTCATCTACATATTCCTTTCTTCGAACGGTAGTCATAAAGTCAAAACACGTATCGGCATCAAACCTGTAGCCAGTGTACCTCAAAAACGTTATATTGTAAATTTATAATATACATTGTGAATGTCTAATATATATGCTATCATGGGGGCGAAATGATCCGAATTATCCTGTTCCAGTTAAAAATGAAAGGTGTGCAAACTTGATGACGAAACCATCGTTAACGGCGGAAGCGTCCGCGATTCCGCGTCCGGAGCATCCCCGGCCGGATTGGCAGCGGCCGGATTGGCTCAATCTGAACGGAACCTGGTCGTTCCGGTTCGAACCGATTGGCGAAGGGGCCGGCACGTCCCGAGAGGATGGGGAAGCAAAGGATTTTCCAGAACGGATTAAGGTGCCGTTTTCCTGGTCCAGCCCGTTGTCCAGCATTGGCAACAACAAAGCAGGTATCGGTTGGTACCGGCGGACCGTCACCTGGCATCCAGAGGCATCCGGATCGCGGATTTTCCTCCATTTTGGGGCCGTCGATTATCAATGCGACGTTTGGGTCAACGGTGTCCATACCGGATCGCACCGGGGCGGATATGGCAACTTCGAGTTTGAGGTGACGGACTGTTGGGACGCGGATGGGGAAAATACGATCCTGGTCCGCGCGGAAGATGCAGACGGAGACGATCAAGCGCGCGGCAAGCAGGGATACGGTGAGATTCGCGGCATTTGGCAGCCGGTATGGCTGGAAGCACGGCCGCAATCCTACGTGCAGGACGCGAAGTTCCGCACGTCTCTCGACGGCCAGGTTGAAGTGACAGCCCGCATCCTTGCAAAGGAACCATCGGCGGCAAAGCTCGCCTTGCGGTTTCAAGACGGGGCCGTAGAGCATACGGAAGAACTGACGTTGGTCGCCGGCGAGAATACAATCCGCACCTCGTTCCAGGTAGCGGAGCCCCGGCTGTGGAGCCCGGAAACGCCGCATCTCTACGAGGGGGAGCTGCGGCTGACGGCGGCTTCCGGGGAGGACGCGGTCGCCACGTATTTCGGCATTCGCGAAATCGGCACCGCCCGTTTCGGGCAGCGGGATTACCGCTGGATCACGTTGAACGGAAAGCCGATTTATCTGAACGGTACGCTGGACCAATCTTTTCACCCGACCGGTTATTTCACCTATCCGACGGACGAGGACATGCGGGACGAAATTTTCTTGATGAAGCGGCTTGGGCTGAACTTCGCGCGCATCCACATCAAGCCGGAAGAACCGCGCAAGCTGTATTGGGCTGATAAGCTGGGGCTGCTCATCATGCAGGATATGCCCTGCTTCTGGGGCGAACCCGGCGAATCGGCGCGAACGGCCTACGAAAGCGAAGCGCGCGAGGTCATCGAGCGGGACTACAATCATCCGTCGATTTTCTCCTGGATCATGTTCAATGAAACCTGGGGGTTAAAATCGGGGAAAGCGGCAGGCAGCTTGACCGGAGATGAATCGGGCAACATGAATTATTTGCCCGAGACCCAGGAATGGGTCCAAAGAATTTACCGCTGGGCCAAAGAGACGGACCCGACGCGCCTCGTGGAGGACAATTCCGCCTGCAACTGGGACCATGTCGAAACGGACTTGAACACGTGGCATTTTTACTTGAACGGGTATGAAAAGGTGCGCGAGCATGTCGGTAAAGTGGTGGAAAGCACGCATCCGGGGTCAACATTCAACTATATCGGCGGGCGAATGCAGACGGACGCGCCGTTGATGAACAGCGAATGCGGCAACGTGTGGGGCATCGAACACAGCGCGGGGGACAGCGACCTGGCCTGGCATTACCATTACATGCTGAACGAATTCCGCCGCCATGACAAAATGTGCGGTTTCGTGTTTACGGAATTCCGGGATGTGACGAACGAATTTAACGGGTATTACCGGCTGGACGGAACGGAAAAAGACTTCGGCTACGGCGAATTCGTGCCGGGCATGACGCTCGCCGACCTGCATGCGCCGGACTTCATCGTCATCGACGCGCCTCCTTCGCAAACGGTCGCCGCCGGGGCGAAGGTGTCCGTGCCCCTCTTACGCTCCAGCTTTTCGGACCGTCACCACGGCCGCACGCTCAACCTCGTTTGGGAGCTGTGGCACGACGATCTTGGCGTTCGCGTCGTTGCGGACCGCGGCGAGCGTGGCGTCGCCTGGGAGGATTACGGCGTGGCGGAGCTGGCAACGCTCGAGATCGCGATGCCTAAGCAGGACGTCGTTGCGGTGCTGGCCTTGCGGCTGGTTGCCGAAGGAGGCGAGACGGTGTCGCGCAACTTCGTCGCGTTCGACGTCCGCGGCGATGGCACCGTTCCTGATTCCGCCGGCGTTCATACGGTGAACGTCCCGGTGGGAAGCTTTGCGCAGCAGACGTTTGCGCTGCAGTGGGAGTCGATCCAAGGAGCGAAGGCGAGCGGCGCGGGCGCAGGCGCCTTCGCGTATGAGGTTCGGCTGCCGGAACGGGAGGAGATGGCGTTGATCGGCGACATCGAAATCGCCTTCGAAGCCGGCGCCAAAAGGGTGCTCGCCCGCAACCTCGAAGGCGTCAAAACGAGCGATCACGGGATCGGCTACATGCATGGGGCTTCCGCCAACGTCGAATACAACCCGAACACCTACTACATGACGGATGAAATCCGCCATGAATCCAAGGTGACGGTTTGCATCGACGGCGAGCCTGTCGGAAGCGTGCACCTCCCCGACGATCCGGCGGATGCCCGCGGCATATTGTCCTGGCATTACCAGCCGGTGGATAATCGCTTGGATGAGGCGGGTTCGTACGGGTATCTATGCCGCATCAAGGTACCCGGTCGCATTGCCGCCAAATTGGATCGCAGCCGCAACTTCCGGCTGGAGCTGCGTGCCGGGGAAGGCGGGCTGGCGCTGTACGGCCGGAACGCCGGGCGCTATCCGCTGGACATTCAGGTGCGCTGCCGTTAACCCGTTAGCTTCACTCCTCACAAGTCGAAAGACCGTCCAATTATTTCCCGGACGGTCTTTCGCTATTGAGACGAGGGACAGGTGCCATACCGCTACACCGTATTCTCTTATTGCACGCATAGCCCAATCAGTCTAGAATTGGGCATGAGATCTGTTAAATTTAAATCCAAACATCGCAGGAGCGTGAGAGGATGAAGTACAGAAGGTACGGCACGACCGGCAAGCAGGTGTCGGAAATTGGTTTTGGCGCTTGGCAGCTCGGCAACAAGCAGGATTGGGCGGCGATGGAGGACGAGGAGGCCGTGCGTTTAGTGCATGAAGCGCTGGACCTGGGAGTCAACTTTTTTGATACCGCTCCCAATTATGGTCAAGGCAAAAGCGAGGTGCTGCTTGGCAAAGCCCTGGAAAGAAAACGTGATAAAGCGGTCCTTAATACGAAATTCGGCCATTCCCCGGAAGGGACGGATTATTCGGCAGCCCAAATTCGAAATTCAATTGAACGCAGCTTAATGCGGCTGCAAACCGATTATGTCGATTCCGTATTGATTCACAATCCCCCGTTCGACCATCTGGACGGCAAATACGGACATTATCAGGTGCTGGAGGATCTTAAGGCGGAAGGCAAAATCCTGGCGTACGGTGTGTCCGTGGATTCCAGCCGCGAGATGCTTGAGGTATTGGAGCATGCCCGACCTGGTGTTATGGAAGTGATGTTCAACATCTTTTATCAAGAGACGGCGCAGGCATTCCAAGCAGCCAAAGAGAAGGATGTCGCGTTGATCATCAAGGTGCCGCTTGATTCCGGCTGGTTGTCAGGTAAATACCATGGGTCCAGCTCATTCTCGGGCGTTCGCGGCCGCTGGTCCCCGGAGGTCATTCAAACCCGTGCGGAGCTGGTGGAGCAGATTCGCTTTCTAGAGGATGAGCAAACGACGATGACGATGGCGGCGCTGCGTTTTATTTTGGCATACCCGGAGGTCACGACGATCATTCCCGGCGTTCGGAACAGCGCTCAGCTTCGTGAGAATGTGGCTGCCAGCGACGAAGCGCTGCCTGAAGCTGCGCTGCGACAATTACAGGACCTTTGGGAGCGGGAAATCCGCTTTAAATCGCTCGGCTGGTAATCATGAAGTTGATGGTGCAGGATCAAGCATTTTACCGCAGTTTTTTCAGACTCACCTGGATCATTGCGCTGCAAAATGTCATTTCCTTTGGTGTGAACTTATCGGATAATATCATGCTTGGCGGGTACAGCGAATCGGCCTTGTCCGGCGTGGCCCTTGCCAATCAGCTGCAGTTCCTGCTGCAAATGCTTGTCATGGGCGTAGGCGAGGGCGTAGTGATCCTCTCGTCGCGAGCCTGGGGGGCGCGGGACATGACAACCATCAAGAGGGTGGCCAGCATCGGAATGCGTCTTGCTCTGGCGCTCGCCTTGGTGTTGTGGTTGGCTGTGTTCTTGTTCCCTCATGGGTGCTTGTCCTTGTTCACCAACGAGGACAGCGTCATCGCCGAAGGGGCTAACTACTTACGAATCATCGGTTTCTCGTATCTCTTCTTTGCAGCGACCAATCTGCTGCTGGCTTCCTTACGTAGTGTAGAAACGGTCCGAGTCGGATTTATTCTCTCTCTATCGACGTTAGTCATCAACATCTGCTTGAACTATTTACTGATCTACGGGCATTTCGGCTTCCCCGCATGGGGGGTCCGCGGCTCGGCGGCGGCGACGTTAACGGCCCGGATCATCGAACTCGCGATCGTGTTGGTGTATCTCAAGCGAGTGGATCGGAAAATCAACTTTACGTTGCGGGATTTCTTCCATTTTGATCGCCAAACGTTCAAACAATACTTAAATGTCGGCTCGCCGATCCTGATGTCCAATGCCCTCTGGGGACTCGCTATGGCGGTGCAGTCTGGAATTTTGGGACATATGGGGGAAGCGGCGATTGCCGCGAACAGCATCGCGACGACGGTATTTCAAATCGTATCGGTCGTAACGTATGCTTCCGCCAGTGCGACGGCCGTCATTATCGGAAAGACGATTGGTGCCGGGCATCCGGAGAAGATCAAGCCCTACGCCCAGACGCTGCAGGTGCTTTACTTGATGATCGGTTTGGGGACGGGGGCGGTTCTCTTTTTGATCAAAGACGTGGTGCTGGGCTTCTATGCCATATCCCCTGAATCCAAGGCATTGGCACTCCAGTTTATGACGGTGCTTTCGATTACAGCGGTAGGCACAGCCTACCAGATGCCGGCACTAACGGGAATTGTGCGTAGTGGGGGGGATACGAGGTTTGTGTTGTACAACGACTTCATTTTCATGTGGCTGATCGTGTTGCCTTCGGCCTTCCTGTGCGCCGCGGTGTTTGGGCTGTCGCCGTTGTTGACGTTTATTTGTCTCAAATCCGACCAAATCCTGAAATGCTTCGTCGCCGTTGTGAAGGTGAACCGTTATCGCTGGATTCGAACATTTGGATCTCCAGAGCCCCGAGGATGAACACTAAAAAAGAATGGACCGCGAGAATCCAGCAACTTGCCGGGTCTTAGGTCCATTCTTTATTCGTTTCAAGCCAATTATTTCGATTGTGCGCCGAGCACCGGTTGGTAGCCCGCCGGGATATACGTAACGGCTTTCACTTCGGAAATAACTTGCGGGTAAAATTGTCCCGGTTGAGGTGCCACAACTCGATAGTCGATAATGGCCTTACCGTCCTTGAATGTGATGCTCGAAACTTCCAGGCCGTAACCTGGGTGCGGAGCCATCGCGGTAATCGACACTTTCGTGATGTCGCTCGAGATTTTGTCTGTATTCATCCCGAAGTCGTACAGGCTGCCGGGAACCGGGTTTTCAACGGGCTGACGGTCCTCAATAAACTGCAGCGTCCGGTCGAGCATACCTGCGGCTTCGCTGCGGGAGACCGGTTGATTAGGTCCGAAGTTCCCCTTTTTATCCAAGGTAACGATTTTGGCTTGAAGAAGAGACTGGATGCTGCTCATATAAGCCTTGTTGATTTGTTTCTCATCGTTGATGTTCAGATATTGCATCGTCCACATGTAATCGCCCTTGGTGCTCAGCGCCTTGAACAGCCAGTGGCTGAACTGCTCCTTCGTCACTTTGGCGGCCGGATTGATGTCCTTTGGAATGTCCAGCCCGTAGTAGTTAGCAATGATGAAAGCTTCGGCATACCAGGCTTTATCGCTTACTTTGGTGTAGTAGTCGCTAGCCTTTGGCATTTGGATGAACCGAATCGTATCAAAATTCAAGTCCAACGTTTTAACAATCAGGGAGACGGCGGAAGCGCCGGTCAGCTTCTGGGCCGGATAGTAGCGGCCGTGGAAATCTCCTTTAATGATTCCCCGCTTCTCAAGGCGTTCGATCGCTTTCTGCTCCTTATCACCCTTGATGTCATTAAAAGCCGAGGCGGTGCCGCCGAACATTAGGGTGAACACAATCACCATCAGCAGCGTCAGCTTCGGAAATTTGGATAGATGAGATTTGGTTTTCATTCGTAATTCCCTCCTGGAACCATAGTGAGTTAAATGCATCATATCCGCCGGGATGCTCCACAGTTCAGCAATGCCCGACGAGGCGAGGCTTAAGGTATCAATTCCCTCCTCCCGGATACGGTTTGATTTAACCCTTTGACGCAGGAAGTGTTAGAGATGTTTCACTTGTTATCCAAATTTTTTTGCGAATCTTAGGAAATCAATCCCGCATAACGCAGCCCTTGGCGAATTCCGCCTTCATCCACGGAGGCGGTGACGTAATTGGCGTAAGGCAGCAAGTCCGGATGGGAATTGCCCATGGCGATGCCCAGGCCAACCTCCTGCAGCATTTCCTTGTCGTTCAAGCCGTCGCCAAAAGCTACGGCCTCGGCAAGGGAGATGCCAAGACGTTCTAGCATGGCCTCGATACCTACGGCTTTGGAGCCGCCGCGAATCGTTACATCCATGGCCTTCGGGTGCCAGCGGATCAAGCGCAGGTCGTCGAACTGCCCTTCATACAGGGATTCATCCTGCTCTTCACTATGCAAGAAGGCTTGATACACCGGCGCTTTACTCCAGAACTCGGGATCGAAACCCGGATGTTCTACCTTAAGGGAATCGATAGATTCGACGATAAACGGGTGGGTATCGGTATTAGCGTAGTAACGCTCATGTCCCTGGAATACAAGCGGATGTTGATGGCTTCCAGCCAGTTCAACCAGCTTCCGGAGGCTTTGCGGGGGCAAGGTGCGCTGGAACAGCGGCTCGCCCCGGTATACGACGTAAGCGCCGTTCAAGCTGACGAAGGATTCGATGTGCAGCAGCTTCGCGATCGGCTCAAAAAAATACGGTGCCCGCCCGGTCGCGATGACCGGCTCGATGCCGTTCGCTTTCAATTCTGCGATGGCCTGAATCGTATCCTCCGGAATCTGCTTGTCCTCGTTCACCAGCGTGCCGTCGATGTCAAAGAAAACGATTTTGTAGTTGTTCATTTGAGATAACTCCTATCCGTTCATCATTTTTATTTATCTATAAAGATAGTGTACCATGCAAGGCAAATCCGGTCATAATCTCCCTTCCTCTTGTACAGAAAGCGTTGTCAAGCTATACTGTGAGCGATGGCCCGGCGACTGCGGCTGCAGTCAAGCCGGACGGTGAAATCAAACCTTATTGTGGAGAGGAAGAGATCAATGCCGGTTATCGACAAGCCCTTAGACGAATTACGCAACTACAAAGGAATTAACCCGAAGCTGCCGGATTTCGATGCGTATTGGGAGGTAGCGCTGCGGGAGATGCGCGCGGTCGATCCCCAAGTCCGGATTGAAAAGGCGAACTATCAGCTGCCGGGTGTGGAATGTTATCATCTTTATTTTACCGGAGTCAAGGGAGCGCGCATTCATGCCCAATATGTGCGTCCGGCGAAATTCGAAGGCCCCGCCCCGGCCGTAGTCCTGTTTCACGGCTATTCGGCAAATTCCGGCGACTGGAGCGAGAAGCTGGGGTACGCCTCGCTGGGCTTCCACGTGTTTGCAATGGATTGCCGCGGTCAAGGCGGTAAATCAGAGGATGTCGGCGGGACGGTCGGCAATACGCTGCAAGGCCATATCATCCGCGGGGTGGACGGGGATACGCAAAACATGCTGTTCCGCCATATTTTCCTCGATGCCGTACAATTGACGGGGATCGCCATGGATCTGCCGGAGGTGGACGAGAGCCGCGTTGGCGTAACCGGCTGGTCGCAAGGCGGCGGGATCACGTTAGCCTGCGCCGCGCTTGAGCCGCGTGTTCGCCGGGCAGCCTCGGTCTATCCGTTCCTGTCCGACTACCGCCGGGTGTGGGAGATGGACTTGGCTCGGAACGCGTACGAAGAACTTCGCCTTTACTTCCGCCGCTTCGATCCGCAACATGAGCGGGAGGAAGAGCTGTTCGCCAAGCTGGGGTATATCGACGTGCATCATCTGGCGAGCCGCATACAAGCGGAAGTGCTGATGGGGGTTGGATTAATGGATGAGATTTGTCCGCCATCCACCCAATTTGCCGCCTATAATGCGATTCCTTCGCCGAAAAAGCTGGAGATCTTCCCGGACTTCGGCCATGAAGGATTGCCGGGCATGCAAGACAAGATCGTCCAGTTTATGCTTGGATTGTAGAAATAAGCCGTCCAGGAGTTTGCAACTCCTAGGACGGCTTTTTACTTTCATGATATAGCTGGGATTACACCGTAAAGCCGGAGGTCATATCCTGCAGTTTTTGCGCCATGTGGGACAATTGGTCCGCGGTCCCGTCGATTTCGTTCATCGTGCTTAGCTGCTGTTGAATGCCGGCGCTGATCTGCTCCGTCCCATCGGCGATTTCGCCCGTGGCGACGGCGATGCTGCCGATCGCTTTCTCCATTTCTCGGGTGCTTTGCGCCTGGCGGTCGTTATCCTCATCGATGCGGGCGATCTGGCCGATAATCTCCTGTACGCCGGTGAGGATCTCGCCGATGCTGCGCTTGGCGTCAGAGGCCTTGTCCACGCCTTCTTGTACCTTATCGGCAACCTCTTCCGCGGAAGCTACGGCCGCCGCCGATTTGGTTTGGTTGTCGGCGACGACGTCGGCGATCTCCTGAGCGGCGATCCGGCTCTCATCGGCCAGCTTGCGAATTTCGTCGGCTACCACGGAGAAACCTCGACCCGCTTCTCCAGCCCGGGCCGCTTCGATCGCCGCGTTCAACGCTAGCAGATTGGTTTGCGCGGAGATCCCCGTGATCATCGCAGTCATGTCGGCGATTCGCTGGGAGGAATCGTTTAACTGGCGGATCGTCGAGGAGACGAGGCGGGTAGACGATTCAATATCGCCCATGGCTGCCTCGATCTCCGTAATTTTATCCGCGCCGCTGGCGGCAGCTTCCCCCACCGCTTGGCTTGATTCGGCGGTGTTCTTGCTGGCGATGGCCGTGGACTCAGAGAAGCGAGCCACTTCGGCCAGACTTGCCGACGTCTCTTCGGCAACGGCCGCGTTCTCTGACGTGCCTGACGTGATCTGCTGTACGGTGGCGGAGATGCTCTCCAACGAAGAGGACGTCTCCCCGGTAGCCCGGCTGAGCAGACGGCTGGCTGAATAAATCGTGTCGGTGGAGTTGATGATTTCCCCAATGATGGTCTGCAGTTTGGTGATAAATGCGTCAAAGCTTTGACTCAACACGCCAAGTTCATCCTTACTGCGATAATCGATTCGGCCGGTCAAATCCCCGTTGCTTTCAGCAATCTCCTTCAGCTTGGCGGTTACTTTACCAATTGGACCTACGACCCCGCGAATGATGAACGTAGCGAGAATCAGCGTAATGATTGCGGAGAACGCCAGTAATACCACCATGCTGATCCAGGTCGAGCGGTACACGGCTTTACTATCTTCGTAGGTCTGCTGCGCCTCGCTTATGTGCTGGCTGATCCAGCCTTCCATCGCTTCAATCAGCTTGGCCTTGGATTCGTCGAGGGCTGTCACTTCCTCCGGCGGCCCGCCCTGCTGTCCTGCCTCTCCAGCGGTTTCGATAGCGGAAGTCTCTACCGCCTCACTGCCCGTTGTAGAGGGTTGCCCGCCCGGGCCGGTCATCCCGTTCTGGAACACGGTCAGGAAGTTGTCCAGCGCTGCGGTATAGGCTGCGTATTGAGTAAATACATGCTGCACCAACGCATTTTCGGTTTCGTCTGTGTATGCGGATAACGCTTCGTCGATATGGGTACGAGCTGCCGTGATCTCCTCTGTCAGAGAAGTGCGTTCAGCGTCATCAGAGGCGTCCATATAGCTGCTGGCTAGCGTACGCGTCGCCTCCATGTCGGATTTCAAATCTTCTAAGGTTACGATCGGCACGAGCCGCGCGTTGTTTAACTCCTCAAGTTTGGTATTGACGCTGGATATTTGCCGGATGCCGACCAAGCCGATAATTAATAGAAAAATAAAAAAACAGTAGGCAAGCAGCCGGATTTTCATGGCAATCTTTAGGTTCTGGATGAGCTTCACGTGATTGTCCCCCTAGTTATGTACTCGTATAATGGATGTAACTCATTCTAGATGGGACGACTGAATCCTATATGAATGAAGACTGAAAGTTTACTGAAAGTAAAAATAGGAGGGGAGTTCCGTTGCCGCTGGAAATTGAACGCAAATTTCTGTTGCCTGAGTATCCGGAACATCTGATTCGGGAGGGGCAGCTTGTGGTTCGGTCGGAACATGCGATCGACCAGACGTATTTGGCTCTGCATGAGGACCAGGAGCTGCGAGTCCGCAGAATTGAGGATATACGTACCGGAGAGATTCATTATACGCATACGTTTAAACGAGGGTTTGGCTTGTCTCGCGAGGAAGTGGAGGTGTCCATTTCGGAGGGGCTGTACACGCAAATCACCGGGATTCATCAGGCGGTTCCGCTTACTAAAAGACGGGTGACCGCAGAGTGGAACCAGCTTACGGTGGAAATTGACGTCTACGATCAGATCGATTTTATCGTGCTGGAAGTTGAGTTTGGCTCGGAGGAAGAAGCAAGGGCTTTCGTACCCCCGGCTTGGTTTGGGCCTGACATCAGCACCGACAAACGTTACAGCAACAAGAAGGTATGGGGCGATTTGCAGCGCACTAAAAAAGAGACCTGAATCCCCAGGTCTCTTCGCTTTATCTCCGTCTTCATCTACTCCAGAGCCAAGCCGCCGCCGTTCCCGTCTCGCAGCAAAAAGCGGTAGTTATTGCGGATGAACTCAAGCACTTTGTCACAAATGATCCGATGGCCGTCTTCGTTCGGATGAATGCCATCTGAGCAAAGGAATTTCGTATAGTCAGGATGCTCCAGAAACGCGCCGCGCACGTCGATAAATTTGGTCTTGGTCATCTCCGACACTTTCAGGATCGTCGAATTGTACCGTTCCTGCCACCAATAAATCTTCGTGACGCTCCCAAGCCATTTCAAAATGTTCTGCTCCGCTTCCGGGTCGTTACGGCTGACCCATTTGAAATACTTGTCGGCGTTCAGCGGGGGCAAGCTCATCAACACCGGCACGATCTGCTGGCTCTTGACGAATTGAATGGCTTCCGTCAGCATCTTTTCAAATAACGTAAAATCGGTCTTCGGACTGTGTTCCGCGTCGGGATGTTCAGCAATTTCATTCCAGTTGAAATCGCAGTCGTTGCCACCGTATTCGATCAATACGATGTGAGGCTTATCCTTCTCCACGTCTTTCTTGAGATTCGTCAGCCCTTTCATCAACGTATTGCCGAAACGAGCGGTATTGTGAACCGCACCCTTCAGCTTCTGCTGTAAGAGCGAAACGTAATTGTTCTCCAAGACGACGTATTTATGGCGTTGTTCATCATAAATGACGCCTTTCGATATGGAGTCTCCACTGACCATGTACTTGATTTCATTTTTGAAAATAAATTTGCTATAGTCGCTCACAGTCTCACCTCTCTCTTCATCTATTGTAGATTAGTTGTCGCGCCCAGTGCAAGTGAGTTGTACCGATCGGAACGAATTAGTTTAGCGTTCGAAAGTGGACAAGGGTGACAGGGAATGAGAGAATACGGGTAAAACGACCATAACAAAGGGAGGAAATCACTTTGATACGTTTCGCCACGATTGGAACGAACTGGATCACGGAGCGTTTTATTCAGGCGGCTTTGGAAACGGAGCAATTTGCCTTCACGGCGGTTTACTCCCGGACCGAGCAAAAGGGCAGGGAGTTCGCGGCCAAGTTTGGCGACCCCAAGGTGTATACCGATTTAGTGGCCTTAGCGTCCAGCACCGACATCGATGCCGTATACATCGCCAGCCCGAACTCACTACACGCGGAGCAGGCGATCTTGCTGATGGATCATGGCAAGCATGTGTTATGCGAGAAGCCGATGGCTTCCAACGCGGCCGAGGTCCGGCGGATGATCGAAGCGGCGCGCCGCAACGATGTGCTGCTGATGGAGGCGCTCAAATCAACGTTGATGCCGAACTTCCGGGCAGTCCATGACAATTTGTACAAAATCGGCCGGGTACGGCGTTATTTTTCAAGTTACTGCCAGTATTCTTCGCGGTTTGACGCGTTTAAACAGGGCAAGGTGATGAACGCTTTTAATCCCGCGTTTTCCAACGGTGCCTTGATGGACCTCGGCATTTACTGCATTTACCCGATGGTGACGCTCTTCGGTAAACCGGAATCCGTGCAGGCCTCCGCCGTGATGTTGTCCTCGGGCGTGGATGGAGAGGGCAGCCTGATCGCGCGGTACCCGGATATGGACGGCGTGATCATGTATTCGAAGATTACCGACTCTTATTTACCGACGGAAATCCAGGGGGAGAACGGGACGATCGTGATCGATCGAATCAACCAGCCATATGAGGCCAAAATCCTGTACCGCGACGGGACGACCGAGGAGCTGACGCGCTCCCAGCCGCAGGAGTCGATGTATTACGAGGCGCTGGAGTTCATCGAGCTGGTCCAGAGCGGACAGCGGGAGAGTCAGATCAATACGCATGCCCGTTCGTTGGCCGTCGCCGAGCTGATGGAGGAAACGAGACGCCAGTTTGGCCTGCGATATCCGGCGGACGAAGCTTAAAGTCAACGTAAATACCTGCTAGATCGGGGCCCAAGCCGGATAATCCGGTTTGGGTTATTATTTGTTGTTGCGCCCCACGGGGGGAGGATGCGACCTTCTCTGACCGGTCCTTTTGACGATTATCCCGTTAGGTCAGGAAGAAAATTCTCATTGCAACCGTTTACACCCTTGAGATAGGATTATCGATGAGGTGAACAGGATGATCAAGGACAAAAAATGGCTGGCCGGCATGATGATTTGCATCGTTATTTTGGTCTATTTATTTATCGGGTTTGCCCGCTATTCCGGGAAAATCGGCAGCATCGTCAAGGAGCTGCAAGGGCAGCCCGCGAGCGGCGAGTCGCGTTATCATATCGTATTGATTGAACAGGAACGTTACCATCCCTATTGGGAAATGGTGGAGAAGGGCGCGGCGGAAGCGGCGGAGAAATACGGCATCGACATCGAGTTTACGGGGCCGGTGCGCAATAACATGGAAGAACAGCTGAACTTGTTGGAAAAAGCGATCGCCGCTCGCGTCGATGCGATTATCGTGCAGGGGCTGAACGAAGAGCGGTTCACGCCGGTCATCGACAAGGCGGTTCGGCGCGGCATCCCCGTCGTGACGATCGACACTGACGCGCCGGACAGCAAGCGGCTGGCTTATGTCGGCACCGACAATTTGGCCGCTGGCGAACGCCTGGGCCGTCTTGTCGTGGATACAACCGGCGGCACGGGAAAGATCGGTGTGATCATTGGCAGCGATCAAGCTGCGAACCAACTGCAGCGGTTGGACGGGCTGAAAAAAATCGTCGCCGAGCACGAGGGGCTTGAGATCGTCGACGTCCGCAGCTCGAACATCTCTCATATGGAGGCGATCCAGCAAGCGGCCAACATGCTCCGAAACCATCCGGAGATCAACATTATGGTCGGCACAAGCGCGACTGACGCCCTCGGCGTGCTGCAAGCCGCCAAAAACCGCGACGACCTGACGATCATCGGGTTCGACAATCAGAAGGAAACGCTGGAGGCGATCCGCAAGGGCGAGATCGAGGCGACGGTCGCACAGCAGCCTTTTTTGATGGGGGATACGGCGGTTCGGCTACTCTATGAGCACTTCCGAGGAAAACCACTGAAGAAGGCCTACTTTACGGAAGTGAAAGTACTGGACGCACGAAATGTGGAGGAGGGGGAGAGCTTATGAGCATCCGCCGCAAGCTATTTCTGTTTATTCCGCTGCTGGTGCTGGTTATGAGCTCGGTGTCCTTTTTTCTATTCCAAAGCGGAAAGAACGTCCAGGAAAGCTATCACCTGATGATGAAGCGCATTTTGCTGTATAAGGAAATCTCCTATGAAGTAGGAGAGAATATGCGGTCGATGAACCGGTTTATCATGCAGATGGATACCGAAAGCTTGCCTGAAGTCGTGAAGCACTTGAATGCTGTGAAGACCTTGAGGTCTGATCTGGACGGGCTCCAGACGATCGGCGGGAGCGACCTGGCCCTGGCGAATTACCGCAACCTGATCGATACGTTCCTGGAGCAGGCTGAGGCGATGATCGAGAAGATCAGCTACGAGGATTCCGATACGATGGCCGGGGCATACATCGAAGCGGAGCAGACCCAGCGTTTTATCCGCGAGGAGGCCCAGGAGCTGGTCGACTTGGAGTTGGAGCAATACAAGCCGATTTACGAGGATATGATGTTCACGACCGGCAAGCTGAACAAGCTGGGGATCCTGCTGGTCGTGACTGCGGCGGCCTTTAGCATTCTGCTGGCAATTTGGCTGTCACGCAGCATCACGAATCCGATCCGCCGACTGGTCGCGACTGCGAAACAGATTTCTAAGGGTCGGATGGACACCAAAGCGCCGGAGAGCGACAGCAACGACGAGATTAGTATTTTGTGCCGGTCGTTTAACGGGATGATTGACAACATCCAGCAGCTGATGGCCGAGAACATCAACAACTTGGAGAAGGATCGGTTGGTCAAGGAGCTGGAGCTAAAGACGCTGCAAAGCCAGATCAACCCGCATTTTCTCTTCAACACGTTGAACTCTATTTCTAAGCTGGCTTACCTTGAGGGGGCCGCCAAAACCAGCGATCTCGCCGTTTCCGTGTCGCGTCTGCTGCGCTATAATCTGCAGAAGCTCGACCAGGCGGTGCCGCTACGCGAGGAGGTGGCTCATGTCACCGAATACATGAACATCCAGAAGGCTCGGTTCCGCGATCGGATCGCTTTCGTGATCAACATCGACGAGCGCGCGTTGGACGGGAGGATCCCTTGCTTGACCCTGCAGCCGATATTGGAAAACGCCTTCGTGCACGGGATTGAGCAGATGGAGGAAGGGGCCGTGCTGGAGCTGGCGATCCACCTCGGCGAGGAGGACCAGGTTGAAATCGAAATCCGCGACAATGGCGTCGGCATGAACCGCGAGACGGTGAACAAGCTGCTGCAATCGGTACGCGAGGAGGCCCCGCGTTTTGGAGGCAAAGGGCAATCGACGGGCCTTGGCACGCATAATGTGTTCAAACGGCTGCATTTATTTTTCGACGGGCAGGAACACATCGCCATCGACAGCGAGGAAGGGGCCGGAACGGCCGTCAGGTTTACGCTACCTCTTCGCACGGGCATGGAATAAAACGGGGAATGGGGGAAGCCAAGGTGTATACTTTGTTGATTGCGGACGACGAAGCGTTGGAGCGGGAAGGCCTGGAAATGATGATCAGGCATGCGATGCCGGATACGTTCCGTTTTCTTCATGCGGAGAACGGGCGGCGGGCGATCCAGCTGGCGGAAGAGGGACGGCCTGATTTTATCTTTATGGATATCAAAATGCCGGGGATTCAAGGTTTGGAAGCCGTGCGGGAAATTATGGCCCGGCAGCCGGGAGCCAAGGTCGTGATGATCACCGCCCACGATTATTTCGCCTATGCGAAGGAGGGGCTGGCGCTCGGCGTGCGGGATTATCTGCTGAAGCCGGCGCGGCGGGAAGAGGTGCTGGACGTGCTGAAGAGTCTGATCGCCGAAACCGAAGAAGCGAAGCGTGCCCGGGACGAGCAATTGGCTCTTCAGGAGAAATTGTCCCAACTGCTTCCGCTCGCGGAGAATGAGCTGTCGCTGATGCTGATGCTGGAATACGCTCAGGAGATCGAAGCCGACCAATTGGCGGGGATGCTGAACCTCCAGTGGCGCAAGGGGTACGCGATGGTGCTGTCGTTCGCGAAGCACACGCCGAAGGAATGGGCCAGCTTCCAGGTGGCCAAAAAGGAGATTTACGACGCTGTCAAGCAATCGGTGAAGCCGGGATTGTCCTGCATTGTCAGCCCGGTCGTTGGCCATCAGATGGCGTTGTTTATCCCGTTTCCGCGGGGACGGCCGGGTTATACGCAGCGGGTTATCGCGCTGGAATGGGGAGAACGGCTGCGCGGTCAGGTGGAGGAGCGGTTCGGGCTGACGCTCTCGGTTGGCATTGGCTCGATTCGTGAGGGCTGGGACGGGCTGAGCCGCTCCTACCGGGAAGCCGTGCGTGTCTGCGCGGACGAACAGGATATCGTCAGCGTCCGGCATTACGATGATATCGCCGAAAGCTCGGGCCGTCCGGCGATCCCGCTGGACGAAGAGAAGAAGCTGCTCGATGCGCTGCTGCGGCACGACAAGCCGGAGGTTACCGAACGCTTCGCCCAGCTGATCGAGCGCCTGGAGGCGGCTGAGCCGCGGCATTATCCACGTCTGCGCGGCGACGTGATCGGGTTGCTCCTGTATTTGAGCCGCGGCGTGGAAGCGGGGGATGGCCCGGATCTAATTGAGGACTTAAGCGCCTGCGAAGATCCGGCATCACTGCGCTCGAGCGCGCTCCGCCGGCTTGGCGGCTGGATCGACGGACTGCGGGAGCGGAAAGAACGCAGCCGCTCGCATGTGCTGCAGCGGGCCCTCCTGTTTGTCAGCCAGCGGTTCATGGAGGACATTTCGATGGAGCAAACAGCGGAATACGTGAATCTGAGTCCGTATTATTTCAGTAAGCTTTTTAAGCTGCAAACCGGAGAGAACTTCAGTGATTACTTGACTCGCCTGCGGATCGAGGAAGCAAAACGGCTGATCGCCGAGCGCTCCTTAAGCTTGAAGGAAATCTGTTATGAGGTCGGCTATAAGGACCCGAATTATTTCAGCCGGGTGTTCAAGAAATCCGTTGGCATCACCCCGAGCGAATATCGTCAGCAAATCGAATAAGAAGCGTATGCGTGTGCAGGTCCTTGTCCCAGACAAGGACTTTTTTGCGTTTTCAGCACAAAAAAATCCAGTGAAAGCGGCGCTAATGAAAGCCTTTACATCCCGCAGCAAGGGAGTGCAGGCACAGCACAAAGAAGTGCAGGCTTTGACCTGACCGTAAGGATGGGGGCGGTGCTAAGATGATTTTGTAAGCGTAATCAATAAACGATTATTTAAAGAAGGGGCGTAGGCATAGTGAAAAAACACAGTCATTTTGTACGGTTAAGCTTGGCAGCCATTTTATTGGCTTCCTCCCTGGCGGGCTGCGGGGTTGTATCCGACGGCAGCGCAAACAGCGGGAGCACGAAAAACAATGCGGGCAGCGCGGCCGGTGGCAAGGACGACAAAATCGTCATCGGGATGTCGATGGACACCCTGAAGGAAGAACGGTGGCAGAAAGACCGTGACCTATTCACCGCCAAAGTCGAAGAGCTCGGCGGCGAAGTGAAGGTGCTCGCGGCTAACGGAGACGATGCTACGCAGTTGAGCCAAGCGGAACAATTGATTTCGCAAGGCGTTGACGTGTTGGTGGTTATCGCGCACAATGCCGAAGCTACTGCGCCAATCGTGGAAAAAGCGCATAAAGAAGGCATCAAGGTCATCGCGTATGACCGACTGATTAAAAACTCGGATGTCGACTACTACATTTCCTTCGACAACGTCCGGGTCGGCGAGTTCCAGGCCCGCGCCGTAACCGAAGCCGCGCCGAAGGGCAATATCGTCTACATCGGCGGCGCGGACACCGACAACAACGCGCACATGTTTAAAGAAGGTGCGATGAGCGTTCTGAAGCCGCTTGAAGAAAAAGGCGACATCAAGATCGTGTACGATCAGTTCTCCAAGGACTGGAAGCCGGAAGAAGCGCTGAAGAATATGGAGAACGCGTTGACCGCCAACAACAATGACGTGCAAGGCGTAGTTGCCGCAAACGACGGCACGGCCGGCGGGGTTATTCAGGCGTTAACGGCACAAGGCATGGCTGGCAAAATCCCGGTATCCGGGCAGGATGCGGACTTGGCCGCCGTTCAACGGATTGCCGAAGGCAGCCAGCTGATGACCGTATACAAACCGATCAAATCGATTGCTACCACTGCCGCAGAAATGGCTGTATCGGCTGCTAAAGGCGAGGAAGTCAAAGCCGACAAGACCGTCAACAATGGCAAGATCGATGTGCCTTCCGTACTGCTCGATCCGATTCCGGTCGACAAGGACAGCCTGAACGTCGTGATCGAAGACGGGTTCCACAAACTGGAAGACGTGTACAAAAACGTGCCGAAGGATCAATGGCCTAAGCAATAAAAGCATGTAGCATAAAGCGGATAGAGAAGAACTGGACAAAGAAACGGGCAGAAGCGGCGAAAACCAGGGAGCGTTCGGCGTCTCCTTGGTTTCGCTCTTTCGCCGATCCTTAGGCTAAAGAAGGAGAGCTAAGCCTATGCATGTATTGGAAATGATAAATATCAGCAAAGAGTTTCCGGGCGTGAAGGCCCTCGACCGCGTGAACTTCAAGGTGCGCAAAGGGGAAATCCACGCGCTCTGCGGCGAGAACGGGGCGGGCAAGTCCACGCTGATGAAAGTCCTGAGCGGGTTGTACCCGGCCGGCACTTATAGCGGAGACATCGTCATCGGCGGCGAGAAGAAGCAGTTCCACAACATTACCGATGCGGAAAAAGCTGGCATCGCCATCATCCACCAGGAGCTGGCGCTCGTGAAGGAGATGACGGTAGGCGAGAACATTTTCCTCGGGGCGGAACCGACCAAACGCGGCGTGATCCAATGGGATGAGCTGTATCACAATGCGGCCCAGTGGCTGAAGCGGGTCGGGCTTCATATTTCCCCTGAAACGAAAATAGGGAGTCTCGGCATCGGCCAGCAGCAGCTGGTGGAGATCGCCAAGGCATTGTCCAAGCATACGCAGATCCTGATTCTGGATGAGCCGACAGCCGCCTTGACGGAAAGCGAAGTGGCGATCCTCATGGGTATCCTGAACCAACTGCGGAGCGAAGGCGTGTCTTGCGTTTATATCTCGCACAAAATGCCGGAGGTGTTTGCTCTGGCCGACTCGATTACGGTGCTTCGCGATGGGCATACGGTGGCGACGCTGGACCGCAAGGAAACGGATGATGACCAGGTCGTGTCGCTGATGGTCGGGCGGGAGCTGACCGAACGGTACCCGCGGGTGGAGCATCACCCATCGGATACCGTGCTGGAGGTTAAAAACTATAACGTGTGGCACCCGGAGAAGCGGAACCAGAAGGTGATCAAGGACGTCAACTTCCGGGTGCGCAAAGGCGAAATCCTCGGCATCGCCGGGTTGATGGGCGCCGGTCGGACCGAGCTGGTTAGCAGCCTGTTCGGCGCTTACGGCGGACGGGCGACGGGGGAGGTTTTCGTTGACGGAAAATCGGTGCGTATCCGCTCCGTCGCCGACGCGATCCGCGCCGGGCTTGCCCTCGTCAGCGAGGACCGGAAGCGCCAAGGGCTCGTCATGGGGATGGATGTCAAGACGAATACGACGATGGCCACGATGGTCAAAGTTTCGAAGCTTGGCTTGATTAACGACAACGAGGAAATCCGCTGGGGCCTTAAATATGTGCATGATTTGAAGACGAAAACCGCGTCTCTGGAAACCCCTGTCGGCACGTTGTCCGGCGGGAACCAACAGAAGGTCGTCATCGGCAAATGGCTGATGTCCGACCCGAAAATCCTCATCATGGACGAACCAACCCGCGGCATTGACGTCGGGGCGAAATACGAGATTTATCATCTGATGAATCAGCTGGTCGAGCAGGGCGTGGCCATCATCATGATTTCGTCGGAGCTCCCGGAGGTGCTCGGCATGAGCGACCGGATTCTGGTGATGAGCGAAGGCAAATTCGTTCGGGAGTTCGACTGGCGCGAAGCGACCCAAGAAAATATCATGCAAGCCGCTACGGGAGGGAAATAAACATGGAGCTTCAAAAGGAAATCGGAAAACAAACGGACGGCTCGGCCGCAAAGTCGACGCTGTGGGGCAGCCTGTTCGGCAAAATGGACGTGCGGGCCTACACGATGGTGGGGGCACTGGTGCTGATTTGGGTGCTGTTCGGCCTGCTCGACCCGACATTTTTGACGGCGCGGAACCTGTCCAACCTCTTTACGCAAATGTCCGTGACCTCGATTCTGGCGATCGGCATGGTGTTGGTCATCGTCGCGGGACACATCGACCTGTCGGTCGGTTCGATCGTCGGTTTGACCGGCGGGATTGCCGCGATTTTCAGCAATTGGCTGGAGCTGCCGGCGATTGTCGTCATTATCGGTACGCTGGCGGCCGGCGCTGTACTCGGCTTGCTGCAAGGCTGGCTGGTCGCTTATAAAATGATCCCCGCCTTTATCGTGACGCTGGGGGGCATGCTGGTATTCCGCGGCACGCTCATGGGCGTGACCGAATCGATGACGATTCCGGTCTCCGACAAGGTGTTGGCGCTGCTGGGCAATGCGTATTTCGCCCAAGGGTTCGGCATTGTCCTCGGCGTGTTAGCCATCGGCCTGATTGTCTGGAGCACGCTGCGCAAGCGCCGCTCCCGGCAGAAATACGGCTTTGAAGTGGCACCGTTCGCCGTAGACGTGATCAAGATGGCCGCGCTTTCCCTGCTGGTCGTCGCCTTCGTGTTCGTCATGAATGCTTATAAGGGGATTCCTTTCCCGATCATTTTCGTCATCGCGCTGGCGGCCATTTTCTTCTTCCTGTCCACGAAAACGACTTTCGGCCGGCACATTTACGCGATCGGCGGCAACTTGGAAGCGGCCCGCCTGTCCGGCATCAACATCCGCCGCAAAACGATGAGCGTCTTCCTGCTCAGCGGCCTGCTTGCTTCGATCGCTTCGATCGTTCTGACGTCGCGCCTTGCCTCGGCGACCATCACTGCTGGGAACATGGCGGAAATGGACGCCATCGCGGCCTGCGTCATCGGCGGAACATCGCTGATGGGCGGCGCGGGTACGGTGCTGGGCGCCTTGATCGGCGCGCTCGTTATGACTTCGCTCGATAACGGGATGTCGCTGATGGGCCTGGAGTCGTTCTGGCAATATGTGGTTAAAGGTTCGATCCTCGTCTTTGCTGTTTGGCTGGACATTTCGAATCGGCGCAAAGGGTTGAGATAAGAAAGTCGGATCATAAAGACGGCACTTCTTTGGAGCTTGGTCCCTGTCGGGGGAACTCCTTGGAAGTGCCGCTTTGCTTTTTATTGATAGGTGACAATTAGTGCGTTGCTGATTTTGCGGCCCGGTTGGGTCAAGTATTTGCCGTTGTAATAGAGGCCGCTCGAGGCTCCGCCATCGAGGTTCATTGCCTGGTACGCACCGGCCTGCTTCATGATTTCCGCGAGCTGGGGGATCGTAGCGCCGCCGGAGGTCAACAGGATTAGCTTATGATCGCGAGTGAGACCTAAGGCGCTGCGGGCTCCGCCCCCGGTGAGGATCTTCGGGTCCTTGAAGCCCTCCGCCTTGACGTCAACCGAGACTTTACCATTGACCACGAGACGCGGCCCTGCTTGAAGTGCTCCCTCCATCGTACCTGCGGCAAAGGCCTCATTGAAATCTGCGCCGGGGATCAAACGTGCCAACAAATTGGAGTCATAGGTAAAAATCGTGCGCTTGTCGCCGGAGGCCTTCATCTTCAACTCGCCGCCGTTGACGATGTAGCCGTAAGGGGCTTTGTACGCGTCATTTGTGTAAGCGTTGAAGAACGTGCCGTTTACGGCGACAACGGCCTTATGGCGTTTGGCGAGGCTGCTCAGCTCCTCGACTTTGCCAACCGTGTCCCCGGCGAGCGCGACCATCAGGTGGACCTTCGGATCCATCAGCGAGATGGTGACCTGCTGTACGGTGAAGGAGCGTCCGCCAACTTTATACGTCTTGCGCTCGCTGATGATCGCTTTCCCGGCGCCGGTGCTGCTTGCCGCACCGCGGTTTGCATACGGCAGGGTCAAGCGGGCATCGCCTTGGCCGAGGCGGACCGAGCCGGCGGTTTTGTCCCACTCCGCCGGGAGCTGGAACGTGGAGCTGATGAACTGCAGCGGCACGTAGGTCGCGCCGGCTTCGGTGAATGGCGAATCGGCCAAGGTGATCGGCTCGCCGTTGACCTCGGCTTTGGCGGAGCCAACCTGCAAGATCGCGGTAGTGGCTTCGCCCTGCGCGATCGTCAGCCGTTGCCGGGACGCGTCCCACTGGATCTGGAGGCCATCCAGTCCCGTCAGCACCCGGCTGGGCACGAAGGCATGTCCGCTGGCGGCATCCAGCAGGACGACGTTCTTGGCAGGCGCCGCTGTGACTGCGGCGGACGCCGGAGCGGGGGCTAGGCTGCTGCCGGCGGAGATCAAGCAGACCAGGGCAAGCCCAAGAGGGAGCAGGCGTTTCGTGAAGGTGCACAGGGGCGTTATAGCTCTAGTGCTAGTACTGGTGGTTCTATTGGTTCTAGTTCGAATCATCAAGCTGGTTTCTCCTTTTATGTATGGTAGTGAGGTGGTTTCTTTAAGTAATATCGGAATTGTATTCGATTTTTCATATACATTTGGCGCGGATAGGGGGAGTGGAGTCACTTCCACCCTGAAAAAGGGACGGTGCAAGGGAGAGACCCTCGCACCACGTTGCTTGCTTCATTCGCCACACTCACATTCACCGCATATACAACTTCCGGTAATACTCCTCCAGCATCCGCTGGGTTGAGAACGCCTCGCGTGTCGTTTCGATGCTGCGCCGCATCATCTGCACCCAGCGGGGGCGATCCTCGTAGTAGGTCGGTACGACCCGCTGCAGCAGCGTGTCGTAGAGCGCCTCCCCGTCGTGTCGGTCCAGCTCGCCCGGGTCGGCCGACTCGAAGCCGCCGCCGATCTGCCAGCCGTTCTCGCCGTCCAGGCAGGCCTCCGGCCACCAGCCGTCGAGAACGGAGCAGTTCAACACGCCGTTGACGGCGGCCTTCATCCCCGAGGTGCCGCTTGCCTCCAGCGGCCTGCGCGGGTTGTTCAACCAAACGTCCGCGCCGCGAGTCAGCTTGGCGCCGATCGTCATGTCGTAGTTCTCCAGGAATACGACACTGCCGGGGTACTGCTTCATCATCGCCACCAGATTGCTGACGATTTGTTTGCCGGTCTCGTCGTTCGGATGGGCTTTGCCCGAGAACACGAGCTGAATCCGGCCGGATTCGAGGTAGGGCGCGATCAGGTCCGGCCGGGAGAAGATCAGGTCGCTCCGTTTATACGGCGCGGCCCGGCGAGAGAACCCGATTAGCAGGCGTTCCGGATCCAGCTCAGCTCCCGAGCGCTCGCGGATCAAATCGATCAGCTCACGCTTGAGCTCCATATGCGCAGCCCATAAATCGCCGCCTTCTTCATAAGCGCGGAGCATCCGCGAATCGGCCCAGGTCGGCAGGTGGATCGCGTTCGTGATCCCGATAATCTCCGCGCGACCGGACACCTCCTTCCACATACGGTTTGCGGTTTCCGCATGCAGTGCAGCCACGGCGTTGGCGCGGCGCGCAAGGCGCAGACCGGCGACGGTCATGTTAAACGGGTTGCCGCCGATCCGCTCCATTTGGTCGCGGGTTATCCCGTTAAACGCGGACATCGCTTCAAGCGCCTCCAGCGCATGGGCTTCGTTGCCTTCCTTGACCGGCGTATGGGTCGTAAAGACGACCGTTTCGCGGGTATCCCGCCAGGCCGATTCGAAAGTGAGGCCGGCCTGCATTTTCTCGCGAATGAGCTCTGTGGCGGCCAAGGCCGCGTGCCCCTCGTTGAAATGGTAGACCTCCACCGGGAGGCCCAGCGCGCGCAGCGCCTTAACGCCCCCGATACCCAGCACAATTTCCTGGGCAATGCGCTCTTCGCCGAAGCCGCCGCCATACAAACGAGCGGTGATCCAGCCGTTGTTGCTCCCCGGAAGGTCGGTATCCAGTAAATAAAGCGGATTGTTGCCGAACCGTTCTGTTTTCCAAACTTTGCAGGGGACTTCGGCGTTCTTAATCGTCACCATAACCGTCACGCCAGTATCCTCAAGAAATTCATAATCATGATCGGTAAACGTATCGTAAGGCCGTCCATCCTCGCCGATCCGCTGGTCGGTATAACCTTGCTTCCACTTGATGCCGATACCGACGAGCGGGGCGCCAATGTCTTTGGCCCCTTTGATGAAATCGCCGGCCAGAATGCCCAGTCCTCCGGCATACATTTTAAAATCGGAATGAAGACCGTACTCCATGCTGAAATAAGCAACGGTAGGGAGCTGCCTTTCGCTCATGGGAATACCTCCTTTGCTATGCAAGCCTCTTGCTGTACTGAAAGCGATTTTCTGCTAACAGTGTAGTCTGGAGGCGGGCGGAAGGTGACAAAAGAGGCTTTAGGTGTGGAAGAGCAGGAGGATGGAACGGGGAAAAGGGACGGCAAGAGAGTTAAATTGGATCCGATTCCTCCGGGCGGATGTCACTGTCGAGATAAGCCTGCTCTTGTTCCTCATTAGCGATCGCCTGGATTTCTTCAGAGCCGATATTGATGTAGAGATAACCGTCCTGGGCTTGTTTCTTCAACGCGCGTTCTTTGAAAAATTTCGGGCTAGCCTCTCCCGCATCCTCGTCATAGACGAGCAGGATCCCGCCGGTCTTGCGGAACAGCAGCTCATCCCGGCCAGTGAACTGCCAAGGGCCAACGTAAGCCTCTTTACTTGCCGCCGCATAATGATCGACTTGGCGGAGAATTTGCGTGTAATAGTCTTTTTTCTCGTCGCTCCACTTCTCCTCTTGATGGCTATAGGCGGTGATGATGGAGCATTTTAACTGCGGGTATCGCTTCTTTAAGTCGAACACGGCTTCGCAAGCCCACAGGTCCACGCCGTATTGTCCGGGCGTAATGACCCACTCCAGCCCCTCCTCCAGCAAAGGGATGATTCGGTTAGCGATGGCTTGGCGGATATAAGGGATGCCGGGGTGCTTCTGGTTGTAAATGCCGAGTTCATGGGCGCGGTAACCGGTGACGAGCAGATTTTTCAAGTGGAAAACTCCTTAAGTTCTATGGATGAAGCCGAGTATGGCCATGCCCTCTATTATACCTTGCCTTTCTTCTCGGGCAAAAACAAAAACACCGCTTCGCACGGGAGGTAACCCCCACAGGCTAGGCGGCAGATTGCGTTGGAACCAAAGTATGGTGAACGGCATAGCGCTGGATCAGACGTTAGCGCCTGTCGCTCATGGCAGCGGTTACAATAATAGGTGACTTATTGACCGTGAATCGAGAGAAGGGTAAATACCGTGTAGAACACCGCGTAAAACGTGCCTAGACCCACAATCCATAGGAAAGCGTTGCCTTTCAATTTCTCCGGTTGCCACATGAGGATTCGCTCCTTTACTATTCACTGGCCAAACAAATTGTGAACAATTTGTGTCTGACTTAATTATTGAACATTTTGTGTCAAAAATCAAACAATTTATTGAACTTTTTAATTGTCTTTTTGGCAAAACAAAAAAACCATGCCCCAGAATGGCATGGTCGTCCTAGTTATTTATTGGTGCCGGGAATCGGATTACCCTTTGAGTGGGGAAAAACCTTCCTCCGCCAAATACTCGCCGGCTTCCTCGCGGGTTTCGAAGGCCATCTCCAGGCTCAGGCCGGAGTAGATATACCACAGATCGTCTTCGTACTTGAGCGTTAACTTCTCGCCTTTGCTATTAACCCAGACGCCGCCGGGCGATGCGCTTCTGGCAGGAGCTTCCGTGGCTTCAGGGCGTGAAGCAGGGGCTTCGCCCTCCCGGACGGACATTGCGTCAATCGACTCTCTGACTAGTTGACGCAGCTCCGGTTCCGCCATATCTCGGATGTTTACAAATCCTTTATCATCGGTCTCATCATAACCCTCCAGCAGCCCGGCGTAGACATAACCGTTCCCGTTCGGATGCAGGTGGTAGACGACGGTTTTTTTATCATAAGCGCTGCCTTCGTAGTGAAAATTAACCCGCCCCAGCGATACGTTCCTTTGCTCCAGCTCGGGGAAAGACTTGAAGACTTCCAGTTTCTGCTCAAACGTCAGCATGTTGCCCAACCTCTCAAAATCGCAAATTTGCGGGATTCGATGGTTAAGGCTCGTCCCGCGCTTATCGATTATATCATATCGGCGGGCAAGACCAGAGCGCGCATACGGCCGTTAATGCGGGATTAAGTCAAAATGTTGCACTTTGTGCAATAAATTTGCGGGGTTCTGACCGTTTGGCTCGAAAATGTTGCATAGACTGCAGTATTTTTGGGGCAACTGGACTTGTATTTTCGAAATGCTGCAGTATTTGCAACATTTCATTCTTGTGAGCCTGGAGGGGGAATGAAATCCTGCAGAAAGTACAACATTTCTTACATCTTCAGTCGAAGAGGCCCTGCTCCAATACGTTCCGTTTCCTCATCCACCGCAAAAAGGTATAATTAGTCTAAGTAATCATCGCGTTAAAGGAGGAAGGACTATGGGAGAGGCGATCATCAAGTGGGGAATCATGGCGGCCGGCGGGATTGCCGAGTCGTTTGCGGGAGACCTGGCTTACGCCAGCAATGGCGAAGCGTATGCCATCGGATCGAGAAATTTGGAGAAAGCCGAGGCGTTTGCCAAGAAGTTCGGGATTCCCAAGGCGTACGGCAGCTACGAGGAGTTGGTGGCTGATCCAGAAGTGGATGCCGTTTATGTAGCCACGCCGCATCCTTACCACAAAGACAACGTCATGACCGCGCTGCGGGCGGGGAAAGCGGTTCTGTGCGAGAAGCCGTTTACGGTCAATTCCGCCGAGCTGGAAGAGCTGGTTGCCTATGCGCGCGAACGCAAGTTGTTTCTGATGGAAGCGATGTGGACACGGTTCCTGCCGGTCATTCGCCGTGTTCGGGAATGGCTGGCGGCCGGACGGATAGGCGAAGTTCGACTGGTGAAAGCCGACTTTGGATTCCGCGTTGGCTGGGATCCAGCCGGGCGACTGCTCAATCCGGAACTTGGCGGCGGGGCGTTGTTGGATGCCGGCATCTACCCGATTTCGTTCGCGTCCATGGTGCTGGGTCCGCATCCGCAAAGCGTTCAAAGCACGGCGCACCTCGGGGAAACGGGGGTTGACGAACACTTCTCCGTGTTGTTGACTTACGGGAACGGGGCAACCGCCTCCTTGAATGGGGCCGTACGTCTGGCAATCGGCAACGACGCTTATATTCATGGAACGAACGGGAAGATTTACGTTCCGGGCTTCCTTAACGCAACCTTGGCCACGTTGTATGTCGATGGGGAGGAGCCAGAGACGGTCCGCGATGACCGCGCTTTTAAGGGGTATGCCTATGAAGCCGAAGCTGTGGGTCGGGCCTTGCATGCCGGCTTGACCGAAAGCAGCGACATTCCGCTGGATGAATCGCTGGCGATCCTGCGTCTGATGGATCAAATCCGCGGGCAGTGGGGTTTGAAATATCCGTTTGAATGATATCAAGAAGGAGTAGTTTTAAATGATCGATGAGACCCATCAATTGCTGGAAGAAAATAATATTAAACACGCCATTATTGGCGAAGCCATGCATCGGTTGGCGGATATCCTGCCAAGCCTAACCAAGAACAGGCTTGCCGCAGCCGCCTCCGTCTATAACATCTCCGGGCGTTCGAAGATGAAGAAGGAGGAGCTGGCCGCCGCTGTGCAGGCAGGCATTGAAGAGTTGGATACGCTTCAGGCGGCCTTAATCAATAGCCGTCCCAAAGAGTGGGAGCTGTTCGGCTTGCTGTTGGACGGTTCCTATCAACCCAGCAACGCGACCCCCTTCGGATACTACTATTATTTCCTGGACCGCGGCTTGTTGTTTACCTTCTTTGAGAATAATCAGCTGCATTTGGTGATTCCGGACGAAGTGAAATCCGCCATCCGGAAGCTGGACCAGCCGTCATTCCGCCAAGCGTTGCAAAGAAGCCATCAACTCTATAACTACCTGATGGCAGCGATCAATCTGTACGGAATCATCGCACCCGCCAAGCTGGTAGAAATCATCAATGCCCAGAACGGAGGCGAATCCATCACGGAAGAGGAATTGCTACAACAGCTTGAAGGATTTCTCCAGCGGACGGATCAGTATTTCGAGCTGCGGAAGGGATATATTGCGTCGGTGGATATGGAAGACAAAGAGTTTGAGGACCTCGTGGACAAGGTGCAAGGGAAACCCTATTACGTACCGGACCAGCAAGAGCTGTTCAAATTTGCGGATCAAGATTATTTCGAGATCACTCCGCAGCTCACAGCGCTGCGGGAATTCGTCACAAAGGAATTCCGTCTGGATCCAGAAAGCGCGGAATATTTGGTCGATGACATTCAGCTCGCCTGCTCGATGGAAGCCTCCCTGGAGGATCTCCTCTACGAGTTCGAGAGACGGGATCTGGATTTCACGTCGCAGAAGCAGGCACAGCAAACCGTCGCGCTCATCACCGATGTTTACGACCATACCCGGATGTGGTCGAACGCCGGACACACGTTGGACGAGCTGCGCCAGATGCAAGAGATGTCCGGAGGTCAATCGGCGACGCCTTCCATACGAGGACATATCGTTCAGCAGGTCCGCTCCAACAAGATTGGCCGCAACGAACCGTGCCCTTGCGGAAGCGGCTTGAAATATAAGAAATGCTGCGGGAAGTAAACCGAGTGATATCAACAAAAAGGCAGTCTAAGCTTGAGCGCTTAGACTGCCTTTTTTGGCGTTCTGTAACCATTAACCGACACCGGCCGAGTCCGGCATCGGCGGATCGGTTGACTCCGCCTGCGAGTAGAGCTTGCGGTATTGGCCCGGGGTCAGGCCGGTTTCCTTCTTGAACTTGCGAATGAAGTTCGGTGTGTCGAGGTAGCCAACCCGCTGGATGATGTCCTTGA
Organism: Paenibacillus mellifer; assembly: GCF_023195895.1. Classification (GTDB taxonomy): domain Bacteria; phylum Bacillota; class Bacilli; order Paenibacillales; family Paenibacillaceae; genus Fontibacillus; species Fontibacillus mellifer. Next base: position 115,538 of record NZ_JALPRK010000001.1, read on the forward strand.
GCGGATCGTTGGTGGACGTCAGATCGTTCATGACCGCCATCATTCTTTTTTGCCAAATGTATTGGACGAAGTTGATCCCCATTTGGTCCTTGAAGGAGCGGCTGAAATAGGATACCGAAATCGAATATTTGCAGGAGATCGCCTCCAGGCTTAACGCATGATCCATATAGTTGCTGTCGATGTAGGCGATGATCCGGTCCATGAGGGAATGCTCTTCCTTGCGTTCGTTCTGCAGGGCCAGCTCGCAGATTCGGGAGGCCAGGCTAAGGAAGTGGCGCTCCAGCTCCTGCAAGGAATTAAACGCATCGGATCCGGGGATATCGGGGGTCCAGTCGCGAACGCCCATCTCCATTCCCGTGCGCAGAATCGCGTTCAGGATGTCGAAGCTGATGCAGCGCTTCATCTCGACGGTCAGATCGGGGCCCCGCAACACATTCATCGCCTCGCCAATCGTTTGGGCCGCGACCTCATAGCTGCCTTGCTTCAAGCTTTGGGACAGCTTCAGCAGCTCGTTCTTCGGCACCCAAGACGTTTCTTCCGGCGTTTGGGACAGCTTCTCGAAGAACGTGATGCTGCCGTGTCCGGCAAACATCCGCGATTCGAAAGCCGAGCAGGCTTCGATGAAGGATTGGTTCAATTGGTCGGGATCGTTGTAATAAGTACCAACGCCGATCACGGGGTCGATGCGGAACCGCTCCAGCAGGTCGTCGTGAATACGATGCACGATCCGGCGGAATTGGTCGGGTCCGGACCAGGAATCGACCTTATCGAAGCCGACGATCAGCGCGATCTGCCCCGGCTTGGGCAGCTCGACGCTGTACAGGCATGCACCGTAATCGGGGATCTCCGCCGCCGCCAGCCGGCCGATCATCGCTTGCCAATGATGACTGTCCAGCCTGCTCTTTGTTTCCTCATCTCGGCCGATGACCATGGCGAAATAATGAGCCTTAGTCAGGTCGATTTCCAGCGAGTGCAAAAGCTGCGGTACCAGGCTGCGGGCATTTCCGTATTTCAGCAGCATCAATAGAAAATGATTGCGCGCATACGGCTCCTGCAAATCGGCGCGCGAGCTGTACTCCTGCAGTGCCGTACGGATGCGGTCCAGTTCGTTGCCGGCTTTCCGCGGTTCAGCGGCTGGTCGCCCAGGCTTCGACTTGGAATCGGCGAACTCGAGGAGATCGTGGATCGGATGGAACTGGCGCCGGGCCAAGATCAAGGCGGCTGCGGTTCCGACGACCACCAGCACGGTCAAGAGCAGGATCATCAAGCTGCGCAGGTGCAGCACGCTGCCTAGAAACTGGGAGCTGGGCATCAAAGTGACGTATTCCCATCCGTTCGTGTCCGACTTAACGGAAACGACGGAATGCGGTACCCCGCCCAAATCGACGCTGTGGATGCCTGTTGAAAGCGTAAACATTTTTTGCAGGTCCGATCCCTGAAGCGGCTGTTCTTGGTTGTTGTTGGAGGCCATAACCTGCCCGTTGTTATCGAAAATATAGGAAGATCCTTCGTAGTTGCCGAGAATCGTATCGATCAGTCCGGTCAATTCCGACTTCCGGATTAAGTACATTAATGTCCCATGCGGATTCGGATTGTTGGGCGTAATGGGAACGAGATAGGCCAAGACCGACTGCTGCATCGTTCCGTTTTGGTTGAGCATTTCGGTTGGCTGAATGACGGGAAATTTGACGGAGTTCAGATCCTCGACCAGTTTTGGTCCTTCCCAGTCCAGAAAATGATGCCGGGCGGCACGGTATTCGCTAGCGATCCCGGCCACTCGGCGCTCCGCCGGTTAACGGACGCCGGCATCCCGCTAGGGAGCGGGGGCTTCCCGCACCTGTTTGCGCTGGACCGCGAGGGGAAAATTCGTTACGTGCAGTCCGGCTATAAGCCGGGGAGCGGAAAGGAAGCGCTGCAGGTATTAAGCGACTTGTAGCGGTACACACTTAGCCGTACAAATTGACGACAGGTTTGCGCCGATGGCCGCGCAAGCCAAGGGAGGAGCGCAAATGAGCCGGAACTATGTGGTGGCGGGATATATCAGCGACCGCCATCTCCCTGAGCTGACGAAGGAAGATTTGATGAAGCTGACTCACCTGAATATCGCCTTCGGACATGTGAGAGAGGACCGGATCGAAACGGGACATCTGCAGAATTTGGGGCTGCTGCCCGAATTGAAACGGGATCATCCCGGACTGACGGTCCTGCTGTCCGTAGGCGGTTGGAGCGCCGGCGGCTTCTCGGAAGCCGCCTCGACGGAAGCCGGCCGTCAGGCGATGGCCGAGTCGGCGGTTCGGGTCGTCACGGAGCATGCTTTTGACGGGGTCGATCTGGACTGGGAGTACCCCTGCTATGCCGAGGCGGGCATAGCCGCCCGTCCGGACGATAAGGCGAATTTCACGCGGCTGCTGCGGACGATGCGGGAGGCGCTGGACCGGCATGGCGAACGGGACGCCCGCCATTATGGCCTGACGATCGCCGCCGGGGCGGACCAATATTACATCGACGGCACGGAGATGGCCGAGGTCCAGCGTTACCTCGATTTCGTACAGTTGATGACCTAAGACATGCGCGGCGGCTTCCAGACGTTGACCGGGCACCACACCAATCTGTATACAGGTACAGGGGACCTGTTCCGCATCAGCGTCGACGCTTCGGTGAACCTGTTCGTCCGGGCCGGGGTGCCGAAGGAGAAAATCGTCATCGGCGCGGCGTTTTATTCCCGCATGTGGAAGGACGTGCCGAACGTCAACCGCGGACTGCATCAAATGTCCCCCGGCCCGGGAGGCTACGGTCCGGACTTTACTGCGCTGACCGCCGAGTATATCGGCCGTAACGGATTTGTCCGCTACTGGGACGACGAGGCGAAAGCGCCGTATCTGTTCGACGGCCAAACGTTTATCTCGTACGACGATGAAACGTCGGTTCGTTGCAAATGCGAATACGTCAAGGCGCAGGAGCTGGCCGGCGTGATGTTTTGGGAGTACGGCTGCGACCGGACGCATCAGCTGCTGGACGCCTTACACCAAGGGCTCGCCAAACCGTAAACGAGAGCCCCGATCGCCGAAACTCAAAAAGCCTCATGCTTCGACGAACAGTCCCCGTAACGAAAGGGATCGCGGAGCATGGGGCTTTTTTTCTGACATCAAATGTTCTAACTTTGCCAGGCCCGTCATAGATATAAATAGGGGTGTTTTTTGCCCGCTTCCGCGGTACAACCTTCGGCCTGCGAATTTTCACAGTTTCCTAGATTCTTTATTGCCGGAGGCTCCGGAGGGCTGCCGGTCTTCGTCCAGAATGGCGTCCAGCCGCTGCACCTCCTCGGAGAGGGCCTGCAGGGAAACTTCGATTTTGCCCAGTTTATCGCCGACGGTTTGCAGCACATATTTGATCAGGATGAAGCAAAGCGTGACCGGAAAACCTACATTGGCAACCAACGACACAATATCCGCGACCTGCATAATTGTTACCTCCTTGGATTTTTTGGGCCCTTCACGATATGGGGAAAAAAAGTTTGCCTAGGTACAACCAAAATATAGAAAAAATGTTATAATCATAATTACCTATATAAATTTGGTTGTGAAAACCCCCTTGAAAATTCCCTATACATAGAAGATGAAAATGAAAGGGGGAGGTAGTTTTGAAGGAACAACATACCGTGTACGAGCAATACCGGAAAGAAGTTTATCGGATCGCATGGAGGGTTCAATACAGAGCGAGAGTCGTCAGAAAACGGGAATGTTCATTCAATGGAGTCGAGCCGGCCGTAACCTGCTTCACCTCATCTTCTGATAATAAAATCGTTGTGAGACAGCTGATCAACGCGCTTCCTTCCACGACGGGGAAAACGATCATCTCCAAGATTTACTTGCAGGACAAAACGGAGGGGGAAGTCGCCCGCGAGTTGAATATGAGTCAGCAAGGGGTGAACAAATGGAAACGAAAGATGATCAAAGAGTTGTCCCGGATGATGATGAGTTCCTGAATTTGCTTCAAAAGGCCAGGGAAAACGATCCCGAATCGACGTTAAAGTTAATCGAGCTGTTTAAGGGCGACATTGTGCATATAAGCAAGTTTATCCATATGTCCGAAGAGGACGCCGTTTCCGACATCATTCTCGAGTTTCTGGAGATGATCAAGAGGCAGGAAGAAGAGAAATGACGCACGAAACGAACAAAAGTCGGTCAGGAAACCAATTCCTGATCGACTTTTTTTTGAAACCGGTTGTGAACGGGGCGCCTGGATTTCCCTTATAGATGAGTACGGCAAAAGGCTTTATCGGATAAAAGCATTGGGAGAAGGAAGCGTTAAACGGATAGAGTTTTTGATTCGCGGAAAAGCTCCTGGAATGCCCGCCGCGCGTAGTCTTGTTCCGCCAGTTTGTCTTGCACCTCCGTTTTCCAAACGGCGCTGTCGGCGGTTAAGGCCGCAAACCCATCCAAGCCGTACCAGGTCAGCAGACCCTCGCGAGTCACGCGGTACGCCACCGAACCTTCGTTGAAAATCACCGCCTCCAGGTTATCGATATAAGCGAAAGCCGCCGTTGCGCTGTATAGATAAGCCCGATCGCGATCGATTTCCGCCATCGGTGCCGAGGCATCCAGATTCACCTGCACCGTGAATACGTCCGGATCCAAGGCAAAGGAACGAATCGGCCCGAGCGGGAGGGAACGGAACAGCCCCGTCACTTTGGAGGCATTGCCCATGTAACGCGTTGCGTAATGGGAAGTACGGGCGATGTCATGGGTTAGGGGGCTATTCTGCGCCGCGTTATACTGGGCTTCCATCTGATCCTGGCGAGGAAGCGCGACACCTTCCACCACGCCAAAGCAGACCAGTCCGGCGAGGAGCAAGGCGAGTATGCCGATATTCCGACGTCTGAGGCGTTGCCGCGTCACCATTGCTGTTCACCCGCTTCGTGTTTCGAAATCAACGTACGTCTGGAAAGCCAGCGGAATCAAGATCGTGAGAAACGGCTTGGCGTATTGGATGCCTAGTACGGTTAACTGATACGGACCGCCGATTTTCACTTGATAGCCAAACCAGATATTGCTGCCGAACCGGAGGGCCGTGATCGCAAGCACGGTGACAAGGATGAACAGGCCCCACAGCAGCCACACGATTCGGCTTCGACGGCGGGCCCTCTCGATATTGCGCGGTGAAGTTGCTTCAAGCGCGTTGCCGCGCCAGACGAAGTTCAGCGCCAGATAAAGGATTCCAAGCAATAGAACGAGCACCAAGAGCAAGAAGCTTAGCGGCGTGCGTTCGATCATGCGTAAAGGAATGGTGAAAATCCACAAAATGGCGTAAAAAACAGCACTCTTTGCAAGAGCTCCAGACGATAGCGGTTCACATAGATTAACGGATGCTGGTCAATCAGCCCGTCGATGCGGGTTAAGCTGGCCGTGGCAGCTTGGACGGCTTGTTCGTAATCCATACCGCCGGCCATGAAATCGGAGGCCTTGGCTTCCAGGTTACCGACGATTTCCTCCTTCAGCTCACGGATACGTCCGGTTGCCGGGTAACCGGCAAATAAGCGGTCCACATGTTTTTGCAGCGGATTCACGATGGGGATCCCTCCTGTTTCTCGATCAGAACGTCGATGATCTCGCGGGAGATTTTCCATGCCGACAAATTGGCTTTGTAAACCTCGGCTCCCGCAAGGGTGATATGGTAATATTTGCGCCGCCCGCCTAAGCTGCGATCTTCCCCCCAATAGGACTCGATCAGCCGCTGAGACTCCAATCGCTTTAAGCTGGTGTAGAGCGACGGCTCCTTCAATTCGTAACGCCCCTGGCTGATGACGGAAATGGATTTCATGATTTCATAACCGTAGTTATCTCCCTCCAGCAGCACCCGGAGAATAATCGTATCGATATGGCCGCGGATCAAATCCCGGCTAATGGCGCTGTCGTTCATGCGTTCACCTCTTTATAAAACAATGTAAAACATATTACTATGTGTGTCAAGGTAGTTGAAGTTGGTTGGAGGCAGTTGATCCTGAAGCACTCCGGTCGTTTTAGGGTTGCGGTCCCCCCGGGAACCTGTTGTAAGATAGATAGACTGGAAAAAAGGAGGGGAAATGAAATGGATCGAGGCAACCAACCTGCTTCCGTGCTGAATCATACCATTCAGCCCGGCGAACGGATGACTTTCGGCTCGTACCCGCAGTCAGCCGACGGGGAAGTACGGCCTATCGAATGGCGGGTTCTCCAAAACGCGGGAAGCGAGTTGTTTCTGTTGAGCGAGGAGATCTTGGATTGCAAGCGATATCACGGGAAGAGCGCAGATATTTCGTGGCGTGATGCGGTGGATACCACTTGGCGCGATTGCGATTTGCGGCAATGGTTGAACGAGGAGTTCTACAATACCGCTTTTCGCTCCGAAGAGCAGGAGTTGATCCAAACGTCTCTTTGTGCGGATAACGGGGAAGAGAGTCCGGATACGGAGGACAAGGTGTTTCTGCTTAGCGTCACGGAGATTAAGGAGTTAACCCCCGTCCTCGGCAAAGCGTGGTTGACCGCCGTAGGGACGGACTACGCGAAATTGAAGAAGCCCGACGGCTGCAGCCTCTACGTATACGATAAGAATGAGAATGACAATTATGTTTTGCGAAACGGCAAGGAGGAGGGCTGTTCCTGGTGGTGGCTGCGCACGCAGGGCAATAAGCCTTCGCGCGCTCAATTTATCGGTCCCGGGCGGAGTATCCGCAGTTATGCCAATGTCAGTCTGGCGCGAGACGGCGTGCGGCCGGCGATCAGGTTGAGTTTAGGGCGAGGAACATTGGGAACATGATGCTAAGATCGATCTTTTACCGCGGGGTCCCGGTGTACTCGTACCGTTCCTAACGGAACGTAGAGCCCTTATTTGGTGGGAAAACATGTGGCTGAAATTCTAACGGATTCAGATGACGTTATTTGACTCAAATGAACCGCAGCGGGCTTGGTTTGCGTCCAATAACGCCCCTACGTTCCGTTAGAACGGGAAATAGCGCGGGAAATGGACATTAGCGTCATCTGGTTCCGTTAGAACCACGGCGCAGCAACAAGTGGCGGGAAGTGTGCCGAGTAACAGGGCAACGTTAACGCCGATACCGGACTCAGAAGGGATATACGGTACGTATCTAACATACGAAACCGAACACTAGGCTAGCCCCATGCGCAACCGGACCCAAAGGGATAATGGTGAAAAGACGGAAAAAGGCTCCATGAAGCCTCAAGTTTGTAAGCGCTTCAAAAAACTCTTGTATTCCAAAATACCCCTTGTTATAATCGCATTGAAAAGCTTTTCAAATCGAGGATGCCGACATGAACAAAAACAAAACCAAACCAACGATTCGCGACGTTGCCAATAAAGCGGGTGTCTCCATAAGCACGGTTTCGCGCGTGATGAACGCCCCGGCCAGTGTGGTGGAGAACAAGCGGCAACGGGTGCTGGCGGCGATTGAGGAGCTGAGCTATCAGCCGAATGCGTTCGCCCGCGGACTGATTTACAAGAAGTCTTTTACCCTGGGACTGTTGATTCCCGATATCGAAAATATGTACTATGCGGGAATGATCCGGGGAATGCAAGATGCCTGTAACAAGCTGGGGTATAGCCTGATGATCTGCAATACGGACCGCGATAAGGAACGGATGATATCCTACATCGACGCGTTCCATGAGAAGCAGGTGGACGGTATTGTGTTTGCCAGCGACAAAATGTTCCCGGAGTATTACGAGAAGCTGGTGGGCTGCCGGATTCCCTTCGTCATGGTGTCCTCTCATTCGGATGAATACGATATCCCTTGCGTTGAAGTCGACGACGAGGCGGCTGCTTATGACGCGGCCGCTTACCTGATCGAACTGGGGCATCGCCAGATCGGGATGATCGGGTTTAATCACGAGAACTCGATTTCCGGACCGCCGCGGTATGAAGGGTTTGTCCGAGCCATGACGGAATACGGACTGACGTCCAATATCGCCAATGTGAAATTTGCCAGCCATTATTTCGAACATGCGTACCAGGCTGCACACGAGCTGTTTACCGACCATCCACAATTGACCGCTGTGTTCTGTGTCGCGGATGAATTTGCCATGGGTACGATTTCGTACCTCCGGGATCGCCACATTCTTGTGCCGGGACAGGTGTCTGTCGTTGGCTTCGATAACCACCGCATGGCCGGCATGTACATTCCAAAACTGACAACGATATCCCAACCCATCTATGACCTGGGCCACCGCGCGGCGGAGAAGCTGCATGAGCTGCTGACTACCGGCAGTGTGATGGTGCCCCGAGAAGTCCTCCAACACAAACTCATCGTCCGCGAATCGTCGCGGGAACGAGCCACCACGATTTAACAACGTGAACCAACGTGAACACAACCCACATGAACGCACCACGATCCAACACCATCTACACGATCACTACTGACACGAATTCCACTATTTTTTTGAAAAGCTTTTCAAAAAAACGGAACATTCCATCTAGGCAGGTCATACACTTATACCAAAATTGAAAACGGATTCAGCAGAGCCTTATCCGCTTCTGAAAAGCTTTGCAAGGAGGTGATTTGCCGAATAACGTTCCATTGTCAGCCAGACCTTCAGATGGTTTTTCATATAACAAATCGAAGGGGATGTAGGGTCAATGAAAAAAAGATCAAAATGGACTTCTTTACTTCTCGTTAGCGGGTTATCGCTCACGCTTCTCCTCAGCGCCTGCGGCGGAGGGAACAATGCGGCAAATAACGAACCGGCGGCCCCGGCCAACACCGGAACCACGGAGCAGAGCACGAATGAAGATACCGCTACGAATGACGCAGCAGCCACCGGTTCGCCGCTGGAGCTCGCGTTGAAGGGCGAATATAAAGGCACCAAAGTGACGATGTTTGGTCCATTCGTGGATGCCGACCAGGTAAAATTCGAGACCAGCATCAAGGATTTCGAGGAAAAGACGGGCATCGATATCCAATACGAAGGCTCTAAGGAGTTCGAGGCAACCATCAACGTCCGCGTGGATGGAGGAAACGCTCCCGATATCGCAGATTTTCCGCAGCCAGGCTTGCTGGCTGCTGTAGCAAAAACCGGCAAGGTCATTGACCTTACGAGCGTTCTCGATCAGGAGAAGCTGAAAGCCAACTACAATCAAAGCTGGCTTGACATGGCGACGATGGACGGCAAGGACGGCAAAATCATGGCGGGTGTGTGGAACCGCAGCAACGTGAAGAGCTTGGTGTGGTATCCGAAGAAACAGTTTGAGGAAGCCGGTTACACCATTCCGCAAACCTGGGATGAGCTGATGGCCCTGACGGAGCAAATCGCCAAAGATGGCGACACCGCTTGGGGTATCGGGATCGAAAGCGGCGCGGCTACGGGCTGGCCCGCTACCGACTGGGTCGAAGACATTATGCTCCGCACGACCTCGCCGGAGAACTATGATAAGTGGGTAAGCGGGGAGCTGCCATTTACTTCTCCAGAAGTGAAGCATGCGGTGGAAAAAATGTCGGAAATCTGGATGAACCCGGATTACGTGTATGGCGGAACGAAGTCAATCGTGACTACGGCCTTTGGCGACTCGCCGGCTCCGATGTTCGACAATCCGCCGAAGGTGTGGCTGCACCGTCAAGCTAACTTCATCACCAGCTTCTTCCCGGAAACGGCGAAAATCGATGAGGACTACGACTGGTTCTACTTGCCGCCGATTGATGAGCAATATGGCAAACCAGTGCTTGTCGCTGGCGATATCTACTCAATGTTCAACGATCGCCCTGAAGTTCGGGCTGTCATGGAGTTCTTCACGACCGGCGAATCGATTAAATCATGGGTTCAATCCGGCGGCGTCATTGCGCCGATGAACGACGCTTCGCTGGACTGGTATACGTCCGAGGCTGACCGCCGCATGGCGAAGCTCGTGCAAGAGGCTTCCACGCTGCGGTTTGATGGTTCTGACCTCATGCCGGGTAAAGTAGGTGCCGGTACCTTCTGGAAAGGCATGACCGACTACGTGAGCGGCACGGCTACGCTGGATGAAGCGCTGGCGCAAATTCAGGATGGCTGGAAGAACTAAATTGAGCTAGGTCGCAACGACATGCCATAATACTGCACCGCAGGAGGGGCGCGCGAACCGAAACGTGGGTTCCGGTACACCGCCCCTCTTTGCTTTGAATCCATCCATTTAAGCAGCCGGTCAGAGAAGTTTTGCATGAAATCGATTCAGAAAGTAACGCTCACCAAACTTTTAGGAGGGGTCATGATGAGTTCAGAGGCCAAGCGAACCGTCAGCCTAAGGGCCGTGATCTTCACCCTGGTCATTTTGCTCTCCAATGCCGCCGGGCACGGATTGATATTTCGCTTCTTCCGCGACTCGACGCTGAATCCTCTGCTTACCGCAGTGTGCGCGGTCCTGTGGGGCGTGCTCGGCGTATATTTTCTTTACTTTACCTTTAACTGGGCGGTGGAGCAGTATCCCGAGCAGGTTCGGCGGAGGGTGCTGCCGTTTATTTTCATCGGCCCGGCGGTTCTTCTGCTGGGATGGTTGCTGGTGTTGCCTGCCGTCCGGACGTTGTACTTAAGCTTCTTTAACGCTTCGTCGGAGAAATTCGTCGGTCTCGCCAACTATGCGGCGATCTTCACCGACAAGCTGATGGGGACGGCGCTGCGCAACAACCTGCTTTGGGTGTTCCTCGGCACGCTGGCTTGCGTGGGGTTCGGGCTGCTGATCGCGATCCTGGCCGACCGCAGCAGCTACGAGAAGATCGCCAAGTCGATCATCTTCATGCCGATGGCGATCTCGTTCGTCGCGGCGGGGGTCATCTGGAAATTCGTGTACTATTACCAACCCGGCGACGAGCAGATCGGTTTGCTAAACGCCATCGTCACTGCCTTGGGCGGAGAAGCCCAGGCCTGGACCAGCATGCTGCAGCCCTGGAATAACCTGTTTCTCATCCTGATCCTGATCTGGATGCAAACCGGGTTTGCCATGGTGATCTTCTCCGCGGCGATCAAGGGCGTCCCGGACGACATCCTGGAAGCGGCGCGCGTGGACGGGGCCGGAGAGATCAAAATTTTCTTCCGCATCATCATCCCGTTTATCTCCGCGACCATTCTGACGGTGACGACCACCATCATCGTGTTTACGCTGAAAATCTTCGACGTCGTCATGGTCATGACGGGCGGGCAATACGGGACTGAGGTGGTGGCCACGCAGTTCTATCGGCAGTTTTTCATGTACCGCAACTTCGGGTACGGCTCCACGCTGGCGATCGTCCTGCTGATTGCCGTCATGCCGGTCATCTTCTTTAATTTGCGGCAAATTCGCAAGCAGGGGGGATTCTAATGGCAGGTACGATTCAGGGACGTACGGCAGGAACCAAGCGCAAACGCGGCAAAACGATCGTGAATCTCGTTCTGGGCGTCATCTGCTTATTATGGCTTATCCCGACGTTAGGGCTGTTGATCTCCTCCTTCCGGCCGGCGTCGGATATATTGCAAACCGGCTGGTGGAACGTGTTCCCCCACCGGGAATGGACGAATGCGGAGACGATTCAGCTCTCCAAGGACATTGACTTGCGCGAGCCGATTGAGGTGAACGGGCAAACCTACAGCGACGACGAGCTGAAAGCCGGGGTGCTAAGCGACGACCAGCGGCTGATTTGGGAGAACCGCCGGGCCCGCACGCTGAACGTGCAGGAGCAAGGCTGGGAGTTCAAACCGGCGCTGACGTTGGAGAATTACGAGAACGTGCTGTCCGGCAAGGAATATAAGCTGAAGCTGGCCGACGGCAGCGAATCGATCCAGAAAGGGACCGGGTTGTCCCAGGCGTTCTGGAACACGCTGACGATCGCCGTGCCGGCGACGGTCATCCCGGTGCTGATCGCTTCGTTCGCCGCTTACGCGTTCGCTTGGCTGCGGTTCCCCGGACGCAAAACGCTGTTCGTGGTGATCATCGCCATGCTGGTCATTCCGCTGCAGGTCGCGCTCATCCCGGTGCTTAAGGATTACACTGCGCTGGGCCTGAACGGCAGCTATCTGGGGATCTGGCTGGCGCATACCGCCTTCGGCTTGCCGCTCGTGACGTACTTTATGTATAACTTCATCAGCCAGCTGCCGAAGGATTTGTTCGAGTCGGCCTTCATCGACGGGGCGAGCCATTTCACGATCTTTTCCCGGTTGATCCTGCCGTTGTCCGTGCCGGCGCTCGCTTCGATCGGCATCTTCCAGTTCCTGTGGGTATGGAACGATTACCTGGTATCGCTGATCTTCATCGGTAACCAGCCTAGCGTGCAGGTGATGTCGATGAAAATCGCCGACCTCGTCGGGTCGAGAGGCAACGACTGGCATCTGCTGACGTCCGCGGCGTTTATTTCCATGCTGATGCCGCTCGCGATCTTCTTCCTGCTGCAAAAATACTTTGTCAGAGGGCTGATGGGAGGCTCGGTGAAAGGATGAACAAGCGGTCTGAAGGACATCCGGCGGCACTGCAATTGCCAAGGGAATGGAGCCTGGTCGAGGATGCTTACGACGAGAAGGACAATCAGCGCAAGGAAAGTTTGTTTGCCTTGGGGAACGGGTACATCGGAATGCGCGGCTATTTTGAGGAAGGGTACCACGGGAAGGAAGGCGCCTCGGTGCGGGGCAATTACGTGAACGGGTTTTATGACACGGCGCCGATCCATTATCCCGAAGGGGCGTACGGGTATCCGGCCGAAGGCCAGGCGATGCTGAACGTGACCGACGCCGGGATCCTCAAGCTGGCCGTCGAAGGCGAGACCTTTCATCTGAACCGGGGGCATGTGAGGTTCTACAAAAGAGTGCTGCATATGCAAAGCGGCGTGCTGCACCGGCTGGTCGAATGGGAGTCCCCGGCCGGCCACCGCGTGCTGATCCATATCCGCCGCCTGGTGTCGCTGACCCATCGGCATCTGGCGGCGATCCACTACGAGGTGACGGCGCTGAACTTCGCCGGCACCGTGTCCCTTTGCTCGGCGATGGACGGGGACATCGCCGAAGCGGAGGGGCCGCCGGACCGGGGCGGGGACCCGCGCCTGGGGGCGCGCCGCACGGAGCCCAGCCTCCTGTTCGAGGAGGCGGGGAGCGACGGGCGCGGCGGCGGCTGGCTCAAGCAACGCACGCGGCATAGCCGCTTCGCGCTGCTGACCGCGATGAGCCACCGGCTGGCGCTGCCGCCGTCCGCTTCGTATAGCCTGTCGGAGAAGCACGACAGGCAGCGGTTGTCGGTGCAGTACGACGTGGCGCTGCGCCGAGGGGATACCTTCTCGCTGAGCAAATTCATCAGCCACCATACGTCCCGGGATACCCGGGAGGAGGAGCTGCTGATGCAAAGCGAAGGCGCGCTGCGCTTGGCCGAAAGCCGCGGCTTCGACGGGCTGGCCGAGGAGCAGCACGCTTACCTGGACGCGTTCTGGAGCCGCGCCGACGTGGAGATCAAAGGCGACCCCGCGCTCCAGCAGGGGCTGCGGTTTAACGCGTTTGGCCTGCTGCAGTCGGCCGGACGCGACGGGCGGACCAGCATGGCCGCCAAGGGACTCACCGGCGAAGGGTACGAAGGGCATTATTTCTGGGATACCGAAATGTATGTGCTGCCCTTCTTTACCTTCACGACGCCGGAGATCGGCCGGGCCTTGCTGGAGTTCCGCTACCGCACGCTGGAGCAGGCGCGGGAGCGGGCGAAGGTGATGGCGCAGCGGGGCGCGCTGTATCCGTGGCGGACGATCGGCGGCGAGGAGAACTCCGCCTTTTTCCCGGCGGGCACCGCGCAGGCGCATATTAACGCCGACATCGCTTACGGCATCCGCCAATACGTCCAGGCGACGGGGGATGAGGCGTTTCTTGTCCGGCAGGGTGCCGAGATCCTGTTCGAGACGTCGCGGTTTTGGGTCGACCTCGGCCATTACGATCCGGGCCGGGACGGCGCTTTTTGCATCGACGGCGTGACCGGGCCCGACGAATACACGGCGATCGTCAACAACAACGCCTACACGAACCTCATGGCCCGCGAGCATCTTCGCTATGCCTGCGAGACGGTGGGTTTGCTGCGCGAACGATACCCTTTGCAGTATGCCCGGCTTGAGCGGGAGATCGGTCTCGCCGAAGAGGAAATCCGCGAGTGGCAGCGGGCGGCGGACAAGATGTACGTCCCGTATGACGATGAATTGGGGATCTATGCGCAGGACGATACATTCTTGTCCAAGCGGAAATGGGATTTCGCCGACACGCCGCCGGAAAACTATCCGCTGCTGCTTCACTACCATCCGCTCGTCATCTACCGTCATCAGGTGTTGAAACAGGCCGATCTGGTGTTGGCGCTGTTTTTGCTGGGCGAGCAGTTTTCGCGGGAAGAGAAAATCCGCAACTACCGGTATTACGAACCGCTGACGACGCATGATTCGTCGCTGTCGCCGTGCATCCACAGCATCATCGCCGCCGAGATTGGCGAGATGGAGGCCGCTTACGACTATTTTGGCCGGACGGTGCGGATGGATTTGGACGACGTCAACGGCAATGCCAAGGACGGACTGCATACCGCGGCGATGGCGGGCTCGTGGATGGCGGTCGTGAACGGGTTTGGCGGGATGCGGCTTGACCGTGGCGGCAGGTTGGGTTTCCGACCGGTGCTGCCTCCGCAATGGGAGAGCTGCCGGTTTAAGGTGATGCACCGGGGACAGCGGATCGAGGTGTTCTTTGACCGGGAGCAGGTCACCTATACGCTGCAGGAAGGGGAAGGCTTGGTCATCCTGCACGATGGCGAGCGGCTTGAGATTCGTCCCGAGGCACCCGTCCGGCGCGAATTATCGGCGGATCGCGAACCAGCCGGCGGCCACCTGGGTAACTAAGGTGCGCGTCCCTTTTGCGGGGCCTGTCCGGCGGGCGTATAATGGGGGCGTAGGACCATTTTGGACGCGACAGGAGGAAAAACGATGAATTACAGAACGCTGGGCCGAACCGGGCTGCGGATTTCCGAAATCGGCTACGGGGCCTGGGGGATCGGCAAATCCGGATGGATCGGAGCCAGCGACGACGAGTCGCTGCAGGCGCTGCGCCGCTCCATTGAGCTGGGCCTTAATTTTATCGATACCGCGCTCGGGTACGGGGACGGCCACAGCGAGAAGCTGGTGGGACAGGTCGTCCGCGAGCAGGCGGCGAAGGGCAAGGACATTTACGTAGCGACCAAAATTCCGCCGAAAAACGGCCAATGGCCCGCACGCGCCGGCGTGTCCGCCGACGAAACGTTTACCGCGGAGCACGTGATTGCCTGCACGGAGCGAAGCCTCGGTCATCTCGGCCTGGAGACGATCGACGTGCAGCAGTTCCACGTTTGGTCTGACGAGTGGGTGGGCCAGGGCTCTTGGCTGGAAGGCGTACAGAAGCTGAAGGAGCAGGGGAAAATCCGCCATTTCGGCGTCTCCATCAACGACCATCAGCCGGAAAATGCGATCAAACTGATCGAGACCGGGGTCGTGGATACGGTTCAAGTCATCTATAATATTTTCGATCAAAGTCCGGAGGATCACCTGCTGCCGGCCTGCGAGAAGCACAATGTCGGCGTGATCGTTCGCGTCGCATTGGACGAAGGCGGCTTAACCGGCAAAGTGACGCCGGATACGACGTTCGATGAAGGCGACTTTCGCAACCATTATTTCCGCGGCGACCGGAAGCAGGAAGTGTTCGACCGGGTACAGAAGATCGCCGCTGACCTGGGCGTTTCGCTGGAGGAGATGCCGGAAATCGCGCTGCGTTACGTGCTGAGCCACCCCGCGGTATCGACGGTTATCCCGGGGATGCGGACGGTCCGCAACGTCGAGCGCAACATGCCGGTCGGCGATGGCCGCGGCTTAAGCGTCGAACAGGTTGCCAAGCTGAAATCCCATCGCTGGATCCGCAATTTCTATCAATAAAGCACTTGGCGTGTGGAACGCCGTGAACAAAAGCGACCCCTTTGCATAAAACAAAGGTGGCCGCTTTTTTTTTGCGGGGAGAAAGAGGGAAAAAAGAACTTAAGGCGTTTTATACCCTTACGCGGCTGCAACCGCGGCGTTATGATAGGGAAGGATCAAGCAGGAAATGTTTATCCAATTATGGTGATGATTAACTGATGATGAAAGGAGGTGGGAGCGTGATGTATATGAACGATTTGGACGTTGCCAAACAGCATATCCGGGATCTTCGCAAGGAGCTGGACCGGTGCTTGCTGGCCGAGCAAATCCGGCGCAGAGAGCGGGAGAAGCCAAGGAACGAGCGAACTAAGGTGCCCATAGGCTTTCATTCGGCACTGAATTCCATCCTCTCTAGGATGAGAAGAATGCTCTAACCCCGGCTTTATCCTCCGGCAAGTTCCCCGATGCAAGAAAGACCGCCCCTCGTAAGAAACGGTCTACTCTCTACGCAACGATATTCCATTTTCCGTTTGTTTATGTCTTAGTTCCCTGTCCCTTGTTCTGGTTGCCTGTTCTTATCTAGAGTCCCGCGTCCGGGAGGAACGATACAGCTCCGCGATGAGCCGCAGCGTTTTGAGGCCTTCCTCGCCGCCGATCGCAAATCGCGTTCCTGTCCGGATGTGGTCGTAAAAATCGGCGATCAATAACCGGTGGCTTGAGCCCCAATAGGATTTTCCGGTGATCCTTCCCGTTTCGTCGAGACTGGCCGGCGGCTCGCAAACCAGGCTTTCTTGACCGTCCCGGGTCAAATACAGGCAATCGCCCCGCTGATGCAGCGTGCCGCCTTCAAACACCAACTCCAGTTCAACCGGAGTGTTGGCCAAATATGCATTGGTGGTGTAAAACAACCCGCGGACGCCGTCCGCAAACCGGATGCTGGCGTGCGCCGTATCCTCCACCTCGATCACGTCGCCAAGGGCATCGGCGGTAACGCTTCCTTGAATGGAGACGACTTCGCCGCCGAACCATTGGAGCAGGTCGAGCGTATGGATCGCTTGATTAATCAGCACGCCGCCGCCTTCCGTTGACCAGCGCCCCCGCCAAGGGCTGTCGGTATAATAAGCCTCGTCCCGGTGCCAGGTGACGATGCCTTTCAGGCAGATCAGCTTACCCAGCATTTTCGTATCCAGGAATTCGCGGATTTTTCGGGACGCGGCGTTATATCGATTCTGAAAAACGACGCCAAGCTGCGCTTCGCTGCTGCGCGCTTCCGCCAGCAAGTCCTCCGCCGCTTTCAGGTGATGTGCGAGCGGCTTTTCCGTCAGCACGTGTTTTCCAGCCCGAAGCAGCTGCGTCGCCATCTCCGCATGCAGGTGATGGGGCGTACATAGGTGGACGACTTGAATATCGTCGCGTTCCAGCAAGGTCAGGTAATCGCTCGCGGCTTCGCAGGCATATTCCGCAGCGGCCTGCTCTGCTTTGGAGGGATCGCTGTCGACGACCATCTTCAGCTTTACGCCGTCCAGCTGTTGCACGGCCCCGGCATGCAGCGGAAAAATCGCTCCGCAGCCGACGATGGCTGCGCCTATCGGTTCTTGCATCTTAGGTTCCCTTCCCGTCTCAATAGGATGTGGTGATGTGAAGCGCCTGCTGCTGGGCTTTCAGACAAAGCTCCGCGGCTTTGAAGGCGTGTTCCTGCGTCATGGCGTTCTCCGTGCGGTTCAGGCAATCCAGGACCAGCTCGCCGAAAAACGGATAACCCACCTGCCCGCGCACGGCAAAGTGTTGCTCCCCGTCTGCATTCACCAGGTAGACATGGTCGCCTTCCGCGTCCCGGGCCAGGTCGACGTATTTGCGCAGCTCGATATACCCTTCGGTGCCCAAAATGAACGTCCGCCCGTCCCCCCAGGTACTGAGGCCGTCCGGTGTAAACCAGTCGACGCGGAAATACTGCGTGGCCCCGTTATCTCCGACCAGCGTCGCGTCGCCGTAATCCTCCAGCTCGGGGTATTCGGGATGATGGTAGTTGGCCACCTTGCTGTGCAGCACCTGCGCGTCCCGGCACCCGGTATAATACAGGAACTGCTCGATTTGGTGGCTGCCGATGTCGCAAAGGATGCCGCCGTATTTCTCCTTCTCAAAAAACCACTCCGGCCGCGAACCCGCATTCAGCCGGTGCGGCCCAAAACCGGTCACCTGCAGCACGCGTCCGATCGCTCCTTGCTGAACGAGCTGGCCGGCATACACGGCGGATTCCACATGCAGGCGTTCGCTGTAATACACCATATATTTACGGCCGGTTTCGCGCACCTTCCGGCGTGCCGCTTCGAGCTGCTCCAGTTGGGTGAACGGCGTCTTGTCGGTAAAATAATCCTTCCCGGCGTCCATCACCTTGAGGCCCAGCGGACCCCGCTCCGAAGGCACCGCCGCCGCAGCGACTAAGCGTACCTCGGGGTCGGCGAGCACCTGCTCGAGGCTGTCTGCCCGGGCGGCCTGCGGGAACTGCTCCACGAACGTCTGCACTTTGGCCGGGTCGGGATCATAAACCCATTTCAAAGTCGCCCCGGCTTCGATCAGGCCGCCGGCCATGCCGTAAATATGCCCGTGGTCCAGGGCCACCGCGGCAAATACGAATTCGCCCGGTTTCACGACGGCGTTCGGCCGTCCCTTGGGGGCATAGCTCATCCCGTCCTTCGCTTGAAAAGAGGGCTGCTGTTGTTGATCCATCGGCGTCGTCATCGGCTTACATCCTTTCGTGGATAAACTCGGCAAACTTGCGGAGCATCTCTTTCGAACCGAAGTGGCCGCTGAAATCCTCGATCCCGAGGTAACCGTCGTAGCCGACGGATTTCAGGTCCTGGAGCAGCCGGCTGTAGTCGATCACGCCGTCCGCCAGGGACGACCACTCGCAGCGCCAGGCCGCGGTGCCGTCCTCGCGTGTTCCGGTTTGCGACCAGGCGGCGTTTTTGACGTGGACATGGGCGAGATAAGGTCCGAGCAGCTCGAGTCCCATTTTGAACTGCTCATACCCTTCGTGCACCATGTTGCCCGGATCGTAGAGGACGCCGATCTGATCGGGATCGCAATGGCTGACCAGCCGATGGGCGAGGCCGGCGCTTGGCGCGATTGTCAGATGATGCGTTTCCACGACCCCTTTGACGCCGTATTGCTTGGCTAAACGTTCAGCTTCCTTCAGGTACCGCACCGTTTTGTCGTACAGCTCGGGATATGGCGTCGAACCGTCATACCCGGCTGCGCCAACGCGGATCGACTTCGCACCTAGCAGGCGGGCGACGGCGAATACCCGCTCCGTCTCCTCCAGATCCAGCGAGTTCAAATAAGGCGTGATGCTGGCCACTTCAAGCCCCTCGGCTTCGGTGATGCGATTGAAACGGAGCAGCTGCTCTTCGGATGAAGACGGGTCGATCGAGCACAAATTGTTGCGCCAATACGACGGCTTCTCGCCGGCAACCTCGGCAGGGACTTCCTTGAAACGCCACTCCACGCCGTGGAGTCCGGCTTCCCGCGCGGCTTGTACCAGCTCCTCCGGCGTCAAGTCCGGGGTAGATACGGTAAATACGGACAATTTCAACATGGGCTATCGCTCCTCCTTGAAGCAAAAGTTAAATAAAGGTAAAAAATGGCCTTATTTTGCATGTTCTAAACGAATGCGGTGAAATAAGGGACTTTTTTGTCCTTATTTTGATGGAGACTCATGCAAAACGGGCGAAACTTGCGAATTTCAGGAAAATAAGGCCCAATTATGCCCTTATTCCGGCGCAAAGGGCGGTTTTGGAGCAAATAGAGGAAAAAAAGTCCGCTATTTGCCCGGAAGTAGCCAATGTGGCGGGACTTCCGCCGCGTAGTGCGTGCACGAGAGCCCCGCCCGGGTCATGCTCAGCTCCGTGCTTGCCGGGATCATCCCATCCCGGTCCCACGCCGCTTAATGCGTGCCCGACACGTCCAGCACCTTGCCGCTGCCGCCGTCCTTGCGGAACGAGGAGGCTTGGATCTTCTCTTGCAGCTTAGCGTAGAATAGATCCTCATCCAGCGGGAGGTCTACCCAATCGTCGGTCCAGGCCGACAGGTGCATGGCATTGGAAAGCGTCAGGCCGTGGATGCCCTCCTCGCCTGGGGCCAGCAGCTTCTCGCCGCGTAGCAGCGCATTCGTGAAGTTCTGCAAAATCCCCTTATGCTGCGGTCCGTCGCCGCCGCTTACCGGGATTTCGCATTTCCAGCATTCCGGCTGGCCGAAGCCGCCGGTATATTCCGCATTGAACTGCGGCTCGGGCACACGCAGCCGCCAGAACGTGAGCTTGCCGTCCTCCACGACGATTTTGCCGTTGTCGCCGGACAACTCGAAGCGGTTCGTCCCCGGCGCTTCGCCGGTCGTGGTGACGAACAAGCCGGTGGCGCCGTTTTCATATTCCACATAGGCGGTCACGTCGTCTTCCACTTCGATGTTGCGGTACTTGCCGAAATGGCAAAACGCGCGGACCCGCTTCGGCATCATCCCGGTCGTCCACTGCCACAGGTCGAGCTGGTGCGGGTCCTGGTTCAGCAGCACGCCGCCGCCTTCTCCGGCCCAGGTGGCGCGCCAACCGCCGGAGTCGTAATAGCTCTGCGAGCGGTACCAGTTCGTGATGATCCAGTTCGTGCGGCGGATCGTTCCCAGCTCGCCGGACAACACAAGGTCGCGCAGCTTGGCGTACAGCGGGTTGGTCCGCTGGTTGTACATGATGCCGAACTGTTTGCCGGACTTCGCGGCCGCTTCATTCATCTCGCGGACCGCCTTAGTGAATACGCCGGCCGGCTTCTCCACGAGTACATGGTAACCGCTCTCAAAAGCCTGCACCGCCAGCGTCGGATGATCATAATGTGGCGTGGCGATCAGCACGGCGTCCATCGCTCTCGAAGCAAATAACGCTTCCGGTGTATCAAAGAACTGCACCGACTCCGGCAAATGCTCCTTCACCCACTTCAATCGCTCGGGGTTGGTGTCGCATACGGCGGTCAGCTCTGCGCCCCGAATCTCGCCGCCGCAGAGGTTTAACGCATGGGATGTGCCCATATTGCCGATGCCGATGATGGCGAAACGTATTTTGTCCATATAAATCGCTCCCTGCCTTTCTCTTAGTGGTAGTTCAAAAAGTCATCTTCGGATCACGAGGCCGATTCGATGAAGCGAACTCGACGTCGAATCTTGAATTCAGCCGGGTCTTCCGTTGCTCACGTACCTCAACGTACGCTCCGCTACTCAGCCCCTAGCTTCATCCAACCTTCTCGGTGCTCCAAACCTGACGTTTTGAACCTTCATTGAAGTGGTAGTTCAAAAAGTCATCTTCGAATCACGAGGCCGGCTCGATGAAGTGAATGAACCTCATACTAAATATCCTGTCAGCTTTATGTAGTCCTGTCGCTTTTAGCTTAGCTTGAAACGTAAGGGTTGAGAATGGCACGGATTAAGACGGTTTTGCGCAAAATTAAGGTGTATTCGATAAATGAGGATGTTACAATGAGATCAGAATCTTGGGGATTGGAAAGGCTTACAATCGGACAAGGGGAATGGGTGAATGATGAATGAGGTGGATCTGCTCGCCGGGCGCTTGCCCGAGAGCTTGACTGTAACCGTGACACATGCGCAGCTGCGAAGCGGTTTTCCCGGCTGGAACCGGACGGAGCTGGCTCCTAGCTTCAACCGGCTGTATTTTATTGCGGAAGGGGAAGGCTCGGTGATCATCAACGGGGAGACGTATTACCCTCGGCCGGGCCAGCTGATGATTATGCCGGCGGGGACCAGCCAAACGACGTATACGAACCCGGACGATCCCTATACGCGGTATTTCTGTCATTTCGACGCCCAGGTGGGGGAATGGCCACTGTTCCACGCCGGAAGCAAGCTATACATCAGTGATGCCGGAAATCCCGAGTACGTCCGCGCCACCTTCGACGAAATGATCCGCCAATTTCAATCTGGCGGCCCTTTTGCCGGTTTGCGCATGCAGGCTTGTCTGCTGAACCTGCTCGCCTGCTGCCTGGAGGAGGGCGGTTACCGTGATTATTTGAAGGACTATATGCAGTTTACGGAACGGAACAAGCTGAGCTGCGTGCTGAAATACATCCAAGAGCATTTGTACGGGCCGATTGAAATCGAAACGCTGGCCGACATCGTCCATTTGCATCCGAATTATTTTATTCCTTATTTCAAAAAAATCATGGGCGTCACCCCCATGCATTACGTGCAGCGCAAACGGATGGAGGAGGCCAAACGGCTGCTGACCTTCACCGACGACAGCATCGCCGACATTGCCGAACGGCTGGGTATGCAGCTGGCGCATTTTTCCCGCCAGTTCAAGAGTCATGCCGGGATCTCGCCTACCGTCTATCGGGCATGCACAAGGTAGTCTGCACCGTACATACGCCAACTGATCTCCAACCGCACCGCCCGCACCCCACGCACGCTTAGATGTGCAGGGAGCGGGCTTTTTTGTGCCAACCTTCGATGTAAGGCGTTTTCCTGCATGAATCATTACAATGCGGTATGGCTGTGGGACAGGGCTGTTTTTTAGAATGAGGATAGAAAAAACATCCAGATCTGGCATCGTAAACCGAGGTTCCACCCAATCAAGATTGAGGGAGGCGTAAAGGTGAGAAGACGTTTACGGACAGGGAAGAAGACGCTTGCATTCATTCTGATGTTAGCGGGTACATTCGCTTTCTCCGGTCCCTTGGGATCGGCGCAGGCTGTACAGGCGGAGGAAGAAGCCGGGGCTTATGCTCGAAACGGCAATATCGTTCAGGCATCGAACGGAAGGGTTTCGTTGGTTTATGATTTGGCGCAAGGGACCGGCAGCTTGTCGTGGAATGGACAGCCGGTCGTGCAGCAGTTCGAGGCGAGCTTTCGGGAGAAAGGCGGCGAAACCCGCTCAACTCGGGATGCCGTGGAGAGCACAGCGGAGTGGAGCAAGCTGAAGCCGGACAAGTATGGCAAAAACGGCCGCAAGCTGACGATTCACAACCAACTGGAAACTGGCGAGCAAATTGATTTGAACTTTTACATGTACCCTAAGTTTTCGTACGTGCTTACGGATATGCAGGTGCAGCGGGGGGACGGGCTGACCGTGGAGCAACTGACGCCCGTGGACGCGCAGCGGATCGAGATCGGTGTGGGCGATGCGAAGAAGATCTTTACGACGCCGTATTCGAATAACTTCGATTTCGGGGTGGCCCCGGTCGACGATTTCGGCAAAAGCCAAAACGGAGCCGACCGCTTTGCCGGCGAGCAGCTGACCTGGGACGACTTCAACGGGATCAGCCATTGGGTCGCGGCGGTATTTGATAACGAGAACAAGCACGGCTTCGTTGGCGGGGCGGCCACCGTCCAGAATTGGAAAAGCAGCCAAAAGCTCGGCGAAGCCGAAATTCCGAACGGGCCGCTGACCGGATTTTCTTTGTACAACTGGGGCGGGAGTCATAGCGGTACGACGGTGTCTTCCGATCGGTTTTTCCTCGGGTATTATGACGACTACCAACTTGGCCTGGAGGAATACGGCACCGTTTATAACCAGGGTGAGCCTCATATG
Source organism: Paenibacillus mellifer (assembly GCF_023195895.1). GTDB lineage: Bacteria > Bacillota > Bacilli > Paenibacillales > Paenibacillaceae > Fontibacillus > Fontibacillus mellifer. Next base: position 138,995 of record NZ_JALPRK010000001.1, read on the forward strand.
GAGTGGGACGGCGACGTGCCGATGGGATATAACACCTTCTACTCCCATGATCGCTATGCTACTGCGGAGGCCATGTATGCAATGGTCGATTACGTAGCGGAGCATTTAAAACCGCTGGGGTATGACTATTTCAATCTGGACGGCGGTTTTCAAGTGGAAAGCGGACTGCCTTTTGAACAATCGATCACCAAATTCATCGACTACGTGCATGCCAAAGGGCTGAAAGCAGGCGGATATTCGACGCCGTTTACGATTTATGAGGAATGGCTCGATTTACCGATCGAAGGTACGGGCTTGACTCATCGCGACATCTGCCTGAAGGACGAGCAGGGGAAACTGATCAAAACGTATCTGGGTACGTATGCGCTGGATCTCAGTCACCCGGTTTCCCAGCAAATCGTGAAGCGGAACATCGACGATTATATCCGTTGGGGTTACGACTACATCAAACTGGACTTCATCGATATGGGCATGTATGAAGGTCAACATTACGATCCGACGGTGAACGGAATGCAGAACTACCGGATCGGGATGGGGATCATCCGCGACGCCGTGTTGGCGGCGGACCGGCCGATTTACATCAACGAGTCGATCGCGCCGCTGCTGCCGGCCGCGTTCGCCCATGGCCGGCGGGCGGCTTGCGACACGTCGCTTGGCGTAGCCAGCTATTCCGGCATTGAGCGGCAGGCGTTTAATACCGCGGCTTCGTGGTGGACGAACGGAACGCTCTATGAATACAACGACCCGGACATGATCATTCCGCAATACGTGATCCAAGGGTTCTGGTACAAATTCAGCCAGCAGGATGCCAAGTTGTTAAATACCGCGGTGACGATGGGCGGGGGGCATTATTTGATTGGCGATAACTTGCCTTTTATCGACGAGGACCGGTTGGCTTGGTTGTACAATGAGGAACTGCTTGGTTTGGTGAAAAAAGGGCAGGCGGCGAAACCGCTGCAGATGACTGACTTTTACCATCATGAGGCACATTCTCCTGCCGTCACGGTGCTGACGGAGGGGAAAGACAACCGCGTGGTCGGGTTGTCCAACTGGACGAACGAGGCGCAGGACCTCCAGGTTGATTTGGTCGATCTGGGACTCAAACCAAACAAAAAATACCGGCTGACCGAGCTCTATAGCGGGCGCTCGCTTGGCACAGTGCAGGGAACGTTCACGTACTCGCTGGAAGCGAAGGGTTCGACCGTCATTCAAATCGAGGGTTCGGGTAAACCGGAACCTGTGGATCCGCTGCCGTTGAATCTGGCCTTAGGGAAGCCGGTTAACGTCTCCTCAACCTGGGGCGATCCCGGGTATGAAGCCGATAAACTGACCGACGGCGATCTCACGACACGCTGGAATGCGGCTGATGGGCAACAAAACGACCAATGGGCGGAAATTGATTTTGGCACGGAAACGAAGGTGAACCGGGTCGTCGTCAAGGAGTTCCGGGATCCGAATTTCAAAACGGCCAACTATACACTCCAGTATTGGGATGGCTCGGCTTACCGGAACATTACGAAAGGTTTCACGTTAGGCGATAACCGGACGTTGACGTTCCCGGAGGTTACGACATCCAAGCTGAGACTTTACCTGAATACGAACTATGGTGTGCCTTCGATCTATGAGCTGGAAGCCTATTACGTTCCTGGGGAGAGCGGCAGCCGTATCGATCAGGATGACAGCGATCTTGGATATGATTATTACTCCGACGTTCGGGCAGGAATTCAGCGGATGCAGACCTTCACGTTAGAGCATGCGGATTTGCCGAAACTGGATGTCTACATTTACGAGAGCTATCGGAATGAGGTGCCGAAAGACGCTTATTATTTCGAGCTGGTCGTGCTGGACGATCAGGGCCAACCGGCGGAGAAGTTGTTTACAGCTTCGCTTCCGGCTTACAACATCCCGGGTTCGATCTCGCCGTATTCGATTTACCCTCAGTTAAAAGGATTGGATACGAGCAAAACGTATGGTTTGATCCTGAAATCGCCGGGCTCCGACTATACGCCAAGCACGGACAACAACTACGGGTTTGCCTACAGCGACGCCGACCCTTATGCGGGCGGGGAAGCGAATTTATCTACGGATGGCGGGTTAACCTGGACCGCGGAATCGAATCGGGATTTGATCTTTACGCTGTATACGTCCGCGGATTGGGAGGATGAGGAAACACCATAAGGTGAAACTGCAGGGGGAAGGCCGTGGGGCCTTTCCTCTGTTTTTTTTGAGTTGAGTTGGTGACAACCTCCTATTTCGATATACTGATACCAAACTCATTTCGCCGGCTCGGTCTGGACTCCCCGCAAAACCGGTGCGCGGAAAGTCGGATGGGGCCGAAGGACTCTTGTTATGCTGGGAACCAGAGGAGGTGCAAACGATGGATGTGCTAAAAAATATGAACGAAGCGTTGAACTATATTGAGTGGAATTTGACGAACGAAATCGCTTATGAGGAAGTAGCCCGGATCGCCGTTTGCTCGGAATACCATTTCAAGCGGATGTTTTCGTTCCTGGCCGGGATCCCGCTGTCGGAGTATATCCGCCGCCGCCGGCTGACGCTGGCTGCTTTCGAGCTGCAGCAGGGGCCGGTACGGGTGATCGACCTGGCGGTCAAATACGGTTACGGTTCCGCCGACGCGTTTACCCGGGCATTCCAAGGCCTGCATGGGATCACGCCGTCGGAAGCGAAAGATCCGGGTTCGCCGCTCAAAGCTTATCCTCGGATGACCTTCCAACTCACCATACAAGGAGGAAACGAAATGAATTATCGGATCGTGGACAAGGAAGCTTTTCGGATCGTCGGCCTGCACAAACGGGTACCGATCCAATTTCAAGGGGTTAATCCGCAAATTGCGGAAATGGCGCAAAGCTTAACCCCGGAGAGGATTGCTCAGTTGAAGGGGCTTTCTGATCTCGAACCCGCCGGGATGATCAGCGCGTCGGCCAATTTCTCGGAGGGGCGCATGGAGGAGCAGGGGGAGCTGGACCATTACCTCGGAGTGGCTACAACACACGCTTGCCCGGATGGCTATGCCTCGCTGGAGGTGGCCGCTTCGACGTGGGCGGTGTTTACCGCGGTCGGCCCGTTCCCGGAGACGCTGCAAAACGTATGGGGACGAATTTATTCGGAGTGGTTCCCGTCCGCTCATTACGAGCTGGCCGAAGGGCCGGAACTCTTGTGGAACGAAAGTCCGGACACATCGCTGCCCGATTACCGAAGCGAAATCTGGATTCCGGTATTGCGTAAAGGCTGAAGCTCCAACTGAGCTATGGTTGTTCTCCGGCCTTAACCTATAGTAATATCTGCTAAGAGAGTGTTGAGCAGATATGCTATACAGGAAGGAAGTAGGAGAACCATGGATAACGACAAACGCAAAGTGGGAGTTTTGTTTGTATGCCTGGGGAACATTTGCCGTTCGCCCATGGCGGAAGCCGTCTTTCGGCATCTAGTTACCGAAGCGGGATTAGGCGAGAAGTTTGTGATCGATTCGGCGGGAACCGGGAATTGGCATACGGGGAATCCGCCGCATCACGGCACGCGCCGCATTTTGGACCAGTACAGCATATCCTATGAGGGATTGCAAGCACGACAGGTGGCACAGGACGATTTTGACAAATTCGACTATATCATCGCGATGGATAACCAAAATGAACGCGATTTGAAAGCGCTGGCTCGGCAGGCTGATGCGAGGATCGTGAAGCTGCTGGACCTGGTGTCAGAGTCGCAACTTAAGGAGGTCCCCGATCCGTATTACACGGGGAACTTCGAAGAGGTTTACGGCCTGGTACAGCAGGGCTGCGGCGCTTTACTGGAGTTGATCCGGCGGGAACAAGCGCTGGGGTAAGCTTAAGCCGGTCTAAGTTGGCCTAGGCGGGTGGCGCTTGGCGGCCAGATGCGTGCAGCGGCGCTCGACCGTGAGGAAATGTTGCAAATAGGGCAACATTTTCGCAGGCAAAACCGCCGAATCGGCTGAAATGTTGCAATAACTGCAACATTTCGGCGGCGTAACGGCGGCAAGAGCTGAAAATGTTGCATTAAATGCAACATTTCTCCCTTAACCCGCCCCGCGAGAGCAAAATGATGCACAAAATGCAACATTGTGCTCTTTCGGCTACTGGTGGAGGAACGTCCGCCCGCTCACACTCGCGAGTTACCAGCAAGCAAGTTAATGTGAGTGTAAGTACGCAAACATCCCCACACAACAAACAACCCGTCCGGCAACCGCCGCGACGGGTTTCTTCATATAAACCAAAGTTAACTTTTGATCGCGCCCATCATGATCCCTTTGACGAAATACTTTTGCACGAACGGATACACCATGATGATCGGCAGGGTCGCGACCATCGTGACCGCCATTCGGATGCTTTCGCTGGAAACCGGGATCCGTTTGGCGTTTTGCGCCATCTGCTGAGCATCGGTCATCATTCCGCCAGTTTGGAACTGGTTCAGGATTTTGACCAGGACGGCCTGCAGCGTCTTGAGCTCCGGCTTGTAGGTGTAAATATAAGAATCGTACCAGGAATTCCAATGGCCGATGGCCAGGAACAACCCGATTGTCGCCAGCACGGGCACGCACAGCGGGAGAACGATGCGGATGAAGATCTGCAGGTCGTTGGCGCCATCGATTTTGGCCGACTCCTCGATCTCACCGGGCAACTGCTCGATGAAGGTACGCACGAGGATCATCAGGAACACGCCGATCAGACCCGGGAAGATAAACACCCAGAACGAATCGATCAAACCCAGCGCTTTGATGACCATATACGTCGGAATCAAGCCGCCGCCAAAATACATCGTGAAGACAAAGAAAAACGAGAAATACTTCCAACCGAGCAGATACCGCTTGCTTAAGGTGTAAGCCAGCATGGAGATGCAGACGATCGACACCGCGGTCCCGATCACCGTCCGCAGCGCCGTTACCTGCAGTGCGCTCCAGATTTCCGGGTTCCGGAAGATTGTGACGTAACTGGCGAACGTAAACTCCCGCGGCCAGTAATACAGGTTGCCGCGCAGCGAGTCGGTGGCATCGTTCAGCGAGATGATGAGAATGTTCCAGAACGGGTAAAACGTGACGAGAAAGATACCCGTCAGGAACAGATACAGCGCCGCGTCAAACAGGTACTCGGTAATCGTCTTTTGGTTTTTCATGCAGTTCCCTCCATGCCAGGTTTAGAACAAGGACTGGCCGTTGATTTTTTTCGCGATGTTATTGACGATCACCACGATGATAAAGGCGACAACCGAGCTGAACATGCCCACGGCGGCGGCGTACGAGAACATGCCGTTCTGAATCCCGTAGCGGAACGAGTAGGTCGAGAGCACGTCGGAGTAGTCCTTCGTCAGATCGTTCCCCAGCAGGAAGTGCTGGTCGAACCCGGCATTCAGAATGCCGCCCATGGCGAGAATCAGCAGGATGACGATCGTCGGTTTCAGATGCGGGAGCGTGATAAACCGAATCTGCTTAAATCGGTTCGCTCCGTCCACCTTAGCGGCCTCGTATAATTCCGGGTTGATCGAAGAGATAGCCGCCAAATACATAATCGAGCTGTAGCCCATATCCTTCCACGTGTTGCCCAGCGCAACGATCCACCAGAAGTACTTGCCGTTCTGCAGGAACAAGATGCTTTCATTGGTGATGTGAAAAAATTTCAGCAGCGCGTTCACCGCACCGTCCGAGGACAGCAGCGTGACGATAATGTTGGCCGCAATAACCCAAGAGATGAAATACGGCAAATACGAGGACGTTTGCACGATTTTTTTGAATTGGACGTTCTTGATTTCGTTTATCGCCAGCGCGATCAGAATCGGCATCGGAAACGAGAATAAAAGCGTGATTAACGTCGAAGCCAACGTGTTGCGCATAATGATCAGGAAATCGCCGTTATTGAAAAAATAACGTAACCACTGCAACCCCACGAATTCGCTGTGGAACAGGCTGTACCAGAAACGACCCAACGTCGGTTGGTAGTTCACGAACGACATATACAATCCGGCCATGGGGGTATAGGCGAATAGGATCGCCCAGATCAACGCCGGCAGCATCAAGAGGAACAAGTATTTTTGCTGTTTGAAGACGGGCCATAATTTACGGCGCGGAATTTTCAGTTCCGTACCTTCGCGTAGATTCAAGTCGGTTTGCATAACGGCACCTCGCATTGGTTTCTTAGTAGTGGCATTCAGCATTACTGCTTAAAAAAATTATAAGACCCCCGAAAATTCAATGTCGATAAAGCAATGTATCGAATCATGCTTGAAAATAACTTTCATGCGAAAGGAGGATTCAGTTCGCCTGCATGTAAGCGCTATAATCAAAGAGGAGGCAGTACAAGGAACTGCCTAACCTTACGGTTATTAGATACGGAAAGGCTGCATACGAAGGGGGCTTGCGGACATGTACAGCATTTTTCTGGTGGACGACGAGGAATTGGAATTGGAGATGATGCGGGACTTCATCCGTTGGGAGGATATGGGGATTTACGTGGCCGGTGTCGGCATCAACGGGAAGGACGCTCAGGAGAAAATTCATGCCATTCAACCCGACATCGTGCTGACGGACGTACAGATGCCGCTAATGGACGGTCTGGAGCTGGCGAAGTGGGTCAGCGAACACTACGACTGGATGCAGATCGTCTTCTTGACCGGTCACGACGAATTCAGTTATGTCAAATCGGCCTTGCACGTCGGCGCGGTCGGTTATTTACTTAAACCGCTGGACCTGGAGGAAATTGCCGGGGTGATGGGACGAGTGAAGCAGAAGTGCGAAGAGGTGCGTTTAAAATATAAATCGATCCAAATGACCAAAGCCAAGCTGTTAAAAGAGCTGCTTCATGAAAAAGACCCCGCCCGGCGGGAGCAATTCGCCGCCCAGCTCGGCAAGCTGGAACGGCGGGAAACCGCCGGTTCTTACACGCTGGCGCTCTGCAGCGTAGACCATTTCACCGGCGGTGAAGAAACATCCACCGTCCGGGGCAGCGAACAATCGGAAGCGGCAATCTCCCGGCTTCCGGAGGTGGCGGAGGAGTATTTCCACGCCGTTCGCAAGGACGCCGTGGTCGCCGCACTTCAGGAAGGGGAGCTCGTGATCTTTATCGAGGCGGAGTCCGGAAGCCAGCCGAGTGTGACACGGGAGCAGTGGGGTACGCTGCAGCAGACGATTCGGGGTCAGCTCGGGCTGTCGGTAACGCTGGCGGTTGGCAATGAAGAAGCGGATCCCGTCGGTATCGCCAGGCTATATGAACAGGCGCGTGGCCTGCGGGACGAGAGGTTCTATCTTGAGCCGGGACAGATCATTGATGCCGGGGATGTCAAACCGGGGTATCGTTATGACACGCTGCCGCCTTTCCCTGAGCAGGAGTGGCTGGAGGCGCTGCAGCAGCTTCGCGGCGAAGAAGCGGAAGGCATGTTACGTGAATTCCTCGCAAATGTGCGTCAGCTGCGCATTGACAAGCCGCTTGTGTACGAGTGGGCAATCGACCTGCTGACCCGACTGGAGGAACGACTTCACAGCCCCAGCCTGCAAGGCCATGCTGAACCGGTCAAACGAGCGGTCCTCTATCAATCCGTTTATGACTGCCAGACGCTGCAGGAGATGGAGGCTAACATCCGGCGGGCAACCTCGCACTATTTGAACCTCTTGATGGAGCGGTCTACGGACAAAAACGCCAAGCTTGTGCATCAAGTCTGTCAGATTATCGACCAGACGTTTCATGAACCGATTACCATCCAAAGCTTGTCCAGTCAGGTTTATTTGTCGCCAAACTATTTGCGGTCCATTTTCCGGGATAAAACCGGCATGACCATTCATGACTACCTGACACGGATTCGCCTGGAGAAATCCAAGGAGATGTTAGCGGATCCATCTCTAAAAGTGCAGGATATCGCCCAGAAGATCGGCTATGAGAGCACATCCTATTTCATTTCCTTATTCCTAAAAAATCAAGGAGTCACGCCCAATGAATATCGAAAAAACCTTTAGGGAGACGGACGGCGGGAGTCCTGTATTTCGGCGATTATCTCTGTTCAAGCACCATTGGATTGCCAATCTCCGCTTGCGTAACAAGCTGTTTATTATTTTCCTGATCGTGTCCTTCATCCCGTGCTCTGTGCTGATTTATTATTCCTATACCTCCACGCGGGACACGATCACCGAGCAGACGTACGCTTCGTTAAGCGGCACGTTAAATCAGATCAATACGAACCTTGAAAACCGGCTGGGTTACTATGAGCAGCTGACGAATATTTTGTATATGGACGCGCAGCTGCGGAATTTTTTGTCCAATGATTACGAACAAGCTTTTTATTATCTGGATGCGTTCCAGTATATCAATCGTACGATGTCCTCCATGTTGATTTCTAACGCGAATATTCAGGGGATCACCATTTACATCGATAACAAGACGTTATATTCCGATAAACAGTACATTAAATACACGGAGGAGCTGCCGGAAACGGTGAAGCAGCAAGCGCTGAATGCGGCGGGCAGCCCGGTTTACATTCATATCGATGATCCCCAGACGGGGCCGTCCTACGTTACGCTGGCACGCTCGCTTAGTTATTTCAGCCTGATGCATCCTTACGGCATTCTGACGATCAATATCGACGACAAGGAAATCTATTCCCTGATCGAAAAAGAAAATGTCAATAAGAGCGTTTACATCATCGACAACACGGGTCGCGTGATCAGCTCCGGAGATGCGGCGATGAAGGGACGGCAGCTTTTTGACGTCTATCCGATTCAAGCGGATTTGACGTTGTCCGGCGGGAAGTTCGACACGCGGATCGACGGTCAGGAACGGTTTTTTACGTACAAAAAGCTTAGCAATGGCTGGACGACGGTGATTACCGTCCCGTATGACGAACTGTTGGCCAATACAAACAAGGCGACCAAGCGCATTGTCTGGATTTCCATCACGGTGATCGCGGTAGCGGCGTTGCTGATTTTCGTGACGGCCAAGGTGATTACGAAGCGAATTGAGGTGCTGCTGCAGCAAATTCGCAAGGTGGAGCGGGGGAATTTCCAAGTCAAACGCAAACCGATGGGCAACGATGAGATCGGGCAGTTGTCCTACGCGTTTCAGAAGATGGCCACGCGAATCCAGGAGCTGATCGACGAGGTGTACGTCAAGGAAATCGCCGTGAAGGATTCGGAGTTGACGACGCTGCAGGCGCAGATCAATCCGCATTTTTTGTATAACACGTTGTCTTCGATCTCCTCGCTTGCTTTGAAGGAAGGCAGCAACCAGGTTTATCAGATGGTCAGCCACTTATCGAAGTATTATCGGATCTCCCTGAACAAAGGGAAAAGGGTTGTCCTGTTGGAACAGGAAATCCAGCTGGTCAAAAACTATGTTTCGATCCAGGAGATTCGGTTCCGCGGGATGCTTCATATGCATTACGATTTGGACGAGTCGTTGTTTAACCGGACGGTTATTAAGCTGATCCTGCAGCCGTTTATCGAGAACTGCATCAATCATGCGATCTGGAACGAAGCTGGTATTCATATTAACGTTAAGCTGAAGGCGGAAGGCGAGGATCTCCTGCTGAAGGTCATCGACGACGGGCAGGGGATGACCCGTGAGCGGCTCGAAGAAGCGTTCAACAAAGCCAGCAATCAATCCGGTTATGGCATCAAAAACGTTGACGACCGAATCAAGCTGGCCTATGGAGAACAATATGGAGTGGAAATCTTCAGCCGGCTGGGGATCGGGACGAATGTGACGATTCGCCTGCCGCTGAATCCGAACGCATCCGAGCTCGAAACCCGGCTGAACATGGGCTGAATATGGACCGCACATAGGCTGAATAGCGGCCTAATCGATGAAAGTCGTTTTCCACTATGAATAGTAACATTGCGTTATGGATAAACAGGGTGGGGCTTTTTACAATTGAGGTGAGCTTGAGGTCCAAGCGCAAAAGCACAAGAGAGGGGTTTACGCGAATGAAGAAGAAGCTGCTATTCATGGTATCCTCTATGATGATCCTCGCCCTGCTTGCAGGCTGCGGGTCCGGGAACGCCCCGTCGGCCGGGGGGAATTCGCCCGCGGCGAACGGAGGAACAAACGGGGAGGCACCGGCGGATGATAAATCGCCGATCACGTTAACGTTGTTTGACCAGAACACGGGGGATCCTTTTACAAACCCGGTAGCGAAAGCGATTACAGAAAAAACCGGCGTGACGGTAGAGATCCAACAGCCGACCGGGAATCCGGCGGAGAAGCTGAACCTGATGCTGGCGAGCAACGACTTGCCGGACATCGTGTTGATGAGCCGCGGCAGCGACATTATGAACAAGTATATTTCCTCGGGAGCCGTTATTCCGTTGGATGACTTGATCGAGAAGTACGGACCGAACATCAAGAAGATGTACGGGGATACGTTGAAGAAGACGCGCAGTTCGGACGGGAAGAACTACTATTTGGCTAACTGGTACGGGCTGGAGCAGTATCCGGTGTTCGGCTTCCTGATGCGGATGGATTTGATGAAGGAGCTGGGCGTAGGGGATAAGGTGAACAACGGCGAGCCGTTTACGGCCGAAGAGTTCGAGAACCTGCTGAAGGCGTTTAAGGAGAAATACCCGACGATCGACGGCAAGGAAACGATCCCAATGACGCTGAACGGCGAGAACATGAGCGGCGTGACCGGGACGTTCAAAGGGATGTTTGGCATTATGCCATTTTACGAGAAAGACGGCAAGCTGCTGAAGGATATCCGCGATCCACGGTATTTGGACATGATGAAATATATGAATTCCCTGTATCGCCAAGGCTTGCTCGACAAAGAGTGGGTGACGATGAAGACGAAGCAATATGAGCAGAAGCTGGGGGCAGGGAATATCTTCGCCACGGCCGATGCGGGCTGGAACGTAGGGACGTCCAATGGTTTGTTGAAGGCGGATGCCCCAGACCCGGCCAAAGCGGAGGAGAGACAGTTCTACCAATATAAAGTGCTGGCGCCGGGCGTTGGGCCGGACCAAACCTCTTACGGGCCAAAGAGTTCGCTCGGTTGGGACGGCATCACCATCAGCAAAACGAACAAGGATCCGGTACGCACAATCAAGTTCCTCGATTTCCTCGCCAGCGAGGAAGGGCAATATATGATGATGTGGGGCGTAGAAGGCGAGCATTGGGACATGAAGGACGGCAAGCATGTGCCGCGTCAGGAAGTATTGGATGCCTTCAAGAAGGATTGGGCGGAAGCTTCCCGCACGACCGGGATCCGCAAATGGACCTGGACGATCAAGAACGGACCGGGCTCCGACGGTACGCCGTATGACCTGATCGGCCGCGGCATGACCGATCCGACAACCGATCTTGCGATCAAGAACCTCGCGGACACGTCGTTCGACACGGCCCCTTACGATAGTCTTGGCCCGGCCGGCGGTACGCCGGAAGCGATCATGGAGACGAAGGTTAACGAAACGATTAACGAGTTCTTCCTGAAGATGGCCCTGGCTCCAAGCGAGCAGGAGTTGGTCACCTTGTATGACACCATGATGAAGCAAGTGGATGCTGCGGGCTTGCCGAAACTGGAGGAAGTCTACAACAAGAACTACGAAGAGCGTATGAAATTGTGGGAATAGAGCGCTAGGGCAGAGTGACGCGAGCGGCGGGGGACTGGGTTCCTCCGCCGGCTCGCGTTTTTTTGGGGGAGCTGGGTGGTGGTGCCAATGAACCTCTGCCACCCCCACCTGCGACGGCAAATGTTGCAGTTTGTACAACATTCTAATCGGGACCACGGGGGTTCCGGCTAAAATGTTGCATAAAGTGCAGCATCTTTGCGGCGGTGGGCCCAAACTGCCATAAAATCGGCCGGGCCCCCGAATATTGGACACTTTAGGATCAAACCTAAGATAGACGCAGTTAAACGGCGATTTTAAACGCGTTTACTTCGTTTCTCTCCAATTTCACTGCAAATTTAGTGGGAGAGTAGCCGTATAAACTCATGTGAATTCGGCGGTTATTGTAAAAGTCCATGAATTGGTCAAGAACATCGAATGCTTCTTCAAAACTCATAAAGACGTGCCGCTTGAAACACTCACGCTCCAAGATACTGTGAAATGACTCAATGTACGCATTTTTGTTTGGAGTTCGGTTCGGTGTTCTCTCATGGATCAATAACTCTTTGTTGTTCTCGAAAAACTCTCTAAACTTGTGGCTCTTGAATTGCGGGCCATTGTCGGTACGAACAACCAGCGGTGTTTCTTGGTTGTACACACCTCTTTTTAAGAGGGCTTTGTGTAGTGTGGTAAGCAGATCCTTCGTCTTGGACTCCTTACCGCGGTATTGTCCAACTACATTTCGGTCGTATACATCGATAATACTTGCGGTATAAAAGTAACGTTCCAGGCCGGCGATATAACCATATTTAATATCCATCTGCCACAGCTGGTTGGGTCCTGTAACCTCCATATTGTTGGCCAGACGGCGTGGATAAGACTGTTTAGGTTTTACCGGCTTGCCTAGGATATCGAGATCCTTGCAGAGCCTGTACACCTTCTTCTTGTTAATCTTAAGATGATGCTGCCGGCGTAAGGCAATCGTGAGTTTTCGGTATCCATAGGCGGATTCCTCACCTTCCAGCAGCTTCATAATCAGGTGTTTAATCCGCGTATCGGTCACTTTCTTCCCATCAAAGGTATAGGAGTATCCGGGTACGGGACGCCCGCCTTGAGGGGCTTGTTTAGGATTCGTAAGCTTGAGCGAATAGTAGTACGATGAACGCGGAACACCACAGATCTTAAGCACAGGAGCTACCTTGTAGCCCTTTAGGATCCATTTTCGGGCCACTTGAATTGGATGTGGGGATACTTTTTTTTTACAAGATCTCGAAGTATCGCGATCTCCAGTTCTTTCTCGCCAAGGAGTTTCGCTGCCTGTTCATATTTCTGCTCCCACTCTTGAGCTGTCTGTGGATCATTAAGATGCTTTATGTCCTTTTTCTTACCCACGTTTATCTCCACCTCATCCCTATATTGTTTCACCCACTTGTACAAGGAATAGGGGGAGATTCCATGTTTACGAGCAGTTAAAGCCACATTCCCCCGGTCCAGTGCTTCCTCGACGACCTGTATTCTTAATTCGTCGAACTTGCTGTGCTGAACTCTCATACGGACTACCTCCAGCTATATTTATTGTATATTGTTTAGCCTGAAAGTGTCCAAAGTGATTAGGGGGCTTTATACAAATGTTGCACTAAGTGCAACATTTTATGGTTTAGGGTGTCAAGTGAGCCCGAAATGTTGCAGGAATTGCAACATTGGCTTGCTATCACCCGCAGCGCACAATACCGGCTAGTCAAAAAAGTCGTTTCCCGCTATCGATCGGAAGATCGTAGCATGGAACCCAGTGGAGTTCGACCTTATAATGAGGGCGAATAGGCGGAGAAGGAGTGGAGTGGGATGACAACAAACGGCCATATAACGGAAAAAGTACGCTTTTGGGCGGAATCGGATACACAATTGCATTTGGATAACGGGCTTGCGCGATTAACCTATGATCTGGCTGGCGGCGAATTCGCCTTTAGCTGCTGCGGCGCATTTAGCTGGAGCGGGATCCATAGCGCATTCCGGTGGCAGGGCCGGGAATACCATACCGGCATGTACGAGAGTCATCAGGCGTACGGGGAGCCGAATGAGCTGAACGATCGCTTTGGGCAAGGCGTAAAGGTGGTAATTCGGCATGAAAAACCGGGTCTTCCGGAGGTGGAGCAGCAATTTTACCTTTATGAGCAGCAGCCGTTCTTTTTGATACGGGTCGTTGTGGCCGGCGAAGACAAGTTGAAGCTGAACCGGATTGCGGTGATGAAGTCAGCTAAGCTGGAGATCAAAAAAGACTCTGGTAACGGGCTGTTCGGGGGGGACCAGCTGCATGCCCTTCGCATCCCTTACGATAACGATAAATGGGTACGCTACATCGCCAAGGCGCTGCCCTGGGAGACGGAGAGTTACGAAGCGACGGCGTTGTTCTATCCAGGGAGTCGGCGGGGCTTCGTGACGGGCTCGGTGTCCCATGACGTGTGGAAGACAGGCATCCGTATCCGCAGCGAACAAGCCGGCAAACTGGACGAGTTCGAGCTGTATGCCGGGGCGACCAGCGAGATGACGCGCGATACGCAGCCGCACGGTTACGTTCAGGGCCCCCGGGTCCAATCCCCGCTCGTATTCGCCGGGTATTACGACGACTACCGCGAGGGGTTGGAGGCGTACGGCCGAGCCAACGCGGCGGTCGAACCACCGCTGAAATGGGAGGGCGGCGTGCCATTCGGCTGGAACAGCTGGTCGGCGGCAATGAGCACGCTCGATTACGAGTTGTATACCTCGACGAGCGATTTTTTGAAACGCGAGGTACAGCCGCTGGGTTTTGAGAGCGATGGCACGCTCTATATCAATTTTGACGCTTTCTGGGACCGGCTGACGGCGGAGGAAATGGCTGACGCACTGCGTCGGGTGCGGGAGAACGGGCACAAGCCGGGCACGTATTGGACGCCGTTTGCGTTCTGGGGCGGACCGGAGCAATTTCGCCGGAAAGTGGAGGGCACGGACGGCAAGTATACGTACGGCGAGATCTTGCTCCGCGACCCGCAGGGGGAGATTGTCGCCGACATCGCCGGCGGCCTGGCGATTGACCCGACGCATCCCGGGGCTTTGCAGCGGATCGATTGGTTTACAGAGAAGGTGATCCGCGAGGGCTTCGAATACATCAAACTGGACTTCATGGCGCATGGGGCGCTGGAAGGACAGCATTTTGATCCGGCCATCACAACGGGGATTGCCGCTTATCACTACGGCTTATCTTATCTGGCGGCGAAGCTGTCGCCGGAGGCGGCGGGACGACCGTTTTTCATCAATCTGTCGATCGCACCGCTCTTCCCGTATGCCTTTGCCCATAGTCGCCGTATCTCCTGCGATGTATTTGGGCAGATCGGCGATACCGAATATTTGTTAAATTCGCTGACTTATGGCTGGTGGATGAACGACTGCCTGTATCGTTTCAACGACCCGGACCACACGGTGCTGTACAAAAGCTTCAATCAGGAAGAGACCGACTGGCACGAAGGGCGGAGCCGGCTGACGGCGTCGGTCATTGCCGGAACGCTGCTGCTGCTTGGCGACGACTTCCGCAAGGAAGGTGCTGCGGAGCGCGCCAAGGCCTGGCTCGGGAATCGCGCGGTGATGGACGTCGCCCGCTTGGGACGGACGTTCCGGCCGCTCGAGTGGGGCTTCGGCGACCGGGCGTCTGATGTGTTCGTGCTGGATGCTCCCGGCGATGTGCTGTATATTGCGGTGTTTAATTTCGATGGGACGACAGCAGCACGGATGACGGTATCTCTGGAGCGGGCAGGGCTTGATCCAAACGCGCGATACCAGGTGGTTGATTTGTGGGAAGGCACGGAGCAGGAAACCGTAGGCGAACTGGTCGTAGACCTGGAGCCGGCGGAAGCCAAAATAATTAAACTCAGCGGACGGTGATCAGAACATGGCGATTTGGGTCAATGAACAAAACCAATTATTCGCGTTACAAACGAACGGCAGCTCCTATGTGTTTGGCTTAAACGAGAAAGGGCGGCTCCAGCATTTGTACTGGGGGGCGCCTATTGATCCGGCGGAGGTGCTGCCGCTGCTCGGGACATGGGGGCACAGCTCCTTCGACGCGGAGATCGAACGGGAAGCGGAGGAGTACAGCTTCTGGGGCGGCGTCGGGTATGTCGAGCCTTTGCTGAAAGTGACTTGGCCCGACGGAGTGCGCGATTTCTGCCCGCAATATACCGGGTATCTGGTGGATCAGGAGAGCGGGAAAGAAACGCTGACACTAACGTTTCGAGACGAAGTGTACCCGTTTGAAGTCCGCTTGAGCTACGCGGCCATCTCCGAACATGACGTGCTGGAACGATCCGTTAGTCTCGTGAATTTAGGCGACGAGCCGGTGCTGCTGGAGACGATCCAATCGGCGGCTTGGACAATGCCGGTGCTGCGGGACTACCGGTTCACGCATGTGACTGGCAAATGGGCAGGCGAATTTCAACTGCGCCGCACTTTCTTGTCCGAAGGTAAAAAGATGCTGGAATCGCGTCGCGGCTTTACCGACGGCCATGCCAATCCATGGTTTGCCGTCGAAGACGGGACGGCGACGGAGGAACGGGGTGACGTCTGGTTTGGGGCGTTGGCGTGGAGCGGTAACTGGAAAATCGTCGCGGAGCAAACCGCGTTTGGTCACGTTCGCGTGACCGGCGGCATCCACGATTTTGACAGCACATGGCTGCTTGGCCCCGGCGAGACGTTTGCTGCGCCGAAGTTTGTCGGCGGTTACAGCGCTGCCGGGTTCGGCGGGATGAGCCGCAAGCTGCATCGCTATCAGCATGATTACGTGCTGCCGAGCCGGGAGCCGCGCAAGGTGCTGTACAACTCGTGGGAAGCGACGTACTTCGATGTGAACGCGCAGGACCAAATGGACCTGGCGGAGCGCGCGGCCAAACTGGGTGTCGAGCTGTTCGTCGTTGACGACGGCTGGTTTGGGGCGCGTAACCACGATCGCGCCGGGCTCGGCGACTGGGTCGTCAACCGGGAGAAGTTCCCGAACGGGCTAAGCGAGCTGATCGATCGGGTGCATGAGCTGGGCATGGAGTTCGGGATCTGGGTGGAGCCCGAGGCGGTGAACCCGGACAGCGACTTGTATCGGAGCCATCCGGATTGGGTGTATCATTTTCCGACCCGAGGCCGGGCGGAGCTGCGCAATCAGTTGCTTCTAAACCTCTCCAAACCGGAGGTCAAAAGCTACATTCTCGAGTTCATGACCGATCTGCTTAGCCAGCATCAGATCAAGTTCATCAAATGGGACATGAACCGGACGGTGACGGAGCCGGGGTTGAAGGACCATCCGCTGAAACGCCAGAAGGAAATTTGGATTCGCCATGTGCAGAGCCTGTATGAGATCTGGGCCGAGCTGCGCCGGCGTTTCCCGCATGTGGAATTCGAGACCTGCGCAGGCGGCGGATCACGGATCGACCTTGGCATCTTCCGGTATGCCGACCAGGCTTGGCCCAGCGATAACACCGATGCGTTTGACCGGCTGAGCATCCAGGAGGGCTTCTCCTATGTATACGCGCCGAAGATGATGACCTGCTGGGTGACCGAGTCGCCCACCGGGATGAACCGCCGCGTCCTGTCGCTGCCGTACCGGTTCCACAGCGCGATGATGGGGACGCTGGGCATCGGCGCGAACCTGAACCATTGGAGTGACGCGGAGCTCGAAGAGGCCGCCGGGTTCGTCCGGCAGTACAAAGCGATCCGCCCGCTGGTACAGTTCGGCGACCAGTACCGGCTGGATACGCTGGCCCACCGGGGCGTAATCGCAGTCCAGTACGTGGATCAGGCGTACGGTGACAGCGTGCTGCTGGCGTTCCTGCACTCGCAGCGGCTGGGTGACCGCCTGCCTCGCTTGCGTCTGCAAGGCCTCGCGCCGGATAAATCCTACGTGATCGAAGGACAGCCCGGCACCCGGAGCGGTCGGAGCCTAATGCGAATCGGCCTAGAGCTCCCGCTGCGCGGCGACTTCGACAGCGTGTTGTACCGGATTCGCGAAGCGTAGCGCGCGCGTACATGAACGATCACCCCAAACCCCAGCCCATAAAGGTTGGGGTTTCTTTACGTTCCTGTTTAGCGGTAAAAAAGTCCCTTATTTCCGATGACGCCATGGAATTCGAAGAGATCGGGGACTTTTATGGCGTTATTTTGCGATGATGGCCGTCAAATGGTCGAGATCCGACCTAAAGCCGGAGAATAACGCCCTTTATGGTCGTTATTTTCTACATTTCAGCGTGTTGAACTCAAGTAACGGTAAAAAGTTCCGCTATTTCAAATCGACCCACATGTCAGGAAAAATTTCCTTGCCACACCCGAGTAATTGCGGTATGCTAGTGACCTTCTTTCCTATATTCGCCTTGACTGAAGTGGACGGGATATCCGTCCGGGAGAGCGACACGATTCGCTCTAAACATGCTTATCGGAGGTGTCAAATGTTTAACCCTGGGCTTTATTTCACCTTGGCTTCCAAAGCCTACGCCCGCAATGTGCAGTACCGCGGAGCCCACCTGGTGCATAATATCGCAAGCGCCATGTTCGGCTTCATGTACGCGTGCATCTGGATTGGGCTTGGCCGGGACCACTCGCTGGGTACCTACGGAACGCAAGGCATGGTCGCTTACATCGCCTTCACGCAATCCGCCCTCTGGGTCACCAGCTTCATCACGAACGGACTGGGTATTCCGCAATCCGTCAGGACCGGGCAAATCGCCCTGGATCTGATGCGGCCCATTCACCTGTTCACCCACATGATGTCCAAGGAATGGGGGCAAATCGCCTACCAGCTCGTGTACAAATCCATTCCGATTTATCTCCTGTATTTTTTCGTCTTCTCCCTACCGGTTCCGGGAGATGGAGCCGCCGTTCTGTTCACCGCCGCCGGCTTGCTTGGAGCCTCCTACTTATCCATTTGTATCAACTATCTCATCGGGGTCAGTGCGTTATGGACTACCGAGTCTTCCTGGCTGTATTGGGGTCATCATGCGTTGGTCAATTTGCTCGCCGGCTTTTTTATCCCGCTCGAGTGGCTACCCGGTTGGCTCGAATCTTTCGCGTGGTTCACGCCATACCCTTATTTGCTGTATGTGCCGACAACCCTATATCTCGGAAATGGAGACGTCTTCGCATTAGGGGGGACGGTATTTTGGTGCGCCCTAATGACGTTGCTATGCCTCCTCGCAACCCGGATGATGCGGCGAAAGGTGGAGGTGCAAGGGGGATGAACTTGGCAAAATTGCGCTCCTGGCTAAGACTCTACGGGCTGCTCGTGCGCACGACGATTCGCAGCCGGATGCAATACAAATTTAACTTTGTGGTGGGTACCTTGCTGGCTGCACTGGTTCAAATCTCCGAATTTCTGATGGTGGCGATCGTATTGGATCGGTTTGGTGCGATCCGGGGGTGGTCGGTGCACGAGATTGGGTATCTGTTTGCGGTGATGACGTTATCGAAGACGATCTACCGAACGTTTGCCGACGAAGTACACCATCTGGAAAAATACCTTGTCGGCGGCGAACTCGACCAGTTGCTGACCCGGCCGATGCCGGTGCTGTTGGCGCTGATGCCGCAGAAGTTCCGGCTTATGCCCGCCGAGCTGCTGCAGGGCGGGTTCATCCTGAGCTGGGCGCTGGGATCGATGATGCGCACCGGACAAGTCGGCTGGACTGCCGTAATCGCGACGTTGTTCATCATCCTGACGGGGGCGGTCATTCTGTTCTCGATCGGATTGGCCACCGCAACGTTGGGTTTCTGGACAACCCGGATCGTCGAGCTCCAGAACATCACGGAAGATGCGGCCCGCACCGCAGCGCAATATCCACTGACCTTGTATCCAAAGTGGATGTCTTCGCTGCTGCTGTTCGCCATCCCGGTTGGATTTGTCAATTACATGCCGTCGCTGTATCTGTTGCGCGGTGAGGTGGGACCGTGGGTGCTCGCCGTAACGGCGGGGGTTGCTGTCATCTGCATATTCGCGAGCCTGCGGTTTTGGCGGTATGGCATTACCAAATACCAGAGTACGGGAAGCTAAGGAGGAACGAGACGATGATGATCGAAGCCCACAACTTAACGAAGGATTTCAAAACGCCTGTGGTACGAGAGGGGAGGTTTTCCGGACTTCGTACGTTATTTTCGCGAGAATACCGGTTGAAGGAGGCCGTGCGCGACATTAGCTTTCAGGTCGAGCGGGGGGAGTTCGTCGGATACATCGGGCCGAACGGAGCCGGCAAATCGACGACGATCAAAATGCTCACCGGCATCCTCCACCCGACCTCTGGCGAGGTGCGGGTTGGCGGTGTTAATCCGCACCGGGACCGGCGGCAGGCAGTGCGTCAGCTTGGCGTGGTATTCGGGCAGCGCAGTCAGCTTTGGTGGGATTTACCAGTGAAGGACTCCTACGATATCCTGGCGGAGATGTACGGCGTCAGCGGAGCCGAGAAGACGCAGCGATTAGATCAATTCGCTGAGCTGCTGGACCTGCGCGAATTCTGGTTAACCCCGGTCCGCAAACTGTCCCTGGGTCAACGGATGCGGGCCGACATCGCGGCGGCGATGCTGCATGACCCGGACCTGTTGTTCCTGGACGAGCCAACGATTGGTCTCGATGTGCATGCGAAGCGGAATATCCGGCAGTTTTTGAGCCAGCTTAACCGGGATTTCGGCAAAACGATCCTGCTCACGACCCACGACATGGACGATATTGAGCAGCTCTGCAGCCGTGTAATGGTCATCGATCAAGGTCAGTTGACCTACGACGGCACAATTCCCACGCTGCGGGAACAAATCGGTTTGCCGACAGAGATTCGCGTTAAGTTCCGCGGTCCCTTCCGGGTTCCTGAGGAAACCGAGGTGGAGAGGTTGCCGTATCGGGTGACAGGCATTGAAGACGACACGGTGGTTGTCGAGGCGAACCGCCATGAGATCGGGACAATGGAGATCATCCGGGCGCTTAGCGAATGGGGCGACATCGATGACGTCGATATGGCGGAGCCGGCGTTTGAAGAGGTGATCCGCAGCTTTTCGGCTTCCTAACGGTGGTGTGGTTGTTTTTTTGATGCGCGATAGGCTATTTTATAGGTAACTTATCTGGAATGTTGATCAGGAATACCTTTTCTCGGCGGCACAACAAGAGGATTCGGAATTATCAGAAAAACTGAAACAAGTATGGGAGCAGGTCATTGCACCTTCTTAGTTAAAAAAGAATCAGCCCCAAGCGGCAACAACCGCTTGGGGCTGATCTGTTTTTGGATCGAGTCCGAAATTTACCGGATCACGATTTTGTGAACCACGCTGCTCACCGCGCCGTCGTCATCGGTCACCGTCAAGGTGACGGTGTGCCCGCCGGCGGCGGAGAAGCGGTGTTTGACTTTGGGGCCGAGCTCGGTGCCGCCGTCGCTGAACATCCAGCTATAGCGGACGATGCGGCCGTCGGCATCCGAAGAGGCAGAACCGTCAAAGTCGATTTGCTTATTCTTGGCCGCACGCTCCACGGCATCGATCACCGCAACCGGGAGGGCGTTCGGCGTGTTTCCCGGATCCTCTCCGGGATCCTCACCCGGATCTTCGCCCGGCGCGCTGACGAACAAGCGGCCCGGTGCCTGGAAGTCCCCGATGTTCCCCGCTGCGTCCCGAATCGTGACCACGATTAGGCCGCCTTCCAGTACCAGCGATGCGGGTGTCGTATACGTTCCTTCATAATGACCCGGTGTGGTTTCCGTGATCGGGATCCCGTTGCCCGTACCGCCGGATAACGACAGCGGTAATTCGATGCGGAACGAAGCCGTTAGTCCCGGAACGCTGTCAAAGGATACCGACAACGCTTCTCCTGCCGTCAAATGCACGTCCTCTGCCGGCGACAGATTAGCGACCTCCGGCAGCTCCGTATCCACGTATACGGTCCGAGTGACCGTTGTTTCGTTCCCCGCGAGGTCAGACGCGGTAACGGTGATCAGATTCTCGCCGGAATTGATCAGCATGCGGTACGCAAACGCGCCGCCGCCTTCCAGCGGAACCTCCTGACCGTTGACCGTCAGCTTGCTCATGAACTCATCGAGTGCCGAACCCGTTACATTCAGCACTTCCGAATTGGTGCGGAAGCCATCCACGGGGGAAACGACATCGAGTTCCGGAGCTGCGGTATCCAGCGTAACCGTAACCGGCTGCGAACGGTCGGTTGTTTTTCCGTTCACGATCACTTCTGCAGACAAGGCGTTGGCTCCGTCATGCAGCTCAATCGGCAGGCTGAACTGCCCGTTTTCAACCGTGGCTTCACCCGCGAGCTCGGTGCCGTTATATACTTTAACGTCGGCGTTGTTGGCTGGCGAGGTTCCAGTGACGGTGAAGGTGGATTGATTCGTGTAAGCACCGTCCGTCGGCGACGTAATGGCCGGCGCGTTCACCGGATAACGCACGATGGCGCGAATCATGTAGTTGCCTTCTTCTTCGTCTGTCAAGCCCCACGTTCCGCTGATCCGATTCCAGCTGCGGTGGGCGTTCGGGCTGGTCTCATCGGTGGCTACCCCCGGAGCGCTCGTTCCGGCTAAGGTTTGAATGTACACGATGTAGAAGTCGCCTTCGACGGTAACCGGTTCCGGCAGCTCGAGCACGGTCCATTGGTCGTTCCGCAGCGCGGTGCCGTCAAACGGACCGGCTAATTGCCGCCCGGGCGCCCCGTCAGGGCCGGATGCATCGTATACGGCGTACTGGAAGGCGGTACCGCCCGGAACCGGCCATTCGGTATTCCAGAATCGGATCGACGCGCCAGTGACTTGCACTGCGCCGGCTTCCGGCGTCATGCGTACAGCCCAGGCGTTGTTCGCCGCGTTGAAGGCCCAGGCATTCTCCGCCGTACCATCATCGTAGGCGATTTCGCCCGGCAAGCCCACGAACGGCTTGAGCGCCAACGAGCCGTCAGCTGTACTGTTCGGCGGTACCGTAACGGTTAGCGTATTCCCGTAATAATCGGCCGCTCTAACCGACAGCGTATAGGTGCCTTCCAGCACCTCGAACGAGAAGCTGCCGTCAGCTTCGGTCGATTGAGGGGCAATCGTTGCATCTTCAAGCACCATCACCGTTGCACCTTCAATCGGCGTTCCGGTGCGTTCATCGGTGATCGTCCCGCTGAGCGTCCCCTTCGGAATCGGCTGCAGGTTGAAGTTCACCTTGGCGTTCGTCTGATCGGCAATAGTAACATTTGCGGTTTGCGGATAAAATCCATAGGCTTCCGCTTTCAGCGTGTAATCCCCGGCGACGTGATTCAAGCTGTACCGCCCGGTGGCGGGATCGGTTTTCACCGAGCGCCCGGTTTCCAGCACGGTCACGGTTGCGCTGGCCGGCAGACTGCTGATGCCGATGTCTCCGGCAGGCTTCGCTTGCTTCACGAGCTGCTCGTATTCGGTCTTGCTCGTACGGAGCAGCTTGTAGGCAGGCCCGGATTTCACGGCTTTGTCCGCTTTCATTCCTGCTTCGCCAAGCACATTTTGCGTTACCAGAGATCCCGGCGTAGACGCGCTTAGGACCTGAACGTTGTCGATGTACCAACCGGATTTCACGACGCTGCCGTCCGTTGTTAATCGGAATCGCACCTTCACTTGTTCTCCAGCGTAAGCATCAAGGTTGTAGTAAACCGCGCTCCACTGCTTGCCGCTGGTGTTATGCGAGAATTTGCCCAGCTCGTTCCACGTATTCCCGCCGTCGGAGCTGATCTCCACGTAGCCGTTATCATAATTGGTTTCGATTTCGAACCACTGATCAAACAGCAGCGTGGCATTATTGACGTTGCCCAAATCGATCGTCGGGGAGACGAGGGAAGCATTTGCTCCATTCTCATAGCTATTGTCGAGATCGGTTCCCCATACGTTTGGTACGGATACGGCTGCAGCTGGTCCGGGTTCCACAGGCGTGCCGCGTTCCCATTCGTCCCGCGTTCCGCTATGTGTCCAGCCGTTATCGCTGCTGCCGTCGAAGTTGTCGCTGAATACCGTCGCCGGACGCACGACCGTCAGCTCCAGCTCGTTGGACTTGGCGCTTTCATTGTCGCTGTAATCCGTAGCGGCAACCACGTAATAGTAGGTTTGATCAGTCTCGGTCGTCGTATCGGTAAATTCCGTTTGCATGGTTGTACCGAGGGCCTCATAACCGAATCCCGATGTGGTCGAGCGGTAGACGGTGTACAGCTTCACGTCTTCATCGGGAGATGGAGACCAGGACAGTTCGGCACTGCCGGCGAAGTTAACGGAGCCGGTCAGATCGACGGGTGCTTCAGGTGCCGAGGTGTCAGGTGCCTGCAGAGAAAGGTTGTCCAGGTACCATCCGGCTTTCTGAACGGAGCTATCAGTGCTCAGCCCAAACTGCAAGTAAATCTGCTCGCCGGCATAATCGCGCAGGTCCAGGTATTGCGTCTTCCAGCCGCCGCTTGTGCCGGTGAATTCCGCCAGCGGGACGAAAGTGTAATCGGTGTCCAAGGAAGCGATGTACAATGTGCCGAAATCGCGGCCAGCTTCCAGGTCATACCATTGTTTAAAAGAAAGCAACGCCCCCTGCGGGCTATCCGTTAAATCGATCGGCGGCATTAGCAGATAGGAGTTCGCGCCGGAGGCGTAGCTGCCGGACAGATTGCTGGCGTACACCTTCTCGCCGGAATAGGCGCTGCCCGGTCCGCTGGTTGGGGTCCCCCAAGCCCAGGTATTCCCGGTTCCGCCAGACATGAATCCGGTAACGTCCGTCTCAAAGTCCTGCGAATAACCGGGTTCGATGCCGGCCGACACCGTTACGGCATACGGCTTGCTGTCAAACCCGTTGTTGCCGAAGTCGTTCACCCGGATGTAATATTCAAGCCCAGCTGTCCCGATCAGGAAGGCGGGTACGGTGGTTTCATATACCCCGTCCTTCTCGTTTCCGGAGATCCGTTTTGCCGGAAGATATAAATAATGGCTGGTTCCTGCTTCTTTGGCATAAAACTCGACCGACGTGACGGCCACCTCGTCGCTCACATGAGCGGATAACGTCACATCAAAGCCTTCATATACTAAAGTAGGCGGCGTATGCTCCAGGACCGGTTCGTCCAAGTCTTCCCCGGCCGTTACCACGCGCCCGGAGACGGTGCCAACCCCCTCGAGGACGGAGCCAACGGCGTCCAGCGCATTCACGATACCGTAACCGTATCCGTTATTAGGTACCGCCGCATACTCGCCGTCCGTACGCGGCGTGGCCGTGCTGGTCAGGATATCCTCCAGTTGATCCACCGTGAGGGAGTGGTTCGCCTGAAGCAGCAATGCGGCAATCGCTGTCGTATGCGGACCCGCCATCGAGGTGCCATCCCAGCCGCCCTCATAGATTCCGCCGGGAACGGAGGAGCGGATGTTCACGCCTGGCGCAGAAACCTCCGGCTTGATTTCATCGTAAGGCGAGGGTCCCCGCAAAGAGAAATCCGCCAAGTTTCCGTTGATATCCGTGGCGCCGGTTGCGAACGCTTCGGGATAATTGGCCGGTGCGGCTACAGAACCGGGACCGCCGGGGTTGAATTCATCGACGTTGCCCGCCGAGAACTCGGGGAAGATCTGGGCGCTTCTCCAAGCCTGCACGATCGGGCGGAACCATTCGTCGATGCCAGGTCCCCCGCCCCATGAGTTGTTAACCACATCGGGAGCCAGCTCTGGATGGAGATTTCCTTCAGAATCCTCCGGGGCGAGCAGCCATTGACCGCCATCCAGGATGATCGCATCCGTGGTGGACGGGTTAAAGATACGTACGGCGATCCATTTGGCCCCAGGTGCGACGCCGATCTGGTTTGAGCCGTCCGGCTCCGAGCCAACCATCGTCCCCATGGTGTGCGTACCGTGGCCGTGGCCATCCGTTGGCAGCGTAGCATGGCTATGCGGATCGTACCAGCTGAGCTCGGGATCAACAATATTGCCCGAGGCATCGAATCCGCGCCATTTGCTTCTTAAGGCCGGGTGGTTCAACTCGACGCCGGTATCGAGGTTGGCGACAACGATGCCTGTCCCGTCGATGCCCATATTCCAAACCTCAGGGGCATTCACTTGGGCAATATTCCATTCGACGCTGCTTGGTGTAACGTCCGACGGATTTTTACCTGCACCGTCCAACGGAGACGTCTTTCCGTCGGCCGGGTTTACGGTTGGCGCCTCAACCGAAGGCGTTACCGGTTCTTTATGGATGTCAACCTTTTGCAGATGACGTTCTTCATTGGGAAGAATCTTTTCCACTTCAGGAAAAAGAGCGATTTGCTCCAGTACCTCTTTTGTACTTGTCACCGCCATGGCATTTACGATAAAGTAGCTTTGGTAGTCCTTTACGTCTCCGGAATCCTGGGCTTTCCGCAAGTAGTCCTCCAGCTCGAATTGGGTGCGGGAGGCCGTCTCGCGAAGTGCGCTGACAACGGAAGTCCGGGCGGACAGCTTGGCGGCGGAAGGAGTAGCTTTCTCCAGCTTCGCTTTTTGGAGAGCCAGCTTGGCGACCGAGGTCGTATCGGCTTGTTCTTTGAGTTTGACTAGGTAGGTGACGAAGTTGTCCTGCTTAAATTGAGTCTGCAATTTGGCGTCGATTTTGGCTTCGGCCACGTGGGGCGAGATCGACTTCAGGCTGCTTTTTCCTGACACACCACTGCTATCGGCAGAGGCGACAGGAACGAGGGTCAACGCTAGAAGGATCGACAGGCCAAGCGAGAAAGATTTGCGAAATCTCTTGAGACTTATCAACTTCTTCACTCCCTTTATTAGGTTATAAAGTCCAACTGCATCCTTCGAACCGAGCAAATGTCCCTTTGTTCATCACCTCCTAAATCGAAGTCGTAAAGCCAATGCGAGAAAGCCATGGTGGATGTGAGTTTGAAATCGTAGGTGTGGAGCGAGCGGGTAATAGTTGACGCAGGTCGTCTAGATGTGAAGGAAAGTTGACGCGGAGTGCACCTTATTTTCAACAATTCATAAAATAAGGTAAAATCTGGAGTTGTTAGAGACAGTATATATCTGTAAATTTAAGGGTACAAGTGGTCATATATGAAAAATATACATATTTTCACATAAAAATAGGAAAATATGACTAGAATAGATTGACGAAAACCGGAATGTTATGTAAGTTATCTTGACATCTTGCTAACTTCGTTTTACATTAGTACAAATTCATACAGGCGAATGAGGATGATGGGAGAGTCCGCAGGGTGAACCGGAAGGGGAGCCAAGGAGCGGCACCGAAGGAGCAAAGGGCCGATTCTGCAAACCGGCAGCCGAATCTCTCAGGTACAAGGACCATGATCGGACGCCACTCTGGAGAGAGCGAACAGCCACCCAAGAGGTACATGGAGCCGGATAAATGGTCTTCCGGGGACATTAAACTTTCAGGTAACGGGGACAGAGCGAAAGGCAGCAGCCTTTTTGCCCTGTCTCTTTTTTGTGATAGGCTGGCGGGTAATCCGGATTGTAAATAAGGGAGAGATGATCCATGCGATTCAAAAATGTATTCTCCATCATCGGACCAGCGATGATCGGGCCTTCCAGTTCGCATACGGCCGGGGCCGTGCGGATTGGACGATTTGCTCGTCAACTGCTCGGGGATTTGCCAGCCCAAGCGGCGATTTGCTTCTACGGCTCCTTTGCTGAAACGTACAGCGGTCACGGCACCGATTTGGCTGTGGTCGGCGGCATCCTCGACTACCTCACGGACGATGAGCGAATTCGTCATTCGCTTCAGGACGCCGCAGAGCAGGGGATCAAGGTGACCTTCTCCACGGGGGTCCAACCTGGGGCTCATCCGAATACGGTGAAAATCAAATTAACCGGCGCAGACGGCCGGCATACGGAAGTGACGGGAGCTTCCATCGGCGGCGGGACGATCGTCATTCGCAGTATTGACGGGTTTGAGGTGAAATGCTCGGGCGAGCTGCCGACCCTCGTTGTATCCCATACCGATCGGCAAGGGGTTCTGGCGGGCATTACCGCCTTGTTCAGCCGGGAATACGTCAATATCGGCTACATCATAACCGATCGGAAGGGGCGCACCGGCGAGGCGTTGACCGTCGTGGAAGCTGACTCTTCCATCCCGCCGGAATTAATGGAGGCGATCAGCTTCTTGGAGCATGTCAGCCAAGTGGCCTATATCGATTTGACGAGATAAGAAAGGAGCAGGCGCGATGCGATTTAAAAATTTGCGGGAGCTGGTCGAGTTATGCGGGCGGGAATCCCAGACGATTTCCGGGATCATGATTCAGGATCAGGCGGCGGAGAGCGGGCAATCGGAGGCGGAGATTCTGGCCGCCATGAACGAATACTATCAAATTATGAAATCGGCGGTACACAAGGGGCTGACGGAGGACATCGTCTCCACCAGCGGCCTGACCGGCGGCGATGCCAAGAGAGTTGAGGCCTACCGCGGTGGCGGGGAAGCATCCGTCGGCGACATCGCATGCCAGGCCATGGCTTACGCACTGGCGGTGTCGGAGGTGAACGCCTCGATGGGGCGGATCGTCGCCACGCCAACGGCAGGCTCCTGCGGGATCATCCCGGGCGTGTTCGTCAGCTCCCAGGAACGCTTTGGCTGGGAGGATGAGCATCTTGTGCGCGGGTTATTCAGTGCCGGGGCCATCGGCTACGTGATCGCCAACAACTCGTTTATTTCCGGCGCGGAAGGCGGCTGTCAAGCCGAAATTGGTTCGGCGATCGGGATGGCGGCCGGGGCGATGGTCGAGCTGCGCGGCGGGACGCCGGAGCAGGCGGTGCACGCCGTTGGCCTCGCGCTCAAGAACACGCTGGGCTTGATCTGCGATCCCGTCGGCGGCCTGGTGGAGATTCCCTGCATCGTGCGCAACGGCTTCGGCGCGGTGAACGCACTGGCCGCCGCGGATATGGCGCTAGCCGGCGTACGTAGCGCCATCCCATCGGACGAAGTCATCGACGTCATGCTGGAGGTCGGCTCGGCAATGCCTAGCCGTCACCGCGAAACCGCGCAGGGCGGGTTGGCGCAAACGCCAACCGGCCGCAAAATTATGAAGGAGTTGCGGAGTCGGAAAAAGTAAGAAAAGTAAAAGTCGCATGTATTTCTTCTAAAAACGCCGCTGCCTGT
Organism: Paenibacillus mellifer; assembly: GCF_023195895.1. Lineage (GTDB taxonomy): Bacteria > Bacillota > Bacilli > Paenibacillales > Paenibacillaceae > Fontibacillus > Fontibacillus mellifer. Next base: position 167,646 of record NZ_JALPRK010000001.1, read on the forward strand.
AATCAGGTTGCGGCGTTTTCTGTTGGATCTATGTCATAGATCATCCCCTCTCTTCGATGTTACGTTCATGTATAATTTGCTTGTAGGAATGACCGGAAGGAAAGGAAGTTCGGAATCATGACGAGCATTCTAATTGTGGAAGATGATGTGGGCTTAAACAAAGGGATCGCATTGACACTAGCGCGGGAAGGAATCGCCGTGGAGCAGGCCTATGATCTGGCGGGGGCGGAAGAAAGGTTTGCGGCAGGCGGGATCGATCTGGTGCTGCTCGACGTCAGACTGCCGGACGGAAGCGGCCTGGACTTCTGCGCCAAGCTCCGGGAAGTTTCTCGGGTGCCGGTCATCTTCCTGACGGCGAACGATATGGAGTCCGATATCGTGATGGGCTTCGAGATGGGCGGAGACGACTACATCACGAAACCGTTCAGCCTGATGGTGCTGCGGTCTCGGGTGATGGCGGTGCTCCGGCGCTGCGACCTCAGCCGGGAGGATAAAGTGAACCTCGGTTCTCTCACGTTCGACTTTGGCAGGATGGATTACCGAAAGGAAGGCGCGGCCATCCCGCTGAGTGTGACGGAGCAAAAGCTGCTAAAAGCACTGGTGAACCATCGCGGACAAGTCCTGACCCGGGAGCAGTTGATCTACCTGGTTTGGGGGCAAGAATCCGAATTTGTGGATGAAAACGCGCTGACCGTCACGATCAAGCGATTGCGGGCCAAAATCGAAGAGGATCCCGCTGCGCCCCAATATATCAAGACGGTATACGGCTTGGGGTACCTGTGGGCCGACGCGGGGGTGCAGTCATGACCACGGGCGGAGAATCCAGCGGGGAGAACGGAGTTCCCCCGCTCATGGGATATCGCAGCATTCAGCGAGCGGAGGAACATGCTTCTTCAATACATCGCAGCGGGCTTGCCTTCGATTGGCTTTACGCAGCCTACGGAGCTCTGTTTGTCCTGCTCGTGTTGGGCTATCCGCTGGCTTCCTGGGTATGGGCGGGGGAAGTGTTTACCCCGCCGATTTGGATCCCCATCGTTTTCGCGGCGGCGTTGCTCCTCGTAGCTGGTTCTTTCGCTATGACGTTGCGGGCCAGGTCCGCAAACGCCATCCGTGCGGCTTATGAGGTCGTAGATGCCGCGATCGCCGGCCGGCAGCGGCTTACCGGCTATGAAGAGACGGAGCTTTCGGCGCTCGAGAACAAGGTGATTCGTTATGTCGAGCTGGCCCGGGCGCGCGAAGGGCAAGTTGAAGCGGATCGGGGACATCTTCAGACGCTTCTCTCCGATATTTCACACCAAACGAAAACGCCGCTATCCGGCATTATGCTATACGGGGAACTGCTGGAGGAAATCCCGGATTTGGGCGAAGAGGCCCGCCAGTATGCGGCTCAGATCAAGACGCAGGCCGCCAAGCTGGATTGGCTGATCGGGTCCTTGGTCAAAATGTCCCGGCTCGAGGCGGGGATGATCACTCTGCAATCCGTGGTATCGCCGCTGATTCCTACGATTACGCAAGCGGTCTCTCAAGTTTATGCTGCCGCGGAGCGTAAAGGCATCCCAATTGCAATAGATTGTGACCCGGTGATCTCGGCACGGCATGATCCGAAATGGACGGCGGAAGCGTTGTTTAACTTACTGGAAAATGCGGTTAAATACAGCATGGCTGGGAGCGATATGCATATCTCAGTGGTGGCGGGCGAAATGTTTGTCCGCATCGATGTCGCGGATCAGGGCATGGGGATTGCGGAGCAGGAATGGAACGACATCTTCAAGCGCTTCTATCGCAGTAAGCAAGCGGCCACACAGGAAGGCGTCGGAATCGGTTTGTATCTAGCCCGAGAGATCCTTGTTGCTCAGGGCGGGTACATCAAGCTGTCGTCCAAGCTTGGCGAAGGTTCGGTATTCTCTTTATTTCTGCCCTGCATGTAAGGAAAGGTGATTGAATATGTCGAACCTGTTATTTTTCGGACATCTGCACGAAAGATTGGTTTGCTACAGTAAGTCCTGTACGAATGAGGTACAGGATTTTTTCATTGGGAGGTAGACGGTATGCCGATCCTGCAAGTTGAAGAGTTGAAGAAAATTTATGGTCAAGGGACTAACGCGGTCAAGGCGCTGAATGGAATCTCGCTAAGTGTGGATAAAGGCGAGTTCGTTGCGATCGTTGGCACAAGCGGCAGTGGGAAGAGCACGCTGCTCCACCTGCTGGGCGGATTGGATCGTCCCACCGAAGGCAAGGTGCACGTGGACGGAAACGATATTTATGCCATGAACGACGAGAAGATGACGATTTTCCGGCGACGGTCGGTTGGCTTTGTGTTTCAAAGCTACAATCTGATACCCATCTTGAATGTATATGAAAATATTGTGTTGCCCATCGAGCTGGACGGTGCTCGGGTAGATCGGGAGCATGTGGATCAGGTGATCGGCGCGCTTGGGTTGTCCGATAAGGTGCACCATTTGCCAGCCAATCTGTCCGGCGGACAGCAGCAACGGGTGGCAATTGCCAGGGCGCTGGCCACCAAACCTTCCATCGTATTAGCGGACGAGCCGACCGGGAACCTGGACAGTAAAACGAGCCAGGAAGTGATGGTCCTGTTGAAGCAAATGAGCGAGCGATTCCGCCAGACGATCGTGATGATCACGCATAATGAAGAGATCGCGCTCACTGCGGATCGAATCGTGCGGATCGAGGACGGTCGGATCGCCAGCCATTCCAGCCGCGCCGGAAGAGGGGCGGGAACGTCGAATGAGCACGAGTAGACGAACAGGGATCACAACCATCGTCAACCGAAGCCTGAGGGCGAATCTGCCGCGTAACGCGATGATCGTCAGTGCGATCATTCTTACGACGCTGCTGCTCACCTCGGTATTCACGATGGCGTTCAGCATCAATGAATCGATGCAGTTGACCAAGATGAAGACCGCCGGCGGCGACTATCACGGCAGCTTCAAATACTTGACACCCGAGGAGGCGGAGAAACTCCGTGATCACTCGTCGATCAAGGAGTACGGCCAATCTGTGTTGGTTGGCCGAGCGACCAGCGACGTATTCCGCGGCACGACGCTGGAAATTGATCACATCGACGAGAATGAGGCGAGACATAGTTTTATTCGATTTCTAGAGGGCGGTTTGCCAACGGAAGAGAATGGGATCGCTACGAGTACCTGGGTGCTGGATTTGCTTGGAGTGCCCCATGAAGTGGGGGCCAAGGTGCGTCTGGAACTCGATATTGACGGGCAAGCGGTTACGAAAGAATTTGTGGTGTCGGGGGTTTTTCCGGCGGACCGGAATTTATCGATGGCGGGGATGGCGTTCGTCTCGGAGGCTTTCGTCCAACAGCATCTATCCCAGATCGATCCGAAGCAGACCCGGAAAACGGGCAGTTACGTCAATACGATTCGGCTGGACGTAATGTTCGATCATTCCTTCGGTATTGAGAAGAAGCTGCAAAAGGTGCTGTCAGATACCGGAGTGGATGCCCCGTACGGGGTAAACTGGGCATATAGCAGCGTTGGCCTGGAGGAAGATCCGGCCAATGTAATTCCGTTTCTTGTGCTCATTTTGATCATCATGATCAGCGGGTATCTGTTAATTTACAATATTTTTCATATCTCCGTGGTACGGGATATCAAGTTCTATGGTCTCTTAAAGACCATCGGAACGACGCCGCGTCAACTGAAGCGCGTCGTTTCCAAGCAAGCGAATCATCTCTATCTGGCGGGCCTTCCCATTGGTTTGGCGTTGGGGTACGGAATCGGTGTAGGTCTGATGCCGCTGATGAGCGGATTCTCCAGCCAAGTGGCGGAGGAGACGGTGGGCTCCGGCAACCCTTTGATTTTTATCGGGGCGGCGCTTTTTGCTTATCTGACGGTACGGATCGCTGCGAGTAAACCGGGTCGTACCGCGTCGCGCATTTCCCCGATCGAAGCGGTGAAATTCTCCGGTATCAGAGGGAACGTGAACCGGAGTCTGGTTCGGAAGATGAAACGTTCGTCGCACGGGGCCAAGCTCTCTCGTATGGCCTTCGCGAATCTGTTCCGATCCAAAAAGAAGCTGCTGCTCATGCTGGCCTCTTTGTCATTAAGCATCATTTTGTTCAGTGTAATCTATACGGTTATCTCTTCGTTTAGCGTTAATAAGTATTTGAACAGCTTTATTACGGGGGATTTCGTAATTAAGGAAGACGTCAGCGGCCGGGGAGGTGTTCCTGCTCCGGATGACGCCGCGTTAACGGAGGAGTTCTCTCGGAAGTTAAAACAAATTGCCGGAGTTACCAGCATGGACAAAGTATACTACCGCATGGCTTCGCTTCCGTTGAACGAGAAGATTCGGCGGATCATTGAACCTCTATCCACAACGGAGAGTCCGGATGAGTCTTCGATAGCCTGGATCAAAGCGAAGAAGTCTGTCGATCTGCAGTTCCATGGTCTGGATCCGGGGTGGTACGAGGTGATCGATCCGAAGGAAATCGTCGCCGGAACGTTTAATCGAGACAAATTCGACACCGGCGATTACGTGCTTGTGACCGAAGCTTTGCTGGGGTCCGATCAATATGCTCGTTATTATCAGCCGGGCGATTCCATCCAGTTCGACGGAATGAACAAAAGCTACAAGGTGATGGCGGTATTAGATTCGGATGCGATGAGTGCGGCGGGAACTCAATTCTATACCGTCGGGGGCTTTAAGGTGTTTTGGCCGGCGGACGAGTTCGTAAAGTCGGTGAAGGACCCGATTCTATTGTCTGTGACCCTTCATGTCGATCCGACGAACCTGGGTGAAGTGGAGTCGGCGGTGAAGTCCTTCACAGCATCCCATCCCAGCTTAGTCGTCAAATCCCGGGAGGATTATAAGGAGGAGATGCAAGGTTTCATTCGTATTTTCCAAACGATCGGGTATAGCTTGAGCTTGGTGATTGGCTTGATTGGGCTCCTCAATTACATCAATACGGTGATGACGGGCATGTGGTCAAGACGGGGCGAATTTGCCATTTTGGAGAGCATTGGCATGACCCGGAGGCAATTAAGAGCGATGCTTGTGCTGGAAGGACTCTACAGCGTATTCCTGACTAGCTTGATCGCAGGTACGGCAGGTATGGGATTGACGTATCTGGTTGCCAAGGGGATCGCGGACGGTATGGCGTTTACGGATTTTCGAATGAGTCCTTTGCCGTTCGCAAGCCTGATCACACTGCTAGTCTTGATGGCTTTCATCGTGACCTTGGTTTCTTACCGCAGGATGTCGCGAGCAACGATTGTGGCGAGATTACGTGAAGCCGAATAGGTCCCCGGATCACCGGGAACAGCAAGACCCCTGGGGTGGCGTCGGACGCCATACGTTCCGAACGTGCTCCAGGGGTTTCACTATGCTCAACCGGGTTACAGTTCAACAGAGGTGCCTTGCTGCGGGTTTCCTTGTACAGTAATGCTTCGCAAATAAACAAACGACGAACCGAGAGCGAGCAACGCCATCACCATCAGACCCCAGAAAATATTAGAATAGGCGGCGGATAGCGAGAGACCGTGTTGCCATTCCATCGCGCTGGAGGCCATAGCGACGCTAAAGGCCCCGCTGAAGAACTGCAGCAGCTGGAAGAGCCCCATCCCCGAACCAACCTGGGATGCCGGCAGAATACGGGAGATTTCGTTCGATACGCTGCTTGAGAGCATTGTAAATCCTAAGCTAATCAGCATATAGATGAATAGGATAGCTAGCCAGGATTGCCCGCTGAACAAGGCGAACAGGACCATGGAGCTCAGCACGAGCAGCGGAACATACCGCAAGATCGCGCCGTTGCCGTGACGGTCAATGACGGAGCCAACTTTGCGAGAAGCCACCATCGCCAGGATCGAACCTGGGAAGATGATCAGCCCGGCATGACTGGCGGTTAATCCGAAGCGATGCACCAGGATTTGCGGCAGTAAGAACAAGGTGGCAAAGCTGCACAAATACGAAGCGATGCCAACGATCGATAAGGCAAGGTACGACCCGTTGCGAAACAACGCAGGCGAGACGAACGGATCGGAGGCGGTGCGAATACGCCAGACGAACAGGGCCAATGCGGCTGCGCCAACCGTCAGCGCCGTCCAGGAGTGTTCGGTCAGAAACAGCAGCAGGCCGGTCGTACCGACGGCTACGAATATCGCGCCGAGGGTGTCGAATGCCCCGCGAACCGGTTGTTCTCTCGGGATGTGTCGTAGAAAAAGCGGAACCAGCAACAAGGTTAACGCCGTGATAACAAACAGGTATCTCCAGCCGAAGTATTCGACGATCGCGCCGCCGGCGACGGGGCCAAGGCCAAGTCCCAGCGACACGGCCGACATGATCAAAGCCATCGCTTTGCCGCGTCGCTCGATGGGGACGTAACGGGATAAGGTAACCAGGGATAAGGAGACAACGGCTCCCGCTCCAGAGGCTTGAACGACGCGGACTGCGAGAAGAATCCAGAAATTCGGGCTAAATAATCCGGTTACGGCGGCGATCCCCAGCGTCGTTAGGCCAATCGCCAACAAGCGCCGGATCGGCAGGAAATCAGAAAGCCGACTGAACGTGATGGATGAAATGGCAAACATGATCGAATAGCCGGTGACGATCAACGAGGTGACGGCGGCCGACAAGTGAAAGGCTTCCGTGACATCCGGCAGCGCCAAGTTAAACATCGCCGTGTTCATGATAACCAGTACGACGGCAATAGAGAGCAACGCGGTTAACAACCCCTCTCTAATCTGGGGAGACGAAGTGTCCGGCGCTACGGGATGGACGGCTTCGGTGGAGACGGTACGGGTACGCATGGTTTTCATTTCACCCACTCTTTCTTTGTTTTAATGTTCGAATATTATCGAACAATTGAAATATAACATGCGTTGGCTTATGATGCAATTAGGGAATCCTAAATTCACCACGAATTTTTATTATAAAGGAGTTATCCTGATGAAAGTTCTATATCACCCTGACCGGGATGACATTCAGTTGTCCTCTGTGCTGTACGCTTTGAGTGATCCCATTCGGCTCAGTGTTGTGGCTGAAATGCGCCGCAGCGGCGAACGGCCCTGCAATTATTTCGAGGTTCCAATCGCCAAATCGACGTTGTCCCACCATGTCCGAGCGCTGCGGGAAGCCGGTGTTGTGTTTACCCGCATCCAAGGCACGCAGCGGTTTATGTCAGTGCGGGAGGAAGATTTGGAATATCGTTTTCCGGGTTTGCTTGATTCGATTCTTCAGGCTTACGAGAAATCCGATCCAAAGGATAAAAGCACCATATCTGAGTAACGAAGAACCAAGATCCACCCAGGCCCGGAGCCCTGCTCCGGGCCTTATTGCCGGTTCGTTAGGAGCAGGCGAAGCAGTGGCAGCCATGTCGGAATTCCGGCTGCCGTTCGACCTATTCACATCCGTCCTGAATTATGGTTTTCTGAGTAGTGGCAGCGTATTTGCGTGTGCTGTACATAACGCATCATGTGTCAAGACTTGGGAGGCTGTAGTGATGATTAGAAAGATTTGGAAGCGTATCTTCAAACGGAGATGGCGCCAAGCAGCAGCGTTTTGCTTGCTAACTGTATTCTTCAGCGTAACCGGAGGTTACGGGCTGGCGAATGTATTTATCGGTCCATCCGTGGCCGGGGCAGCGGCGACGTCCGGAGATTCCGCTGTATTTAAAGATATTCGGGGACATTGGGCGCAGAAGGAAATCGAGTCCATGGTTGCACAGGGAGTTCTGAACGGGTTCCCGGACGGGACTTTCCGGCCTAACGAAGCGGTGCAGGTGGATCAATTCATCAAGATGCTGATCTTATCCTACAGTGAGCAGCACCCGAACCTGGAACGCACTTGGCGTGCGTCTTTCCTCGAATCCCTTAGCGAAGAGAATCGAACGATCCTGAAGCAGGATTATCGTTACTACGACTTCAAACCGGCGATGACGGGTTATTGGGCCAAGCCGTATATCGATGTGGCAAGTGATTTGAATTTTTTGAACAAAAGTCGATACAATGATTTCCAAGTCGGAATGTCCCGGGAAAATGTGGCGGAAGTGCTATATTACACGCTGCAGGAGACTGAATTTCTGGAGGATGAACAGTTCGGCCGGACGGTGGCCGCGTCCTATGGGGATTTGACCAGCGCGAGCGACCGACAGCAGAAGTTTATCGCGGAATCGTTGATCAAGGGGATTATGCAGGGATACCCGGACGGGAATTTTGGTGTCGGACGTACCGTATCGCGGGCCGAGGCACTGGTCCTGCTTAACCGTTTGACAGACAAAACGAAACGAATCCCGATTCAACCCGAGGAAGGGAAGCTGCAACGTCTTGTCCCGACCGCCGGCGGGGGGCAAAGAATTGTCGCTTTTCCTGATAAACGGATGTGGGATGCGTATGATATCTTACGGAAGGCCGGTCAGTTGCGCGGCACAAACTACGATTTGTTTGATACAACGCTGCGCCTGTTCAAGGACGAGAAGGAGAAGGCGGCGGTACAGCAGGCGACAGCAGCAGGAGGAGGCAGTGCATCCAGCGGGACAGCGGCGGAGGAAGCGGCGATCTGGCTCGATCCGACGTACAATACTTACGGTATCACTGTCCGGCTTCGGGAGGGAACATTAGCTCGAAACACGGAATCGATCGAGTTGTTTGCCAACCAACTGTTCACCTACGATGCTATCGCATTTCGCCGCTGGTTTGACGCGATTTGCGCTGAAGTGGAAGCGGGCCGCCCGCTGGCCGACAAGCAGGCAACGGTCGGGGACTTCTCGGTGAGCGTGCTGGTTGATAACTACGCCAAGACGGTCGTGTTCTCGATTGCGGCCAAATCATAGTAAACGGTCGTTGGCGTTTACTATCCCAAAGGGCCTGGCTAAGGGGAGTTTCTCCTAAGCCGGGCCTTTTTGCGGTTCGCTTTTCCAATAGTCGGAAGGTAGAATGGAAGTAATGTCCGATGAGGGTCCATGCGGGGAACACCCAGTTCAAGGAGGTAACGTCATTATGCTTCATATCGATCTATCGGGGAAAATCGCGCTCATTACCGGGGCGACCGGCCAATTGGGCCGGGTCATGACAAGGACGTTGTCGGCTTGCGGAGCGAAGGTGGCCATTCACTACGTCCATAATGAGGCCAAGGCGCAGGAATTACAGCGGGAGATAACCGTGGCCGGCGGAACGGCCATCACCGTGCGGGGCGACATTACGAAGGAGGCGGATATTCGAGCGATGCAAGTCAAGGTGGCGGCGGAGCTTGGTGATCCGGATATCGTGGTAGCCAATGCGGTCGTGCAATATAACTGGACCTCTGTCCTTGAACAACCGGCGGATGATTATGTTAGCCAATTCGAATCTTGCGTGCTGCAGAGCGTGTTTCTAGCCAAGGCGTTTATTCCGGCGATGATTGGCAAAGGATCGGGGCGGTTCATCGGAATCAATACGGAGTGCGCCATGCAGAACTTCCCGAACCAATCGGCCTATACGGCGGGAAAAAGAGGCATGGACGGCGTTTACCGCGTCTTAGCCAAAGAGGTAGGAGAGCACGGGATCACCGTGAATCAGGTGGCCCCAGGCTGGACGATCAGCGAACGCGATCGCGAGCTGGCGGAACGAAATGATGCCGCCTATATCGCCGAAGTTCCGTTGAAGCGTCGAGGCGAAGATCAGGATATCGCCAATGCGGTTGCATTTCTGGTCTCCGAGTTGGCCGGGTTTATCACGGGCATCTATCTCCCGGTCAGCGGTGGCAATGTGATGCCGGCCATTTAGGCGAGGAAGGAGGCGGCGGCAGTGGCAGCGGTGGAAGAAGGTCAACCTTGGATCTTAAAGCAGTTGCGGCAGACGGAAGAGGCGGAACAGATGCGTATTCTATATGCCTGTGAAGCGGGCAGCCGGGCCTGGGCATACGCGTCCGCCGCGAGTGATTATGATGTCAGGTTCATATATGTGCGGCCGGTGGAATGGTATTTGTCGATCGGAGAGAAGAGAGACGTCATTGAGCTCCCGATAAGTGATGGCTGTGAAGGCGGGCGGCCTGACGGAGATCGGTCCGGTCCGGCTCAGCCTGGGGATGACGGCGAGCTTGATATGGCTGGCTGGGATTTACGCAAGGCGTTGTCGCTGCTCGGCAAAGGGAACCCCACCCTGTTCGAATGGTTGGCCTCACCGATCGTCTATACCGAGGTTTATGGACTTCGGGAGCGGCTGGAAGCGCTGGCGCCGCAAGTCTTCTCCGCGAAAGCCGCGATGTATCACTACCTGCATATGGCAAAGCGTAACTTGCGGATGGAACTCGCGGGTGAGCAAGTTAAGCCCAAGGCATACCTTCACGTTCTCCGGCCGCTGCTCGCCTGCGCCTGGGTTGAACGCTGCGGTACGCCGCCGCCTTTAGAAATTGAGCTGCTTGCACAAGCGGCTCTGCCTGCCCAAGGCGAGGGGCTACGGGAGGAGATCGCTCTCCTTCTGACCCGTAAAAGGGCGGAGGCTCTGCCGAAACCACAGCCCCGCCTCCTGAGATTGGACGAATATTTGGCCGAGCGTCTGGTTTATTATGAGCAGCTTGCCCCCGCGCTGGAATCGGGAAACCGGGATATAAATTGCGCTCTGATCGACGTGCTGGATGGATTGTTCCGCTCCGTTCTGCAGGAGGTATGGGGGGTTCCTCTCTAGGGGAGCTGAGCCTTTCATAGGAACGGAACCCAGCTTACCTATCAATAGGGTAACTCTGTCTCGTGGTTCAATAGCTGATAGGACGGATATCCTTGCACACTCCACATGAGGCTCGAATACGTTAATAGAAAAAGACCTGCCAAATCCATGGCAGGCCAAACGAATCGATAGATCAACGTTACTAAGCTAGCTTCAAAATCGTTAAGGTCGTGTTTAACAAGTTATGCAGCTGAGCAGGAGTCGCATTTGCGTTTACAATTTGAAGAGTTGTCGGTACGGTTGGGACACTAACGATGACCTCCGCTGAAGTAGGGCCGCCGCCGTTTCCTGTAAACGGAGCAGGAGTGATCGGAGCGCCGTTTATGGTCAGGTTGAAATCCGCATTCCCCTGATTGTGAACTGTAAAGTTGACCAAATAGGCCCCTGCTTCGTTGATGGTTACTGTAGCGGATGGAGGCGTAAATGTAAAAGCTCCGCCGGAGTTCGCCAATAACCCGTTGAAAACAACGGCGGTATTACCAGGCACCGTATCGGTTCCTGTACCGGGGTCAACACGATAAATACTTAAAAAGTCGGAGATGCCTCCCGCCGGTCCTGCGGGTCCTGCTGCACCCGCGGGTCCCGCTGGCCCTGCGGGTCCTGCTGGCCCTGCGGGTCCTGCTGGCCCTGCGGGTCCTGCTGGCCCTGCGGGTCCGGGAGGTCCAGGAGGCCCTCCTGCTGGTCCTGCTGGACCCTCAGGGCCAGGAATCCCTTGGGGTCCGGCCGGTCCGACTAGCCCGGGAATCCCTTGGGGTCCGATGGGTCCAGGCTCGCCAGGAAGGCCCCGTAGTCCTTGAAGTCCAGTGGGTCCGATTGGCCCTACTGGTCCGATGGGTCCAACGGGTCCGGCAGGACCTGGAATGCCCTGTGCGCCAGGTAGACCTTGTTGACCGGGAACACCTTGAATTCCCGCGGGCCCCTGCGGAGCCTGCACGTTAATTTCTGGCTTCACCTTAACTTTAATAATCTTCTTCACTTTGCCATGATGCATGTGGTGTTTATGAAGCTTGTGGTGTTTATGAAGCTTGTGGTGTTTGTGGAGTCGGTGAAGCTTCCGATGCTTGTGGTGTTTGCGATGCTTGTGTTCGCTCATACCCATATGAATCATTACACCTCCAATAAGTTGATTCAACCTTAGTGTATTGTCTATTCCGCGGAAAGATTGGACGATTGACCTCCATAAACAGAAAGCGGTTTTTGCCTAACTCTCAAAAAATGAGAGACACAACCCCCTTTGAAAAATAGGGGGTTTTCGTGATGGATTCACTAGCTTTCGAGACGATTCCACCCCTCTGCTTAGAATTCTCCCTATTTACATAAATAATTAATATTAGTGACACAGTATTGTTAATGGTCTATAATCAACAGGTGAATCATAATGTAACAGAATAAATAAATAAGTAATACAGAACGCGGATCGGGAGGGGGAGACGCTTATCATCACGTTGGAGCATGTCAGCAAGATCTATCACTTGCCAAGCGGACGGTTTGAGGCGGTTCGCAACGTGTCTCTGCAAGTTCCGCAAGGTACCATCCACGGTATCATCGGCCCCAGCGGAGCCGGTAAATCGACGCTGCTGCGAATGATGAACGCCCTGGAGCTGCCGGATCAGGGAACCGTAACGGTACTGGGCCGGGAGCTTACTGCGCTCCCTGAGACCACGCGGCGTGAAGTGCGGCGTTCGATTGGCATGATTTTTCAACAGTTCCATCTGCTGAATAACCGCACGGTCAGCGGGAATGTTTCCGTACCATTAGAACTTGCGGGTTTGCCGCGGAGGGAGCGCCTTAACCGTGTACGGGAGTGCCTGCGTTTTGTGGGTCTGGAGGACAAGGCCGGCCAATACCCGGCTTCCCTCAGTGGTGGGCAGAAGCAGCGTGTGGCCATCGCCCGGGCGCTGGCAAGTCGGCCGGATATCCTGCTCTGCGATGAGCCGACCTCCTCGCTGGATCCGAAGACGACCGCGGAAATTTTGGAAGTCCTGCTGCATGTCCATCGGACATTGGGAGTGACAATTGTGATCGTCACGCATGAGATGGACGTGGTGCGCAGCATCTGCCAAGGGGTTTCGGTGATGGAGGACGGCCGGTTGACCGATGCGTTTACGCTCGAACGTAACGAAGCGGAAGCCGGAACCTCCGGTATCGCAGGCTACAGCGCTTCTTACCGGGAACTGCTGCTTGGCGGAACGGAGGTGTGAGGGGGTTGGATATGACCTTAATGTGGGACAACTTCATCCAGTACCGCAGCCAAATTGGCGAAGCGGTCGGCGAGACGTTCGCCATGGTGGGAATCGCTCTGCTCGCTGCCGTTCTTCTCGGCTTGCCGACGGGAACCGCCTTGTATCTGACCGGTAAAGGCCAGCTTTATGAACATCGCCTGGGGTACGGTCTGTTGAACGGAGCGGTAAACGTTATTCGTTCCTTTCCGTTCCTGCTGCTGGTAGTGTTTATGATTCCGCTCACCCGTCTCATCGTCGGAACGGCGATCGGGACGCTGGCGGCCTCCATCCCGCTCGCAGTCGTTGCGATTGCGATTTATGCGCGGTTCGTCGAACAATCCTTACTCGAGGTGCCGCGAGGCGTGATCGAATCGGCGCGGTCCATGGGGGCGTCGAAGCTTCAGATTGTGACGAAGTTTCTATACGTGGAAGCCCGATCCGGCCTGGTGTTGGGTCTGACTTCCTCGACGATCAGCTTTATTTCTTATTCAACAGTGATGGGCGTGGTCGGCGGCGGCGGAGTGGGTGATTTTGCCATCCGCTACGGTTATCAGCGGTTCGAAACCGAGCTGATGGCCGCGGTGATCCTGCTAATGATTGTTCTGGTCCAAGGAATTCAATTTATAGGAAATGCGTTATCCCGCTGGCTGGATAAACGCTAATATCGGAGGGAGAAACCATGATAAAGACAGGGAAATGGATGATGACGCTGGCGTTACTGATGTTCGTGTTAAGCGCATGTGGCAATAATGGCAATGCTTCGAACGCTTCGAACACCGGGACTGCAGAGACGGGCGTAGGCGCACCGGCTGCGGCCGAGTCCGAGACGAAGGAAATGACAACGCTGAAGGTGGCTTCTTTGATTCCGCCGATGACGGACATCCTGGAGCTCATTAAACCGCAGCTCAAAGAGGAAGGCATCAACCTGGAGGTTGTCGTGTTGTCTGACAATATTCAGCCTAACGATGCGCTGGCGAACAAGGAGGTCGATGCGAACTTCTTCCAGCACGTGCCTTGGATGGAGGAATACAATAAGAATAAAAACGCCACTCTCGTTCCGGTTCAGCCGGTCTATCACGCCGTGTACGGCGCCTACTCCAAACGCTATAAATCGATGGAAGAATTGCCGGACGGGGCGACTATCGTGATCGCAAACGACGCGACGAACGGGGGGCGTTCGCTGGATATGCTGGATAAAGCCGGCGTGATCAAGCTGAAGGAAGGCGTTGGTATCCAGGCTACCTTGGCCGACATCGTAGAAAACAGCCATAACTACAAATTCGAAGAAGTGGATCTGCTGATGCTGGCGCGGATGCTGGATGACGCCGATCTGGTACTGATGACTCCGGCCTATGCCAGCCCGCTGGGACTTACGCCGAAGAAAGATGCTTTGCTGACAGAAACCGTTGAATCGGCGTTTGCCATCACCTTGGTCGCCCGTCAGGACAATCAGGATTCAGAACCGATCCAGAAGCTGGCAAAGGCAATTTCCAGCCCGGAAGTCAAGAAATTCCTTGAGGACAATTACAACGAGATCGCCCTTCCGGCGTTCTAACGGGAATAGGTCAAACTGGCTCCTTCATAGGATGGTGATAACATGATCCATATGAAGGAGGGGAGCTAATGCAGATTCATCCTGTCCAGCCGGGCCAAACGACTTACAGCATCGCGGAAGCTTATGGCGTACCTTATGAAGATATCGTCGAAGCCAACGAACTGCCGAACCCGGAACAGCTTGTGGTTGGACAAACCTTGGTTATCCCGATCGTCGGCAGCTATTATTGGGTTCGGTCTGGGGACAGCCTATGGTCGATCGCGCAGCGTTTTGGGTTAAGTTATCAGGAGTTAGCCCGCGTCAACGCCATCGCTGTCGATCAATCCCTATCGATCGGATTTCGCCTGTATATCCCGCCGCGGCCGCGAAGAAGCGCCGAGTTTAACGCCTATGTTGAGCCGCGCGGGGGGGCGGTTGCTCCGGCGCTGGAGGAGAGCGCGCGTGAAGCGGCGCAGCACCTGACCTACCTGGCTCCATTTAGCTTTCAGGCGCAGCGGGATGGTTCGCTCAAAGAACCGCCGTTAAATCAGTTTCCGGAAATCGCTCGGGCGAATCAGGTCGTGCTGATGATGGTGATCACAAATCAGGAGAACGATCAGTTCAGCGATGAGCTGGGCCGGATTCTGTTGAACGATATCCCCGTCCAGGACCGTTTTCTGGATAACATCGTCACGACGGCGAGCAATTACGGTTTCCGGGACATCCATTTCGACTTCGAATTCCTGCGACCGGCCGATCGGGAAGCCTACAACGCTTTCCTGCATAAGGCCAAAGCGCGGTTTGCGCAGCAAGGTTGGCTGATGTCCACGGCCCTGGCGCCCAAGACAAGCGCCGGCCAGCAGGGATTGTGGTATGAAGCGCATGATTACCGGGCGCACGGGGAAATCGCCGACTTTGTTGTGATCATGACCTATGAGTGGGGCTACAGCGGGGGGCCGGCCCAGGCGGTATCACCGATCGGTCCGGTCCGGCGGGTACTGGAATATGCGTTGTCCGAAATGCCCGGCTCCAAAATTATGATGGGGCAAAATCTGTATGGCTACGATTGGACGCTGCCCTTTGTGCAAGGAAGTATCGCGCGGGCGGTTAGTCCCCAGCAAGCGATCCAAATCGCTGCAAGGCATGGCGTCGCGATTCAATACAGCGACCGGGATCAGGCTCCGTTTTTTCATTATTGGGATGGAGAAGGACGGGAACATGAAGTATGGTTTGAGGATGCCCGCTCGATCCAAGCCAAGTTTAATTTGATCAAGGAGCTGGGGCTACGCGGGATGAGTTATTGGAAGCTGGGCTTGAGTTTTCCGCAAAATTGGCTGCTAATCGAAAACAATTTCGATGTGGTCAAACGAGGGTAGAACCAAATTTATTGGACGCGAGAGGAGTTTGTGATTTTTGTAACAGAGTTCCCGAATGTCCTGCGTTATGATATAAACAAGTTTAGTAATCAAAATTTAAATGAATAGAGATCTTCGGGGTAAGGTGAAATTCCTAACCGGCGGTGAGGTTTCTGATCGCAGAAACTGCAGCCCGCGACTCGCTTGTGGCTCTATCGGCCGCGCGCGACTGACTTGGTGCGATTCCAAGGCCGACGGTAAAGTCCGGATGGGAGAAGATCAATAAAGCTAGAGTTTGATCCAGGGACCGGTACGGTTCCTCACAGGCTTATTTGGTCAGCCCCCGCAAACCTTTACGAAGGTCAATGCGGGGGTTTTCTACTTAGACCCTCTATTCAAGAAGGGGACAAACACGATGGAAAAAGCAAATGTGAACAGCGGGCTCCGGATTCAAGCCGGAGCAGGCGCGGGGGCGCTTACGGGCACATCCGGCCAGGTTCAGCAATCGTCTGCGAAGGCAGAGGCTCGCAAATCGCGAAGCGGGTTTTGGCTCGTTGTTTTGGGGGCGGCACTGTGGGGCGTAGACCCGTTATTTCGAGTCATCCTGTTAGACTCGCTGACATCGGCGCAAATCGTACTCATTGAGCACCTTATTATCGCACTCATCGCCATACCCGTCTTATGGAACAACCGCGCCGAGCTCAAAGGGCTGGGCTGGAAGCAAGGGGGCGCGCTGCTCTTCATTTCCTGGGGCGGCTCGGCTATCGCCACGATTCTGTTTACGATGGCGCTGTCGAACGGCGATCTGAACGCTGTGCTATTGCTGCAGAAGATGCAGCCGCTGTTTGCCATCCTGTTGGCCGGATTGCTGCTCAAAGAGAAGCTGCCGCGGTTCTTCTTCGGCTTCTTGGTCATTGCATTGCTCGGAACGTATTTGCTGACCTTCGGATTTACGATGCCAATCGGGCATTGGAGCGATTTCGTGCAGGTGGGCAGCTTGCTGTCGCTGGGCGCCGCCGCGTTGTGGGGCGGATCCACCGTGATGGGCCGGATGATGGTTGGTCATATGAAATATGAGACGGTGACGTCGCTGCGGTTTGTATTGGCGTTGCCGTTGCTGCTGGCCATCACCTGGAACGAAGGGGCCGCCTGGAACCTGCCTACCGGTACCTCGCAAATTACTGCACTTTCACTCAACATGCTGGGACAAGCGTTGCTGCCAGGACTGCTCAGCCTGCTTGTATACTACAAAGGGCTGACGACAACGAAAGCTTCGGTCGCCACATTAGCTGAACTCAGCTTCCCGATGGTTGGGGTTCTAATCAACTGGATTGCCTTCCAGCAGATGATTACGCCTGCCCAAGTGTGTGGTTTCGTTCTGATTTGGGGCACGTTGTTCCTGATCTCCCGCCAGGGAGCCGCCAAGCAATAACCTGTTGCTGAAAATAATAAACAGAAGCGAGGTCTTCCGCCCCTGCCGGGGGTTGGAAAACCTCGCTTTTTTGTGTTCCTATTCTGCTTTATTGGTCCTGTCCGTTTAGTTCTCGTCCAGCCACAAAATTGCCGTCACGCCGCGCGGATAATACCGGCTGCCGCAGATTACGCCGGCCATCATCTGATCGCTCCAGCTCCAGAAGGCGTTCTTCTCGGAGGTCAACCAGGCGACATGCGCCGCATCGGCTGCCTTGCCCTGTTCATCCCAATTCAGGCCGAGAATCTGACGGGCGATGAATTGGCAGAGGTAAATTTTGCTGAGCCAGGAGTTGTTGCTTGTCGAGGACAGCTTCCAGCCGCCGTCTTCGAACAGGCAGATGCCCGGCTGCAGCACCGTGTTCAGGTGCTTGGACAACGCACCGATATATTCGCTAAATCGGCCGTTCTTATCCAATGCTTCTTCGCATCCGGTGTACAGCGGGAAGATCAGACCCTCGATCGCCGGGATGATCTTGGAATCGTTATTCTCCTGGATAACCGCCGGAATATAGCCGCCGGGCAGCAGATGCGCGGTGATCGTTCCGGCACACAGCTCCGCTTGCCGTCCGGCCAGTTCGGCCGCCGCCTCGCGTCCGTTTGCACGCAGCAGCTTTTCCATTGCTACGTAAGCTGCCCAGCTCTTGCCTGCCAGATAGATATTGTTCCGCGCTTGTCCCAGCGAGACATCCAGGCTGTCGTAGGTGGTGATTTCGGCTCCGCCCATCGTGCGGGAGCTGTCAAGACCCATCACGCCGGTCCGCTTGGCCGGGTCCGGATGATCGCGATTCACCATACTTTCCAGACATTGCTCCAGAATCGGCAGGTTGCGATCCAGCCATTCGCGGTCATTCGTTTGACGGACGTAAACCGTGGCGCTCAATACCCAGTTGACGAGCTGCTCATGGGTCATATGGGAGAAGCAGTCGTCAATCGCATGCAGCTCGTAAACCGAATAGCCCGGACGCGAGAACGTGTTAGCGACGCCCATGTCATGCGTGAAGCTGATGCCGCCGGGATATTCGGTCGCATCTCCGGGAAGTCGTACCGTGTCCCGATAACTGTAGCGGCTGGTGTAGAGATCCAGCTCGTTTTTGACCGTCCACGGGTTCATTTTTAGCTCAAAAAACAACTGGTCGACCAGCAAATCGAACGTATTCATCATCCGGTATTCGCCTTCGTTTACGACCCATAGCGGCTTGCCGTCCTGCTCCAGCAGCTCGGTGGAACCGTAATAGCTGCGGATGGCGTGCGCGAGCATAAACTTCTGGTCCTCGGTCAACTTCGAGTCGTAGACTAGCGTCTCGGCCTTCCGCGCAACCTCCAGCTTACGGTCGAACTCAGCCAGCGCATAGTCTGCCACGTCCTCGATATTGGCGAAGTACCGCGTGTAATAATAGGACGCGTCCATCCCGGTGGTGACATAACCGGCGCGATAGAAACAGAGTGCAAAGCGGTAGGTAGCTTTCTCGCCGGCTGGGGTATCCATGAGCAGAGCGCCCACTGGCCCGAGACCAAATCGGAGGTTCTCCGGAACCTTTGGCTTCAGGATCGCTTCCATCGTGAAAAAGCCTGCGCTCGTAATTCGCGGGTCATTCGCCGCAATCGCGGTATGACGGCCTTGGCCGATGCCGCAGATCCGGCCGTCGGTCACATCCTCCAAGCGTCGGATCGCACTGAACGGATCGATGTTCTGCAAGCCGAAGAAGGCTTTGCGCGACGAAGTTCCCCGGGTGTTGTCGACGGTAATTTCCGCCAGCACGGCCGGCATGAGCGCGAAACGCAGCTGCTCTTCGGTCGCCGTCTCAGGGTCGGGCACGCCTTCAAACGGCGAGATCAGGCGGAACGTTAAATCGCCGGCTTGCCATTCGTCGATCGCCGCACCAAATCGGCGGACGATCTCGCCGCGGCCGAACGGTTCGATGAGACCGCTTTCTATTTTCTGAACGGAATGCTGTTCGCTGGTCTCGTCACTGCTCTCTTCCGTCGTATAACGATCCCGCTCGTCCAGACCTTCGCCGAAGAATGGCAGGGCCCGGTAATGTTCTTGCCCGTCGTCCTGCAAGCCGATGTAGATGTTCTGCTTAGGCGGGCTGCCCAGCTCGAGGTCGAATCCGCCGCTTTGGCCGGGATGTCCCAACGTAAAGCTGGCGAAGGCTCCCATCGGGGAGTGATGCGCGTTAAAGAATATATTTTTACCCAAGTTAATTACCTCCTGTTCAAATGATTGCGGTTGTGCTAGTTTGATTATATCAAGGCTTTGGGGGAACGCCCATATCCAAACCGCCGATCGATTTATCCAAAACGTTCAAAGGCGGCGAGGAGGGGGACCACAAACAGCGAAGCGGAGGGACGAGGGTGGTTAGAGAACATCAGGTTACGGAATATATGCTGCCGGATATGGACTCGACGTTTAAGCTCTTTGCCGCGCATCTGCGGACGGTGACGAGCGCGTGGTCGTACCCGCGGCACAGCCACCCGCTGTTCGAGGTGAACCTGCTGCTGGCGGGCAGTCAGGAGATGATCGTGGGCGGCAAACGGTATGTACAGCAGCCTGGCGATTTCCTGCTGCTGCGTCCCGAGGATGTGCACGAAAGCCGGGCGCTCGGGACGGAGCCGATGACGTATTATTGTCTGCATTTTAACGTCGACGAGCCCGTGCTCCGCGAGTTGCTTTGCCGCGGCGAGGAGCTCCTGCACACGGCGGAGAGCCCGCTGGCCGCGATCATCCGGCCAAGCTTGGATAAGCTGATCACGTTGACCTCGGATGGGGCAGGCGCGAAGCTGGCGGACAAGATGCGGGCGTTGTCCGCGGTGTTCGAGCTGTTCGCCGGCCTGAGCGAAGGGCTGGCGGAACGGGAAGCCGGCGCTCCGGGCAGCCGGACGAACCGGATCGCGGCGGAGATTGCCGCCGGTCTGGAGCGCAGCGTCGAGGAGTCGGAGGCTGGGAACGCGGTAACGGTCGAGGGTTTCGGCGGCGACGGCGACGACGGTGGCGATGGGGATCGGACGCGCGAAACCGTTGCGGCGGTTACCGCCGGGCTCGGTTACAGTGCGTCCTCCTGCAACCGGATTTTTCGCAGCGTCTACGGGATGTCGCCGCGCCAATACTTATCGGCGTTAAAGCTGAAGAAGGCCAAGCTCCTGCTGATGGAGCCGGAGCTGTCGGTGGAAGCCGTCTCGATGAGGCTGGGGTACAAGGATATCGCACATTTCAGCCGGCAGTTTAAACGCTGGACCGGAGAATCGCCCGGCAAGTTCAGAGCCAGGTTTCATATTTAACTTTATATAGAAAGGGATGGGCTGCTTTGACCATAGAAATTGAAAGCGCTGACTTTGTCGCGTTGCCGCTCCGCAAGCGAATCGTCTTTTTTGGCGACAGCATTACGGAGAACGGAACGTATATCCGTAATTTGGAGGCTTTTTTCTTGAAGCATCTGCCGGAAAGCCGGCTGGAGTGGATCAATTTGGGGGTTAGCAGCGAAACTGCGGCGGGAACCAGCGAAGCGGATCATCCGTTTCCCCGTCCCTGTGTGCACGAGCGTTTGGAGCGCGCTTTGGCGGAAGTGCGGCCGGATTGGGCATTTATTTGTTACGGTATGAACGACGGCATCTACCATCCGCTGGGTGAATCACGCTTCGAAGCTTATCGCGACGGAGTGCGCCGGGCTGTTGAGCGGGTGCGCGGCGCGGGAGCTCGTGTCATCCTGATGACGCCGCCGCCGTTTGACGTTGCCTCGATCGGCGGGGAGGCGCTGCCGGAAGGAATGGACGATTACTCGTTTGAGCGCCCTTACGTCGACTATAACTCTGTGTTGGAACGTTATGGGGCTTGGGTGCGCGAGTACGGCGAGGCCGAAGGGCTGACGGTCGTGGATCTTCGCGAACCGCTTGGTCATTTGATCCGCGCGCGGCGGGAGGCGGACCCCGATTATCGTTACGGCGATGGCATCCACCCGAATGAAGACGGGCATTGGGTGATCGCGCGGACGATTCTGAGCCGCGTGTTCCATCTGGAGATGGAGCGGATACCGGATTGGGCGGAAAGCGGGAATCGTGAGTTCATTCGGCTAGTCGGCGAGCGCCGAGCCGTGCTGAACGCGGCATGGCGGGAACATGTCGGGCATACGAACCCGAACAAGATGGAGACGCCGCCGCTCGCGGAGGCGTTGCAGCAGGCGGAGGCGTTGCTGCCGGCGATCAAGCGGGCCGCCTTAGCGGAGGGCGGCGCGGAGAGCGAGGAGGTGCGCGAATGGATGGGGGATGTGCGCACCGACTTTTACTTCGGCGGCCGCGAATGCGTGGTGGTCGCTCCGCAGGAGGCCGCGCCTGGTCGGCCGTGGGTGTGGCGGAGCGAGTTCTTCGGCGCGTTCGCGGACGCCGACCTCGCCTTGCTCAAGCAAGGCTGGCATATCGCCTATTGCCGGCTGAGCCATCTTTACGGCTGCCCGTACGCTGCCGGGCAGATGGAAGCCTTTCGCGCCGAGGTGGCCGCGAAATACACGCTCGCCCTGAAGCCGGTGCTGTTCGGCTTCAGCCGGGGCGGCCTGTACGCGCTGCGGTACGCCGCGCTGTACCCGGATCGCGTCGCGGCGTTGTACCTCGACGCGCCGGTGGTGGACATCCGCAGCTGGCCGGGGGGCCAGGGTGCGGGTCGAGGCGCGCCGGAGGAGTGGCGCGACTGCTTGGCAGCATACGGCATCGCCCAAGCCGCGTCTTCTCCGGCGGAGGCCGCCCGGCTTGCCGGCGAGGTGACGGAGCGCCTGCTGGCGGGGCTCGCTGCGCCGGCCCGCGCCGGCGTGCCGGTGCTGCTCGTCTCCGGTGACGCGGACCTCGACGTGCCGTTCGAGGAGAACGGCGCGGTGCTGAAGCGCGCCTACCAAGCCCACGGCGGCGCGGTGACGACGATCCTCAAGCCGGGTGGCGGTCATCACCCGCACAGCTTGCCCGACGTCACGCCGATCGTGGAGTTTGTTCTCGCAGCGGCAGCGAACCACTTGCGATAACAATCGTGAACCACCGTCCACTACGATTTGGGCGGTGGTTCGTTGCGTTAAAGTGAGGGGAAGTAACGGATGAGGAAGAGGGGCGTTTAAGGAGCGAGTTTGATGGCCAATAGCGCGAAGCTTGTAACTAGTAGCTCGTACACCGGATTTACACACGCGTAACTGACAGCTCGCAATTCGTAACTCACAACTCGCAACACGTATCTACACACTCGTAACACACAACTCGCAAGACGTAACCCATAACTCACAAGTCACAACGCTTAACTCACAACTCGCAACTCAAAACTTGCTATTAGCAACCCGTAATTCACAACTCAATACTAGCCATGCACCATAACTGGCATCACACAACTCACCATGCCATTAACTCGCAATCATAACCCGAATCACAAATCCGCAAACGGGTAATTAGCAACTCATGACTTACAACTCACAATTTCCAACTTGTATCTAGTATCTCGTTCACGCTGCACGTTACTGGTAACTTGTAGCTTCTTACGCACGTCTGATGGGTTAGCTGAATCACACCGGTCTTTTTGCGCAAAACAACATATCCGTTCGCAGCAGCTAACCTCCTAACAGGCCATTCTATATGAAATTTCATATAGATTTTCGGATTTGAGGGTGGAAAACGCAGTTATGTTCGAAATTTCATATATAACTCCCTATTTGAGCGTGAACTCGGCGATTCTATTCGAAATTTCATATACATTCTCATTCCTCGTGACCGCACCGATCGTCCTAATTAAGCCACTGAAAAAGGACGCACACAGGGCATTCTCTGCGGCGTCCTTTTTAAGGTTACTTCACAAACTGTGAGACGGCGAACACGGCCGGCGAGTTCCAATAGATCGTTACTTCATTTCCGGCGTAACTGAGTTCGTGGTCGACGAAGCATTGTGCTGGAGGCAGGCCCTGCAGATGCTCCTGCATGTAGTCGTCGTTCAGGTTGCGGTTTGGACCCCCGGACACGAGGCCGGGAACGGCCGCTTCCACGTCGTCCGCTACGGACGGGCGGTAATGGAGATGATTGACCGGGCGGTCGCCAAAGCCGGACACGTAGCTGATATCAAGTACGTTGCGACCCAGGAGATAGTGAATATGCTCAAGCGCCAGCTCCCGGTAACGTTCCTCACCGCCAAGACGGCGTGCGATCAGGAAGAGCATCGCGTTATTCATGAGCAACATGTTGCTACCCCAAATATAATCCTCCGGGCGCATGGAGGTTAGATAACCGTCTTCCGCGCAACGGAGGGCTAGCCGTTCCGCTTCCGCGAGCAGTCCCTGTTGCAACGTCGCGCGTAAATCGGCATCTGTATGGGCACTCGCTTCTGCACCAAGCAGGTAGGCGATGGTCCCGTAGCCGCTCATATTGGTCCAGCCTAGCTCATATTTGGCGAAGGGGAGCGCAGCCAACTCGCGGAACGCTTCATGATAGTTCGCATCGCCGGTCGTACGGTATAACTCGGCGGCGGCCCAATAGCGTTCATCTAAGTCGCTCGCATCGCCGTATTCGCCCGTGCCTACATCGGACGGATTCTTGAAGCCGGGACCGTCCGGATGAGGTGGTGTGCGATCCAGCCAAGCCCAAGCGCGCTCAGCCGCTTGCAGGCACCGTGTGGCGAAGGCGTCGTCGAACGGCCGGTAGACTCTCGCGGCAAATGCCATAACGCCGGCCAGACAAGCGGTCGCAGTCGCGGAGACGGGCAGGAAATACAAGGCGGCCCGGTCGTCCTCCGGCATCACGTCCAGTGGCGGGAATTGCTTGGTCGTCAATTTGTGGAAAGCACCGCCTGTACGAGGGTCCTGCATTTTGAACAACCATTCTAGCTCGTATCGGCATTCGTGTAGCACATCCGGCATCCGATCATCGCTTTCCGGCAACGGAATCGATCGTTGAAACGCCCCCGGGTTCCCCTCATAAGCTAAGAGCAAATCGGTAACTGCTTTGGCTCCTGGGCCGGTATATTTCCCATAATCGCCGGCGTCGTGCCAACCGCCGCAGCTATCCAGGCGAAGGGAAGGGTCGTCGTAAACGATGCCTTCGGAGGTATGACAGGCGTGATGCTTCCATGGGCCGGCGAAAGGTTCCTCCAGCTCCATGCCGCAACGCAAATAATAAAAGGCCTTCAGCAAGCCTTGCTGCAAATCGGTATAGGGGTTGCTGTCGATGACAAACGCCGCCGAGCTTTGGCCATTCAGGCTAACCCGGTAGGTTCCCGGCGTTCTTAGATCCCCGAAGTCACCCCGGCAGACCGTTGCTCCCGACGCTTCGTCCCAATGCGAAGGCCCGGTCGTGCTCCGGTAAACTACTTCTTCCGAAGAAGTATCAACAATTTCGAATTCACCGCCCGGACCGGCGTAAACAAAAGATTTAGCGGCTTCGGCCGGGTATCCGAGCTGGTTGACGGCGATACTTCGACGCAGCGGCATAGGGGTGCTGGACGTTTGGTTCATGACATATCCCTCTTTTCGATCGATTAAGTAAACGGTTTCAAATTTGTGTATTTCCTCTTACTAGACTCAGTTCTAATGCTGCTTCATTACTCTTCTATCCTTGCACGTTCCGATTCGAATAACAAGACTCGAAATTGAATGATCGATCGTCATAATTTCAACGGTATTGGATCGTTCGGAGATCTGTCACAATAACCGGGAGTTTCTGACAAACGTCGGGGATCCTATCGACTCTTCTCTGGTAGTATGGTATCATGATAGTCTGATAACGTATTAGCGAACTAAAGTGAAAGACCTTCTGTTGATGCAAGCACAGAAACAGCAGCACGAAAGAAGCGTGCGCAGGGGAGCAATTGCAGGAACAGCAGCACGCAAGAAGCTTGCACACAGAGGTTAACCTCAGGGGGAGAGAGACAGATGAAAACAAATCGAAAAATGATCATGATGGGCCTTGTGATGGCTCTAGTATTGACGATGCTGGCCGGCTGCTCGGGCTCAGGCTCGGGGAAAGAGGACAACAAGCTGGTGATCGGGATCGATGATAAATTCGCACCGATGGGCTTCCGTGATGAAAATAATGAAATTGTGGGCTTCGACATTGATTACGCCAAAGCGGCGGCGGGGAAAATGGGAATGGAGGCCACCTTCCAGCCGATCGACTGGTCGGCGAAGGAATCCGAACTGAACAGCGGACGGATCGATTTGATCTGGAACGGATATACGATTACGGATGAACGCAAAGGCAAAGTGTTGTTTACGAAACCTTACTTGAAAAATAGCCAGGTGGTCGTCACGCTCGCCGATTCGGAAATTGCTCAGCTTAGTGATCTGGCCGGTAAAGAAGTGGGCCTGCAGTCGTTATCTTCCGCGGCTGACGCGCTAAACGCGGCTCCGATCAAGAGCGAGATCAAAACCGTTTCCGAATTCCCGGACAACGTGTTGGCGCTCAGCGATCTCAAGACGGAGCGGCTCGATGCGGTCGTGATCGACGAGGTTGTGGCGAGATATTACATGTCCAAAGAAGTAGGGACGTTTAAGCTGCTGGACGAATCGTTGGCGCCCGAGGAATACGGCATCGGCGTGAAGAAAGGCAATGAGGAGCTGCTAAACAAACTGCAGCAGGCGCTTGACGAGCTGAACCAGGATGGGACCGCGTCCGAAATTTCGCAAAAATGGTTTGGTGAGGATAAAGTACTGAAGTAGAAGCTTGCGTTAAAAAACCGGATTGCTAAGGGAATCCGGTTTTTTGCTGGCCCTGGTGAAGTTGGCGGGGCATGGCCTGAATAAATATGGATGGATTTGAGGAGAGCGACCATGAGTATGGAGTATTTGTTAAGTATCCTGGGGCCGATGCTGGAAGGGATGGAAACCACGATTCTACTGTTTGCGCTGGCGATCGTGACGTCGATCCCGCTGGGATTTGCCTTTACCTTTATGGTTCGCAGCCGGATCAAACCGGTCGTCTGGTTTGCCGGCGCGTATATCTATGTCATGCGCGGCACGCCGCTACTATTGCAAATGCTGTTCGTCTGCTTTGGTCTGCCGGTGATTCCAGTTATTGGCGAGTTTCTCGTGATGGACCGTTTTGTGGCCGCCTGCGTGGCTTTTACGCTGAATTACGCAGCCTACTTCGCGGAGATCTTCCGCGGCGGTTTGCTGGCGATCGACAAAGGCCAATACGAGGCGGCCAAGGTGCTGGGCCTCAGCCGCTGGCAGACCACGACGCGAATCGTATTGCCGCAAATGCTGCGGATTGCGTTGCCTGCTGTCTCCAACGAGTCGATCACGTTGGTCAAGGATACGGCTCTGCTCTATGCGGTGGCCGTGCCCGAGCTGCTGCATTTTGCGCAAACAGCGGTCAACCGAGATTTTACGATCATGCCGTTTGTGCTTGCAGGCGTGCTATACCTGTTGATGACGTTGGTGCTTACCGTGCTGTTCAAGGCGCTGGAGCGGAAGTTTAAATTCGAGTAGAGGGCTGGAGTTATGGATCAAGCAATCGTAGAAGTCGAGCATTTACGAAAATCGTTTGGCGACCTGGAGGTGCTGAAGGACGTCTCTTTTCACGTCGCTGCCAGTGAGGTGCTGGCGGTTATCGGACCGTCCGGGTCTGGCAAAAGCACGATGCTGCGCGCCTTGGCTCATCTTGAGGAGATCGATGGAGGCAGCATCCGCATCGGCGGCGAGACGTTGGCGAAGGACGGACGGTATGCCAGCAGCGCCAAGCTTAAGGGAATCACCGCGCGCATGGGGATGGTGTTCCAGCATTTCAATCTGTTTCCGCATCTGACGGTACGAGGTAACCTGGAGCTGGCGCCAAAGCTGGTCAAAGGACTGGCCGCTGCGGATATCCGCGCCAAAGCCTCAGAGCTGCTGGAGAAGGTCGGGTTATCCGACAAGGCAGAGGTATATCCGTCCAACCTGTCCGGCGGGCAAAAGCAGCGGGTCGCCATCGCCCGGGCGCTGATGATGAGCCCGGAGATCCTGTTGTTCGACGAGCCGACCTCGGCGCTCGACCCCGAACTGACGGGCGAGGTGCTGCAGGTCATGAAACAGCTCGCCGAAGAGCGGATGACGATGATCGTCGTTACACATGAGATGGGCTTTGCGCGGGAGGTAGCGGATCGCGTGATGTTTATGGCGGACGGCGAGATCATCGAATCCGGCCGGCCGGAGCAGCTGTTCGGAGCTCCTCAGCATGAACGGACCCGTTCCTTTTTGCAGCGGGTACTCTAAAGTCAACTCAATAAAGGCGGCAGCCTCAGACTTCGCAGTTGAAGTTCCGAGGCTGCCGCCTTTTTTTGCCGCGAGATTGGCTTTATTTCACCGAATAGACGCCTTCTTTGTACACCAGCGTATACAGCATGCCCGACTCGGTTAATACGAACTGGTCCACGGCATCCTTGGTCAAACGGCGCTGTTTGCCGTCGGCAGCGATGTGGTAAATGCCGGGCTCGTAGCCCTGGGACACGTAGTATACACCGGACTTGTTGACCTCGAAGGTCGTGTCGGCCGATGCGCCGGGCGCCAGGGAGGCCAGCTTCGTCTCCTTGCCTGCGGCCGGGTCAAATCGGAATAACTCCAACTCATTGCCGTTAAATGCCGTATAGTAAAATGCGTTTTCGTACAGACGGATCTGGGAGATTCTCCGCGACGACACGGCGGCAGCGGTCTCTCCACCATCCAGTCCCGTTTGCATCAAGCGCCCCGAGCTTCCATCCAGAACATACATCCGTTCGCCGATCAGCCAGAAGCGGCTCGCGCCAGTCGCCAGCCTCTTGTGTGTCCGGCCGGTCGTATCGATCCGGTACACAGAGTTTGGATCCTTCGAATCGCTGTCATTAAAGCCGATCGCGTACAAAACGCCGTCTTTCAGAACGAGCGTGGAGTCGCTCCTGAACCCGACCCCTCCGTTTTCTTCCACGGAGCGGGCGACGCCATAGGCATACCCGGGCTCTCCAAGCAACGATTCCTCCCCGGTGTTCATGTCGAGCTGGCTCAAGTTGTTCGCCATCTCCGTCATAAACCGGAAATCGGTGTAGTAGAGGGTATCCCGGTCTTTGACGGCACCAACAAAGTCTTTGGCCGATAAAACCTCTTGCAAAGCCCCGTTCTTCACCCGGTACAGCGTGTCACCGCCCATCGTCAAATCCCCGACATGGAGGTTTACGAACAAATCGTTATCCCATTTCCGTACATCCGACAGCCAGCCGTCTTCCGGCCGCCAATCGCCAAGCGAGGCAATTTTCTGCGGCTGTTGTTTCTCAAGGTCATACGCGTACAGGTAAGCTTGGTTGTTCACCGTGGAAACGTAATAGAATACATCGCCGATCCGTTTTCCCGAATGAAACACCGGTTTGCCGGGTACTTGGATTCGGGTCGCTTTTTTGCTTCCCGTTAGTCGGAACAGCTGCTCCTCCAAGGAAGCGCCGTTGTCCAGGTAAACGGTTTTCAGGTAATACGCGTCATTTCCGAATTGGGTCAGCGGGGTAGACAACTTCTCGTAATCCACCCGTTTGCGCCGGTCGGTCAGCTGCGTTCGGATGGAATCCTTCGCCGCCAGCGTCTGAGGGTTCTTGAGGTCAATCGCCGCATCTCCGATCAGGATCAGGCCGTCCAGCCAATCGATTCGTTTGCCGAGCGCCGTCGCGGCATCTCTCAGAGGCAGCATGACCCGCCCGCCAATCATTTGCGGCGGAACGTCAAGCTTCACCGATTTGCCGTTCAAGAGCATGGTTGTGCTGTCCACCTTGAACTTAACCGTTCTCTTCAACGAAAGATTCTGGAGGAGTACATCGTCAGGCGTCTTCGCGTTCCAGACGATGTTCCAATAACCTTGATTCGTACCGGTCGTATGCTCGGCCAGGTATCCCATCAAACGAATCGGCACGAGGACGCGTCCGTTCCGCTGAACGACCTCGTAATCCCCACCAATATCCGTTTTGCGTCCTTGAATGAACGCTTTGCCTTGATAGTCATAGGGGATAATTGCTAGCTCGCTGAATGCCTCCTTCAACGATTTACTGCCGCTCCCCTGATTACCGCCTTCCTCTGCGGCATGAACCCCGGCCGTTCCAAGCCCCAGGCAGGCCGTCAATAGCAGCAGGATAAATTTCTTTCTCAAATCAAAACGCTCCCTTCCATAACAAATGCCAATAAGTTCTATAGCAACTAGACGTTTCCACGCCCGTAAAAGTTTCTGTTTTCGGAGGGACTCCCCATGGTAGAATCAAAAAAGAAGTCGTTTACATCAGGCAGGATGGAGGAGTAAAACGGATGATGGAACAATATGCTTCTGCCACCGTCGTTTCGGCGGCATGCAATTATATTATGGAGCGTCCGGAGAAGTTCACGCACACCTACCGGACCTATGTGAAATTGAGAGAACACGGGGCGCTGGAGCTCCGGTTCTGGCACAGCAACGCGATCGACTCAACCTGGGATACCGGTTTGGTCGCCCGCGGCGGGGACCTTGGCGGGAAATGGCGGATCGAAGCCGCCTACGTTGCGGACGGCGGCGTGGTACCGGACGGTTCAGTCGAGGCCAGCTCGCAGGTTCGCGTCACGTTTGACGGCGGCAGCAGAACCCGGTCGGTTGCCCCCGGAGAGAAGTTCTGGAGCGATCCGGTCAAGGTCGATCTGCCGGAAGGGCATCTGCTGGCGTTCACTTGGACGATTTCAACGGAGGCGGGGGGGAAAACGGTTCCTTACAATACCGAACAGATGCTGGTGACCGCTTTTGATGCGCCGGGTTCATGCGCCGATGCGGCAGGTGCCGAAGGCTTTGCTCCGTCGGAAAATCTGCTGGTACTGCCCGCCTTGATCGCCAGCGCGAAGCCGGTGCAGCAGCGTCTCGTATTCCTTGGCGATTCGATTACGCAAGGCGTGAGGACCCGCAGGGACGGGTACGAATATTGGGTCGCGCGGATCGCTGATGGCCTGGGAAGCGATTACGCTGTATGGAATCTCGGTTCCGGCTGGGCAAGAGCCTATGATGCCGCGGCGGACGGCGCTTGGCTGAACAAGGCGAAGCTGGTGCAGGTTCCGGGGGTGAAAACCCAGATCGTTCTGGCGCTTGGGGTGAACGATATTGACATCGGGGCTCGCACCTCCGAAGAGCTGTTGGCCGACTTGACGACCATCATTTCGGTGTTGCGTCAAAACGATCCGTCTGCGGAAATCATCCTGTTTACCGTTCCTCCGTTTAACTTCAGCGAAGAGCGGGAACAGGTATGGCGGCGGGTCAACGATCAAATCCGCTCCGCCTCGCTTCCGGGCGTCGACCGCGTGTTTGACATGGCGGCCCGGCTGTCCCAGCCCGCGCCGCTTGAACATCGGCTGTGCCAGGAGTTCATGAGCTCGGCCGATGACCCTCACCCGAACGGTGCAGCAGGCAAAGTGGTCGCCGATGCGTTCTTAGCGTGGTATTTCGGCGAACGATGAGCGGGAGGAACGAGATGACGGAAGCGCCTCGTTTGAATGTGGGGATCTTCGCCCATGTTGATGCGGGCAAGACAACGACGACGGAGCATATTTTGTACGAAAGCGGACGGATTCGCATGCCGGGCAGCGTGGATGACGGCACGGCGCTTACCGATTCGCTGGAGGTTGAGCGTCAGCGCGGTATTTCCGTGCGCTCGGCCATGACGACGTTTGCCTGGAAGGGAACCCGGGTGAATTTGATCGATACGCCGGGCCATGTCGATTTTCTGTCCGAAGTGGAACGGTCGCTGCGCGTGATGGATTGCGCGGTGTTGGTTCTCTCCGCGGTGGAAGGCGTTCAGGCACAGACGGAAATGATCTGGAACGCGCTTGCGAAGCTGCGGATTCCGACGCTGCTGTTCATCAACAAAATGGACCGCGTGGGTGCGGACCCCGAAGCGGTGCTGGCGCAAGCGCGCAATTATCTGTCCCCGGATATCGTTCCGGTCCAGCATCCGCTCGGAACGTGGCAGGATTACGGCGGCGCGGTGGATTTGTGGCGCGACGATGCCAAGGAAGCCGCAGCCGGAGCCGGAAGCCTGGAAGCGTTCGAGGCCGCGCGAAGCCGCTTGATCGAAGCTTTGGCCGAGCGCGACGAAGCGCTGCTCGAGGCCTACCTAAGCGGAGAGAGTGTTGGCCCGGAGCGCTGGGAAAGCCGGGCGGGGGAGCTGGCCCGGTCTGCCCGGATCTACCCGCTGCTGTATGGAGCGGCGGCCAAAGGGATGGGCATCGCTCCGCTGCTGGATGCGATGCTGCGCTATTTCCCTCCGGCGGGAGGCGATCCGGAGGCTCCGCTGTCCGGCGTCGTCTTCAAGATCGAACGCGACAAGACGATGGGACGCATGGCGTATGTGCGCCTCTATGAAGGTTGCCTCCACAATCGCGATGCGGTGTTTAACCATACTCAGAATCTGAGCGAG
This sequence comes from Paenibacillus mellifer, assembly GCF_023195895.1. Lineage (GTDB taxonomy): Bacteria > Bacillota > Bacilli > Paenibacillales > Paenibacillaceae > Fontibacillus > Fontibacillus mellifer. Next base: position 199,277 of record NZ_JALPRK010000001.1, read on the forward strand.
AAGGTGACGCAGATTCGCAAAATCGACGGAAACCGAACCGAGGATGTCGGGGTGCTGCGGGCGGGGGACATCGCCGCCGTCTGCGGCTTGTCCCATATCCGCATCGGCGACGTGCTGGGGCGTCCGGAAGCGATCCCGGCGGAAGCCAAGCTGGCCGTTCCGCTGCTGACCGTGCGGGCGCATCCAGCTAATGAAGCGGAGTACCGTGCCGTGGCGGATGCCCTGCAGGAGCTGTCTGACGAGGATCCGTTGCTGGACGTGCAATGGCTGCAGGAGGAGCGGGAACTGCACGTGAAGGTGATGGGCCCGATTCAGTTGGAAATCCTAAGCAGCGTATTAGCCTCGCGTTTCGGATTGAAGGTGACCTTCGGCAAACCGTCCGTCATTTATAAAGAAGCGCCGAAGCAGGCGGGTGAGGGCTATATCGCTTACACGATGCCGAAGCCTTGCTGGGCGATCCTGCGGTTTAAGATCGAACCTGGTCCGCGGGGGAGCGGTCTGACCTATGAAGCTTACGTGCGGGATGAGGATCTGCTGCCGCAATATCAGAATGAGGTCGCACGCCGTGTTCCCGAAGCGTTGCAGCAAGGACTTTACGGTTGGGAGGTCACCGATTTAAAGGTGACGCTCACCTATGGACAACATCATGTTTGGCATACCCATCCTCTTGATTTTGCCGTCGCTACGCCAATGGGAATCATGGACGGACTGGCGAATGTCGGCACGGTGCTGCTGGAGCCGATCCTGCATGTCCGGTTAGTCGTTCCCGAAGAGAACGCCGGCCGGGTGATGAACGATCTCGTGCAGATGCGCGGCCGTTTCGAGCCGCCGCAGCTGCAAGGGGAGCGGGTGGTGATCGAAGGGCATGTTCCGCTCGCGACTTCGCTTGATTACCCGATTGAACTGAGCTCGTATACGAAGGGACGAAGTACGTTTGCTTCCTCCTTCGCCGGCTATGAGCCGTGCCCGCCGGACGTTCAGGCCGAGCGGACCCGGCGGGGCGTTAATCCGCTGGACCAGGCGAAGTATATCCTCAGCGTGCGGAAAGCGTTGCAGGGCTAAGCCAGTCAGACGCCTAGTCGAAATAAGTTCCGAATTGCTTCATGTGGAAAGAACAATGGACCCTTACTGGCATTTGGCTGAATAAGTCATGCCAGTCGGTTTCCTTCCATTCTTTATAGCTCATTTTGTTCCGCACGTATTTGCCCATCCCGAAGCTGTCAGTATGGTTTTGCTGCAGGGTTTTGATAACCCGCAGAGATTCTGTGCTGATCTGCTCGCTAATCAGCTTTTCGACCTTGGTCCGTTCGGGCGTACTCAGTTTCGCGTTACCGATATATTCCTCCACGCCCCCCTCAACCTTTAAATAAATATCCGCTTCGTATTCGCCGGACGAGCCCTTTAGGATCTTGATCCGGCGTTTGCTTTTGACAGCACGAAACGAGATGGATTTTAGGTCGGGGTCCTCCGACGTCAGGTTAAATTCGCCTTGCGACAAATTTTGATAGAGGAGTGAGAACAAGTACACATCCTTCCATGGCAGCTTGTCGATCATCTTATCCCCCTGGAACGTGGCGATGCCGCTGATGGTGATGTCCTTTTCCTGCTCCTTGATCATAATGGCGATCGGATCCATCCCGTCGTCGAAATAATCGCGGGTAAATTGATGCAAGGCAGTCCGGGGCACCGACTGCTTGTTGAATTCCTTTTGCAACAGCTTGTTAATATAGTTGGCCGTTTTCGTATGGCGGGGATATTCTTGGCTGATGATCTCCCCGGCTTTTCCTTCGACGACGACCATGGCGGTCCGAATCGAAATGCTCGGGTCGCGGAGAAATGTATCCATATGCGCCCAAAGACCCCGCCGGGCCAAAGCTTCCCCGAACATAAAGGTGCGGATCTGCCCGCTGACGATGATTCGGCTCGTCCGCAAGGATAACGCGGCTTTGGCTTCCTTGGGGCTTGTGGCGGTAGTTTCCAGCAATTCGTCCGTCGTTTTGGCGTCTCGGGCAAATTGCGTGACCAGCGGCATACTGATCGTTGCCTCCAGCTTGTCCTCCGGGGCTGCGTCAAAAGCGGCGGTTTCAATGTAGCCGATCCGTTCCAGGATGCGCTGGTCCTGACTGCAGCCGGCGAGAAGAAGGCAGAGAGCCGCGGCAAGGAATAGGCGTCTAGGCATGTTTCTTGAACCTCCTTTGCAGCAACAGAAGCAAAATCAAAAGCAAGGGAAACCCCAAGGAAAAGCTCAGCTGTGCTATCGTTAGATATCGAAACCAGGACTCGACCTCGATCAAGGACCTCGGGATCATTCCTACGGCGATAGTCGCGGCCATGGATAGGAATACGACCAATTTCCAGGAAATTCGGCGGAAGATCTGCGTCATCACTGCCTGGCTGGACCAATAGTACATCCCCCCCGTATGCAGGACCGAAAACAGGTACAGGCTGAACAGAAAGTACTGGATGCGTTCGATGAACGGAAAACGTAAATAGGCAAACAAATTGAGAATCGGGAAAGACGAATGGGTCAGGGTCTTATGGCCGAAGAAACCGTAAGCCAAAAAGGCCACCAGCCAGAAAACGAACATGGTGATCCCATTTCCAAGATGGATGTATTTCAGCCATCTTTTATTGTTTTCCGCATAAGGAAACAGAAAAAGGCATAGCTCGTATCCCATGTATGCGCCATATAGCCGGATAAACCCTTCTATCATGTCCGTTCCCTCCTGGAACAGAAACGGGGTTAGTCGCGCCAAATCGAATTCCCGGATAAAGAAAAAGGCCAGCGGAATTTGAATCAGCAGCAGCAGCGAGAAAATGACATTCGCCTTGGACATGGTGTAGATCCCCTTCACGACATAGAGGAACACGAGCACATCCACAAACATTTTGAGCACCATGTCCGAGGTCGTCGGAAAAATCAGCATTTGATAAATCAACGCATACTGTCTGATGACCAGGCAGCCGATCATGCTGAACAACGCCCACAAAACTACATAAAGTGGGATTAGAATAAAACGCGGCACTGATGCGCCGAGAATATCAAAGACGGATTTGCCCCGTCCCATCCGGTATACCGCTGAAATCAACATAATGTTCAGCGTGACGAACAGGAACATCGGGATCAGCATCAGCCAGCCGTTAGTTCCAAAGTAGCGTGCCGTTAACCGTGGTAAGGTGAACAGGACGATCCCGTTTTGGGTGTTAAACACCATAAGGGCGATATGGAAGCGATTCAATTTTTCCCGATCCATGGGGTCACCTATTTCTTCATTTTGTTTGTGGTCTCGTTAGGGGTACGGGATTGCTTCGGGCGCTTGGAGAACATCCAAAAGGGCCCGCGAAAAAAAATATCCTTCCAGTCGGCCGGTTTGATCGGCGCGAGCGGAAGCGTGTACGGGGCCCCCAGGCTGGTCAGCTTGGACAAATGAATGATCACCAGCCCCAGCCCGAACATGAAGCCAAAGTTTCCGAGCATTCCCGATAAGATGATTAGAGCAAACCGGATGATCCGAATCGAACCGCTCATTGTGTAGCTGGGAATCACAAAGGAAGCGATGGCGGACATAGCTACGGCGATGATCAGGATGTTACTGGTAAAGCCCGCCTCCACCGCTGCCGTGCCGATGACGATACCGCCTACGATCCCGATGGTTTGCCCGATCTTGGAAGGTAGACGGGCGCCGGCTTCACGCAGCAGCTCTAAGGTTGTTTCCATCATCAAGGCCTCTAGGACTGGGGGAAAAGGGACGCGGCTGCGCGATTCGGCCATCGAGGCCAGCAAATTTTGCGGAATCATCTCATAATGGTACGTCGTGATGGACACATACATGGAGGTTAACGTCAGCGTTAGCACGAAGGCGACGTACCGCAGGACCCGAAGAAACGTGCCGACCGCCCAGCGGCTGTAATAATCGTCGGGCGAGGTGAAAAACTCGAATATCGTCGTAGGTCCCACGATCACCGACGGGCTTTGGTCCATAATTACAACCACCCGGCCTTCGTTCAGCTTGGAAACGGCGACGTCCGGACGCTCCGAGGTGAGGAACAGCGGAAAGATCGTGGATGGAAAATCCTCGATCAATTGCACAAGCATGCTGCCGTCAAAAACCGCGCTGTACTCGATGCTTCGAATCCGGTCCGACATCCGGTCGACGAAGTCCATATTGGCGATTTCGTCGATGTAAAGCAAAGAAACCTTGGTCTTGAAAATTTCTCCGACCTCGAATTGTTTGACCTTTAACCGGCTGCTTTTCACCCTGCGGCGGATGATGGACAGGTTGGTATCGAGTGATTCATTAAAGGCATCATGCGGGCCGACAATCGTAGACTCCGTCTGTGACGATTCAATGGCCCGTTTCTCTGGACCGTAAACGGAAATTAAGTAAATCCCTTGCGGCAAGAACAAGGCGGCATTTCCGTCCAAAATACCGCGCACGACTTTCGTTGTATCGTCCTCAAGCTTGAATTGGGATTGCCGCAGAAGCCCGCCCAGTTCTTCCTGGCGGATGTTTTCCAACGGAATGATCACGTTGTTGATGAACTTCTGTTTGTCGACCAGATGTTCGAAGTAGATGATATCGACCTGAAGTATCGGGTAATTCCGGTGAGCCAGGTCGGTGCAGTCTTGGAACTCATCCAACACGCGATCCAGCGACAACGGGCCTGGAGCCTGGGGTTCGGAAACATGGGACGTTTGCTGTTGTGGTTTTTGTCTGGCCATCGTTAGGATGGATTTCATCAATCGGGAGAACAAGGCGGAATTCCTCCAGCTGAGGTATTTTCTTCTATTGTGTGTAGCCTTGGAAGAACTATGCAGGGAAGACGGGCCAGGGATCGGATACGCAAAAAAAGAATGCCGCATTCTCATGCAGCATTCTTTGGCTTCTTCTTATAAGGATTCACCCAACAACAACCGGGCAAGCTCAGCGTAGCTGCTAACCGGCGTGTGAAGGAGGTGCGGGTCCGTCTCGGGGCGGACTCCGCGATGGTTAAACCAAACCGCCCGCCAGCCGGCACCGACGGCCCCAACGACGTCGTTACGCCAGGAATCTCCGAGGTAACAACACTGTTCCGCACTCTTGCCCAGCTTCCCTTCGATAAGCTTAAACAGCCGAGTGTCCGGTTTGGTGAAGCCTACCGCTCCCGAGATGAATACCAACTCGGCGGGGATCAATCGATCTACCCCCAGCGCTCGAATTTTGCGCCATTGGTGCTCCGGCGGTCCGTTGGTAATGACCCCAACGATGGCACCCAACTCCTGGAGCTTGCCGATCAACTCGAACGCCCCGGTGAACGGGCGAATATCAAATTGGCGGTCCAGGTAAGCCGCCTGAACGGATGCGGCCTCTTCAGGCGACAACGTCAGGCCGAACTCTCCCAGCGAACGTACGAAGCGCTCGGTGCGCATCGATTCGAGCACCTGGCCGTGCGTTGGCGTGCCACCGGCCTCAACCGATAGGAAATCACTGTAATAGCGCATCCGATGATAGGCCGGCTCATAAGGAAAGTCCGGCCCGGTGTCTAAGGTCGCTTCCAACGCTTCGCGAAAAGGCTGCAGATGGTCGTATAACGTATCGTCGACGTCAAAAAAAACTGCATGGTTTACGTTAATGAGTTTCATAGCGATGATCTTCTTCTCCCTCTAGTGACCGAAGTAGAAAACCTCGGCTTTTTCCTTTAAAATGCTTATGTATGCGCGGGCTGCGGATATCGCCGCCTCCTCATTATACGTGACAGATTCGAAAAATACATAGTTTCATCCGGCCGATTCGTTATATGATGGGAGCGGGTTGTACAACTTTGGACGGAAAGGTTAGGACCGGACGTGAAAAAACCGAAACGATGGTTTACTTTAAGAAATCAAATCTTCATCAGTTTCATGCTGCTGATGGTTTTTGTCCTGGGGATCGCCAGCGTACTGACGTATTCCCGGGTGTCCGCACTGCTAGAAACCAACGCCGAGAAACATATCAGCCAAACCGCCTTGCAGGCCAATGGTCGCCTGGATGCGCTGATCGCCCAAATCAATACCCTGACGACACAAGTTGCCACCGACGATTACGTACAGCAACTGCTGCTGGCTGAAGTTCAAGGGCAAGAGACGCCGTTCAGCTCGCGTCAATCGCTGCTGCCTTTGTTTAGTGATTATCAAGCTTATGTGACCGGCATCAAATCACTTGAGTTATATACCAATGATTATCGTCGCTTGTTCCCGCTGAATGAGACCCAACTCATCGACACGATTGACTCGCAATGGATTAATGCAGCCAATTGGGGGAAAGGGGCGCTCGTTTGGATCGGCGTTGATCCGCGCGACCCCTCTTCCGTACTGGCGCTGCGACGGGTCAGTTTGCTTGACCGCTGGTTTTCGTCCGGGGGATATTTAATGGTACGGATCGACCGGACCTATTTCCAAATTCATGAGCAGATCGACGGAGATGGCGGAGAATACATCCTGCTGGTCGATGGAAATCAACGGCCGGTCGCGACGAATTTCAGCTTTCCCGCCGAGGACTTGGATTTGCAGGGATTGCTGGGCAACGAGGGGAAGAATATCACGATAGATGGACAAGAGTTTATTGAGGTGAAACAGGCCTCCAAAGCGACGGGCTGGACGCTGGTCTTCTTTACGCCGATCAGCTACGTGACCAGCGGGATTTCCGCCCTGCGAACGGCGGTCATCGCCTCGGGGGCTATTGGGGTGCTGCTGTTCCTATTCATGTCGCTGTCGCTGTCCACGATGATTACCCGACCAATCTTCCGGCTGATCAAAGCGATGCGCGGGGCGAGATTCGGGGTGCTGCAACCGAACCCGATGTTCTCGAAAACGATGGAAATCAACGAGCTGAACAATTCCTACAACCAAATGGTCGACAACATGAACGAATTGATCCGCGTCGTATACGAGAAGGAGCTCCTGCAAAGCCGCACCGAATTAAAGGCGCTTCAGGCGCAAATCAACCCGCATTTCCTGTTCAATACGCTGGAGGCCTTCTATTGGTCGCTGGAGGACAAGGGGGAAGAGGAACTGGCGAACCTGGTGGTCGGCATGTCCAGCCTGTTCCGGTACATCATCAGCAGCCCGAACCAGGACGAATGGGTGACGATGGAGGACGAACTGGAGCATGTGGAACGCTACCTGCAGTTGATGGATATTCGCCTTGCGGACCGGTTAACCTGGTCCATTGATGCCGGCGAGTTCCGACACGTTAAAATTCCGAAGCTTCTGATTCAACCGCTGGTGGAGAACGCGATATTGCACGGGGTTGAGAAACAAATCGGACAGGGCAAAGTGAGCGTAAGCGTCGAATCGTCGGAGCGGGAGGGATACGTGAAAGTCACCGTACGGGACAACGGTCCCGGGATGGACGAAGATACGCTGCTCGGCTTGATGCAGGCCATGGAAGGGGGGCCTTCCATTTCCACCAAGGGGACGGGCGTCGGTATCGTGAATGTGCAGCGGCGGCTGCGCTTGTATTTTGACGGTGAGCAAGGGGAAAAACATGGGTTGCGGGTGACGAGCTTTCCTGGCGAAGGAACGGCCGTTAGCTTTGAAATACCTAGCGAATACGGGGGAACGGTATGAAGCAGACAAAAACGATTCTTGTGGTGGAGGATGAGCCGAGGACGAGGCAAGGGTTTACGAAAACGCTGGAAGCCTGGTCCGCCGGCCGATACCGGATCGAATCGATGGACAGCGGGCAGGCTGCGCTGGCTTGGCTGGAGAACCATGTCGCTCACCTGCTGATCACGGATATCCGCATGCCCGGCATTAGCGGGCTGGAGCTGATCGAGATGCAACAGCGCCACAAGCAGTTCAAACCGGTCGCCATCATCATATCGGGTTATGCGGAGTTCGAATACGCGCAAAAAGCAATGCAATTAGGTGTCGTGAATTATTTGCTGAAGCCGGTGGATAAGCATAAGCTGGTCCAGGCCGTGGAACAGGCGCTCTTGGTCGAGGATGACCGGCACCGGATCGAGACGATGGAGAAGCTGGTCGATCCGCGGCTGCTGGAGACGAAAGAGACGGATACGCAGTACACTCCCCAGGTGCGCGAGGCGCTGAGCTTCCTGGACGAGCATTTGCACGAACCGATCACGATGCGTCAAGTTGCCGACCGGTTGCATTTGAATCCCAGCTATTTCAGCGTGCTGTTTAAAGAGCAGACGGACCTGACCTTCAGTGAATATATCAGCCGGCTGCGGGTGCTTCGCGCCAAAGAGCTGCTGCTTCGGACGACGTTGTCCGTCGGGGAGATCGCCGAACGGGTAGGCTACCAAAGCGACAAATATTTCATCAAGGTGTTCAAAAGCTATGAAGGCATGAGTCCCAGCAAATACCGCAGCCAGACGAAGGAGACGGAGGCGGACACGTAGAGGCAGGGCGGGGAATCCGACATTTTTTGCGGAGGACCGGCTCCCGTCTTATCCGTGCTATGGAAGCGGAATCATCATCGTGATACACTGGGATTGAAGCGGTTACACCAAATAGCCGTGAATCACTAGGGGGATCAAGCATGTCCAACCAAAAAACAACATCCATCCTATTGATTTGGCTTCTCCTGCTCTTGGGACTCTCGGGCTGCGCAAGTAATAGGACAGCAGGGGGCGGCGGCACGGAAGGCCAACCGGCATCGGCGGCGGGCGGGAACGTAACGATTCAGTTCATGCATCTATGGCCTGCAGGCGCTTCGCCGCAGCAAAATAAGCTGGTGAACGAAATCATCGAACAATACCAGTCCGAGCATCCGAATATAACGATTCAGCAGGAAGTGCTGGAGAACGAGCAGTATAAGAACAAATTGAAAATTTTGTCTGCTGCGAACGAGCTGCCCGATGTGGGCGTCACCTGGGCTGCCGGGTTTATGGACCCGTACGTGAAGGGCGATCTGTTCGCTCCGCTTGACGATTTGCTGGACCGCGGCTTAAAGGACCAATTTGTGCCGGGCGCAACCGATGCATACGCGGTGCAGGGAAGAACGTACGGCTTGCCGATCGAGTTGAACATTTCGCCGATCTATTATAATAAGGCGATTTTTGAAAAATACCATCTGGAAGTACCGCAAACCTACGATCAGTTCCTGGACGTGATCCGGACGTTGAACGACAACGGGGTAACCCCCATCGCGCTGGGGAACCGGGACCGCTGGACAGGCTCGATGTGGTACATGTACCTTGCCGACCGGCTCGGGGGACCGGAAACGCTGAAGAAGGCGATCGATCGTTCCGGCACTTTCGAGGATCCGGCGCTGATTCAGGCGGCAGCCGAAATTCAAAAGCTGGTGGACATGAACGCGTTTATCAAAGGCTTTAACGGCTTGTCTAATGAAGAAGGCAAATCCGTATTCTTGAATGAGCAGGCTGCCATGTTCCTGGCGGGGACCTGGGAGGTTCCCAACTTTACGAGCAACCCGGACGTCCCCCAGAATTTCAAACAGAACGTAGGCTTCTTCAAATTCCCGACCTTCGCCGGCGGCAAGGGGGACATCAACAGCTGGGTAGGCGGGCCTGGCGTTGGCTTGTTTGTCGCGGAAAACTCCAAAATCAAAGATGAGGCGAAGAAATTCGTCGAGTATTTCATCAGCAAGTGGGGCGCCGAATCGGTCAGCACGGCGGGAGTTATTCCGGCAACGAAGGTGGACACCTCCGCTTCGGATTTGCCGCAGCTCTACATCGATTTGCTGGATGAGCTGAATAATGCCAGCAACCTGACTTTATTTGCCGACGTGCAGATGAAATGGAACGCCGCGCAAACGCATTTGAATATGATTCAGGCCTTGTTCGGCGAAGCGGTGACGCCGGAACAATTCGTGAAAGAACATGAAGCCGCGCTGCAGAAAGGAGATTGATCCCGTCGATAAGAAGGACCTTCCGCCGATGAGGCGGAAGGTCCTTTAGTTTTATCCCACGTATTGTGATAACGAAATCAGGGCGGTCATCGTGATGATGTTCAGCAGCGTGGAGATCAGCACGGTTTGCGAGGCGAAATCCGGTTCGTTGTCGTATTCTTCCGCTAGTATCGTGCTGTTCACGCCGGTCGGCATGCCGGAAGCGATCAGCAGGGCTTGGGCCGGAATCCCCTTGAGGCCAAGCGTCCACACGAGCGCAAACCCGATGGCCGGGCCGATCAGCAGGCGCAGGACTACGCTGACGTAAACGTCGATCCGGTCGAGCCGAAGCGGATATTTGACGATTTGCGCGCCAAGCGTCAGCAAAGCGATGGCGACCATCGAATCGGCGATGTAACCCAGCGGCTTCGCTACGAAATAAGGAAGCGGCCATCCGAGTAAGTGCAGCGCCATTCCGAGCACCAAGGCGTAAGGCACGGGCATCTTCAGGAATCCGATCAATGCGGCTCTCAGCGTGCCGCCGGATTTGGCCCGTTGAACGGACATCACGCCGTAGGTGAACGTGACTAAGCTCTGGAACGTCATTACCAGCGTCTGCACCGAAGCGGCCAACGGATCGCCTTTAAAGGCCAGCTGGTTGATCGGCAGCCCGTAATTGCCGGAGTTGTCGAGAATCAGACTATTGGTGAAGGCAGCCCGCATGCCCGGCCCGAACTTCAGGCGCCGGCTGACGAGCAGGCTGACCCCGTAGAGCAGCAGGACGTATAAAATATAAAATCCCGTAACGCTTCCCAGCAGTTCGGCGGACATCTCCGATTCGTACATGCTTACGAATACGACCGCAGGCGTCACGAAGTAGAAGTTAATCTTGGCGAGCGTGTACAAATCCAGCTTAAAGGCCCGCTGCATCAATGCGCCTAATCCAATCAAGACAAAAATGGGCAAAACGACGTCCAGTACAATATCGCTGATCATCTCCAGATGTTCACTTCTTTCTTAAACGCATATATTGAATACCGTTCACAGGCAGTCGCTTGTTATTATATCACGCCCGCAGACGCATAGAAGATGCAAAATGCACGCGGCCCTTCGGGTGTGCTAAAATGGCTTAAAAGATCAAGCCGGACTTGTGGATTAAATTAAACGGGCGGCACGCAAAAGGAGCGAAAGCACATGAATAACAATACCCCGCAGAGCCATCCCGTCCTTGGCGACGTGGAGCGGATGATTCACCTGGAGACGGAGTTGACGAAGTTCAATAACGAGCGTTCCCTGTATTTGGCGGAATCCCGTCTTACCGTGACACAAATCGGCGGGACGACGCTGCTGTCGGACGAGCTGTCCTCGCAGTCGAGCTACTACAATCGCGTGATCGGCTTTGGACCGGCGGATTTGGATCGGCTGTCCGAGATCCTCGGGATCTATGCGGCGGCGGGCATCGATCCGTGTTTCGACATGAGCCCGGACCGGCAAACCGGTGAGGTGGCTGAAGCTTTGGCCGCGCAGGGGTTCGTGCCGAGGCTGCAGCTCGCTTTTCTCAAAAATGAATGCAATGGGGAGGACTTGGGGAGGAAACCTGCGGAAGGGCTCGCACCGCATGCGGAAATTGAAATCTCCCGCATATCTGACGAGGAAGAAGCCCATTCTTTTATCCGACTGATCGAGCGGTCGCGCGGCGGAGATTCTCCTGCGTTGGATGAGGCGATCGTGCAACGGAAAAGCCGGTATTTCTACCGGGAGGACTTTCAAAATTTCGTTGTCTTTATCGGGGGAGAACCTGCCGGGATGGGATCGATGTTCATCCGTGGGGACACCGGTTATTTGGCCAACGACTTCACGTTCCCGGATTACCGGAGGCGCGGCGTGCAAACGGCATTGATCCGGCACCGGCTGCAAACGGCCGCGGCGCTTGGATTGAAGCGGGTTTACACCGATGTGGAGTTTGCTTCGGCCAGCCACTCGAACATGTTGAAAGGTGGGTTTGAACTTGTTTATCTGAATGCGTTCTGGATGAAAACGGCGCTGCCGCAGTAAGCGGTTCAGCGCCGTTTTTTTATTTGGCCGTTCGCCCGCGGAGGCGCCGCGGCACCCGCCGGATCAAGAGCTGGCCCAGCACCTCGGACAATACGAGCCCGATCGCGATCGAGCCGGATAGGAGAAAAGCTCTGGCGGCGAATTCGACTGCCAGGTCGTATTCGTTCTCCACGAAGCGACGCATGGCGTCATACGCTAGACCGCCGGGGACCAGTGGAATGATGCCGGCCACGCTGAAGATAATGACGGGCTTCTTGTAGGCGCGGGCAAACAGCTGGCTTAGGACGCCAACCAGAAAAGTCGCGGCAACGGTCGAAAATACGCTCTCCATCCGCGGCTCCAGCAGGATGTAGACCATCCAGCCGACCATGCCGGACAAGCCGCATTGGAGCAGCGTTCGTTTGGGGGCGTTAAAGAGGATGCCAAATGCCCCTGATGCGATAAAGCTCGCCAACAAATGAACCAAGATAACCATCGGACGGTTTCGTCTCCTTCCGGTTCAGTCAAATCAATGTAAACACGACGGCGATTCCGGCTCCGATGGCAAAGGCGGTGAGGAAGGCCTCCGCCCCGCGCGACAACCCGGACACCAGATGCCCGGCCATCAGATCCCTGACCGCATTCGTAATCAACAGGCCCGGGACGAGAGGCATCACGGAGCCGATAATGATCTTATCCAGCTCCCGGCCAATGGATAACTGCACGAAACCAAGAGCGAGCAGGCCGATCAGCAGCGCCGCGGTAAATTCGGCGAAAAATTTCACCTTCACCAGCCGATGGAACAGCAGGTATGCGGCAAACCCTAAGCCGCCGCACAATAAGCCCGGCAGGAAATCGGTCAATTGGCCGCGGAACATCAGGGTGAAGCAGCCGCTCGACAAGGCCGCCGCCGCCATTTGGAGCGGCATCGGATAAGCGTGTTTCACCGACTCAATCCCGAGAAGCAAAGCATACGCCTCCGCGGCCGTCAAATGTCCGCTGCCCAGCTTCCGGGAGATATCGTTCACCGCAGCCACTTTCTGCAGATCGGTTGTCCGCTCCACGATCCGGATCAGCTTGGCCGATTCGGCCTCGCCGGATTGAAAGACGATCCCGGTCGGCGTCACATAACTATGTGAGCCGGAGAGCCCCAGCGCATCGGCCATCCGGGTCATCGTATCCTCCACACGGTACGTTTCCGCACCGCTTTGCAGCATGATTTTCCCCGCCAATAGGCATACCCGTACAGGCTCCTGTCCTTGGACCGCAGCCGTGCTGCTCATCGCCGTCACCCTTTCATGCAATCTGAAGCCATTATATCATGCCGGCAAGAGGAGAGAAATTGATTCGACATGAGATTCGACAAAACTTGTCACAAAATGTCGAATATAATCGAAAATTAGCAAAAATATCTTATTTTCGCCCCGTTAATATGTTATGCTAACACTACTCACCATTGCACCACACATCAGAGAGGAACTTTAGATGCTGCATAGCTTATTTAACAATTTTACGCTGCTAACGACGGTAATCTTTTTTGGATATATGATCAAGCACAAAATTCCAGACCGTCTGGAAAAAGCGCTGTGTGTTCGGATCCTGCTGGGCAGCTCGCTTGGGTTGCTTGGCGTGCTCCTCATGTATTACAATTTTCCGATTTCCGGACATGCTGTAGCTGATTTCAGACAGCTGCCGATCCTGATTTCGGTTTATATGGGAGGAGGGATTTCGGGCGTTATCACCACCGTATTCATCGCAATCTATCGTTTGCTGTTCCTGTATGGCTTCGGGATGCATTCCGTGATCGCCGCGATGAACGCGCCCGTGACGTTTCTCATCGGGCTCTTGCTGCTGCGCGGAAGGAAAACGACGACAGGGCGACTGTTCCTCGCTTTGGCGCTAAGCGCTACGAGTACGGTGATCGTGATTTCCATTCTGAGCAATGGCCTTCCTTTCAAGGAGATTGGGCTTTACTTCCCGCTGCTTATCTGTGCGGGGATATTTACGTTCTCCATGCTGCGTTATTTGCGTAACAAGGATGATTCCATCCGCAGTATGAGGGAAGCGGCGAATCGAGATTTCCTAACGAGCTTGTACAATTCCAGGGCGTTCGAAGTGAAAATGGAACAGAAAATCGCCGCTGCCCAGCGGGACAAAATTCCGTTCACCCTGCTTATTGTCGACATCGATCATTTTAAACAAGTTAACGATCGTCATGGCCACCCGGCGGGGGATGCCATACTTCTGCAGATCGCCGATGTCATGCGAGAAACATTCCGGCCATCGGACCACATTGCTCGTAAGGGCGGCGAGGAGTTTGTCATCCTGGTGGATCATTGCGATGCCGAGCAAATTAAGGTCATTGCCGAACGCCTGCGCAGTAATGTGGACAACCACGTCTTCACTCTTCCGGGTGGAGATGAGCTGAGGCTGACGATTTCGGCGGGAAGCGCGACGTACCCGAACGTACATGAGGAGGAATTGATCGTTAAGGCGGACCAGGCCCTTTATCAAGCGAAAGCAGCGGGCCGAAACCGGGTGTATCGAGCGGTAGACCTGTTTTACGAGGATCCTATTCCTAAAAATGCCTACCGTTTTCCATGAGTTAACTTATTGGGGGGATTATCATGAATCGAAAGTTTACATTATCTATTCGTCAGAAGCTGATTTTTTCGTTTGCCGCTATTTTGCTAATTCCCAGCTTGATTATTGGCGGTACGACGTATTTGACGGCAAGCAACAGGATCGAAGCAGAGCTGATGGACAGTGCTCAAGGGAGTGTGGACACCGCGGATTCGGTGATTACTAGTAACTTTGCGAAAATGGTGTCTGATCTGGACTATTTTACCGGCCAACTGGATACAACGGCCGTCAATGCGGAGCTGACATCTGGCGGGTCCGCGGTAAAAAATCGGTTGAATCAATACCTAGCTTTACATAAGGATGTATTAAATATTTATGTCGGCACAAGTAATGGGGGGACCTTGCTTGGGGTAGACCAGGAGTTGCCCCCTGACTTCGATCCCAGAACCCGGGATTGGTATGTGCAGGCGTTAAAGACTCCCGATGCAGTCGTTTCACCGGTTTACTTGTCCGTTGACGGCAGTCCGGTCGTATCGATTTCCAAGGTGCTTAAGGACGGGCAAGGTGTCATTGCGCTTGATCTGAATCTATCAGGTATCTCTAAAATGACGAACATGAAGGTGGGCGAGGAAGGATACATCCTGATTCTCGACAATACCAAGAAGACGGTCGTGAATCCGGCTGGCGGCATCGGCGAAGAGGCGAAAGACAGCTATGTGTCTGGGATGTTTGCGATGGGCGGAGGAACGTTTGACTACGTCATGAACGGTAAGAAATATAAAATGGCGATCCACAAGAACGAATTAACCGGCTGGCGGATCGGTGGGACGATGAGTCAAAGCGAGGTGTCACGAGAAACGGCGGACATCCGCAATACCGCAATTCTCGTTGTTTTGCTTTCGCTCGTTGGGGGAGCGATCTTGATTTTCTTTAATATTCGTTCGATTCTCATTCCGATCGGCAAGTTGAAACGGGCGACCGCGATCCTCGGTCAAGGCGATCTGACCGAGAGGCTGGACGGCTTCAAGCGCGATGAAATCGGCGAGCTGGCGGTTAATTTTCAGTTGATGGTCGATAATTTACGAGTGATGATCGAAGGGGTTCGGGAAATGACCGAGAATGTCTCGGCTTCGGCTGAACAGCTAACGGCTGGATCCGAGCAGACGACGAAAGCGATCGAACACGTGACCGTGGCTATTCAGGATGTGGCCGTCGGCAGCGAGCAGCAACTGAACAGCGTGGAAAACGTTGCCGCCAGCGTGGATACGATGGCCCGGCAGGTGGAATACGTCTCTGGTAACATGCAGCTTATTACCCGGACGATGTCGGGGACGGCAGACTCCGCCCAAGAAGGTACGGAGCTGGTGGCTGGCGCTGAAGAGAAGATCCGCAGCGTCGAAGGGACAGTTACAGAATTGGCTTCCGTGATCGGCTCGTTGAGTCATCATGCGGAGCAAATAGGCGGCATTGCCGTATTAATGGCTGGTATCGCTCAGAAGACAAACATGTTGTCGCTGAACGCTGCGATCGAAGCATCGCGAGCCGGGGAGGAAGGACGCGGATTTGCGGTAGTTGCCGGCGAGATCCGGAAGCTGGCTGAGGGATCGGGGCAATCCGCAGACCAAATCCGTGGTTTAATTACTCAAATCCAGGAGGAAATGAATCGGGCGGTGGCTACGATGGAAGATGTCCAGGCCAAAGTATCGGAAGGCAGGAGAGCCGTTGATTTATCCAGTCAATCGTTTGTAGCCATCAGCCGTTCAGTCGTAGAAGCGGCGGGAGCGATCGAAACTGCTGCCGAGACGATGCAGGAAGTGACAGGGGAATCGAGTGCAGCCCGGGAGGCGATCGAACGAATTCGCCAACTCTCCGAGGAGACAGCCGGCAACACCCAAACGATATCCGCGGCAGCAGAGGAACAGCTTGCCTCCGTGGAAGAGATCGCTTCGTCCTCGGCCGACTTAAGCCGCATGGCCGAGCAACTGCAATCTCTGGTTGGTAAGTTTAAAGTGTATAAGGACTAAACGTTATGAATTAGGAAGAAGCCTTCCGCGCTCTCGGGTGCGGAAGGCTTCTTGTCGTATAAGGTTATTCGGTTTCGTCGCCGTCAAACCCATTGAGCAAATCGGTGCCGTGCATGGCATCCGGATCGGGAGCAACGGGATCAACCGGGCTGTCTTTCTGGATCGCGTCCGCATCCGGTACATCGGGAAACGGATCCTCTTGTCCAACTGCCGAGGTCTCTTCTTCACTGACTCCCTGGGCGACCCGTGTATCGTGAGGCAGCAGATCATCGCTGGGTATGTCATTCTCGGGGCGATACTCCTTAAGCAGCTCGTACCGCTCATATTCGAAATCCGCAGAGGTTCTGTCATCTAATACGTCCATGATGAACGGTCTCCTTTCCTGGAAATTGCGAGTCTCCCAAAGTGTACCCCCAAAAAAACCTCAGAATTCGACTACAGAATATTATCCAGAGGAAGAAATTTCCGATATTATAATTGTGTGATAAATATCATATCCGATTGTTGGGAACTTGTCGGGTTAGTCTAGGAATTACATGATAAGGGGGAGAGTTGATTGCAAACCAAAAGGTACATAAGACGCAAGGGGAGGTTACTTCTGGCAGCCCTTCTCGGGTTCTGCGGTTTTGTCGCGACACAAGCGCCTGCCTTGGCAGCTGAGTTCGGCGGATCTACAAGCGATGCCGATAGACCGCTGCTGCGGGTGGACGTTTATGCCGGGACAGGACAAGCCGGGTGGACGGAAGGAACAAGGGGAGAGGCTGATTTTCTTACTCCCGGGGGACTGCTCCGATTACCCGACGGAAGTCTGTTGGTGGCTGATACGGCCAATCAGGTGATTCGGCAAATTAAGGACGGAGTCGTGAGCACCTTTGCCGGACTTCCATTTCCGGCGAAGCTGGATGAACGGAATCAACCGATTGGCGGCTTCCTTGACGGTCCACTACAGGAATCCGCGTTCCAGTTGCCATCAGGGCTGGCAACGGATGCTTCCGGCAACATTTATGTCGCGGATACGGGCAATCATGCCATTCGCAAAATCACCTCAGACGGTCAGGTTCAGACCTTAGCCGGGGATGGGGTGTTCGGCTTCAAGGATGGCCAGGGGAGAACCGCAAGATTCCATTCACCTCAAGCGATCGCGGCCACCGAGGACGGGACGGTTTACGTGGCGGACACGCTGAATCATGTCATTCGGGAGATCACCCCGGACGGTCAAGTCACAACGCTGAATAAGGCCTCGGAACGCGTAGCCGAGATCTACCCTGGACTGGTTGTTCCCGCAGGCGACTACCTTGACGGCAGCTTGTCGCAGGCGTTGTTCAACGAGCCGTCCGGCTTGGCTTTAGACGATGAAGGGAACCTCTATGTCAGCGATCGCGGGAATCATCTGATACGATATATCGATTTTGCTGCCAAAACAGTTTCGACGGTTGCCGGCGGCGGGACGGAGTCGTTGTATTCGGAATCGAACCGCCTTCTGACAGCATCCGGTGGTTACAAAGACGGGACTGGGGCAGAGGCGCGGTTTAATGCGCCGGAAGGACTGGCCTGGTCGAAAGAAGGCTTACTGATCGCCGATTCCCTGAATCATGCCATCCGGCTGCTTCAGCATCAGAAGGTATCGACATGGGTTGGCGGTTCGTCGGGAAGCGCAGGACATACGGAGGCTAGTGCGGCTTTTTCCTTGCCGGTGGATGTAACCGTAGATGAGGCTACTGGGGAAGTCTGGGTCGCCGATTCCATGAATCACCAAGTTCGTATCCTGCGCCTTTATCCGCTCCCGGAATCCGCAGCGGACCGCAAAGGGCCACTATTCTTGTATGAGCTGCGCGAGGTAGCCGGGGAGGAGCAGCTCCTTCTCAATCAAGGTCGATTAGATGTCCCGCTTCGTTTGCTTGCGGAGACCGTTGGTTACACGGTCACCTCAAATTCAGATGGGGATGTTGTTGTGCAAGGAGAGGAGCGGTCTATCACTCTTCATGTCGGTAAATCCGAGGTGAAGGTTAGTGTCAGTTCGACCGGAGAGGTCTCGCCATTCACTTTGGCGGCTGCACCTTATGTCAGCGGGGGGAAAGTATATATCCCACTACGAGAAGCCGGTGCGCTGCTGAATAAAGAAATTAATTGGCTGTCGGAAGCTCGACTGGCCATCATGAGGGATAAATAGGAGGTGAAGGATATGAAACAATGGATCAGAAAGTTATGCGGGAGCCTAGCTGCGATGCTCATCACACTTGCTGTTGGCCAATCGGCTCTGGCTGCAGGAGCAGAAGACATTTTAAGAACAGCTGTCATTGTGGATTTGCAGGGCCTAGCCAAGGTGCAGCCGGCTGGATCAAGCTTGCAATACGATGCGTTTGAGGGAATGGCCTTGTGGCAGGGAGACCGGCTGATCGTCGGTCAAGGCAGCGCACAACTGCGGGTAGAGGACACCAGGGATGAAATCAATCTCGGGGAGTACAGCTTGCTGGATATCAGTCAATTGTCCGGCGGGCTGCAGGGGAGAACAACAAAGCTGACGATGCTCTCCGGGGTGGCTTACTTTGCTGTGACGGACTTGCGCGGAAAACCGGATACGTTTCAGGTGGTGAACGGGAATCACACGCTGGATGTGAAAGGGACCCATTTCATCGTTGCAACAGACCCAGTCACGGGGGCGAGCATCGTAGGCGTGATGGCCGGGGCGGTGAGCGCTGGCAGCTCAAGACCCGCTTCGGGGGGATCTCCAAACCAGTTGCCTCCAACCGTCATTTATCCAGCGCAGCAAATCTACCTCGGGGGCGGCGAAGCCAGCGGACCTAGCGGACCCAGTGTGGTCGATCCGACCCGTCTGATCCAAAACGCGCCGGCCAATGTCATCGAAAGCTTGCTCAGGAACGCTGAGAAAATTCAAAAAGAAAACGAACAAACAAAAAAGAGCCTTGAAGAACAGGCGAATACGCTTAAGCAGCCTGCAGACCCGAGTCTCCCACTGCAGATGGGGGATCTCAACAAGATAAGCGAGAATATGTCCAACCTGGTCGGAAACCTGGCGCAAGAAGCCGTAAAACAACAAAAGCTGTCTTCCGGACAAGTGCAGCAGTTGATCGACGAGGCCAACCGTTCTCTGGAGGGGAACGGGAAAATCGATTTGGACAAGGTCCAGCCGCTGGATCCAACGGCAGGAGTAGATCCGGAAGCCGTGAAAAAGGAACAATTGCTTAAGGAAATGCAGGAGAAAAAGAATCGAGAGCTGCAGGAACAACAGAATAATCTCCAGGCACTGATTCAACGTATTGTGGAGCATCAGGAAAAGCTGCAGGAGGAGAATCGGAAAGCTCAAGAGGAGGCCCAAGCCAGAGCACAGCAACAATTTTTGAATCAACTCCAGGCCCAGGATCGAGAACAATTTCTGGCCGCGGAGCGGAGGCTGGAGCAAGAAAAAATACAGCGAGGTGGTTCCACTTCTCCGTCTACGACGCCAGCAGGGCCAACGGCGCCGAGCGGCGGGACTTCAGCGCCATCGAATCCGGGATCGAACCCGAATCCAAATCCAAATCCAAACCCTAACCCGAATCCGAATCCGACTCCTTCGGCGTCGTTTACTTTGAACTGGCGATATGCGGATGAAACCTCCATTCCAATGGGGATTCAACACACCATGGCTTTTGGCTTGACGCTGAAAGAAGGCGTGGAGCCGAAGTCGGACAAGCTCAAAGTCAAGGTGACGCTTAGCTCGAATGTGCCGGAGGCGGTATATTCCGCAATCCGTTACGATTTCAAATATGATTCGTTGTTACAAACCGAGCTGAGCCTGGAGGACTGCGGAACATCGACGGCGGCCAGCTGCGGAGAGGCTTGGCTTCCTTCCGAGGAGGATGCGGGTTACGGCATCGGAGCCTTAGACGACGGTTGGCCTGCCGTTTTGTCCGCCAACTGGATGGAATCCGGCAATTACACCATTACCGTCGAGGCTTTCCAAACGGAAGGGGATGCCCTGGTTTCATTGGGCAAACAGTCGTTCCAGTTTACGGTGTCCGAGGTGATGCCGGCGATCAGCTTTACGGGCGGGGAATCATCGGTAAATCTGGCCCCAGAGGAACAACTGACTTATGCGTTTAGCGCCAAAGGTGAGAATATCCTACCCTCTTATCGACTCGCGTTGAAGGCCACGATTTATGGTGAAGCTCCGTATGTGGATGTACCGGTGACGCTTTATCATAACGATACACCGATTGCCTCGGGTGTCGTTGACGAGAACGGAACCGCCTACCTGACAGGCGGAACCGGCGTTTTGGCCGCCCTGCTCGCAGCGGGCAGCGATTTTAGGCTGGAATGGGGGGCGTTCGAACCCGAGCCTGGGACGTATGAAATCGGGCTTAGATGGGTCTATCCTCCGACCGAAGGGTTGGATCCGCATCCCTACGGTGAAGAGAACCTTGTTGGGCTGAATGTGGGTACACCATAAAAGCAATCTCTATATATCGCAAGGTTCAGGGAGATTTCCTGGGCCTTGCGATTTTTTTCCGACAGGCATCGAAGCGGTCTTGATAGTCCTTTGCAGAATCCGGTTGACTTTCCAGCCAACCTGCGGCTACAATGGCCTGTGAATCCCGGTACGGGCTTGCTTGGACCCGGGCAGAGGAGATGAGACGTTGATTACGATTTACGATATCGCGCAATTTACCGGCTTTTCGCCGACCACAGTATCCAAGGTGTTTAACGGTTACTCCGACGTTAGTGAGAAGACACGCCGCAAAATCCTGGACGCCGCCGATGAACTTGGTTATGTGCCGAATGCTCACGCACGTTCGCTAACGACCAAACGGTCTTGGATGATTGGCGTGCTGTTTATTGAGCCTTCTGGCGCGGGGATTCTGCATCCCTATTTCGGCGGCGTTATCGAGGGATTCAAGCAAGTCGCTACCTCCAAGGGATATGACTTGATGTTTATTTCCAAGGATGTCGGCGGCAAGCGGAGCAGCTATTTGGAGCACTGTAAAATCCGCGGTATCGACGGCGTGGTGGTGGTATTGCCGGATGCGTCCGATCCTTATTTCCAAGAGCTGCTGGAGTCCAACATCCCATGCGTCCTGCTGGATCAGGAGTCAACCGTCAAGAGTACCGTGTACTCGGACAATGCGGAAGGGGTCCGTCAGGCGGTGTCTTATCTGCATTCCATCGGCCACCGGAAAATTGCACACATCGGCGGCGGTCCGACATTTGCTGGGGAGCATCGGTTAAACGGCTATCAACAAGCGATGCAAGAGCTTGGACTGACGATTAATCCGCAGCATATCGTGCAAGGCAGCTACGATTACACCATAGAGAGCGGGAGCCGAGCGATGGAAGAGTTGATGAAAGCGGACGAGCTGCCCACGGCCATATTCGCGGCCGGCGATAACTTGGCAGTCGGAGCCATGATGGCGATGAAACGCCGTGGGCTGCGCGTACCCGAGGACATCTCGCTAATCGGGTTCGACGACATAGAAATGGCGAAATTTCTAACACCCGCCTTAACGACGGTACGACAAAACACATATGTACTTGGCAGCCGGGCGGCCGACATGTTAATCTATTCGATAGAAGGCGGGGAAGACGTGCAACAAGGCGTGATCCCGGTGGAGCTGGTCATTCGCGATTCTTGCCGATCGCTGTAGACCGCTCGGCCTCTATTTTTTTGAGTGAAATCGAAACCGGTTTCGATACCGCCATTCCTCGAAAGTTGAGGTTTCTGCGCATTCCGCCAACACTGTTTCCGCATGAAATGTAATCGATTCCAAGAACATTGAATTTTGAAACCAAGGAGAGGATTCACGATGGCAAAATGGTTAAAGGTACTCACTTCGCGCGATTCTGCTGATCGGCTGCAGCCCCAAGGGGAACTGACAACTCAATCCGGCGCGGTTGCCGGCGCGGGGCGGAAGTTGAAGGTCTTGCCGAAGCAAACCTTCCAGACGGTGATGGGATTTGGAGGAGCTTTTACAGAAGCAACTGCTTATACGTTATCCCGAATCAGTCCGGAGAAACGCGACGAGGTTATCCGCCGGTATTTCGATCCGCAAGAGGGGCTGGGATATACCCTAGGACGCGTGCACATCCATAGCTGCGACTTCGCGCTTGAAAACTACACGTATATCGAAGATGGCGATGTTGAGCTGAAGACGTTCGATATCTCCCGCGATCACAAGTGGGTGATTCCGCTGATTCATGATGCGGCGAAAACGGCTGGGAAAGACATCACCATGCTAGCCTCTCCTTGGAGCCCGCCGGCCTGGATGAAGACGAACGGGGACATGAACCACGGCGGTCAGCTGAAGCCGGAATACCGAGAGGCTTGGTCGCAATACTATACGAAGTTTATTAAGTCTTACCGCGAAGCGGGAATTCCCATCTGGGGTATCTCGGTACAAAATGAACCGGCGGCGGTGCAAACCTGGGACTCCTGTATTTACAGCGGCGAGGAGGAGCGCGATTTCGTTCGCGATCACCTGGGGCCGACGATGCATCAGGAAGGGCTGGCAGACGTCAACATCCTGATCTGGGACCACAACCGGGATATTATGATCGAGCGGGCCTCCGCCGTCCTGAGCGATCCTGAAGCAGCCAAATACGTATGGGGAACCGGCTTCCACTGGTATGTCTGCGAAGCGTTCGAAAACGTTGGTAAGGTCCATGAGTTGTTCCCCGACAAGCACCTCCTGTTTACGGAAGGCTGTCAGGAAGGCGGGGTGAAGCTGGGCGAATGGTTTACCGGCGAACGTTATGGACGCAATATCATCGGTGACCTAAACAATTGGAACGAAGGCTTCCTGGATTGGAACCTGGTGCTTGACGAAACGGGCGGCCCGAACCATGTGGGCAACCTATGCGACGCGCCGATTATCGCGGATACGAAGGCCGATACGATTCTTTACAACAGTTCTTATTACTACATTGGTCATTTCAGTAAATATATCCAACCTGGGGCTGTTCGCATCGGATTGGATACCGAAGTTCCATCGTTGCTGGCTACGGCATTCCGCAATCTGGACGGCAGCGTAGCGGTGGTTGTGCAGAACGAAAGCGAAGAAGCGCAGCCGTTTGCATTGGAACTGGGCGAAGAAGCTGCCAGTGAAACGCTGCCGGCCCACTCGATTGCAACCTACATCATCCAAGCTTAAACTCAACTTTTACTTAACGGAGGTATAAGCCTTATGCCTAATTATGCTTTTGAGGAAAATGCGTTCGTCATTGAACAATTTGACCGGGCGAAGCCGTTCTCGAGTTTTCTCCCCGGCCTTGCCGGCTTGAAGGGAATTCCAATGTGGACCTTCTACGTAAACCGCGGGCAAGCGGTTTGCAGCTTCGGGATTCGGGACAAGAACAGTCCGATCATGGAATTCTCCCCGGCCAGCATCACGTACCAATCGGTAGCTATGAAAGGCTTCCGAACCTTTATTAAAGCCACGGGGAAGCCTGGAATTTTCGAGCCTTTTCAAAGTGCCTTTCCCGACCCGTCTGCCGTTCGCCGCATGCAGATTCTGGCGAATGAGTTGACGATTGAGGAAACGAACGAAGCGCAGGGGCTTCGAGTGAAGGTTCGTTATTTCCAAATGCCAAATGACGATTATGCGGCTTTGGTTCGCCAAGTGGAGGTCACGAATATTTCTGGAGCGCCGCTGCAATTGGAGATGTTGGACGGCATGCCGGAAATTCTGCCATACGGGGTGGAGAATGCCGGGTACAAGGAGATCGGCAACTTGCTGCGCAGTTGGATGGAGGTCGACAATCTGGAGAAGGGCATTCCGTTCTACCGGGTCCGCTCCAGCACGCATGATGAGGCCGAAGTGAGCGAGATACAAAGCGGCCACTTCTACCTGACCTTCGGCGAGGACGGCGAGCTGCTGAAGACGATCGCCGACTTTGCCGTTATTTTTGGTGACAATACTTCACTCGCTTATCCGGACCGTTTTGCCGAGCAGCCGCTGTCGACTTTAACCGCTGAGCCGCAGTATTGCACCAACAAGGTCCCCTGCGGTTTTTCGGCCTTGACCGCCGAATTGGCACCTGGGGAAAGCCGCCACATTTATACCTTGATCGGGCATATCGACAGTGTTGATCGGCTGAATAGCAAAGCGGTTGAAATCACAAGCCCGGACTATATCGCTCGTAAAAATGCGGAAGCCGGTCAACTGACCGACGAGCTCACCGCGGACATCGCTACAAAGACGGCTCTGCCACTGTTTGACGCCTACTGCCGGCAAAGCTATTTGGACAATTTCCTGCGCGGCGGATATCCATTTATTTTCGAGAACGGCCGGGATGGGTTTGTCGTTCATCTGTATTCTCGGAAACACGGGGACCTTGAGCGGGACTACAATTTCTTCTCCATCGCCCCGGAATTTTATTCGCAGGGCAACGGCAACTTCCGGGACGCCAACCAAAACCGGCGAAGCGATATCTACTTCAATCCGCGGGTTGGAACGTTTAATATCCGCACGTTTTTCAGCCTGATTCAAGCGGATGGTTACAATCCGCTTGGCGTGGAGGGGACGACGTTCCGGGTCCCTGCGGAGCGGGCCAAGGAGCTGTCCGCTTTCCTGGAGAAGGCTATGGCGAATCATCGGGATGAGCTTGCCGCGCTTTGTCTGGGCTCTTTTACCCCAGGGAAGGTCATCTCGATCGTCATTAACCGCGGCGTTAAGCTTCTGGTTGGGGAGAATGAGCTGTTAACCGGCGTGTTGTCTCTCGCCGAGCAGCAAATCGAAGCTTCCTTCGGCGAAGGTTATTGGTCGGATCACTGGACCTACAATATGGACTTAATCGACAGTTATCTGAATATTTTCCCAGATCGCAAGGAGCAGCTGTTGTTCGGGGAGCGGGAATACACGTTCTTCGACAGTCCGGCCCGCGTCCTGCCGCGCAGCGAGAAATACGTGATCAGCGGCGGGCAGGTTCGCCAATATGGCGCATTGGTTCATGACGAAGAGAAAATGGCGAAGCAAGGGCTGACGCTGAAGAGCACCAACTGGCTGAAGACAGGGCACGGTAACGGAGAAATCTATCGCACGACCTTGTTTGTAAAGCTGCTGTCTCTGGGATTAATTAAGTTCGCTACGCTGGATCCGTTCGGAATGGGCGTGGAGATGGAAGCGAACAAACCGGGCTGGAACGATGCGATGAATGGACTGCCTGGACTGTTCGGCTCCGGAATGAGTGAGACGTTCGAGTTGAAACGGCTTCTGAAATTTGTTCAGGAGGCTAGTGCCGAAGCTGATGGCGATGGCTATGAAGTATCTGTACCGGAAGAGCTCGCCGCTTTGCTTGTCGAAGTGAGCGACCTGCTGGAAGCCCGTTTGGCAGGGAATCTTGAGTCGTTTGGCTATTGGGACCGAGTTGCCGCCGCCCGCGAGAAGTATCGGGAAGCCATACGTTTCGGGATTAGCGGGACGGAAGTCCGTCTGCAGTTAAGTTCGATCGGCAGCCTGGCGTCTCGCATGCTGGAGCAAATCGAGCGTGGTATCCAGGAAGCTATCCGGTTGGGCGACGGTGTGACGCCGACGTATTTCGCCTTCGAAGCGGTGGAATTCGAGCCGGTGACGGATGCACAAGGCGCGCCGGTTATCAGCGGTTACGGCTTACCTAAGGCGGTCGTGAAGAAATTTACTGTTCGTCCGCTGCCGCATTTCCTGGAAGGCCCGGCCCGTTGGTTGAAGACGGTAGAGGATCAGGGCGAAGCTAAACGGACGTACGAGCAAATTCGTCGCAGCGACCTGTTCGACGAGCATCTGCAAATGTACAAAACTTCGGTTAGCTTGGACGGGGAAACCCATGAAATCGGGCGGATTCGCGCCTTTACAGCGGGGTGGCTGGAACGGGAATCGGTATTCCTGCATATGAGCTATAAGTATTTGCTGGCACTGCTTAAAAGCGGCTTGACAGAGGAGTTCTTCGCCGAACTTCGAACCTCGGTGATTCCGTTCCTCGATCCGGCGGTGTATGGCCGCAGTACGTTGGAGAACTCGTCTTTTATCGCCACGAGCGTGAATCCGGACCCGGATACCCATGGCCGCGGTTATGTCGCCCGGCTCAGCGGATCCACCGCCGAGTTCCTCAGCATGTGGATGATGATGATGGCCGGGAAACGGATCTTCCGCCTGTACGAAGGCAAGCTTCGGCTTACGCTCCAACCCCTTCTGCCGGGGTGGCTCTTTGACGAGAGAGGCGAGGTGTCCTTCCGATTCTTAGGTGCGACGG
This sequence comes from Paenibacillus mellifer, assembly GCF_023195895.1. Lineage (GTDB taxonomy): Bacteria > Bacillota > Bacilli > Paenibacillales > Paenibacillaceae > Fontibacillus > Fontibacillus mellifer. The sequence continues at coordinate 225,972 of NZ_JALPRK010000001.1, forward strand.
AAGTCGTCTACCGGAATCCACAGAAGAAAGACACCTATGGCTCTGATGCATCAACGATCCGCCGGATGGTGGTGCAGAAGCAGGATGGAACGGAGCAAGTCGTCGACGGTTCCGTCATCGAGGGTTCGCTGGCCGAGGAGATCCGCAGTGGTGTGGTGCGGCGGATTGAGGCAGAATTAGCTTAAAGGAAACGACATACAAGGAAGTTCACTCCGGACGGATGCCGGGCAGCGATGCCTGGCGTTTCTCCGGAGTCTTTTTTATGCGCACAGATGTTATAATTAGGGGATCATTTGTTGCGGGGAAGGAAGGAACACCAATGCATATGGATATTAACAGCGAACGATACGAAGTCACCGCAGAAGGCCTTACGGTGGAGCTGTTGCCGAAGGAGTTCGCGCTGTTTCAGTTCTTGCACCGCAACGCCGGCCGGACATTCAGCCGAGAGCAGTTGCTGGACAAGGTGTGGCCGCTGGAATACCCGGTCGAACGTACGGTGGACGACCACATCTACCGACTTCGCAAGAAGCTTAAGCCTCTCCACGGGCTGGAGATCCGAACGATTCGGGGCTTAGGCTACAGCCTGGTGCTGCCCATTCCGCACCCTTCGGAGGGGGCTATTCCAACCCTAGCCGACCCGGAGCTGCATGAGACGATGCGAGCTCTTCTCGGCAAATATCAGCTCTACGGCCAGGGGCGTTCGATGCTGACGCTGGCGCGCCAACAGGATGTGCTTGGCTATAAACTGGATCCGGACTACTCCGTTTATATCCATTTTGTACAAGGCGATCTGGACTCGCTCTTGAATAAGAATGAAGTCCATTTGCGGGACCGCTTGTATTACTTGCTGCTGTTCTTCTGCTTGTCGGGAAGCCCGGAGCGGGCCTTACCGGTATGCGATCGTATGCTTGCCTTGGAATTGCTGTCGCCCCCTCATCACAGGGAGATGGAGATTCTGACGATCCTGGATATTTATACCTTAGCCGGTGAGCCGATGAAAGCGCTGGAGCGCTTACGCTTTAGCTATCGCGTCATCGCGGAGTTGAATTACGACAGTTTTATTCCGCAAACCGCGATCTCTGAGCTATTGGCTCATCTTGTAGCAGGATCACCGGAGCGCAAAATCGAGAAGCTGGCGCATGCCATCGAAGATGGGATGTTAACTGAGATGCCTTTCTTAAGAGAGATTGGCAGTTATAAAGTGGTCAAAGGATTATGGCTGCAGCGGCGAGGAGATGGGACGGAGGCGGAAAAGCTGCTGGACGAAGGGCTATCTGTACTGGAACGGTCTGGCTTCGTGCCGCTCCGATTGCTCTCCCTGTACCGAATCGTTCATTATTTCATCATGTTCCCGCCTCCATTAGCGCTGCATCGTAAGTATAAGGAATTATTCGATATGGAACTGGATCGGATAGGTGCAAGCCGGTTGTCGGACGCGCTTGAAACCGTCATCCGCGGCGAGTTAGGTTGATCGGAGCAATCGCTCTGATGATTCTCTGACATTCCTCCGTTACATTGAGCTTAGTTCATTCGAAACTGGCTTTGTTTGGGGGAGTGTAAATGATGGGCAATGTACAAGCCGGATTTTCCGGCCTACTTCGTAACAAAATCTTCACACGGATATATGCTGCCTATACAGCGGCGACATTTGGTGATTGGTTTGATATGCTGGCCATCCAGGTGCTGGTGGGATACCGCTGGGAGGCCGGACCGCTCATGCTGGCGCTGATTCCCGTAACTAACGCGCTACCTAGTGTCTTGCTCGGTTCCCTAGCCGGCGTGGCTGCGGACCGAATCAACCAGTTGAAGTTGATGCGCCTTTGCGATCTGCTGACAGCGGTACTAACCTTGCTGATTCTACTGGCTCCGAATATGCTCTGGCTGCTTCCGGTGCTGACACTGAGAGCCACCCTCTCAACGTTCCTGATTCCCGCTCAACAATCGTTGACGCGCAGCATCGTTCGGGAAGATCAGCTATTTCAAGCGACCTCGCTGAATGGCTTCGTCAACCAGGGCTCCAAAATCGCCGGTCCGCTGCTCGGCGGCTTTGCACTGGCGCTATTAACACCAGAGTGGTGCATCCTGCTGAATGCCTGCTTTCGTATGCTTTCCTTGCTGACCCTGCTCACGATCAAAAAGGCGGAAGTCGAATTCAAGAAGGCCGGACTAAATCCAGCCAGTTCTTCCTCCTCCGCTCCGGAAACTGCAGTCGATACGTCCCTGCGTACGATGTGGCTCGAAGGCTTAAGTTTTATCCTGAAAACCCGACTTTTACTGGTAACGCTGCTGTTTGGTTTTGTGGCGACGACTGCCATCCAAATGATCGATTTTCAATTCACCAGCCTGTTTCGAGAAATTGCCCCTCTGAAGGAGGCTTACCTCAGTTGGATGGTAGCTGCGGCGGGGATTGGGGCCGTGTTGGTCATTGCGGTGCTTAACCGTTGGAATAAAGGGGCGGCGGGTTACGCTTGGAAATTTGGAGCTGGATACGGGTTGATGGGTATCGCTGTCGGAGGTCTGGGATTGATTCCCACAGGGAGTGCGGCATTTCCCATTCTGTTGCTGGGATTTGGCTTAGGCGTCGGCAATGGGTTAGTGGTCGTCACCTTCAATTATTGCTTGCAGAAAGAAACGCCCCCGGAAATGGTCGGTCGTGTCTTTGGCATCCAAACCTCCCTCTTAGGAGTAGTGATGTTCGTAGCGCCGTTGCTCGGCGGGCTTCTGGTGGAAAGGATCGGACCGGGGACTACCTTTGTATATTTAGGTGGAGTAATTGGAGCGCTTGGCTTGTTGGTGCTTGCGCTGGGGAAAGTGCTGTGGCGTGCGGAGACAGCATCCGTTGTGCGAAGCGACGTGGAACGAACGACGGAGGGAGTATAGATCTGTCCGCCTGTAAGGCGAACCTAGGAACGCAGGAGATAGCTCCTGCGTTTTTTTTGATAGAAATTGCAAACATTCATAGATAAAACAACTTATACACGGTAAAATAACTGTGGCACGCCTATCCTAAAAATATTTATCACTATTTCCATATAATTGAAGGTTTTTGTGGCAAGAATATCGAAATGTGTATTGTTCATTCTATTTCCTGCACTAGTTCTCTTAATCAAAATTGCAGAGGTGCTATATGAAGGCTTTGACAAAAGGCATTATTGCGTTTTTTCTGCTGCTCCTTGCGGCACTTTGCTTCTTTTTATTCAAAGGTTACGATGATCCTGGTTCGGATACCATTCAAATAGATCATTGGCAGATCACTTGGACAGATCGGTTCGATCCGCAATTAAGCTTGGACAATCTGAAGTCGCTTAAAGTTTGGAAAGACGTGAAAGCGGATGACGTAATTCCTGAGAAACCGAGTGGCGGGATGGCACAGTGGAGCAGGTTTCAACTCCCCGAATTGACGGACAATTCCCGAATCTTGTTTATCGATAAAATAAATGCAAGTCATGTTGTGGTTTTGATAGACGGGGATCGCGTATACGAATCCAAACGGCTATTTAATTATGCCATCAACAACATTGTGATTCCGATCACTGCCGAAAATTCCAATCAAACGGTTTATATTGGGTCAACTTCGGCGACTTATAAGATTGGTCTGTTTGCTCCAATAAAAATCGGCGATTATCAGGGATTAATGAAAAAATTCATTAGAGATAACGTTCCGGATCTGGTGTTGGGCAGCACATTGGTCTTTATTGCTGCAATTATGTTGGTCTGTGCGCTTTTTTTAAAACATGTACACATCCCTATGTGGTTCTCGTTATGCGGAGTCATTTTTTCAAGCGGACTACTCGTGCTTACCTATACGTCCTTTGTCTATTGGCTGTTTGACTTTGTGATTGCTGGTAGGTTGCTCATGTTATTGTTTGACTTGGCCTTATTTAGCTTGCTTCCAGCCCTTACTTATTTCTTTGAACAAACCTTCGGTTCGGGATACAAAGGTTTGATACGGCGGTCGCGAAAGGTTGTGTTTGCGTACTCGATTCTGTGCGCTCTGATGCTGATACTTAATGAGATCTCCGCAGATCTATTTAATACGCTATACACCATTATTACCGTTCAAATCATGGGCTATATCATGGTGGCTCAATTTGTGATATTGGCAGGCACCTTAACAATTAACGTGTATAAGGGGAACAAAGAAGCCGTCATTCTATTGGCCGGATTCTTAATTTTCGCCTTCCTCTGTGTAGGCGAATTGCTTTGGTATTTCTTTAATGAAGGGTATTATACTTTATTCCTGTGGAAATTGGGAATCATCGGGTTTCTCGGTTCATTGATCATTATACTAAGCCGGAGATTTGTCGCAAATCATGAACAGGTAGTTGAATATTCCAAGCAATTAGAGATGTTTAACAATGAATTGCAGCGTTCGGAGAAGATGGAGATCATCAGTGAGCTTGCCGCTTCAGTGGCCCATGAGGTTCGTAATCCGTTGCAGGTTACCCGCGGATTTCTGCAGTTGTTAGTCGAGAAACAGCAGCAGGCTGATAAAGTTTATTTAAGTATGGCGTTGGAAGAGCTTGACCGCGCGTCTGGAATTATTACTGATTTTCTGACCTTTGCTAAGCCGGAAGGTGGGAAAATTACGGAATTGAACGTGCTTGATGAATTTATTCATATTGAAGGTATCCTAGTTCCACTTGCCAATTTGCAAGGCGGAAAAATTACTACCCATATCCCAAAAGACCTTTATGTAAGAGGGAATTCTTCCAAATTCAAACAAGCTTTCATCAATATTATCAAGAATAGCATCGAAGCGCTTAGAGGCGAAGGAGATATTCAAATCTGGGGTTATGAAAAAGACGGTCATGTTGTGATACATATTAAGGATAACGGAGAGGGCATGGACGATGAAGTGTTGGCTAGATTAGGCGAGCCTTATTTCTCCAATAAAACGAAGGGAACCGGGCTGGGGTTGATGGTGACGTTCCGGATTATCGAGGTGATGGATGGCGAGATCAATTTTAAGAGCAAAAAAGGAGCAGGGACGGAAGCGATTATCCAGTTTCCCTCCGCAAATTAGGGGGTACTAGTAATATTGCTAATCATTCCCTGCTCCTCCGGCTTTAACCTTCTCACTCTGTGAGGTCGTCTAAAAGGTTAGAACCAAGCACCAGCTGGTTTTACATCGCTTTTCACTACATTCTCTGGTTTTGTCGGCAACACAACATAAAATTCGTCAGAACTTTCTTCGACGGTCTTAATCTTGATGTGATCCGGGAGAATTACACCCAGTGCCTCCTGGATTGCGGCTTTCGGGTCGGCAAGCAACTTTGCTTTAAAGCTTGGGTCTTGCCATGCTTTTTCGACGACTTGCGTTTGAAGGAGAGCTCCTGTTGTCATAAGATCACCCTTTCTCATAAAAATAGTTATTTTTTCCTTATTACTATAACATGGAATTCGACTATGTGCTAGGAGAGGTTCTTATTCTTCGACAGCCAATATATTAATCCGCCCTGAGCCAACAGCTCTCGCTCTTCCCGCAGGCTCTTCGCCCCTTGCGTGAGACTATTCCGGAGATAGTCATGAAAGTCTATCAAATAGGGGAGAGCAGGTGCGGTTGAGTGAAGGACGGCTGCGTTATGATCCGTTCGTTCCGCATAGGAGAGAAGGGTATCCCTCGCATAAATAGCATGTTTCATCTCCTCATGATTTGGCCTGCGGTCCTTAGGGATCTCCAGTTCGCGTTGTACATGGGAGATGAGCGCATTATAGCTGCCTTCGCGAAGATCCTTCTCCCAGTCCTCCCAATCATCCAACATTTGCAATGTAACTAATACCATGTCTACCGCCTTTTCAAAGTCAGACAGCAGTTCCTCTTTGGCACTTAGCATCAGCATACCGGCAACCGTCAGCTTTACCGGAGAAGCTTTATGGGCAATTCGAACGGGCTCTACCTGGAAGAAATCTATTTGGTTTTCAAGAGCCACCACTTGCGCCCATTCGGCGGTATACTTTCGGTAACTTATCCAGAAAGGGGAAGATGCAGGAAAGTAACTGCTATAAATCTTCCAAAACTCCAGCTGAAGAAGATTGGCCAGCGGCAACTTCCGTTTATCGCCCGCATTCGGATCGTCCATTACCTCATCAATCAGATGGTAATACATCATTACGAAAATCATGGCGACGGTAAATCGGCGACTATCCTCCGGTTTGACCTTCGCGACTTCTTGCAGCCAGAACGCTAGCAAGTAGCAGATGTAGTTTGTAGATCCTGCATTTTTTAAGAGTCGAAGTCGATCCAAGTAGTTGATTGCCTGTTCCCGGAATTCTTCCGGCATCTCCATTAGAATGCGTTCGGAGTCTTCGAACGCTATGCTCAAGTCCTGTTCAAAGCGGCTTAACCAATCCACTTCCATTTTCCCTCCTTCATCTCGGAACCATCCTCTACATTATATAGGAGAATTTGTAGATTAGGTAGTTTGAAGGAAAACCAACAAAGCCCCTTTCTAGAAGAAAGAGGCTAATAAGTTTGACGCTGCGATAGTTTAGAAGAGTTGATGGATGCCGATCAGAATTAACAGCAATCCGGAGATGACGGTGGCCCGGTTTCCGAACTTCTCCGCGGCGAATTTCTCGCCAAAGCCGGCGCAGGCAGCCAGCAGCAAATAGCTGAACAAACCGACGGACAAGGAAGTATACCAGACGTTCAGATGGGTAATCCCGGCGTTGAAACCGCCGGCTAACGCATTCATGGCCAAAGCAATCCCCAGAACAACGGATTCCCCCAAGTTAATGGATTTGGAGCTGTCCTTGTCCGCTTCTTCTGGATTCCGCAGCAAGCGCGTTAGCGGATTCACATCCTCCTCCTGAACGGAGGTGATCTTCTTCTCCAGGAACGGCTGCAGCAATACCCAAACCCCTACCCCAACGATCACAACCGTACCTAACAATTGCCCGATCCAAGGATGGATCCACGAAGATAACCAGCTTCCGAAAAAACCCGACACCAGAGTGGCCAAAAAAGAGATGATGGCGATGGCCAGATTGGAGTACCATGGAATGCGGATTTTTCGTACCCCATAGGCAATCCCGACTCCCGCATTATCCAGGTTGGACGCGAGTCCAATGGCGATGACAGCCAACAGACTGTAAGAACCCATGATGTTCGCTCCTTTGCAATACATGATGACACAGCATATGCCCAGAGAAGGGAATTGGTTTATGGGCCGAGCGGTCATCTTGTCCGAGGAGAAAGCCGGAACTGTCGATAAAGGGTTTCCATTACATCCAATAAAGTAGTATAATGACCACAAAGATAATGTTTGGGAGTGATAAATGTGCTTGAAAACTTGTTGCGTCCGACCCATTTGCTGCTTCTAGTGATCGCGGCGCTTTTACTATTTGGTCCCAGCAAGCTTCCGGAACTGGGCCGTAGTTTCGGCACGATGCTCAAGGAATTTAAGAGAGGCGCACGCGGGGATATCCTCGAAGACGAGAAGCCGCAAGCCACAGAAATTCAACCTGCGACAGAAACGAATAAATCTTCTTAATACGACTAGATAAGACGCCTTCGGGGGTCTTTTTTCTTTTTTTGAGATTCGGAAGCAATAAAAAACGCGTGCCTGCGGGAAGAAACCCGAGCACGCGTTATGTTTGCTTAAACGACTTGAAGACAGATCGTTAGACCTGAAGCAGTAGAAGAATGATGGACGATAATCCCAGGCAGGTACTGATCAAATACAGGAACATGACGACCTGCTTCTGATTTAGCCCTGCCCGGAGCAGCCGGTAATGCACTTGGCTGGCATCCGCTACATATGGTGATTTCCCCTGCAGCATCCGTTTGATCACAACAAACAGATTATCGAATATCGGTACGCCGAGGGCAAGCACTGGAATAAATAAGGACAAGATCGTCGCTTGTTTAAACGCGCCGTCCAGTGCAATCACGGCTAACATAAATCCTAGGAAGGTCGCCCCGGCATCACCCATAAATACCTTAGCCGGCGGCTTGTTGTACCGCAAGTAGGCCAGCGTCACCCCGATGAGGGCGATCGACAGCATAGCGGAGTTGGTTTGCCCTTTGGTCAAGGCCACCACAAACAACGTGACTGCAGAAATGGCGGACAATCCCCCGGCCAAGCCATCCAAGCCGTCCGAGAAGTTGATCACGGTAGTAACGCCAAAGATCCACAGGATCGTTAATACGAACTGGAGCCACGCTGGAAGCAGGACGTAATCACCGCTAAATGGATTAACGAAGCCGCTAAAGGTAATTCCAGCCGCATATACCAGGACAGCTGCAGATACCTGTACGATCAGCTTAGGCAGCGCCGGGAAATCCTTGCCTTTCGTTTTGTACCAGTCATCGATCGTACCGATGGCCAGCAGCAGCACACCGCCGACAAACAATGCGCCTGTCTCCCAGGAGAAGTTCCGCGTGAACAGCAGATACGAAGCGAAGAACCCGATAAATATGGCATAGCTTGCCGTCAGCGGGATCGGTTGGCGATGGATTTTGCGCTCGACGTCCGCACGGGGTTTGTCCACGAAGTCGAGGCGGAAAGCCAACTTACCGAGCGGCGGAATCAGAAAATACACGATCAGGAACGATAACAGAAAAGTTAATAAGTATAAAATGCTACTCACCACCAGATGTTAGACTCAGCTAATGACTATTATAGAAAGAAATTCGGACATTGTCGAATACTTGAATCACTCGCCGCATACCGTGAAGATGAACGGAAGGCCAAAAATGTGGTACATTATAGTAGATACGATTGCTTTTGCAAGGAAAAAGCGTTTTATAACCTTTTTAGGCAGGTACGGAGGGATTTGGAATGCAAGACGAATACGCGCGCAAACTGGAGGATCAAAAAAACCTGTTTCGGCAGCTAGGGATCAAACTGGATGCGCTCTCCATTCACGAAAAAGATTTCGACGCCAAAATGCGGGGCTACGATAAGGAGGAAGTCGACCGATTCCTCGATGACATTATCGTCGATTATGAGCGCTTCTACGATATCATTACCGATCTGCTGGACAAATATAAAGAAATCCAGCGTCGGCAAGCCTATTGGGAAGAGGAAAAGAAGGTCATGGCCGCCCGCAAACCTCAGTTTGATCTGGAGAATGCGGTGGACCGCAGGCTGGTGGAGGATGGCATTCGCCAAATGGAGCGAAGCCTGGAGCAGTTTAAACTGCATCTCCGCGGCGAACGGTAATTGCAAAGAACCGAACCGGATGATGTGGCCCGGTTCGGTTCTTTGCATATGTAGGGCGTAAGAGGTACAGAATAGACCTGATGATGGTTTGGATTTTCACATGATGTTCATGAAGCAAATGGTTGCATCTCTGAAAGCAGAGTGGTATGATATAAACAAGATTTAGATTTAGTCTAAATTTAAGTAATTCAATCATGAGGCATCAGACAGATAGCTACTTTATATTTTGATATGGTGAATGGAGGAAATAACGATGGCAAACCAAACTATGACTCAAGCGGATCAAGAGCTGCAAAAACAACTGAACCTGCAAATCGCAAACTGGACAGTGTTGTACACGAAACTGCACAATTTCCACTGGTTCGTTAAAGGCCCGAACTTCTTTACGCTCCACGAGAAATTTGAATCCTTCTACAACGAAGCGGCAGGTTATATCGACGATATCGCCGAACGCCTGCTGGCAATTGGTGGCACACCAGTGGCAACCCTGCGCGAATCCCTTGCACTTGCGAGTATTTCTGAAGCTAGTGGCAAGGAATCCGCTGATGAGATGGTGGCTGCGGTGATCGCCGATTTCGAGAAATTGGACGGCGAGCTGAAAGACGGCATGGAAGCAGCGGCAAGAGCGGAAGACGAAGCTACCGGCGACCTGCTGCTTGGTATCGTTTCCTCGCTCGAGAAACATCGCTGGATGCTGAATGCCTATCTTGGCAAATAAGGCTATCCCCGGATAAATGAGAAAGACCTTGCCCGAAGCAGAAGAAGTGCTTATCGGGTAAGGTCTTTTTTTATTAGCTGCGTCAAACGACTTTGAAGCGCTCAATCAGGGCGTGAAGCTTCTCCGACAAACCGGACAGGAAGCTGGCCGAAGCGTCGACCTCCTGCATGGCGGCCAACTGCTCCTCGGAGGACGCCGACATGTTCTGTGCGCTGATCGCCGTATCGCCCGCAAATCGGACGATTTCATCGATGGACTGGACCAGCCTCTGCGAGCTGTCGGATAAAAGCCGGACCCCATCGCTGACATCGGCAATCGACTCCGCCGTGAATTGCGCCGAGGCTTTGATCTCCGCAAAGGAAGCTCCGGCGCTCCGCACCAGATCGGCCCCACGTTTCGTTTCGCGGACGGTCTCGTCCATTGCATTGCCGGTGAGATCCACCTGCCCGACAATGTGGGCGACGAGCTCGCCGATCTGCTGCGCCGATGCAGCGGAACGTTCCGCCAGCTTGCGGACCGAGGAAGCAACGACGGCAAACCCGCTGCCGTATTCGCCAGCACGTGCCGCTTCGATCGAAGCGTTTAACGCAAGTAAGTTCGTTTCGGCTGCAATATCGGTCATGATGTCGAGGATGCTCTGCACCTCTTTGGAATGGTTACCCAACTCCTCGATGATGGCGGAGAGGCGAACGATTTTGGCCTCCATAGTCGCCATCTGTTCCACTCCGGACTCGATGGCTTGTCCCCCTTTGACCGATGCAGCGGAAACCTGCTGTGCCGATGCGGAGACGCCTTCGGCGTGGCGAGAAATTCGTCCGATACGTTCAGACATGTCGCGAAGCATCGATGATCCGGATTCCAGGTTTTGCAGTTGCCGCTCCGCCCCTTCGGCTAGGGACAAGGTAATTTCCACGGTCTGTTCGCTGGCTTTTCCGGTTTGCTGCGCGCTGGCGGACAGCTCCTGCGAAGAGGAAGCAACCTGCATCGACGTGTCGTTCACTTCGGCGATTAATTGCCGCAAGTTATCCACCATCTTCGCGAAATTGCGCGTCAGTTTGCCGATCTCGTCCTGGCTGTCAAGGAGAGCCGCCTGAACGGTCAAATCACCGAGTGCTACCCGCTCGACCTGATTGGACAACGTTTCCAGCGGACGAATCATCCGGTGGATGAAGAAATATACGAACACGACTGCGGCGACCAGAACACCGGCTCCGATGATGAAAGGCACGAGTAGGATGTCGCGCGTTCTTTCACCGATAATGGAAGCGTCGAAGTTGATGACCATCAAACCGATAATTTCTTGATTCGGATCGTGATTTTTATAAATCGGGCCATATCCGCTGAGCAGCTTCGTTCCGTCAAACGAATACACCTTCGTATACACGGAATGTTTCATTTGGAGAATCATGTCCCGGTCCTGCTCACTGAAGTAAAATGCGTCTCCGGCTTTGTATCCCCGGCTCTGGAGGTTCTGATCAGCGGCGAGAATGGTGCCGTCCAGCGACATTAGGAACACTTCTTTAAACAACGGCTTGTGCTCGACTGTCCAGTTTAATCGCTTCTCGAGCTCCGCAAGGCCCGAACGATCCCCTTCGGCGAGCCGTGCGACGGCTTCCGGGTCAACGAGCCCGGTCGTAATATTGGCGCAGCCCACCGTTTCGATCCCCACGGATTTCTCGACCTGGCGATACGTCACCTGATAACCAAATAACCCGATCAGCGAACCGACCAGGATGAGCAGTCCAATCAGTACGGAGGTAATTTTTTGTGAAAAGCTCATATTCCATCTCCCGTCAATTAAGTTTGATGACTGTATATGTAAGTAGCACTAAGACACATTATATAGAGAATAAATTAGCGGGATGTAATCAATCGCACTTCATTTTGTCGAAAAAAATGAATAAATAGAGAAAAATATCACAGGAGATGACAGGGAATGTCAGAAAATGATGGGAAATGGCGATTGTTTATCGCGGTACCTCTTCCTCAGGAGGTCAAACAAAAGCTGGAGGCCTGGTGCAGGGAGCAGAAGACAACGCTGCCATTCAAAAAATGGGTGCATGCCGAGGATTATCATATTACCGTGCAGTTTCTGGGAGATACCTCGCCGAAACGCCTGGAGGATTTGACGGCTTCGCTGGAGCGGGCGGCGATGGGGATGGCTCCGTTTGGCTTGGAAGCGGCAGGGGTCGGTACCTTCGGACGTCCGGCGAGTCCCAGCGTGCTTTGGGCCGGCATCCGCGGTGAAGTGGCCAGGCTGGAAGGACTGCATCAGCGCGTGACAACGGAGAACCGCGACCTAGGCTTTGTACCGGAAGAGCGGCGATTTAGCCCGCATATTACGCTGGCCCGGAAGTACCCGGAAGGGGCAAGGTTGGATCCTCAGGCGCTGAAGACCATGCCGGAATTCGGCGCCTGGACGGCCGACCGCCTGGTCATCTATCGGACGCATATGCATGAGCGCCCGATGTACGAGGTGGTCGGTTCGGCGATGCTGACCTAGTTGGCCCGCTGCTCGGCCGGGCCGGCCGTCTGCAGGCGCACGCGGGCCGGTGCGGCTGAAGGATGAAGCAAGCTGATGACGGCGCCTGCGCATCGGTCGGGCCGATAGCCGTCTTGCCGGGCTGCCGACTCCGGATCGGCCTGGCTGACGGCAGCGTGCCGGCCGTGAATGATATCAAACCAGTCGTCCAGCACGTCCGGCGAATCCAAATTCGCGCCAAAGCCGCGCTGGACGAAATATTCGCGGTTTTTCTCCTCCTGGCCGGGGATCGATTCGAAGAACAACATCGGAATGCCTTTGGCCATCCCTTCGGTGCAGGTCATCCCTCCGGGTTTAGTGATGAGAAGGTCGGAGGCATCCATCCATTTGCCGATCTCCCGCGTAAAACCGATCACTTTGATATTCGGATGCTGCAGGGCCGGGTGGGCACGCAATTTAACGGCGAGCTTCTCGTTGCTGCCCATGCAGCAGACGATCTGAATCTTCTCGCGCCAAGCCGCCAATTTGGCCAGCAGCTCCTCGCTAAACAGCAAACCCCAGCCGCCGCCCATGACGAGGGCGGTTGGCATCTGTTTCAGCCCCAAATCTTCCCGGGCGGACGTCTTCTCCTGCTTGCTCCAAAAATCCGGGTGCACGGGAATACCCGTGACCTGTACCTTGTAAGGGGCAACGCCGCGCTGAACGAGCAGCGCCTTGACTTCAGGCGCGGAGACGAGATACTGGTCCACCCCGGGACTCATCCAGGAACCGTGGGCATCATAGTCCGTGATGAGCGTACAAAGCGGTACGTCCAGACCTGCGGCCAGCTTCAGGTAGGAGATGATGGCGCTTGGAATCGGATGCGTACAGACGATCAGATCGGGTCGAAGTTGAGCGATGACGTCGGCCGCGTGCTGATAGAACATTTTGTGCAAGGCCAGACGGGCTAACCGACCTACCGGCTTCTCGTATTTGTGTCGATAAAATAAGCCAACCAACGCGGGACTGGTATTGACCGTCATTCGGTATGCGGAGAGAATCAGCGGCGCCACCGTCGGATTCAGAAACGAGCCCAGCTCCAGCACCTTCGTCCGAATTTGCGGATCCATCCGTTTCAACCCTGCCGCCAGCGCATGTCCGGCTTGCGTATGTCCACTTCCAAAGCCCTCTGATAAAATTAACACTCTTCTTTTTCGCATGTTTATTTCACCTGCTTTCAAGGGAGTTCCGATTCATTGCCTCTGATACTAAGTTTATGTTGTTTATATGCCAGCTTAAAGAGGCTGGGGACGGGTGAGTCGACTGGACTTAGGTCGGGGTGAGACAGCCTGCGGAGAAGCGTCGGACAAGCAGATGAAAATGAATGAAAGAACTTGAAAAAACATCTTGCATTTCGGATGCGGGAGGAGTAAAGTATGGATTGACCAAATGACCGAAACTGGATTTTAGTCATTTTTGGCTCGAAAATGAGATTTGATTAATCCAAAACAGGGAGGTGACAAGGATGGCTGTGGTAGATCGCCGTAAACTCGTAGTCGAAGCGGCAGAAAAGTCCTTTGCATTATTCGGCTACAAAGCAACGACGATGGACCATGTGGCGAAAATTGCGAATGTGGCCAAAGGAACGATCTACACCTTCTTCACGAACAAGGAGGAGCTGTTTGATGAGATCTTGCGTTCCGTCATCACGGAAATGAAACGGGTCATCGAACCGGAGATTGACGAAGAGAAGCCTTTCTTCGAGAACTTGCACCGGGCGATGGATGCGCTGCTGGAATTCCGCGGCGAGCATGAGCTCCTGATCAAGTTATCCCAAGAGGTACGTGATTTCGGCACCCCTAAAGCCCGAGAGGGCTTGGAGCAAGTAGAGAACGCGATCCTGGAGTACTTGGAGCGCCATCTGTCCCGGGCAGCCAGACGGGAAGAGATCCGCTCGTTTGATCCCAAGCTGGTCGCTTTCGTCGTGTTTAAGTTGTATATCGCGATAACGTCGGACTGGAACAAAAACAATGAGCCTTTGAGCAAAGAACAAATCAAGGAGTTTATCCGCGATTTTCTGGCGGGAGGCTTACTTCTGCCAGCGAGAGCATAAGCGGTACCTATCAATAAGTAGAGAAAGAAGCCACCAAGGGGAGAGAAAGCAAAAATGAAATCATTAAGCGTATTTTTCAAGGATATGGGAGCTACCTTCAAGAATCCTAAAGTATTCATCCCGATTCTGGTCGTGCTGTTCATCCCCGTTCTGTACAGCGGCATGTTCCTGACGGCCTTCTGGGATCCGTACGGGAAGATGAACGAACTGCCGGTTGCGGTGGTGAACGAGGATCAGGGAGCGCAGTATGAGGGGAAAGAGCTCAAAGCCGGTGAGGATCTCGTCACCGAGCTGAAGAAGAGCGACGATTTCCAGTGGAAATTCGTCACCCGTGAGCAAGCGGAAACCGGAATGAAGAACAATGACTACTACATGACCATCGTGATTCCAGACAATTTCTCGTCGCAAGCGACCACGCTGATGGATGAGAATCCAACGCCGGCGCAGCTGATCTTCGAGCCAAACGAAGGTTATAACTTCCTCGCCGCCCAAATCGGCGGAACGGCAGTTAAGGAAATTAAATCGAAAGTTTCCGCGAAGGTAACGGAAGCTTATACAGAAACCCTGTTTGATCAGGTGGAAAAAATCTCCGGCGGTCTCAGCGATGCCGGCAGCGGCGCCAGCACCCTTAATGACGGGGCAGCCAAGCTGGACGACGGCACGAAGAAGCTGAAGGAGAATCTGGCCAAACTGGTTGATGGCACGATGAAACTGGAGAACGGCGTTGCGCCGCTGGAGAAAGGCACGCAATCGCTGTACCAAGGCATCAATGAGGTCAAAGCCGGGGCCGGCAGCTTGGCTGGCGGCTTGACGCAGCTGGAAGCGGCAAATCAACAGTTGGAGAATGGGGCAAAAGAGGCGCATCAAGGCGGTACGAAGCTGCAGGCCGGCCTTCAATCGTCGCTGGAAGGCGCGAAGAAGTTGCAAGCCGGCTTAGAGGCGTCCGAGCAAGGCAGCGCCCAACTGCAAACCGGATTGGAATCGTCGGTCCAAGGCAGCGCGAAAGTGGCCGCAGGGGCAACCGGCGTGGCGCAAGGGCTGGAGCAGCTTGCCCAAGCCAATCCGGAGCTGGCGAAGAATGCTGCGGTTCAGCAACTGATCGCCGCCAGCAAAGCGGTGGCCCAAGGTAGCGAACACCTGCACCAAGCGAACCAGCAGCTGCTGCAGGGCAGCCAGAACCTGCATAGTGCGCAGCAACAGCTGGTTCATGGCGGACAGCAGTTGACAGCTGGCCAAGAGCAGCTGTTTCAAGGCACATCGCAATTGAACGCGGGCCAGGAGCAGCTGGCGAGCGGCCTTGAGCTGTTCGGCAGCAAGCTGTCGGAAGCGAAAGCCGGCGGGCAGAAGCTCGCAAACGGTGCCGGACAGCTTAGCGCAGGCGCAAAACAACTGCTTGGCGGCGTTGAGCAATTATCCGGCGGCGTAGGCACGTTAGCTGACGGTTCGAAGCAGCTGGACGCTGGCGCCGGCGAGTTGAAGAACGGCATGGATCAACTGACGGAAGGTTCGGGTGAGTTGGCCTCGAAGCTGACCGATGCGGCTGTACAAACGTCCGGCGTGAAGAAGACGGACGCGCTCGTGAACATGTATGCCGAGCCGATCGAAATCAATGAGCAGAAGGTAAATGAAGTGCCTAACTACGGCACAGGGTTTGCTCCTTACTTCTTATCTCTTGGCTTGTTCGTTGGAGCATTGATTTCGACGCTGGTCGTACCGGTGCGGGGAACCTCGGTGGCGGAAGCCAGCGGTTGGAACCGTTTTGTAAGCCGCACGATGGCTTTTGCCGGCATGAGCCTTATTCAGTCCCTGCTGGCCGTCGGACTGGTCCTGTACGGACTGGGGCTTGAGGTCAAGAGCGTTCCGCTTTTCTATCTATTCGCCTTTATCACCAGCTTGTGTTACATGTTCATCATACAAGCGCTGGTGACCTGGTTGGAGAACCCGGGGCGGTTCTTGGCGATCCTGATGCTGATCTTCCAGTTGACGACCAGTGCGGGGACCTTCCCGCTCGAGCTGATTCCGAACTGGATGAAAGCCTTCAACCCGATCTTGCCGATGACGTACAGCGTCAAAGGCTTCAAGGCGGTGATCTCAACCGGCGATATGCCGATCGCTTGGGAGAACATCGGCTTACTGGCCGCGTTTGGTGTCGTATTCCTGGCAATAACGCTAGTGTACTTCATGCGTCATGAACGCAGCGTGGACGTTAGTCCCGAAGCCAACCTGAGCGTGCAATCGCATTAATCGTATTCATCAATTAAAAGATCCGCTCTTCCGGATAACCGGGGGCGGATCTTTTTTTTTGCATCGGGAGCTGCTCCCTTAACAAAAGGGATAATGGTGCAAAGAGCCAAGCAGGACAACAACAACGCTTCATATGGTGACGCTTTCGTGGCAAAACCGCCCTGTCAGGGCCAAAAAGTTCTAATCAATAGTGCAAAATAAAGAGAATATAATGCAAAAACAGATGTGACATTTTCCGTTAGAATAGTAAGAAAGATTGATCCGGGCTTATCCGGCACAGTGGCAAGGCAT
This sequence comes from Paenibacillus mellifer, assembly GCF_023195895.1. Lineage (GTDB taxonomy): Bacteria > Bacillota > Bacilli > Paenibacillales > Paenibacillaceae > Fontibacillus > Fontibacillus mellifer. Next base: position 242,969 of record NZ_JALPRK010000001.1, read on the forward strand.
GAGATCTGATCCATTTTTATTCGCTTATGATGTTGAACTACCTCTAAATAGAAAGGTTGCGTCAGATGATGAAACATACCGTTATACCTCCCAAGCAGGGACTTTATGATCCCGCTTTCGAAAAGGACGCTTGCGGCATGGGCTTCGTGGCCCATATCAAAGGGAAAACCTCCCATGATATCGTCAGCCAGGCGCTGACCATGCTGGCGAACATGGAACACCGGGGTGGTCAAGGCAGTGAACCAAACTCAGGGGATGGCGCAGGTATTTTACTGCAAATCCCGCACCGTTTTTTTGCCGCCGAAGCGACAAAACTTGGATTCGCTCTGCCGGATGCGGGACAGTATGGCGTTGGCATGTTGTTCCTGCCGCATGACGAAACGGCTCGGGCCAAACAAGAAGAGGAACTCGTTCGTATTGCCGAGGCGGAAGGGCAATGTGTCCTCGGTTTCCGCACGGTGCCGACCAGCGATGATACGCTGGGCCATTCGGCTAAAGCGGCGAAGCCGTTCGTCCGCCAGGTGTTCATCGGGCGTTCTGCGGATCTCCAAGACGATTTGGACTTTGAACGCAAGCTGTACGTGATCCGGCGCCGAGCTGAACTTGCGATTCGTTACAGCGGCGAAGAGCATGGAGATGCTTTTTACGTATCCAGCCTGTCTTGCCGTAAGGTCGTTTACAAAGGGATGCTGACGACAGAGCAGGTGGGGCAGTTCTATCTGGACTTGCGGGACGAGACGTTGGAATCGGCGATCGCGATGGTGCATTCGCGCTTCAGTACGAATACGTTCCCAAGCTGGGAGCGGGCGCATCCGTACCGCTTTATGATTCATAACGGCGAGATCAACACCTTGCGCGGCAACGTGAACTGGATGCATGCCCGCCAGTCGATGTTCGAGAGCGAAGCATTTGGAAACGATTTGGAGAAGGTCAAGCCAATCATCAATCCGGACGGTTCGGATACGGCGATGTTCGATAACACCTTTGAATTCTTGTATCTAAGTGGACGCTCCTTGCCGCACGTGGCCATGATGATGGTGCCTGAACCATGGGTCGGCCGGGAGGACATCGACCCGGAGAAACAGGCTTTCTACGAGTATCACAGCACGATGATGGAGCCATGGGACGGGCCTGCGGCGATGGGTTTTACCGACGGGATTCAGATCGGGGCCATCCTGGACCGGAACGGCTTACGTCCGTCGCGTTATTACGTGACGAAAGACGATTTGATCGTCCTCTCCTCGGAGGTTGGCGTCCTCGACATTCCGGCGGAGGATGTGCTTTACAAGGACCGTTTGCGTCCGGGCCGCATGCTGCTTGTCGACACGCGGGAAGGCCGGATCATTTCCGACGAGGAAGTGAAATCGGCAATTGCTCGCGAGAACCCCTACCGCGAGTGGCTGGATGAGCATCTCGTTGAGCTGGAAGACCTTCCGGAAGCGAAGGAGCTGCCACTGGAAAGCCATGAAGATATAGCGCGCCGCCAAATGGCGTTCGGATATACGTATGAAGATCTTCGGAAAGTGCTTGAGCCGATGGCCTTGACCGGTCAGGAAAATATCGCTTCGATGGGCTACGATGCGCCGCTCGCCGTATTGTCGGAGCAGCCGCAGCGCTTGTACAACTACTTCAAGCAGATGTTTGCGCAGGTCACTAACCCGCCGATCGATGCGATCCGCGAGGAGTTGGTCACCTCGACTGCAACGACGATCGGACCGGAGCGCAATCTGCTCCAACCGGAGCCGGAAAGCTGCCGGCAAATCCGCTTGGATTCGCCAATCTTGTCCAATGAGGATTTCGCAAAGATCCGCCATCTGCACCGGCCAGGCTTCAAGGCGATCACGATACCCATCCTGTTCCCGGCCGCTGAAGGGGCGGAAGGGCTGCGAAAAGCGCTGGATACGTTATGCGAAGCGGCCGATCGTGTGATCGCCAAAGGTCATAACATTCTGATCTTGTCCGATCGCGGCATGGATGCAGAGAACGCAGCCATCCCGGCTCTGCTCGCGGTATCCTGCCTGCATCACCATCTCATCCGCGAGGAGACGCGGACCAAGGTCAGTCTGCTGCTGGAATCAGGCGAACCGCGCGAGGTGCATCATTTTGCGCTATTACTCGGCTACGGCGTTAGTGCAGTGAATCCGTATCTGGCGTTCGAGACGTTGAAGGATATGATTGGTCAGCGTTTGCTGCAGGGAGTTTCGCATGAAAAAGCGGTGTATAACTTCATCAAGGCTGCGACCAAAGGGGTCGTCAAAACATTGTCCAAAATGGGGATCTCGACCATTCAATCGTACCGTGGGGCGCAAATCTTCGAAGCGGTTGGCTTGGAGCCGTCGTTCGTAGACCGTTATTTCACTTGGACGCCGTCGCGGATCGGGGGCATCGGTTTGAAGGAAGTGGCGGTCGAAACGTTGGCCCACCATTTCCGGGCGTTCACGGACAAGGATGGCAGCGACAAGGTGTTGGATTCCATCGGGGAATACCAATGGCGCAGCGGCGGGGAAGAGCATCTGTTCAATCCGCAGACCGTGCATTTACTGCAACAGGCCGTCCGGACAGGTGATTATCCGCTGTATAAGAAGTTCGCCGCGCTGGTGCAAGGGGAGAATAAGAAGCATTTGACCCTGCGCTCTCTGCTGGAGCTCAAGCCAGTTGGACCGAAAGTACCACTGGAAGAAGTGGAATCGGCAGCTTCGATCATGCGCCGCTTCAAGACCGGGGCGATGTCCTTCGGTTCGATCAGCAAAGAAGCGCATGAGACGATCGCAATCGCGATGAACCGCATCGGCGGCAAGAGCAACACCGGCGAAGGCGGCGAGGATCCGGCGCGTTATGTACCGGATGCAAACGGCGATCTGCGCCGCAGTGCGATCAAGCAAGTGGCGTCGGGACGTTTTGGCGTCACGTCGAACTACCTGGTGAATGCCGACGAAATCCAGATCAAGATGGCCCAAGGGGCTAAACCGGGCGAAGGCGGTCAACTGCCAGGTCGCAAGGTGTATCCTTGGGTAGCGGAAGTACGTGGCTCGACGCCGGGTGTCGGCCTGATCTCGCCGCCGCCGCACCATGATATCTATTCGATCGAGGATTTGGCGGAGCTGATTTATGATCTGAAGAACGCGAACCCGCGGGCCCGCATCAACGTCAAGCTGGTTTCGGAAGCCGGGGTCGGAACGATCGCCGCCGGCGTAGCCAAAGGCCGCGCCGATGTCATCCTGGTCAGCGGCTATGACGGGGGGACCGGGGCCTCACCGCAAAGCTCGATCCGTCACGCGGGTCTGCCTTGGGAGCTGGGGCTGGCCGAAACGCATCAAACGCTGGTGCTGAATAATCTGCGCGATCGCGTCGTACTGGAAACCGACGGCAAGATCCTGAACGGCCGCGACCTCGCCGTCGCCGTACTGCTCGGCGCCGAGGAATACGGCTTCTCGACCGCACCGCTGGTGGCGGTTGGCTGTATCATGATGCGCGTCTGCCATCTCGATACATGCCCGGTCGGCGTAGCGACGCAAAATCCGGAGCTGCGCAAGAACTTCACCGGCGATCCGCAGCACGTCGTCAACTTTATGACCTTCGTGGCCGAAGATTTGCGCGAATGGATGGCGGAGCTGGGCTTCCGTACCCTGGAAGAGATGATCGGACGTACGGACTGCCTGGGTACGGTCCATGCGGTTGATCATTGGAAGAAGCAAGGCGTCGATCTCAGCTCGCTGCTGCATATGCCGGAGCTGCCGGAAGGCAGCAACCGCTACTGCACGAAGCAGCAGAACCATGGGTTGGAGGAGACGTTGGATATGGCGCAGCTGATGCGCCTGGCTCTGCCCGCGTTGGAGAAGGGCGAAGCGGTCAGCGCTAGACTGCCAATCTGCAACGTGAACCGGGCGACCGGGACGATCGTGGGGAGCGAAGTCACCCGCCGTTATGGGCAACAGGGACTGCCGGAAGATACGATCACGTTCCATTTCGAGGGTTCGGCGGGTCAAAGCTTTGGGGCATTCGTACCGAAAGGCATGACGCTCACCATTGAAGGCGATGCCAACGATTACACCGGCAAAGGATTATCCGGCGGGAAAGTAATCGTTAAGCCGTCGCCGCGCGCAACATTCGCTGCAGAGGAGAACATTATCATCGGGAATACGTCGTTCTATGGAGCAACGGGCGGAGAAGCGTACATCCGCGGGATCGCGGGGGAACGGTTTGCGGTTCGTAACTCGGGTGCCAACGTCGTTGTGGAAGGCGTCGGCGACCATGGCTGTGAATATATGACCGGCGGACGTGTCGTCGTCTTAGGCGGAACAGGGCGAAACTTTGCCGCCGGAATGTCCGGCGGGATCGCTTATGTGCTCGACGAGAGCGGCGACTTCGCCAGCCGCTGCAACCTGGAAATGGTGCTGCTGGAAGCGGTGGAGGATCCGGCGGAAGGGGATCAACTGCGGATGTTGATCAGCCGCCACCTTCTGTACACCGATAGTACGGTTGGACGCCGTGTGCTGGACCGGTGGAAAGAGTACCTGCCGAAGTTCGTTCGCGTCATTCCGAAGGATTACAAGCGGATGCTGGAGCAAATCCGTAAAGTGGAAGACGAGGGCTTGAAGGGCGAAGCCGCACTGCTGGCTGCCTTTGAAGCAAATGCACGCGAGTTGGCCCGCGCCGGTAACAATTAATCTGAAACAAACTTCAAACAAAAGAGCCGCCCGTTTGTCTAGTTATGACAACGAGGCGGCATTTTTGATAGAAATAAATAAGTTGTACGAACATATGTTTTTGTATACAATAATCTGGAGAATATTAGAAATTCGGTTGCGGAAGGAGAGGGGCAGCCCTTGGCAGAACCAACTTATGCTACGCAAGGCGGTAATCGAAGGACGAAGCCGCTGGGCCATTATCGGGAGATGCTGGCGAAATACGTGTTTACGCAGCGCAAGCTGCTGCTCAAAATGACCGCGTTGCTGTTGATCTCGATCGCTTTGCAGTTGACCAATCCGCAGGTCATTCGTTATTTTATCGATACTGCTCAAGGGGAAGGAAGTTTGAAGCCCCTGTATATTGCGGCTGGACTCTTCATCGGCTTCTCCTTGAGCCAGCAGTTGGTTTCCGTCTGCGCGTCCTACTTCAGCGAGAACCTCGGCTGGACCACAACCAACAAGCTGCGGGCGGACCTCGTCAAACATTGCCTGTCGCTGGATATGTCGTTCCACAAATCGAATACTTCCGGTGCGTTGATCGAAAGGGTGGACGGCGACGTCAATGCGCTGGCTAATTTCTTCTCCAGCTTCTTAATCCACTTGCTCGGCAATTTGCTGCTGATGACGGGGATCCTGGTGCTGTTATTTCGTGAAAGCGTCTGGATTGGCTTAGCGATGAGCTTGTTCGTCGTCGGCGCGATCTTTATCATCCGTAAGATTCGCCAGTTTACCGTCCCGGTCTGGACCAAATGGCGGGCGCAAAATGCCGAGCTTTACGGGTTTATCGGCGAACAGCTGGAAGGTACGGAGGATACTCGGGCGAACGGGGCCGCCGGCTATGTGCTGGAACGATTTTATGCGATGGCGCGGCGGATGCTGCCGGTACGCATACGCGCCTCGCTGGGCTTCGGGATGATGTGGGGGACAACGATCCTGGTGTTCGCATTGGGTAATGCTGCCGCCTTCCTGGTCTGCGCCTGGTTATGGAGACGAGGCGAGCTGACCATCGGTTCGATCTACCTCGTGTTCTATTATACGGAGCTGCTGGCCCAGCCGATCGAGAAAATCCGGACCCAACTGGATGATCTGCAAAAAGCCGACGCCAGCCTGATTCGAGTCCGCGACCTGCTGAATACAAAGCCGCGCATTACGGACGGTCCGGGTGCGCCGCTCCCTCAGGGACCGTTGTCCGTAAAATTCGACCGGATGACGTTCGCCTATGAGGAGGACGGGGAACCCACGCTGCATGAGCTGGATCTGATGCTGAAGCCGGGGGAGACGCTGGGTCTGCTTGGACGCACCGGCAGTGGCAAATCTACACTGGCGCGGCTGTTGCTGCGGTTCTACGATCCTCAGCAGGGCAAGATCGAGCTGTCGGGAATTGACATCCGCAACTGTAAGCTGCAGGAGCTTCGCAGCGGGGTCGCGATGGTGACGCAAAATATCGAGATTATGGAAGGCACCGTTCGTGATAACCTGGCTTTGTTTGATGAACGCATTCGGGACGAGGACATCATCGACGTACTGAAGGAATTGGGATTGCAGGAGTGGTACTTCGCCTTGCCTGACGGACTGGACACCGTGCTCTCCTCGGGTGGAGGCAGCCTGTCGGCAGGCGAAGCGCAGCTGCTTGCGTTTGCCCGGGTGTTCTTGACCAACCCGGGTCTGGTCATCCTGGACGAAGCCAGTTCACGCCTCGACCCGTTGACCGAGAACCGGATTGAGACGGCGATCAACCGGCTGTTGGAATCAAGGACGTGCATCATGATCGCGCATCGATTATCGACGGTACAACGCGCCGATCAGATCCTCATTTTGGAGAGCGGGCGAATTGTGGAATATGGGCCACGCGCTGATTTAGCCGCGGATCCGGGGTCAAGGTTCAGTCGGATGTTGTCTGTTGGCCTAGAGGAGGTATTGGCATGAACACGCGACATTTTTTCTGGAGGCTGCTGCTGTATCGTCCGGCTTATTATTTCGCGAACCTGTTCTCCTGGATGGTCATCCATATGGTTCCGCTGCTTCCAGGGCTGATTACGAAGGCATTCTTCGATGATTTGGAGGGCAGCGCAGACTTCCCGTACGGAGTCGAAGGGCTGATGGCGCTGTTTGTCGGCGTGGCGCTGGCGCGTATCATACTGATCGCCGTAGGCTGCTGGACGGATGGAGGCTACCGCTTCCGGGTCAGCATGCTGCTCCGGCGGAATATGCTGGCCCACGTGCTTAAGGAGCCCGGCGCCAAAGCGATTCCTTGCTCGCCGGGGGAAGCGATCAGCAATTTCCGCGACGACGTGGACCAAACCGAGGAAGCGATGAGCTGGTCGGTTGATATGTTTGGCCTGATCGGGTTTGTCGCCGTGTCCAGTTATATCCTGATTTCGATCGATGCGCAGCTGACGTTCTTCGTCTTCGTGCCGCTGATTCTGGTCGTTACGGCGGCGCAAATCGCCACGGCGCGTATCCAGAAGTACCGGGCCGCGAGCCGCGCCGCCACGGCGAAGGTTACCGGCTCGATCAGCGAGATGTTCGCGAATGTTCAGGCCATCCAGGTCGCCGGGGCGGAAGGGCGGATCGTCCGTCGGTTCGAACGTTTAAGCGACGAACGACGCAAAATGATGGTCAAGGATAAGCTGATCACCGAATCGCTGTCCTCCGTGTTTACGAACTCCGTCAACCTCGGAACCGGCTTGATCCTAGTGTTGGCCGGTTATAAGATGCGCAGCGGATCGTTTTCCGTTGGGGACTTGTCGTTGTTCATCTACTACTTGACCTTCGTCACCCAATTGATTTCAAACGTTGGCAACTTCATGACGTTCTATAAGCAAATGGCTATCAGCTTCACTCGATTGAAGCAAATGCTGCAGGGCGCGCCCGCTAAGCTGCTGACGCTTCCGGCCTACATCGGCATTGGCAAACGTAAGGAGACGGACGCTGATCACACGGAGCAAGCTTCTCTGACCAGGCCAGTCGTCTCCAGTTCGGGACCGTCGGGCGCTTCTATCAGCCTTCCGGCGGAGCCGCTGCGGTTGCTGGAGGCGAACGGACTAACGTATCGCTATCCGGAGACCGGCCGGGGCATCGAGAACATCAGCCTGCGCCTTCCGCGCGGCTCGTTTACGGTCGTCACCGGCATGATTGGCTCGGGCAAGACCACGCTGCTGCGGGCCCTGCTTGGCCTGCTGCCGGCGGAGGCCGGCGAGATCCGCTGGAACGGCCGCCATGTCCGCACGCCAGCCGACTTCTTCGTTCCGCCGCAAAGCGCGTATACGGCGCAGATCCCGCGCCTCTACAGCGACAAGCTGAGGAACAACATCCTACTCGGGCTGCCCGAGACCGGGGACAGCCTGACGCAGGCGCTGCACGTCGCCGTCATGGAGGACGACGTGGCGCATCTGGCACACGGCCTCGACACGATGGTCGGGCCGCGCGGCGTCAAGCTCTCCGGCGGCCAGGTCCAGCGGACCGCGGCCGCCCGGATGCTCGTGCGCGAGGCACAGCTGTACGTGTTCGACGACCTTTCGAGCGCGCTCGACGTCGAAACCGAACGTAAGCTGTGGGAGCGGTTGTTCCAGACACGAGGCCAGGCGACCTGCCTCGTGGTGTCGCACCGCAAGGCCGCGCTCTCGCACGCGGACCATATCATCGTGCTGAAGGATGGCACGATTGAAGCCGAAGGCACGGCGGAGCAGCTGCTCGCCTCTAGCGCCAGCTTCCGTCAGTTATGGTACGGCGATGAGTCGCAGGCCGGAGGGGCGTGAACTCGGTGGGCGGCAACTAGCAGCGGGTAATCGCAGCTGGGCCCATCGTCTTCATCAGCCCTCCGTCACTTCAACATCACTAGCCAAAGCTTTAGCCGCCCCGCGCCTTATGGTAGAATAGGATGAATTATCCTGACTGATCGGGATACAGAACGAAGAGGGAGTGGGAATATCCATGGAGATGACGCAGGAACCGGTCGTGCGCATGCGAGACGTCAGCAAGCGCATCGGCAGCAAGACGCTGATCGACCGATTAACGCTGGATATCCCGAGAGGACAAGTCTACGGATTCCTGGGGCCGAACGGGGCCGGGAAAACGACGACGATTCGGATGATGGTCGGATTAATGTCCATTTCGGAAGGCGACATTCTAATTGAAGGAGCAAGCATCAAGGATCGTTTTGAAGAGGCGATTTCGCATGTTGGCGCGATCGTGGAAAACCCGGAGATGTACAAGTTCCTAACCGGGTATCAGAATTTGCTGCATTACGCCCGCATGTCCCCGGGGGTCACGAAGCAGCGGATTTGGGAGGCGGTCGAGCGGGTGGGCATGCAGAACCGCATCCATGACAAGGTCAAAACGTATTCGCTGGGCATGCGCCAGCGGCTTGGGGTCGCGCAGGCCATCCTGCATCGGCCGAAGTTGCTGGTGCTAGACGAGCCAACCAATGGGCTCGACCCGCAGGGTATCCGCGAGCTCCGCGATTATTTGCGGGTGCTGGCGCGGGAGGAAGGCACGACCGTGTTCGTCTCCAGCCATTTACTGTCGGAAATGGAGCTGATGTGCGACACGGTCGCTGTGATCCAGCAGGGACGGCTTGTGGACGTCAAGTCCCTGCATCCGGAGGCGGGAGAAGGCCGTGAGCGGGAGACGGCCTTCGAGGTGAGTGATCCGCAGCGTGCGGCGGAGCTCGTTGGGAGCGGGCGCGTCGAAGGCAGCCAGCTGATTGTGTCCGCCGACCGGGAAGCCGCGGCGGGGATCAACACGAAGCTGGTTATGGCGGGGATCGACGTCTACGCCATCCAAGCGGTGACGCGTTCCCTGGAAGATCAATTCTTGGAACTGACGGGAGGGAAGGACATTGAATAATTTTCTCGCGTTGGTCCAGAACGAAAACATGAAAATCTACCGGCGGGTCCGCACCTGGATTATGTTCGGGCTGCTTGTCCTGCTGACGATTTTGTTTGGGGTGTTATTTTCGCTTGATGGGGGCAGTCGCCGCATGAGCGCCTGGGATGCTCTGGATCAATTAAGCTTCCTGTATTACCTCGTCAGCATTTATGCGGCGGTCGTGGCCGCCGACATTGTGGCCGGCGAGTTCACCTGGGGGACGATTAAGCTGCTCCTGATCCGCCCATGGACACGCACGAAGGTCCTGTTGTCCAAGATGGCGGCCGTGCTGCTGTTTACGTTGGCCATGAGCGTGGTCTTTTTTGCCGCCGCCTTGGCGGTCGCGTTCCTGATCTTCCCGAATATGCCGTCGCAAATTTTCCTGCCGGGAGAAGGTCCGTTAGGCCGAATATTGGAGAGCTTGCTTTACAGCTACATTGACCTGTTGGTCATCGCGGCGTTTTCCTTTATGCTATCGACGGTATTCCGCTCCAGCGGCATTGCGATCGGGCTGTCGATCTTTATTCTGTTCGCGGGCAACATCTTTACGATGTTGTTTAACCCCGTCCGCTATCCTTGGGCTAAATATCTGCTGTTCGCTAACATGGACTTGGGGCAATACCGCGGCGGGCAGATCGGTCCGGCCGGTATGACGTTAGGGTTCTCCGCGGCGATACTGGCGGCGTACGTGCTGCTATTCCTGGCGGTTGCCTGGCTGGTGTTCAAGAAAAGGGACGTCGCCGCCTAAAAAATGACAAAAAAAAGTTCCCGTTTGCCTTCTCAGGCGGGAACTTTTTTTCACCTTATTTCGCCTTACCCCGCTTCGGGGCGTGCGGACTTCTTCATCTTGCCCTTGCCGGAAGAGGCTGATGGAGTGGGGATAGGCGCGATGCGATCCATCTTGCTCGACCCGTTCAGCAGGCCGCCTTCGACAATAATCAGCTTGGCAACCTCCACGTTGCCGTCGACCTGACCGCTGGCCGTAATCGTCAATTTGCCTGTCGTGGAGACGTCTCCGACGACTTTGCCGGCAACGATCACCTCGGCGCCTTTAATGTTGGACATGGCTTCGCCCGTTTCGCCGATGATGACCTGACCTTGGCATTCGATTTCTCCATGGATTTGGCCCTCCACGCGCAGATTGGATTTGCATTCCAGCTTACCTTCTACCAGGCTGCCTTGACCGATCAGGGTGTCGGTCGGTCGGGGGGCTTTTTTGTTGTCTTTGAACATAGCGGGTCATCGTCCTCCTTTCCAAGTTTTTATTACTTCAAATAAGGCAGCGGATCGATGGCTTTGCCACCTTTGACGATCTCGAAATGCAAATGGGGCCCAGTGCTGCGCCCGGTGTTGCCGAGATTGCCGATACTTTCGCCTTTCTTCACCTCATCGCCGACGGAGACATCGATATCGCTTAGATGCATGTACCAGCTCTGCAAACCGCCCGGATGCTCAATCACGATGTATTTACCGTGGGAGCCGTCCCGCTTGGCGGTAATAACTTTGCCCGCCGCCGCGGCATACACGGAATCGCCCACTTTGCCGGCGATGTCGATCCCCGCGTGGAAAGCCGCCCGGCCGGTGAAGGGATCGGTACGGTACCCGAAATTGGAGGTCAGCCGTGTGGACAACGTAGGCCATTCCGATGGGGTACCGGAGAGGGAATATTGCGTTTGCTTTGCTTTTTTCAGGGTGAGCGGCACATTCTTCTCCATCTCGTCGAGCATATCGTTCATCGCAGCAAAATTGTCCCGCGTGTCCGCAGCAAGCGCTTCGATTTCGTTCTCGTGGACCGCAATGAACTCGCCGCCGACGCCGCTGTCCCCAAGCGAATCCAGCGATTCATCCCAGGACAACGAAGACAGCTTGCCCAGGTTCTTCGCATCGCCGTCTCCGTATTTATCGATAAATTTCTGAAGCTCCGCTTCGAGTTCGGCTACCCGCTCCATCCGGTCCATCATATCCTTCGATTGGCTAGACAAGGCAATCACTTCGTTCTGCAAGCGTTGAATCGCTTCGTCTTTGTTGGTCACCACCGCTTCAAAGGCCAGGGTTTGCTGCTTGAGCTGACTTTCCAGGCGGGAAACGGTATGATCCGAATGAACCTGCAGGCTGATAATCAGCCCGGAAATGGACAGCAGCGCCAGCAAAGGCACGGCAACCACAAGCGGCTTGGACACTTGCACCTGTTTGACGGGCCGGCCGGCATCCCGAAGGACAAGCAACGTCATCCGATTGGGATTCGGTACGCTTACACTCCTCATGGCATCCCCTCCCTACGCTTCGTTGGTTCTATATCTTATCTATTCCTATGATTCTTAAATCATGTCAAAAATCGGGTCCTGTCTAATATAAATGGCGGCCTGCCGCGCTTGAATCGGAGCGAACTCATGAATAAACCGCCGCCAGGATGGTTAATGATGAAGGCAGGGGAGGGTGGTAGACATGATCTGGTTGATTGGCCTTTTGCTTGTTTTTATCGTACATATCGCACTGATCTTGCTGCTCGAATTCCGCAATCCCGGCAAAGCCGTTGCCTGGATGTTCATTTTATTCCTGTGTCCCCCGTTGGGGCCCGTTCTCTACTATTTCCTGGCGCGCGAATACAAGAAGCGCAAGAGGCTCCTGCATCGGGGTCCCGTCCAATTCCGAAGCCTCCGGGGTCAACTGCGCTCCCAGTCAGCTACCTTGGAGACCTTGGAGGGGATGAGGAACCCCGAGTTTGTTCATCAGGAGCGACTTTACCGGCTGCTGGCGCACCATGCGGTTAATCCGATCACGGGCGGGAACCGGACGGAAGTGTATTCCTCCGGGGAGATGGCTTTTGGCGCGATGCTGGAGCGGATGGAGCAGGCGCGGGATCATATCCACCTTGAGTTTTATATCTTCCGCAGCGATATGATCGGATCGGCCTTTGCAGAGGTGATGATCCGTAAAGCACGGGAAGGGGTTAAGGTGCGGATGATTTGCGACGGACTGGGGAGCTTCAAGCTGGAGACTGCCTTCGTCGAGCGGCTGAAGGAGGCCGGGGTGGAGGTTTATTTTTTTCTGCCGCCGCGGGTCGCCGTGCGCAATCGCCGGGTCAACTATCGCAATCACCGCAAAATCGTCGTGGTGGACGGGCGGATCGGGTTCGTGGGCGGGTTAAACGTGGGCGACGACTATCTAGGTCTCTATGAGAAAATGGGGTTTTGGCGCGATACGCATCTGCAGCTGGAAGGAGATTCGGTTCATTACCTGCAACTGACCTTCCTTGAGGATTGGCTGCTGGCATCGGGTCAGGATCTCGGAGACCCTGCTTTGTTTCCGGCCCATGAAGGGCCTGGGCGGGAGCAAGTGCAGATCCTGACCAGTGGACCCAATATGACACGTAACCTGATTCAGGAAATGTGCTTTAATTCAATCGCGGTGGCGAAGCGCCGGATTTGGATCGCTTCGCCCTATTTTATTCCGGACCCCAGCGTGTATTTGGCGCTAAAAACGGCGGCGCTGAGCGGGGTCGAAGTGATTGTGATCATGCCTTATCATTCGGATAGTCGTCTGGTTAAGCTGGCTTCGTTATCTTACGTCGAAGAGCTGCTGCAGGCAGGGGTTAAGTTTGTTCAATATACGAAAGGCTTCATACATGCCAAGGTGATGATCATTGACGACCTGCTCGCTTCCGTGGGGACGGCGAACATGGATATGCGCAGCTTCTTCTACAACTTTGAAATGACCGCCTTGTTGTTTGATCCGGATACGATCGCACGACTGGAGAGCGACTTCCAGCAAGATCTGGCCGATTCGGTGCCGATCCTGCCGAAGGCATTCGCGGAGCGCTCACGGTGGCAAAAAGGGCTGGAGTTGCTGGCCCGGCTGTTGTCCCCGCTTTTGTAAGGGAATAACCTTAGGCGCGGACCGGGGCCTTCAAATGCTGCAAAATCAGCTTCAACGATTGCGGAGGGACCGTTTCCAGCAAATCCCCCCGTTCCTTCAGCCGTTGGCCGATATTCAGCAGATTGAAATCAGCGGGTTTGGGATTCTTCCGCACCTCGCCCCAGGTGAGCGGGGTTGACACGCTGGCAGCCACTCGGGCCCGTGGAGTATACGGAGCTGCGAGCGTTTTACCGCCGTAATGCTGCAGATAGTCGAAATAGATTTTGTCGCCGCGGTCCTTCTTCAGCCTCTCGATGGTAAATAGTTTCGGATGCTTCTCGGTCACGTACCTCGCGACGAAATGGCCGATGGAACGCAGCTCGTCAAAGGTCACGCCGTATTCGATCGGCACGATGATCTGCACGCCGGTGGCGCCGGACGTCTTCGGCACGGATTGCAGACCCAGCGACGTCAAGATATCGCCGACCATCGCAGCTGCCTCCATCATCCGCGGCTCGTCCTCCAGCGTGGGATCGAGATCGATCATCCACTCGCACGGCAACGACTCTCCGACATAATGGAGGGAAGGATGGAATTCGATGCAGGCGAGGTTCCCGAGCCACAGCAGCACGGGCAGTCGGTCCAGCACGACATAGTTGATGTTCTCATAAACCGCGGTGCGGACGAATGGAGGCAGCGGATCAGGCGCATTTTTCTGATAAAAAAACTTGCCGTGGATACCGCCGGGATAACGAATGGTCGTCAGCAAACGGTTGCGGCAGGATTTCAACAGGTAGGGTGAAAGCTCGGCCAGCTTCTCCAAATACATCATCTTCGTGATACCGACTTCGGGCCACAGCAGCTTGTCGGGGTTGGAGACGGGGACTTCTTCGCCTTCGACAGAGATGGTTCCTTTGATCGTTCGCGGCATGACAGATCCTCCTTTCCGGATCGATTGGAATATATAGTTAGGCTTGCCTGAGGACCTGGAAACTATGAGCGCATAGGTTAGGTTGGTTATCGGAATGGTACCCGAGGGCTGGGGGCAAACTTGGGGGAGATGGAATGGAGTTCAAGAGGAGGCAAAACACGGGCATGGAATTAAGACCGATCGCGCCGTTTGAACCGATACGCAGCGATACGATCCCGCAAGGCGAGGAGTGGGTGGCCCAGGTGAAGTGGGACGGGGTGCGGATGCTTACGTACAGCGACGGCCGCGAGGTCAAGCTGATCAACCGCAAAGGGAACGACCGGACGCCCCAGTACCCGGAGTTTCAGGATACGGGGGTATACTGCCGCGCGGGTTCAGTTATTCTCGACGGTGAAATGATCGCGCTCTCCGGCGGGAAGCCGTCATTTCATGAGATTATGCGCCGCGACAGCCTGCGGCGGGAGCAGGAGATCCGCTTCGCGTCCGGCCGGATTCCGGCGATATATATGATTTTTGACATCTTATATCATGACGGCAAATGGGTGAACGGGGAGCCGCTGAGGAATCGCCAGCAGCTGCTGCAAGAGCTCGTGATTCCCTCCGAACGGGTGCAGGTTGTGCCAAATGTGACGGACGGGGAGTTGTTGTTCGGTTTGATGCAGGAGCGGGGTTGGGAAGGGATTGTCTCGAAACGGCTGGACAGCGCTTATGCGATCGGAGGGAAGGATGGTCGCTGGGTCAAAAAGAAGCTGGCTCGTGATCTCTACGCGGCCATCGGCGGCGTGACGTACCGGGATGGCGGGGTGAACGCAATTTTACTGGGATTGTACGATCCGGAGGGACGGTTCATCTATATTGGGCATGCCGGCAGCGGGAAATGGAAGGTGTCCGACTGGCGCGACCTGACGGAGAACGTGAAGCCGCTGATCGTATCGGACCGGCCATTCGCAAACGCCCCTGAACGCATGAAAGGGGTCGTCTGGATTCAGCCGACCCTCACTGTAAAGATTCAGTTCTTGGAATGGACGCCCGGCGGAACGATGCGCCACCCCATCATCCAGGGATGGGCGAATGTCCCGCCCGAGGCGTGCGACATGGGGCAAAGCATGTAGGCAGGGCCGGCGAAGGTCGCAAGTAGGGCTCAATACGGAACAGCTCAGCCCAGCTTGGTACAGCGTGTTCCCCTACTTCGCCTCTGGCTTCGCCGTGGTGCGACGCTTGGGCTTCGGCTTGACCGCGACGGTTGGCGTAGCGGTACCGACATCTGTTGCAGCGGGCTCGGCTTCTGGCTCGGCTTTTGCTTTCTTGGCCGCCGGCTTGCGCGTACGCTTCGCCGGTGCGGCGGCCGCTGGCCCCGGATCGGTGGCGACCGGTTTGACGGCTTCGATGCTCGCCTGCAGCGCCGCCATTAAGTCGATCACGTTGGTCTCCGGCTTGGCTGGAGCCAAGCTGATTTCCTCGCCGGCTACCTTTTGCTCGATCAAGTGCAGCAGTCCCTCGCGGTAATCGTCGGTGTATTTCTCCGGCTCGAACGGAGTGGATAGCTGCTCGATCAGCATCTTTGCCATCGTCAGCTCCTTGTCGTTGACCTGGAGGTTCTCCGGCAGATTGGGCACTTGGGTTATCGGCCGAATTTCGTCCGGAAAAAAGATCGTTTCGATCGCCAGACACCCTTCCATCACGCGGATGGCAGCGAGGCTGCTTTTGGAACGGATGGCGATTTTGGCGATGCCGATTTTGCCCGATTGGCGCATCGCTTCCAGCAGGAGCTGATAGGCGTTTCCGCCCGCCTGGTCCGGGGACAGGTAATACGTCTTCTGAAAATAAATCGGATCGATCTCCTTCAAATCTACGAAATCGATGATGTTGATCGTTTTCTCGGCGTGGGCGGAGAGTTGCTCGAGCTCATCTTTTTCGAACAGCACGTATTTGCCCTTCTCGTATTCATATCCCCGCGAGATTTCCTCCCAGTTCACATCCACCTCGCAAGCCGGGCAGCGCCGCACATAGGAGATCGGACTGCCGCACACATTATGGATGTATTTCATGGAGATGTCTTTGTCTTCGGTGGCCGAAAACATTTTGACCGGCACATGAACCAGCCCGAAGCTGATCGCTCCCTTCCAGACCGTATGCATGTTTATAACCCCTTTCTTCTTTCCTTCGAATACTCGCTATGGATTCGCCTATTCGTAGTATGGTTATAAAAGTGGTTTCTATTTACGCTCGTTTTCGCCAAATTCGTTCCTGCGTTCTGCGGTTGCGGGGGGTGCGGCGGACCGATATAATGAGGACAGTGCCTTTGCATGTACTCGTGGAGATCGATGGGCGACGCTGTAACGGACATCAGGGACGTTATTTGTCTGCAAGTGAGAGGTTCCGGTCGCTAACGGACTGGAAAGACCTTATTTGCTTGTTTTGAGTTGTTTTTTCTGCCGGAAGGGTGGAATAACGTCTTCTGGGTCCGTTAGCACGGGAAATGTCCGGGAAATGAGCGAATAAGGTCATTACGGTCCGTTAGCGGAACTTCGGCACCTGATGGGCAATTTCGTTGGAGCCGCAATAAAGGTGGTAAGCTAGAGTGAGTATGGATGATCATAAGGGCAACCCTCCCGCGCAATGGGTATATGAAGTCGAGGATCTAACAGGGACGGAGCGGCTCGCGGGAGCCTTGGCCCGGCTGGCCCAGCCGGGGACGGTGATCGCCCTGGACGGGGATCTTGGCGCGGGCAAAACCGCGTTCTCCCAGCTGTTCGCGAAACACCTCGGCGTGAAGGACACGGTGAACAGTCCGACTTTTACTTTGATCAAGGAGTATGAGGGCAGGCTGCCTTTTTATCATATGGACGTCTACCGGCTGTCGCTGGATGAGGCGGATGAGCTGGGGCTGGACGAGTATTTCTACGGGAACGGCGTCACCTTGGTGGAATGGGCCAGCTTGATTGAGGAGCTGCTTCCGCAAGACGTGCTTCGCATTTACGTAGAGACGGTGTCGGCGTCGGGTCGGCGGATGCATATCAATGGTCAGGGCGCAACCTATGAAGCTTGGGTGTCCGCTCTGAGAGAGAATGGAGTATCCTGAACATGAACGAATACGAAAACATACGGCCACCGCAGCGGCTGTTGGCGTTTGACACCGCCACTTCCTCGCTGGCGGTGGCGGTTACGGAGGGCGGCCGCGTGCTGGCCGAACGAAATATCCATGCCGAACGGAACCATTCGGCCTATTTGGTCACGGCGATCGGAGATTGCCTGGAGGCGGCGGGGATCGCCAAGCAGGACATTGACGGGATCGCCGTCGGGATTGGGCCAGGCTCCTACACCGGGATCCGGATTGCCGTCACGACCGCCAAGACTTTGGCGTGGTCGCTGCGGCTTCCGGTTTACGGCGTCTCGAGCCTGGCCGCTTTGGCGCTGGGCGGCTGGGCCGGCGCCAGCGGACAAGACGCCGCCGCGCTGGGCGAGCTCGCCGCGCGGCGGGGCGAAGCAGGCCGCCGCGCTACCGCCGGCGGCCACTGGATCGTGCCGCTGATCGATGCGCGGCGCGGCCAGGCCTATACGGCGCTGTTCGGTGTGCCCGCGCCGGGCAGATTGCCGGAGCGTCTCGAACCTGACGCGATCCGGCTCATGGACGGGTGGGCCGACGAGCTGAAGCGGCAGCTGGAGCAGTTGCCGATGGACGAACGGCCGGCCCGCCTCTGGTTCGTGGGCGAAACCGAGAAGCACGAAGCGGCGATCGCGCCGCTGATCGCCGCCTTCGGCGAGCTTGTCCAGTTCGTACCTTACGAGCTGGAAGGCGCATGGATGGGGATCGCCGGCCTAGCGCGCACGTGGCTGCCGGCGGACGAGGTCCATGCGCTGGAGCCGAATTATACGCAGCTGGCCGAAGCCGAAGCCAAACGGCTGCGGAACGCGTAAGGCGAGGGGGCGGCGAAGCTGGAACAAGATATCGTATTCCGTAATATGAAGCTCGCGGATCTGCCGGACGTCATGGTGATCGAACATGAGTCGTTTTCGCTCCCTTGGAGCGAGGAAGCATTTCATAACGAGTTAACCCATAATCATTTTGCCCGATATCAAATCATGGAAATGGGCGGCAAACCTATCGGGTACGCCGGGATGTGGACGATCCTCGATGAGGCTCACATCACGAACATCGCGGTCCGATCCGCTTACCGCGGACGTCATCTCGGGGAGCAGCTGCTAAGCCGGATGATGGACTGGGCGGCGGAGCTGGGGATGGTCCGGATGACGCTGGAGGTGCGGGTGTCCAATACGGTCGCTCGTGCGCTTTATGAGAAAATGGGCTTTGCCCCGGCGGGCGTGCGCAAAGGGTATTATTCCGATAATCATGAAGATGCAATCATAATGTGGTGCGAGCTGCCAGGATCGCAGTCGGAGACCGGGGAAGGAAGCGAAAGTTTGTGGTAAAGCAAGAGCAGGATGTATATATTTTGGCGGTGGAAACGAGTTGCGACGAAACCTCGGCGTCCGTGGTGAAGAACGGGACGGAGGTGTTGTCCAACCTCATCGCCAGCCAGATCGAGACGCACCGGGCGTTCGGCGGTGTCGTACCGGAGGTCGCTTCACGTAAGCATGTCGAGAGCATTACGCGAATGCTGGAGGAGGCGGTGCAGGAGGCGGGGATACCGCCGCAATCGCTGTCGGCGATCGCCGTGACGGAAGGCCCCGGCTTGGTCGGCGCGTTGCTCGTCGGGATTATGGCCGCCAAGAGCCTCGCCTTCGCGCTGGACAAACCGCTGATTGGCGTTCATCATATCGCCGGTCATATCTACGCCAATCGTTTGGAGGCGGAGATGTTATATCCGTCCATGGCCCTCGTCGTCTCGGGTGGGCATACGGAGCTGGTGTTGATGGAGCGGGAGGGAAGCTTTCGACTGCTCGGCCGGACGCGTGACGATGCCGTTGGCGAAGCCTATGACAAGGTCGCTCGGGCACTTGGCTTTCCTTATCCGGGGGGGCCCTTCGTGGACAAGCTGGCTGCGGAGGCGGAGGAAGTGGAGGAGCTGCCGCGGGCGTGGCTGGAGCCGGACTCTTACGATTTCAGCTTGAGCGGCCTCAAATCGGCGGTACTGAACGCGGTGAACCAGCATAAGATGCGCGGCGAGGATGGCTACCAACCGGCGATTGCCAGAGGGTTCCAGGAATCGGTGATCGAGGTGCTGGTGGAAAAAGCGATTCGTGCCGTTCGTGCCACCGGTGCGCGGCAACTGTTGCTTTGCGGCGGCGTAGCGGCCAACCGCGGTTTGCGGGCTGCGCTCGAGGAACGCTGCGAACGCGAAGGGATTGCCTTGCTGATCCCGTCGCTGAAATACTGTACCGATAACGCCGCGATGATTGGCGCAGCCGCTTATTTGAAATGGAAGAACGGTGAGTTTTCCAGCTTGGAGCTAAAAGCCGAGCCTTCGCTTTCGCTGGAAGGCTGGTCTGTTAACCCAAGCTAACTTCAACTCGAGGCGTACGCCCAAAGCAAAAGGCCGGACAAGTTGTCCGGCCTTTTGCTTATCGGGGATGTTGTGTCACCACGTTTTATAAACCGCATCACTTTCCGACTCCGCGTTGTTCTTGGCAGGAGGCGCTTGCTCGGCGTCAACCGCAGCCGCCGTTTCCTTCATTGCCGCAGGATTGGGTTTGTCCGAACCGCCCATCTTACTAGTTCCTTCGAATACGCTGCCCTCCTCAATGGAGAGGGAGGTAGCGACCATGTTGCCGTACAGCTTGCCTTTGGAGGTAATGGACAGCTTGAGCTTGGCTTGCACGTTGCCGTTCACGGTGCCGGCAATAATGATGTTCCGGGCCAGGATATTGGAATGAACGACACCTTTCTCCCCAACGGTCACGTCGCCTTCGCATTCGATGTCACCGGTAATTTGTCCTTCGATGCGTACGCCGGCGTCCGAGCGGATTTTCCCTTCGAAAATACTGCCTTCCCCGATCAAGGTGTCGGTGGTGTTCGGGTCCAGCTTAACAGGTTTCGCGTTATTCCTTAATTTCATGAATTACTCTTCCTCTCCGGGTTTTCTAAGGTATTTGGCCGGGTCGACCGTACTGCCATTCTTTACGACTTCGATATGGAGATGAGGACCGGTGCTGCGTCCGGTGGAGCCCAACTCCGCGATGGTATCGCCTTGCTTGACGGTGGCGCCAACCTTGGTTAGGATTTTGCTCAAATGCATATAGTTCGTTTTCAATCCCGAAGGATGGGAAATCGTGATAAAGTTCCCGCGTGCGCTGTTGTAGCCGGTATCGACGACCTTGCCATTCGCTGCCGCGTAGACAGGATCGCCGATGCTTCCCCCGATATCCATTCCGGCGTGCATGGTCAACCGTCCGTTAAAAGGGTCTTCCCGTTCACCGTATTCGGAAGTGACTCTGACGGAATCGGCGGGCCAAAAGGTTGGTAAGATGGCCATCAGCGCTTTATATTCCTGAATCGACACCTTGGTTTGCTCCAGCCGTTGCTGCAGTTCGGGCATCTCGGCCAACGAAGTGGTGATGCTCTCCTTCGTCTCTTTGACCAGCTTGGACACATCCTGTTCGGTGAGTGGGATCGATTCTCCGCCAACTCCACCTTCGGTTGAAAGGGAGTCCATCGCTGCTTTTTTGTCTGCGGCTGCGGTTTGGCCCTTCGTTTTCGTCGATCCGCCGTCGGTAATCGATTTAAGCTCGGCTTCCAACTGCTCCAGCTCGCTCATCTTGGATTCGATGGTCTTCGACTTCTTCGACAGCTCGAGGAGCTCGTTTAAGAGTCGGTCGATTTCCTGTTCCTTGTTCACGACGGTGTTCCTGAACTGATTAGAAGAATCGGATAATTGCGCTTCAAGCGTCCCGATCCGGTTCGTATGCGTGCGATTGACGGCATACAAGACCAACACGGAGCTGAGCAGCACCACCGTGGTGATCAGGATGGCCAATAAATAGAACAAGCGGAATTTAAAGCGGAACACCGGGCTGGTGCCTTCCGGCACGATCAGCAGCGTGTAGCGCCGGTTCACGTTTTTTTTGAATCTGATCTTCATGACTTCCTCCTGATCTTCTTGAGTTGAACATGCCATTATGTAGGACCAAGGTCATTCCTTACGACTTGCCAATACAACTATTTCGGCAAAATGTGGCAAATCCCTTTTTCATTTAAAAAAATTTTGTAACTATTTTCACTCCTAAAGCAGGAATTTGTCGAAGGGAAGCGAAATGAGAAATAATTGGAAAAGTGTCTTCTTTCCTAATGTAAGGAGGTTATTATGATCAGAATTGCCGGAATCGACGTTGGCAACGACAGCGTTAAGGTAGTGGTTGACGGTTCACAACGACCGATCATTATTCCGAGTATCGTTTCTCCCGGATATGATAGACATGTGCTGCAAGAGGAGGACTCTCCGCTGAAGGCGCTGGATGTTCGGGTCTATAGCCCTAAATTAAAGAGAAATAACCAGCGGTATTTCGTAGGCTTGCTGGCGATGGAAGACCAAGACAATTCCGAGTTGGAGGAGACGGACAACAAAGCCACCAGCGATCAATCCCTGGTCGTGGCACTGACGGCGCTGGCTTATGCCGCCCTGTCTGGACAAGCTTATCCGACGGCGGGAACCGGGATTGAAGAGGTTGAGTACATCATTGGGACAGGACTTCCGGTCCGTTCCTACGTGGCTTTTCATCAAGCGTTCGAGGAGCGGCTGACCGGTGAGCACGAAGTGACGTTCCTGTCCACGCCGGAGCTGCGCGGGCGCACGGTACGTCTCCAGATCCGCCGTACGATCGTTTCGGTGGAAGGCGCGGCGGCGCTGTTCCATTTGGCGACGAACGATACGCTGCAAGTACGGAATGAAGAACTCCATAACGGCTGTATCGGCATTTGCGAAATCGGCGCTTTGACGACGGATTTCCCGGTTGTGAAGCGGATGAACATCGACAATCAGTTCAGTACGGGGGAGCAGTTCGGACTGGCAACCTATCTGGATTCAATTATCCGCGATGTTGAGGATCAGTTTGGTTACCGCTTCCCAAGCCGTACGAAGCTGATTGGACGCATCCGGAACCGCGAATTCGTTATCCAGCGCGTAGGGGAAGGACAAGCGGATATTCGGCCGATCGTCGATATGTATTTCAGCCGAGCTGCGCAGAAGCTGGTTGACTTGATCCGCAAGCGTTGGAAGAAGTACCCTGACATCGAATGCTTCTATGTACTTGGCGGCGGCGCCGCGGCGCTGAAATCGTATCTGATCGATGCGGCCGGCTCCATGCGTTTGCGGTTTGAAGAGAATAGCGAGATTCTGAACGTGCAGGGTTACTTGAAGCTGGCCAAGAATAAAGCCGGCCAACAGCCAAACCCGGCGTAAGCATCCGAATGATTGTTCCGGCGGTGAATGCACCGCCGGATTTTTTTATGTGAAAAATCGAATACATTTCGGCGTTTCCGGCGATGTTGGCAGATTATATATGAAAAATCGAGTACATTTCAGATTTCTGCGCTTCAACACCGTTTTGTATGCGAAAAACCGAATACAACTGACGAAGAAGGATCATATTCTTTAAATTTGAAGGTTCAGGTATAATAAGGAAAAAAGTGAAGGAGGCCGTGGTCCGTGAGCTACAAAAATACTTTCATTCGCGTATCGACCGATTGTCCTACCGATCATGCGATCGTTCCGGTGTCGACGAGACCCGCGAAGCCAGCGCACCTCATTCAATACGAGCTGCTCTCGCAAGCTCCGTACCGGTACAATCACGAGGAGTTGCTGTTCGAGGTACATATTCGCCATAAGCAAGTTCCGAAGGAAGTTGTGCAGGAGCGAAGGCAGGAGCTCTGGGAGGAGTTGTTCAGCAAGCCGCACCCATGCTTGCGGGCTTCAGCCCTTCCGAAGAAATATGGATGGGGCGTGCATTATGACGAGCAGTGGAAAATCGCCATCTACGGCATGGACTCACCGGATTATCAGCGGTTTACCGCTTCAACCGATGTCCAACTGCTGAACGCGATGAGAAACAGCCGGAAGTAAGAACGGCGCCGTTGGTTGCATTTATAGATGGGAGGAGTAGACATGGGGAAAATGTTCGATTCGATGCTGCCGGAGCATGAGGCTTTTATTCGCCGACAGCATCTCTTTTTTGTTGGCTCAGCACCGCTTCACGCAGAGGGTCACGTCAATTTGTCGCCAAAAGGGTATGATTCGCTGCGGATCCTTTCGCCAAACGAGGTCGCTTACCTGGATTTGACCGGCAGCGGCAATGAAACGGCGGCTCATCTCGAGGAGAATGGCCGGATTACGATCATGTTCGCCGCCTTCGAAGGGCAGCCATTGATCCTGCGCCTGTATGGGAAAGGCCAAGTTATTCTGCCGGACTCGGCGGATTGGGGGCGTCTCGAAGGGTTGTTTCCCAAGTTAACCGGGGCGCGTCAAATCATTCTTGTCTCTGTTTACGGCGTACAGACATCCTGCGGCTACGGCGTACCGCTGTTCAGCTATGACGGGGATCGCGAGACTTTGGTCAAATGGGCCGAAACCAAAGGTGATTTGGGTCTGGAAGAATACCGCCGTCAGAAAAACGCCGTAAGCCTGGACGGTTTACCGTCGTCGTTTGCAGAGTAGAGAAAGTGGGAGAGATCGAAGCATGATGGAAGAAATTCAAGGCGAGTTGTACACGGTAGAAACACTGCGGTCAGATTTTACGGCTTTAGGGGTTCGAGAAGAGTCTACACTGCTTGTCCATTCGTCTTTTAAAGCGCTGGGGAAATGGGTGTGCGGCGGTCCGGCGGCGGTTGTCCTAGCCTTAGGGGCAGCGTTGGGTGAGAAAGGGACCTTGGTTATGCCCACCCATTCTGGCGACGTTGGGGACCCGGCCAGATGGCAAAATCCGCCGGTCCCCAAAGAATGGTGGGACACGATCCGGGAGCAAATGCCGGCCTACGACCTCGAACTGACGTCGCTCTGGTATATGGGCGTCATTCCGGACACGTTTCGGCGGCAAGTAGGGGCCTTGCGCAGCGGGCATCCACAGGTATCGTTTGCGGCCAGAGGACCAGAAGCGAAGATCATTACGGCGGATCACGGCCTGGAATTCGGGTTAGGCGAGCGTTCTCCGCTTGCACGTATTTATGAGCTGCGAGGTGATGTTTTGCTGCTTGGCGTGGGTCACGGCAACAATACGTCGATCCATTTGGCGGAGTGTCGAGCGAACTATCCGGGGAAGGAACATTATACCTCAAAGGCGCCGATGCAGGTGAACGGGGAAAGACGGTGGGTGGAATTTCCCGAGCTTGAATACGATTCGGAGGATTTCGAACAGCTGGGGGCCGACTTTGCACGGGAGACTGGCTTGGTGAAACAAGGCCAAGTCGCCGGGGCAACCGCGCTGCTGATGCCCCAACGAGAATTGGTTGATTATGCGGTGAGATGGTTGGAACGCCACCGTAAGCGACAAGATCATCTTACCGTTTGATACATGAGACCGATGGCTCCAGAGTCAAAGGTCTTGTTTTCGATGAGCTTAAGATTAATCTTCTCCTTGAGACCTTGGAATAAGGGCAATCCTTTCCCAATCAGGACAGGGGATACGGTAATTTTATACTCATCAATTAGATCTAGTTGCATGAAGTGGTGCGCTAACCTAGGACTGCCGAGAATGACCATATCCTTACCAGGCTGCTGTTTGAGGCGCCGGATCTCTTTCTCGATATCTTTGTTCACAAGTCTGGAGTTATTCCAATCGACTTTCTCCAACGTAGTGGAAAAAACGATTTTCTCTGTCTTTTCGATCCACTCAGCATGCTCCCGTTCATGCTGCGAGGCTGATGGGTTCGAAGGCACAGACGGCCAGTAACTGTGCATCATCTGATAAGTTCTGCGCCCCCAAATGACCGTATCGGCCGTACTCAGAATTTCCTTCGCGTGTCGCTCGAGATCCGAATCGTAGGAAACCCAGCCAATATCCATTTCACCGTTTGGACCTTCTACAAAACCGTCAAGTGATGCGTGTAGAAAAAGAACTAGTTTTCTCATATTCTGTTCTCCTTTGTTCTCTTAATGGGATACATCGTCTTCTAGTTCGGTCATGACTTCAAGATCCCAGCCAAGCATGCCGCCAAGGAAATTGTGGACCCGCGTGAAGCCCTGTGCCTGCAAGTAACGGGCAACTTCGTAACTGCGGGAGCCGCTGCGGCATACCAGAACGTATTCTTGTTCCGGGTCGAGCTCATCAAGCCGGTAGGGGATTTCCCCCATCGGAATCAATGGGACTCCGGGAATATGTGCAGCTTCGTATTCAAACGGCTCGCGGACATCGATGACGACGATATCGTTGGCAGGATCCTGAAGGATGGCATGCAACTCCGCTTTGTCGAAATGGGAGATGCCTCCGATTTGTTGGGGCATGAATTCATTCCTCTTTTCCAATAGGATTGTTTAACTGTCTTATCTGTTCATCCTTCTGAGCTAGCTGGCTCATCGAAAATCCCCATGCTAAGGTATCTCTCTCCGGTGTCCGGTGCGATGCATAACACGCGTTTTCCGGGACCCAACTGCCGAGCTAATCGAATCGCCGCCCAGACCGAGGCGCCGGACGACGGTCCGACCAATAGGCCTTCTAATGCAGCCAGGCGCCGCGTCGTATCCAGTGCATCCGCATCGCTGACCTGGACGATTTCGTCATAAACCGCGGTATTGAGTACCGCCGGGATGAAGCCGGGGCTGGTGCCGACCAGCTTATGCGGGCCGGGTTCTCCGCCGGAGAGGACGGGGGAGCCCTGCGGCTCAACGACAGTGATATGAATGTTTGGCAATACGCTTCGCAGATACTCGCCGGTTCCGGTGATCGTGCCGCCCGTGCCTGCCGTGGCTACGAACCCATCAAGCCGGCCTTCCATTTGCTGCATGATTTCTGGCCCGGTCGTGAGTTGGTGAATTTCCGGGTTGGCGGGGTTTTGAAATTGCTGCGGCATAAAGCTGCCCGGAATTTGGTCCAGCAGCTCCCGGGCTTTGGCAATCGCGCCGGGCATGCGCAGTGCGGCCGGCGTCAACACGACCTCGGCGCCGTAAGCGCGCAGCAGGATGATTCGCTCTTTTGTCATGTTGTCCGGCATGACCAGGATGATTCGATATCCTTTGGCCGCAGCGTTCATGGCCAGCCCGATGCCCGTATTCCCGCTTGTCGGCTCGATAATGGTGGCGCCCGGAGTGAGCCGGTCTTCCCGTTCAGCTGTCTCTAGCATATGAGCGGCGGCCCGGTCCTTTACGCTTCGGCTCGGGTTGGCAAACTCCAGCTTGACGTATACGTCGGCGTCTTGCTTGGAAACCAGTTTGTTCAGCTTGACGGCAGGGGTTTCGCCAATCAGGTCTGTAATGCTTCGGACTGCTTTCCGATTCATGCGGCGGGGCCCCTTTCTCTTAAATTTTAAGTTTTAATCTATTCTACTCGGGAACCTCCTATTCTTTCAAGCGGCGTCGTCCATTCGACAATTTTCCGTTTCCAACCCGAGCATCCTATGATAAAGTAGCAGTAACAACGAAGATGAGCCGAAATGGGCCTCATCTTCTTTTTTTTTTGTGAATGGGTGAATTGAATCACAAATAGAATGTTGCACTAGGGGTGAGTGAATGGGTAAAACGCTAGGAAGACCGGTGTCCAGCCTGCTGCTGAATGGATTGCAAGGGTTGCTCGGAATCGGTGCCGTATTCGGCGGCGGAGTATTAATCCTGGACCCGTCCGGCAGCTTGCTGGGGATGCCGACCGAGCTGATGCAAATTTCGCTGTTCCCGGATTATTTGATTCCAGGGGTAATCCTGCTGCTGGCCTTTGGTATGCTGCCGATTATGGTAACGACAGCTCTGGTATGGAAATGGAACTGGGGGTTGGGGGAGAAACTGAACCTATTTAAAGACCGGCATTGGTCTTGGGCCTTCTCCCTTTATATCGGCTTTGGATTAATCGTCTGGCTTTCGGTCCAAATCTACATTCTTGGAAGTTCCTCGGTCGTGCATTTGGTTTATACGGCCTGGGGCTTGGCAATCCAAGCGTTGACCGTGTTTCCTTCGGTTGCAGGATATTATCGAAAGTCATCTGGTGACAACGCCTAGGAGGGAGAAACATGCGTAATCAAAGGAAGCCGGGCAACGCTATTCGGTTACCCGGCGGTATTCGGCTGCTTCTCGGCTTTCTCTGCGCTGTGGCGCTGATGGCCGTAATAGGTGGCTGCAGTCTGGCTACGGAACGGCAGAAGCAGCTTTACGACGACGAAGCGGAGCTGGCCCAAGAAGGCGATACTTTTACCTATGTGAAGCGGGTTGGCGAAACGAGCAACGAGTCGAACACGGTTTCCTTCTCCTCCTTCTACGGGATGGAAACGATTTGGTTCATCCATGCTTCGGCAAAGGGGAATGTGAATTTCCTCCATCAACAAGAGATCAACGGCGGCCGATTCAAGCTGCTGGCGATCGGGCCGGATCGAGAGGTGACGACGCTTGCCGAAGGAGATAGCGAAGGCAAGATGGAGTTGAAGGTTAGCCCGGGAACGTATCGCATCAAGTTTGTAGGTAACAACGCCAAGGGTCGAGTGAAGACGGAAATCCAAGCAGATACGGGTATACGTATCGTAGCCGCCGATCATTGAACAAGGTCACCAATTGGACAACTCCGTTCGTTTCCAGGTGTCTTTGGCAACGCAGACGTAAATATAGTTTTCATCCCAGGCGATGTCGCCGGGATTTCCGGGGGCCTTGGAAGAAGCCGGCGTGCGGGACTCTCGGATACGGATTCCGTCTCCATTGATGTCCAACGCGCTTTGCGGATCCTCCGTACCGATGCCTACTTGTCCATCGTCCCGTTTAATCGTCAGGGCACTGTCGATCACTTCCCCTTCATCCGAGTAACGGATGACGTTAAAATCCGCTCCGGCATTGTTACCCTTGAGCTCGGCGCTGTTGGCACGAAGACTCCATAGCGGGGACGTGGCGTTATCCTTGCCGGTGTTGGCTAATTGCACGTCTCGATTGCCTTCGCCGGCCACGCGCAGAATACCGTCCATCACGTTGAAGTTGGACGAGTGGGTGCGAATCTCGGCAACGTCGGTATCGTAGGGGATTTCCAAACGGGTAAATAATTGATCCTTGTACTCTCCAGTTGGCGACATCGTTGTTTCGATCGAAATATGCTTATGATCATGTTGTTCGGGATTGTTTGCCTTATCATGCGAGATAATCGCCGTTTTGTCCTTACCTTGCTCATCGGCCCAAGCGATCGCGGGTTTGGCGCGGTCCCCCGTCCACTGCAGGCGGATCAGGTCGGATAAATGCCCTTCCTTTTCGATCCATTGCTTATCGGTAGACAAATGGATTCGTTCGTTCTGCGGGAGGGCTAGGCCTCCACCGGGCAGCTTGGACTCCGTAAAAGGGGAAGTCGTGGATGAAGCGCCCTTAGAAGAGCCGAGCATTTGGCATCCTCCTACAAAGACGAGGCTAACGCCTAGTGCGGCGATTGAAGCGGCTTTGACAAATTTCATTCCATTCTCTCCTTTTCGGTGAGTATTTGACGGCCTATGTGTTTTTTTGCCGCAGTTCTATAGAGATCATAATGATTTTAAAAAGGGCAGGGCAATAGGCATTTCGGATGGTTTCAGGGGCGCGGAGCGAATGGAGATGGAAAATGGAAGTGAATTGGGAATAAAGCATCAGACTAGTTAAAGGAGGAATGATCTATGAGCGAAGTACCATCTTTTGACGAATTTAAGAGGTACGTGATCCTGCTAAATTTAAATCCAGGTCGGCGTTTGGATGAGGATTTAATCCGCGGGCATGTTGCCCACTTAAGAGAACTGGACCGAAACGGTCAGCTGGTGATAGGCGGGCCGTTTATCGATTACAAGGGCGGAATGGTCATTGTCAAAGCGGGTAGTCTGGAGGAGGCAAGGGAAATCGCGGAACGCGATCCGTTTGTGAAATCGGGAGCGGAGAACTATGAGGTCCGAACCTGGGCGATTTCATGTGAAGAAAATCAGCATTTGGGAGCGGGCTGAGGAGTTGGGCCTAAGACGAAGGTTTTGTCAAGCTGTGGACAAGGTTATCCACAGCTTGTTGGCTATCTTCATGAAAAAAGGATGAAAGCTTGTGTGCCAGTGTATGAAGCAAGGTCGGGGAAAATGGCAGTCACGCTTTCAGAAAACTGTGGATAATGTGGATAAATTGGTGGATAAAACAGTAATCTGACAAAAAACGACGATTTCCCCGGAAAAAAACGGCCCCGAGGGCCGTTTTGAGGTCGAATATTTTCTGCATAGTGGGGATAAAGTTGTGTATAACCGAAGAAATCGAAATGTGAAAAGGATAAAAAAATTTTGTGAATTTTATCCTTCAGCCAGGGATTCCCACTCTTCATAGGCGGTGGATAACTGTTCTTTTCGCCGGTCGATTCCGTCCTGTCGCTCTTGGACTGCGGTGTAGTCCTGATAGACCTCAGGGAGGGTCAGTTCGGATTCCAATCTAGCAATCTCGTTTTCGAGATCTGAGATCAGTTCCTCCAACTGCTCTAATCGGCGTTGACGGTTCCGCTCTTCGCGTTTCGCCTGTTTATCGGCTTCATAGGAAGCGGCGCCGGATTTGGCCGCGGAGGAATCCAGTTCGGACGGCTTGATGGTCGTGTTTGCGCTCGACTTCGCTGCTTCGGCGTTCGCCTGCTCGGCAGCGAGCTCGGCAAGCTCCTGTTTTTTTGCCAAATAATCGTCATAATTACCCAGGAAATGATCCGCACCGTTCGGATGCAGCTCGACGATACGTTCCGCCATCTTGTTTAGGAAGTAACGGTCATGGGAAATGAACAGCAGCGTTCCATCGTATTCGATTAGAGCGGATTCAAGGACTTCCTTGCTGAATAGGTCTAAATGGTTTGTTGGTTCGTCAAGAATCAGTACATTGGCTTTTTGAAGCATCAGCTTGGCTAAAGCGACCCGAGCTTTCTCTCCGCCGCTTAACGCCGCAACCTTCTTGAGCACGTCCTCGCCGCTGAACAGGAAATTGCCCAGTACGCTGCGAATACGCGCTTCCTCGATGTGGGGGTATGCTCCCCAGACTTCCTCAAGCACGGTATTAGCGGCGTTCAGATGGGTTTGCTCCTGGTCGTAATAACCGACCTTGACCTTGGCTCCCCAGGTAATGGTACCATCCGATGGCTGTAAATCGCTGGTCAGCATTTTCAGCAGCGTCGATTTTCCGATCCCGTTAGGGCCGATTAAGGCTACGGTTTCACCGCGGTATAAATCGAAGTTGACGTTCTGGAACAACGGTTTGGGTTTGTCCGCAAATGTGTAGGAAAGTTTATTGATGTGCAGGACTTCCTTGCCAGTCATGATCTCGGCTTCGAAGGAGAAGGTCGCCCGTTTCAGATCGCCGAGCGGCCGATCGAGGACGTCCATCTTCTCCAGCGCCTTGCGCCGACTTTGCGCCCGTTTCGTCGTGGACGCGCGGACGATGTTCTTCTGGATAAACGCCTCCATCCGGGCGATTTCATCCTGCTGCTTTTCGTATTGCTTCAATTGACTCTCGTATTCCGCCGCCTTCAGATCGATGAACCGGCTGTAGTTGCCTGTATATCGGCGTGATTGATGGCGTTCGATCTCCACAATCGCGGTGACAAGTCGGTCGAGGAAGTATCGGTCATGTGAGACGACCAACAGGGCACCGGAATAATTGCGCAAGTAGTCCTCAAGCCAGGTCAATGTTTCGATGTCAAGATGGTTAGTTGGTTCGTCCAGCATCAGGAGATCCGGAGCCTGCAGCAAAATACGGGCGAGCGCAAGCCGCGTTTTCTGCCCGCCGCTTAACGTTGCGATCGGAGTGTCCGGCGCAAAGTCGCCAAATCCCATGCCGTGCAACACCATGCGAATGCGGGTTTCCATTTCATAACCGCCATGGTCCTTGAACCAGTCGGATTTAAGCGCATAACGGTCGAGCAGCTCCTGATGAGCCTTCTCGTCCTGAGCTAAATCCGGATCTGCAATCTGCTCTTCCATTCGGCGCAGCTCGCGTTCCGTTTCAATCAGAGGGGCGAACACGGCCAGCATCTCTTCCCAGAGGGTGCGATCCGATTGTAACCCGCTGTTTTGCGCTAGATAACCAATCGTTGTTTCTTTGGCTTTGAAGATTTGCCCTCCATCGTAGGAGAGTTCTCCTGCTAGAATTTGCAAAAACGTCGATTTACCCGCACCGTTGACGCCAACGAGACCGATACGGTCCCGTTCCAACACCTGCAGGTTGATCCCCTCCAGCACGGGGGTCACGCCGTATAATTTCGTAATGTTCGAAGCTTGAAGCAACATAACGGATTCGATCCTCCAAAAAAAGATTTGCGTTCTGTTCATGATTGGGAAACCATGAGTTCGTTGAAACTCGTACCTTCAGTGTACATGAAACCTAAGCGAAATGCATCGCTGAATGCTTGGAAGACCGCGTTTTGCAAACCGTGTGCTTTGGTTTTCATTTTCATTTAACAATGATACACTAAGGGAGAGATAAGCCGGATCGGCTAGGGGTTGGCGGAAGACCGGCTAACGTGAGACGGGAGCGGAAGGGGAGGATGGCATGGAATTAACGGATGCCAAAAAAGAGCTGCGCCAGCAAATGTTGAAGGTGCGCGCCCAAATTCCGGAGGGATCCCGTACGGAGCAATCACTGGCCGCCAGCCGTTTAGCTGAACGTGAGGTGCTAGGCCCCCTGCGGGCGCGGCGCGGCGGGAAGCTGAACTTGTTCTGCTACATGGCTTTCCGCGATGAACCGGATACTTGGCCAATGCTGGCTAACTGCTTCGCTCAGGGAGATCGGCTGCTCGCGCCGAGGATCGGACCCAATCGCAGTCTCTCCCTACACGAGATTTCCGGGACGGAGGACCTCGTTCCCGGCACTTGGGGGATATTGGAGCCGGCGGGGCATGCCGCTGATTGGCCGCCAGAGCGTTACCCCGAAATTGATCTCATAGTGATTCCGGGACTGGCCTTCGACCTAAACGGAGGGCGGATCGGATTTGGAGCAGGGTATTACGAT
This sequence comes from Paenibacillus mellifer, assembly GCF_023195895.1. Lineage (GTDB taxonomy): Bacteria > Bacillota > Bacilli > Paenibacillales > Paenibacillaceae > Fontibacillus > Fontibacillus mellifer. The sequence continues at coordinate 275,353 of NZ_JALPRK010000001.1, forward strand.
CGTCTGATCGATGAATTGGCCCGCCGCAGCGGCGGAACCGGGCAGGTCATCCTGGCCGCCCTCGTCCTTCAGGAGCTGATTCTGCCGGAGGGGGAAATTCCGATGGAATCGCATGATTTCCGACTGGATCTGCTGTTTACGGCGAAAGAAACGATATATATGAAGGAAAGTAGTGATAAGCTTGGCAAACTCGGAATCGGGTCAAGGAATGACGCATTTTAATGAACAAGGCCGCGCCCGGATGGTGGATATTTCCGGGAAATCGGCAACTGTTCGCGTGGCTGTGGCGGAAACGAAGATCTCCATGCTTCCGTCGACCCTTGAGGCGATCAAGGAAGGACGGGTTGGCAAAGGCGATGTGCTTGCTGTGGCCCAGGTTGCGGGGATCCAAGGGGCAAAACGGACGTCCGATTGGATTCCGATGTGCCATCCGCTGGCGTTGACGGGCGTTAACATTACGTTTGACGACAACGGACAGGACGAGCTGTACATCGAGGCGACGGTGAAGACCGAAGGGAAAACCGGGGTGGAGATGGAGGCGCTCACCGCGGTATCCGCCGCAGCGCTGACAGTGTATGACATGTGCAAGGCGTTGCAGAAGGACATGGTGATTGGCCCGACGCAGCTGCGGTCGAAGTCGGGCGGCAAAAGCGGGGATTACGTGCGTTCGTGACATTGCGGCGGCTACTAGATTTTGATATAGATATAGATGGCAGTTTGTAGTTGAAATCAGCATGAATCGACATGATCCGGCATTACGTTGGACTCCATAGGGAGTTCCTATATGGATGAGGAGGGTGACTTCATGGTTTGGAAAACAGCGATCCTTACCGCCAGCGACAAAGGAGCCAGGGGAGAACGTGAAGATACGAGCGCCCAAGTGATCCGTGAGCTGGTGGAGGAGGAATTGGGCGGCGAAATCGTGGAATACCGGATCGTCCCCGATGAACCGGATGAAATTATCGCCGCATTGATTGAAATGACCGATTATTTTCACGCCGATTTGGTGCTAACTACGGGAGGAACGGAGCTAGCAATCCGGGATGTGACGCCGGAAGCGACCCGCCGGGTTATCGAGCGCGAAGTGCCGGGCATGGCGGAGGCGATGCGGTACCGGTTGATGCAGAAGAACCCTGCAGCTATGCTATTTCGGGGGATTGTGGGCATTCGCGGACGTACGCTGATCGTGAATCTGCCGGGAACGCCTAAGGGCGTACACGAAAATTTGGCGGCCATCATGGACCAACTACCGGAAGCGTTGCTGATGGTTACGGGGCAGTTCCGTTTATAATGAAAGATCTTTATAGGGCCTTATTCTCTACTTCTTTGTTAAGTTGTAAAATAAATAGACTGTAACTGTGATATTCGTTATGGTATGATGTGGGCGAGTGAATGTATCGATCCGGAATACCACTGTCTATTTATTTGCCGTAACGAAAGGAGAATCAACCATGAGTGCAGGCGGATTTTTGTTGATCATCATCGCGGCGTTGCTGCTGTTTGGTCCGAATAAATTACCTGATCTGGGGCGGGCTGTTGGCCGCACGTTCCGTGAATTCAAGGAGGCTACCCGGGATATCGTGGACGATCAACCGGAAGTTAGGAGAACGGAAACTGCTCCACAACCGCAGGTAGAGGGCCCCAAACCGGACGATCGCCGTCTTCCCGAATAATTGGAAACGGCAGAGCCCGTTACATAGGCGTAACCTTGATCCCTTCCTTCGCGGAGGGATTTTGTTTGAGATTTGAAGGGAAGCATGGCGGGGAAAGGAGAACAGGAGATGTCGGAGAAAGACAATGCGCAAAGTCTTGTGGATCACTTAACAGAGCTGCGGCGGCGATTGGTGATCGTTGGTATTGTGTTTATCGTGGTGCTGGTGGCGGCCTTTTTCGTGGTTGATCCGATTTACCACTATGTGACGAAAAACGCCATTTCCGGCGTGGCCATCGAACTTAATGCCTTTTCGTTCTGGGACGGCGTGGGCGTTTATATGAAAATCGCCATGCTGGTCGCACTCGGGATCACGTTGCCATTTACGTTGTATCAGGTATGGGCGTTTGTGAGCCCCGGCTTGAAGCCACAGGAACGCAAAGCGACCGCAAGGTATATTCCGTACGTGTTCGTCTTCTTCCTAGCGGGCTTGGCTTTCGGTTATTACGTGGTATTCCCGCTGGCTATGACGTTTACGGGCTCGCTGAACAGGCAACTGGGATTGGTCGAGACCTATGGGATGGCCGACTATTTCAAGTTTCTGACCAATATCGTGTTGCCGATTTCGTTGTTGTTCGAGCTGCCGTTGGTCATTTTGTTCCTGACGCAGCTGCGGATCTTGAACCCGCATCGGCTCAAGAAGATGCGCCGGGCGGCGTATTTCGCGCTGGTCGTCGTATCTGTGATGATTACGCCGGCGGATTTCTTCTCCGCTTTCCTGGTACTCATCCCGCTCGTCCTGCTGTATGAGCTCAGCGTGTTCCTGTCCAAGCGAGTCTATGCCAAGCAGCAAGCGGCGGATGCGGAACGGGCGGAAATATAGATGAGGGAGCGCGCCTTGGCTTATGCGGGGCGCGTTTTTTTTGCTCGTCGGTGGGCTGAGGGCGCCGGGGAGCGGATAGGACCGCATCGGGAGGGGGAATCGCGGGCATTCAACCGCTGTCCCTCTACGCTCGCAGGAGTAAATGTTGCATTTCCTACAACATTTCGGGCTCGCCGAGCCTGAGCCGGTATAAATGTTGTACAATATGCAACATTACTGGCCGGTTTGGCCCAATCCGCCCGGAAATGTTGCACTTATTGCAACATTTCCGGCTGAAGTCGGCCAAACCTCACGCAAATGCTGCACTTTATGCAACATTTGCGGCAAACGCGGCGCACCTAGCGGACAGGCACTCTCCAAGTTGCCGCGGAAGCGTGGATCCAGAATCGTGGATCCACGAGGGACATGCCCCTCTGCTAGCAGGCCCTGTCCGCTACCAGCGGAATATTTATCCAAACGCAAGGATACAATGGGAAGGGCGCGGGTGAAGCCCTATGAAACAAAGAAAAAAATTTGTACAAAGGAACTTGAAATCTACTCGCAACTTGAGTAATATAAAAGTGGTTGTTAGCACTTGAGTAGATCGAGTGCTAATACATATGACAAACATCTACCCATAACACCACATATTTAAAGGAGGCTGTTTTTTCATGATCAAACCTTTAGGTGAACGCGTTCTCGTGCAACCGATCGAGCAAGAGGAGACAACGGCATTTGGTATCGTGCTTCCAGACACGGCCAAAGAAAAACCGCAGGAAGGTAAAGTTATCGCTGTTGGCAGCGGAACTTTGAAAGATGGCGTCCGCGTTCCATTGGAAGTGAAGGAAGGCGACCGCGTTCTTTTCTCCAAATATGCAGGCACTGAAGTGAAATACGAAGGTAAAGAGTATTTGATTATGAAAGAAAGCGACATCCACGCGATCCTCGGCTAATCGGCCTGAAGAGAGTCTCGTACGAACGAACACATACACATCTATATGGGAGGTAATTGAACAATGGCAAAAGACATTAAATTCAGTGAAGAAGCCCGCCACGCGATGCTTCGTGGGGTTGACGCTTTGGCAAATGCAGTAAAGGTAACACTCGGTCCGAAAGGCCGTAACGTCGTATTGGAGAAGAAATTCGGCAGCCCGCTGATCACCAATGACGGTGTGACAATCGCGAAAGAAATCGAACTGGAGAACGCTTTTGAAAACATGGGCGCCCAGCTCGTCAAAGAAGTAGCAACGAAAACAAACGACGTAGCCGGTGACGGTACGACGACAGCAACGGTTCTGGCACAAGCGCTGATCCGTGAAGGCCTCAAGAACGTAACTGCTGGTGCTAGCCCAATCGGCCTGCGCAAAGGGATCGACAAAGCGGTTCGCGCTGCGGTTGCCGAATTGAAAGACATCTCCAAAGCCATCGAAGGCAAACAATCGATCGCTCAAGTTGCTGCGATCTCCGCCGCGGACGAAGAAGTCGGCGAACTGATCGCGGAAGCCATGGAGAAAGTCGGCAAGGACGGCGTGATCACAGTCGAAGAATCCCGTGGTTTTGCTACCGAGCTCGAAGTGGTTGAAGGGATGCAATTCGACCGCGGTTATGTATCTCCTTACATGATTACCGATACGGACAAAATGGAAGCCGTACTCGATAACCCCTATATCCTGATCACCGACAAGAAGATCAGCAGCACGCAAGAAATCTTGCCGCTTCTGGAGAAGATCGTGCAACAATCCAGACCGCTCTTGATCATCGCTGAAGATATCGAAGGCGAAGCGCAAGCCATGCTGATCGTGAACAAACTGCGTGGCACGTTCAACGCGGTAGCCGTTAAAGCTCCTGGCTTCGGCGACCGTCGCGAAGCGATGCTGCAAGACATCGCGGCTCTGACTGGCGGCCAAGTGATCACTGAGAAGCTCGGCCTTGATCTGAAGAGCACCACGGTGGATCAACTGGGTAACGCGCGTCAAGTGATCGTTACGAAAGAAAACACGACGATTGTGGACGGCAGCGGCGACAAAGGTGACATCACGGCTCGCGTGAACCAAATCCGTGCTCAACTGGAAGAAACCACTTCCGAGTTCGACAAAGAGAAACTGCAAGAGCGTCTGGCTAAACTGGCTGGCGGCGTAGCGGTGATCAAAGTTGGCGCAGCAACCGAAACCGAATTGAAAGAACGCAAACTGCGCATCGAAGACGCGCTGAACGCAACGCGTGCAGCCGTTGAAGAAGGTATCGTATCCGGCGGCGGCGTTGCCCTCGTGAACGTATATGGCGCTGTAGCTGCGGTTGAAGCAACTGGCGACGAAAAAACCGGCGTGAACATCGTGCTTCGTGCCCTGGAAGAACCGGTACGCACGATCGCTGCAAACGCTGGCGAAGAAGGTTCCGTTATCGTGGACCGCCTGAAGAAAGAAAAAGTCGGCGTTGGTTATAATGCCGCAACTGGCGAATGGGTGAACATGATCGAAGCAGGGATCGTTGACCCAGCGAAAGTTACTCGTTCGGCGTTGCAACACGCAGCATCCGTTGCCGGCTTGTTCCTGACCACCGAAGCGGTGATCGCCGACAAACCGGAACCGGAAAAACCAGCTATGCCTGACATGGGCGGCATGGGCGGTATGATGTAAGGAAGGCTGCAAAGCCTATACCCCTAAGGTTTAGCGAAAATTAGAGGTCTCTCCTAAGTTCATAGAACTTTTGAGAGGCCTCTTTTCTTTATCCCCGCCAACCCAGTTATAAAACTAAAACCAACCACTTATTATACGCAAATGTCGCAAATTTATAGTTTAATTGGCACGTATGCTCATTATAATGGCTATAAAAGTTGTGTAATCTGACTATGTTGTCGTATATTTTAAGTCAAATAGCCAAGGAGGCTTACTTACTTATGATTCGAATCGGCAAAATCAGTTATTGGCACGTTCATGCAGAAGATTACACGAAGCAGGCACTGGAGCATCCCGACACGGAACTCGCCGCGATCTGGGATGAACTTCCTGAACGCGGGCAGGCCAAAGCGGCGCAATATGGCGTGCCGTATTACGCCTCGCTCGACGAAATGCTTGCGCAGGACGATATCGACGCCGTCATCGTGGACGCGCCGACGAATCTACATCGCGACATCATGGTGAAGGCGGCGGAGGCCGGCAAGCATATTTTCACGGAGAAAGTCATCGCTCCTACGGCAAAGGAAGTCACGGATATTCTCTCGGCTGTCCGGAAAGCGGGGGTGAGGCTGACGGTTTCCCTGCCGCGCCTGTATGACGGCTATACGCAGACGATCGACCGCGTGCTCCAAGGCGGCAAGCTTGGCAAGCTGACCCTGGCTCGGGTCCGGCTATCGCATAATGGCGCGACTGCGAACTGGCTGCCGGATCATTTCTACTCGAAGGAGCAGTGCGGCGGAGGCGCCCTCATCGACCTGGGCTGCCATCCGATGTACCTTGTCCGGCGTTTCTTGGGGATGCCGGAAAGTGTAAGTGCGAATTTCGGCTATGTGACAGGCAAGGAAGTTGAAGACAACGCGGTAGCTGTGCTGCGTTATGCGGAAGGAGCGCTGGGCATCGTCGAAGCGGGTTTTGTGAACAGCCATTCGCCGTTCTCTATTGAGCTTCACGGAACCGAAGGCACGCTGCTGTACGGCTTCCCGGATGAGGTTCCCGTCGTTCGTTACAACGGTGGGAGCGGACAATGGGAGAAGCTGGAGTTGGAAGACAGAGTGCCCTACGCGTTCAGCCAATGGGTGGAGCATATCAAGCAGGGGACCGAGGCGACGGAAAATATCGCGGCGGCTGTGGATCTGACCCGACTCATGGAAGCTTCCAATCGCTCGGTGGCGGAAAGCCGGCCGATCCGGATCGACGAGCTGGCGGAATAACGGATGACCAAAGGAAAAGAGGGATCAAGATGCGGGCGGATCAACGCGAATCGACGGGGAGAAAGCCGGCGGACCGTAAAGCGGCCGGAAATGCAAGTCCTTTTCCGTACGCCAGAATGGCGGAGAGGCAGGATGCGCTCGACCGACTAGAGCTGCAATTCCGCTGGGGAGATTACGGAATTCGCGTGCTGCGCTGCCATCTGGCCTCATTTCCACCTGGACATATCATTCATTTTCACAAGCACTCGGGATATGAGTTTCATTATATTCCAAGAGGCAAGGGCAAAGTGATTCTCATCGATCAGGCGTACGATCTCCACGAGGGCATGTTCTATTTGACCGGACCGGATCTGGTACACTATCAGGAATCGGACCCGGATGATCCGATGTATGAGCTTTGCCTCCATTTGGAAATTGAGCCGCTGCCGGCGGCCGCCGAACCTAGCGGCTGGGGAGACGAGTTGGAGGCGGCGGAGGCAAGGGAGTGCATCACCTCGTTGGATCGTTTGCCGATCGCCCCGGTGGTTGACCGGTTCCATGCGATGAGCGGTTTTCTAGAAGCGTACCGCATTTTGGAGGAGCAGCCGATCGGCTTCTACACGCTGCTAAGGCAGGAAATCGTGCGGATTTTGCTGCGTACGGTTCGTGTGCTTGATCGGGCTGACGATAGAAAGGGAATTCCGCAGCGGGATATGAGCTTCCATCGCTACAAGCTGTCCACGCAATACATTCAGGACAATGAGAGCATGCCGATCTCGCTGGAGCAAGTTGCGGAGGCGATCGGGACCAGTCCCCGACAGCTTCAGCGTATCTTCCGCAGTGAAGGGCGGACGACGTTCCACGATTATTTGGAGCATACACGGCTGACGGCGATCTGTTCGGACCTGATCCTAACGGACAAAGCGATCGAGGAGATCGCCCTTGCCCACGGTTACGCAAATCCCAATTATCTGTATCCGGTATTCAAGAGCAAGTACGAAGTGACGCCAAGCGCATACCGCAAAATGCATGCGGGAGAGCATTCGGTGCCCCATTCCAAACGAGAGAAGGAAGCGAGCATATGAGTAAGCATTTACGCATCGGCATTATTGGAAGCGGCGGAATCGCCAAAGCCCACGTATCGGCTTATCGCAAGCTTCCATTCGTAGAGATTGTGGCAGTCGCCGACGTCATTCCCGGCAAAGCCGCGGATTTCGTGGAGGCGCTGCAATTGGACGGAGCGGCGGCTTATGACGGCCATCGGAAGCTGCTCGAGCAAGAGCTGGACGCCGTCAGCATCTGTACGCCAAATGTCTCGCATCATGAAACGACGGTGGATTCGCTGAAAGCGGGCAAGCAAGTGCTGCTGGAAAAGCCGATGTCCGTCACTCTGGCGGAGGCGCTTGAGATGACGCAAGTCGCCCGCGACACGGGCAATATGTTGACGATCGGGTTCCAGCCCCGCTATGACCCGAATATGAAGCTGCTGCAGGAAATCGTACAATCCGAGCGTTTGGGCAAGGTCTACTACGCCGAGACAGGCGGTGGCCGCCGACGCGGCATGCCAGGCGGCACATTTATCAGCAAGAAGCTGGCTGGAGCCGGAGCGATGGCAGACATCGGCTGCTATTCGCTGGACATGGCGCTGAATACGTTAGGTTATCCTCGCCCGCTCACCGTATCTGCGTTTACGTCAAACCATTTCGGTCGTAACCCGCTCTATCATCCTGAAGCATCCAGATTCGAGGTGGAGGACTTTGGCGTGGCGATGGTACGTTTCGAGAACGATCTGGTGCTGCAGTTCAAAATTTCCTGGGCGATGCACATGGACACGTTAGGCGCAACGATGTTCCTCGGTACCGACGCAGGACTCAAAATCACGCCGGCAGGCAGCGGTCCGTGGTCCGGTGTATGGGATGGCTCGATCGGTTCGATTACGCTGTACCACGACGAATACGGCCGCAACACGCAGACGCCGATTCCACTCATTGAGCACAAGCTGAACCTGTTCGACGAGAAGGTCCGGGATTTCGCTGAAGCGGTTCGCGACGGCCGTCCCGCCCCGATCCCCGGCGAGCAAATCTTAATTCAACAGGCGATCATCGACGGCGTTCTGCGATCCGCTGAATCGGGCCGCGAGGTGTCTGTGGAGCTGCCACGTCATGATTAATCCTTAATTCATACGTAGGTTTATATTTAAAACGTCCCTTGCTCTTCTGGCAAGGGACGTTTGTAGTGATAAGGAATTGCTCACCTGGATCTCACATCTTATGAAACTTTATGAAAAATTTTCAATTTAATTTTCAATTTCCAGCTTACGGTGTTCTCGATTTGTGATAGAATGAATGACAAATTTCATTCCATCAGGAGGAGGACAAAGATGTGGACCTATCTGATCCGCCGTGGGATTCATTCGTTGATTGTATTGTTTATCGTGATGAGCGTGTGCTTTTGTATCATGCGTTTGATGCCGGGGAACTTCTGGTCGTTAAGCATAGGGATGACGGAAGAGCAGATTCAAAGGGCAAACGAGCAGAAGCATCTGTTTGGACTGGATCGCCCGATTTATCAGCAATATATCCGGTGGGTCAATGATCTCCTGCATGGGAACTTTGGTCTTGATTATTACCGTACTCCGATTAATAACTACATCTGGAAATATGTGTGGAACAGCTTCGCCTTGTTAGGCACGTCATTGATCATTGCCCTACTAATCGCCGTCCCATGGGGGATCTACAACAGCAAAAGGCAGGACGGACTCTCTGACAAGCTGGGTCTCATCCTGAGCCTGATCGGATTCTCCATTCCCGTATTTGTGCTGGGGCACTGGCTGCAAAACATCTTTGCCTTCCAATTATTTTGGTTCCCGCCAAGCAGCATGCATACCCCGAACAAAACCGGGGAGATGGGCGACCTTATTTACCACATGGTTCTCCCCGTAACCACCGTAACCATCGGCCTCATTGCTTATTATATGAAAATGGTCCGCACCAGCATGATCGAGGTGCTTCCTTCCGAATTCCTCAATGTCGCCCGAGCGAAAGGGGTTTCGGAACGAAGAGTCACTTATCGACATGCGTTGAGGGCGGCCTTGCTCCCTATCATCACGATCATCATGTTGGACTTGCCTTCCCTGATTTCCGGCGCAGCCGTGGTAGAGAATGTATTTAACTGGAACGGTCTTGGAAGCTTGGCGGTGAGCTCTGCGCAAAGCCGGAATTATCCCGTTTTGCTCATGAGCATCTTGATTATCTCCGCATTCGTGGTGGTCACCAACTTCCTGGCGGATCTGCTCTACACCATCGTGGACCCTCGCGTGAAAATTCACCGAAAGGGCATCCTGCGGCGTTGATCAGCCGGAAGGAATCGAGTTGTCTTTACGCTGCATGAACTCCCGCGGCGAGATTCCCTCCACTTTTTTGAACACCTTGCTGAAATAAAAGGCACTTTCATACCCCAGCTTTTGCGAGATCTCATAGATTCGTCCCTCACCGCGAACCATCATTTCCTTGGCCGCCGCGATTTTGGTCTCTGTGACGTATTCCACGAAATTGATTTTGGCGGTCTTGGAGAACAGATGGCTGAGGTAGTTGGGACTAAAGTTGAACACATCGGCAACCTGGTTAAGGGATAACTTGCTGCTCAGATTTCGTTTCACGTAATCCTGCACGTTTCGGACGATTTGCTCCTTGTAGCTCTGTTTGCGCGAGGATAGGATCTCGCAGCACCCGTCCCGAAATTGGACAAGCCAATCGATCACGCCTTGGGTCGTTTGCTTCTTATAAATCGCGCGGTAGCCCTCCGGTTCGTTCTCGAAAATTTGCTCAACCACATTCTCACCATCGGCCAGCAAAGAGGTCGCCATATATAATATGTTGCAGGCCGCGTCGGTGGCTGGGACCAGCAACTCGGGTCTGCCTTCATATCGGTCGATGAGATTCGTGATCATGGCGTTTAAGGCGCCGATATCAAGCTCCTCGAAAGCGCGGCGGATCTCCGAGCGGGAGGCCGCATCGTCATCACCCGGAGGAGCAAGCTCGGCTGCGTTGCTCTGGGCAAAGAAGACGAAGGATTGCTGTTCGAGCGCCATCGGCAGCGCCCGGCGGGCGGCCAGATAACTCTCGTGCAGCAGATAAGGGTCGTCTACGGCGTAACCGGCGGCTCCGATAATATTCACGTTGAAATAGGCATGGAGCACCGATGCCATATCGTAAAGTTGTCCTTCGACCTCCGGCATCCAGTGCTGCGGGTCTTTATCGGAAACGGGTAGCACAATCGCGAAGTTCCGCAGATCCAGGCTGGTGACGAAGCAAGGCCGCGCCGAGGCGAGGGTATCCTTGGCCATCTGCACCGTGCTGGAGCATAAGGCGACCAGCTTATCCCCGCGCGGAGGGACACTTTCCGGGCCCTGAATCCGACAGGTGCAGACCAGATAAGCGGTAGCCGATAAATCTAGCTCGAGATCATCTCGTTGCAGGAGGAACTGATTTTTGTTCTCGAACAGCTGATTAAACAGCCGAATAAAGAATTTATCGCGAAGCGCATGTAAATTGCTGCGATAGAGCATATTGGGGTAACTCTCCACGGTCTTGTAATCTTCCAGCAGGGTCACGGCCTTCCGTACGGATTCGGCTAACGTCTGCGGAGTCAGCTCCAGCTTGACCAGGTAATCCGCCGCCTGCAGGTGAATCGCGCTGCGCGCATATTCGAATTCTTCATAGCTCGTTAGAAAGATGAACAACGGGATCCGGCCATATTTATGGCGAACGGATTCGGCGACCTGTAAGCCGGTTTTGACCGGCATTTTAATGTCGGTGATGACCAGGTCGGGACGCAAAGACTCGATCATCTCCTCGGCTTGAGCCCCGTTATGGGCGATGCCGACGACCTCAATCTGATACTCCTCCCATTTCAGCATGGACTGCAGGCCGATGCAGACCAGAGCCTCATCATCAGCGATCAGTAATTTAATCATCCCATCACTTCCTTGTGTGGTTTACGTTCGCGAAGCAGACTGAACCAAGGATCATCCCATTTTTCGGTAAGGCAATAACAGATTCATGCTTGTATATTGGCCTAGCTCGCTTTCAATGGATAGGCCGTAACGCTCCCCAAAGGTCAAACGCAGACGATCATGTACGCTGCGCAGTCCGACATTTTCAAACAAGCCTTTCGATCCGGGTTCCTGCTGGGACAAGATGGAGGCGATCTGCGCCTCATTCATCCCGACCCCGTTATCCTCAATTGTGATCCGAATGTCGTTTACACCACTTTTGGCTACGGTAACGGTAATTTCTCCCCGCCCCTTCGGCTCAATCCCGTGGAAAATCGCGTTTTCCACCAGCGGCTGCAAGGTAAAGCGGGGGATCAGGCCGGACAATAACTCCTCGTCCTCCAGCTTCTGTTCCATCGTAATCGTGTTGCCGTAGCGATATTTCTGGATGAGGAAATAATCGTCCATTAAGCTGAGCTCTTCCCGCAGGGGAACCAGCTTGCGATGATCCTTGGCGATGCTGCGAAGTAGCCTGGACAAGGAGGTGGTCATTTCCGCGATCCCCGTAGCATTCTGGAGCGTGGCCATCCATTTAATCGAGTTCAGCGTGTTATAAAGGAAATGAGGACTGATCTGGCTTTGCAGCATCCGGTACTCCAGCTCCTGCTTCTGCTTCTCATCCGCCACGCGGGAATCCATCAGAGTCAGGATATCATGGGACAATCGGTTGATGCCTCGTCCCACATCGCCCAGCTCGCTGTTCCATTCGATATTCCGATCGATGAGGAAGTTGCCTTGAGCGATCTTGTCGATCCGCTTTCGTAATTTCTCCACCGGCAAGCTGATCGTCCGGGTAAGGTAGAGTGTAATAAAGCCGCTTAACGCAATCACCAGCAAAGATACGCCGATCATCAAGAGCAGCCAGGCGTTCAGCTGCGGAGCGAATTGCTTCTCGTCCAGCGTCTGTGACAGGAGGACGCCTTCCTTCACCGGATAAGACACGGAGATACGGCGTTTCCCATCCTGCTCCATCCATGCCAGCTGGGTGAGAGCCCCGGTGGCTTCATTTTTCTCATAAGGAAACAGGGTGTAAGGACTAGAGAGGGGCTGCACTTTGTCCCCTTCGATCCGATATTTCTGGCTGCCCAGTGTGACCAGCAGTTCCGAGCCCTCCGGAAGGCCATACCCCTTTAGCTTATCGGTAATGACTGAGGTGTTGGCCAGAAGGTATACGGTTCCGATTCGGGCGGCTCGATCTCCGTAAATCGGTAAGACGATCGGAATGCCGCTTGAACGAGAGAACGGATCCTGAATCACTCTTTCCCACGCTTCCTTCGCATTGGCGGAAAGCCCGGGAAGTTGGTTGATATTATGGATACTCAGCGGAACTGAAGCGCTTCCAGAATTGTCGACTTGAATAAATTTCGCTTGGCTGTCGGTGATGATCAGGCGACGCACATAACTGTTGGACCGGTTGACCCGAAAGTCCTCCTGCATGGAGGAGAAGACGTTCAGCCCATCCTTGGGGCTGGCGTTCGGCGAGACAAAGTAATCCTGGATCAGGTTATTGGTAGGGGAGTTCGTACTGCTGGCCAAAGCCAAGGCAGTTAAATTGTTGAGATCCTGGTCAATGATGTGGGAGACGAGCTGCAGATTAAATTCCGTTGCTTGGATCGTCGTTTTGCGCTGAAAATATGAGATCAGCTCATAGCTAAAAAAGGAGAGCATTCCCGCGATCAGCAAGGCAAACAAGGTCATGATCAAGATGATGCGGCTTTTGATGGTGGCTTTTCTTGCGCTCGTGTCGATCACCTCGTCCGAAGTAAGGTTCCTGCCGGGATAAACCGATATAAATTACAATAACATGACTTGGCTGCACAGACAGCGGCATGGATCATAAACAACCATTTTTACATCTTTTGAGTATGATTTTACAGCTTTCCGCCCGTTTATTGAAGAAGCGAATAGAAAAGTGTAGGAAAAGAACGTAAAAATGTATGCCCTTTCATTTGTGGTTTCGTTACCATGAACCTAAGGATTTGGCGATGCCGATCCGGGAGTTCAATACAGGAGGAAAAGGGGTTTGAACATGAGACGAAAGAAAGTATTCGGCTTTACCTTGGCAGCAGTTCTCCTCGTAGGTCTGCTCGCAGGATGTTCCGGAAATAACGGAAACTCGGGCAAAACACCTGCAGCTGAGCCTCAAACGAACAATTCTGCAAACGTTTCCAATGAGAAAAGCGACGAACCTGTCACGCTGAAATGGGCGTTATGGGACTGGGAAGCAACGGCTTATTATCAGCCATTAATCGACGCTTATAAGAAAGATCATCCGAACGTAACGATTGAATATGTCGACCTGGGCTCCACCGACTACATGACGATGCTCAGCACACAGCTCTCCGGCGGCGCGGACCTGGATATTTTGACCATTAAGGATATTCCGGGTTATGCCAACTTGGTGAAGCAGAACCATCTGGAGCCGTTGAAGGGTTTCATGGACTCCAATAGCATCGATACTTCCGTATATGGCGGAACCGTGGAGCAAATTCAAGTGAACGGTGACGTGTACGCACTGCCTTTCCGCAGTGATTTCTGGATTGTCTACTATAACAAGGACTTGTTTGATAAAGCCGGCGTTCCTTATCCTACAAACGATATGACGCTGGACCAATATGATGAATTGGCTAGAAAAATGACGTCCGGCAGCGGCTCGGAGAAGGTATACGGCGCCCACTACCACACCTGGCGCAGCGCGGTACAACTGTTTGGTATCCTGGACGGGAAGAGCACCATCGTCGACGGGAAATACGCGTTCTTGATACCGGTTTACGAACGGATCCTGAAAGAGCAAGACGATGGAATCGTGATGGATTACGCGACGCTGAAGACCTCCAGCACCCACTATTCCGGCGTGTTCTACAATAACTCCGTCGCCATGATGAACATGGGCAGTTGGTTTATCGCCACGCAAATCGACAAAGTGAAAAGCGGCGAATCCCAGGCTACGAATTGGGGGATCGTGAAGTATCCGCATCCGGACGGCGTGAAAGCCGGTACGACGCTGGGAACGATCACTTCGCTGGCGGTGAATCAAAAGTCCGCGAACAAAGAAGCCGCTCTGGACTTCCTGAAATTTGTCACCGGAGAAGAAGGCGCATCCGTGATCGCATCCACGGGGACGATTCCAGCAATCAAAAACGATGAGGTTGTTAACTCCATTGCTTCCATTGATGGCTTCCCATCGGACGAGAACAGTAAAGCGGCTCTGACGACAGATAGAACTTACCTGGAAATGCCATTACATGAGAAGAGCGCAGATATCGAAGTCATCCTGAACGAAGCGCATGACAACATTATGACGAAGAATGCAACCATTGACGAAGGTATAGCGGATATGGAGAAACGGGTACAAGAGGCGCTGGGCAACTAATTCGATCAACTCGTATTCAGTATCAGTGCTGCCGGGGGCGGGCTTGAGAGCCCGCCTCTTTTTTCCGAATTCACTAGCACAAGCAAGCAGGTTTGGAGGAGAAATTCATGCAGAATGAACCCGTGTTAGGTAACGAAATGGTAAAAAGAAACGCGATGTCCAAAACCCTGAAGGATCATTTGGTGGCGTACAGCTTCATTGCTCCCAACTTTATCGGTTTTGCCATATTTACACTGGTACCGATGATTTATGCTTTTGTTCTCGCATTCGTGAAATGGGACGGGGCTAATCCGATGGAGTACGTGGGGCTGCGCAACTTCGCCCGGCTTCTTCAGGACAGCACCTTCCATAAAGCGTTTTGGAATACAATTCTTTATACCGTAGGCGTCGTGCCGATCACGATGGTATGCGCGCTTGGACTGGCGATCCTGCTGAATCAGAAGCTGCTCGGGCGCAACTTTATGCGGACCGTGTTCTTCTTCCCCTATGTCGCCTCGCTGGTGGCTGTAGCGGCCGTATGGAATTTCGTGTTCAGCCCGACGATGGGGCCGGTCAACAATATCCTGCACGCGATCACCGGGGTTCCGATCGAGGATTTACCCCGCTGGGCGGCGGATAAAGACTGGGCTATGTTTACGGTAGTTCTTTTTACAGTGTGGAAAAATATGGGGTATTACATGGTGATTTATTTGGCGGGGCTGCAGGGTGTGAATCCCGAGCTGTACGAAGCCGCCGAGCTGGATGGGGCCGGGCCATGGAAGAGATTCCGTAACGTGACGATCCCGCAGCTGGCACCTACAACGTTCTTCGTACTGATGATTCTGGTCATCAACTCGTTTAAGGTATACGACATCTTTATCAACCTGTTTGCCGGTGCCGACAATCAGTTGAACAACTCGACCCGGGTACTTGTTTATCAAATTTACAACACCGCGTTCCGCTCTCTGGATTACGGGTACGCCAGCGCCATGGCGATTGTGCTGTTCCTGCTCGTTCTGGGCATTACCTTGATCCAGTTCCAGGGCGAGAAGAAGTACGGACAATAGGAGGATGCAAAAATGACAAGAGCCAACAAACAAGCCAAAACCGTCGCTAAAATTTTTGCGTACCTGGTCCTCGCGGTGGTCATTCTGTGTATGCTCGTTCCTTACGCGTGGATGCTGTCGTCCTCGCTTAAACTGAACAAGGACGTCTTTTCGTTTCCGATGCATTGGATCCCGGACGCTCCCCGCTGGCTCAATTATGCGGAGATTTGGACGCGGATTCCGCTCGGTCGATTTATATACAACACGGCGAAGTTGTCCGTTATTGTCACGGTGCTGCAGCTGCTGACATCCAGCTTTGCCGCATATGCTTTCTCTAAGCTGCGGTTCAAAGGGAGAAACCTGCTGTTTCTAGGCTATATCGCAACGATCGCCATTCCGTGGCAGGCTTACATGGTTCCGCAGTTTATCATGATGCGTTCCATGGGGCTGAACAACACCCATCTCGCGATCATTTTTCTGCAGGCCTTCTCGGCGTTTGGCGTCTTCTTGATGCGTCAGTTCTATCAGAGTATTCCCGATGAGCTGTGCGAAGCGGCACGGATTGATGGACTCAGCGAATATGGAATCTGGGGAAAAATCATGCTACCGCTCTCCAAACCGGCGTTGTCCACGCTCACGATTTTCACATTCGTGAATACCTGGAATGACTTTCTCGGACCGATGATTTACTTGACGAGAACGGACTTGAAAACAATCCAGATCGGCCTGCGGATGTTCATCACGCAATATTCCGCCGAATACGGATTGATCATGGCGGCCAGCGTCGTATCGATCATCCCGGTGTTGATTGTGTTCCTGGCGCTGCAGAAGTATTTCGTACAGGGCGTAGCTTCGTCCGGCATCAAGGGGTAATCATCTCGGGTAGAAGGAGTTGGCGACATGAACGTGACTTTCGACAATCCGCTTCAAACGCGAAGCGATATGGTAAAAGCTTTGGAGCAGCTGGTGAGTCCCCTCCGGCCGTTCTACAGCCAAGGCGGCGCTCGGTTAGCGCTTGGCCGAACCGGCGTGTCCTACCCGGCGACGGTGGCAGAGATGGAAGGGTTCTCCCGGGTATTGTGGGGCCTGGTTCCCCTGCTGGCAGGCGGAGGTTCCAGTGAGTTATGGGAGATCGTTCTGGACGGCATTCGCTCCGGCACGAATCCCGAGCATGAAGAATATTGGGGCGAGGTCGCCGATTATGATCAGCGGCTGGTGGAGATGGCGGCCTTTGGGTACGCGCTGGCACTGATCCCTGAGCAGATTTGGGAACCGCTCCGCCCGGTAGAGCGGGATCGGTTACACCGTTGGTTAAATCAAATGAACCAGCATCCTTGTTACGACTGCAATTGGCTATTCTTTAACGTCCTGGTGAACGTGGGTTTCCGTAAAGTGGGCTTGCCCTACGATGCGGTGCAGCTGGAGCGCAATTTAGACCGGTTGGACGCATTTTATCTGGAGGATGGCTGGTATAGCGACGGGATCGGGGGACACAGTGACTATTACGTTCCCTTTGCGTTTCACTATTATGGGCTGCTATATGCCCGTTTAATGGAAGAGGAGGATCCCCGGCGTTCGCGCGTGTTCAAGGAACGCGCTGCAGCGTTCGCCGGCGATTTCCTGGCCTGGTTTGCGCCGGATGGCGCAGCGCTGCCGTACGGGCGCAGTCTGGCGTATCGTTTCGCTCAATCCGCATTCTGGAGCGCGCTGGCCTACGCCGGTGTGGAGGGGTTCCCGGCCGGCGTACTGAAGGGGCTGGTGCTGCGTAACTTGCGCTGGTGGTTAAACCAGCCGATTCGGAGCTCCGACGGGCTTCTTACGGTGGGTTACGCCTATTCGAATCTGGTGATGGCGGAGAATTACAACTCGCCCGGCTCACCGTATTGGGCGCTTAAGGCGTTCCTGCCGCTGGCCTTGCCGGAGGATCACCCGTTCTGGACGGCGGAGGAGCTGCCGCTGCCGGAGCTTCCGGCGTTCTCGATCCAGCGCCCGGCTCATCTCGTGCTCGCCCGCGACTCCGCTTCCGGTCATGTGGCGGCCTTCAACACCGGTCATCGCGGTACGAACGAGCATACCCATACTTCGGCCAAATACGAGAAGTTCGCGTATTCGACCGGGTTCGGGTTTAGCGTTCCGCGCGCGGAATGGGGTTTGGCCCAAGGCGCGTACGATTCCATGCTCGCGCTCAGCGAACGCGGGGAGAATCTGTATCGGGTTAGACGCCGTAACCTGGCTACGTCGATTCAGGATAACGTGCTGTATGCGTTATGGAAACCTTGGTCCGACGTCGAAGTTCGTACTTGGGTCGTGGCCGGGCTCCCTTGGCATCTCCGAATTCATCGCATTGATACGGGACGTTCGCTCGACGCGGCGGAAGGCGGATTCGCACTGGGGATGGAAACGGAGCTGACGGAGTGGATGAATGCCGAGCGAACGGCGGCGGGGGCGGCAAGTCCCTGTGGAGCCAGCGGCGTGCAGAACCTGCTTGGCTACGAGACAGCTGAACTCATCCGCCCGAACGCCAACACGAATATCCTGCAACCACGCACTGTTCTTCCGACGCTCCACACTTCCTTGAAGCCGGGAGTTCACGTGCTTGCGTCGGCTGTTTTCGGTGATCCGTCACCGGGTGTCTCCTGGCAGCCGGTGACGACTGAAGCGTTGAACCTCGTGATCAGGGAGCGTGCCATCGTCTTGACGACTTGCGAAGGGAACGAGATCCGAATCGAGTTGGAGTAGTTTGTACCGCTTCAGGCTGCGGCGGAAGGAGGAGAGTCAATGACAGAACATGAGGAATGGGAGAAGCTGACCGAAAGCCTGTCTCCCTTGAGGGCGGACGATTATTATCCGGAGAACGGCGGCGGGACGGCATTCTGGAAGTCGCTGCGCGAGGCTCCGGACGCCCGGGCCGAGCTGGAGGCGATCCGGGATGAGGGGGAGCGGCTTCTCAGCTCCCCGGCGGAAGAGCTGACTTATTCGCTGTTTTCCTTGTTTGCCGTGCAGGGGTCACGGCTGGAGTATGAGCGGGTTTATTTTGAGAAGAGGCGGCGTCTGAACACCTTTGCCTTTCTGTCACTGCTCGAACCGGATTCGGAGACGTACGAGGCCGCGCTGTGGGATGCGATCTGGGCGATCTGCAGTGAGTTCACCTGGTGCCTTCCCGCGCATGTGGATGCAAACCGCCCGGTCTCGGAGACGATTGACCTGTTCTCGGCGGAGACGGGGTTTGCGCTGGCTGAGTTGTCTCTGCTGCTGGGCGGCAGGTTGCCGGAGCCGCTGCGCGTGCGGATTGCCGAACTGGTTGATGAGCGGTTGTTCCGCCCCTTTCTCGAGAAGGGGCCTTTCCACTGGGAGGAGCTGACGAACAACTGGTCGGCCGTTTGCGCCGGCTCGATGGGTTCGGCTGCGCTGCTGTTGATGGAAGAGATGCAGGATCACGCCCGTCTGGCGCGGATTCTGGAGAAAACTGAACGCAGCATGTCCTTCTACTTGCAGGGCTTCGGCGAGGACGGGGCTTGTCCAGAGGGGCTGGGATACTGGAATTACGGGTTTGGCTATTTTGTTTATTACGCGGATTTGCTGCTGAAGCGAACCCGTGGCCAGCGGGATTGGTTCCGCGAGGACAAGGTTCGGCGAATTGCCGGTTTCCAGCAAAAAAGCTTTATGGGCGGCCGGCTGGTCGCCAATTTCTCCGACACGTTACCCTATGGCAGCGTCCACCGGGGGCTGTCGCATTACCTCGCGGCGCGGTATGCGGGGGTGGAAACTCCGCCCGCCTCGCTCCATGCGGACTATCGCGAAGATCACTGCAGCCGGTGGGCACCGGCGCTGCGCAACCTGATCTGGCGGGATCGCGCGGCGGCGGGGGCGGAAGAATGGCAGGACGGCGACTTTGTGTTCGAGGACGCCGGCTGGCTAATCTCGCGGTTTACCGCCGCGGGAGAGGCGTTTGGTTTTGCCGCGAAAGGCGGGCATAACGGCGAATCGCATAACCACAACGACCTGGGCCATTTCATGCTGGCGGGCGGGGGCAAGTTTTTCTTGTCCGATCTCGGGTGCGGGGAATATACGCGGGATTATTTTGGCGAGGCCCGATATAGGTATGATTGTAACGGGTCGCAGGGCCATTCCGTCCCGATCATCGACGGGTGTTATCAGCAAGAGGGAACGGAGAGATCCGCTACAGTGGTTCGATGCGAGACTTCAGAGGAAGTATGCCGTTTGGATTTGGAATTGTCCGGGGCTTACGAAGACGGAAATCTGCGGTCGTTCGAGAGAAGGTGGGTTTGGAATAAAACGGACCTGCCCAGCCTGTCGCTTCGGGATGAATTCCGGTTCACGGAAGCGCCGGAGCGTCTGACGGAACGGTTTGTGACTCTGATCCGGCCGGAGGTTGCCGGCTCGGGGCTGCTTCGATTAGCTGGCGGCGATATGCTGATGCTGGAGCTGCATTATGATCCGAAGCGGCTGGAGGCCGATGTCAGGGAACGGACGTACCGAGATCATTACGGGAAGGATACGGTTTGGTACGCGCTGGATTTTCGGGTGCGGCAGCCGGAAACAGATCTCGGGGTCGATTTTCTATTCAAATTCGTCACGCAGTAGGGAAAGAGGGAATGGAGGAGGAGCTAAAGTCATATGGGGATCGGAAAAGCATGGGTAGAAGAAGCTTGGTCGAGGACGTTGGACAAAACACTGCGGAACACGGCAAGAATCGGTTCTGGGTTCCCACATGCAAGTCAGGGTGGGGTTTATGATTTGGCCGAGCCGGCTTGGTGGACGGCGGGATTCTGGCCGGGACTGCTGTGGCTGCTGTATGAGGAAAGCGGTAAGGAGGAATTGAAGGCGTTAGCGCAAGAATGCGAGGCTAAGCTGGACGGGGTGTTGGATGGCTATGTGCGGCTGGACCACGACCTCGGCTTTATGTGGACATTGACTAGCATCGCTTCTTTTAAGCTGACGGGGAGCGAAACCTCGCGAATTCGGGCACTGAAGGCCGCAAACTATTTGGCGGCGCGCTTTAATCTCAAGGGGCGTTATATTCGGGCCTGGAACCCTTGGAAAGAAGGGGAGCGGAACGAAGGGTGGGCGATCATCGACTGCTGCATGAACATGCCGCTGTTATTCTGGGCGTCCCGCAAAAGCGGTGACCCCAGATTCGCACATGTGGCCGAGGCGCATTTGGATACCGTGCTTGATCAGTTTATCCGTGAAGACGGATCGGTTTATCACATCGTGGTCTTTGATCCGGCCACGGGTGAGGTGGTAGGGCCGCAAGGCGGTCAAGGATACGCGCCGGAATCGGCGTGGTCGCGCGGCGCAGCCTGGGCGATTTACGGCTTGACGCTGGGCTTCCACCATACGGGGAAGCCGGAATACCTGTCCGCCGCGCAGCGGGCGGCGGATTTCTTCTTGAGCCAGCTGCCGGACGATCAGGTGCCGGCCTGGGATTTCCGCGCGCCGGAAGCGTTGCGCGAGCTGCGAGACTCGTCCGCTGGTTCCTGCGCGGCCAGCGGGCTGCTGCTGCTGGCGGAGAAGCTCGGCGACGCAAGCGCAGCGGCCGCGGCGAAGTACCGCGAGGGGGGCGAACGCATCCTGAAGTCGCTGTACGAGAACTACGGCGCTTGGGACGATCCAGCGGAGGAGGGGCTAATCCTGCACGGAACGAGCAACTACCCGCAGGGGACGAACATCGATGTGCCGCTCATTTACGGCGATTACTTCTTCGTAGAAGGCCTCGCCCGGCTGAAGGGCGGCGGGGCGTCGTATTGGGAATAGACGGGGAGCAAGATCATCAATGAAAAAGGGGCAGTTCCATTAGCCATACATGATGGCTAATGGGGCAGTCCCTTATTATTGTTTTAATGCGCTTGCTTCACTTATCCTGCTTCTCCACATAAAACACTTCCGCGCTCGGGTGCTCGCCGTAATTGCCAAACCCTTTTCCGAACAGGGTCAAGCCGCCAGGGTAACGGGCGTCCGGTTCGACGGACAATCGAAACGTCCATTGCTTCTGCCGAATGTCGATATCGCGAAGGGTGATGTCTGACATTTTCAAGCCGTCCATATACGTCCCGTCTTCTGTAATCCGCAGCCGTTTCAACAGTCCATATTGATTCGCCTGCCTTGGCCACCAGTCGGGGGTATACTTGCCCAGCTGATCTCCGTAATCGCCGGGACTTGTCCACGTGCCCAGTTGCTTCCCGTTCAAGGTGATGGTGATGTCGGAAGGGTAATCGTCCCTTGTGCCCGGGGCTTCGGACGCGATTTCCATCGTGAAGACTAACTCCTCGGGTTCTTGACTGGACAGCAGATAATTCGGCGTCTTGTATTCAATAAACCCCGTGCCGAACCAAAGGATGGCCGCATGAATTCGTTCGGGATCCCAGAAATAGCGGGGATCATCAAAGCTGCCGATGATCTTGCCAGTCGTCGCGATGCCACAGGTTGGCTCGATGTGAAAGTCGGAGTAATGCCCCACCGGAATTTCGACCCGGTAGCTCTTGCGCTCGGCGGTTGCTTGCGCCGGAAATAGTATCTCCGCTCCGAAGACAGCTAGCGAGCAAATCTTCTGCAAGCCGCTTTTGCCGGGGGCCATTTGGGTATCGACCAGGCCGCATTCGGACAGCTTGCGCACATGCATGGTCATGATTGCGCTGGATAACCCTACCGCTGCGGCCAATTCCTTAATGTTCATCGGGCGGTTGGCCAACAGCTGCAGAATGCGCAGACGAACTGGGCTCGCAAGCGCCTCATACACCGGCAGTGATTTTTCAGTTAAATCGAGTTTCACAGTCTTCCCACCTTACCCGAAGTTTAATTAATCATTATATTAACGAAAAGACGTGGTTTTGACAAGAACAGCCATACTTACAGCTTAGCTAGAAATCGTTTGACGAATCGGCGGGGGGTTGCCTATAATATTAGTGATATAGTTATTTAATTAATAAATATATTAACTAAGGAGTGAAGCAACGAATGTCACTACGAGGTGTGCTGAACGCCGATTCCGGCAAAGGAACGATTAACCGCAATATTTATGGACATTTCTCCGAGCATTTGGGTCGTTGTATTTATGAAGGCATTTGGGTGGGTGAGGATTCCCCTATTCCGAATACCAACGGGATTCGCAACGATGTTGTGGAAGCGCTTAAGCAAATTCGAATTCCGGTGCTGCGCTGGCCGGGCGGATGTTTTGCTGACGAATATCACTGGAAAGATGGCATCGGACCGAAGGAAACGCGTAAGCGGATGGTTAATACCCATTGGGGCGGTGTGGTGGAGAACAACCACTTCGGGACGCATGAGTTCATGGAGTTGTGCCGGCAGCTGGATTGCGAGCCTTATATTAACGGCAATCTCGGGAGCGGGACGGTCCAGGAGATGTCCGAGTGGGTTGAATATCTGACGTTTGGCGGCGTGTCGCCGATGGCTGAGCTTCGGACGCATAACGGCCGCAAGGAGCCGTGGAAAGTTACTTACTTTGGCGTTGGAAACGAGAACTGGGGCTGCGGCGGGAACATGCGTCCGGAGTATTATGCGGATGAGTATCGCCGGTACCAGACGTACGTCCGCAACTATGACGACAACCGGATTCACCGGATCGCCTGCGGTCCGAACTCCGACGACTACAACTGGATGGACGTCTTGATGCGGGAAGCCGGACGGTTCATGGATTCTATCACATTGCATTACTATACGCTGCCAACCGATAACTGGCAGGATAAAGGGCCGGCAACCGGGTTCGACGAGCAAGCCTGGTTTACCACGCTGCAAAAAGCGCTTCGCATGGACGATCTGATTACCCGCCACCGAACGATTATGGATAAATATGATCCTGAAGGCCGCGTAGGGCTGATCGTAGATGAATGGGGTACTTGGTACAACGTGGAGCCGGGGACGAACCCAGGATTCCTGTATCAGCAAAATACGATGCGCGACGCGCTTGTCGCCGGTCTGACGCTGAACATTTTCCATAAACATAACCAACGCGTACGGATGGCGAATATCGCCCAGACCGTCAATGTGCTCCAAGCCGTTATCTTGACCGAAGGCGAGAAAATGGTTCTGACGCCAACCTATCATGTTTTTGATATGTACAAGGTTCACCAGGATGCCGAGATGCTGGATCTGTCGCTGGATACGGGCAGCTACAAGCTGGACGGCAGCGACATTCCGGCAGTGACTGCCACGGCGTCGCGCGATACGCAAGGGAAGATTCATCTTAGCTTCTGTAACCTGCAGCACAATGCGGAAGCGCAGGTAACGATCGATGTTCGGGGCCTGAATGGGAACGACCTGACGATGACGGGCTCGACTTTGACGGGAGATCGCATCGACGCCCATAATACATTTGCCCAACCGGATGCAGTGAAGCCGCAGCCATTCGAGTCGTTTCAACTGGACGGCGGCAAGTTGACCGTTAACCTGCCGGCGATGTCGGTGACGACCCTTGAACTGGTGGAGAAGGCTTAACGTCGGATGGCGGATACCTCATGCAAAGCATGCCGAGACGATTACCGGGTCACGGACGAGCAAATGCAGCGCCTGCTGAAGACGACCGCGTTTGCACCCGAGCGAAGAGTAAGCGAGGAGCAGTACCAGGAAAGGCTGCGCGTTTGCGGTGCCTGTCCCAAGCTGATGGACAAGATGACTTGCACGGCCTGCGGCTGCATTATCCCGGTCGTCGCCTGGTTGAAGGAGCGGACCTGTCCATTGCCGGGCGGCGGAATGTGGGCGAGTAACAACGATCAATGAATGAACAGTGAATAGGGCTTCGTCTTTTACGCGGCAGGGTGGATCAACTTGCTCACGCGGAAAGGCGATGCCCTTTTCTCGGGATCGGACTGGATCTATTCGACTATTTGACCGCTTCCAACAGTTCCTTGGAATTGTTCCTCACGTTCCCGACGGCTGAAGATACTGTGTAAGCTCGCATCTTCGCTGCTTCGTAGGACTGGAGGAGCTTAACTAACGATGCGGCGTCTGCATGGTCCCGCGCCAGCCACTCAGCTTCGTGCTCCTGACGAAGGATGACGGGCATTCGGGTGTGGATTTCAGCCATCAGCGAATTGGGTTCCGTGGTAATGATGGTGCAAGTCGCCAGCTTGTTCCCTTCGGGATCGGTCCAAATATCGTACAACCCCGCAAAGGAGAAGAGGCCTCCGTCTTTCATGACGATCCGGAACGGCTGCTTACCGCCTTCCCGCTGCTGCCATTCGTAAAAGCCGTCGGCTGGGATGAGGCAACGCCGGGACGTGAGCAGCTTGCGAAACGCCGGTTTCTCCGTTAGTGATTCGGCTCGGGCATTGATCATACTGCCGCCGATTTTGTCCTCTTTGGCCCAGGACGGCACCAGTCCCCATCGCAGCTCGCCAAGGCGGTTGCCTTGCTTGCCCGAGATGACGGCGGGGATGAATTGCATCGGCGCTACGTTATAGTTCGGGGCGAACTTCGCCAGCCGATTCTCAAAGATCAGATACCTGACGATCAGCTCGTCCAGGGGAAGTGTAATCGTAAATCGCCCGCACATAGGGAACCCTCCATCCTATCGATGTACTGTTGATAACATTGTAATCGATTTGTTCTTTGGTATACCAGTCCCGCCTATGGTCTCCGAGAGGCTCATTGGTCCGAGTAACCTTCACTCTTTCGTTTAGAGATGCACTTTTACACCTCGAGCTTTTCGGCTGAGCCGAGGCTCCAGATATGCAACTTTTTCACCCCTCGCATCGTTTATCCCATGTAATCCGTTTCAAGTTACCCAAACCACACCGGAAAGGAATCATTACGATGAAGAAACGCAATAAATGGATGATTTACACCCTTGCTGCATCACTTTTGGCGGCTCCATTGGCCATTTCATTCCCAGGTCAGCAGGCAGAAGCTGCGGCCAAAGCCAAATATACGGTGTCTCCTCAAGCGTTCAGTATAGAAGGTGCCAAGAAAGCGATCAAAACCATCAACCTACATGGCACTACGTATATCGCGCTGCGTGATTTGAGTAATGGAATTGGGCTGGGCATCGGCTTCGATAAAGCGACGCAGGTGGTGAAAGTCACCGGAAAAAACCGGGTGCTAGAGATTAACCTGAACGCAACCTCCTTTAAGTTAAATGATCAGCTCCTTTGGGGGCCGCAGCTCGTAGTTCAGGATAACACGACCTATTTGCCGATGCGCTTCATTCTCGAACAAATGGGTTATCTCGTCGGTTATGATTCCTCCACGAAGCTTATCGCTCTTAAAGCCGTTCAAGAGAATGACGTGAAGATTGGAGCTAAGGAAATTGGAGCGGACGGTGACGGTAGATCCTTGCTGGTTTATTATCCGGTCCTTTCCGGGTTGGCGGATCGTGGAGTCCAGCAGACTATTAATACCTTCCTCAAGGAAGAAGCGGATAAGCACGTTGCTGCGGGGGCGAAGGAAATCGGTCTGGTTGCGGAGGAAAATAACAATATTCTCGATAAGGACCCGAACGCAACGGTACGTCAGCCTAGCTTTGACGGCCGGTTCACTGTCACCTATAACGAAAAAGGTAAGCTAAGCCTTTATGTGGACTATGATGTTTATCTAGGAGGAGCTCACGGGATGATCGCCCGTGTGCCGTATACATTTGATTTGTCTACCGGCAAAGTGCTGACCTTGAAAGAGGTGGCGAACAATAACGCCAATTACGTTTCGATGATTAACAATAAAGTGAAGGAGCAAATTAAAGAGCGTAAACTGGAGCTGCTTAATCCGTTTACTTCGATCGAAGCAGACCGCGATTTCTTCTTGAACCGAAACGGGGTCGTCATCTATTTTACCCAATATGAATATACGCCTTATGCGGCGGGGATGCCGGAATTCACAATTCCTTACTCCGCCTTCCAATAAGTTCATTCAATTGCTCTGGTTCGCCCCGGGTCGATGTTGCCATCGATTCGGGGCGCTTTGCTCGGAAGAGGAGGAACTTCCGACAAGCTGAAGAATATGTATTTTAGTAAAAAGGAACGGCTGACGGGGAGATGGCCATGGATCAAGTGGGTTTGGTATTGGGCGGCGGGGCCGTACGTGGACTCGCTCACTTAGGCGTGCTGAAGACATTTGAGCGTCATGAGATTCCAGTGGACACGATCGTGGGCACCAGTATGGGCGGTGCGATCGGGGGCTTGTATGCGGCAGGCATTCCAGCGGGGGACATCGAGGATTTGCTGTACCACACGCCGAAATACCGGCTGATGGATTTAGGAATCCGCCACCGGGGTCTCATTGGCGGGAATAAAATTTACCACACGGTCAATGAACTGCTGAAGCAGCATGGTAAGGATGAGTTGAATATCGAAGATTTTCCCATTCGGTTTAAGGCCGTTGCCGTCGACTTGATGCAGGGCAAGCAGGTCATCCTGGATCGAGGCGACTTGGGGACGGCGCTGCGGGCAACGACGGCGTTTCCCGGGGTGTTTGCTCCGTTAGTACGAGGGGATCAATTGCTGGTTGACGGCGGGGTGTTGAACAATTTGCCTGTTCAGGAGTTAAAGCGGAAGGAGGTAGGGCTGATTATCGCGGTCGACGTGACCCGGGAGCATGAAAATAAGCCGCCCCGTAACATGATCGAGGTTGTCTACCGCTCCTACAGTCTGATGACCGCGGAGCGCAAGCATACCAGCCTGCGGCTGGCGGACATTGTCATCCGGCCGGATGTGGGGCATGTGTCCGCGTTTGATTTCTCCAAAATGACCGATTGCATTAAAGCTGGAGAGGAAGCAGCCGAGTTGATGATGGATGAGTTGAAGGCGGAGGTTAGGCGGGTGAAGCCAGGATTTAAGCAGACGTGATATAAACTGTTAAGTATAAAAACATAGAAAAGACTCCGTCTTAGGGAGTCTTTTCTATATTCATTTATAAGAATTTTCTTGTCGTTTCGATGATTTTATCCTTCCAAGAGATTAAATCCGAGATGTTATCTAAGTTAATAGTTGTTTTATTTTCATCGTTGAATTGCGCCGATTTATTGTTGGTATTTAGATATAGTCGGCAAATCCATTTTCGAATATTGTTATCTAGCAGGATGTTGAAGTAACTAAGATTATCACGATAACGTACTCTAGTCGGATCAACCAGTTCCCTAAGTATAACTCGAATTGTTATGTATCCTTCTAATTCCTCAGGCGTTGTTATCACTTCAGGAGTTGATTCGGTTTCTTCAACTATAGGTGTAGCTTCCTTATTGGCGGGTACTTCCGAGTTCGTATTAGCTAATGCCGTTTGCAATTTATCGTTTAGCATATCGTTAACAAATTCTTTAAAAGAACGTTTTACAATGCCGTTGAATTTCTCAATCACTTGTTTAGTCTTTTTCCCAGGATATACTTCGGACAGTATTGCGGTCACGAAATCATCTGTAGGGTTTTCCCATTGAATTTTCAGAAATCGTTTAATTTCATTGGTATACTTCAGTTCTGCCGCTGTAGTGTTAATGCTCTCAACATCAAATGTTTCTTTTTTGAATTTGTTCAACTCAGCTAATTGATGATCTCTGATATCAAACAAATTGAATTCAAAAAAGGGGGTTGCATCCATCTTATTCTGTTCTTCAAGATCGGTATAAAACTTATAAATAACTCCATTGGTAAGAATCGCAAATTTTGCTTCTGTGGTTCCAAAATATCGGAATAATTGTGAATCGTGTTTAGTTAACTCTTCATGAATAGACTTTGCCTCAATTAGTATCATAGGCTTTTTATCTTTCATGATCGCGTAATCTACTTTTTCTCCCTTTTTTATGCCTACATCTGCAGTAAATTCGGGGATAAATTCTTCAGGGTTAAATACATCGTAGTTAAGTGTTTGAAAAAACGGCATGATTACCGATGTTTTAGTAGCTTCTTCGGTTTGGATATTATCCTTTAACTTTTGTACTCTTTTGGCTAATGCTCGGATTTGATCTTGGAATTCCATAGAAATTACCCCTTGTTAGGTTCCCCATCGGCTGAGGGATTTTGCTTGTTTGTTCCAGCATGCCTAACATGACCACATCACAACCATTATACTTTTTCGTAAACCCGATGAGAATAAAAACTAGGAAACATCCGCTGAAAGTTCATAGAAAATGGGTTATATTGGAGAAAAGAGTGGAGGGAGATCATGCGCTGCATCACAATCCGACAACCCTGGGCGACGTTGATTGCAATAGGGGCTAAACGATTAGAAACGAGGAGCTGGAGAACGAATTATCGGGGTGAGCTTGGCATACATGCTGGTAAACAGATAGATCGGAAGGCTTGTGAGACAGAACCCATACGTTCCCTCTTACTCGCGCACGGATACTCGTCTGCGGATCAACTGCCAAGAGGTGCGATCGTAGCCGTTTGCCGGTTGAATGATTGTTTTTGCGTGCGGAGCAACAGCGGGGAGACGGCCTGGCTCGGTGTTGGAGAGAGATGTTTGGAAGCCGCAGGGCAGGAATACCGGTTCGGCGACTTTGCACCGGGCCGGTACGCCTGGGAACTGACCGAGCTGCGTCCGCTTCCCGAGCCGATTCCTGCCCTCGGCAAACAAGGCCTATGGAGCTGGGAGAGTTATACTTTGATATCCAAGTTCTTCCCGAGCGTCGGGTGAGCTTGGCTTTGAGACATCATTTGCACGAGATTTTGACCTTGGATTTCGGCCTGGTCTTTGGCCATGCTTAACACGCGGATTCCAACGGCTTGGGAAAGCGCGCTTTGGCTCATAGCTACGGACGTTGCTGCAATATCCATAATGTCACCTCCTCTCCATTTTGTATCGGTTGTGCGGCGGTAAATGATAAATTTCCCAAGCAATTATATGATTTACAGGGTTGACCGGCACCGCTTATAATGGGCATACCTAACGATTTCACATAAGGGAGAACATCATGAATCGCAGCTACGACGATCCCAAACGAATATACATATCGGTGAAGCAGAAATTTTGGATCAGCCATGTGGCGGCAGGTCTGTGGATGCTCTTTTCCATAGGGGTATCGATGCCGTGGCTGCAAGACTTTGCGAGGTTTGTGACGCTGCCTGCAGCGATTCTGATTATCGCGGGGATCTCGTATATTCCAGGATACATGAACGCTTTTATGATCGTCAGCCTGTTGCTGGACCGTCAGCCGCCGCTTCCGGAGGGGTCTCCCGAATGGCCGGTGACCGTGCTGATCGCGTGTCATAATGAAGAACGAGGGATCAGGACCACGCTTGCGTATTTAGCCGAGCAAGAGTACGCGGGGCCGATGAAGGTCATTGTAATTGACAACAATAGCTCGGATCTAACGACGGAGCGGGCCAAGGCTGCCGGCAGGGAGCTTGGGCTGGACTTGCTCGTGATCGAGGAGAAAACGCCAGGTAAAAACCATGCGCTTAACACGGCTCTAAATTTGGTGGAGACCGATCTGATGATCACACTGGATGCAGACACGCTGCTGCACAAGCTGGCGGTCAAGCATATCGTGTCCCGCATGGAATCGGCGCCGCCGGATATTTGCGCGGTTGCGGGAGCGGTGCTCGTCCGTAACAGCCGCCATAATTTCTGGGCCAAGCTGCAGGAATGGGATTATTTTCTCGGGATTGCCAGTATTAAAAGGCTGCAGGGCATGTTCCAGGGAACCCTGGTAGCACAAGGGGCTTTCTCCCTGTATAAAACCGATGCCGTGCGCGCTGTAGAGGGTTGGCCGGATGCGATCGGCGAGGATATCGTGCTGACCTGGAAGTTCTTGGCCCGGCGGTGGCGCGTGTATTTTGAACCGCTGGCGGTTGCTTTTACGGACGTTCCAGAATCGTTCCGTCATCTCGTCAGGCAGAGGAGCCGTTGGGCTCGGGGGATGATCGAAGCTCTGAAAATGCTGAAGCCGTGGAACCAGCCGTCCATTTATGCCAAGTATTTAACCGGTTGCAATTTGTTGATGCCGTATTTGGATTTGGTGTACACCTTCTGTTGGCTGCCGGGTTTGGTACTCGCCTTTTTTGGCATCTTCTGGATCGTCGGGCCGGCAACGCTGCTGGTACTGCCACTGACGTTTATCCAAAACTTTATATTGTACCGGTATCAAAGTCAGGTGTTCCGCTCGCTCAACCTACGGATCCGTAAGAATCTGTTCGGCTTTATTGCCTATGTGCTGCTCTACCAAATGGTGATGAGCCCGGTTTCCGTTTATGGGTACGTACAGGAGGCGCTGCAGCGAAAACGGATTTGGAAATAGAATTTTAAGCTGATCTTCAGGTTTCTGTAATGTTCCTTTAAGGAACCAATGCTATTCTTTAGATACTCCCTCTTCTTAATTGATATATACGTGAAGAAGCCACCCCTGCCCGGGGTGGCTTCTTCCTGTTCCGAAAGGGTGTTCAAAAAGTTATCTTCCGATCACGAAGTGGATCCAGAGGAGCTGAGTCGGCGTCGAATCTTGAATTCAGCCGGTACAAGCGTATGCTTCCGATGTATGTTTCCTGCGGAAACATTTCAGTTGCTCACGTACCCAAAACGTACGCTCCGCTACTCACACTTGAGAGTGCTAACGGAACCAGGGGACGCTATTTCACACTTTGTAGAGGTCCACCGATTCTAACAGAACCCAATGACCTTATTTCGGATAAAATCAGCTGATTTACTGGCTTTAGAGCCAAATAAGGTCTATGGGTTCCGTTACAGCGGGAAATTGCCGGGAAATGGATGAATAAGGTCTCTGAGTTCCGTTAGAAAGAGAAGGCCGTTCCGAAGGCCGTTCCTTCCTTACTTCAAATCCTCGATCGAGCCAATATTCACGTATGCCGGAACCACCAGGCCGGTTTTAACGCCGGTCATGTTCGCGCCGAGGTCGTCGAGTTGTTCGCCGTATTTGTCCCAGTAATCCGCATGGGTGAGCGGCAGCCAAGCGGCCGCGGTCGCATCGACATCCCCGCTGGCGACACCGGTCCACATTGGGCCAGCTTCGACCTGGAGGGACTCAACATCATAACCAAGCTTGCTCTCCAGCACGTATTCTAGCAGGTTTGTGCTGGCGATCTCGGAATCCCAAGCGACATAACTCAGCTTGAGCTTGTCGCCGTCCACGGGCGTCAAGCCCTCGGTCCAGCTGTCAACGCGGTCCGTGTTGGCGTCCGCCCAGGCTTGGGCGGCTTCAGCCGGATCCTGACCTTCCTGAATCGCAGTCATGATCGCTCCCATTTCATCCGATGTCCATTCGAAACGGTCAAGGAATTCATAAGCGGTCGGATGATCTTCCTTCAGGCCTTTCCGAGCTACCGTGTGGATTTCCTCGGCTTCGCCGTAGACCTTCTGTGGGTCCTCCAAATATTTCAGATCGTATTTCGCGAACATCCAATGCGGCGTCCAGCCGGTAATAATGATCGGTTCTTCGGCTTTGATCGCCTTATCCAACATCGCCGTCATCGCCGCGCCGGAGCCTTCGATCAGCTTCCAATCCGCCAAGCCGTAGGTTTCGATTGCTTGGCTTGTCGCTTTCATGATTCCAGCGCCGGGGTCGATCCCGATGATTTCGTAATCGACTTGCTCGCCAACCGCACTGGCTGTGGAGTTGCCCGCCCCGTTCGCAGAAGCCTCAGGTGTATTGCTTCCGCCACCCGTCGTGGAGTTGTTCGCTTGTCCGCAGGCGGACAATGCCAACATCCCAACCAGACCTGCCAGCACCATCAGTTTCCTCGTTGTCTTCAACTTCATTTTCATCTTAATCTCCCCTTTGTGATTTGGATTTAAACAAATTTTGTGTAAAGCGATCGAGCACGATGGCCAAGACGACCACGGCTAGACCAGCCTCAAACCCTTGCCCAATTTTCAACTGGGTGACCGCCCGATAGACGGTAGCCCCGATGCCTTGCGCCCCGATCATGGAGGCGATGACCACCATCGACAACGACAACATGATCGTTTGGTTCACCCCGGCCATTAATGTAGGCATGGCGAGCGGCAACTCCACTTTGAACAGCTTCTGCCAGGACGTGGAGCCGAAGGCGTTGGCCGCTTCCGTCAGCTCGCCGGACACTTGCTTGATGCCAAGATAAGTGAGCCGGATTGTCGGCGGAATGGCGAAGATCACCGAAGCGATCACCCCTGGAACGACACCCAAGCTGAAGAAAGTCACGGCCGGCAGCAGATAAACGAACGCCGGCATCGTCTGCATGAAATCCAGCAGAGGTGAGACGATTCGATGAACCAACTTGCTGTAGGCGCTCCAAATGCCGATCGGAATCCCAAGCAGGATTGAGATCAGCCCTGACGTGATAACCAGGCCTAGGGTACTCATGGTTTCGTCCCAATAACCGAGGTTGTCAATCAGAAGGAACCCAATGACGGTGAATAGGGCTAGCTGCCATTTTCCGATCAGATAAGCAATGATTCCGATGATAACAATAAAGAGCAGGGGATGCGGCAGCAGAAACAGCCCGGCGAAGAAGTCAACAATTGTTTCGATCGTCAGGGACAATCCGTCGAAAAATCCCCCGAGTGTCCGTTCCATTCCGTCAACCAGCGATTCAATCCACTCGGCTAACGGCAATTTCGGTATGGACTTCATTTGGGCTCACCTCCTTGGATTCATGATGGCTCTCTCCGGCAAGGGCTCCCAACACGGCGCCACGTACGATTACGCCAAGCAAGCGCTCTTGCTCGTCAATGACCGCAAGCGGCACCTTGGACGAGCTGGTGACCTCAAACAGATCACTCAGCACGGTGTCCGGCGCCACGCGAGGGCCGTCCGTGATCAGAATCTCCTCGAGGCCCATACTGGATTTGGCGGCGCGGGAGGCATCTTCGGCTGTAATTACGCCAAGCAGCTGTTTGCCCCGACCGATGACGAACAGGTTAGAGATCCCACGTTCGCGCATCAGTTCGAGGGCGACACGTGGCCCCCGATCCAGGGTGACCGCCTCCGGCCGGCGCATGACGCGGGCCGCTGTCAGCACCTTGGACAGATCCACATCCTCGATAAATCGTTCAACATAACGGTTGGCAGGGTTCATCAGCATTTCCTCTGGCGTACCGATCTGAACGAGCGCGCCGTCTTTCATTAAAGCGATCCGATCACCGAGGCGCAGCGCCTCATCCAGATCATGCGTAATGAAGACGATCGTCTTCTTCATTTTCTCCTGCAGCTCCAGCAACTCGTCTTGCATGTCGCGGCGAATGAGGGGATCGAGTGCGCTAAACGCTTCGTCCATCAACAGGATTTCCGGATCATTGGCAAGCGCACGAGCCAAGCCGACCCGCTGCTGCATGCCGCCACTGAGCTGATCCGGCATCTTGAGCTCCCAGCCTTTCAAACCAACGAGCTCGAGCGCCTGCATCGCTTTGTCGCGGCGTTCTTTTTTCGCAACTTTCTGGATTTCCAGTCCATATTCCACGTTCTGAAGAACGGTCCGATGCGGGAATAAGGCGAACTTCTGGAACACCATGCTGATCGATTTGCGCCGTACTTCACGTAATTCGGCTTTGTTCATTTTGCGGAGATCCCGTCCGTGCAGCAGGATTTCGCCGGCCGTCGGCTCAATTAAGCGATTGAGCATGCGAACCAGCGTCGATTTGCCGCTCCCGGACAAGCCCATGATGACGAATATCTCGCCTTCCCGAATGTCCAGGCTGACCTGTCCGACGCCGACCGTGATCCCCTTGTCTTTAAGTAGACGTTCTTTGGTGTAACCTTGCTTCAATAAGGGAATGCCCTGCTCTGGATGAGGGCCAAATAACTTACTGACTTCACGTACTTGCAATAATGGCTGATTCATAGATTCACTCCTCTTCTAAATCCTTCAGTTCCCCCTTCGATATCAGCTCGCTGCAAGAAAGTGGCCTAGCGAGGCGGTATCGCATCAACCCGTGATGTAAGCTTAACAAACCTTCTGTCAAGAACGCAAAGCCTAAAACCGTACATAAGGTACGTACAGAAAAAACTGAACGTAAGGAACTTCAGGATAACTCCGGAATTCTCCCAAATGCTACCTAGGCTGCTTCTTTACATTTGGTCTTGACTTTCTTAAGATAGAATAAGCGTTGAGCCGCATAGAAACATAGAGTTCGCGGGATCAACACTTTACAGCCGAAGAGTTTTTTTTGCAAATGGATAGGAGGTTGCAAGCATGAGCTTGGACCAGCTCACCGATGAGCAACAGGTATTATTAATGAAGGTACGCAAGCGTGTGATCGAGGCGATTGGACGAAATATGGATTTGTATGGGGTCTCTTTATCGACAGGGCACTTGTACGGTCTATTATTCTTTGCCGACAAACCGATGACCCTTGATGAGATGGGCATGGAGATGAAGATGAGCAAAACCAGCATGAGTACGGGAGTCCGCACCCTGTTGGATCTCAAAATGGTCAATAAAGTGTGGGAGAAAGGCTCCCGCAAGGACTTATATGAAGTGGAGTACGACTGGTACCAAACGTTTACGGACTTTTTCGCAATTAAATGGAGAAAAGCGGTGGAAAGTAATATCTTGGTGCTGCGCCGCTCCATTGAGGAATTGACCAAAGCGATGGCGGAGGAGTCGGAAGGACCGCTTCGCCGAGTGCTGGAGGAAGACGTCCGCAAGATGAAGGAAACGGTGAAGTATTATGAATGGCTGGACCGGTTGATCGATACGATGGAAAGCGGAGAGATCTACAAGCTGGTCCCGAAGGAAACGGAATAACTCTTCTATATATAGAAAAAGAAACGCTTATCCCAAGGCGCCATCCGTTGGCTGCAGGGAATAAGCGTTTTTTTGCGTGTCAGTAGACTCCGATATCGTCCAGCATCAGCTTGGCAGAGCCACCGCTTAGGCGGAAGGCCAACCCCTGAATTCCGGTGCCGGGGTTAAAGGCCGGATTGGCTGCCTGGAAGTCCGCCAGGGCCAGCCGGTACGTTTGAAATACCGCTTCCGTCGGATGCTTGTATTTCCCGCCCGACAAGTGACGGTCCAGCCAGGGGTGGATCGTGAACGAAGTGACGGGCAACGGTTCGGTGTCCATAAATTTGGTCAGGGGCAGGCGGACGGAGGTACCGTTGCCATCGGTCAACTCGACCTCGACTCGAACGGTTCCTTCGGCCAATGCGGCGTCCGGCGTAACGTTATCCTCCAGCTCAAAACTGCGGTCAGTCAACGAGAAAGCCAATTCCTCCGGTTTGCCGCTGGTTGGCAGCGGAGCGCCTTGCTCCCAGCTTAGTGCGTAAGCGGACGGCTCATTGCCGCTCATCCGGCGCTCCAGGACGATCCCTCGGGACGGCTTGACGCCGTTTTGCCGGTTCTTCGCATCCTCTTCCTTCCAGGCTAACCCGCTGGCCGCCGCTTTTCCTCCACCGGGCAACGTCACTCGGTTCGAATCCTCGTCGTAGCGGGCCCAAGCCGTAAATACACCGCTCTCGAACCGATTGTAATACGCGGTGTCCGGGAGCCAGGCTAGCCCGGTGCGGTAATCCTGCAGCAGCGGGAGGTACCGGCCTGGTTCGCCGTCGTTCCCGGGCTCCCCGTCACGCAGCGTTTCTTCGAAGAAAGCCGAGAGGTACACCTTGGCGATGCTTCGCTGATTGGTCGGCGACAGCATCCCGTCCCGGCTAAGCAGGATTCCCTTCGGATAGCTGACGTCGCGACCGCCCCAGCTGCTGTTGAATTGGCTGTGATTGGCGTCCCCGATGTACAGGGAAGCCTTGAACCGCTCCTCACCTAGCGAATAACTCGTTCGCATGTACTGCCGGTCGCCGTCGAAGTCGCTGACGTCGCCGTCCCGCGCGCCTTGGAGCGTTAAATAGCTGATATCTTTCAGTTGAGTGACCTTGCCGTCCACTTTCCTGTCGGTAGGTGCAATGGCGGCAACGGCCTCGATCCGGTACGAGGCGAGGCTCTGAATCAACTCCGTATCACTTCCGAACCAATCCTTGTAATCGGCGGCCATCGCGACCGCCTGCCCC
The DNA here is from genome assembly GCF_023195895.1 of Paenibacillus mellifer. Lineage (GTDB taxonomy): Bacteria > Bacillota > Bacilli > Paenibacillales > Paenibacillaceae > Fontibacillus > Fontibacillus mellifer. Next base: position 312,081 of record NZ_JALPRK010000001.1, read on the forward strand.
CCTCGGGAATGGCCAGTTAGGCCGATTCGGGCAAAGTCGACTTTGCCGTACAGCGGGTTGCCAGGCTCATTGGCAAAATCGCCGATTTGTTGCAGATGCTTGAGCAGGACCCAGGCCCGGACCTTCATATCGCTGTCGGGAATCCCTGTCCACACGGAGTAATTCAGGAAATTCTCATCAACCGAGACGGCAATGAACCCACGGCTGGCCAGCAGCTCTCCCAGATAGGCGTAACCGTCATCGGAGAAATCCTCCATCAAGTGATTGCCATGAACGATCAGGACGAGTGGAAAGCGGGTTTGACCCTCTGCGTTGTTGCTTTCCTCGGCCGTCATCGGCATCCAGACTCTCCCGTTCAACGGCAATGCACGTTGATTAAATCCCCAATAAGCGGTCCGGTAGACTGACCATTTCTTGATATAAGCGGAAGCATCCGCCGATTCGGACGTGATGTCGACGGCTTCACCAAATTCGGGTTGCCAAGTGTCGTTCCCGCTGCCGTACGTAAAGGTCGACACTTCATAGGGCCCGGGTTCGGCGGGGTTATCCAGCGGATCGGACGAAAGCCCGCCGAACCCGACTTCGCCGGCTTCTTGGAGCCCGGCGCTTTGCACACCTTGGAAGGCGGGAGCAGCAGAGTCGTTGCCCGCTGCGAACGGCCAGTTCGCGGCCGCTGCAACGAGCAGCACCGCCGTCAAGGTGGCCGCCGCTTTATGAGGAAGACGGAGGCGCCGACTGGCGAGCATTCCCGCCAGCAACCCGGCGGCGATCCCCGCCAGGCTGATTACCGCGGCCACCATCGAAGCCGCAGCAAGAGATACTTCGTTATAGTAGAAAATCAGGAAGGCGGCGGCGTAGTTAAACAAGACCGCCCCCGTAAACAAACGGGGGATCGGCAACCCGATCAAAGCCAGCAGCAGCGAGGTGACGTGGGAGATCAGGTACAGCCCCAGCGTTCCCGCCAGCAGGAACAGCAGAAGGTCGACCGCGGTTCCTAGCCCGGTCGGCATGCCCAACGCCAGCAGGCCAAACGCGAACATGCCAGCCCCCCAGGGGCCGGCAACGGCGGATCGCCAGAAGGCGGTATCGTATTGGTAGGCATTCCGGATGCGGCGAGCGATCCGGTGACGCCGTTTTGGCTTGCGCAACACTAGTTCCGTAACAACCTGAAGTTCCATGGTCTCCCCCAAAAGTTGTATTCTCTCCTCTGCTATCATTGTAACATGGGCAGGGGAAGGGGAGGAACAGGGGAATACAGGGGCCGAACGTCGAAATTGCAAGCTAATCTCTTTGGTTGGAGCGCGGGCGGAATCGGATGGCCGACCAAGCGATTAACAAGATGAGCACGGCCAGGCATACGCCGATACTGATGCGGTTCTGCGCGTCGAACAGGAACAGCAGAGCGATGACCGCTAAGCCGATCACGGCCAGTATCGTAACATAAGGAAATCCCCAAACCTTAAAACTCGGCACGGTCGGATAACGCCGACGCAGCTTCAGCTGGGACAAGCAGATCGTGATCCACACGAGCAGCACGACAAAACCGGGCACGGCCATCAACAAACGGAACAATCCCGCTTGATTAAGAACGGCGAGCATGGAGCCCAGGATCAGGACAATCCCGCTGAGAATCAAGCTGTTGATCGGCACGCCCTTGGATGAAATTCGCGCCAATTTGGCCGGCGCCTCGCCGCCGGTGGCCATTGAATGAAGCATCCGGGTCGCACCGTAAATGCCGGAATTGGCTGCGGACAAGACAGCTGTAATCAGAATGAAGTTCATCAGATGCGCCGCGCCCTGCAGCCCTGCAGACGTCAGCACCTGCACAAACGGGCTGGTCTGCTCGCTGAGACTATTCCACGGAATCAGCCCGCAAATGATCAAGATCGGCAAGGTATAGAACAACACCACGCGCAAAATAAAGTTTTTGACCACCCGGGGGAGCACCTTTTCTGCGTCTTTGGCCTCCGACAAGGTCAGTCCGATCAACTCGGAGCCGCCATAGGAGAACATGACGACCAGCAACGCCGAGAAGATCGCCGTCCATCCGTTCGGGAAGAAGCCACCGTAGTCGGTGTAATTGCTTGGAAACGGAGCTTCAGCACCCGGGATAAAGCCGAACAGCATGGCCGCACCTAGCAAGATAAACACAATAATCATCGCGATCTTGACCCCGGCCAGCCAAAATTCAAATTCGCCGTATCCGCCTACGCTCATCATATTGATGGCGAGGATAAAGATGGCGCTGGCCAGGCTAAGCACCCACAGGGGCACATCCGGCAGCCAGAACTGCAGGAAGCTGCCGGCAGCGATCACTTCAATCACACAAACGGCCAGCCACATGAAACAGTACAACCAACCCAAGATGAAGGAGATACGCTCCCCAAACGCCTCGCGAATGAAGTCCTTCATGTTTCTGCCGGGATACACGGTGGCCATCTCGGCAATCGCGCCCATGACGACAAGCAGCAGCAGGCCGGCAAAGACGTAGGAGAAGATGACGCCAGGACCCGCCAAGCTGACGGTCTCGGCGCTTCCTTTAAAGATGCCGGTGCCGATAACACCGCCCATGGCCATGAAGCTGATATGGCGGGGCAGCAGTTTTTTCTGCAGCGTAGAAGAATCGGATTTCACGTAAATAAAGCCCCCTAAACAGAAGTTGAATCCTCGAAATGCCCTAAAATGCAATACGGACTTATATTACACTAATTCCCCAGGCAGAGGAAATGAAATCATAGCCGGTTGATTATTATCACATTTCGTTGATTGGTCAGGTAGGCAAGCGCCCGGAGCCAATATACAATAACTCTCAAGATGAATAAAGCGAAAAGGGGAGAAGCGTATGGCCCGGCTATCCGTCGATCAGGAAATGCAACCCGCCATGCCGCGTGTGCCTTATAAGAGAAGGAGCAACGGGTTCGCGCGTTTTATTCGGCAAATCGACCTGCAGCTTATGGTACTTCCGGCGCTGGCGCTCATATTCGTGTTCAGCTACATTCCGATGTACGGCGTCCTGATCGCCTTTCAAGATTACAAGATCGGCCACAGCTTTACCGGCAGTCCGTGGGTGGGCTGGAAGCATTTCGCTTACTTCTTTCATTCACCGGATTTCTATACGGTGATGCGCAATACGATTGTGATCAGCTTGCTGAAGTTCTGCATCGGTTTTCCAGCACCGATCCTGTTGGCATTAATGCTGAATGAAGTACGGAAAATGGTCTTTAAGAGAGTGGTGCAGACCATCACGTATTTACCGCATTTTATGTCCTGGGTGATCCTCGGCGGACTGGTCGCCTCGCTGCTCGCAACGGACAATGGCAGCTTGAACATGCTGCTGGAGCGGCTGGGTACGATTCAGGAACCGATCAACTTCCTGTCGCTGCCCAAATACTTCTGGACCATCCTGATTACGACCAACGTGTGGAAGGAAATCGGCTTCGGCTCCATCGTTTACCTGGCGGCGATCGCCGGGGTAGATCCGAATACGTATGAGGCGGCTTCAATTGACGGAGCCAGTCGCTTCAAGCAAATTTATTTGATAACGCTTCCATCCATCATGCCGGTGATTTCGATCTTTATGATTTTGGCGATCGGCAATTTGCTGAGCGCCGGCTTCGAGGATATCCTCGTGTTGGCCGTGAACCCGGCGCTGCGGGATGTATCTGACGTGATCGATACGTATGTGATCAGGGTCGGGATCAACAACTACCGATATTCGTACGCTACCGCCGTTGGATTATTCAAAGCGGTCGTCAGTGTCGGGCTGTTGACTATCGCCAATTATGTAGCCCGCAAATCCGGCAACAGCTTATGGTAATCAGGAGGAGGTGTTCGCGATGTATAGCAGCAGAGGTGACCGGGTTATGGTTGTTTTCATCTATGTCTTCTTAATCGTCTTTGCTCTCTCTACGTTATATCCGTTCCTGAACGCCATTGCGATCTCGCTGAATGAGGGGCTGGATACCGCGAAAGGCGGAATTACCCTCTGGCCGCGGGCCTTTACTTTGGAAAATTACGAGGTTGTCTTTCAGGATGAACGGCTGATGTCGGGTTTCGTCATTTCTGTACTCCGGACGATCGTCGGGACGGTCAGCGCAATCTTGGCAACGGCGATCTTCTCCTACGGCATGACGAAACGCGAGCTGATGGGACGCAAGTATTACATGCTGATGTGTATCTTTACGATGTATTTTTCCGGCGGGTTGATTCCGACCTTTCTGCTCATCCGCAACTTAGGGATGTTCAACTCATTTTGGGTTTATATTATTCCCTCGCTCATCGGGGTATGGAACATGATCATCTTCCGTACCTTCTTCCAAGGGCTGCCGCAAGGGCTAGAAGAATCGGCCAAGATCGATGGCTGCGGCAATTGGGGCACCTTGTTCCGCATAGTGTTACCGCTGTCAGGACCGGTCATCGCAACGTTGTCGTTGTTTACGGCGGTGGGGCACTGGAATGAATGGTTTGTGGCCAGCATCTACATTTCGAAGGAGGAGCTGCTGCCGATTCAGACCATTTTGAAGCAAATTCTCGCTTCCAATATCGTCTCCGAGCAGACGGCGAATCTGGACGCAGCGGCGCAGGCCCATATGGCGCAGGCCAAAACCGTCACCAGCAAATCGCTTTCGATGGCGACGATGATGGTAGCAACGCTCCCGATCGTTATGGTGTATCCGTTCGTGCAGAAGTATTTTGTCAAAGGGGTTCTGGTAGGGTCCTTGAAGGAGTAGCCGTGGGGTTTGAAGCAAATGGTTTTGCTTTGAACATAAAAATGAAAGTAGAAAGGGGATAACAGTCGTATGGAAAAGAGGGGAATACGGTTAGGCCGGATGATGGTTGTTTTCCTGGCGATCGCCTTGTTCATCGCGGGATGCTCCGGTGGGAACGGGGGGAACAACGCAAACAGCGGCAACACCGCCGAAGCGCCGAAGGAGAACAGCGGCAATGCGAAGAACAACCAAGCGGATTCTGCTGAACCGCAGCTTTACGAGCTTGGCAAAGAACCGCTGGAATTTACGTTATACGGCAACTACGACTGGTACACCATGCCGAAATGGGGCGCCGATGAGACCACCGCTTGGGTCAAGGAGAACAAGAAGGTGAACATCACGGAGATTCCGAACGGCGGGAATACGGTGCAAAAACTAAATACGATGATCGCCTCCGGGGATTTGCCGGACGTGATTTGGGGCGAACGGGGAGCCGACGTCGAGCGGTTGCGCGAAGCAGGCTTGTTGGTACCTTTGGATGATTACATCGAGAAGTATCCCAACTTGAAGAAGTGGCTGGATCCGAAGGCGTTGAATATGCTGCGATCCCCCGACGGTAAGCTGTATCAGTTCCCGAACTGGTATACGAACCGTCCGAATGGCAATGCCGGGTGGGTCGTGAACAAGAAGATTTATACGGAACTGGGCTCGCCAAAACTGGAAACCACCGATGATTTATACGCCTACTTAAAGCTCGTGAAGGAGAAATATCCGGACGTGATACCGTTGGAGACGGATCTGGCCAGCGAAGGCCACGGCCTGGATCAAATTTACTCCGCGTTTAAGGAGAACAATTTGAGCTTCCCGCGTTATTTTGCCGTTCCGAGCGGGGATAAGATGACGTCGATTTACAAGGATGAAGCTTACCGTGAATCGGTAGTTTACGCGGCGAAGTTGTTCCGCGAGAAGCTGATGACGCAGGATGCGATGACGCAAACGCGGGATCAGGTGCAAGAGAAGCTGATGAACGGCCGGGTGGCGGTGTATACCTCCTCCAATCCAACCTTGTATGCAATGCAGGCCCATGCAGCTTTAACTCAGAAGGATCCGGACGCCGGCTATTTCATGATCTGGCCGATCCACAAGGAAGGACTGGACAAAAACAAAACGTATCCCGGCACCTATAATATGCTCGGCTGGAATGCCGCTGCGATTACGACCAGCGCCAAAGACCCGGAGGCGATCTTTGCTTTCCTGGATTGGTGGACCGGTCCGGAAGGGATGACCCTGCAAATGTGGGGCGTCGAGGGCGAGTTCTGGCAGGGACGTGAAGCTGACGGCATCACGCCGAAGTTTACGGAGAATTACACGAAGGACAAAGAGAAGCTCGCAGACTACCAAGCGAAGATGGACCCGTTAATGTGGGTCGGCAATACCGTATATGTGGATGATATCAAGGGGAAATTCGAAGCAACGCTGCCGGAAAACGAGCGAAACTGGTCGACCTATTGGCAATATGAAATCACGTGGAAAACCCAAGGGGATGCGACCGAGTTCATCAACTTGTTCCCGCTGCCGGATACGGAGGAGGGAATCACCTTCCAAAGCGGCAAGGACATTTGGCAGAAAGCGAGAGCTCAAGCCCTGTACGCAAAGACAGATGAGGAAGCGCTGGCGATTCTGGACAAAGCGCATGACGACACGATGTCCCTCGGGTTCGAGAAGCTGCTGGAGTATTACACTCAGCGCTGGCATGAAAATTTGAAGATGATCCAAGGCAACTAGGCGAGGAAGCAGAACATACGGTGAGGGGACCCGATTTATCCGGGCTCCCCTTTCTTGCATCGGATCGGAGTGCGGCATAACGGATTTCCACGACTGCCTTCTGCGATTAGAGAATTTTCTCCGTTCTCAACCGCTGGGGGGGACGGGTATACTTAGGGATAAACGGAGCTGAAACCGAATTTCCGCAAGGGAAAAGGGGGCTGACGATCTTGTATAAGGTACTGCTTGCCGATGACGAGCATCTCGACCTGGAGGGCATGAGGACGTTTATACCCTGGTCCGAGCTGGGGATGGAGGTCGTAGGTGCCGTAAGCAACGGCTTCTCGGCCTGCGAGCTGATGGAACGCCAGTCCGTTGATATTCTGGTGACGGACGTCAATATGCCGAATATGTCGGGACTGGAGCTGGCGCGTCGAGCGCTGGATCGGAAGCCGGACGTTCGCGTCGTGTTTGTCAGCGGGCATCAGGATTTCCATTTTGTTAAGCAAGCGCTTTCATTAAAAGCGTGCAGCTATGTTCTGAAGCCGATGGACGACGATGAATTGGTGGCCTCGCTGCGGCAAATCACCCTTGAGCTAGAGTACGAGGCAAATCGCAAACGGACGGAGGAACAGCTCCTTCAAATGATGCAGGCTTGGGGAGCACAGGACGGCAAAAAGTCAGCGGATGCCCGGGATCGGCTCGACGAACCGGAGCCCATGGAGCCGCAGAATAGGTCGAGCAGCAGCCGGTTGATCCGGGAAATTGTGGCTACGATGCAGGCGCGTCTCCATGAGAATCTCACTTTGAAGCATATCGCCCAACAGTTTGCTTTTTCACCCAACTATCTCGGACATCTATTTAAAGAAGAAACCGGTCAAGGATTCAGCGAAATGCTGACCGAGCTTCGGATGAAGCGAGCGCGTGAGCTTCTGAAGGATCCAAGGGTGAAAATCTATGAGGTCGCCGGTCAGGTCGGATACCGTTATATGCCTTATTTCAGCCGACAATTTAAGGAAACCTTCGGGATGACGCCGATGGAATTTCGCAAACGGGAGTGAGCCGCCTTGATGAAGATTCACCGCGTATCATCAAGCCAGTCGCCGCGTTATCTTCCGTTCGGCTACAAGCTGATGCTAACTTACCTCGTCTTTATCCTGATTCCAGTGCTTGCGATCGGCTATTTCTCCCATACGCTTTATCAGGAGTCGATTCGCAAGCAAACACGCAACAACATCCAGGGCACGCTGCTGCAAATTCGCGATAACATCGAATACAAGCTAGCGGACGTGGAACGTGTCTCTTCTATGCTATACCACGATTACACGCTGGTCATGCAGCTGCGCAGCTATGAGGAGGGCTGGAGCAGTTACGAACGCACGACCACGGTACTCCAACCGAAGCTCCATATCGCCATGAACGCGACGGGGTTGAGTTTGGCCATGTATGTGTTTCTGGAGAACGATACGCTGCCCGAGGTATATCACGGTTCATTTATTCATGAGAACCCGGATGCGCTCGAGGGGCAATACAACATCTATCATCTTCGGAGGATTCAGGACAAACCGTGGTATCTGGAGTTCCCGGAAGAGGAATACGGGGAAACGCTTGTTTGGCGCGAGGTGGAGAGGGACATCGAGTATGGCCGGATTTCGCTGCTGCGCCGGCTGGTGGACAGTGACAAGCCGCTTGATTTGCAGGAAATTGGCTTCTTGCGGTTAAGCGTGCCAAGCAGCGAATTATTCGAAGCGCTGGACTACCGCAAAATCGGCGAGGGCAGCCAGCTTCTGATCCAGGATGAAGCAGGAAGAACGTTGTACCAATCCGGCGGGCTTGAAGCGTCCGGAGGAGGTGGGAGCAGCGAGAAGACGGCGGAGGATTTGACGATTCGAGAGGAGGTCAGCGGCCCGGGATGGGTCCTGACAGCGCGAGTTCCGCTTACCATTATGGAACAGGACTCGGCGAAGGTGCGCTGGTTCGTGACTCTGATCTGCGTGTTGTGCCTGATTGTGTTTACGTTTGCCGGCATGTTCATCTCTCGTTATTTCTCGATTCGGGTAACGAAAATCGTGTCGGTCTTGAACGCCTTCCGTGAAGGCGATCTCCATAAACGGATGCGCTACCGCGGGAAAGATGAGTTCTCCCAGATTGCTTCTGCTCTCAATGAGATGGGGCACAATATTGAGCGGCTGATCGAGCAGGTCTATCTGTCCCAATTGGAGAAAAAGGAAGCCGAGCTGGAGACGTTGCAGGCCCAGATCAACCCGCATTTTCTCTATAATACGTTGTCCTCGATCAGTCGGCTCGCCAAGTTCGGGGAGATAGACAAGCTGCAGCGCATGGTGCTTGATCTAGCGAAGTTCTACCGCTTGTCGCTCAGCGACGGGAGGACGATTATTCCGATTCGCAGCGAGCTGGACCAGGCGGAGGCTTATATCAACATCCAGCGAACCAAATTCGGCGAGGCGGTTTCCTTCGACTTCCAGGTCGACCCGGCAATTCTGTCTTTGTCCACAGTCAAGCTGGTTCTGCAGCCGTTTATCGAAAATGCGTTGGAGCATGCCTGGTTTGGCGATCCGATTCACGTCCGCGTTCAGGGTTATGTCAAGGGGCGGGAGGTTTGCTTCAAAATCATCGACGATGGCATCGGCATGCCGCAGGAACGGCTTCGGCAAATTTTTGATCCGTCATCCGGGGCGGAGGCTGGTTTTGGTATACGTAACGTACATAGCCGAATTCAACTGCATTTCGGTACGGAGTATGGGGTGAGGATGTTTAGCCGTCCCGGCATCGGCACAACGGTGTTGATCCGCTTCCCGGCAGTCCCGTCGGCCGGGGGAACTCCGGGGAGCTCCAGGGCCTCTGAAACTTCCATAGATACGGATTCTATCACGCCTTGACATTTTTTTACTTCGCGGGTTTAATAGGGAGATAGTTTTGTACAACTCGTGAACAAAGAAGGCGAAAACCGTATGAACGCACATCTCAGGAATATTCACCCTTTATCGTGGACCATCATTGTAGGGACCATTTTTGGACGTATGGCTTCATCTATGAGCATTCCGTTCTTATCCATCTACCTCATTAAGTCGCTTGGAGCCTCTCCGTCCGAAACCGGGATCGTCGTTGCGGTTAGCTCGCTGATCGGGGTGTTCGCCAGCTTTTACGGAGGATATATCTCGGACGTCATCGGACGCAAGAGGGTACTGTACATCTCCATTTTCGGCTGGGTGCTCGTGTTCATCGGATTTGGGTTGGCGAATCAAGTATGGCTCTTTTTTATCATGAATGCCTTAAATGGTTTATGCCGGGCATTGTTCGAACCCACTTCTCGGGCGCTGCTGGCAGATATCACACCGCAGGAAAGCAAGATGCTGGTATTTAATCTGCGTTATGCCGCAATTAATTTAGGTGTAGTCGTTGGGCCGATACTTGGTTTGCAAATGGGGGCTTCGGATTCGGGACTCGCCTTCTATTTCGCCGGCCTTGTCTATTTGGTGTATGGGCTGGTTCTGGTGTTCCAGTTTATGATGCATAAGGAGATCGGAACGGCGGAGCATGGAGCGGGTGAACGCTTGTCACTGAAAGGCGCGATGCAGGTGACCGGACAAGACCGGACCTTCTTGTATGTGCTGGTTGGCATGATTTTCTGCGTGCTTGGGTATGGTCACTTCAGCTCCACGCTGGCGCAGTATCTAGAGATGACGCCGAGTATCCAAGACGGGGCCAAATTATTTGGTTACATGCTGTCTCTGAACGCCGTTGTCGTCCTGGTGGTGCAGTTCCCGATCGTCAAATTCGCCGGCCGCTTCTCGCCGGTTGTGCCGCTGCTTGCGGGAAATCTGTTCGTGTCCGGCAGCTTGCTGCTGTTCGGCTCCGTTCACACGATCTGGGCGTTCCTGTTCGGCGTCGTCATCTTTACGATCGGCGAGGTGTTGATGTTTACGATGACCGACGTGCTGGTCGACCGCATTGCCCCGGCAACACTCCGTGGTACGTATTTCGGTATGTTTGGCTTCAACCAATTAGGCAATGTGCTTGCGCCGCTGGTGGGCGGTTTCCTGCTGGACGCCTTCGGCGTCTCGCAGTCGCTCCTCATCTTTGCGATCATCGCGCTGACGACCGCCTTTGGCGTGCCGTTCCTGCTGCTGGCGAAACGCCATTTGGCCGCGCAGGAAGCGGCGCCCGGGAAAGCGGAAGCCCAGGCGGGGGTGCCAAGCTAGTTTGCAGGGCTGCCTGCAAGTTAGTTTCCTGGGCTGACCAGTAACGGGGCTCTGCGCACATATCCACCAGCATATTGGAGTGAATTACGCGGCCTTTTAGAAGCCATACAGAGCATAGCCGGGTCAACTAACTGGATTTTCTACCGTTATTTAAGGACAATCTGGCGGTACGGAGTCAATTAACTGGAAATCCTACTGTTAATTGGCCGGAAGTGGCGCCATTGAGCGGTTTCGGGCGAAATTAACGTCAGAATTTCCATCTAATTCGAAAAAAACGCTGCATTCATCGAAATTAACGGTACATTTTACAGTTAAACGCAACTTTCACGTTATCGACTATAGCTGGCCAGGGGACGCCAAAAGAATCGGATCGGGCAACTCATGCCCGGTCCGGTTTTTGTTTCGGCTGCTTCGGCCAGACGAACGCGGAGATCATGACAAGACCCGATGCCGAGCACCAGGCCCCAGACCCGCAAAATCCCGCCCAGCGCTTCGGTCCGGCCCGGATCGTCGATGAAGGTGATCATGCCGAGGAGCAGGGCTCCGCCAATCAGGAATGAGAGCGCATGGCGAAGAAAACCCCTTAACTCCTGCTTGGCAAACTCCAGGCCATACCGTCTGAGCGGCCTAGCCTCCTTCTCACCGGCGATCAGGTAACGATACCAGCGGTCGGCCCAGTCGATCATGCTTTTGCCGAAAGCAATCGACACGCCGATATAAACGGCCGCGATCCCATGGGCTGTCGTCGCTGCGGCACCGTTGTACAAGTCTACGCCGGTAATGACGAACAGCAGCAAATCGATCACCGGCGTTAAGGCCAACAGCGCCAACCCCAGCTTTGGCCGCTTCAGCCCATAACGGACGGATAATCCCGCGATAATGACGATCCAAAAGGCGATTTCACAGGCGACGATCAACCAAGCGACAAAGTTCATAATGCCCCCCTTAACGCAATGAATGTGAAAATGTCGAGTGTATTGTAACATCCCGTTTTAATTAATACAACTGTGCTAAATAAATTGTGTGATCGGCCATGGAGGTGGTAAACTAGAGACATGCCAAAACAAGTAGATCATGAACAAAGAAAACAAGTTATAGCCGAAGCAACCTGGCGGGTGATTTTGGAGCAGGGGATGGAAGGGGCGACGGTTCGCAATATCGCCAGGGCGGCGGGACTTTCGCCGGGGGCGCTGCGCCATGATTTCAGCTCGCAGGAGGAGCTGCTGCTCTATGCGATGAACCTGGTGAAGGAGAGGGCGGCAGGACGAATCCTTGACATTTCTGCGTTGGACCTTCCGCCGAAGGAGAAGGTGCTTAGAATTTTGCTGGAGGTCGTGCCAACCCGCGAGGAGACCCGGGCGGAAATGGAGGTGTGGATGGCGTTTACCGCCTATTTCCGGCACAAACCCAAGGGGTTCGATGCACGCCATGACGGGTTGTACGACTTGATGCAGCGTTTGATCGCATCCATGGATCAGCATGGGCTGCTGCAAGCGGGGGCAGATCGGGAGCTGGAAACGGAGCGGCTCTACGCTTTGATCGACGGCATTGCCCTGCATGCGTTGCTCGATCCGGTACGGCTTGATCCTAAGAAAATCCGCCGCATTCTGACGGCCCATCTGGACTCATTCTCGAACGCGGCGGCGGACGCTTGATTATCTGTTTTTACGCGATACGCTAAGCAGGGATAAGCCGAAGAATAACACCGTTGTCGCTAGCAAAATGACAATGCTTACCCAAGACTCGACTTGGTAGGAGCCAAAATGATACACGACGCCCATACTATCCGTGAACTCCGTCAGTGCCTTGGCGGGTGCCCCGTTGAAGGAAACCTCCATGGGATGTTCCAGCATCACGTTGCGGATCAACACGCCGGCATGGGAGATCGGGAAGACTTTAATGACCCACTGCACGGCTTCGGGCAGGCTGCCCATCGGCACGTAGATGCCGGTCAGGAAGCCAATCAACGTCCCGATCACTGTACTGGCTGCCGAGAAGGCGTTCTGACTGCGCAGGAACGTGGTGATGAAGAAGACGATCGAGCTGCTGGCGAGGACGGATAACACGATGAGTCCAAGCACTTTCAGGATACTGAGCAGCGGCAGCAGCTCCCCGTCCAGCACCAGGATATACAGCTCCCCGAGGATAAAGGTGACTACGCTCATGATGACGCCCACGGAGCAAGCGCTGAGGATGTAACCGCCGGTCAGCCGGCTTCTGCGGAGGGGGGATGTCGTAAAATCCTTGAGGATTTTACGCGAGCGGTCTTCGACCATAATGCCGAAAGCTCCCATGGTTGAGGTAACGGAAGTGACGGCCAGGATGCCGGCGAGGACCCAACTGTTAATCAGAACCGACGCCCCTTCAATCACCGGCAGACTGCTTGCGAGTGTATCCCCAAGAAAGACGACATAAAGTCCAAGAATAATGAACACGGCCAGCAGGGAAAACAAAACGGCGGCGCGATCCCTAAAGAAGATTTTCAAATTTCGGTTTGCGATGCTTAACATCAGCTTCTGACCTCCGTTCCTGTCAGGTTAATAAAGACGTCGTCCATCGTTCCGTTGACGATTTCCAGGTTGGCGATATTGTCCCGGCACCGGTCCAGGATCCCGAGCGCTTCTGCGGTAGAATCTAGCGCTATATGGTAGATACCTGCGGCATCCCGTTCGAAGGCCAGTCCTAGCTCCTCCAAAAGAGCGGTCAGCTCAACGTCATTTACCGGTTTGATTTTTAACATATCCGAAGCATACCGGTTCTTGAGCTCCAGCGGCGAACCTTGGGCCAACACTTCGCCGTGATCGATGATCGTGATGTAGTCGGCTTGAGCGGCTTCCTCCATATAATGGGTGGTCAGAAATACCGTCATGCCCTGTTCCCGCTGCAGCTTGAGGACCATTTCCCATACTCTTTTGCGCGTTTGCGGGTCCAGCCCGGTTGTTGGCTCATCCAGAAATAACACCTTTGGCGTGTGAATTAACGCCCGTGCGATGTCCGCCCGCCGACGTTGCCCTCCGGACAGCTTGCCATAGGGACGCTTTAGGAATTCAGTGACCCCCGCCGTCTCTGCCGCGGCTTCAATCTCCGCTTGGAGTTCCGGACGAGGCCGCCCGTATAATCGGCCTCGAATTTGCAAATTTTCCTCGACCGTGAGCAGTGGATCCAGCAGGCTGTCCTGAAACACGATCCCGATGGACGAACGGATCCGGTCATCGTCTTGTCCCAAGCGATACCCGTCGATGATCACCTCGCCGGCGTCCGGCTGAAGCTGGGTGGATATGATGTCGATCGTCGTTGATTTGCCTGCTCCGTTAGGGCCCAGAAAGGCAAATAAGCTACCTTCCTTCACTGTAAAATCCACTTTTTTTACGGCCTCAAGCGAACCAAAAGATTTCTTAAGCCCAGTGACCTCAATGATATTTCCCATGGGTTACTCCCTCCCGAGTTCAACTATTTATGATGTTTGGATTGAATTTGTTGGTTAATTTTATCCGCATCTACGCGATCCTTAATAATCAGTACGCCGTATACGGCAAAATACACCACCACCGACATACCGCTGATCACCGTGAAATTGGGCCAATCCATCGGAAATACGTGAAATAGCCAACCGATGGTAAATACCGAAAACAACACGGTCCCGATATCAACGAGGATGGATGGCCATAGGCTGTTCCAGGGAATCCGATCGGTGAGCGTCATTAAGAAGGCGATGCATGTCGTCATAGCAAAAATCTGCAAGGCAATCAGGGTTGTTAAGGGAGGGAGCAGATCCAGTAGTGACAGACCTGAGAAAATCAAGATAACGAACGTAAACGAGATGCAATCGATCGTGAAGTAAGTTTTAAATTGGGTCATCCTTCAGCCCTCCTAAAAATTGAATTTTTCCTTAAATCCCTGTACGTAATGGCGATTAATGATCAGCTTCTCCCCGTTTTGGAGGCGAGCCTCGAAACGCCCGTTCATTAAGGCTCTGACGCTGGATAACTTCGCAATATTCATAATGCAGCTTTTGCTGATTCGAACGAAATCGGCTTTAGCTAGCTGCTGCTCCAGCTCGTAAAGCTTCAGGCTGCAATCGTAGACGTCCTGCTCGTAATAAGCAAAGGTCTTGTCGTCGATCGATTCGAAGTAGAAGATATCTTCCGGCCGCAAGGGATGGACGGCACCGTCCTTTTTGCCCATGATAGCAAAACCGTACAGCCGAATCTGGGCGATCAGCTTCTCCAAATCGGCGTCGATCAACTGGCATTTGATCGTGATTTCTACGTCCTCGTGATCGAGGGATTGTTCAATGATCAGTTTCAAAGGATTCACTCCTCGGGGTTCGGGGTAAGCCACATCCGCTGTTGAATGAGTTGGTGAGATAACCATAGCACGCTATTTTTCGCATACGCAATACCGTAATCGGTAAACTGCATTTGCGGCAGGGTAACCTGCATTCGTCAACTTGTCTTCCTCGCGCAGGGGCTAGTCTGCATAATCGGCCAAGTTCCCTCATAGACATGTATCAGTTTAGGAAATCAAACTGCAGAGGGGATGATCTCATGCGCCGTTTCACGTGGATGCTGACCATCGTGATAGCCTTAAGCTTCGTGCTGGCTGCATGCGGGAAAAAGGACGCCGACGGCGTCGTCAAGGATTTGGACAAAGTGGTTGCCCAGTTGGAGAGTTATCAAGGTTCAGGTACGATGACGCTTTATACGGGTGACAAGCCTCAGGAGTACAAGGTAGAAGTTTGGTATCAAAACCCGTCGTTCTACCGGATCGCACTCACCAATGCACAGAAGGACGTCACACAAATCGTGCTCCGCAATGAACAAGGGGTGTTCGTACTAACGCCTAGCCTGAACAAGAGCTTCCGCTTCCAAAGCGACTGGCCGGAGAACCAAGGTCAGGTGTATCTGTACCAAACGTTGGCTCGCAGCATTTTGAGCGATAGCTCGCGGCAATTCGAAAGCGACAAGGAGAGCTACATCTTCGAAGTTGCGGCCAATTACAACACGCATGCCTTAGTGCGGCAAAAAATCTGGCTGGCCAAAGATAACTACGCGCCGAAGCAAGTGCAGGTATCCGATGCTGAAGCGAAAGTCGTCGTCGAAGTGAAATTCGATACATTTGACTTCGATGCCAAGTTCGACAAGAACTCGTTCGATATGCAGCATAATCTGGATACGGCGTCTCAGGATTCTCAAGGCACGTTGCTTGAAGTCGATGAGAACGGGATGCTTGTGGAGAAGACTCTAACCGATGAGGCGGGCGCTAACGGCGAAGCCGCATCCGGCGAAGCGGATGATGCGAAAACTCCGGCTACACCGGCTTTAACGGAGCCTTTTGGCGTGATAATCCCGACTTATCTGCCGGAAGGGGTCTTGTACCAGGATGACAAAGCCGTGGAAGGTGCCGATCGCACGACCGTCATGCTGCGTTATGATGGTACATATCAGTTTACGCTGTCGGAGACACGTTCCCCGGACCGCACCGCTTCGCTCGTACCGGGCGAACTGGTCGACATGGGCTTTACGTGGGGACTTCTGACCGGCGATGCGCTGCGGACCCTCACGTGGACCGTGGACGGGCTGGAATTCCGGATTACCAGCGAGAATTTACCGGTGACCGAAATGGTCAAAGTTGCCGCTTCGATGCAGGATCAAACCGGTAAATAAATTAGGAACAGGCGGATTGCGGCTGTGCCGATGGGAGGCTTCTCCCACCGGCCCCGTCGATTCGCCTCTTTATTCTATATGGAGGTTGTAATCGAAAACAGGCCCTCTCGCCAATTGGGTTCTTTTGCAGAATTGACAGTCGCATCCATGAACATTACCATTAGGTTATTGCTCAGATATTTGACTCTCAATCTTTGGAGAAGGTGACCCGAAAGTGCAAGTGATGTATCGACCTACCCGTGCGGAAATTGATTTGGACGCACTGCGCAGCAATTTCGAGGAATTGCGGAGAAGACAACCGGCGGACATGAAAATGCTGGCATGTGTGAAAGCTAATGCTTATGGGCACGGCGCCGTGCTCGTGGCGAAGGAATTGGAACGGATCGGCGCGGATTATCTCAGCGTCGCGTTCCTGGATGAAGCGCTGGAGCTCCGGAAAGCCGGTATAAAGCTGCCGATTCTGGTGCTCGGATACACGCCACCCTATGGGGTTCGCGCCGCGTGGGAGCAAGATATCACGCTGAACGTATTCAGCATGGAAGTGCTGGAGGCGATCGAAGCGCTGCATCCCGACGATTTCCCGCATAAGCTGAAAGTCCATATCAAAATCGATTCTGGCATGGGCCGCGTCGGACTGCTGCCCGGAGACGAGGCGGTTGCCTTCATACGCAAGGCCACGCAAGCGCCGCAGGTGGAAGTGGAGGGCTTGTTCACCCACTATGCCACAGCGGACGAGGAAGACAAAAGCTATACATTGGAACAATTTCGCCGGTTTCAGGGTGTGGTGGACGCGCTGCGGGAACATGAAATTCGTATCCCGATCATACATACGGGGAACAGCGCAATCGCCATCGATATGCCAGAACTGTCAGTCCATATGGTTCGTATCGGCATCGCTTTGTACGGCTTGTATCCGTCCGATGAGGTGCGCCGTGATCAAGTGCGGCTAACCCCGGTCCTTTCGCTGAAAACCGAAACGGTACGGGTCAAGACGCTGCCGCCCCATTCCGCCGTTAGTTACGGAGCGAAATACGTCACCGGGCAGGAGGAGCGGATCGCCACCCTTCCGATCGGGTATGCCGACGGATATTCGCGAATGCTGAACGGCAAGGCACAAGTTCTGATACGCGGACGCCGCGTCCCTGTAGCAGGCGTAATTTGTATGGACCAATGTATGGTATCGCTTCAAGCTTTGGCTGAGGAAGCCGAAGAAATTCAAGTCGGCGAAGAGGTTGTACTCATCGGCCGGCAAGTCGGCGAGGAAATTACCGCCGGGGAGCTGGCATCCGCCATGGGAACGATCCATTACGAGTTGATTTGCATGCTGGCCCACCGGGTGCCCCGGGTTTACGTGCGGAAAGGCGAACCTGACGTATTGCTGAACCCGCTGCTGTGACAGAATGGAGCGGCAGACAAAATTCTACAAAACTTTTTCCTGAGGGAAGGAATTTATGCCGAGTCTATCGAATACTAAACATGGAAATGTTCAGGTATGTACGGCATTCACGTTTTTGTTTATAATGAAATGCAGCATACTTGATATACTATCGGCATATATTTCTTTTGTATAATTTTCCTTGAATAATGCTATACTGATATCAGGAAACAGGGTCGAGTAGGTTTTGGGGGTGGAAGTTTTAAGATGGCCAATATGCACAACACCAAAAGAATTATGATCAGTTTGCCGGATCATCTTTTGCAGGAAGTCGATGGAATCGTCGCGATGGAGAATTCTAACCGCAGCGAGTTGATCAGGCAGGCCATGAAGCTGTATCTGAACGAGCGGAAGAAACGATTCATCCGTGAATCGATGCAGCGCGGCTATATGGAGATGGCAAAAATCAATTTGTCCATGGCCTCCGAAGCGTTCCACGCGGAAGAAGATGCAGACATCACTCTGGACCGCCTAGTAAGCGGGGTGTAAACATTGATCGTAAAGCGCGGCGACGTTTTTTTTGCAGACCTCTCTCCTGTAGTGGGATCGGAGCAGGGTGGGGTCAGACCGGTGCTTATCATCCAGAATGACATCGGAAATCGATTCAGCCCAACGGCCATTGTTGCTGCTATTACGGCGCAAATCCAAAAGGCGAAATTGCCAACCCACGTTGAGATTGACGCGGCTACGCACGGATTTGACAGGGATTCCGTCATTTTGCTGGAGCAAATTCGAACGATCGACAAACAAAGATTAACGGATAAAATTACGCATTTGGACGATGAGACGATGAAGAAAGTGAATGATTCGCTGCTCATCAGCCTCGGTTTAATCGATTTTTGAGTCTTCTTAAACTAATGCGTTTACAGATTGCTTCAAACGCTCTGGACAATAGCTCCGGGGCGTTTTTTGTTTTGCCGATAATTTTGATATTAGAATCTTATGATTTTGCTATTTCGAGTGGAGGCAATTCGAGTACGATGAGAGTAATACGGATAAAGGAGAGGTTGCCGCTTGAACGCTCAATATGAAATCTATGACGATCCCTTTAAAATGTTGATTTTGTTGGCGACATTCGTGGCGGAGCAACAAGGCAGCAAGCTGGATTACGAAAACGTGGCCACTTTCGAAAACGACAAGTTTTCGCTTGCGAATGGCCGGTTCTTGTACAAGAAGGATCAGGTTGAGATCACCTGGTACCAGTTCCTGGGGCGCGATATCCAATGCAACAAGGACCTGACCCGGCAGGAATACAACCGGATGTTCGTGGATTGTATGGCATCGGTGTATGGGGTGAACTAAACCGCTAACCAAAACCAAAGTGCAAGCGCAAGGGAGTTCCTTGGCTTGCACTTTTTTCTTTGGGTTGATTCAGAGGCGGGGCGGCGAAATATATTCGATTTTTCATATAGGAATCGGATTCGGAAGCGCGGGGAGGACATTCTATGTGAAATTTCATATATATTTCGCCAAAACCGCGGGATTTGGAGCATTCTATTCGATTTTTCATATAGAATGGACGATTTCGGTGCCCGGAGGGTTCATTGTATATGAAATTTCATATATAACTCGCCGAAACCGGTGAATCAGGTGATTTCTATTCGGTTCGCAGTGCGTAAATCGGGCGGAGCTTGGCGGCCTTGTTGGCCGGGATCATCCCGAAGACGATGCCGATGAACAAAGAGAAGCCAAAAGCGATGAGGACGATCGGGAACGAAACCGTAGTCGTCAGCGACGAGTAATGGCCAATCAATGCGCTGGCCCCGTATCCCATCGCGATTCCGATCAACCCGCCGAACCCGCTCAGCGCCGTCGATTCGACCATGAACTGCATCAGGATGTCGCGTTTCTTCGCGCCGATCGCTTTGCGTACGCCGATTTCCCGGGTTCGTTCACTCACGGACACAAGCATAATGTTCATGATCCCGATGCCGCCGACAAGCAGGGAGATACCGGCGATTCCGCCGAGCGCCAGCGACAGCATCTGGGTAGTCGAGTTTAGCGTATCCAGCATTTCCTGAGAGTTAAAGATGCTGTAGGCGTTGTCGGCGTTTTGGAACTTCTTGTCCAAGGCAGCTTCCAGTGAGGTTTTGACCGTATCGATTTCCTTAGTGTCCTGCACCTGGACCGTGATCGATCGTACTCCGCGGCTTTGCAGGAAGCGCTCCGCCGTGGCGATCGGAATCAGCAGCTTGTTATCGTTGGAAGCGGTCAGGCTCGAGCCTTTCGATTCCAGTAAACCAACGATGGTGAAGCTGCTGCCGTTAAGCTGAATCTTCTGGCCAACCGGGTTATCTGTGCCGAAGAAGGTACTGGCGGCTTCGGTGCCGATCAGCGCGACCTTCATGCGAAACTCGTTGTCCATGTCGAGGATGTAACGACCGGCTTGGACGTGGAAATCCTGGACCTCCTCGTAAGAAGGGGCGATGCCTTCAATCGATAAGGTATCGTTGGTTGTCCCATTCTTTGCAGTGACGGAGCCGCTGATGATGGGGGATACGGCTTTAACCCCCTTGGTGTCTCCCAAAGCCATCGCTTCATCGTAAGACAGCGAGGTGGAGCTGCCCCGCCCCATGATATTCACCGTAAGCAGGTCGGTTCCAAGTCCTTCGAGCTGGTCGGTAATTTGCGACGTCGTACCTTGCCCCACAGAGACGAGCGTAATCACGGAAGAAACGCCGATGATGATGCCGAGCATGGTGAGAAAGGAGCGGATCTTCGCGCCGGCGATACTTTTCCAAGCCATTTTGACGCTTTGCAGAAGGTTCATTCCGGGTTCCTCCGATCTTCGACGATCCGCCCGTCCTGAATCCGAATGACCCGTTTGGCCTGCTCGGCGATAGAGAGGTCATGGGTGATGACGATGATCGTATGACCCCGTGCGTTCAGTTCCTTCATCTTATCCATCACCTCAACGCCGGTTCTGCTGTCGAGCGCCCCGGTGGGTTCATCCGCAAGCAGCATCGGCGGAGCGCCGGCAATGGCTCGGGCGATCGCTACCCGTTGCTGTTGCCCGCCCGACAACTCGGACGGACGGTGGTGCATCCGATCGATCAAACCCACCAAGCTTAGTGACTCCTCGACGGACTTTCTTCGCTCCTTGTGCGGAACATTACGGTAGATTAACGGGAGCTCGACATTTTCGTAGGCGGTTAATTTGGGCAGCAGATTAAATTGCTGGAATATGAATCCGATCTTCTCGTTGCGGATCGTGGCCAGCTTATTGTCGGACAGTTTGCGAACGTCCTGTCCGTCGAGCAGATATGCGCCTTCGTTCGCTACGTCCAGGCAACCCAGCATGTTCATCAGCGTGGATTTGCCAGAGCCGGACGGCCCGATAATGGCTACGAATTCGCCGTGTCCGATCTGGAAGCTGATCTCGCTTAGCACGGTCATCATTTCCCCGGCCATACGGTAACCGTGGCCGAGATTGTGCACGTCGATCAATGGGGGAGTTGCCATGGTCATTATCTGCCACCTCCGCCGCCGAACCCGCCTCCGCCGCCGGTTGGAGCAGCCCCGCCCCCGCCGGGAGCCGCACCCCCGCTGAATCCAGCGCTACCGCCGCTAAGACCACTGCTTCCGCCAAATCCACCCTGCATTCTCGTCTGCTGCTGGGTGGCGGAACCGGATGAGTTGCTGATCACGGTAGGAATGACGACCTCCTGGCCTTCGGTTAATCCGCTGACGATTTCGATTAACGTTTCGTTATGCGCGCCGACCTCTACGACTTGCATGCGACCACCCATGCTGCCGGAGCCGCCGTTACCCCCGGCGACTCCGCTTGCTCCGGTTCCCCGGCCTTGGCGGTTCGCCGGGGCCTCCGAGGCGTCGTTGCTACGGGCGCCGGAACCGGCTTGCGGCGGCGTCGCTTCGGCGTCCGGCGGTTGCCCGCCAACCGGCACGCTCGACTCGCCGCTCTCACCCTCGGATAGCAGGACCACGTACCGGCCGCCCCGCTGCTGAACTGCCTCGATCGGAAGGGTCAAGACGTCCTGCTTCTCTTCGGTGATAATTGTCGCTTCCGCCGACATGCCTACTCGCACGCCTTCGGAATCGTTTAGTGCAATCGTGACGTCAAATAACGATACGCCGCCTGAGGCAGTCCCTTCATCGGCGATGTCGGAGACCGTACCTTCAAAGGTCTGATCCGGGAGGGCGTCAACCTGTACGGTCGCCTTCATGCCCTCCTCAACGTTCGGGATATCCAGCTCGTCGACTTGGATCTTAACGCTCAGCTTCTGATAATCGTTAATGACGAATAGCTCGGATCCGCTTTTGGCCTGTTCGCCTGCTGTGATGTTCACCGCGGTAACCGTCCCGTCGATGGGGGAAGTTAACGGATCGGGAGGCACCATGTCCTCCTTCAGCTTGGCAATCTCCGCTTCGGTGTTGCTGATGTTCAGCTCCTGCTTGGTGATCGACTTTTTCGTGGTGTTCAGCGTCTGCTCATCGGCTCCTTCCTGAACCTGCCGCTTAAACTGCTCCTGCAAATCGACCAGGTCCAATTGTTGCGATTCCAAGGAGGATTGCTGTGCTTTGAGGTTATCGGAGTTATCGGTGCCCTCAAACGTGAGCAGCACTTGGCCTTTCTTCACGACATCCCCCGCCTTCACGTGAACTTCGCTGACCTTGCCTTCGTCTTTCGTGCGGACACTATCGCTCTCCGTAGAGACGGTAGAACCCGAACCGGTGACGCTGACGGTAATGTCGCCCTTGCTGACCCGCGTCGTATTCTGAACGGGTGTCGCTGCTTGCTTTGGTTTGTTTGGAATCGTTAAGATCAAAATCAAGGCGATAACGATAACGCCTACGGCTCCAATCCCGATCCATAACCCCTTCTTCTTCAATAGAATCCCTCCAACTTTATGTATTCGCCAGCAAGCATCGGGCTTGTACGGCACTTCACACTCAACAAGTCGAGCTTATTTTAAGGGATGAAGATGAGGGCAACCTGAAGTCTAGCTGAAAGTTTTCTGAATGGATTATGATAAGTTTGGGGGTTGCGTAAAAATAATTCATGGCGCCTTCCAGCACGATCTAGTACAATGAATGTAACATTTTCCGGGGAGGAACCTTTTTTCATGGATCAACGTCCGTCTGAAACGCCTTATTCTTATTCCACTTTCAACCAATATCCGCCATCGGCACCGCCGGCGCCGGCTAAAACGAACGGGAAGTCAATCGTATCGCTGGTGTTGGGCATTTTATCGATCGTCATTCCTTATGTGGGTTTTATTCTGGGGATCGTTGCGATCGTATTCTCCAGCCTGTCGTTCAAAGAGATCAAACGCACGGGCGAGCAAGGCAAGGGACTCAGTGTTGCCGGCCTCGTTTGCGGCATTGTGGGTACGGTGTTGTATGGTATCATCATCGTGTTCGCCATTATCGCTGTTTTGATGTACGCGACCATGTGGGATTCAACGTACAGCACGTTCTAAACGATTACGCATTAAAACACCGCTGCTCTGTGCGCGGTGTTTCTTTGTTTTGTATGACACCCGCTGGAAAAGGTTCGCAAAGTTTGTGATAATAGAAACAATCGCAATTTTTAGAATGAAAGAGGGATTCTGCCATGGCGCAAACGGAGACGAACGGAACAGCGGTGCAAGGGGGGGCTGATGCGGGGGAACAGGAGCGGATCATCGCCCAAATCGCCAAGGAGCTGGGACTATCTCTGAAGCAGGTGCGAACAACGATCGGGCTGCTGGACGAAGGCAACACGATTCCGTTTATCGCTCGTTACCGGAAGGAAATGACCGGGGAGCTGGATGAGAACCAGCTTCGCAGCATCGAGGAGCGGACGCAATATCTCCGCAACCTGGAGGAACGGAAACGGGAAGTCGTGCGAATCATCGACGAGCAGGGCAAGCTGACGGACGAGCTGGCGGCGGCGATTACCAAAGCGGTGAAGCTGCAGGAAGTAGAGGATCTATATCGGCCATACCGGCAGAAACGGAAAACCCGGGCGAGCGTGGCCAAAGAGAAAGGGCTGGAGCCGCTGGCGGAATGTTTGTTGTCGCAGCCGAAGCAAGGCGATCCATTAGCGGAGGCGGCGAAGTTCACGGCCGCTGCCGGGATTGAAAACGGCGTGGAAACGGCCGAGGAGGCGCTGCAAGGGGCGATGGATATCGTCGCTGAACAGGTGGCAGATGAAGCCGCTACCCGTGCTTGGGTCCGTAAATATACGATGGATCACGGGATGATGGTGTCTGAGGCGAAGTCGCCGGAAGAGGAATCCGTTTACGAGATGTATTACAACTACCGGGAGGCGGCCAAAAAAATGCCGTCCCACCGCATTCTCGCCATGAACCGCGGCGAGCGGGAGAACGTGCTGAAGGTGTCGCTGGAAGTGGACGCCGACGCGATCTGCCGCTACATCGCCGGCCAGGTCATCCGCGGGCGTTCCGCGACGGAGGGCGTGCTGCGTGCGGCGATCGACGATGCTTACAAGCGCCTGATCGCCCCGTCGATCGAGCGGGAGGTACGCGGCGAGCTGACGGAGAAAGCCGAAGCCCAGGCGATCTCAATTTTCGCCGGCAATTTGCGCAGTTTGCTGCTGCAGCCGCCGGTTCGCGGGAAGAACGTGCTTGGCGTTGACCCGGCCTACCGAACTGGCTGTAAGCTCGCCGTCGTTGACGACACCGGCAAGCTGCTGGAGGTAGCGGTCACTTACCCGACGCCGCCGAACAACAAGAAACTAGAGGCGGCCGCCAAGTTCCACGAGCTGATCGACAAATACGGCGTCGAGCTGATTGTCATCGGCAACGGCACCGCTTCGCGGGAGACCGAACAGTTCGTTGCCGAGGTCATCGCCGAACGCAAGGGCAAGGACCGCGAGCTGGCGTACCTGATCGTTAACGAAGCGGGCGCGAGTGTCTATTCAGCCTCCAAGCTGGCGCAGGAGGAATTTCCGGATCTGGACGTCGCGGAGCGGAGCGCAGCCTCCATCGCTCGGCGGCTCCAGGATCCGCTGGCGGAGCTGGTCAAGATCGAACCGAAGGCGATTGGCGTCGGACAATATCAACACGACGTCTCCCAGAAGCATCTTGACGAAAGCTTGAAGAACGTCGTGGAATCGGCCGTCAACCACGTCGGCGTGGACGTGAATACCGCTTCGCCGGCGCTCTTGTCCTACGTGTCCGGAGTTAACGCAACCACCGCGAAGAACATCGTCAAATTCCGCGAGGAGAACGGACGATTCAAGAGCCGCAAGCAACTGCAGAAGGTGCCCCGGCTCGGCGCCAAAACGTTCGAGCAGTGTGTCGGCTTCCTGCGGATTGACGGAGGCGAGCATCCGCTCGATAAGACGCCGATTCACCCGGAATCCTATGACGTAGTGACCCGATTGTTTGCGGAGCTGGGCGTTTCTTTGGATCAGCTGGGCTCCAAGGAGCTGAATGAGAAGCTGTCTTCGCTGGACCCTGGCGAACTGGCGCCACGTCTTGAGGTCGGCGTCCCGACGCTGCGCGACATTCTCGAAAGCCTGCAGCGTCCGGGACGTGATCCACGCGAGGAGCTGCCGCTGCCGATCTTCCGCACCGACGTGTTGAAGATCGAGGACTTGGTCCCAGGCATGGAGCTGCAAGGAACCGTACGTAATGTCATCGATTTTGGCGCTTTTGTGGATATCGGGATCAAAAACGATGGACTTGTGCATATCTCTCAGCTGAGCAACGGGTACGTGAAGCATCCGATGGACGTCGTCTCCGTGGGGGACAATGTAACCGTATGGGTGTTGAACGTGGATATCAAGAAAGGCCGGGTTGGCTTGACGATGCGAGGCCCTGCCGAAGTGAAGGCACAGTAATGTAAGGTGGTAAAAAGTAAGCCGTAGCCGCGGATGTTCCGCAGCTACGGCTCTTTTTTGCGTGTCTCCTGCTTCTACATCCCGGCGGATTGCCGAAGCTTGTCCGGGGCGAGGACCAGGATCATTTTCTTGTCGACCTGGATCAGCTCGCTGTACTGCAGGTCCAGCATCACCTTGGTCACCGTTTCGCGCACGGTGCCGGACATATCGGCGAGCTGCTGGTGTGTCAGCTTGAAGGCAATGAGAATGCCGTCCGATTTCGGTGTGCCATGCTGCTCCATCAGGCGCAGCAGCGTCCGCACGATTCGAGTACGGGCATCCAGCAGGGTCAAGTCCATGATCAGCTCATTGGCCTTCCGCAGGCGTCCGAGCGTCGTCTCCAGGATTTTCAAGGAAATCAGCGGGTTTTGCTGCAGCAGGCCGATGAAATCCCGCCGTTTCAGCACATAAAGGGTCGATTTCTCGATCGTCCTCGCCGAAGCGGATCGCAACTGCACACTCTCCAGCAAAGCCATCTCCCCAAAGAAATCCCCTTCACTCAGCACCGATAGGATAATTTCCCGATTTTCATCGTTTCGGTAAATATGGATGAGGCCGGATTGGATCAGGTACAGCTCGTCTCCTACCTCCTCTTCCAAGAAAATTGTAGTCCCTTTATCGTATTCCCGGGTGATGAACAGCGGCGCCATTTTGGCAAGATCCACGGGATCCAGATGCTCGAAATACGGGAAACGCCGGATGAGTTCAAAATCGTTCATCAACTTGCCTCCTTCCTCAAAAATGGCGTCAGACCGAAAGACCCATTTCATCGATCCGGGTTTCGGTATTGAAATCGCAAAACAGTGACTTTTTTCATATTTTGTAGCTTGGGCCACAAAAAATTGGGTTTTATCCTGATAAAGTAGTCCCTAAGCATTACATTCGCGATGATTCGACAGTTTTCCTTCCATCTCAAAATATCGGATCGGAGAAGGTAGAAATATAGGGGGTTGGAGTATGAAATCGATACGTGTGGAGTTGTTGAAGCCAGGCGATGTTCTGGGACGAGCCGTACTGAGTCGTTCGGGTTTGTCGATACTGGAGGAAGGCACGGTGTTTACGGAAGCTTACATCAAGCGGATCAAAGAGCTTGGCATTACCTCGGTTTTTTTGCGGGGGGTTCCAGAGCAGTCGAGGATTGAATTTGGGGGGGATCCTTCCATCTCGTTGTCGGGTGAGGCTGCCGAATCAACTGAGGAAGTTGTGGACGGCACTGACGTCCCGGATCCGCAGGTTCGAAAACAAGCGATGGAGGAACTGGTGGCGTTAACGTTACCGGGAAAAATCGAGGGCCGGCTTTCGACGCCTTTGATTGAGGAACGCTTCAAACGGCTGTTCCGGGGCATGATCTGCGATATTTCCTCGCATGCCAAGCTGATCGACCAACTGGCGTTGATGCTGCAATGCGATCGGCGGCTCTTTGATCATTCGCTAAACGTCGCGAAGCTCACCGCCATGCTGGGGGTATCCCGCCAGTTTGATAATGCCAGGCTGTTGGACTTGACGGTGGGGGGGCTCCTGTTCGATATCGGCATGACGCGTATGCCGCGATCTCTGATCCGCGCGAACCGGAGACTGTCCCGCGAGGAGCGGAAGATGCTGGAGAACCATGCGATCGAAGGTTATCGCATCATGATGGCGCTGGACGGAGTTTCGTCCGAATCCGCCAAATGTGCCCTGCTGCACCATGAGCGTTATGATGGCAGCGGATATCCCGTCCGTATGGCGGGCCGCGAAATCCCCGAGATGGCCCAAATGGTAGGGATGGCCGACGTCTTTGATGCCTTGACCTCACCGCGGTATCATCGGCAGGCCTATACGGAGAACGAGGCGATCGAATTTCTGTTCGGGGCCGGGGATCGATATTTCGATGCAGAGCTCGTCAAGCAATTCGTTAAGCATATCTCCTTGTTTCCAGTTTCGATGCTCATCAAGCTGAGCAATGGTCAAATCGCGGAGGTTGCGTCCAATGCCAATGGCTTCGCGCATCGTCCGGTTGTTCGCATCCTTCGGGAGGCGGATGGTAGCCGCGTGCGTTCTCCTTATGAATTGGATCTATCGATGAAGCGAGACGTTGTCGTGCTTCATTCCTGCGAGGGGTTGCATTCTTAATCGCATTACCGAGCCAGCGAATCGGATTCGCTGGCTTTCCATTTTCGGGAAGGATGGAGGTTCCGAGGAGATTTTATCCAAAAAAACCGGAGACTAGGACAAAAGTTGTGTTATTCTTAAATTAGAATTATGACAACCGATCGGGAAGTGAATGTGTGAGGCGCAGATTAATTACCGTTTGGGGCGTGCTGATCGGCATCGCCTTGTTCTTGGTTTACCGGGGATACCCCAGCGACCTGGATTCATGGGTGGAGGACCGGGTTTACCAGAGGCAGGGATTCGCCGACTCGAGAATCGTCCTAATCGGCATTGATGATGAAAGTATCCGCTCGCTTGGACAGTGGCCTTGGCCGCGTAGCGTTCATGCCGAGCTGTTGGATCGGATTTCGTCCGGACATCCGACTGTGGTCGCTTTTGATCTGACCTTTCAAGTACCGTCCTCATCGCCTGACGCAGATGCGACGTGGGTAGAGTCGGTTTCGCAGGCAGGAAATGTCGTACTGCCGACCTATGGAACCTTTGGGTCTTCTCAGAAGCGGGGGGTGGTTCAGGCATTGACGCTGGCCGACCCGTTTAACGCTTTACGCGAAGTAGCCGCAGCCGTAGGACATATTAATGTGATGACGGATCAGGATCAGGTTGTACGACGTTCCCTGCTTCGTTTCGACTATAAAGGCCGTTCGGTTAATCATTTTGCTTGGGAGATTTACCGGTTGTATACCGTGCAATTGCAGCGCAGCGAGCCGTCCGGCGGGACACGTACGCCCACTCCGCCGCCGTTGGATGAGTTCGGACGGTTTGTGATTCCATTTACCGGTACTCCCGGGCAATATGAGATGTTCTCCTATTCCTCCGTGTTGCATGGGGACATCCCCGCGGATTATTTTGCAGATAAGATCGTAATGATCGGGCCTTATACGGCCTCCCTCCAAGACAACTACGCCACTCCTCTGGATCATCATACCCTTATGTTCGGCGTAGAAATTCACGCTAACATCGTACAAGCCCTGCTAGAGAACAACTTCAAGAAAGCGGTGGAATGGTATTGGACCGCATTGCTGCTGCTTGTCGCGGGTGCTGCTGCCTATGGAATGTTCCGTCTGGTTCATCCGGTCTATTCGCTGTTGATGCTTGCGGTAACGGCCGCCCTGTTGCTTGCCGGCGGTAAATGGCTTTATGACCTTGGTCTGCTGGTTCCTATCGGATATCCGCTGATGTTCCTGGGGGCTTTCTATTTGGCGGCGCTGCTGCTGCGTTATTTTTACGAATGGACGGAGCGGCGGAGAGTGACTGAGATCTTCGGACGTTATGTGGCCCCGCAGGTGGTCAATCAGATTTTAACGACTGGAAAAGATGGCTTAAAGCTAGGGGGAGTACGTCGCACTTTAACCGTCATGTTCGTTGATATACGTGGATTTACGTCCTTGTCCGAGTCCTCGGAGCCCGAGGAGATTGTTTCGATTGTTAATGAATATCTGGATTTGGCCGCGCGCTGCGTATTTCGGTATGAAGGAACGTTGGACAAGTTTATTGGGGACGCCGCAATGGCAATATTTAATGCGCCTCTGGAACAGGAGGATCATGCATTCAAAGCTGTACAGGCGGCTATGGCGATCCAGAAGGGGGCCGCGGAGCTCGAGAGCAAATGGAAAACGCGGCTGAACCGCGAGATTACGTTTGGCATAGGCATCCATACGGGACCGACGGTATTTGGGAACATCGGCTCGCGGACAAGGATGGATTATACCGCCATCGGAGATACGGTGAATACGGCGGCGCGGTTGGAGAACCGGGCGGAGCCGGGACGGATTTTGCTCAGCGAGGCCGTATATATGCAAGTTGAAGGAAGAGTGGCCGTCTCCAGACCCGGCTTCTATCAACTTAAAGGCAAAGAACAGGAAATTGTGGC
Organism: Paenibacillus mellifer; assembly: GCF_023195895.1. Lineage (GTDB taxonomy): Bacteria > Bacillota > Bacilli > Paenibacillales > Paenibacillaceae > Fontibacillus > Fontibacillus mellifer. Next base: position 341,748 of record NZ_JALPRK010000001.1, read on the forward strand.
GTACGAAGTGGAGGGTTTACTTTGAAATTCATCAGGATCACGTTATTGCTGCTGCTGGCGGTAACGATGCTCACGCCGGAGGCGGCGGTGGCGAAGGACACGAAGAAGTTCGGGAAAATCCTTGATGTCACCGGAAGCGCCGTGGTGAAAAAGGGCGGCGAGAAGAAGTTCAAGGCCGTGAAAAATATGGCTGTGACCGAAGGCGACGTACTGATCACCGGCGAGGAAGCACACATCGAGCTTGAGCTGGACAGCGATAAGCTGGTGTATGTCGGTCCGGATACGAAACTGGTCATTCATGAATTGGTGAAAAGCGCAAAGGCGATGGAGGGAAAGACAAGTTTATCTCTCCAAAAAGGCAGCGTGTTGATCAAAGTGAAGAAGAAGCTGACCGAAGACTCCCGTTTCGAAATCAAAACGCCAACTACGGTGATGGGCGTGATGGGTACGGAATTTATCGTCGGGTACGCACAGGCTCAGACGTACGTTGGCGTTCTGGAAGGCCGTGTCGCGGTAAGGAGGGCAACCGCGGCGGAGGCGACTGCGGATGTCATGGTTCGCCCCGGGGAGCAGCTATGGCGGACGGCTGATGGCACTGGGACGGTTGAAGCGCTTGATTGGGGAGATCTCCCGTTGTTTGTTTTGGAGCAGCATTATGAAGATCTGAATTCGGCCGGGGGGGCCCTGCCTGAAGTGATGGATTTGTTACAGCGGGTCATTGAGCAGAAAACGGAAGAGGAGCTCAGCAGTCGGCAAAATGGAACAACGGCAGCTTCTCCGGTTATAAGGTTTGAAGAGGAGGGTGGAATTAGCTCACCGGGATCTTTGCCCTCCGGCAATTCAGGCGGCGGATCAGGTGGTGGTCAAGACCCGGCGCCTACTTATCCGACGATCATCTCCGTACCGGAATTTGAGCAAGATCCGGAGCAACGCACAGATGCGAGTATTGTGTTGAAGCTGTATGGAGATCGGATCATAAGGGTGATGCGTACCGATACGGAAACGGATCTGGTGGAGGGTGTGGATTACGTGGTGGCGGCGGGTGCGAATCCGGATCAAACGGTATTGGTCATCCAGACTTCCTACATGCAAGGCGTTGAGAGCGGAATTGAATCGTTGGGGTTGAAGCTGTTTTTTGCCTCTGGTTTTCATTTACCGATGATCGAACTGCATGCCCGCGTGCCTCAACCGCCGGAGTTGGATATGGAGCTGATAGAGAAAGAGCCATACTCCTTAGTATGGGATCTGTCGACCATTTCTGTTCCGTTTACGACGGCAATCGAGTTTAATACGGGTGGGAGAGTGCCTGATCCGATAGAATCAGCGATCACATTAACGAATGTCGCAGCTTATGATCCGGATAATCCCCATCCCAAAGTTGTGTCCGGCTTGAGCATCGAAGGGAACCGTCTGATCATCAAGCTTGACGGCAGCCTCGAGTTCAAATCGGAAATCACCTTCTATATTCAGGAAGGATTACTTCGCAATCCGAATACCGGTGATTTGCAGTCGCTTATCGAGCTCTCGTCCGAAGTGAAGCCGCATGCGGACCGTGAACAAGTGACCTACAGCAAATCGGAGCCGGGCGATCTCGTATGGCTTGTGAATGGCCTTGGAGATGCTTTTGGTCCGGACGATGATTATGACACGGTGCTGTCCGATCCGACGGGTGCGGATCCACAAAGCTTGATGTCGCTGCAAGACTTCAACTGGGAGATTGATGGTTCTCAACTGCGGTTTACGTTAAGACAAGCTTTCTTGAATACGTTGGATCCGGGGGAGTACATTCTTCAGATCCCGTTTGAATATCTGGATGTCTTGGATCATGCGGTAATTATGATTACGGTTGAGAATTAAAGACATAGACCTGGGATCGTTTGCAAGTTATATCGGGGGGAGGTTAAGTGTGTTAATTAAGGACGTGCTATTCGGTGTTCGAACTGCGTTGTTGAGCGCGGGGCTCTTGATTGGGTTGTCTGGAGGTGTTTTAACCCCCTTCCCGGTGGGGCAGGCGCTGGCTTCTAACGTTACTGACAAGATGATTGAGCCGACGGGCCTTGCCTTTGCTTCCGATGGAACGCTGCTGGCCACCGACGCGGGTGCCAGCCGGATTTGGGCATGGGACGGAACCGCTTGGACTGCCTACACTGGTTTAGCGGCGGAGACGGAGAATGGAGGGTACCGGGATGGTTCGATTGGCCAAGCCTTGTTTCAACGTCCGGCTTTTCTCACTAGTGACGGCCGAGGTACCGTTTATGTCAGCGATACGGACAATCAGGTCATCCGCAAAATCAAAAACGGCACAGTATATACTTTTGCCGGAACCGGCGAGGCGGGGTATCGTGACGGAGCGGCGAAGGAGGCACAATTTCACAATCCAACGGGCCTTACGCTGGACGGCGAAGGGAATTTATACGTGGCCGATACGTTAAATCACGTGATCCGCCGGATTGCGCCGGACGGTTCGGTCAGCACTTGGGCCGGGCAACCAGGGGAGAAGGGGGGCTATATGGACGGAGACCTATCATTGGCACAGTTTAACGAGCCGGTTGGACTAGCCTGGGGAGATAACGGGCTGTATGTGGCCGACAGCGGCAACCAGGTCATTCGCCACATCCGGGCGGAGGGGGTGGTGACCTATGCCGGGGTACCGGGGGCACTCGACCGCGACACCGGCTACTTGGGCGGAGGCTACCGCAACGGTGAGCCGGAGCAAGCCCGGTTTAACCGTCCAACGGGACTGGCCTATGGGGATGGGGTCCTTTATGTGGCCGATCGGCTGAACCATCGAGTACGCGCCATTACACCTGCCGGACGTGTAGTAACGCTGGATGTCGGCAAAGCGTCGGTGCTGATTCCCGCAACCGGCAGTTTGACAGAGCTACCCGCGGGATCGTTGGCGCCAGGGGGGCTCACGCAGCCTTACGGGCTTGCCTATCGCACCGGGGAGCTTTACATGAGTGATGCCATCGGCGGTGTGGTTCAGAAGATTCAGGTGAGTACAGATGCGCTGCCCGTATTGCGCAGCGGCGTTGATTTGCTGGATACCGTCGATCTCGAGCCCGCCGGGGCCCAGCTTCAGGTATGGTTTGACGGCCAGCTTGTCCGGTTTTCAGGAGCAACACAACCGATCATTCGCCAGGAGAACATCTATTTACCGGTGCGGGAGTTGTTTGAAGCGTGGGGCGCACAGGTGACGTGGTCTGCGGATCGGGAAGAACTTTCTCTTAAGAAGGGAATGTGGCGGGTGACGTTTTCAGCTTGGCAGTCAGGTGTATTGCGGATCGGCGGGAAGTACTATGTAGAGTCCGAGTTTTTAACCGACGTGCTAGGTTATCTCGTCGTCCGAGACGAGGAGTTCCATGCGTTGGTGATTGGCCGTGACTAATACGGGATTCAGTCTAACCTATAACGAGAATACGGGGCTGTTCCAAGCCGGCGTACATGCCGCAGCGGAGCCGCCCCTTGTTTTTTGGATCAGCCGTTATTGCATCGGGTTGGTGTTGTCAGTGTGGCTATTTCGGCGACTGTAGTAAAAAAACCAACAATCGTTGAGCAGACGAATCTGACGACGATCTCTCTTGTTAAAGGCACGCATGATCTGATTGCTGAGCCAGTTCGGCAAGCGTATCCCCTCCTCCGGTAACCCATTGGTATGGTTAGGGTATGGGGCATTCCCCCAATCCGTGCAAGTCCCCTCATAGATGAGACTAAAATTCCGGCTTTTGATCACGAAGCAATGTCAAGGAGGGGATTCGGCGTCGAATCTTGCGCTCACCCTCGAAGTGCGGTGCTCATGTAGGCTCCACCTACACTGCGCTCCTCCTTCTTCGGGTTCACTCAACCTTCTCGGTGCTGAAAAGCCTGCATTTTTGTCTTTATTGGAATGTGAGACTAAAATTCCGGCTTTTGATCACGAAGCGGGATCGGAGGAGAGGATTCGGCGTCGAATCTTGAATTCAGCCGGCCTTCCGCTGCTCGGGCCATTCTAACGGAACTCAGAGACGTTATTTGTCCGAAAGACAGGATCATCCTATTCTAACGGAACGAGGAGACCTTATTAGAGGCAAAAGCAGAGAAGCAGCTGCCATTTTGGTTAAATAAGGTCATTCTGTTCCGTTAGAGCGGGAAATCGTCGGGAAATGAGCGAATAAGGTCCCTACGTTCCGTTAAAGCGACGCGACTAAGGAGGAGTGACGCCAACTAACTAAGAGCGACACCGACTCGCAAGCAGCAATGCCGGACCAAAGGGGATGGGCCGAATCTCACAATGTAAAAAGCCGGCTGTACCGCTCTCATCACAATGAGAAGCTAGTCCAGTCGGCTCGGGTTGGTTCTGTTCAAGCAGTGCGTAATTTTACGCGCCTTCTTCCTCGTACCATTGCTCGAGTTGAGCTTGGAGGGCGCGGATTTCGGTGAGCAACGAGATCAAGGGGTAGTTTTCCTCACGGATCGCGGAAAAAGCGGACTCCAGTCCGTTGATATAATCCAGGCCGCTCGTGATCTGCAACGATTCCTGCAGGAGATCGAGCTGGTCGCATTCGGCAATTGCGCGCGGCAGCGACGGAATCTCAGAGGCCGTCAATTTATCGATTTCCTTGTTCAGCCGCAGATTCAAAGCGCTGAGCTGATAGGCATAGTCGCGGGGCATTTCTACGAAAACTAGATTCGAGCCTTGCTGCAAAATAACGTATCTCATATGGGACATGCTTGCGATTCTCCTTTGCTATCCATCCTACTTGACAGTGTAGCGTAAGGAGAAGTTAAAATTCAAGTAATGAATCTAGCAAATTTCTCGCACTTACGACAACAGGAGGGGGAGAGGACGATGACAGATGAGCAGCTGCAAGCCTGGATCGAGCAAATCTCGCTGCGTTCCTTCGGCGTGCCTTTCCGGCACCAAGCCCGTTTTAACAGCCGGCTACGAACAACAGGGGGCCGCTATTTTATGAAAAGCCATCATATCGAAATTAATCCCGCCCAGCTCGCCACCTATGGAGAGGAGGAAGTCGAGCGCATCATCAAGCACGAATTATGCCACTACCACCTGCATCTGGCGGGACGAGGGTATCAACATCGCGATGCGGACTTTAAGGCCCTGCTTCAAAAAGTTGGCGGCAGCCGGTATTGCCATTCTTTACCCGGGAGCAAGCAACGGAAGGTCTTGCCGCACCGATACAAGCTGGTGTGCACGGAATGTGGGATGGAGTATCTGCGAAAACGCCGCGTCGATCCGAACCGGTACCGCTGCGGGAAATGCGCCGGTCGGCTGCGCCTTTATACGTTATCCGGCGGCTAAGGATGTGTTATACTTAGATCAAACGACATAAGGAGTGATTAGAGATGGCGCAATCTCAAGCCAAGAAGCTGCGGCAAAAGCTCATTCGTGAAGGAAAACGCAGCCCGGAACTCAGCCGCAGCCCGTTCGCGTTTCAAGATCTGCGAACCCGAAAGACGAAAACGAAGCAGGAACAACTCCATCGGCAAAAATATAAGAACCACGCTTCCCCTTACGGAGACGATGGTTCTTTTTATTTTCAGTCCTCGGTTTCGCTGCTTTTTGCTATGGTCGTAAAAATTTCGTATTGCTTACTATCCTCGGTTGTTTTGGACTGGTGTTTTTTTAGAAACGCCGAGATCCACGCTTGAAATTCCTCAACTTCCTGCGGAGTCAAATACACGTGATCGTTGCTTAACTGACCGGAAGACGTATCGGAGCGAGATGATTTCAAAAAACGTTTCTTGCTTTCGTCGTATAAATTGCTCAGCAGCTTTTCGGTTTCTGTTAAAGCGACCTGCTTGAGCGAATCGTCGAAGTAGCTCTTCTTAATATGAATGGCGCCCTCAAAAGGTTCATAATATTTCGCGGTGATGCCATTAATGACCTTGGTGTCCACGAGCTGCAAGAGACCGATACTCTCTAGCTTTTTGGCATGATAATAGACTTTAGCCGGAACCTCGCCCATCGTATCCGCCACTTCCTTCATTGTCGCTGGACGATTCAATTGCTTGAATGTATCCAGGATTTGAAGACGATATGGGTCGGAATAGATCCGAATGTCCTCCAGCGTTTTCAATTCCTTCGCCTCGTTCACCTGTAAGCCCCCTACCCGAACATAAGACGGTTGACCGTCACTTATTATAAGTATAGCTCGGGCCTATAAATTGCGCAAAGCATGATTGGATCAGATCTCCATGAAATTTCGCTGTTTCATCAACATAAAAACGGGAACCAGCAAGAGAATACCAAAGCTCACATACAACAGGTGGACTTGCACCCATTCCCCCAGGATACCGGCGAGGGCACTCCCCGCGGGTATCGCACAAGTACACACCATTCCGTAAAGCGCCCCCACGCGGCCAAGGAGCTCCTTCGGCACCGTCTCCATAAAATAGGTGGTAGATGGTGTGCTGCATAACGAGACAGACAAGCCAATGCCAAAGCTGAACAACGTGGCCATGGCCAGCGGTTGAATTGGTAGGATTGCAGGCAAGTACATCAGCGCATAATTGATGCCAAGCAGCAGATACCCGGTTAAGATGAGCCGGCTTTTTTTGTAGGCAGCGCCTCTTTTGCCAATCCATAATCCGCTGACAATGGTGCCAGAGACCAAACTAATCCCCATCAAACTTAAACCGTCGGGGCCCGAATCCAAAATTTTATCCACGTAGACGACATTCAGCACGTTAAACGGAGACAAGCAGAAGTTGACGAAAGCCGCGGCCATGACGATGGTAATGAGCAGCTTATTGGATTTGAGATACAGCAACCCTACTTTTAGTTCCTGAAAGAAGGAGATTTTGCTCTGGGCGGTGTTGTGAGGAGGTTCAGGCGAAAGCTGGCGGGGCGCTCGGATCAGCAGGATGAAAGCAGCGGCAATGGTGAAGGTAAGACCGTCGATCAGGATGGCTGTGGAGATTCCAAAGCTCGCAATGATGCCGCCGACGGCAGCCATTCCCGCTAATTCAGCCGCCCGAGAGGCGGAGGTGCTAAAGGAATTGCCGCTTAGCAGTTTTTCCTTAGGCAGCAATTGGGGAACTAGGGCCAGTTCGGCAGGAGATGCGAAGCATTCCAGCGTTGAGGTGAGTAGCGTCAACACATAAAGATGCCAGGGGACAAGCCAGCCTTGCCAATAGAGCAAAGCCGTGAAGCAAACGATCAGGCCGCGTCCCAGATAAGTAATTGCGACGACTTTTCGTTTGGACCAGCGGTCCACCAGCGTTCCTGCAAAAAAACTAAAGGCTATGTTCGGTATGAAATTGAGTGCAAACAGAGTACCCATCAACAGTTTGGAGCCGGTTAGCATGTATACCATCCAGCTGTAGGCAATGGAATCGACGGAATCCCCAAATCGAGAAATCACACGGCCCAGCAGAAGGTACATAAACGATTTATAAACCGCTAGTTCTCTAAACCCGGTAAATGGTTGACTTTTGACCCGCACTTCTTGACTCATGGGCACCCATCCTTTAAAAATAATAATACGTTAAAATTAATTTAACGTTATGTTAATTTTATAGAATATTCGAAAGAATGCAACCTTTTTTTGCTAAGTTTGTCCAAGTGTATTCTAAAGGGTGATTTACCTTGTGCCAGAGCGGATTGGGGAAAGAAGGAAGGGGTTCGAAAGCGCTTTGAATCTTGACTTTGCCGCGGAAGCGTGATAAATTAAATGATGTTCTCGTTATTTTTCGTTCCCCGATAGCTCAGTTGGTAGAGCACTCGACTGTTAATCGAGTTGTCACAGGTTCGAGTCCTGTTCGGGGAGCCACTTCATTCTTGGAGAGATACCCAAGTGGCTATAAGGGGACCCTCTGCTAAGGGGTTAGACTGCGTAAGCGGTGCGAGGGTTCGAATCCCTCTCTCTCCGTTGAGTATAATCGTGGATGTAGAAAGCCCTCCGGTGATCTGGAGGGCTTTCTCGTGCTTGAATGCCAGTATGCCAATAATTAAGGGTTGCAAGGTGCATTGCTTTTTGATATACTCATTTTTGTCGCTGCCTCAAGGCGATGGTTATGCATGGCCCGTTGGTCAAGGGGTTAAGACACCTCCCTTTCACGGAGGTAACAGGGGTTCGAATCCCCTACGGGTCACCATTTGAATTATGAGATTCACCAATTCAATATGCGGTAGTGGTGGAATGGCAGACACGCTATCTTGAGGGGGTAGTGGGCGTACGCCCGTGGAGGTTCGAGTCCTCTCTACCGCATACCAGTAAAAACGAGAAGAACCTTGCGGTTAGCAAGGTTCTTTCTTCATACCTGCAGCTGTGAGCGTGAGGTTAGATTTCGAGTAACGAGCGAATAGCGTAGGCAACCCCGTGGTCGTTATTGGTTCGAGTCGTCATCGTGGACAGATGCTTGATTTCTTCCACCGCATTGCCCATGGCAATTTTGGTTCCGGCGGCTTCAAACATCGAGATGTCGTTGTAGCTGTCCCCGATCACAACCGTATCGGACATGTCCACTCCCAGATGGCCGGCCAGGAATCGCAAAGCGCTTCCTTTGTCGGTTTCTTTCGCAATAATCTCCACAATATGGTTGGCAGAGGAAGTAGTATGCACCTGCAGTTGGTCGTTGAAATGCATCGTAATTTCGTTTAGCTTGTCCTCGTTGAAGGTATAAACCAAGAGTTTATATACCGGACGGCCCTGCTCAAGCAGTTGCAGCGGATGGTCGATTCCCCGGAAGCCAAATTGAACGAACTGGATTTTGGCGCTTTCCCAGAGCTGATCCCGATCGACCCCCGGATTCGCACTGACGAGAATATCCATTTCAGCCAGCAGCTTCTGCTCGCCGTCGGAAGGCGAATAAATGGCTTCTGGGCAAAAGATTTCGAAATATACGTCGTGTTTCAATAGATAACGAACAGCCTCCGCAGCAGCGCTTGGGTCAATTGGTGTTTCCCGAAGCAATGTTCCTTCCCGGTCGAAAACCTCCGCTCCATTCGAAGCGATGATCGGGATGGACAGTTCTCCGGTTAAATGTCGGGCGTCAAAACTCGCTCTTCCGGTACAGAGCGTTACGGTATGGCCTTTGCTTACGGCATGCGAAATGGCGTCCAAGCCTTGAGAACTCGGGCGGCTGTCCGAGGTGAGCAGTGTTCCGTCCAGATCCACAGCGATCAGTTTCATTGTAGTTTCCTCCTAGCCCATCGTTTGGGGGCGTTGTCTGTTTAGCTAGAGTATAGATTATGAAATGCATTTCAGGTCAAGGAGAGATCAAGACGTGGCAACTCAGCTTTGGGTTATTATTCTGATTGGAGCAGGAACTTATTTATTACGGGCAGGCTCATTAGTTTTAGGGAGCCGGGTCCGATGGTCCGAATCGACGAAGAAATGGCTGTCCTTTGTGTCTCCTGCCGTGCTTGGCGCGTTGATTGGCCCGCTGCTGCTGCTCCAAGAGGGGAAGTGGATTCCGCTTGCGAATAATTCGATGTTGTTTGCAGCTATTCCTACGATGATCATCGCCTGGTGGTCGCGGCGGCTCTTGTTAACCGTGGCTGCCGGCGTCGTATTCTATGCCGGCTTTCATGCCTTATTTGGGTAGACGGCAGGAACTATTAGAAAGGAAGGGGATAAGCGCTCATGAACCGATTGAATCGGTCGAATCGAAGAGAAGAAATCCAGTTGGCTCTGCGGGATGCGCTCCCGATCATGTTGGCTTATTTTCCGTTGTCCATGACCTACGGTGTGCTCGCAACGGCGGGAGGATTACACGAAGGAATCGCCGTGTTCAGCTCGGTGTGGATTTTCTCGGGGGGAGCTCAGTTTATGCTGCTTGGCATGTTTGCTTCAGCCGCGGCCCCTGTAACCATCGTATCGACACTCCTCCTGTTAAGCATGCGTCATGTGTTGTATGGTGCGACCATGGGACCGTATTTGGCTAATTGGCGGGAATCCCGGAAGTGGCTGGCGGCGATTGGCCTCACTGACGAAGGGTTTGCGGTGATATCTAGCCGGGCAACGCTAGGGAATGTCATATTGCCTTCTTACTATATAACTTTCGCGTTGGCCATTTATGGGTCATGGGTTGCCGGCACAGCCGCAGGCACGGGACTGGGCAGCTTCGTCACCGCGGAGCTGGCAGAGGTACTAACCTTTGCGCTGCCGGCACTCTTCATCGCCTTGCTTGCCGGAGGGGAACGCACGTTACCTTATTTGGCCGCCGCAGGTTGTGGGGCAGTACTGGCTACCTTGGCGGGGATGCTCCAGCTTGGGGGTGTCGGCTTGATCGCCGGAGGCTTGGCCGGCGCTACGATAGGGCATCAGATCAGTCGAAGGAGATCAGAGCGGATGAATCCCGTCCAGCCCGAAGGCAACTCGGAAAGAACGATGCGTTAAACCGTGTATAGGTTATTCTGGCTGGGCAGGCAGGTCCAGAATTGAAGAATATTTGGGATACAATGCTCGAATGCAATCGGGACAAATATCATGGGTGAATTCGGCGTGGGTATGCTTGATGAGGTAGGCTTCGATTGTGCTCCACAGGTCGTTTTCGTCCTTGATTTTCTTGCATACCGCGCAAATCGGCAATAGCCCCCGGAGCGTTCGAATATGGGCTAAATCATGTTGCATTTGAATTTCTTGACGTTTCAGCCTGGTGATGTCAGTGCAGGTGATCACGATTCCTTGGGGAGGGGAGGATGGCTCCTCGGCATAAGGGGTCATTTCGGCGAGAAACCATAGTTCCTGTTCCTTGGTCGGCGCCATGAATTCGACAGCGAATATCTCGGTGTCTCCGTTTAAAATGTGTGAAAATTGCTCCAGCAGCTGGCGGACGTTAAAATAAGTAAGATGATGCGGTCCATACTGGAAAAATTGAAATAGATTTAAACCGGGTTGCTCCCATCCGGGAGCAACGCCTAGCTGAGAGGCACGAGTTGCCCAGGTCCGATTGACAGAGACGATCGTTCCGTTAGGGTCCAGGATCGCAATGCTTTGATTCAACGAATGATAGGGTTCTTTCCAATGGGGGTTCTCTTTCACGGCGGGTGCGCTCCTGTCATGAAATAAGGGCAGTCTTCCGACCTATTAAGTACTTGCCAGCCCTGTGTTAAGATATAGGCGTACGTTTACATAAACAAGCCCTTTCTTGAAACGAAAATACGCATGGCAATGTATCGCAGTATTTCAATTTATTATATACGTATATACGTCGTTCTACAATGGCCAAATTACTTAAATGCGTCATTAATGTTTGTTAGGAAGGTTGGAGAGAAGTTGTCGATTTACGAGCGTATCGAATTGCTGATCAAAAACGCGGGCATGACCAAAAAAGCCTTTTGCCTGGAGCTTGGGATCAGTACAGGGAATCTCGGGGACTGGAAACGCGGCAAATCCACGCCGAGTACGAATAAATTGATTGAAATCGCCGCTTTTTTCGATGTCAGTCTGGACTGGCTCATGACCGGAAGAGAGAAACAGGCCGGATTCGTGCAAGACCAAAGAACGGAATATGTCACCACCGAAAAAGATTGGAACCTGTTTGTGGGCACACTTACGGAATCAGAGAGAGCTTTCGTCCGGGAGTACATCGAGTTTACCCGTTATCGGAGGCTGAAGGCCGGACGGAGGGACAAATAATTCCACTTTACTTTTCATGACCGCGAAGATATAATAATCCATGTTCGTCTGAACAACTGTCTTTACAATCGCGGTCGTGGTGGAATGGCAGACACGCTATCTTGAGGGGGTAGTGGGCGTACGCCCGTGGAGGTTCGAGTCCTCTCGACCGCATCCATAAAGCCGACAAAGAACTTCTCGGAATCCGGGAGGTTCTTTTTTTGGTTATGCCGCTTATTTTTTCGAAGTCTACGGGTATGGAGCGGTGAAGATTTGCACATTCTAATAGGCATCTTGCACAAAGTGCGTCAGATCAGGCCGCCTGGGCGGGTTTTCAAGTTGACATGCTGATAAAAATTATTTAATATGACTAAGTACTAAAAGAGCTTCGCTCTGGAATGAAATTTGATAATACGGGTGATAACATGTCCTACAGACCGAATGTTGTAAATGTAACCAAGGCCGGCAGTAACGATAAGGACGGATTGTATGAGTTTATCGTGAATATGGCCGACGGTACGGCGTGCCGCGTGTTTTACCACCGTAATCCCGAATGGCGGTTAACCAACGTCAGCAGGCTGCAAAAGACACCTTGCCCGGTCTGCCGTAAAGACTTCATTTGCCAATGCATGGAGAAATTTTCGGGTGAAATCAACCGTCAAATGGTAGAAGGGCAGTGGCTCGACAAGCTTTCGTCCAAGTAAATCGATAGTGCCATCTGGCGACGGCGAGCACGGGAACCTTTCCGTGCTTTTTTCTTATATAATGATTTAGGAACAACGTCGATCCCACAGGGAGAGGGGACTAGAACGTGTCAGAAGAACCGATTAAGGGGAATGAGCGCGTCATCTTGTTCGACGGCGTTTGTCATTTATGCCAGGGGGCCGTCAAGTTTATTATCAAGAGAGACTCGGCCGGGCGATTTCGCTTTGCCTCCTTGCAATCACAAGCCGGTATCCGGTTGCTGCAAGCTGCTGGGGCACGTGTGGAGGCGCTGGACAGCGTTGTTTTGATTGAACACGGGATTTCCTATACCCGCTCGGCGGCGGCACTGCGCATTGCCAGAGGGTTGCGGTATCTCTGGCCGCTGCTATATGCATTAATCATCGTGCCGCGGGGTCTTAGGGATGCAGCGTATCAATTCGTTGCCAAGCATCGTTACCGGTGGTTTGGCAAGGACGAAACCTGCCTGGTTCCGACCCGGGAGCTGAAGGAGCGGTTTTTGGAAGACGGTTAGAGGCGTTGAATCGATAAAATAGATCTTGTCTGCAATCCATATTTGTGATATTCTTACTGTAAATTTCAGGAATGCGGGAACGGTAGCACCGTCCATAAACCGATTTTATTTCGGGTTTTGGGCGGTGTTTTTTTGTTTTCGTTCCATAGAAGGACGGTGGATCATGGTTCCGATTAAATTGGTGTTGGCCGTGCAAGAAGAGGAGTATATCGATCCGTTTCTGAGGTACGTGCATGAGAGCGAGTTTGAACGGCGTTTGGTGGTGACCGCATTCAGCCGGAAGGAGGCGTTTACCCAATATGTGCTGGAATCCGGCGGGGACATCGACGCGATATTGGGGGATCCGATTTTTCTTGAGGCGGTTGATCCGTTGAAGCGACCTGGACTTTGCTGGATCAAGCTGGGGGAAAACGGTGATTCCTCGGGAATCGGCGGCTTATGTGTTGAGAAATATCAGCCGTTGCACCAGTTGATGTCTTCGGTGGTGGAGCTTGTTCGAGGAGGTCCGGGGACCTCGATGCCTTCCGGCGGACAGCCGCTGGTCATTGGGGTTTATTCAACTGTCGGCGGCTGTGGCAAGACGACGGTTGCACTTCATCTGGCCCGGCAGCTGGCGATGGAAGGGGAGAAAGTGTTCTACCTTAACCTGGAGACGATCGGCAGTGAACTGCCAAATGTCGGACAAGGCTTAAGAGAAGGGCGAGCGGGGATGGCCCGGTTGTTGTACGACTTGAAGGCGGCGGATGATCGTCGGGAGGCGCCACGGTTTCCGATATCCTCATACACCTACAGGCATCCCGTCCTTCAAGGGGATACGCTGGCTCCTCCGGACAACCTTAACGAGCTGCTGGAAATGGAACGTAAGGATACGGCCGAGTTGATTGAGTATATTGCCGGGAGCGGCTTGTATGACTCGGTGGTTGTGGACATGGATTCCTTCCCGGACGGCAGGACGGAAGCGGTCCTGGAGCGGGCGGATCGCGTTGTTTGGGTCGTCACGGACGATTGGGGAGTGATGCGTAAAACCGGGGCTTGGCTGGCTCATCTGGAACGTTCGCGTCCGGATTTTTACCGGTCTCTGGTGGGGAGAATCCGGTTTGTACTCAATCGCTATACGGGGAAAAGGTCGGCCGATTTGCCGAGGTCGGAAATGAAAATTCAGGCTACATTAGCCTATATACCCGCTTGGAGTCAAGGCAGCCGCCAAGGGGAACTGCAACACTCCCCTCTATATCAACGCGACATGATTCGGCTTTGCCGCGAACTCCATGGCGAGGATCCGATTCCGGTGGCGCTGGAGGGATGAGCGATGGAGGAATCGGACTTTGCGGTGCTGCGCAGTGAAATCCGCCAGGGGCTGGACGTCACCTCCGTCCTGAGTGATGACCAGCTTCTGGACTACATTGAGCGTCGTGTCCTTGATGACCGGAGGTTGAGTGGGGCAACCGCAGCAGAGAAGCGGAAATGGGTGCGCAGGTTGTATGATTCGTTCCGCGGACTCGATGTCCTTCAACCGCTCGTCGAGGATCGAGGGGTTACAGAAATTATGATCAACAGCCATGAGGAGATTTTCGTTGAACGAGAGGGGCAGGTGAGGCGGATTCCTGTCCGCTTCGAATCCCGGGAACGCTTGGAGGACATCATCCAAACGATCGTGTCGGGGGTTAATCGGATGGTGAACGAATCGTCGCCAATCGTGGATGCCCGGCTTCGGGATGGGTCGCGGGTCAATATCGTACTGCCGCCTGTCGCTTTGAAGGGCCCGACGATGACCATCCGTAAATTCCCGGAACGGCCGCTTTCAATGGAGCAGTTGGTTACGATCGGCTCGCTTAGCGAGGAAGCGGCGGATCTGCTGCAGCGGCTCGTTCGGAGCAAATACAACATTTTCATCAGCGGCGGGACAGGCTCGGGGAAAACGACTTTTCTAAACGCTTTGTCCCAGTTTATCCCGCCAGATGAGAGAGTGATCACGATTGAGGATTCGGCCGAGCTGCAGATCGTCACTGTGCCCAATTTGGTATCGCTCGAAACGCGAAATGCGAATACGGAAGGGAAAGGCGAAATCACCGTTCGCGATCTGATCCGATCCTCGCTGCGGATGCGGCCCAACCGGATTGTCGTCGGCGAGGTGCGCGGAGCAGAGGCGCTAGACATGCTGCAGGCAATGAATACCGGCCATGACGGTAGTCTTTCAACCGGGCATGCCAACAGCACGGCAGATATGATCAGTCGGCTGGAAACGATGGTGTTGAGCGGAGCTGAATTGCCGCTTCCGGTCGTACGGCAGCAGATCGCCTCGTCCATCGATGTTTTCGTACATTTATCGCGACTGCGTGATCGTTCACGCCGGGTAACAGAAATCTCTGAGGTTGTTGGTCTGCGGGAAGGGGAGGTGGTGCTTCAGCCGCTGTTTATGTTCCGGGAAGAGGGGGAACAGAACGGCCGAATCGTCGGTAACTTACAAAGCAGCGAAACGGGATTAATTCATACGGACAAGCTGCGCATGGCGGGTATGTCTCTCAGTTAATGCGCAGGAAGGAGAGGGGTGGTTTGTTGCTAAGAGGACGGACGAATTTGCAACAATGGAAGGTTGGGCTCCATTCTGTAGAAAACTCGGCAAAACTGGCGGATTATCGGGTGTATCCATTGACCCCGCGACAAAAAGTCATCTGCATGCTGGTTGGCGGAGCGGCCTTCTTTACCTTGGGATTTGTTTTCTTCCGGGTCGTCCCGCTGGCGCTGCTGTTATCGCTCTGCGGCGCATATGCGCCGAAATATTGGAGCGGCTACCTGTTGCGTCGGAGAAGGCAGAACCTGAGCCTGCATTTTAAGCAGGCGCTGTATTCGCTGTCCTCATCACTAGCCTCCGGCCGCTCGGTGGAGAATGGCTTTCGCGAAGCGATCGACGACTTAAAGCTCCTTTATCCGGATGGAGACAACGATGTCATGCGGGAGCTTGCGATTATCTGCGCACGTATGGATTATGGACAGCCGGTTGAGGAAGCTCTTCTCGATTTCAGCCGCCGTGCCGCACTGGAGGATATCGAGAACTTTGCGGATGTATTTACGACCTGTAAGCGTTCCGGTGGAGATTTGGTGGAAGTCGTCCGGCGAACCTCGAACCTCATCGGAGAGAAGCTGGAGATTAGCCAGGAAATCGGCGTGATGATCGCTCAGAAGCGGTTCGAAGCCAAGGCGATGCTGGCGGCCCCCGTATTGTTTCTGCTATTTATGCAAATGACCTCCCCTGACTATATGCGTCCTCTGCATCAAGGAGTCGGGTTGTTGATCTCTGGTCTGGCGTTAGTGTTGTTTGCGGTCTGCGCCTGGTTGATGCTCAAGATCATCGATATACGGATATAGAGGGGGGGCGTTTGCGGAGATGTACCTGTTGGTATCGGGATTGCTGTTGTTCATATTAGGAGGAAGCTGGCTAGTTGCCTATCAGAAAACCCGCGTCCTCTACCGCGGTTACGTGGGACTCACCATGGAGGGGTTAAGGCTTGTCCGCATATCGCCCCCCATGTTGCTGCTCTTGGAACGCGTCAAGGTGTCGCAGCGGTTCCCCGGCGTCTTCTTTAAGGTCCAGCGCGCCGTGCAGAAAATCAGCGGCAACCGCCGCAGCGGTGAATTGACGTTGTTGTTTTTAGCTGAAGCGCTGACGTACGGTTTTCTGTTTCTCATTTTTGGATGCTTGATGGCGCTGTTGAGTAATGGCGCTACCGGCTTGGCGATCGGCGGTCTGCTGGCCGTGCTGGTGCCGATGGCACTGATTAACGATCTTCATCGAAAGGTGCAGCGGCGGGAACAGGTTGTCTTGCTGGAATTACCAGAGCTGCTGAACAAGATCGTATTGCTGGTGGGAGCCGGCTCCACGGTTCAGCAGGCGATCAAGTTATGTCTGGAGCGCAAGCGAGAGCAGACGGACCATCCATTATATCGGGAGCTGCTGCAAATGCAGAAGGAATGGGAAGGAGGAGATTCATTTCAGCAAGCGATGGAAGGGTTCAGTAAACGTTGTGGAATTCAAGAGGTCTCGGCCTTTACGACGTCGGTTCTATTAAATTACCGCCGTGGCGGGGAAGATTTTGCGTTAGCTCTGCGGGACTTGTCTCATTCACTCTGGGAGAAACGCAAAGCCGTTGGCAAGACGCTAGGCGAGCAGGCCTCGTCCAAGCTGGTGTTTCCGATGGTATTGCTGTTTATGGCCGTATTGATTCTAGTTGGCGCACCGGCGTTTATGATTATGAACTTATAATTCAAGCAGAGGAGGAATAAAGATGTTGACTGCATTTCGCAAGGAACTCAAAGGGGCTTGGCGCAATGAAGAAGGGCTGGGAATGCTTGAAATGATCCTGATCATTGCGGTGATTGTCATTATAGCAGTGATCTTCCGCGATCAGTTGAGAGATATCGTCGAGAGCTTGCTCGGGAAAGCCAAGTCGAAGACCGAAGACTTTATGGACGGAGAGTAGTGAGGCGGCTATGGCGGGATCAACGTGGGGGCTTTACGATCGAAGCCTCCTTGGTGCTTCCGATGATTTTTTACACGGTGCTCCTTCTTCTATTCTTCTGCCTCTATCTTTACCAGCATGTGCTTTTGGGTCAGGCTGCCACCGTTGCAGCCGAGCGAACTGCCTACACCTGGGATAACAGCCACAAGAATGTGCTGACCGGTGCTAACGCTGAAGGTCAATACGATTCTCTTTATTGGCGTCTGGGAGACGACGGGATGCTGCAGGCCATCTTTGACTGGAACAGCGAGGGAGGGACCGTCAAGCTGGATTTGCCCGGAGGAAATGAGGAGGCGGGTCAGTCGCTTCCGCTTCAGAAGCTGAGTCGGACAGGGGCTGGATTGCCAGAAGGCATCAGCGGGGAGATGCGCTACGACAATCGGCTGTTATTGCGTAAAGTGAGCGTTGCCTTGGAACGGCTCGTCCCGCTGGCCCCGTTGGAGGGCTGGATTGGCGATGTCAACCAGAGCGTGCGCGCGGAGGCTTATGTTGTCGAGCCGGTGGAATGGATCCGAACGGTGGAGCTTGCTCGTTATTTCGGCGAGAAATTTCGGAGCGACAAGGGACAAGGCGGGACGGATAAACAGGAGGCTAAGGAAGCACTGAAGTTATTCGGCAAATAATCGGGAAGAGGGGAAAGGAGGCGGATGGCGGTGTTTCAACAGAAACGCTCGGAGCAAGGGGCGGTTACGGTATTTTTTATCGTGATATTTGCTGCAGTATTCGCATTTGTCGCCCTGTTTATCGATTTTGCCAGAATGTTCGCCTTGCAAGCCAAAGCAGAAGCTTTGACGCATGCGGCTTCGAGGTCTGTCCTGTCCGCTTACGACCGGGAGTTGGCCGAACGGTACGGTCTATTTGCGTATGGGCAAACCGATGGGAACTACATCATGTCGAAAGTGCTTCAGGATCATTTCGAACTGGTCCAGCGTAGTGAGGGGCTGCCTCTGTTAGAAGCCAAACTGGATTCCTCCGCAATTGAAATGCTGCGTCCCATCGGGATCTATCCCGTGTTTGAGCAGCAAATTCGCGAACAAATGAAATACCGGGCACCGATTGACGTAACTCTAGATCTGTTAAATCGCTTTAAACCCATGGCCGGAGTGATGAAGGAAGCTTCGAATACGGTGGATTTGTTGGGGAAATTACAAAAGTTGTACGACCAGCGTGAAGCCAAGTTGGATGAACTCCTAGAGAAGCAGCGGCAGGCAGCGGATACGGTGGCACCTTATGCTGAAGTCCTGTCGGGGGGAGGCGGCGGGACCCGTGGGGGAGCCTGGAATAGCAACATCTCCACGCTGTCCGATGCCGCGGCGGAATTTCCCGAATATGTCAGCCAAGTCGAGGCGGATGCGGACAAGGAACCCGAGGATCGGATGTATACGGCGGAAATCGGCCGCTACCGCTCAGCTACCAGCGGTTTGTTTGCGGAACTTGATCGCAATCAGCATCGTGCGGAGGAGAAACATGCGTCGCACTTGTCACTGGCCCGGGATCTGCTGGAGGAAGCGCGTCGGAACAATGATCAGATGCGGCAAACGATTGAAGAGGCGGAGCGGCGTCCAGAGCAGGCGGGTTATAACGAAGTGTCAGCCGGGACGAGCACCCGCGGTGGCAACGCCGCTCCGGTCGGCGACGGCAATGTCATCGCTGATATCCGGTCTCAAGCCGGATCGCTGCTACTATCGGAGGAGACGTTTGCCGATCTGGCCGCAGATATCAATCGGCAGTCGGCGGCATTCGCCGGGCTCCGGAACACCGGAACCTCGCTCCTAGCACAAAGTGGATCCGTATTGTCGGCGACGGCTTCGTCTCCTTCTTTCGCTTCGAGCGTGAATAGCACGGCTCGGGCTTGCGATGCCTATCTCCGGCAATTCGTCACTCCTAGTTCAGCGAATGTGCTGGATGCGAGCGCTCGTCGGCTGGAAAGTCACCGGTCTTCCGATAAGGAGCGAAAGGCGACGGAGAAGGCAGCAAGCGCTAAATTGAAGGAGGTGGCCGGTTGGATCCGTGAAATAGAACAGCTCAAGAACGGTTTGAAAGAACACCAAGCCAAGTTCGATCAGCTGGAAGCGAATATGGAGGCGAATCAAACCTTTAACCAATCAGTTGCTGACGAGGCGTCTGCAGCAGCGGCAATAAATGATGATCCGACCGAAGCGGGACAAGCCTCCATGGCAAGCATGGACGGATTGTACAGTGGTTTAGCCGGGCTGATGGGCGGGATGTCAGACTCCGTATTTCAAATGGAGTACGTTGCGAGTTATTTTCACTTCCTGGATGTCAGCGCCTTGAATGGTCTGCTCGAGGGCAAAGGCCAAGCAGACAAGCTGGAGGTGATCCGCGGGCAATTTGCGCCGGAGAGCCAAGAAGTCGAGTATATTTTGTACGGGATGCACAATCCGGGAGGGAATATCGCCGCTGCGTTCGGGGAGATTTTTGCCATGCGATTAGCGATTCGGACGATGGAGGGCTTTAGCAAAAACGCGGCCAAAGGAAATCCGCTGCTGGTGTTTGCCGCAGCCCTGCTGTACGGAGCGCAGCATGCCCAGCAGGATATGATGACATTAACGCGAGATGGGAAAATCCAGTTGAGCGACTACCTCAAGGTCGATCTGACCTATCGGGATCATCTCCGGTTGTTCCTGCTGCTGCATGGCCGCAGCGAACAACGGTTGTCGCGAATGCTGGCTGTTATTACGCTGAATACCGGAATCGATCCAGCGGAGCGGGCCACATACATCAAAGGGAGCGTGACGGTGGCGATGCCTTTATGGTTTTTGCCCGGAGTATGCAAAGCGCTGGGGAAAGTCGGTGTATTGAAAGGGAACGTGGAAGGAAGCCGGTATTATGTTGCCAAACAAGCGGACTTTTCGTATTGAAAGATCGCGGTCGTGCCGCTTCCGGGAGAAGCGATCAGAAGGAAGCATTACTTTAGAGGCTGCACTAATCGCACCGGTATTCGTGATGGTCGTTTTCTGGTTTGTTTTCCTTGTCCATATGACGTTGTTATCTGGTCAATTGCACACGGCGGTATCTAATGCCGTTAAGCAGGTCTCCGCTCACATTTATCCGGTGGCGATCGCAGCGGAGGACTCCGGCAATAAAGGGACGGTTTCAGGGAACGGCCCATTCTCCTGGCGTATGCCGTCCCTGTCGCTGGAGGAATGGGCTGGACAATATGCGGCAAAACTTCCGGCCCCTCTATCGACTTGGGTAACCGATGCCGCACGTAAAGGCGACGAGCCGCTTCAGGAGTTAAAGGCGAATGCGGCGGAGGCTGTCTTGGACCCGTTGGTCAAACCGATATTACGCCCGTTTCTGCAGGGAACCTTGCTGGAGGAAGATCGCTTGCATGTAAGCCGTGTCACGGTTCCGGACTTGAAGACGGGCAAGCAACCTTATTTCGGACTTGAGGTGAGTTACGAGCTTCCGCTGAAGGTCCCGTTTACCGGTTGGCGGATGGTGCTGCAAACGAGGGCAGAAGAGCGCTTATGGATCGGCGATACCGGAGAGGTAGATTCGGGAGCCGGAAGCGGAGAGGGCCAAACCGGGGAAGCGGCGGTTGTGATCGCCAAGCCCGACCCGGCGTATGCCGGACATCGGGCGACGATCATTGCCCAGGTTGCTCCTGGGGCAAGCGCTAGTCTGACCGTTTATTACAAAAGCGGAGCCAGTCAGGCGAAGTATTTGGGGGAAGCTATTGCGGATGATCAAGGCAGAATGACTTGGACTTGGTTAGTAGGGGGGAACACCACGCCGGGGACGTGGAGTTTCGTGATTGAGACGGGTGAAGGCTTGCGCACCACAGCTCAGTTTGAGGTGGCTAGTCCGCATTCGAAATAGGAGGGAGTTGCAAGGGTTGATGATTGAGGTATGGGGTTGTTTATTGATACTGTTAGCGGCTTTCGTCACGGACTTGAAGACGATGAAAATTCCTAATGTTATCACGGTAACGGGAATCTGGTCAGGACTGTCTTATCATCTATTGACGGAGGGCTGGCGCGGGGCTTGGTTCGCTGTGGCCGGAGCAGCGACCGGATTTGGGCTGATGTTCGCACTGTACTTACTGCGCGCGGTTGGAGGTGGCGATGTCAAGCTGTTTGCAGGTATTGGGGCTTGGACGGGCATCGCTTTTACTCTGTCGACGATGATGTACTCGATTCTGGCTGCAGGCTGCATCGGCTTAATCGTCTTGATTTGGCGCGGTGAGACCCGGGTTCGTCTGCGTCGGATCACCGGCAGCGTCCTTGGGGCGGCAGCGCTGCGAAGCGCGGCCCCCATCCAGGCGGCCGCCAAAGGCCAACTGCAGTTTCCATTTATGTTAGCCGTGCTGCCGGGAGCAATACTGGCGATTTACTATATGTGACGTGCGAGGAGGGGTGTGCCATGCCGGAGTTAGTTGCCGATTTTGTCAGGGACGGCGGAACCTACATGATCCTGGAGGCCAAAGAGGGGCTGAAGCCCGAACGATTAAATCGCGTCCAGCGCGCCATGTTGGCTGCGGTGACGGTGCCAAACCTGTTGCGGCTGGACATCCGCGAGGTTGATTATCAGATCAGTTTGCGTTACGACATTACGGGAAAAAGAATGCTCTCTCAATGCTTGCGCAGTGACAAAATCAGCATGCCGGAGTTCTACGGATTGCTGCTCCAGGTTGTTGCCGTGCTGGAGGACAGCAAGAGTTATATGTTGTCGCCATCCTGCTTTTTGCTGGACGAGGCGCATATTTTTGTGGAGGAACCGCTATCTAGCGGATCCATGTATTTTACCTACGTCCCTTGGAAGGAAGCACCGGCCGCTCCCCCGCTGTCCCAGATGCTGTTATCGTTAATAACCCGGCTGTTGACTTGCGTCTCCCGTGTCGAGGGGGATGGAATCCCGCAGCTGGTGCGGTTATGTGGAGATGAGCTTTTTGCTTTGGGAGAACTTAAACAAATGCTGTTGCGTTTGTTGTCGGACGAATCGGACATCAAGCCGGAAAGCGATGCGGTGGTAAGGAGGACACCACCAACGGCAGTTAATGAGCCGTTATCGCGGCTGCCGGAGCCTTCTCCGCTTTCGCCTCAACCAACTCGTTCTGCGTTCGTTAGGGAATATCTGCCTTTACCAGGGCCGGAAGAGTCGGGAACTTGGACAGGCGGTGCCGTTGATGATGCAAACTCTAAACGGGAAGCATGGCATGGCCTCGAAGAGGAGAACGTGCCGAAGGAGATGAGAATAAAACCGACCTACCTTGTGCTAGGGGTTCTTCTTATGGACGCTTTAGGTTGGAAGCTTCTCTACTTCGATCGTCCTGGATTATTGGGGTTATCGCTTAGTGTCGCAGTTACTATATTGCTAGGGGTCGCCGGATTTGCTCTTTGGCGAAACCTTCGGAATACCACGGTTGTGGAAGAAAAAGCGGAAGGGGGAATGTTGGAGGAAGCTCCTGAGGTAATGGGGGTATCGGGACTCCTTGGATTATCCGTGGAACGACAAACAGATTATTCATTTAACAACAGGAATGCGGGAGCTCTTACGTCGGCCTCTGGCGGTTATCTGGCCAAGACATCGGCGGAGTCGTTCGTGCCAAGGGTGGATCTATCGAATGGACTGTCGGAATCCGCAGCGGCAGCGAGCGAATCAGAACCCGAAGTGGAGGGATCACCGCCTACGGTGTTACTGAGCCGGTCCATGCTGCAGGGACAAGAAGGATCGTTAGGCGACCGAAGTCCGCACTACTATTTAGAGCGTTTCGAAGTCGCTGGCAGTGCACCGGAGCGGATTCCGCTAACCCCAGGAAGCTTCGTGATCGGCCGCTCTGAAGAGATCGTTCAGTACGTGGAGAACACTGCGGGTGTTTCCCGTGCTCATGTGGAGATCCTAGTCACTTCCCGAGGATGCTTACTTAAGGATCTTGGATCAAAGAACGGGACTCAGTTAAACGGGGAGAGTGTGGCACCTTATAAAGAATATCCGTTGCAGGCGAATGACATGTTTATTTTAGCGGAAACGAGCTTTAAATTCGGCGCGGAAGTTTCTTGATGAAGAAGGATTAGGGGGGGCTTCGCAGACACCTGACCGGAAGGTTATCGATCAAATTTGAAATGGCCGTAGATTCTCACCGGAAAAGCGGGTATAATGAACGAGAATGATTCTCAATTACATATTTAATGCTTTTATTTTTCGGCAAAATTGATTAAAGGATGGTTCTCGACATGTCGGCAATAACCCAATCTTCCAAATCACGCTACCGTTCGCGCCCGCTTGCGGCTACTTTGATCTTATTCGGCGGTGCGGCGCTGCTGCTGTTTGCCATTTGTCTTTCGATTTCCGTAGGGGCGGCGGACATTAAGCTAGCTACAGTCTGGGATGCGTTATTCCATTTTCAGGCGGAGCAAACCCAGCATCAAATCATTATGGAGTTGCGCCTTCCACGCGCTCTGGCGGCTGCATTGATCGGTGCTGCCCTTGCGGTGGCCGGAGCGATCATGCAAGGGATGACCCGTAACCCGATGGCCGATTCCGGCTTGTTGGGGCTTAACTCCGGTGCGGGGCTGGCGCTGGCCATATGCTTCGCGTTGATGCCGGGTACCTCATTCCTGGTGACGATGTTTTATTCATTTATTGGAGCCGGGCTGGGTGCCGGGCTCGTATTTGGCATCGGGTCTATATCCAAGGGGGGCATGTCTCCCGTTCGATTGACGTTGGCAGGCGCTGCCGTCAGTATGCTGCTGGTTGCAATCAGCGAAGGGATTGCGATTTATTTCAAAATCGGACAGGATCTTGCGTTCTGGTACGCCGGAGCCATTGCCGGTGCAAACTGGCTGCAAATCAAACTGGTCTCACCTTGGGTGTTCGCCGGGTTGTTCTGCGCTTTGCTGCTGTCGAAATCGATTACTCTGCTCAGCCTCGGCGAAGAGGTGGCAACCGGCTTGGGCCAAAGAATACGCTTGATTAAAACGTTAAGCATGATCATCGTTTTGGTTCTAGCTGGAAGCGCGGTTTCGATTGTCGGAGCAATCGGATTCGTTGGTTTGCTGGTTCCGCACGTAGCCCGTTTTCTTGTGGGTGTTGATTACCGTTGGGTGATCCCGTCCTCGGCCCTGCTTGGCAGTTTGCTGATGGTGTTTGCGGATATTTTGGCGCGGATGGTTCATCCTCCGCATGAGACGCCGATTGGCGCATTGATCGCCGTCATCGGGGTGCCGTTCTTCCTCTACCTCGCCATGAAGCAGAAGGGGGGATTGGAATGAACCGCATCGAAACACCTATGCATTTGCGGCAGAAAGCCCGTAAGGCTTATATCGTAATGACTGTGTTTACGCTTTTGATTCTTGCGGTGTTCATCTTTAGCATGAATACCGGGTATATCCGGCTGTCGCCGCTCGATGTCTTCAAGACCTTGGTTGGTATCGGGACGGATAAGCAAGAGCTGATTCTGTTCGAATTCCGGTTGCCGCGCATCGTGATTTCCGTGCTGATCGGAATGGGGATGGCGGTTGCCGGGTGTATCTTTCAAGGCATTTCACGTAATCCGTTGGCCGATCCCGGTGTACTTGGCATCAATGCCGGGGCGGGCCTTGCGGTCACTTTGTTTATTTCGTTTTATCCGACGACGACGAGCGCTCCCGTCTATCTGATGCCGGTACTGGCTCTGCTTGGTGCGGCCGGGGCTGCGACCTTGATTTACGTGCTCTCCTTCAAAAAGAATTACGGGCTACTCCCCATCCGAATGGTGTTGGTGGGGATCGCGGTTGCTGCCGGTATCAACGCCGCCATGATCGTGCTGCAGCTGCGCTTGCGTCCGGAGAATTTTCAGATGCTGCAAATCTGGTTGGTTGGCAGTATTTGGGGGACGTCTTGGAAGTATGTGCTGGCGCTGTTGCCTTGGCTAATCGTTCTGCTGCCTTACGTGTTCTTGAAGTCACGTGCATTAAATGTACTCAATCTGGGCGATCAAACTGCGACGGGCCTCGGCACTCCACTGGAGCGTTCCCGTCTTGGTCTCCTGGCGGCCGCGGTTGGTTTGACCGGCTCCTGCGTTGCCGTAGGCGGCGGAATCTCCTTCGTCGGGCTGATTGCGCCCCATTTGGCCCGCCGGTTGGTTGGGCCCAAGCATGAGTATTTGCTGCCGGCCTCCGCGCTGGCTGGTGGTTTGCTTGTTATCCTAGGCGATACACTAGGCCGCTGGGTGCTTCAGCCGGCAGAGATCCCAACCGGGATCGTGGTGGCGATCATCGGTGCGCCTTATTTCTTGTATTTGCTTACGAAGTCGAAAATCTAATAATCCGAACGGCCCGGAGACTGGAAGTCCAGTCAACCGGGCCGTATTTCATTTTATGCCTTCAGATCGGCGACCGCCGATTCTAAATCGGGGAATGCGAAGGTGAATCCAGCGTCTAGTACCGCCTGGGGGATGACTTTCTGTCCCTCCAGCAGCAGGAGGGACATCTCGCCTAGCGCAGTTCGGAGCACCGGCGCCGGCAGCGGCAGCCAGAAGGGACGGTGGTGCACGCGGCATATGGTGCGGCCGAAATCGAGGTTCGTCACCGGCTGTGGACTCACTGCATTCACTGGACCGCGAATTTCCGGACGAGCCGTGCAATAGTCGATCAGTCTCACCATATCCTGAATATGAATCCATGGGACCCATTGCTTGCCGCTGCCGATGCTG
Organism: Paenibacillus mellifer; assembly: GCF_023195895.1. Lineage (GTDB taxonomy): Bacteria > Bacillota > Bacilli > Paenibacillales > Paenibacillaceae > Fontibacillus > Fontibacillus mellifer. Next base: position 367,725 of record NZ_JALPRK010000001.1, read on the forward strand.
CCTCCGATGCCAAGCTGATAGGGCAAGCGCATCAATGGATACGCGCCGCCGCCTTGCCCCAGTACGACTCCGGTGCGAAGCTTGATTAAGCGAACTCCGCGGAACTCCCGGTCCGCCGTTTTCTCCCAAGCCGAAGTTACTTCGGAGAGAAAATCGACGGGAGGCGTCGGTACAGCCGAGCTCTCTTTAAATGCGTCTGTAAGCGAGGTACCATAGATGCCAACCGCAGAACCTTGTACAACAACCTCGGGTTTTTGGTTCATTCGCTCAACCGCACGGGCAACCGCCCGGGTGGATTCCAAGCGGGACTCCAAAATCCGCTGTTTGGCCCGTTTTGACCAACGCTGATTCAGCGTGGCTCCGGCCAGATTCACGACGGTTGACACGCCTTCCAGAAGCAAAGGTTTTCCCTCAAGCTCCTCCCACGTTACGGAAGTAAACGACGCTTCGGAAATTGCAGCTTCCTGCAGCCAGCGATTTCCCCTGGCCCCTCCCCGCGTGACCACCATTACCTCATGCCCTAGGCTCAGCCAGTATTCGGTCAGCGCCCGGCCGATAAACCCCGAACCCCCGAAAATCACCATTTTCATATTTTCCCAAATCCTCCTCAACGTAAAACATCCGGCTGCCCTAGTGCAAGACAAGGAGCCGGATGTAAATTTGTACTTATGCGCTTATTTGTTCATCAAATGCCGGTAGGGTTGATAATCGATCTGATTATTCTCCAAAAACTTGACGAGGAACTTGTTGTCGCGTTTCGGCGTGGCAACGATATATCCTCGAATGCAATGCTCCTGGGTTACTTCGGAGGCTTCCTCTTGCAGCGCAATTTTGCCGATCTCCGCGGCGATCGAATGCTTGGCGATATCCCGGAACGGCCCCGGTACAGGCTCAACCAGTCGATCGAGGAACGCTTTGGCTTCGTCCGTCCATAGATGGCGGCTCTTCTCGACCCAATGGTTCTGCCAGTCCAGCCTCGACATGCCGTCCGCCTTCGGGAGCACCTTCAAAAATTTGCGGAACATAAAGAAGCCGCCAATCGTCATCATGCCAAGCAGCACGAAACCCCAAAACGCGATGCTGTTCATAAACCAGCGATTCGGGCCTTGGGCGGTTAATATGTAAATGGTAGATTGCAACACGATTCATCACCTCGGTACGGATTTCGCTTTTTGCTAAAAATTCGGATATTATGATAGTAGAAATTGAATCTTTTAAAACTGAGATAATCTGCTAAAATTATACCTTATTTCTTTATTTATTTCAGCATTCAAGCTAAAATAGGTTTGTTTAGCGATTTAATGTCCAAAAGGGGGGAAATACCTTGCTGAAAATTGGTTCCCATGTCTCGTTCTCGGACAAGGGCCTGCCTAGTGCTACGGCCGAGGCGGTAACCTACGGCTCCAGCTCCTTCATGATATACACCGGAGCACCGCAAAATACGCGGCGTAAACCGATCGAATCAATGAATATTGAAGAAGGCCAAGCGGCGATGAATCAGGCCGGTATCGGCGAAATCGTCGTTCACGCGCCTTACATTATTAATTTGGGTTCTTACAAATCCAATACGTACCAGCTTGCCGTAGACTTCCTGCAGGAGGAAATCCGCCGCACTCATGCGCTCGGCGTACGGAACATTGTGCTTCATCCCGGCGCCTTTACGGACAAGGATGCCGAGTACGGGGTGAACCGTATTGCGGAAGGCCTGAACGAGGTGCTGAACGGAACGAGCGAAACCGACGTTTGCATCGCGCTGGAAACCATGGCCGGCAAAGGGACGGAGATTGGCCGCAGCTTTGAGGAGATCGCGCAGATCATCGATAAAGTTCAGCACAACGAGCGGCTGACCATCTGCCTCGATACCTGTCACATCCATGATGCCGGGTACGATATCGTGAATGATTTGGACGGAGTTCTGAAGAAATTCGACGACACAATTGGATTGAAGCGGATTGAAGTGGTTCATATCAATGACAGCAAGAATCCGGTAGGCGCGGCAAAAGATCGTCATACGCCCATCGGCTCCGGCTGGATTGGATTTGAAGCGATTAATCGCGTTGTTCATCACGAATCGCTGCAGGGACGGCCGTTCATCCTGGAGACACCTTGGGTTGGGAAGGATGCGAAAACGCAGCGCCCGATGTACGAAGTTGAGATCGCGCTTTTGCGCGGGAACGTAAGCGAAAGGTTTGGCGAATCGTTCCTGAGCGATGTGGAACGTCTGGCTGATTTCTTCAACAAGCAGGACATCGGGGCACGTTCTTTTGTATTGGATACGTGGAATCTGCTCAAGAACGACGCCAAAGCGAAGAAGGCGGATCCGCGTGAACCGATGGAACGGTTGTACGACCTCGCGATGGAGGCCAGCCTGTTCCCAGAGCTGACGGAAGAGCAAGTGAACCAACGCCTGGTGGCTTGGTTTGCCGGCGCGGGTAAATAACGAAGACATCATTTGTGCAAGGGGAATCGAAGAACAATGGATACGCATATCAAAACGGGCGGACAACCCGTCAAACCTTATGAGAGCAACCGTGCGCGGATGTTGATCTCCTGCCCGGACGGGCCGGGGATCGTTGCCGCGGTATCTCGCTTCCTGTACGAGCATGGAGCGAATATCGTGCAATCGGACCAGTATACCATGGACCCTGAGGGCGGTATGTTCTTTATGCGGGTTGAATTCGATCTGGATGGATTAGATGGGCGGATTGCGGCGCTAAGGAGCGATTTCGAGGTCATCGCCTCGCAGTTTCGGATGGATTGGAACATTCATCAGCTGAGCCGCAAGAAGAAGCTGGCGATCTTCGTGTCCAAGGAGGATCACTGCCTGGTTGAGCTGTTATGGCAATGGCAAGCCGGCGATCTGGACGCCGAAATTTCTATGGTCGTGAGCAATCATCCGGATATGAAGGAATACGTTGAATCGTTTGGGATTCCTTATTACCACATTCCGGTCACGCCGGAGACGAAACGCGAAGCCGAGCAAAAGCAGTTGGAGATCGTCGGCGGCAACGTCGATTTGATCGTGCTGGCGAGATACATGCAAATTGTATCCCCGGCGTTGATCGAGCCGTACCGCAACCGTCTGATCAACATTCATCATTCGTTTCTGCCGGCTTTCGTAGGAGGCAAGCCGTATGCCCAAGCGTATGACCGCGGGGTTAAAATCATCGGCGCAACCGCGCACTACGTGACCGAGGAGCTGGATGGCGGCCCGATCATCGAACAGGACGTGCAGCGCGTCAGCCATCGCGACGACGTGAACGAGTTGAAGCGAATCGGGCGGACCATTGAACGGGTTGTGTTGGCCCGGGCAGTGAAATGGCACATCGAGGACCGGATTTTGGTGCATCAAAACAAGACGGTCGTGTTCAATTAACCGGCTCCACGTTAAATGATTATGAATAACAAAACCGGCATCATGGACAGAGCGTCCGCTCGTCAAGATGCCGGTTTTGTTACGTTATACTTCTCCCAGGTAGGCGATCCCGTCTATCATCAGCAGACAATCGCTGTCGAAGAATTCGGTGGTGGAGGTCATGCGAGCTGGACAATGACTTTGCTCGAAGTACTCGAGAAATACCTTCTCCATCTCGGGCAGGTCCTGAATATGCTTGAGATACACATTCACTTTCACCAACCGTTCCAGCGGGCATCCGCAGTCGGATAAGGTGGATTTCAGATGAGTAAAGACATCGTGAATTTGCGCGGTGAAGTCGTCGCCAAAACCTCGGTGCAGCCCGAGAAATACATAGTCGCCGGCGGCGACAGCGGAAGAATAGCTAAACGGAGTTGGAAAATGGGTAATCATGATCTTAAGCCTCCTGAATTCTAAGGATTTGTGCCAGATCTAGAGGTGAATGTTTTCACATAGTATAGAACATGTGTTCTTAAAAAGCAAGGAATTTAATAACCGGACAGGAGCAACCTCAAAAAAGCTCATTTGCGGGGGAAAGGTTGGGAATAATGGTATGGAAAAGGGGAGTAGGAAGTGCTACAATAGATAAAGTCAAAATGATTTTTTCAAAGTGATTGTTTTGTAATCGGAGCGTTAAAAGTTTCATGGTTTTCAACGATCTTTTCATAATTAAGGAGGAAACACGAATGCCACTTTCAGACAACAATAAGATCGACAATCTCTCGATCACCACCATTCGTACGCTGGCGATCGACGCGATCGAGAAAGCGAAATCCGGCCATCCGGGGATGCCGATGGGTTCCGCCCCAATGGGTTATCAGCTGTTCGCTAAAACGATGAACCATAATCCGGACGAACCAACCTGGATCAACCGCGACCGTTTCGTCTTGTCCGCCGGCCATGGTTCTATGCTGCTGTACAGCTTGCTGCACCTGTCTGGTTATGACCTCCCAATGGAAGAAATCAAACAATTCCGTCAATGGGGAAGCAAAACGCCGGGTCATCCGGAGTTTGGCCACACCGCTGGTGTGGATGCGACAACCGGTCCGCTTGGCCAAGGTTTGGCGATGGCTGTAGGGATGGCGCTTGCGGAAACTCAACTGGCGGCGACATACAATAAAGGCGATCTGAAAGTGATCAATCACTATACGTACGGGATTTGCGGCGACGGCGACCTGATGGAAGGTGTGGCCAGTGAAGCGGCATCGCTTGCCGGTCACCTGAAGCTGGGTAAATTGATTTTCCTCTATGACTCCAACGACATCTCGCTGGACGGCAAGCTGAACCTTAGTTTCTCGGAGAACGTGGCTCAGCGCTTCGAAGCTTACGGCTGGCAAACGCTGCGCGTGGAAGACGGCAACGATTTGGCGGCTATTGAAGCTGCGATCGAAGAAGCGAAACGCGATACCGAACGTCCAACGCTGATCGAAGTGAAGACAGTGATCGGTTACGGCAGCCCGAACAAGCAAGGCAAAGGCGGTCATGGCGGTACCCACGGCTCCCCGCTGGGCGCTGAAGAAGCGAAGCTGACCAAAGAGAACTACAAATGGGTCTATGAAGAAGATTTCTATGTTCCGCAAGAAGTGCGCGAGCATTTTGCCAAAGTCAAAGAACGCGGGATTGCGGCGTATCAAGCTTGGCAAGAAACTTTCAAGAAATATCAATCGCAATATCCGGAGCTTGCCGCTCAATTCGAGCAAGCGATTGCCGGCGATCTGCCATCCGATTGGGATGCGAAGCTGCCTAAGTACAGTGTAACCGACAAAGCGGTCTCCACACGCGTAGCTTCCGGTAACGCGCTCAACGGACTTGCTCCGAACGTACCGCAACTGCTGGGCGGCTCCGCCGACCTGGAAAGCTCAACGATGACGCATTTGAACGACCTGGCCATGTATACGCCGGAAACCCGCGATGGCCGCAACTTGTATTTCGGCGTACGCGAGTTCGGTATGGCTGCTGCCATGAACGGTATCATGCTGCATGGCGGTTTGAAAGTGTTCGGCGGCACGTTCTTCGTGTTCACCGATTACTTGCGTCCGGCTGTACGTTTGTCCGCGCTGATGAAGTTGCCGGTCACTTACGTGCTGACGCATGACAGTATCGCGGTCGGCGAAGACGGCCCTACCCACGAGCCGATCGAACAGCTTGCTTCCCTGCGGATCATCCCGGGCTTGACGGTCATCCGTCCGGCGGACGGCAATGAAACGTCGGCAGCATGGGCTTATGCGGTAGAGAACAAATCGAATCCGGTGGTCTTGGTGCTGACTCGTCAAAACCTGCCGATCCTGGAGAAAACAGCGGAAGCGGCTCGCGAAGGGATCAAACGCGGCGGTTACGTCGTATCCGACGCGAAGGACGGCAAACCGGTTGCGCAAATCATCGCAACGGGTTCCGAAGTTCAGCTTGCAGTTAAAGCGCAAGCCGCCCTGGCAGAAGAAGGGATCCATGTCCGCGTGATCAGCTTGCCAAGCGTGGATCTGTTCGATAAACAGGATCAGGCTTACAAGGACTCCGTTATCCTGCCGGACGTTAAAGCCCGCGTTGCTGTGGAAATGGCGCACCCGTTCGGATGGGATCGTTTTGTCGGGGAGAAAGGTTCGGTCATCGGCATCGATAAATTCGGGGCTTCCGCGCCTGGCGATAAAGTGATTGAAGAGTATGGCTTTACCGTAGAGAACGTCGTTAACCACGTGAAATCTCAATTGAAATAAGTTATAGCAGGGACCTCTTAAAGGGGAAGAAGGGAGAGGGGAACGTGACAGAGCAACTGCAAAATGTGACCGTAGAGAAGCAAGCTAACATTTATTTTGACGGCAAAGTCACGAGCCGGACCGTTTGGTTGCCGGACGGAAACAAACTGACGCTGGGGATCATGCTCCCCGGGGAATATGAATTCGGTACGGACTCGCTGGAAGTAATGGACATTTTGTCCGGAGATCTGAAAGTGCTGCTTCCCGGCGAAACGCTGTGGCGGGAAATCAGCGGGCGCGGGACGTTCACCGTTCCTGCCAAGTCTTCCTTCAAGCTGGAGGTGCGCAGCGTCACCGATTACTGCTGCTCTTATGGGGCAGGAGCTTAAGCCTCCCCTGAGCGAATCAAAAAGGCAGGTATCAGCGAATTGTTCGCTGTACCTGCCTTTATGTTCTTTACCGTTAGCTTATTCGCCGATTTGTTTGCCGATCCAAGCTTCATACAGCTTGACGACGGAGGAGAGGTCCTCCTCGCCGAAACCTTGGGTCTGTCCCGCTTGGAACAAGCTCTTGGCCAGACTCAGCATCGGCGACGGAATCCCCGAGCCGTCGGTTAAAGCGGACGCCAGTTTCAAATCCTTCAACATCAGCGCCAGCGAGAATTGGTTCGTGAAATCATGCTCGATGATTTTGCGTCCCTTGAGCTCCGCCGCTTTGCTGCCGGCGGAACCCAACTGCACGAGTTCCAGGAAGCGGTCTGCTGGCAGACCCGATTTGGAGGCGATAGCAAACCCTTCGGCGAGCGCCAGATTGTTGATGCCAACGATCGTGTTATGGGCCAGCTTGGCGACGGCGCCGCTGCCGTTGTCGCCCATGTGCAGCACCTTTTTGCCCATGGTGTCGAACAAGTCCATCACCTGAGAGAGCGCGTCCGTGGAGCCGCCGATCATAAATACAAGCGTGCCGTCGATCGCGGCCGGCGAGCTGCCGGTGACCGGAGCGTCGAGGAACGCGCCTCCAAGCTCAGTGATCTGCGAGGCTAGCCGTTGGACAAGAGCGGGCGAGATCGTCGAGCAGTCGATGACGGTGGTTCTGGGCCGGATTCCGGCCATTACGCCGCTTTCACCTTCATATACTTCGACGATAGACTCATCGTTGCTGACCATCGTGATTACGACGTCCGCCCCGGCGGCGGCTTCCTTCGGCAAAGATGCTACCGCGGCTCCCTGTTCGGCAAGGGGGGCGGCTTTGGATGTAGTCCGGTTAAACACGGTTACGGGATAACCTGCTTTCAGCAAGTTCGATGCCATAGGCGCACCCATCGTCCCGAGGCCGATAAATCCGATTTTTTTCAAGTTCGTCACCATCTTCCAAAAGAATTGAACATCATTTAATTATTTTAGCACGGCGCGTGGAAACCTGTATATTGTGCCCTTGTCATTGCCGGGAATTTACAGTATCCTAGTTTTAAGTTGTTTGAGGCGGCGTTCAGACCGGCTTTTTTTACCAGACAGCAGCATTTGAACGTTTCCTCTTGGATAGGTCAGTGAGATAAATATTAGACGGAGGAGAGTTTCAGCAATGTCCAAAAAAGTGACGTTTGACTACAGTAAAGCCCTGCAATTTGTCGGGCAGCATGAGGTCGATTATTTTGCGGAGCCGATTCGCACGGCTCATGAGCAGCTACATAAAGGAACCGGGGCAGGTTCCGACTTCTTGGGTTGGATTAACCTGCCGACCGACTATGATAAAGAAGAGTTTGCCCGCATTCAGAAAGCGGCAGCCAAGATCCAAAGCGATTCCGACGTTCTGATCGTCATCGGCATCGGCGGTTCCTACCTGGGCGCGCGCGCGGCGATCGAATCGTTGTCCCATTCGTTCTATAACTTGCTGCCGAAGGACAAGCGCAAGACGCCGGAAGTTTATTTTGCCGGGAACAACATCAGCTCGACGTACGTGAATCACCTGCTTGAACTGATTGAAGGGAAGGACTTCTCGGTGAACGTGATCTCCAAATCGGGGACGACAACGGAGCCGGCGATCGCTTTCCGCATCTTCCGCGCTGCGCTGGAGAAGAAATACGGCAAGGAAGAAGCGCGTAAACGCATTTACGCGACGACTGACAAAGCCAAAGGGGCGCTCAAGAAGTTGTCCACCGAAGAAGGCTACGAAACGTTCGTGATTCCGGACGATGTGGGCGGACGTTATTCCGTTCTGACTGCAGTTGGCCTGTTGCCGATTGCGACCGCCGGTATTAATATTGAAGAAATGATGCAAGGCGCAGCCGATGCATCGAAGGAATTCAGCAACCCGAACCTCGCCGAGAACGCCAGTTACCAATATGCAGCTGTGCGTAACGCGTTGTATCGCAAGGGTAAAGTGACGGAAATCCTCGTAAACTACGAGCCTTCCTTGCACTATGTATCGGAGTGGTGGAAGCAGTTGTTCGGCGAAAGCGAAGGCAAGGATTACAAAGGGATTTATCCGGCTTCGGTTGATTTCTCCACCGATCTGCACTCCATGGGTCAATTCATCCAAGAGGGCAACCGGAACATCTTCGAAACGGTGATTCAAGTGACTGAGGTGCCGAGCCACATCACGATTGAATCCGATCCAGCCGATCTGGACGGTTTGAACTTCCTGTCCGGCAAAACGCTTGATTTCGTTAACAAGAAAGCGTTCCAAGGTACGTTGCTGGCACATACCGACGGTCAAGTTCCCAATCTGGTTGTGAACGTACCGGACATGACACCGTATTCTTTCGGTTATCTGGTTTATTTCTTTGAAAAAGCCTGCGGCATTAGCGGTTACCTGCTGGGCGTTAACCCATTCGACCAACCGGGTGTCGAAGCGTACAAGAAAAACATGTTCGCGCTGCTCGGTAAACCGGGTTACGAGAAGGAAAAGGCCGAACTGGAAGCTCGTCTTTCCGAATAAGTAAGGCCAGGTAAATTCGTTTAAGTTAGACTGTCAGGAAGCAGTTCGCCGGATCATACCGGAGGAGCTGCTTCTTGGCACATTCATAAGGATGGTCTCATATGTTGGAAAAGTACAAGACAGTTCGGCAAGCCGGAGAGCAAGAAATCGTTATTAAGAAATCGCGGTTTATTGGGCATGTGAAACCGGTGGAAACCGAAGCCGATGCGCTTCAGTTTATTGAGGAGATCAAGAAGAAACACTGGAATGCCACGCACAACTGTTCCGCGTACATGATCGGGGAACGGGATGAAATCCAGAAGCAATCGGACGACGGGGAGCCGAGCGGAACAGCCGGCAAGCCGATTTTGGAGGTGATCAAAAATCAGGGCCTCAAGAACGTCGCCATTGTTGTAACCCGGTATTTCGGAGGGATCATGCTGGGGGCGGGCGGTCTCATTCGGGCATATACTGACGGAGCCGTCGCAGCGATTGAAGCAGGGGAAGCCATTACCCGTGTGCTTCACCAGCAAGTATTCGTGGAGCTTGATTACACTTGGCTAGGTAAAGTGGAGAATGAATTGCGTAACCGCGGGATCACTACGGGAGATACGGGGTTTGCGGATAAGGTGACACTATGCTGTCTGCCGCATCATCCGGAGGCGCAAGCCTTCAAGGATTGGATGACCGATTTGACGGGAGGGCAGGCCGTGATGACGGAAGGTGAAAAGGTTTATTTTATTGAAGGGGAATAATGCCTATGGCAAGAAGAGCAGTTGATCAGGAGTTGTCGAGAGAAAGAATTATGGAAGCGGCCCGGCACTTGTTCATTATCAAAGGGTACCGCGGGATTTCCATGAGGAGCATCGGTCAGCATTTGGGATACAGTCACGGCTCGCTTTATTATCACTTCAAGGAAAAAGCCGAGTTGTTTTATGCCATCGTGGTGAAAGATTTCGAGTCACTGACCCATCTGTGCGAGCAGGTGACCAAGCGGCCGCCTACCGACGGGCTGACCAAAGCGGAGCAGCTTATGCTGGAATTCATCAAATTCGGCTTGGAGCATCCGCACCAATACGAAATCATGTTTATGCTCAGGGACGAGGAAATATTGGCGTACTGTCGCAGCGAACAGGCCAAATGCTTCAATATGTTTGAGTCCATCATCCGCAGTTTTTTGCAGGAGGAGAGGCATCCACTGGAGAACAATCCGTCTCTTCCGCTCAGCATGTTTTTGGGTATGCATGGATTTATCTCTTACTACATCCAGGATCGGCTGACCTTTGAAGAGATTAAGCCGGCCGCTGTCGCGCACGTCAAAATGTTAAGCCACAGCATTTACCGCATAACGTCATAAGGCGTTTTTGTTTTCACTTCTCGCTTTATCCAATTACACCATTATTGCATCAATACTTTATAACACTAATTGACAAAACCGGTCCAACCCCGTCATAAATGTTCGGGGCAGGCCGGTTTTTTGTGTGACATTTGGAGAAAAAAAGCCGCCAAAACCGCTTGGCTACACCTTTTTTTCAGATTGACGGAATGCTTGGGGTTTGGTAATCTATTCTTATAAACAAATCCAAGTAAATTCATCAGAATATATAATAATTCAGTTCTTTCGAAACCGGAAAGGATGTGTGGTTTTGCATGCATGTAGAAGTGCGGAATTTAGATAAGCATTTTGGCAGCTTTCATGCCGTCCAAAATGTCAGTTTTGGCATCAAAAAGGGGCAATTGATCGGTTTGCTGGGACCTAGCGGGGGCGGCAAAACGTCGATCCTTCGCATGCTTGCAGGACTGGAGCAGCCGGATGGCGGGGAGATTCTGTTCCATGGGAAGCGGGTCAACGAGCTGGCGCCGCAGGATCGCGGAATCGGCTTTGTATTCCAGAGCTACGCTCTTTTTAAGCATATGACGGTATTCGATAATATTGCCTTCGGATTACAAGTGAAGAAGGTATCGAAGGCGGATACGCGGGCGCGGGTCATGGAGCTGGTCGAGTTGACGGGACTGCGGGGATTCGAGCATCGCTATCCGCATCAGTTGTCAGGGGGGCAACGCCAACGGGTTGCCTTTGCCCGTGCTTTGGCACCGCAGCCGCAGCTGTTGTTGCTGGATGAGCCGTTTGCCGCAATTGACGCCAAGATCCGCCAGGAGCTGCGTTCGTGGTTGCGGGAGTTGATCGAACGGGTGGGTATCACTTCGATTTTCGTCACCCATGACCAGGATGAAGCAATTGAAGTGGCCGACGAGATTATGATTATTAATCAGGGACGTCTGGAGCAAAAAGGGACGCCGTGGGATATCTACAAGGAACCGGAGACTCCGTTTGTCGCTTCATTTATCGGGCAATCGACGCTGGTGGAGCGTGCTGTTGACCTGAAGGGCTTCGAGGAGGAAAGCGGCGGGCCGGAGACGAAAGCCTTGATCCGTCCGGAATATATCGAAGTGGGCACCGATCACGAATTTACATTGTTGTCCGCAACTGCCCCAGGCATCGTGAAGCACCTGCACTTCCGAGGCAGCGAATGGCTGGTGGAGGTCGAGGTTGGCGGGCATACGCTGACGACGTTTCGCTCCCTGGAGAAGGAAACGTTGAAGGCGGGCCAGGAGGTGCGCGTCCTGGTGCACCGCGCCTATCTCTTCGACCAGGAGCGGAGCTGGATACTCGAGAATCCCCTGAAGCGCGATCCGCTGAGCGTGATGATTTAATATTGGCCCCCAAATACCGCTATTTTGGCGGGAAGAAAAAGAAGCCGCTGAATGGTTTTTCAGCGGCTTCTTTGCGTTCTCGTATTCGTTTACGCTCTCGACCGGACTTCCTGGCGCATGAACAGGACGTAGGACAAGCCAAAGCAGATCATCGTGGCAGCGAGCAGACCGGTCAGCTGCGGCCAGATCAGCAGCAGGCTTTGGCCCAGCGACAAAGGGCTGGCGATCGCTCCGACGAGCTGATCCATCGTCAGCGGTCCAAGGGCACGGACACCGGGCGAGAGCATCGTCGAGATCGTCTCCGAGAACAACTCCGTCGGGGACAGTCGATTCAGCGTCAGCACGAGATTCATCTGCCGCAGCTGAGCTTCCGGTGATGCCATCTGCGACACGGCCGTCGCGCTGTCGATCATGTTGATGATCATGCTGTAGAAGATGGTGAAGAACAACCAAATCGCGATGGACGACAACGCCGATGTCGCCGCCTGGCGGAAGCGAATCGAGAACAGGATCGACAAGCAAAGCCAGAAGCCGATGTAAACGACGGCGATGAGCAGAAAGATGAGGATGCGAGCAAACTCCTCTGGCGTCGGCGGATACCCGATCGTAAACAAGCCAAGCCCCATCACGAGCAAGCCGAGCGAAAATACGACGACAGCGATCATCGCCAAAGCGGAAATGAACTTCGCTTTGATGAAATCATCGCGGTAAATAGGCTGCGACAGCAGGCGGCCTAGGGTCCCTTTATTCCGTTCGGAGTTAACGGCGTCGAATCCGAGTGTAGCCCCGATCAGCGGTCCCAACCAGGACAGGAACGTGGAGAAGGAGGGAACCGCCAGCGCGGAGCTGGTTAAGGTATACATTTTCAGGAACAGAAACGTATCGCCCACTCCGCCGTCAGCCGCACTGCCACCCGATCGAATGGCCGTAGCGGCCGAATAAATCGAGCCGATGCAAGCCAGCACGATAATGCCCATCAGAATTCCGAAGCGCCAACTGCTCAAATGATCGCCGATTTCCTTCTGCACCATGACCCAAAAGGAGGAGGACGAGCGTTCCCGTGGCCGGTCCGCTTCGCCTGCGGGACGCAGCTCCGCCCACAATCTGCTTATGCGCTCCCGCCTTTCATTCAAGCGCAGCAGCTCCTTTAGTGTTCGGCTTTCGACTGCTTTGTTAGGCTGCATCATGGCTCACTCCTTCTTTCAAAATAACGATGATAAATGTCAACCAGTCCGTATTCTTTGCGGCGGATGTACACGAGCTCCGCATCCCCGTGAATGACGGCTTCGGCGATTTGGGCGGTAAGATCGCGATCACAAACTACGGTTGCAGTTACGCCGCGCTCATGATCATCGTCGCCTTGAACCGGGTATCGGATGTCGCGGACACCTTCCAAACCGGAGATCTGTCGGGCTAACTCCTCCGTCCAGCCTTTGGCGCCAACCTCCACATAGACATTGCCGACTGCATCCAGTTGCTTGGACAGAGACCGGATGTCGCCGGAGGCGATCAACCGTCCTTGAACGAACAAGCCGACGCGGTCGCAAATTTGCTGCACCTGATGCAGGTGGTGCGAGGACAGCAGCACTGTCAATTTCTCGTCACGGCTCAGCGAGGAGATGAGGGCGAGCAGCTCCCGCACCCCCTCGGGGTCAATCCCGAGTGTGGGCTCGTCGAGGATGATGACCTCCGGGTTTTTGATGAGCACATCGGCCAGACCCAAGCGCTGCCGCATCCCTCGGGAGAACGCTCCGACCTTTTTGCCGGCATTGTCCGCAAGTCCGGTTTTCTCCAGAAGCACTTTGGCACGCTGCAGAGCTTCTTGTTGCGATACGCCGTTCAGCCTTGCCGTGTACACGAGATTATCCAGCGCCGTCCGGTCCTCGTAGAACCCGACATCATCCGGCAGGTAACCCACCTTCCGCTTCACCTTAAGCGCCTCGCGCGTCGGATCGAATCCGCAAATTCGCGCCTGCCCCGAGGTGGGTTCAGTCAGTCCTAACATCATCAGGATCGTGGTGGTTTTCCCTGCGCCGTTGGGGCCAAGTAAACCAAATATCTCCCCGCGGGCGATGCTCAAGTTCAGATGGTCGACGGCTGTGGCCTCGACATATTTCTTCGTCAGCTGCATCAGCTCAACGACCGGACGTTCTCCGGTGGCCGATAGGGTGGGTGCCATATTTATACCGGTCTTAGTAACCATGGATTATCTTCTCCCGTATTTCCGGAACAGGTAGTAGATGCCGCCGCAAACTGCCAGTATGATGAGAACCCCCACCCATCCCCATAATACGGACGATTTCACGGTCACCCGCAAATCGGCGTTCGCACTTTTGTTTGCGGAGGAGGCGGTTAGACTGACTACGTAGTCCCCGGGGAGTGATTTTTTGCTCGACTTGATCGTGGCTTGAATCTGCTTGCTCTCGCCCGGGGCGATCGTTGTGATTGACGAAGGCTCGAAGGATACTTCCCAATCCGTCGGTGCGGACGAGGAGAAGGAAAGATCTTGCAGCTCGGCGGAACCGGTATTTTGAACGACGAAGGTCAACTTACGTTCGGAGCCCGCCCCTACGTCCGTGCTAAGCCGATCATCCGTCGTGGAAAATTTCATGTCGTACGACCCCGTCACGACCGCTTCGATTTTGGCGTTGGCTGTGGAATCGCCGCTTGTTGCCGCAATCGGGATTTCGTAGGTGCCGGCTTTGATTTGCTCCGGCGGCTTGACTTCAATCGTAATCGTCTTCTCGGCGGTCGGTTCGACTTCAACCGAAGTTACACTGTTGCCGTCCGCTTTGAAACGGACATCCCAGCCCTGTTCGACTTGCGCGCTGAAGGCATAGGTCTGCTTCTGCGTTGTCCGGTTGCGCAGCACGGCGCTGTACGTAAACGTGGAGTCGGAATGTCCTTCCATGTTCGCCTGGTCCAGGGTCAGCTCGGTTTTGAAGGTACCTTGCTCTGAAACGTTGACGACGAGTGGTAACGTGGCCTCATCCGCTTTGAGATTGAATACGTAGCGGCCCTTGTTGACTTGCAGGGGTACGTCAAGGTCGAGGTTGAAGGTTTGGGTCTCGCCGGCCTTTACCGCCAGTCGCGAGATCTCGCGTCCGCCTGCGGTTAATTCGTATGTCCAATCCTTGCTTTGCGTCTCCAAAGAGAGGTTGGCCGAAGCTGTACTGCTGCCGTGATTGACGAGATCGATCGTATAAGACACGGATTCGCCCGGCGCTGCGGACCATTCTAAGTAAGGTGAGTAGAGCTCCAGCGATCCGGCCGCCGAGGCTTTGCCACCCCCGGAAAGAGCACCGCCTATGGCCGTGATCAGGATGAGCAGCAGGAACGCCGCTTTTCGATAGGTTTGTTGAAACATCTCTTGTTCCCCCTATGAAAATTTTGATGGTTCATCAAGGGTACGCACGAAACGCCCCCATGGATTTATATAAGTCAAAAAAATTTTGGGGTTTTCAAGCGAATCCATTTTTGATAAAACGGGAGGTAAGAAGAGGAGAAAATTTTGCGGGAGGGACAAACATGGACCTGCAAAATGATGAGATGACCAGGCGGCTGCGCGAAATGTGCGACGGTTCGGTGTCGGCATTTGATACGTTCTACGCCTGTTATTTTCCTTTTGTCATGCAGGTGGCCTGCCGTCTGGTTGGGGAGCGGATGGAGGCCGAAGATATTTGCCATGAGGTGTTTCTGGAGGTGCTGCGGCGCGGGCAGGACTATGATCCGTCACGCGGTTCGATCAAGGCCTGGCTGGCGGTCATGACCCGCAGCCGCAGTTTGGACCGCTTGCGGCGCAAAGCGCGACTGCAGTATCCGGGCGACGAGGCGCTGCGCCGGGATGCGGTGGACGAAGAAGGCTCCGGTGAGAACGAAGCGTTGTCGCGGTTGGAGCGGGAGGCGCTCCGCACGGCGATTTACGGGCTGCCGGAACCGCAGAAGAAGGCGATTATGGGCTCCTATTTCGCCTTACAGACCCAACGCGAAATGGCGGAGGCTTGGAGCGTGCCAATCGGTACTGTGAAGTCCTGGGTGCGTTACGGATTGAATAATTTACGCAAGCAGCTGGAGAAGCAGGGCTGGGGAGAACCGCTGGAAGGAGGGAACGAGCATGAACGGGCAAGCCGGAGATAATATTCGCAACATCGGTAGTGCGGAACACGAGAGTGTATGCCTTCGGATGTATTCCGAGCAGGAGTGGATTGATTGGCTGCTGGGAACGCTGACGGAGGCGAAACACTCCGAAATGGCGAAACATCTGGACACCTGTAAGTTCTGCCTGGGGCAGAAAACATATTGGCAGGACGTCTTGGGGTTGGCTGGCGCTGATGCATCAGAGCTGGACATGCCGGGGAAGCCAACAGCCGGAGAGCCGGATCTGTCGCAAGTCATGTCAGCGGAGGGACCGAACTCGCCGGAACATGCTACCACTCCTTCCATGCCGCGCCATGACTCTTGGGCGGATGCCGTTCCTTCCGAGCGGATTCGGCGCAGCTTGCGTCGTCGGGTGAGAGTGATCGGGTGGCGGCGCCGGGCGTTACGTTTGCTGACGGTACGTTGGAAGTGGACCGTGTCGATGGCAGCAGCTCTCATGTTGCTGGTGGGCATGGGATACGCCTTGGATCACCTGAACCAGCCCGAGGCTGGCTGGGGTCATTATGTGCAAACGTACGAGCCGGAAGCGCTGCCGGTCCTGTCCAAGCCAGATACGATCTCTTATCCGATTGCGATGGGCCGTTTGGAGCCGGAGAACGGGAGGGTGTGGTACAACGCAGCCTCTCGGGAAATGCTCATGTTGGTTGGCGGGCTCGTCCCGGACAAAGGGCAGACGATCCGCGTCTGGATCGTGAAGGAAGGCGCACGCGACAGCTTGGGACTGCTGCAATATCATGCGAATCGGGCGCATTTGTACGTCAAGGATAGGACGCTAAATGTTGATGACGATCTGGAGCTGACGATTGAACCGATTTCTGGGTTGCAGGACATGAATAAAGTCCCGAATTCCATCTCGTTGGATTTGCTGGGACGATAAGTATACGGCGTATTTGACTTAGTCAACCTTCAGACTGGTTGGATGGCGGGAGCTTTCGACGTAAAAAATAGACAATGGGCTCGTCAGGAGGGAGACTTTTTCGGTATGGATCAGCTCGAGTTTATCGGAACCGGGGACGCCATGGGCGTTCCCAGGGTGTATTGCGATTGCGTGGTTTGCGGGGAAGCGCGAAGCACCAGCGGCGTGAACCGAAGGTATCGCGCTCTGGTCGCGGTTGAAGGCAATGAAGGCGGATTTTTAATTGATTGCGGCCCGGATTGGCGGTCCGGCATGGAGCGGCGGGGGCAGCGTTTTGCAGAGCAGATCCTGGTCACGCACGCCCATTTCGATCATATTGGCGGGCTGCCCGAATGGGCGGACGCTTGTCGCTGGCTGGGAAGAAGAGGACAGCTGTATGCACCGCAAGAGGTACTGGAGACGATCCTTCGGCAATATCCGTGGCTTGGCGGCCATTTGGATTTGCACGCCATCGGCGATGAGGGCATCGAGCTGGCTGGGTGGCGAATCCGCGCATGGAAGGTGTTCCACGGCAAAAACGGATTTTCGTATGCCTATCGCTTGGAGAAAGGCGGTTTCACCTGGGCCTATTGCTCCGATTCGATCGCTTTGCCGGAGGAACAAAAGGAGCCGTTACATGGTCTCGATCTGCTGGTGCTGGGCACGAGCTTTTATCACGAGACGGCGGAGTTCGCGACCCGGTCGGTGTATGATGTGAAGGAAGCGCTGGAGCTCCTGAACGAGGTCCGCCCGGCACAAACGGTGTTCACGCATCTGTCGCATGACATCGACCTACGCCGTGATTATGGATTGCCGGAGGGTGTGGAGTTTGCCGCAACGGGGTTGAGGGTGGCGCTGCAGACGGGGGAGTGATGGTGGGCTTGAGGATCATGTATGCGAAAATCGAATACAATTTGCCCTTTGCTGGTACTTTCTGCCGAATGTATGCGAAATTTCGAATACATTTCACCCACGACAGGTCACTTGGACCCAATGGATATGAAATTTCATACTTATTCACCCCAATCAGGTTCAAATGCCCTGAATCTATATGAAAAACCGAATAGATTTCGCAGATTGGAGCGTTAGCGGCAATTTATATGCGAAAAATCGACTTGATGTAAAAGAAAAGACTAACGGGAGGAACTCCGGTTAGTCTTTTTTCGCGCTAAACCTTCAACACAAACTGATCAATCACATGCTTCACGCCGTCCTCGTTGTTGCTCAATGTGACGAAGTCGGCGATGTCCTTCAACGCCGGGATGGCGTTGCCCATCGCGACGCCCAGGCCGGCGGCTTCCAGCATCTCATGATCATTCCACGAATCGCCGATGGCGATCGTTTGCGATAAGTCGCAGCCGAAATGATCCGCCAGGAAACGCAGGGCATGGCCTTTCGTACCTTCCGCATGCATGATTTCCAGGAAGTTCGGCTTGGACTTAGTGATATGAACGCCGTCTCCCAACAGCTCGCGTAGCTCCGGCGCGATTTGGTCCAGGTAATCGGGCTCGTCGATGATCAACATTTTCGGGGTCGGCTGGGCCACCAACTTGGCGAAATCCGGCTCCACGTAATACCGGGTCCGGTTCAGCGTGGTATAGTCGATCAGCTTCTGGTTCTCCTCGCGGGCGTACAGCTTGTCGTCGATATACGTTTGCAGGTGCAGGTTGCGCTCGATGCAATACTCGAACAGCTTGTGCGCCGCTTCCATCGGAACGTAACGCTCGTAGAGCACCTTTTCGTCCATCAGGTTCTTGACCAGTGCTCCTTGGTACGTAATAATCGGCACATTCAGCCCGGTCTGACGGGCAATAGCTTGGGCCGACGCATAGGCGCGGCCGGTAGCCAGGGTGACGACAACTCCCTTGGACACCGCTTGCTCCAACGCCTGCTGCGTTGCGGGAGTAACCTCTTTGTCGTCATTAATTAGGGTATCATCAATATCGATGGCAATCAGTTTATACATGGTTTCTCTCCTTTAAAAATGAATGATCTCTCTCTAACCGGCGGATTTCAATTCCGCCAGCAGCATACCGCCCAAGATGCACAAACAGCCGAGTCCGGCCGCCAAACCTAGTTGCTCCCCCCCGAAAAGCACGCCGGTCGCCGCGGCGAACACCGGTTCCATGGCAAAGATGACGGCAACCCGGGAGGGGCTGGTGAATTTCTGGGCTACCGTCTGAATCCAAAACGCGAACGCGCTGGTCGGTCCAATGGAAACGAGCAGTGCAAGCCATACCTCCGGCTGCATCAGTTGACCGGCCGTCTCGCTCCAGGAAGTCGAACGTTCAAACAGAAGCGAACCGGCCGCGCTAAGAACACCGACGACCAGCATCTGGAGCGAGGCTAAAGGAAGCGCCGGATAACGTGGAGCAAATACGCCGGTGTAGGCGACATGCAGTCCAAAGCCAATGGCGCATAAGAACACGAGAGCATCGCCGAGATTCAAAGCGAAACCCCGGGTGCCGGCGAACGCCAACAAATAGAGGCCAAGGGCGGCCAGAAAAGCACTGATCCAGGTGAAACGGGAAATGCGATGTTTTAGCAGCCAAAACGATAAAAAAGGCACGATGACGACCGACAAGCCTGTAATGAACCCCGCGTTCGAGGTGGAGGTATACAGCAAGCCGACCGTTTGAAACGAATAGCCTAGGAACAGGAACAACCCGAGCAGCGCGGCATGCCCCGCCATGCTCCAAGATAATTGCTTCCATTCGTGCCGATAAAACGCGGCGATGATCAAAGCGAGCAGCAGCGCCGCCCCGATAAAGCGGATGGCGTTAAAGGCCAGGGGCGGGAGCACTCGCACCGCGTGTTGAACAATCAAGAAGGTGCAGCCCCACATGAACGCGACGAACAGCAGGCCCATATCGGCCAAGCGGGTCCGGTTTATGGTGGGCTTTTTCAAAGATACAGCAGATTCGTTATTCCTCAAGGAAAACCAGTCCGATGAATTCGTCCAGCTCCAAATTGCCGAAGTAGTGCTTCACATCGACACCGCTTAACGCCGCGCGTACGGCCAAATCCTCATATTTCACGCCTCTCAGCTTGTCCTCGATATCCGCGACGTCGCCGACGCCAAAGAAATCGCCGTAGATCTTGATGTCTTGAATATGCCCGTCTTTGATGTTCATGCGGAGGTCGATGATGCCGACCGAGAACTTCTTCGCGTGCTTCACGTTGCTCTCCGGCGACAAACCGTAGTTCCAATCCCAGTTCTTATAGCGTTGCGCGGAAATCTCATGGATCTTCGTCCAATCCGCTTCCGTCAATTTATACTGAGGCACCGCGTTCGGCTCCATGCCGAAAATATGCCGCAGCAGCTCGGCGCGGAATTCCTCGATCGTCATTTTGCGGTCCAGGAAATCGATGATGTTGGCGACCCGGCTGCGCACGGATTTGGTGCTCTTCGATTTGAATTTCTCCGGATTGGCATGCAGCGATGCCTGTACGTTGTCGAGGTTCAGATTAAACATCAGCGTGCCATGGCTGAACATGCGGCCGCGCGTGGCGAATTGGGCGTTGCCGGAAATCTTTTGCTCCCCGACCTGAAGGTCGTTGCGCCCGGTCATTTCCGCATTCACGCCCAGTGATTTCAATGCCTGCACCACCGGCTCGGTAAACTTGCGGAAATTGTGGAACGATTGCCCGTCATCCTTGGTGATGAAGCTGAAGTTCAGGTTCCCCAGGTCGTGGTATACCGCGCCGCCTCCGGAAAGCCGTCGCACGACTTGCACGCCGTTCTCCTTGACGTATTCCTGATTGATCTCCTCGATGGTGTTCTGGTGCTTGCCGATAATGATGGAAGGGGCATTGATATAGAACAGCAAATAGCTGTCGTCCTCCAGCGGCAAATGTCTCAGGGCATATTCTTCGATGGCCAAATTGACGGACGCATCGGTAATACCTTCGTTATCAATAAACAGCATGGTTCTCCATCCTCCTATTTGCGGCCGGCCGCCTGAATCTCAGGCCCCGGTATATAGTCAAACACGCATACGATTTTATTGTAAACCAATTGGTGTCGAAACCAAAGGGGGAGCAGGGAGATTTGGTGAAAAAGAACCGAAAGCTTCCTTATTGACGGAAGGTGACCGGGAACAGATAATGGGGACACCTGAACTTTTTAGAACGAGTTTGAAAAATCCGTTCATTTTTGCATAGAGCGTAAGAAAAGAGGGATCAGTCATGGAATTGGAAGTTTACGGCCACGGCGGCGACCTGGTGACGGCTTCGGCCCGGTACGGCGTGGCGGCGGGGGAATGGACGGACTTTAGCGCCAACATCAATCCGCTGGGGCCGCCGCCGGGGCTGCTGGATGCCCTTCGGGAGGCGCTGCCGGACATTGTACGTTATCCGGATCCCGGTCATCGCAAGCTGGTGACGCAGTTGGCGTCCCGCCTTCAAGTGGAGGAGGAGACGCTGGCCGTTGGCAATGGGGCCGCGGAAAATATGGCTCTGGCGTTGCTCGGACTCGCCCCGAAGAGGGTCGGGGTGGTGGAGCCTTGCTTCTCCGAATACCGCACGCTTTCGGAGCAGTTTGGCGCTCGGGTGCTGTCGGTGTTCGGAACGGAGGAGCAAGCCTTTCGGGCAGCGCCGGAGGATATCGAAGGGCTGATCCGTGAGACGGATTTGACGTTCATCGGGCAGCCCAACAACCCGAACGGGGTGCAGTACGGGATGGACGAGCTTCGGCGGTTCGCCGCGGCCGGAGAGCGACACGGCACGTACGTGGTGGTGGACGAGGCGTTTATCGACTTTATTCCGGAGTCGGAGCGCCGGACACTGCTGCCGGAGCTGGGGGAATATCCGCATCTCATTCTGATCCGGTCGATGACGAAGTTTTACGCCATTCCGGGCCTCCGGCTAGGTTACGCGATCGCGCATCCGGAGACGGCCCGGCGCATGCGGGACAAGCAGGTGACCTGGAGCGTCAATTCGCTGGCTTTGTTGGCGGGAGAGTATTGCTTAGGGGCAGATGCTTCGTACGAGCTGGCGACATTGGCATTGGTGAAGCGGCAGCGCGATCGGCTGATGGGAGAACTAACGCGGCTGGGCTGCCGCAACTGGCCGGGAGAAGCGAACTTCCTGCTCGTCCGGCTGCCGGAGCCTTGGACGGCCGAAGCGATGCAAACCGCATTGGGACGGCGCGGAGTATTGGTGCGCAGCTGCGCGATGTACCCGGGGCTGACGAACCGGGACATCCGCTTGGCAGTGAAGGATGAACCGGCCTGCGGCAAGCTGCTGCGGGAGTTAGAAGCGGTGATGGGAGGAAGGGAAGAATGAGGACGGAGATGCCTTTTGCGGAGGCGCAGCCGGGTGTAGCTTATCTATCCGAAGCCTGGCCCGGCTTGAAGCTGGAATTGGGGGAGCGCCATTTGCTGCTGGAGGCGCCGCAGGCGATGGACGGCCTGAGCAGCGCGGTATATGGCGGCGGCTTCAGTCAGCTGCGCCGCATGGTCAACATTTACGTTGACCGGAAATACCGCTGCGACGATCCTGCGAGAGATATCGTAGAACTGCTAGGGCAGTGGGGTCACCCGGCTGAAGGAACAGCCGGGCTGTTGACGGCGGTGCCGATGCGCTATGCGGCGGTGGCGGAGGAGCGGGTCGACGATTTCGCCGTCTTCTGCTGCGTCACGGCAGGGGCTTCGAACGCCGCGCGGGCCGGCGTTCAGCGGACGACGTTCCCGGCTTCATGGACGCCGGGAACGATCAATGTGCTGCTGGCCGTGGACGGACGGCTGACGCCGGCGGCGATGGTCAACGCCGTGATGACGGCGACGGAGGCCAAGACGGCCGCGCTCAGCGATCTCGGCGTGCTGGACGCCGAGAACGGGCTTGCGGCCACCGGCACCACGACCGACGCGGTCGCGCTTGGCGTGAGTCAGCGGGCCGACTGGCCGCTGCTGCACGCGTACGCGGGCACCGCGACGGACCTGGGCGGCACGGTGGGCCGCCTGGTGTACGCCGCCGTAGGCGCGTCGCTGCGCGCGGCGGCGGCAGGCGCGGGCGCGGGAGCACGTCGGTGATGGCGGCGTGGTGGGTGTTGCCGGTCGCGTATGCGCTCGACCGGCTGCTCGGCGATCCGCGCTGGCTTCCCCACCCGGTGGTGGGGATGGGCAAGGCGATCGCCGCGCTCGAGGCGGCCATCCGCCGCCTCGTTCCGCCCCGCCGCTACCGGGTGGCGGGGGTGCTGCTGCCGCTGGTCGTCGCCGGCGGCGGCTTTGCCGTGACCTGGGCGCTGCTGTGCCTGCTGGCCCAGGTCAGCCCGTGGCTGGCGGCCGCAGTGGAGGCCGCCCTTATCTGGACGACGATCGCCGCCAAAGGCTTGCGCGAGGCGGGCATGGACGTGGCCGGGCACCTGCTGCGCGGTGACCTGCCCGCCGCCCGCCGCGCGCTCGGCATGATCGTCGGACGCGACACGGCGCTCCTGGATGCGCCGGAAATCACCCGCGGCGCCGTCGAAACCGTCGCCGAGAACATCGTCGACGCTGTCGTGTCGCCGCTTGTTTATGCCCTGCTGGGCGGCGCCCCGCTGGCGATGGCGTACCGGGCGGTGAACACCCTCGATTCGATGGTCGGCTATAAGAACGACAAATACATCGATCTCGGCTGGGCTTCCGCCCGGTTGGACGATATCGCCAATTACATCCCCGCGCGGCTGACAGCGCTGCTGCTCTACATCGCAGCATGGGCCTTGCGGCTGGATGCCCGCGGCGCGCGGCGAATGGTGCGCCGAGATGCCGCCAAGCATCCGAGCCCGAACAGCGGCTATCCGGAAGCGGCGGTAGCGGGGGCGCTGGGCGTGCGTCTTGGCGGCGAAAATTCTTATCACGGCGTCGTGTCGTTCCGCGCCTATATGGGCGACAAGACTCGAGAGCTGGCGCCCGTAGACGTCGCGAAGACGGCGAAGCTGATGTTCTGGGCAGCGAATGCAACGGTGATCGTAGGAACGGCGATCTGGATCGCGATTACCGGTCATTGGGTTTGGATTTAGTCCTTGGGAGGTGAACGAACGATGATCAACGTGGAATGGTGGCTGGTTCGGCACGGTCTGACAGCCTGGAATGCCGAACGCCGGTATCAAGGGAACAGTGATCTCCCCCTGCTGCCGGGTGAAGCATCGGGCTTGGCCGAGCTGCGCCGGGAACTGGCGGGGTTGAGCTTCGCCGCGGTTTACACCAGCGATTTGCGGCGCTGCCGGGAAACGCTGGCATGGGTCCGTCAGGACCTAATAGACGGCGCGCAACATGACGCTCGACTGCGAGAAATAAATTTCGGCCGGTGGGAAGGCCAGACCTATGAGATGCTCAAGGATGAGGAGTCCTACCGTGCCTGGCTAGACGACCCACAGACCGTAACGCCACCTGACGGCGAATCGTGGCAGACCTTCCAAGCACGTGTCTCGGAAGTGTGCGGGGAGTTACTCGCACATACTGAAGCTTTGGCCGGAGCAGGTCAAGCCAACGTCCGATTGCGGGGGTCTACCTCCCTGCCGTCAACGATTCGATGGCATCCGCCTTCGGCGCTAACCCCATCACAGCCCCCTGAACCCATCCGTTTGCTCATCGTCACCCATGGCGGCGTAATCTCGATGTTATGTTCTCTGTTGCAGCCAGGTTTAGGTTTCTGGGATACCCGGGTTGGGCCGGGCGGCGTTCAACGTTTGTATTTTCCGGGGCAAGGAGAACCTGAGGGGGAGAAGGGGGAGTTCGATGCATGAACCTGAGATGAAGTTGAAGCTAAGCGTGCTGGATTTGGTCCCCAGGCTGCCGGGGACTGCGGTTGAATCGGCGCTCGATCATGCGATCCGATTGGCCCGGCAAGCGGAAGATCTGGGATATCTAAGGTACTGGACGGCGGAACATCACGATATGGAGGGTCTGGCCAGCTCGGCGCCGGAGGTGCTGCTGGCCGCTATTGGAGCGGCTACCCGACGATCCGACTTGGATCAGGTGCCGTATTGCTGCCGCATTACAGCCCGCTGAAGGTAGCGGAAAACTTCCGGCTGCTGGCGGCTCTGTATCCGGGGCGTATCGACCTTGGGATCGGGAGAGCTCCCGGCGGGGAGGCGCACGCTGCTATGGCGTTAAGCGGCAATTTCCTGGAACGGGTAAGCCGTTATCCGCAGCTCGCCAAGGATCTCTCTGAGCTGCTTGCGGATCGTTACCGCTACGAGGATCATCCCGTTACCGCAAGGCCAATTCCTCAGCTCCCGCCGGAACTGTGGATGCTTGGTACAAATGTCAAAAGCGCAAGTTATGCGGCCGAGCTCGGGACGGGTTACGTCTTTGGCCAATTTATGAGCGACAGTGACGGATCCGAGATCCTGCGTACCTACCGCGAAGCCTTTGGCCCTTCCGTTCACCGCCCCGAGCCATCCGCCATGCTTGCCGTGAGCGTGGTTTGCGCGGAGACCGAAGAACGGGCAAAAACCCTGGCAGCGAAGGCGGCCGAAGGTTTCCGCGCCCGTGGAGGTTCGCCTTACCAAGGGTTTGTCGGGACAGGACAGCAAGTCCGCGAACAGCTGCAGAATCTGCAGCGTGAGTGTCTTAACGACGAGTTTTTGATCGTCTCGCCGATCCCAGATTACGAGGAACGGCTGCTTTCCTATCGGCTTCTTGCCGAACTGTGCTGCTGATGATATGTTGCAGAATGTACAACATTTTACCGTGATCCACCGGGGTTCTGGCTTAAATGTTGCAGAAAGTGCAGCATTTTTGCGACAGAACGCCCGATTTACTGTGGAATGTTGTACAAAATGCAACATTATGAGGTCGGCAACCCAGTGCCGGCCATTAATGTTGCAGAAATTGCAACATTAGTTAAGCCCCCGCGCATCCCTCCCCCGCCCCCCCATTCCCAATTCCAAGGAAACAGGGGAATTTCTACATACCTAAAAAAAACCAACCGGATATCCAAAGTTCGCGCCTTGTTGAAAGCGCTTAAAGGCGAAATAATGAGTTTATCCTAAACACAGGGGGCATGATTCAATGGTCAATAAGAAGCTATGGAAGAGAACTTCGGCAATCGCTTTAACCGCCGTGCTGGCGCTGAGCTTGTCGGCTTGCGGAGGAAACGCGGCGAAGAACAATGCAGCGGCGAACGAGCCGGCCGGGAACGGGGCGAACAGCGGGAGCAGCGGTGAGAAGATCACCATTACGTTCCAGAACATTTATCCAGACCCGGCTACTCCGTCTTATAAAACGATCCATGCGCTGGTCGAAGAATATGAAGCAGCACATCCTAACATTCATATCGAGCTCGACACGTTGAATACTGACCAGCAGAAAATCAAGCTCAAAACGCAAGCCGCTTCCAAAGAGGTTCCGGATATTACGATCGTAAACCCGGCTGCGCAAATGAAACCGTTCGTGGATGCCGGTCTGCTGGCACCGCTGAACGATATGCTGGACCAAAACGGCCTGAAGGACACGTACCAAGCGGGATTGTTGGATTACTACAGCTTTGACGGCAACGTGTATGCCCTGCCGGACGGCAACAATATCGAAGTGGTTTATTACAATAAGGAACTGTTCGAGCAAGCCGGTATCACGAAGACACCTGAAACCTTCGACGAGTTCCTGGCTGATGTGAAAATATTCAAAGAAAAAGGCATCACCCCGCTGGCGATCGGGGAGAAGGACTCCTGGACCGGTTCGTTCCTGTTCATGAACATCCTGCTTCGCACGAACGGCGGTCCGGGCTTCCTGCAAGACGTGATGGACGGCAAGAAGACGTTTGAAGATCCGGCCTTCATCGAAGCCGTCGACAAGTTCCAAGAGCTGGTGCAAGCCGGCGCGTTCCCGGACGGCGCAACCTCCATTGACGCAACGGCTGGCGGCAACATCTTCAAGTCGGGTCAAGCGGCGATGTGGGTGATCGGTTCCTGGGAGACAGGCGCCATCGATGCTTCGTCTGTAGCTGGCAAGGTTGGCGCATTCCAATTCCCAACCGTGAACGGCAAAGGGGATCCAAACGAGTTCATGCTCGCACCGGGCAGTGCGTTTGCAGTATCGGCGAATAGCGAGCATTTGCAGGAAACGAAGGATTTCCTGAACTTCTTTACGCTGAACTTCCCGAAGAAGCAATTTGAGAACAAAAACGCCGTAGGTCTCGGCCAAAAAGTCGATGGCGACCTGAAAGCAGCCGGTTACTCCGACCTCGCTATTAACGTGGCTGAATTGTTCAACCAAGTGAAGGGCGGCGACCTGGCGTTCGACAACACGATGAATCCGGCAACGGCGCAAGTACACCTGAGCAG
This sequence comes from Paenibacillus mellifer, assembly GCF_023195895.1. Lineage (GTDB taxonomy): Bacteria > Bacillota > Bacilli > Paenibacillales > Paenibacillaceae > Fontibacillus > Fontibacillus mellifer. The sequence goes on from NZ_JALPRK010000001.1 coordinate 394,781, forward strand.
CATCCAAAACCTGTTTGTACAGAAAGTGGAATCCGCTCAAGTTGCCAAAGAACATCACACCGCCTTCGAAGCCAATAAGCAATAATGAACTAACCCTAACGTAACAATTCTAAAAAGTTACCTTTCCATCGATGCGAAGTAGCCTTATGAGCATTCGTGCTAGAGCGCTTCTTCGCATCGCATTTCTATTGGGGGGCGGAGAGATGAAAGTACTGAAGGTGCCCGCACGCACAATAGCCGTCTTCGTATTGCCTTGTCTGTTGTTGTATGTGTGCCTGGTGTTTGTTCCGATACTCGTATCATTTGGGACCAGCTTGTTGAATTGGGACGGGATCACCACCGCGAAATTTACGGGGTTGTCCAACTTCCGCGACATGTTCTGGAATGATCCGGTCTTCTGGCCGTCGGTCCGGAGAACGTTGCTTTATGCGGTCGCCTCCATGCTGGAGATTCCGCTTTGCTTGTTTTTTGCCATATTGCTCAGCCGTTATTTGAAGAAAGGGAATACGCTGGCATCGATTTATTTTACGCCGGTGATTTTGTCGGTCGTTATTATCGGACAACTTTGGAAAACCATCTATAACCCGACCTCGATGGGCGGGATGTTGAACGGGGTGCTTATTGCTCTCGGACTGGACAGTTGGACGCATAACTGGTTGACCGAGCCGAAGATCGCCATGTTTAGCTTATATTTCGTATCGCTGTGGCAGTATTTCGGTTACCACCTGTTGATCCAATACACCGGGGTGCAGAACATTCCGGACGAAATTTATGAAGCTGCGAAAATCGACGGGGCGGAAGGTTTCAAAGCAGACCGTTACATCACGATGCCGCTGATCGTCCCGATCTTTAAAATATCGATCGTCCTGGCGTTTATCGGATCCCTGCAGGCGTTTGACCTCGTGATGGTCATGACGGCCGGCGGTCCGGCGCATGCAACGGATGTCATCTCTACGCATATGTACAACAGCTCGTTCCTGTCCTTGAAGTACGGGTACGGCAGCGCGATTGCCACGTTCTTGGTCCTGTTGTGCCTCGTTTGTACGGCGATCATCAATTCCATCTTCAACAAGCTTGAGAAAAAATACAGCTAGCCAAGGAGGCGAGGTCCATGCGCAAAATCAAAAAAGGAGTCGTATACCTGCTCTTTGCGATTCCGGTTGTCACTCAGCTGTACCCGCTGTTGTGGCTGCTGCTGTATTCCTTGAAGACGAATGAGGAGATCATGAGCGGAATCTTCTTCGCTTTGCCAAAGGCGCTGCAGTGGCACAACTACAAGGACGCTTACGAGTCTGGCAGCTATTTGAAATACTTATCCAACAGCGTGATGGTCACCGCGATCACGATGATCTGCGTCATCCTCCTCAGCTCGATGGTGGCTTACGCGATTTCGCGGTTCCGCTGGAGGTACGGCGGCTTAGTCATGACCGTCTTTCTGATGGGGATGATGATCCCGATGCAGGCCACGCTGCTGCCTCTGATGGTGATTTTCAAAAACGTGGATATTCTCAATACCCACCTGTCGCTGATCTTGCCGTATATCGCTTTTTCCACCCCGATCGCCGTGTTTATCCTCAGCGGATTCATGAAGAGCATCCCGGCGGAAATCGAAGAGTCGGCTTTTATCGACGGAGCGAGCATTTACCGGATCTTCCGCAGCATCATTATCCCGGTGTCCGTGCCGCCGATGATGACGGTGTGTATTTTGACCTTTATTACGATTTGGAACGAGTATATCTTGGCTGCGACCTTCATTTCTTCCGAGAAGTTGAAGACGTTGCCGTTTGGGGTATATACATTCGTCAGCCAATATTCCGTGAACTATGGGGCGATCGGCGCTTTCCTCGTGCTGGGTGCGCTGCCGGTCATTCTGATTTATTTCTTCCTGTCGAATCAAATTACGAAAGGGATGGTTGCGGGGGCTGTCAAAGGTTAAAGGGATCATCTTGCAAAATAGGAAAGCGGACTTATAATGGAGGAGCAGCAGGACACGAGGATGGGAGGGGGAAAACAGTTGCGAAACGGCTTTCATTCCATCAACCATCTTTTGTTTTTGCTGTTTCTTTTTTGCATGTCGGGCATTTTGCTGATTGTCAGCTTGCTTTACTATAACCGGACCACCGAGCAATATCACGAGAAGATCAGCGACCTGTCGCAAAAAAACGTGGCTCAAACCGCCGGGCTGTTCAGCCTGCTGTACGAAGGGTACGACAGCTTGTCCAAGTCGATCACGAACAATTTCGAAATGATCCGCCTGCTGAACGAGAAAACCGACGAGCCAGCGATCGCTTATATTAATGAGCAATCGATTACGAACATTATTGGGGCGATTTTTTATTCGCGCGACGATTTGGTAGGTATCCATGTCATCACCAACCGGGGGAAAATCTATAATTACGGCAACTCGATGAATGTGCTCGATTCAAGCTATCCGAAGGAAGAATGGTATCAACAGCTTCGCGATTCATCGGGGAAGCTGGTGTGGCTGGGTGTGTATGCGCATTCACTGATCGATTTGAACGAAGACAGTCCGGTATTTGCTTTTGGCAGGCAAATTTACGATTTGAATGAACACAAGCCGATCGGGGTTGCTCTCTTTGAGGTGAACCCCGGGCCTGTGCTGGATGCCTTAGATAATTTGAAGCTGGGCGAGCATAGCGAGGTCTATCTGATCAACCAGCAGAGTCAGGTCGTCTCGTCGCTGACCGAGCCGGTACCGGTGCTGCCAAACCTCCCCAAGCTGGAGTCGTCCCGCGATTTGGTGGTGGAGCAGAAGGACTCCGGAATTACGGTTGCGTCCCGTCTGCCTTTCTCCGACTGGTCGGTCGTCAGCATCACGCCGCGCCAAGATTTGAACGTCGAGCTGGTGGAGACGAAACGGTATTTGCTCATTGTGATCTCGATCCTGATCATCGTGTCCGCCGTCGTCGCAAGTCTGGTGTCCCGGACGTTCTCGAAGCCGCTAAAGCAGCTGATCCGCGAGATGAAACAGGTGGAGATCGGGAATTTTCGGGGGATGGTGAATGTCTCATCCTACCAGGAGATCAACATTCTCGTCGCTTCGTTTAACCGGATGGTTAGCCGGATCGAGGAGTTGATCGAGCGGGTCAAAGTCTCCTCGGTCAGCGAGAAAAATGCCGAGCTGCATGCACTGCAGTCGCAGGTGAACCCGCATTTTTTGTATAACACGCTGGACATGATTTACTGGCTGCTCGACGAGAAAGAGAACGACCGCCTAGGCGAGCTCATCTTGTCATTGTCTTCGATGTTCCGCTACAGCAGCGAGTGGAAAGACGGGGCCAAGGTTACGTTACGCGAAGAGCTGGAGCAGATTCATCATTATTTGACGATCATCTTGATCCGGCTGGAGGGCCGGCTGCGGGTGGAAACGTCGGTTGACGAGCGCTGGTTGGATATCCGGTTGCCGAAGATGACCGTTCAGCCGATCATCGAAAACGCCGTAAAATACGGACTCGAATCCTTGAAACGACAAGGCGTGCTTAAACTGTATACGCTGGAGGTCGGGGACGTGCTCAAGATCATCGTGGAGGACAACGGCAATGGGATGAATGCCGAGCGGCTGGCTTGGCTTAAACAGTCGTTGAACCGGCAAATCCCAAAAGAGTCGGGTACGGGCAGCAGCGGCATCGGCCTGCAGAACCTGCATCGCCGTATCCAGCACATGTTCGGCGAACGTTACGGTCTGGAGATCGAGAGCGTTCCCGATGAAGGAACCAAGGTAGCCGTCATGCTGCCGCTTCCTATGGAAGGAGACGTTTCAAAGTGAATATTCTGATTGCCGACGACGAACGGGCGATTCGCGAAGGGATCAAGCGGACGATCAAACGGATCTATCCGGAATATGCGGTGGATTTGGCGGAAGGTGCGGAAGATGCGGTCAAGCTGATGGGAGAGAAGCGATTTGACATCGTGCTGACCGATATTTTGATGCCGGGGATGAACGGACTGGAATTCATGCGGATCTCCAAACGCAAGTTTCCTCAGGTCAAGTGGGTGGTCATCTCGGCCCACAGCGAATTTGCCTACGCCCAAGAAGCGGTGCGGCTGGGGGCAAGAGATTACCTGCTGAAACCGATCGGGAAAACCCGGCTGCAGGAGATTATCGGCACCCTGGCGGCGGAAATCCGCGAGGAGGGCGAGCTGATCAAGGAAGAGGAACTTTTGAAAGCCAATTTGAAATATTTGCGCGAAGGCGTGTTTCAGCGGCTGGCCTCCGGCCTGGACATCGGGAATCTGGACCTGACTCCGTTTATGGAGGACCATCTCAGTTTTTATTTGATGATGGTCCAGATGGATGCCGGGGACAAAAGCGTGCGGCTGGAGCATTTCATCGTGGAGAATGTGCTGTCCGAGCTGATCGAGCGGCATGGGCGGGGGTTTGTCGTCAGCTACGACCGCCAAAGTCTGCTGGGATTGATTACGCCGCGGGATCCGGAACGGATCGGCCAGTTTCAAGACGAAGTGAAGGCACACATGAAGCATTATTTGAAGGTGCCTTTCCAGATCGTCCACTCGGGCTTGAACAACGATTTCAAGGCCGTGCCGCAGGTGGTCATGCGCATGAAGCAGGCTTCCGATTCGCCGGTTACCTTGCTGGATGCGCCGAAGGGCAGCGGGGAGAAAGCGATCGACGTCGCCTTGCAATTCATCAAGGAGCACTACAACGAGGATATTTCCCTGGAAAAGGTCGCTTCGATCGTCTATCTGAATCCGGCCTATTTCAGTCAGCTGTTCAAGCAGAAGGTTGGGCTCGGCTACAAGGAGTACGTCACCTCGCTCCGCCTGGAGCAAGCGAAGCAGCTGCTGCTGAACCCGAAGCTGAAGGTCGCGGAGATCGCCGAATACATTGGGTATCAGGACATGCGTCATTTTACGCAAATGTTCCGCAAGAAATATCACGTGACGCCTAACGAATACCGCCAGCAGCAGAACATTAATATTTTGCTGGCCAGCGGCGGAACGAAGGAGTCGCAGGTGAAGTGACAAACGGGATTGCTAGGACTGTCGGGATTGCTGCTTTCGTGCTCTTGACCAAAAACCTGCAATTATACATCTTTTTTCGTGGAATAGACTGTCCTGGAGAAAAAGCCTGCAAAAATACAGTTTTTTTCGTGTCATAGATGGAAATCGGCCTGTTGGCCGCAAAAGCCTGCACTTTTGCAGGTTTTTTGCTTTTTAGGGGACCTTTGGCGGCAAAAGCCTGCACAATTGCAGGTTTTTCCTCATGCTAGGCGTGAGAGGCAGTTCATTGACAGGAACGTATGTTCGTAATATAATGCAGCCAAAAGGGAGGCTGCAGGAATGAATCTATATGACAAGCTGACTATTTTGACGGATTCAGCCAAATACGATGTATCGTGTTCTTCTAGCGGCGTCGAACGGGGAAGTGGGGGGAGCGGCGACAGCCGGACGGTGGGGAATACCGTGGCCTGCGGGATCTGCCACAGCTTTGCTGCCGACGGACGCTGCATCTCACTACTCAAGCTGCTGATGACAAACGCCTGCATTTATGATTGTAAATATTGCGTCAATCGCCGCTCGAACGACACGCGCCGTGCCGCGTTTACACCGGAAGAGCTGGCGGAACTGACGATACATTTCTACCGCCGCAATTACATCGAGGGCTTGTTTCTCAGCTCGGGGATCATGCGCAGCCCGGATTATACCACGGAGCAGCTAATCCGGACGCTGGAGCTGCTGAGGAAGCAATATGGATTTGCCGGGTATATCCACGTGAAGGCGATTCCCGGCGCCGCCCCCGCGCTGATCGCCCGGTTGGGGCTGCTTGCGGATCGGATGAGCGTGAATATTGAGCTGCCCTCCCAGAACAGCTTGCTTCAGCTTGCGCCGGATAAGAGCAAGGAGGCGATTCTGAAGCCGATGCGCGCCATTCGGCAAGGCATCCGCGAGAACGGTACTGAGCTCGTGAAATACCGCCATGCCCCCCGGTTTGTGCCCGGCGGACAAAGTACCCAGCTCATCATCGGCGCTACGCCGGACAGCGATCTAAGCATCTTGAATTTGACGGAGGCGCTGTACCGCAAATATGAGTTGAAGCGGGTGTATTATTCCGCCTATACGCCGGTGGCGGAGCATACGCTGTTGCCGTCGCTGGACACCAAGCCCCCGCTGCTGCGGGAGCACCGCTTGTATCAAGCAGACTGGCTGCTGCGTTTCTACGGCTTTGAAGCCAAGGAACTGCTCGATGAACGGACGCCGAATTTTAATTTATTCATGGATCCGAAATGCCATTGGGCCGTCCAGCACATCGATCGTTTTCCGGTGGAGGTCAATACGGCTCCTTATGAAACGCTGCTGCGTGTCCCCGGGATCGGCATACGCAGCGCTAAACGGATCGTGGCGGCGCGGCGAACGGGGCGGCTTGATTTTCATGGATTAAAGAAGCTGGGTGTCGTGCTGAAGCGGGCGCAATACTTCCTCACTTGTTCTGGCCGTCGGCTGGAAGGGTTGAAAGTGAACGAGAGTACAATTCTTAGATCCTTGCTTTCTCGCAAGGAAATGGACCTGTACCTGCCACAGCCGAAGGCGGAGCAGCTGTCGTTGTTCTCCGACGAGGAGTTAGCGGGGACAGCGGGAAGGGAGCTCGGCGCATGGCTGCTTGGATGAAGGGAGCGGCTTACGCTTATGACGGGAGCTTCGACGGCCTGCTTAGCTGTGTATTCGAAAGCTATGAACGCAAGGAAGAACTGGTCGATCTTCGAGCTGACGATGACCCGCAAGTGAAGTTATTTGAGTCGAGGTGGGTGGAGACCTCACCTGAGAAGGCGTCCAGGGTCTACAGCGCCATCAGGCGGAGCATCTCGCAGGACGCCCAGGAGCTCGTCCGCCGTGGGTTCCTGACTTGCGAGCCGCAGAAGGATTTGCTGATCTACCGCTTCCTGCGGCTTGGATTCCGGCATGGGCGGGCGGTTATGGATATGCTGACCGAGACGACGGTGCATCGGCTGCGCAAAGCCGTAAGACATTTGAATACGGAAAGTCACGCTTTGATGGGTTTTGTCCGTTTCTCGGTATACGGCGATGTGCTCGTTTCGGTGATTGAACCCAAGAACCGCGTGTTGCCGATCTTAGCCCCGCATTTTAGCAACCGTTATCGGCAGGAGGCGTTTCTGATCTACGATCAAACTCATCGTCAGGCGCTGATCCACCGCCCGAAGGAGGCGACTCCGGATCGGACGGGAATCGTGGATCTCGATGAGCTCGTCCTGCCGGAAGTGGGGGAGCAGGAACGGGTGTACCGCCGGTTGTGGAAGCAATTTTACGACACCGTGGCGATCCGGGAACGGCTGAATCCGCGGGCGCAAATGTCGCATATGCCCAAGCGATACTGGGCGCAGTTGACCGAAATGCGGGAGGATTGAACATTCTGGTACAATGGGGAGATAAGGACAAGAGAGGATGTCACTAGATTGAACCCAAGCTACAATTTGAATTCATCCCCCATCACGTATTTTTATCCTTTTGCCAGCCATGAGAGCGAGCGGGAGCTCTGTCTGATGGAGCAACGCGCCCTGTTCGGGCAGGCTTCAGAGGGAGCGGCCTATTTGGAAAGCCCGCTCCGGCTGCCGCCCAATCGCAGTCCGTTCGTACAGCTGCGGTTAGATGTTTTGTTTACCGCGCCTACTTTGGCTGAGCTTGGTGAACTGGCGTCGCTGCTGGAATTGGAGGGCTATACCTTCAAGGTCCGTTATCTCAAAAGTGGACAGCGGCAAACCTATGAAGGAGAGCGTGAGGCCGAGCGCCGGATAGGTGCCCGGATTCGCGGCATCGCGGAGATGCGCGAGCCTGAAGTGACCTTGGGACTGCTGGCGCGGCAGGACGACTGGGTACTGGGGATTTGCCGCATCTCCGAACCGGTCTGGCTTGCGCACAAGGAGAAGCCAAATAACTATTCCACCGGGTTAACGACGGTGGTGGCTCGGGCGCTGGCCAATATTGCCGTGCCCAACCCGGAAGGCAAACGAGTGATCGACCCGTGCTGCGGGATGGGAAATGTGCTGATCGAAGCGTTGTCGATGGGGATCGACATCGTTGGGCGGGATATCAATCCTGTTGCAATCCGCGGAGCAAGAAGCAATCTGCGTCACTTCGGTTATGAGGATACAGCAATCGTGAAAATCGGCGATTTGAACGAGCTGGACGGGGAGTACGACGCTGCGATCGTCGATCTTCCCTACAATTTGTGCTCGGTGCTGCCTGCTGTGGAGCGGCGGCGGATGCTGGACAATGTAAGGCGAATCTCGACAAGAACGGTGATCGTCTCCACCGAGCCGCTGGAGCAAGATATGACTGAAGCGGGATTGATTGTTACGGATCGCTGTACCGTTAGCAAAGGCCATTTTGTCCGAAAAGTATGGGTGGTTAACAGGGAAAGGTAACGTAGTGTGTTACCCTCCTCTTTTTTATTTATAGAAATCCGTCGATTTTTTGCACAGGGGCTCGAAATCCCCAATTTTTCCCTTTCTATGACTCTGGTCCTATTCTATAATGTTAGAAAAATTTACATATAGGGGTGGGGACATGGATCGACTTCGTTGGTTGGGAAAATACGCCGCGTGGTTTGGGGCGGGATTGGCGGTGCTTCTTGCGGTTTATGTGATAGGGGCGAAGACGCCGTGGTACATCACGGTTCTGACGTTACTGATGCTTCTCTGCTGGGGATACTCGATGCTGCAGGCGGGAACCAGGGAGTCTGCACGCTGGAGTAGGTTGCTGGGAAACAAGCCGATTGCGTTAGGGGCCGGCGAACATCAGCGGGACGAGGTTGATTGGACGGCGGTCGTCAATGAATCGCTGGTGGCAGCGGATCGGCTGCAGGCGGCGGTCAGCGAAGTGAGCGGTAGCCTTGAGCAGCTGCAAAGATTAGCCGATGTGGCAGCGGCGGAAGATTTGAAGCTGAAGCACAGCAGCGAGCGTTCGCTGGAACAGGTACAGGAGAGCTTGGCAGCGATGGAAGAGGTAGCTGCATCAGCTTCCCAAATCCATGACGCCGCGGAGCATCTCCTTCGCCGCAGCGAGCACACCCGGGCCGAAGCGGTGCGTATGGCCGGGGCGCTTGAAACGGCGGATGGCACGATCCGTTCGTTGGCCGACTCCCAGGAATCGATTGCCGAGCCGATGGAGGAGTTGGAGACCAATACGCGCAAGCTGGGCACGTTGTACCGGAGTCTGGAGGAGATTGCCGGGGAGGTGGCTTTACTGGCGCTAAATGCCTCGATCGAAGCGGCTCGCTTAGGTGACCAGGGCAAAGGGTTCGATGTGGTAGCCGTGCGCATGCGCCAACTGGCGGACCAAAGTACCGAGGCAATCAGTCGCTCTGCGCCGTTATTCCGGCAGATCACTGCGGACGTTGACCGCGTGAAGTCTACGTTAAAAGGAAGTCGGGATTCGGCGATGGAGGGCATTACCCTCATGAAGCGAATGGGGGAGGATATCCGTTTCATTGCAGAGGAAGTGGCTGGGGTGAACGGGCTGGTTGCGGAGACGGGGCAGCGCAGCCGGGAGCAAGCTGAAATGACGCGTAACATGGAGGCCATGCTGGGTGAGGTCCATGAAGCTCTGAACCGGAGTATTATTCATGTGGAGGGCGCGCTGACTCGAATGGAGTCCGAACGCGAGCATATTGCCAAGTTGCAGACGGTGGTCGTGGGACTCGACCGGGCGCAAGGCGAGCTGATGGTTTCGCTTAACTCGGTGTATTCGGGGGCGGATGCTGCCGCTGAAGGTGAGGATACGGTGGCGTTGGGGCAGGTGTATGCCCGGAAGCTGCTTCAAGCAGCCGATCAGCCACAGTTCCTGGCGATGGAACCGGCTGGACACCGAGCGGCATTGGAAGAGCTCTTGACCGCGGAACCCGGCCTGGAGGCAGCTTGGTCCAACCGCGAGGATGGATCCTTTGTCGTTTCCATTCCGGAGGCCGGCCTGCTGAACGCCAAAGGCCGGGATTGGTTCCGCCGTGCGCTTGCCGGGGAGACAGTCATCTCTGAGGTGTATATCTCGGCAATTACGAAACGGCGGTGTATGACGCTGGCCGTACCCATCCGCCGCGGAGGCGAAGCGATCGGCGTCCTGGGAGCTGATTTGTCTCTGGAGTGAAGTCGAATTCATGGCGAAATGGATTAGATATTGTCAGTAGCCCTCTTTTCCCCTATAATCCAATAGAGAAGAAAGCCTTAAGACAAGCGTACAAATTGTGCCCGTAGGTCCTGAAGCAACGGTGAAGAACGCCGTGCCGCTTCGGGTTAAAAGGGAAGCCGGTGCAAATCCGGCACGGTCCCGCCACTGTAAACAGGGACGAGCTCATGATGCCACTGTCGCTCGCGAGGGAGATGGGAAGGCGAGCTTTCGTCAATACCTGGAAGTCAGGAGACCTGCCACGGGAAATCAAGACGGTCCTTCGAGGAAAGGATAACGTTCTGCCAAGAATATCATGGCTTGGCGCCGGACTGTGGAGCATTTTCCCTTCGTCGGCGCGCAGCATGACTTTGTAGACGTAACCCCATCCGCCAGGATTGGGGTTTTTCTTTGTTGCCGGGATGGTGTTCGCCTGGACTTGAAGTCCGGCTGCACGACGTACCGCTGAAGCACGAGGCGATTCTTTACCAACGGGAATGAACAAAAAGGGGAGATTTGGAGATGAAGAACTGGAGACGAATCGGGAGCCTGGGTTTGCTGGCATTACTGCTGGTGCTGGCTGCCTGCGGTAACAATAACACAGTGAACCAAGGAACGAGGAACGCAGCAGAGGCGGCGCAACCAACGCAAAACGCAGGAACGAACGCGGAGGCGAATCAACCGGCCGTACAGGAGACGACTTATCCTTATACCGCAACGGATTCCACTGGCAAGGAGTTCACATTTAACGCAGCGCCGGAACGAATCGTTTCGCTGGCGCCTTCAGAGACGGAGGTGCTGTTTGCGCTTGGGCTGGACGAACAAGTCGCCGGCGTATCTGATTTAGACGACTATCCGGAAGCGGTGAAGGACAAACCGCGGATGGGCGGATTCCAGGTGAACGTTGAAGCGGTCGTGGCAGCGCAGCCGGATCTCATTCTGGCGGCTAATCTCATTGATGAGGCGACGGTCAAAAGCTTGACAGATATGGGGCTAACCGTCTTACAGTCCAATCCGAAAACGATTGACGCGGTGATGGAGCATATTCAAACGATCGGTGAAATTACCAATCAGCAGGCCGAAGCGACCGAGGTGATCGGGAAGATGAAGCAGGAAATCCAAACCGTGACCGACGCGGTTGGATCTCTGAGCGAGGACCAGAAGCAAAAGGTATATATTGAATTCTCCCCGGGTTGGACAGTCGGCAAAGGCGAGTTCATGGATGAGATGATCACGTTATCCGGCGGCATTAACGTCGCTTCCGATGTCGAGGGGTGGTCCGAAATAAATGAGGAACAGATTATCCAGGCGAATCCGGACGTCATTTTATATGCAAAAAGCGTAATTGACGAGAATAATAAGACATTGGCCGAAATCATCAAAGGTCGTTCAGGCTGGGACCAAATCACGGCCGTGAAGGAGAATCGAATTATCGCTTTAGACGATAATCTCCTCAGCCGCACAGGCCCTCGCGTAACGCAAGGGCTGATCGAAGTCGCCAAGGCGGTTCATCCGGACTTGATCCAGCCATGACGCGCGGCAGATTAGCAGGATACGGTGCGGCCGGGCTCGTACTGCTGGCCGTGACGCTGCTGTTCTGCATCGGCATCGGCTCCGTATATGTGCCTGCCGGGGATATCGCGGCTATTCTGCTGCATCGGCTCCCGGGACTTGGTCGCCTGATTACGCCGGATTGGAGCACCGCAGCGGAGCAAATCGTCGTTCAGGTTCGCCTGCCCCGCGTGCTGCTCGGCATGTTGGTCGGCGCTTCGCTCGCCGTGGCGGGCGCCGGGTTTCAAGGTGTGCTGCGCAACCCGCTGGCCGATCCGTTCACGTTGGGCGTATCGTCGGGTTCGGCGATTGGTGCGGCTGTGCTAATTTTTTTCGGATGGCAGTTTTCGTTGCTTGGCATCTTTACGTTACCGATAATCGCCTTCGTTACGGGGGCGGTTACGTTGTGGATCGTGATCTGGTTGGCCCGGGAGAACGGGAAGCTGCCGATCGAAAGCCTGGTCTTGTCCGGGGTCGTGATGCAGTCTTTTCTAGGTGCGGTCGTATCCTTCTTAACGGCGATGTCGAAGAAGACGATCAATGAAATTTATTATTGGACGATGGGAAGTTTGAGCTTGCGCGGATGGTCGTATACGGCCATCCTTTTGCCGTATTTACTGCTGGGAGCATTGTTCCTCTGGAGCCGGGCTAAACACTTGAATCTGCTGACTCTTGGCGAACGTCAAGCTTCTCATTCCGGAATGGCGGTGGAACGGACGAAGCTGGCGGTGCTGCTCGTTGCCACGCTAATGACCGCGGCAGCGGTGTCGGTGTCGGGGGTGATCGGGTTTGTGGGTTTGGTCGTTCCTCATATGATCCGACTAATCACCGGACCGGATTACCGCTTGATTATCCCGTTGTCCGCCTTGGGCGGGGGGATCTTCATGATGTGGAGCGACCTGGCTGCCCGGTCGTTGCTGGCTCCCACGGAAATTCCGCTGGGGATCGTCACCGCGTTTGTGGGGGCACCTTTCTTTGGATATCTGCTGTATCGGAAAAAGAAGCAAAGAGAGGAGGAACTGCGTTGATCGAGGTGTCGGGAGTTGCGAAGGCGTTTGGCCGGCTGGAGGTGTTGAAAGATGTAGACTGGCAGGTTGGCCGCGGTGAGTTTTGGGGATTGATTGGTCCAAACGGTAGTGGCAAAACGACTTTGCTGAATCTAATCTCAGGCGTGGAACAGCCGGATGTCGGCTCCATTGCGCTTGGGGGGCATTCGCTGGCTGCTTACTCCCGCAAGGAATTGTCGCGTAAGGTCGCCGTGCTCCAGCAGGACGGCCTTCCGTCTGTGGCGTTTACGGTTCGCGAGGTCGTGGAAATGGGGCGATTTGCCCATCAGGATTGGCGCGGCAAGGAGAGCGGAGGGGCGGAAGCAGGCCGTCGCCTCATCGACGGAATTATGGATCGCCTCGACTTGAAGGAGCTGGAGCATCGTCCGCTTCACGTGCTGAGCGGGGGGCAACGGCAGAGGGTGGCGCTTGGGAAGGTGATGGCCCAGCAACCAGAGTTGGTATTGCTGGATGAACCCACGACTTATCTGGACCTGCGTTACCAAATGCAATTTATGGAGCTGGTGGCCGAATGGCGGCGTGAAGCAGGGCTTACCGTCGTATCCGTGATGCATGATCTGAATTTGGCCGCGTTGTTTTGCAGTCATCTGCTTGTTATGAGCGGTGGCCGGATAGTGGATCAGGGAGAGCCGGAGGACATACTGTCGCCGGAGCTAGTCGCTGCGGTGTTTGGGGTTCAGGCTCATCAAGTGATACATCCGGATGCGGATGTTCCGCAGCTGCTGCTGCGCAGGGAACGGCTGTAGAGGCGTCGGAAGTATGAAAGGAATGCTTAAGGAAGAGAGGGGAATAAAGTTATGGGATATGATTCATTAGGGCAACTGTTACAAGGGATAACTCCACTGGACCAAGCCGCAATGGCAGGGGCGCGCGTCCATGTGGACCGTTTGACGAAACCGCCGGGAAGCCTCGGAAAGCTGGAAGAATTGGCTGAGAAGCTGGCGGGCATCACGGGCGAGATCCGACCGATGTTCTCGAAACGTTCGGTGATCGTCATGGCGGCAGATCACGGCGTTTGTGAGGAAGGGGTCAGCGCGTTTCCGGCAGAAGTGACTCCGCAGATGGTGCACAACTTCTTGACCGGCGGCGCAGCGGTGAATGTGCTGGCGCGTCAGGCTTCGGCCGACGTCGTTTGCGTGGATATCGGGGTGAATGCGGAGTTATCGCATCCTGCTCTTGTCCAGCGAAAGCTGCGTTACGGAACCGGGAATATGGCTAAAGGACCGGCAATGTCCCGAGATGAAGCCGAGGCGGCTATCTTAGTGGGTGTCGAGGTGGTTGATGCCGCGGTGTCCCAAGGCGTACGATTGTTTGTCACCGGGGAGATGGGCATCGGCAACACTACGGCCAGCGCTGCGATCATGAGCAGCCTGACGGGAGTTACCCCGCAGCAGACGGTTGGACGCGGAACCGGGGTCAACGATGAACGGCTGCTGCACAAAATCGCGGTTGTGGAGCGGGCACTGGAGACTAACCATCCGGATGCAGATGATCCGCTGGATGTGCTGGCCAAGGTGGGTGGCCTGGAAATCGCCGGATTAACCGGCGTCATCCTGGGGGCCGCCGCCCGGCGCTGCCCGGTCGTGATCGACGGATTTATTTCGTCCGTCGCCGCGTTGCTGGCGGTACGGCTGAAGCCAGAGGCGGCCGGTTACCTGATCGCTTCGCATGTCTCTCACGAGCAAGGACACTGCGCCCTCTTGAAGGAGCTCGGGCTGAATCCGATGCTGGAGCTGGACATGCGGCTGGGCGAAGGCACGGGCGGCGTGCTGGCGCTCCATCTCGTCGATGCGGCCTGCCGCATCGTGACCGAGATGGCGACGTTCGAGAGCGCCGGCGTCACGGATGGCAAGCAGGGCGCAAATGACGGGGAGACGGCGCGATGAAAATCCTGGTGACCGGCGGCGCTCGCAGCGGCAAAAGCACGTTCGCCGAACGTTGGGTGATGAAACAGGCGAAGGCCGCCTGTTATGTGGCAACGGCGCAAGCGTTTGACGACGAGATGAAGGCCCGGATCAACCTGCACCGTCTCCAGAGGGAGCAAAGCGGGTTCGCTTGGACAACCCGTGAAGCGCCGCTTGGTCTGGTTGAGCTGTTGCAGGAGTTAGGTGAACAACCGGATAGGATGGAGGAGATCTCGGTCTCGGAAGTCACTTGCCCGATCGTGCTGATCGACTGCTTGACCCTATGGCTGTCGAACGTGCTCCTTCGCGCAGGTGATGGCCCGGATACCTCCGACGCCGTGTTGGCGAGGGAAATCGAGCGGCTGGCCGCTGCTGTAGAAGCTTTTCCCGGCACGCTGGTGATGGTGACCAACGAGGTGGGCAGCGGGATCGTTCCCGAGTATCCGCTAGGCCGGCAATACCGGGATTGGGCCGGCCTGCTGAACCGCACGATGGCGTCAATATCGGACCAGGTCTTTCTGGTCACCGCGGGAATCCCCATCGAGCTGAAAAGCCTGGAGTATCGCTTATGACCGTATCGAGACGCGATACTACTGCCCGGAAGGACAAATCGGGTACTCTGCAACCGTTGCTGGCCGCCTTCCAATTCCTGTCCCGCTTCCCGGTTCGGGCCGAACTGGAATTTACGCCGGACCTGTTGCGACGCAGCACCGCTTATTATCCGCTAGTGGGAGCAGCGATCGGCGCCTCCGTCTGGGCGGGAGGCTGGCTCGCCGCTTGGCTGCTTCCGCCGCTTCCGGCGGCCGTACTCGCCTTAATTCTCGGGGTCTGGTTAACCGGAGGGCTGCATCTGGACGGTTGGATGGATACGGCCGACGGGCTGCTTAGCTACCGGTCACGCGAGAAGATGTTGGAGATTATGAAAGACAGCCGGGTTGGTGCGATGGGAGTATTGGCCTGCGTTCTCTTGCTTTTGCTTAAGGCCTCGTTGTTGGCATCCCTCCTCCAAGGAGACATGGTGACAATGGGGCTCGTGTTGTTGATGGCCCCTTTATGGAGCCGCTGGTTTATGAGTCGGGCGATGTATCGATGGCCGAAAGCGCGGCAAGGTGAGGGGTTAGCCGCGCAGTTCCACGGCTTCGGTGAGCGGGATGCCTGGGGGGGCACGATAATGGCAGTCACATTAACCGTCATGGTGCTGCTGCTAACCCTGCTCCTGTCGCTGGGCGAAGCTGACGAAACCGCGTTGCTTCGCTCATTACTCTATATCGTTGTGGCGCCTTTGATTGCTTGGGCAGCGGGAACCTGGGCGGCCCGTCGGATCAGTGCCAAGCTGGGCGGCTTGACGGGTGACACGTACGGGGCGCTTGGTGAAGGGCTGGAGGCCGTCCTTCTGCTGCTCGCCGTGTTGATATTGCGGTAAGGCCCAGGTGTTAATGTTGAGGTAAGTCCATGTCCTAACCCAGGTTTTGCGCCATTATCCCTTATGTTCAAGGTGCTGATTACGTTACAAGGGCGCTTACCCTTAACGAAAGGGATAATCGTACAAAGCCGCCTACAGGGGTAGCAAATCTCACGATTCGGAAAGGAGTGGAGTTCAAGTGAACAAAGGGTCTGACGAGTTTGCAGCCGCTGCGGCCAGCCCGGTTCTCATGATCCAAGGTACGGCATCGGATGTGGGAAAAAGCGTCATCGTGACGGCGCTGTGCCGTATTTTCGCGCAGGATGGGCTTCGTCCAGCTCCGTTTAAATCGCAGAATATGGCTCTGAACTCCTACGTTACACCTGACGGATGCGAAATCGGCCGGGCGCAAGGGGTCCAGGCGGAGGCTTGCGGGATCGATGCCACCACGGACATGAATCCAGTATTGATCAAGCCAACGGGTGAGATGCATTCGCAAATCGTCGTTCACGGCCGTCCTTACCGACATCTCAGCGCATCAGACTATCGCGAGGAATTCCTGCCCCACGCCAAGTCGCTGGTGATGGAAGCGCTCGGGAGATTACGCACGAAACACGGTATCGTTGTCATGGAGGGGGCTGGCAGCCCGGCGGAAATCAACCTGAAGCAGCGGGATATCGTTAATATGAATCTGGCTGAGTGGGCAGATGCTCCGGTCATTCTGGTTGGCGATATCGATCGAGGCGGTGTATTTGCTTTTCTCGTCGGTACGTTGGAGCTGCTGGAGCCGCACGAACGAGCCCGGGTCAAAGGGTTCATGATCAATAAGTTCCGCGGCGACTTGTCCCTGCTTCAGCCTGGATTGGATTGGCTGGAGCAGCGAACGGGAATTCCCGTGCTGGGCGTACTTCCCTTCCTGCCAGATCTGGATATTGAAGCGGAGGATTCCGTTGTCCTGGATACCTACGCAACCCGCTCGGAGAAGGCGGTTGGCAAGGAGTTGGACATCGCGGTTATTCGTTACCCGCGGATTTCTAATTTTACTGATTTTGCACCTTTGGCCGCCGAACCGGACGTATCGCTTCGTTATGTGAGCAGCCCCTCGGAGCTTGGTTGTCCGGATGCCGTCATTTTACCGGGAACTAAGGACACGATCGGGGATTTGGAATTCTTGCGGGTACAAGGACTGGAAGGAGCGATTTGCAGACTGATCGAAGGGGATACCCAAACCCAGCTAGTTGGCATTTGTGGCGGATATCAAATGCTGGGAGAACAGCTGCATGATCCAGAAGCGGTAGAATCCGGCCAAGCGAGATCTACGAGGGGACTCGGTTTGCTGCCTTTATCGACGACCTTCGTACCGGGCAAGAGAACCATCCGCGTTTATGGCCATACGGTAGACAACCTGCCAGTTCCGCTGGTTCCTTCAGATCGCCTCCTCCCAATCGAGGGTTATGAAATCCACTCTGGCACGACGAAGCGGCTTCAGGACATCCGCCCTTTGTTTATGCTGCAAGCCGAAGGGCTAGAGCCAGGGCAAGGAGGAGTGAAGGAGAATTCGCATCCGGAAGGAGCAGCCCGCGCAGACGGGAGAGTATTCGGGACATATCTGCATGGGGTATTCCACAATGATGCTTGGCGACGTGCCTTGTTGGATGGGCTGCGTACAGGCAAAGGTCTAGAACCCTTGGGGACCACCTTTGCGTCCTCCTTACGGAAGGAGGAGGCCTTCAACCGACTGGCCGATGAGGTCCGCGGCCATTTGCGGATGGACCTGGTATACGAAATCTCCGGAATTCGCCCGAGGGTAGAAGAAGGTAAGCTTTGACAAATCAGGTGATTCTAAGGTAGCATGATAATACGCTTAATTTTCGATGAGTAAAGTCGAAAAGCGGGGGAACCACTTTTTGGGGCGAATCGTTGCTAGTACTAACGTAGGGAACCATCTTTCCCGAGCCCGTCAGCTAACCTCGTTTGCAGTGGATGGGTCATCTTAAATATATTCAGTCATCAATTAATGACCCTGTTTATTTGAGCGGGGTCTTTTTGTGTTTCTCAAGGGATATGACCCGAGCATTCGGCGGAGTACTCACATTCACTGCAAGGTTTCCGGCTTCTTCTTTACCCATCGACCCATTAAAGGAGGAGATGATTATGGCAAATCCGAAGTACATCACCGACATTGCCAAGGTGAGCGAGTTGTCCGAGCAGGAGCGGCAGGAACTGAAACCGATAACGGACAAATTCGTCTTTCGGGTGAATGATTACTATCTGAATCTGATTGACTGGAACGATCCGGAGGACCCCATCCGCAAGCTGGTGATCCCGAATACGGGCGAACTGAAAGAATACGGGCGCTGGGACGCTTCCGACGAGGCGACGAACTATGCGGTTCCCGGCTGCCAGCACAAGTACCGGACGACCGCGCTGCTCATCGTATCCGAGGTTTGCGGCTCCTACTGCCGCTATTGTTTCCGCAAACGGCTGTTCCGTAACGATGTGAAGGAGGCGATGTCGGATGTGACGCCGGGCATTGAGTACATTGCTCAACATCCCGAGATTAACAACGTGCTGCTGACCGGCGGTGACAGCCTGATCCTGGCCACGAGAAAGCTGCGTTCCATTCTCGAACAGCTGCGGGCCATTGAACATGTCAAGATCATCCGGCTTGGCTCCAAAATCCCCGTTTTTAATCCTATGCGAATCTATGAAGATCCGGAGCTGTTGGATCTGATCAAGGAATTCTCGACCGTAGACCAACGTATTTATGTCATGGCGCATATCAATCATCCGCGCGAAATTACCCCTGAGGCTAAGAAAGGCTTCCAGGCGCTGCACGACGCCGGTGCAATTGTGGTTAATCAGACCCCGATCCTCAAAGGCATTAACGACGATGCGGCCGTGCTTGGCGAATTGCTGGATCGGTTATCCTGGGCCGGCGTCACCCCTTATTATTTCTTCATCAACCGTCCGGTCGCCGGAAATGCTGACTTTGTCATTCCGCTGAAACGGGCGTATCAGCTGGTTGAGGAAGCGAAAGCTCGCACATCGGGTTTAGGCAAGCGGGTGCGCCTGTCGATGAGTCATTCGTCGGGCAAAATCGAAATTTTGGGGATCGATGACGGCCATGCTTATCTCAAATACCATCAGTCGCGAGACAATGAGTATGGCAAATTCATGATCTTGCCTTGTCCGGATGAGGCCGCTTGGTTCGATGATCTACCGGGCAGCGAAGCCTATTGGAAGAAGCCGGAGAGGGAGTGGGAGGAAGTTGATTCCGTAAACGAAATGTCCTATACCGGTTAAATAAATGTACCCTGACCGTCAGCCCCGGTAATTCTGGGGGAGTGGTCAGGGTACATTTATTTCGATTTGCGTCGTCCGTTAAATACGGAACTTTGCAATCGATTCCTGCAGCGACAACGCCTGTTCATGCAGCGAACGTACCGTGCGAGCGTGGCTTTCCATTTCGCTGAGTTGCTGCTGCGAATAATTGGCGATTTGCTCCATGTTCGCCAACGATTTGGCGGTAATGTTCGCCGACTCCTCAACGGAAGCGGTCACTTCCTCGGTACCGGCGGACACCTCCTGTGTGGATGCAGAGACGGATTGGATCGTCAAGTTGACGTTCTGAATGAGCTCCGTCAATTGTTCGAAGGCTTGTCCGGCTTGCTTCACGCGCTCGGTACCAGAGACGATCTCCTCGCTGGCTCGTTGCATCGCGCTGACAGAATTCTCCGACTCTTCCCGGATGCTGAGCAGGTTCTCCCCGATTTCCTCCATCGCCAGGCGGGATTGCTCGGCCAGCTTGCGGACTTCCTCGGCTACGACAGCAAATCCTTTCCCGTGCTCCCCGGCCCGTGCGGCTTCGATCGCTGCGTTGAGCGCCAGAATATTAATCTGCTTCGTGATTTCCGTAATCGTCCCCACAACGTTCGAAATCGATTCGGAACGGTCGTTCAAGGTGCGAATATGCTCAAGGGTCCGGTTGGCCGCATCCTCTACGTTCTGCATTTGCATCACAGCCGTCTGCGCCAACGTATTGCCGGTTCCAGCTTCATCGGCAGCTTGTCCGATCCGTTCGGTGACTTCGCCGGACGAAGCGGCGATATGCTGCACGCCTTGCGAAATTTCTTCCATGGCCCGGGCGTTTTCAGCTGCGGCGGAGGCAATCGTGATGCTGCCAGCCTCGATTTCCCGTGTGGCTGCACTCGAACGCGAAATCAAATCCTCAAACGTTGTAACCGATCGAGACAAATCTTCCGAGCCGCCTACGACCGCATGAGACGTTTCCATGACGGCGGCGAACATATCCTTAAGCTGGTTGGTCATTGTCCGGAAGCTGCCGGCAAGTTGGGCTACTTCGTCATTCCCCTTCACTTCGATCGTTTGACGGAAATCGCCGCCGGCCATTTTCTCCGTAATCGCCACCAGTTTCTTGATCGGTTTCGTGATCCGCGTACTGACAAAGTATGCCGCCGCCATCCCCGCGATAATGACAAGCAGGGTGATCCCGATACATATGTATAAAATTTGGTCCTTCTTCTGATCGATGAAGGTGGCATCCAGACCTACGGCCAACATCGCTTTGCTGCCGGGAATTGCGATAAAAGCTGTTTTGTGCGAACCGAATTCGTCAGAATATAACTCGCTGATTTGTACCCCGCCTTTGGATGCTTCGGACATGGCCGGTTGGAGGTCCAGCTTGTCGCCCGGTTTCATGCCGGAATTCTCGTTCGTGGCCAAAACGGTAGCACCATCCTCCTGAATCTGAAGCAGATAAGCGGTGCTCAGGTTAAAGTCCTTGGCACTCTTCGTCAAATACGTCTCCACCGTGAAGCGTGAATTATCTTTGCCGCTGAGCAATTGCAGGGATTGGGTCGTATCCAGTCGTTTGAAGATGTCCTGGGTACTGGTCTGCAACACTTTGTCAAACTGCGGCAGCACATTCTGGTCAATAATCCCCATAGAAATGTTATAAAAGCTGACACTAAACAAAAGAGATGATACGACAATGATCACCGCATAGGTACTCATCAGTCTGCGGCTTATGGAGCGATTAATGACCTTGAACACGAAAATCCTCTCCGTTCCCCTTAAATAATGGATTTATATCGATGCATGGATCGAACCTGCGGTCTCTCTTTTTTAACCAATGGTTCATAAGTATCATTTTATAGGAAAAAACGTCCGTTGAAAACGAAAAAGTCGTACTTTTTTTGGTTTTCGTAAGATCTTTCATAAATACATACCTAAATCGATCGGAAAAAGTTGAAAAAAAGAGCCTTGCGACTCGTTTTTCGGATCGCAATGCTCTTTATCTATAAATGTAACATTCTATGTTAGAGGTGGGTTAGCTGTTTGGGGTAAGTCGTTAGGACTTCTACGCCACTCGCGGTAACCAGAACATCATCTTCGATGCGGACCCCCCCGAGCCCTGGGACATAAACCCCCGGTTCAACGGTAAAGACGTTGCCCTCCGCCAGCAGCAGTTCGTTCTCTCCATGGACAGAAGGGAATTCGTGTACGTCGATCCCCAGCCCATGACCCAGCCGGTGGATAAAATAAGGTCCATAACCGGCGGCTTCGATGACCTCACGGGCGGCGCGATCGATCGAGGCGAAGGTGACGCCTGGCTTAATGGCGGCGATCGCCGCTTCGTTGGCGGCAAGCACAGTTTCATAAATGCGAATCAGCTCGCCGGAGAGCTCTCCGACTCCAAAGGTACGGGTGATATCCGAAGCGTAGCCGTCTGCGTAAACGCCGATGTCAAACATGAGCAAGTCGCCGCGCCGGATCAACCGGTCGCCGGGAACCCCGTGCGGCAGTGCTGTTTTTTCACCGGACAACACCATCGAGTCAAAGGAAGGACCGTCCGCGCCAAGCTTGCGGATCTGGTACTCCACTTCGGCGACGAGTTCACTTTCGCTTACGCCTTCCTTCACTTTCAGAAGCGATTGACTGAGCACCTGTTCGATTAAATGTACGGCATGTTTGATTTTGCCGACCTCTTCCGTACTTTTGCGAACCCGCATGTCACGGAGCCAGGGGCCGACATCCATATATCTCGAGAACGCCAGCTTCTCCTGCATCCGTTCGAAGTTGGCTACGGATACCTGCGCCTTCTCGAAGCCAAACGTGCCAAGCGCGCCTGTCAGTCGCTGATTCAGGAGGGCATAAGGATCGTCCGTATCGCCGTGAGTGAGGATCTCCGTAAGGTCGGTCGCTTCGCGGGCTGCCTCCTCATCGAGTGCCGGGACAACCAGGAAGGGTTCGCTTCCCGACTGAAGGACGGCGCCGAGGAAGCGTTCATGCGGATTGCTCAAGAAGCCGGTGAGGTAATACACATGCTTGGGATCTGTAATTAGCAGCGTGCTGACGCCGGATTCGCGCATTTTGCGTTCTAATTCGGTCCATTTTTCATTCATTTTGAAAAAACTTCCTTTCATTCGATCTCTTGTTTCATTATAGAGCAAAGCGAATTATTATTAAAATGTTTACTTTTTAGATATTTTCAATAAAATAGGAAGAGGTCATGTATTCAAATTTGAATAAGAAACAAAGGAGAGAAAATATTGGCTACAGACAAGAAAGATCATACTCGCCTCATCCTGGTCGGACTGATGCTGGCGATTCTCATGTCGGCGATGGACAACACGATTGTGACGACGGCCATGGGGACGATTGTCGCCGATCTCGGCGGGATGGAACAATTCGTTTGGGTGACTTCAGCTTATATGGTTACTGTCATGGCAGGGACGCCGATTTTTGGCAAGCTGTCGGATATGTACGGTCGGAAACGCTTCTTCCTATTTGGCATCGTGATGTTCCTGTTGGGCTCCGTGCTCTGCGGCCTTGCCGGCAGCATTGTGCAGTTGAGCATCTTCCGGGCGATCCAGGGGATCGGCGGGGGCGCGCTGATGCCGATTGCGTTTACGATCATTTACGATATCTTCCCGGTAGAGAAGCGCGGGAAAATGACCGGACTAATGGGCGCCGTATTTGGAACGTCCAGCATTTTCGGTCCGCTGCTGGGAGCCTTCATCACTGATGCGCTCAGCTGGCACTGGGTATTTTACATCAACGTGCCGATTGGAATCGTGTCTCTGGTGATGATCATTATCTACTATAAGGAGTCGCTCACGCATGCGAAGCAGCAGATCGACTGGGGTGGGGCGTTTACCTTGGTCGGAGCTGTGGTGTGCCTGATGTTTGCGCTGGAGCTTGGCGGCGAGAAATACGCTTGGGATTCCGGCGTGATTTTGGGCTTATTTGCGGGATTCGCCGTGCTCTTCATCGCGTTCATGCTGCTCGAAACGAAAGCGCAAGAGCCGATTATTTCGTTTGATATGTTTAAAAATCGGCTTTACGCAACAAGCTGTTTGCTGGCTTTATTTTACGGGAGTGTATTTATCGTCGCTACGGTATACATCCCGATCTTCGTGCAAGGGGTATACGGCGGTTCTGCGACCAACTCCGGTATTATTCTGATGCCGATGATGATCGGCTCGGTGATCGGCAGTATGCTGGGCGGAATGATGGCTTCGCGTATTCCTTACCGCACGGTGATGGCCTTGTCGGTTGTCTGCTTCGTCGGCGGGATCTTTGCGCTTAGTACGTTAACAAACGATACGTCTCGTTTGCTGCTTACGGCTTACAGCATACTGACGGGCTTTGGCGTGGGGTTCTCCTTCTCGGTGCTCAGCATGGCGTCCGTGCATCACTTCGACATGCGGCAGCGTGGAGCGGCGACGTCAACGAACTCGTTTCTCCGCTCGCTGGGGATGACGCTAGGAATTACGATCTTTGGTATCGTGCAGCGTAACTTGATGTCGGGAGCAATGACGGATGCGTTTGCCGGCATGGGACAAGGCGGGGCGAATTTCGGGGATACCCGGGAGGCGTTAAGTCCGGAGAAAAGAGCGCTGATTCCCCCAGAGATTTTGGATAAAATCACGGAGGCGATGTCCTCTTCGATCGCCAATACCTTTATGTGGGCGCTGGTTCCGACCGTCTGCGCGGTGTTGGTCGTGATCGCGATGCCGAAGGACCGGATCGAACGTATGACGGCCAAGCCTTCAAATCAGCAAGGTTAAGCGAATATGAAGGGGTTAGCTATTCGCCTCTGCATCCTGGGCTTGCTGCTTGAGGAGGATCAACATCCTTACGAGATGTTGATTCGCATCCGGGATCGCTTTCTCGATCAACACGGTAACTTTAAAATTGGCTCCCTGTATTACGCGGTCGACCAGTTAGCCAAAGCTGCGTATATCGAAGCGGTGGAGACCATCCAGACCGATGGACGTCCGGACAAGAAGGTTTACCGGATTACGGACAAAGGGCGGGGGTATTTTCACAAGTTGCTGGTCGACCGTTTTCAGGAGGAAGTGTCCGGTTATCATCCGCTGCATGTCGCTTTGGTGTTCGCTAGGCACGGGGATCGTGACAAGGTAGCGGCTTTGCTAGAGGATCGCATCCGGGAAGCGGAACATCAGGTGAATTTGAGCTACCAGGTCTACGAAGAGCATCGCGGAATTGTGCCGCGGAGCGTACTGCACTTGATGGCCGGTCGCTACGAGCATGCCCGAACGGAGTTGGCCTGGCTGAAGCGACTTTATGCGGATGCCGAGGCTGGGCGGTTGGGCGACCGCGATCCGGCCGATTTGCTGGACGAAGAAGAATAAGAAACTCCCCCGGGGAGCGTAGGCGATTTTCGCTTACGTTCGTTCCCAGGGGAGTTTTTTCGTTTATTCGAGGAGGAGGGTGTACGTTAGTTAGGAAATGTATAACTTGTTTCATCCTTCAACGGACAATGGACTGCCATCGATTGCGTCAGTCAGACCCGCAGTTCCTTGACCAGACTCGGCGGTGTCCGGCCTTCCAGTGCGGCGACCAGGTTCTCGGCAGCTCGCATCGCCATCTGCCTGCGGGTCTGATCCGTCGCCGAACCGATATGCGGCAAGGTTACGACGTTGGGTAATTTCAGCAGCGGATGGTCCGGATCAATGGGTTCCTTTTCGAACACGTCGAGACCTGCGCCGTAGATTTGTCCGTTCTGCAAAGCGGCGGTCATCGCCTGCTCGTCAACGGTTGCCCCTCTCGAGGCGTTGACGAATACGGCTGTTGGCTTCATCAAGGCAAATTCACGCGCACCGATCAGCTTGCGGGTTTCCGGTGTGAGCGGTGTGATCAGCACGATGAAATCCGCTTCTTGCAGCAAATCGTCTAAGGAGCAATAAACGGCGCCCAGCTTGGCTTCGGCCTCCGGTTTGCGGCTGCGGTTGTGGTACAACACATCCATGCCGAAGCCAAATTGCCCTCGGTGGGCAACGGCTTCGCCGATTTCACCCATCCCGATGATTCCCAGCTTCTTGTGGTGGACATCCAGCCCAAACAGGTTTTGGCCATCGCCGCGTTTCCATTGCCCGGCCTTGACGTATTTGTCCAGCTCGGATATCCGGCGGGCGACGTCCAGCATTAAGGCAAAGATAAGATCGGCGACCGTGTCGTTCAGGACGGCTGACGTGTTGGTGCCCATTACACCGCGGGCTTTCATCGCATCTAGATCAAAGTTGTTGTAGCCCACGCTGATATTGCTGACGACTTTTAATTTAGGCGCATGGTCCAGCAGCTCCTGATTAATACTGCGGTCTGCGGTTAACAAGCCTTCCGCGTCGCTCAGACTGGCTAGCAGTTCGTCACGGCTCATCGGCTCGTCTCCATGCCATTTGCAGATTTCGCAATGCTCGGCAAGGTAACTCTCGACTTCCGGGGGGATCGGCCGGGAGATAAACACTTTCGGTTTCATGATGTACTCCTCTCTCGAATGGGAAGGTCTGAATGATTCAAGTCAAGGGATTGATTAGCGGTTATCGATCTTCTCCGGATACATGTCGTGATTCATCAGGCGATGTTCAGCCATCGCTTCGTATTTGGTGCCGGGGCGTCCGTAATTGCAGTAGGGATCGATGGAAATGCCGCCGCGAGGGGTGAATTTGCCCCAAACCTCGATATACTTCGGCTCCATGAGCTTGATCAGATCGTTCATGATGATGTTAACACAATCCTCGTGGAAATCACCGTGATTGCGGAAGCTGAACAGATACAGCTTGAGCGACTTGCTTTCCACCATTTTGATGTCAGGAATATAACTGATGTAGATGGTGGCGAAGTCCGGCTGTCCCGTGATCGGGCACAGGCTGGTGAATTCCGGACAGTTGAACTTTACAAAATAATCGCGGTACGGGTGCTTATTGTCAAAGCTCTCCAGCACCTCAGGCGCATAGTCAAAAGGATATTTCACACCCTGGTTGCCCAGCAGCGTGACGTCCTGCATTTCTTCGGGGTTTCTTCCGGCCATGGGAGGCCCTCCTTTTAATATATTCATTTCGCGTTGCTTGCGTCGCGTGTTGTGCTTTACGCTCAAAGCCTTTGGCGGATGATTCTAACGGACCGTACAGCCCTTATTTGCCTATTTCCCGGTCATTTCCCGCTGTAACGGACTCCAGCGACCTTATTTGGCCCTAATCGCAGCTGATTTGCTGCGTTTCTACGAAATAAGGTCTCCTCAGTCCGTTAGAATCGGGGAATGCCCTCCGAGCGGCAAATAACGTCTCTGGAGTCCGTTAACCGCAGGGAGGCGGCTTCGGTAGCTAGCGTAACCCGAGACAGAGTAGCGGAGCGTAGCTGGAAGCTGTGTGAGCAACGGAGGTCTCGGCTGAATTCAAAATTCGACGCCGCCTTTGTCTCTTCGAACTGCTTCGTGATCCAAGGTCGATTTTTGAACTACCGCTACACGCCGCGTTTGTTGCCCCAGACGAGGGCGTGGAGCTGCGGCAATACCCGGACGTTGTTCAGGTCCGGCGTGGCGACTACTTTGTCTATCAACGCTTCGTAACGGCGCAGCAGGTCAGACGCATGCTCCTGGATGTCCATCCGTTTCACGTCCGGGTTGCCGACCTGCACATACATCGGCACAGCGGGATATCGGCTGTGCACTTGATTCGCATAATCCAGGTCGTCATCGTCGAACACGACGACTTTCAGGCTGACGGCGAGCGGGTGGGGGCGGGCGGCCAACCTGTCGACGATGTCGTCCAGAACGTCCCAGTCGGTGTCCATGCCCGAGCTTGGCGGCTTCGGGGACAACGTCACCTGGTCGACCGCGGCTAGCCACTCCTGCCAGCGCGAGCCTTGGGTTTCCACTGCGACGGCGATGCCTTCGGCATGGAGTACCTCGACCAGGCCGACGAGCTGCGGCAGAAGGGCGGGGTTGCCGCCGGACAAGGTGACGTGGGCGAATCGGTCGCCCCCGATGTCGCGCAGCTCGCCGAGGATCTCGGCCGGGGTTAGGCGGCGGATCATGTCCTTCGCGCTGCCGTCCCAGGTAAAGGCCGAGTCGCACCAAGCGCAGCGGTAGTCGCAGCCGGCGGTGCGGACGAACATCGTCTTTTGCCCGATGACCATGCCTTCGCCTTGTACGGTGGGGCCAAAGATCTCCAGGACGGGGATCGGCAGCTCGCGGGTTTCTCCAGTTCCTTGAACAGGCACGGATGACTCCGGTGCAATGAGCTGTGCAGAAGCAGAAGTCTCTTTACTCATCCCGCATCCACTCCCGTCTTGCTTCGGCATAGCTGGTCGGCGTCTCGTAGAGGCGAACGAACTCCGTCCGGCCTTCAAGCGCCGGATTCCTGTAGGCTTCGGATTGCAGCGCCTCCTCCATCTTCTCGAACAGCCACACCACCATATTCTCGGCGGTTGTGTTCATCGGCGGCAGCGTTTCATTAATATAACGGTGGTCCAGGTACTCTTCGATTTCGTTCTTCCAGATCTCCTTGATCGTTCCAAAATCAACGGTCATGCCGATTTCGTCCGGCCGACCGCTGATGCCGAACACCACTTTGTAGGTGTGGCCGTGCAAGTTCTTGCATTTACCGTCATAAGCAT
The DNA here is from genome assembly GCF_023195895.1 of Paenibacillus mellifer. Taxonomy (GTDB): domain Bacteria; phylum Bacillota; class Bacilli; order Paenibacillales; family Paenibacillaceae; genus Fontibacillus; species Fontibacillus mellifer. The sequence goes on from NZ_JALPRK010000001.1 coordinate 422,806, forward strand.
GTAAATGGTGCGCCGCATCAAAAGTGAACTCCTTGCTGACCAGCACCCGGCGGCGGTGGTAACGCAGCTGGTCTTGGCCAATGTCCTGGCCCAGCTTCTGCAACGCTTCAACGATGCGAAATTCTCCCGGTGTCCGGATCATCGATTATCCGCCTCCTGGCGCTCCAGCAAGTATTTATCCAACCCGGCTTTTCTCAGCTTGCAGGCCGGGCATTCACCGCAGCCGTCACCGATGACGCCGTTGTAGCAGGTCAACGTCCGTTCGCGGACGAACTCGAAGGCTCCAAGCTCATCGGCCAGCTTCCAGGTCTCCGCTTTGTCGATCCACATGAGTGGGGTATGGATCACGAACTCGTAATCCATCGCCAAGTTCAGCGTGACGTTCAGCGATTTGACGAAAACATCGCGGCAGTCGGGATATCCGCTGAAGTCCGTCTCGCAGACGCCGGTGACGATATGCTTGGCGCCTACGCCTTTGGCCAACACGGCGGCAAAGCTTAGGAAGAGATGGTTGCGTCCGTCTACGAACGTGCTGGGCAACTCGCCCTCCTGGTGCTCAATCGCGATGTCGCTGCGCGTTAAAGCATTTTGCGTTAATTGGCCGAGCAAGCTCATGTCCAGCACGGTGTGTTTGATGCCGAGCTCGGCGGTAATGGATTTGGCGCAATCGATTTCCAGCTTATGGCGTTGGCCATAATCAAAGGTCACGGCCTCGACCTCGCCGAACTGCTGAACGGCCCAGAACAGGCAGGTGGTGCTGTCTTGACCGCCGCTGAACACAACAACGGCTTTTTCATTTTTAAGCATAAAAAAACCCTCCGTCTTCTTGAATAGTGAAGCGGGAAAGTGTGGCTTTCCTGCTCATTGGCAGAAGAAAGAGAGTTCTTGAACTGATCACAAAAAAACAAGCCCGTTCGACCGGCATGGCGTTCCTTGGCGCTGCGTCTCGTTGCGAATAAGCAAACGAACGTAGGGGCACGAAAGAACCCGCCGAATCTAGGCTGGGCATTTATAGTTTTTTATAGAGGGAGTTCTCGAACCTCTCCCATGCGCCCTATTCAGGGATACATGGACTTCTTCTTCAATTCCATAAGCGCTTGGGAACAAGGCCCTAGGCACAAAGCTCATTATAGCATATTTTGCTCGTTTAGGAAGAGAGGAGGGCCGGGAAGATCAACGATTTTTTTAACAAAATGGAGGAAATTTCGGTTCACAAACCAGAGGAATTAACCGATAATGGAAGAGATTAACTAAAGGAGGGTATATCATGAGAAAAATCAAATGGCTGGCCATTCCACTGGCCCTGCTGCTGGTGGCGCTCACAGGATGCCAGGCGGTCGGCGGGTTTGACGTGGCCAAGGCGCTGGCAAGCAGCGTGAAGACAACGAGCAGCGAGTCGAAGCAGACCGTTACCGTTGAAGTTGTTCCCGCTGCATCGGCAAAGCTGACTGCAGAAGATCAAGAAGCGATCGATCTCATTAATTCGTTCTCCCTGAATATCGACAGCGCGAAGGTGCAAGATACCAAACATATCTCCATGAAAGGCTCTGTCGGATTGAAGGAGGAAAAGATTCCATTCCTCTTCTCCATGGACGACAAGGGTATTGCGCTGGAGGTTGAAGGCGCGAAGCAGCCATTGTACATATCCCTGCAGCCGGCTATTCCCGGCCTAGCAGATACGAGCTACATGGAAGCCGGGGCACAGGAGCTTTCCGTCAAAATGGCGGAATTTGTTCTAAAGCATTTCCCGAATCCTTCGGTATTGACCGTGAAGCAAACCTCAACGCAGGTGAATGGGGAAACGCTGAACTTGACGAATCTGCACGCAGAAGTGCGTGGCGACGAGCTGTTCGGGCTGATTAAGCCATTTCTTTCCAGCGCGGTGAAGGATGAGCAAGGGCTCAAGGATCTGATTGGTGGCTATTACGATGTGTTGACTCCTTTCCTGAACACGTTAGGAGACCTTCCGGAGGATACGGAAATTACCCCGGAACTGGCACAGGAAACGAAGAAACAAGCCATCGATGAGCTGTACACGGAAATTAAACAAGCGATTGAAGAACTGCTTGCCACTTACGACGAAGATGTGGCCGATTTGTTCGCCGAAACCCCGGAACTTGCTACGGTGTTCGGGAAAGATACGGTTCTGAAGCTGGATCTTTATTTCGACAGCAAGCTGAACATCCGCAAGCAAACAATGGAATTGAACGTAACGCTTCCGGCTTCCGAGGACCTTCCGATCTCTGCGATCAAGGTGCGCAGCGACAGTGAAATGTGGAACATCGGCGGGACGGTAACCGCGGATCAAGTGGATACGCGTGAAGGCGTGCTCGACGTGACCGAAACAGAACCAACTCCGGGGCAAATTTTACGCAACTTTAAGGATGTTACACCGCTTTATAAATTGCTCAAGGAAGATTTCCAATTGGGATATAAACAGGTTGTGCTCGATACCCAAAGTGAATACTATGGTGTCATCACAAAGAACGGCACCTCCTTTGTGCCGCTGCGTTACCTGTCCGAGCAATTGGATGCCGAGGTGAAATGGACGCCGGGCTCCGGCCAATTGGTCGTAATCGATGACCTTACAGGCAAGCAGATCGTCCTGAAGGTCGGCTCGAAGCAAGCGACGGTGGACGGCAAGGTTGTGCAGCTCAGCCAACCTGCTTTTGTGCACAAAGATGGTTCGACTTATGTACCGCTGCGTTTTCTGACAGAGGCGCTCGGGGCAACGGTGGACTTCGACGCTGAAGGTTGGATCACGATCATTAGAGAATAGACAGAGTAGATAAGTACAGATGGGGGATCTTTCTGAGTCATCCGGTTGATGGCTTGGGAGGATCCTTTGTTTTTTTGGGGAAGATTGATTATGTGTCCCGGTTTCTGTATAATGATAATCATTATCAACGAAAATTGGGGGATCAATACAGATGAAGGTTTTTAAACACCGCTTTCTCACAATGGCGATGGTCTTGCTGCTGACCGTCATTCTCGCGGCCTGCGGCCAAAATAGCGGCAACTCGGCAAATGATACGGCCGCGTCGAACAACGGCGCAGCGGGCAATACGCAATCCGGCAACGGGACGAACGATAGCGCTGAAGGACAAGCGGCTACGAAGAGCTATAAGGACTTCACCGGGCAAGAGGTGGAAATTCCAACGAATCCAGAGCGAATCGTGTCGGTTACACACCTGGGTGACCTGCTTGCTGTTGGCGTGAAGCCAATTGGCGCCGGCTCGCTCGCATTGGAAAACTCGGTGCTGCTGAGCAAGGAGCTGGAAGGCGTAGAAAACGTCGGAGATATCTCCGTCGAGAAGGTACTGGCGCTTCAACCGGACCTGATCATGGTACCGACTTACACACCGGCCGATATCGTGGAGCAATTGAAGAAAATCGCTCCGGTCGTGACGCTTGCGACTGCCGGATGGGAAGGCATTGATCCGCTGGAGGAAGTGAAGACGGTTGGTGAAATGCTGGGCCGCGAACAGCAAGCGGAAGAGTTTATTACTCGGTACAAGCAAAAAGCCGAAGAGGCCAAAGCAAAGCTTAGCGAGGTTATCGGTCCGAACGAAACCGTCGGCACCTATTCGATCTGGGCGAAGAACTTCTGGGTATGGCCGAAAACTCGGGATGCCGGATATAACCTGTATGAAATGTTTGGCCTGAAACCGCAGGAGAAGATCGAGAAGGAAGTATTCCCAACCACGGGTGCGGATATTTCGCTGGAGGTGGTTCCAGAGTATGCTGCGGACCATATGTTCCTGACGGTGTATGAACCGGACGGCGGGAAGGAACGTGCAGAGGAAGTCATGAACGGACCCGTATGGAAAAGTATCCCCGCGGTTCAGAAAAACCACGTCTATCTGCTGAACAACAAAGAGTTCTGGATGGTGGACGGACTGAATCTGGAGAAGCAAATCGACATTCTCGTGGACCTCGTTATCAGCCAAAATCAAAAATAACCGTTGAATGAAAAGGGGCCGTTCTCACGTCATAACCCGACGTGAAGGAACGGCCTTTTTGCGTCTTAAACTGAAGGTTTTACACGACCTGTCGGTTGATTGCGGCCGAGAACAGCTCAACCTCATCCCAGTGGATCGCCGGGAGCGAACGCCCTTCCTTGCGGGCCGCACGTGTGACCATTCTGGCAACAAACCGGTCGAACAAACTCATTTGCTTGAGGCTAAGCTCTCCGCCGAATCCGGCCTTGACCGTGGCGTGCTCCAGCAGGTCCGCCGGAAAGGAGGCGTCCAGGAAATCTTCGGTTTTCTCAAAGGTTCCGCAGCAGATAAACAGGCCTAACTTCTTCCGCATGAGTTCGGTGGAATGATCACGGCAAAATTGCCGGCAGGCCTGCTGAAGTTGACCGAAGTAGATCGAGCCTCCAACGATGACGCTGTCGAACTCCGTCAGATCGGGGACGGCTTCCTGCCGTAAATTAAGGATTTCCACGGGGTCGTTGATCTTAGCTGCCAAGGTTTTGACGCACTTTTCCGTTGTGCCGTATTTTCCTGCATAAACGATGAGTGTGCTCATCACGTACCCTCCCATTCGACCGATTTCGATATCAAGTCTATTGTATCTGGATATGTTTAGGCGGAGATGCGACATCGGTCATATAGAGGTTGTAATGATCAACGGAGAATTGCCCATTCTTCGGCGATCACTTGCTCGGGAAGACGATAACCGATCAACACGAGGTACAGCGGTCCGTCATAATCGATCTCTTCCCAGTTGAATCGTTTGCCGGAATATTGCATCAGGTACGCCGCCTTCTCCGGCCGGGTGAATCGCACGTAACCTTTAGCACGAAGCAGGCTGGGGCTCCACTTCTTTATGAAACGCTCCAGCTTGGAAGCGGGGATTTGCAAGGGTTCGCGAATCGGTAGACTCAACGTGTTGATACGGCTGAAGGAGGTGGAAGCCTCCTCACCGGTCGCTGAGGTGTGAGTTGCCTGTTGGTGCGGGTGCGGTTGTATGATCTGGAACGGAGAACGGCTTCCCCGCGGGGAAGCCCCTGCGGCTGCGGTAGCCTGCGGGGAGCGGCTTGGTGCCGGTTGGATCGTAGAGAAGAGGGAAGTGAGTGGGATATTCGCGTTGACGGCGTAATGAACCTGTCCCTCGGCATTATATTTGCGGACCATTTCAGTGACTTTGCTGCTGTGGACCGGCGGGATGAGATCGGTTTTGTTAATAATCAGATCATCGGCGGCGGACAGTTGGCTGCGCAGTGTGCGAACGAGTTGTTTGTCCGAGGCGAAAATGCTGTTGTACTCCAAGGCATGTTCGGCATCGACCAAGGTAATGACCCGGTGAAGGTACAGCTTGGCTATAAGACTAGGCTCGGCCAATTGTTCGACGATTTCCTCAGGATTGGCCACTCCGGTGAGCTCCAGCAGCAGGAGATCAGGATCTTGCCGAAGCAAGCCGGCTAAGGCTGCCTGGATTTCGTCTTTTTTGGTGCAGCAGATGCAGCCGTCCAACATTTTCTCGAGCGGAAAGCGGGCTGAAGTGGAGCGGGTAACCAACTCCCCATCAATATCCCTTTTGCCTAACTCGTTCATGAGCACACCAGGCTTAAGCCCGCGTGCGGCGGCCTCCTCCAGCAGCTTGATCAGCAAGGTCGTCTTGCCGCTGCCGAGAAATCCGCTGAGAATGACAACCGGTATTTTCATCGCCGTATTCATCGAATGAATAAACTCCTTTCGGAATGGATCATTGACAAGGCTAAAGCTTATTTCTAAGATATGTTTATTCGTAATAATTACGTTTAATACCCGAGATAGGAGGGATGAGGTTGCTGAAAATAAAACGGGGCGACGTCCTGCTGATCGTGATTCTGGTCTTGTTGGGTTCGGCGTGGCTCCTCCTGCGTCAGGTGCTGGAGAGCCGGGAGTCGGTCGATCCGGCAACGCTGCGAGCCGAAATTAAGGTGGACGGAGACTCCTACCGCAGCGTGCCGTTGGGCGGCGGGGAGGAGACGATTGAGATCCACACTGAATACGGCAACAATACCCTAAAGGTCTTTAACGGCGGGATCCAAATGATCTACGCCGATTGCCCGAAAAAAATCTCCATGCAGATGGGCTTTATCTCCCGGCCTGGTGAAACGATCATCTGCGTACCTAACCGCGTCTATGTGGAGATCGTCCGCAGCGGCTCACTAGACCGTGATGAAACCGGTGTAGACGCCTATATCCGCTAATCTTCCACCCCCGACAGGTTATTCCAAGCTTTCACCGAGTCCTCACTAGGGTAAACGTAGGGCGTGTTGGGCCTCGTAATTTCCCGGATGCGTTCCGCTTTGACCGTCAGGATTGCTTGACCCTGGCGGGTTTGCGGCTCGATCGTTCCCTCTACCTCAAGCCAGGTGTCTTGTGTTATCCCGACAAGCGGTTGATCCGACGTCACCACAAGACCAAACGGAGCGGAATCCGCGGTACAGCACAGGACGAGAAACCGCCCGAGGATCAGCTCGTTAGCCTTGCCTTGACTGCTGGGCTCTTGATAGACGAAACCGCTTAGCTTGACTCTTTTGCCGCGGAACTCTTCCGCAAACAGCTCCATCGCTCCAATCGTTTCCGAGAAGATTTCCGGCTTCACCTCGACGATGGTTTGCGGGTAGAGCCGTTTAGCCAGCTCGGCAAATTCAGAATTGTAGGGATCCGGCGCCCGGAAGACCTCCTCTAGCCGTTCGGCTGCAAGCAGGGGCGAGGTGAGGCTCATCCCCTTTTTGGCCGCAGCCGAGCTGCCGAGGGCCTGATCGGGAAGCAAGGTCCCGAGCAGCAGAGGGAGCAGAAACAAGCCGTATACCGTCCCGTTCCTCCATCTGGATACAGAGAGAGGGCGTTCGCAGTCACAGAGGACGGCAGACCGCTGGAACAGCGCCTGGTAAGCCAGGCAAACCGCCATGACGGCGAGCGGAATCGGGCAGAATCGAATCAACGGCTCCATGCGGGGGCCGATGTAATAATGCAGGGCACCCGACCGGACCAGATGGGCGATGAATAAGGCAAAACCAAGCAAGATCAGCGATCGGGCCAAATAATGCCGGCGGATGATCCGAGGATGGTTCATATGACTTGTGGCCTCCTTTCATGCATGATCAGACGTGACGGGGCTTCTGACGACTAGGGATGAAGCCAGAGTGTACCGACCAGCGCCGCACCCGTGAACACGACGGTACAGATCAGGAAGGACAAGAGCAGGACGAATTTCGTGCGGAACACGGACAGCAGCATCAGCAGGTTTTTGAAATCAAGCATAGGTCCGAATACGAGAAAAGCGAGCAGCGAACCGCCGGAGAAGGTCGTCAAAAAGGCGGAAGCGACAAACGCATCGGAGGTGGAGCAAAGGGACAACAGGAACGCGAAACCCATCATGAACAGGTAGCTGCTGACCTGACCGCCACCGATGCTCGCGAGCTGCTCGTGGGCGACGAACGACTGAATGCCTGCGGTGAGAATGCAGCCGATGAGCAAATATTTGCCCATTTCGAATACTTCGTCCGCAGCATGCACGAATACAGCAGCCAGCTTGCTTCCGCCATGGGTGGGCGAATGGGGTTCGCCTTCTGCATCCACCCCGGCAGCGAAGGCGTGCTTTAGCGGATTGTCTTTCCAGGTCAGGTAGATGATAAGCCCGATTGAGGCGGATACAACAAAGGCCAGTCCCATTCGGGCGTACACCATTTCGGGGTACAGGCGAAAGGCCATGTAAGTGGCGCCGAACACGACCGGATTCAGGATCGGTCCGGACAAGATGAAGACGACGGCGATGTAAACGGGCATCCCCTTCTGAATCATCCGGCGGATGAGCGGAATCATTCCGCATTCGCATACCGGAAAGATCAGGCCAAGCACGCAGGCGAATAGAATACCTGGAACGGGATGCTTGGGCATGAAGCGGCGCAGCGTGTTCTCGGAGACGAAGAGGTGCAGCAGCGAAGACAGCAGCGCTCCGACCAGTACGAACGGCAACGCCTCCAGCAAGATGCCGAGAAAGCTGGTTTTGAACGTTTGCAGCTCATCCAGCGGCACCGCCCGAATCAGAGAAGGGTACATGACGGTTAGACAGGCGAGCGCAAAGGCAGCCGGTACAAGAATCGGAAGCACCCGGGTGTAGGCTTGTTTATACATGGCGTTCTCCTTATAGACATTTTCGGTATCCAGCGCAGTATCATATCTATTATTTTCCAAGGTCATTCAGAACCGTGTTGATAGAATAGAGCGAATTATCGTATTGGCTGTTGACAAAGCCCTGGGAAGGAAGATATAGTATGGAAAGTTAATCGTAATAATTACGAATAAGCAGAAAGCCCGATGGACTGATCATTTGGCCTGGATAAAGAAAGGAGATGGGTTAACGTGAACGAACAATCCACGCGTAAGATTCCGGTTACGGTGTTGTGCGGATATTTGGGTTCGGGCAAAACAACGCTCCTGAACCATGTCTTGAGCAATCGCCAGGGTTTGAAGGTTGCGGTGATTGTCAATGACATGAGCGAGATCAATATCGACGCGGAGCTGATCAACGCAGGAGGGAGTCTGTCGCGTACGGAGGAGAAGCTGGTGGAGTTGTCAAATGGCTGCATTTGTTGCACGCTCCGCGATGATTTACTTCGAGAGGTTCAGAAGCTGGCCGCCGAGGGACGGTTCGATTACATATTGATCGAGTCAACGGGCATCAGCGAACCGGTGCCGATCGCTCAAACGTTTACCTATGCGGATGAAGAATCGGGGGTCGATTTGACAAGTCTGGCGAAGCTGGACGGTCTGGTTACGGTGGTGGATGCCTATCGGTTCTGGCATGATTTCTCCTCCGGCGACACGCTGCTGGAACGCGGACAGCAGGCAGGAGAAGGGGATACGCGCGATGTAGTTGATCTGCTGATCGACCAGATCGAGACATGCGATATCTTGATATTAAACAAATGCGACCTGGTTAATGAGGAGGAGCTGAAGGAGCTGGAGGGTGTATTGCGCAAGCTGCAGCCAACGGCCAAGCTGATTCGCTCAACCATGGGCCGCGTGGATCCGAAGGAAATCTTAAACACGGGGTTGTTTGATTTTGAGCAAGCCAGTCAATCGGCCGGCTGGATCCAGGAGCTGCAGCAGGAGAGCCATACGCCGGAAACGGAGGAGTACGGCATCGGTTCGTTTGTATACCGACGGAGACGGCCGTTCCATCCGGAGCGGTTGGCGTTGTTCATGAGTTTTTGGCCGGAGGAAGTGGTGCGGGCCAAAGGTCTGGCTTGGATCGCGACGGATCAAGATGTGGCGGCAAACCTTAGTCAGGCAGGGCCTTCCATTCAATTTGGTCCGGCGGGTTACTGGCTGGCCTCGCTGCCTGAGACAGAGCGGGAGGCGCTGTTTGCCCAAGAGCCGGAGCTGCGGAACAGGTGGGATGAGAACTGGGGGGACCGGATCAACGAGCTGGTGTTTATCGGGATCGAGATGGATCGCTCTGGGATTGAACAGGAGCTGGACGGCTGCCTGTTAAGTGATGAGGAAATGCAGATGGACTGGGCGGCTTTTCCGAACCCTTTACCGTGGATGTCAGCGGAGGCATCGGCGAGCACCGAATAAATTCGTTAACTAGATGAAGGAGGGAATGTCATGCGGGTAGTGATTACGTTGGCATGCACGGAGTGCGGAGATCGCAACTATACGACAACGAAGAACAAGAAGACGCATCCCGAACGGATGGAGCTGCGAAAGTATTCACCGCGGCTGCGCAAATATACGATTCATCGGGAGACGCGATAACGAGACCTCACCTTGAGCTGCAGAAGGGCGACTTGTCATCTCTGTTAATCGTAATAATTACGCTTTAAGAAGAGGGGGTAACATGATTTTATCAAGAATGGAAAACGTCGTGTTTGGTTATGAAGATAAACCGGTAATTGACGGGGTATCCCTCGACATCGACGTCGGTGAGTTCGTTGGCATTACCGGACCCAACGGCGCGGCCAAGACGACGCTGTTAAAGCTGCTGCTTGGTCTACTGAAGCCTTGGAGCGGGAGTGTGAGCATCAACGAAGAGGTGCTGGTCGAAGGGCGATTAAACGTTGGTTACGTTCCTCAGCAAGTTGCCGCGTTTAACAGCGGGTTCCCAAGCCGGGTACTGGAGCTGGTGAAGTCAGGGTGTTATCCCCGGCTTGGCTTGTTTCGACGGTTTGGCCCGGAGGAGAAGCAGCTCGTCGAACGCAGCTTGAAGCAGGTGGGCATGTGGGAGCATCGCCACCGGAAGATCGGCGAGCTGTCGGGCGGTCAGAAGCAACGCATTTGTATTGCCCGCGCCTTAGCCGGGCAGCCCGGGGTGCTGGTTCTGGACGAACCGACAACAGGGATGGACCGGCAAAGCCGTCAAGGGTTTTATCAGTTGATGCGACATATGGCGGACCAACACGGCTTGACGGTAATTATGGTGACCCACGGGCCGGAGGAGACGGAGACCTATCTCGATCGCCTGGTTTCTCTGGAACAGCAGGAAAGCGAGGAATGGCAATGTTTGACTACACGTTCATGCAGCGTGCGTTATGGGCCGGTGTGTTGATCGGGAGCATCGCGCCGGTGATTGGCGTCTATTTGATGCTGCGACGCCAGGCCTTGATGGCCGATACGTTGTCCCATGTTTCGCTTGCCGGAGTAGCGCTCGGAGCGGTGATGGGCTGGAACCCGGCGATGGCCGGGTTCGGTGCGGCGATTCTCGGCGGCCTGCTGATTGAGCAGTTAAGGCGAAGCTACCGAGCTTACAGCGAGATGCCGGTGGCGATCGTCATGACTTCAGGGCTGGCACTTGCCGTCGTGCTGATGGGCCTACGCAGCAGCCTGAGCCAAAGCTTCAGCTCATATCTGTTTGGCTCCATCGTGGCGGTGAGTGACACTCAGCTGGGATTGATGGCTGGCGTGGCCTTGGTTGGCGCCGTGTATTTCACGGTGCTTCGGAGGCCGCTGTACAGCTTGACCTTTGACGAAGAGACCGCCAGGATCGGCGGAATCCCGGTGAGATGGCTGTCGTTATCATTTGCGGTATTCACCGGAATGGCGGTAGCAGCGGCGATCCCGGTCGTCGGCGTGTTGCTGGTGTCTTCGCTGATCGTATTGCCGGCTTCCCTGGCGCTCCGGCTCGCCCGCGGGTTTGCCGCAGCGATCGCCATCTCGATCGCCGCCGGCCTAACAGGGATATTCAGCGGGTTAACCGCTTCGTATTACCTGGATATGCCGCCGGGCGGGACGATCGCACTGATATTGCTGCTGTTATTACTGATCGGCATTTCGGTGCAGAAGGTTCGGAGCGGTTTAGTCCGGCGGAATGGCCGGAGCGTTAACCGCGTTGCCCGAAGCAACGCGGAATTTATGAAACGACCAGCCAAGGAAGGCGAAAATTTATCGATGGAATAAGGGAGAGAGACGAGGATGAAGATGCGAGTAGCAAAACGGACGGCCGCCGCGGTCGGCCTGAGCTTAATTTTGATGATTGCCGGTTGCGGCGGTGGCGGGCAGGCTGGAGGTAATACGGCAACCCAGGCCAATGCCACGGGCAATGCGGCAAGCAACAAAGGGAACATTGAGGGGGAGCTACTGCAGATTCAAACCAGCTTCTACCCGATCTATGAATTTACGCGACAAGTTGCCGGCGATCTGGCGAAGGTTGAGCTGCTGGTTCCTGGCGGCGTGGAGCCCCATGATTGGGAACCAAGCCCACAGGATATCCAGAAGTTGGTGGAATCCGATCTCCTGATCGTGAACGGCGCCGGGATGGAAAGCTGGCTGGAGCAGGTGGAGGCCTCCACGACCAGCGGCAAGCTTGAGATTGTAGAGGCTAGTGAAGGAATCACGATGATGGAAGGCGGAGAAGAAGAGGAGCATGCGCACGAAGAGGAGGAACATGCCGGCGAGGAGGGGCAAGCTCCGGATGATGAAGCCGACGCTGGGGAAGCCGCTCACGAGCATGACCACGACCATGATCATGGTGGGCTAGACCCGCATGTTTGGTTGTCACCGGCACTGGCAGTCCAAGAAGTCCGCAGCATTGAGGCAGCCTTGGCTAAGGCGGACCCCGAGCATGCCGCCGACTTCAAACACAATGCCGACGCGTACGTCGCTCAGCTCGAACAGCTGAATCAGGAGTTTACCGAGGGATTGGCGAAGGCCAAACGGAAAGACTTTATTACGCAGCATGCCGCATTTGGCTACTTGGCCCGGGAGTATGGGCTGACCCAAGTGCCGATCGCTGGCTTGGCCCCCGATCAGGAGCCGTCGGCAGAGCAAATGACGGAGATCGTGAAGTTCGCCAAGGAGCATCAGGTGAAGACGATCTTCTTCGAGACGCTGGTCTCTTCCAAAGTAGCCGAAACGATTGCCCGGGAAATCGGGGCGAAGACGGCCGTGCTTAACCCGATCGAAGGGTTAACGGCCGATGACGAAGCGGCGGGCCGAGACTATTTGTCGCTGATGCGCCAGAATCTCGATGCCTTGAAGGCGGCGCTAAACGAGTAGCAATTCGCCCGAGATTCGCTATGAAATCACAAAGCAGCCCCAGCCGATTCGCGGCGAGGGCTGCTTTTCTTCTTTTAGGTGTCCTCCAGTGATCCGGAAGCGATATTTTTGCCATAGAAGATTTCATCCATCTCGGTTACTAGCATCGCTGTAATGTCTTTCTGCTCCTTGGGGGTCAGTTCGTCCTTCGTATACCCGAACAAGTAGTTGTTGAGGTCAAACTGCTTCAGCTTGCACTTCGTATGGAAAATATGCTCCGGGTACACATTGACGTCGATCATCTGATATTGCTCGATCACTTCGTCGGGGATGTAGTTCTGGATGGAGCTGATGTCATGGTCGATGAACAGCTTGTGGCCGTTGATGTCCCGGGTGAATCCGCGAACGCGGTAATCGATCGTCATGATGTCCGGTTCGAAGGAGTGGATCAGGTAATTCAGCGCCTTCAGCGGCGAAATCTCCCCGCAGGTCGACACGTCGATGTCGGCACGGAACGTGCTGATGCTCTCGTTCGGATCGTATTCGGGATACGTGTGCACGGTGATATGGCTTTTGTCGAGCTGCATCACGACGGAGTCCGGCAGCGGACCTGGCGATTCGTCAAACGACTCGGTCGGCACCTCCACCACGGGCCCCTCGGAAATCAGCATCGTCACGCTGGCCCCCTGCGGAACGTAATCCTGGTTCGCGATATTCAAAATATGAGCGCCGATAATTTCGGAGACGGTGCTGAGGATTTTCGTCAGGCGGTCGGAATTGTACTGGTCGTCGATATAGGCGATATAGGCTTCGCGTTCCTCTTTGGTCCGGGTGTAGCAGACATCGTACATATTGAAGCTTAACGTTTTGGTCAGATTGTTGAACTCATGCAGCTGAATGCGCTGCTCCGGCGTCAACTTCATCAGGGAATCCCCCTTAGCATAGGTGTACCCTATTGTTTATTCCCTTTTCTTCTGGAAAAAAAACGTCCCGCTAATGCAGCTCATCCCATCTTGTCCATTGCTCCGGCGGGTTCAGGGTATAGATGTCCAGCTCCCGGCTCATGAACCGGTGGATGATCCATTCCCGGCGAATCGTGGCATAATCCTCGTCATACCGTTTGATATACGCGTTAATCTCCGGTTCCGTATAACTTCGCCCAGCCTCCAGACCGGCGGCCAAATGCTCCAGGACGATCAGTTTCTTCTTGAGCTGGGCGGGAAAGTGCTTTAACGTTCCGTCCTCAGCCAAAAAGTTTCGGAGCACCTTTTCCTTGATTTTCGTTTGTTGATCTTCCAGCATCATGGCATCCCTCCGCAAATCAAATAATTAAACATATATCTAATTATACAATGATCTAATCAGATAGCAATAGAACTCGCCCGTTTTGTCAAACGGCCGAGTTAGGCTAAGGTATCAGGAAGGCAATGCCGCATGAAATCAGGAAGCGAGTTACGGAGAATCTTGCAGTATCCGCTGCAACTGGTTCAGGTCGATCGACGTTGCGATCCCCTCAGGATGCCAATGCTTGACACAGCCTGCGTAATTCAGGAGAACGCATTGGGGCTCGAAGCCAAGCTCCTTCGCCCGGTAGCCGCCGGAGATCAGGTTGAGAATGCAGGCTACGCCAATGATGCCGATTTCTCCCGGCACGTCTGCAGCATTGCGGCGATCGAACGCGGTCGAAGCGTGGGGGATCATCAGCGCGGTGAATCCCGTCTCTCGCCCCATGGCCGAGATGCGGTTCACTTGGCAGTCTTTCGCGCAGCCTTGGCAGACCCATCCTTCATCCATCCGGACAGCCTTGCACGCTGCCTCGCCTTTTAACCTCATGCAGATCGGAAGCAGCATCTTTCTCTTCTTTGTTCGCAAAAACCGCTCCCGGTAAGCCCGATTCATCAGTTCAGCACCGACCATATTCAGATGATATTCCACCCGTCCGCGCGTGCAGAACATCAAATTCTCCTTCCATCGCAAGGCGTTCCGCCGTGCTTTAATGAATGCATCTACTTCCGGCGTATATTTCCCGAGCTCGCATCGGCTTCTACGCTCGAACCAGCCCGCGAAGCGAATGGCCCGCAGCAGCAGGTTCCGGCTCTCGGACGCGGGCAAGCTTCGCAGAAACGCCAGCCAGACGGCCAGTCTGCGGCACTCCGGGCCGAATTCGCCGGAGGCCTGCAGCCAGCGAATCAATTTGCCGAAGCCGCGGACATGTATGCCAAGCTCCGCGCTCCGTTTTACCCTAAGCTGCGCCGTGTTCAAGCAGCCCTTCAGCAGGTCGACGGTCCATCTGGCGCGGGGGCCTTTGCTTTTCCAGGCATACAGCCGAGGCAGCCATCGACTCGCCGCCCGCAGGGATAAGGGAGCCGCAAACTTTCCGTAGCTTCTCCAGAACACGCCGATCATCAGAAATTCAAGTACGGAAATCCGAACGTCCTCAGGTTCCATGCCCCGCTTCACAGCATACTTGGCAATTTCGGGAATGCCAGGCTCCGCGCCGGCATTCTCCAGTACTTCATCCGCAAACCGAGCGACATCGCGATAGTAGGCCTCCGTTCCCAGACCGTTCGCCTGCAGCGTATAGGTCACGACTTCCGGTTTCACCGCCTCAAGCCTCCCCTGCTCCGTTTCATAAGTTGAGTAGAGAATATCACCGGCAGGGACGGCCGGCAGTGATGTATATCGGCGTTCGTTCCGCAAACCTCGAATTTTATGCGGGACCTGCCGACAGGATTGACAACGGGGGTCCGTAAAAGCTATGATGGAACCATAATATTTCGGCGCGCGAAATATTCGAAGGAGGAATTAAAGGTTGGCGGACAGCTTGTTTGACTTGGTACTGGACAATTTCAAGAAGATCTTCTATCCGGAGGAATGGCTTGCGCTGGATATGCAGTTTTCCAAAGCAGAGCTCTTTGCGCTGCTGTTGGTCGACAAACACGGCGACATTACGATGAGCCAACTGGCGTCCTCGATGAACGTGCCGATGAGCACTGCGACGGGCGTGATCGAACGCCTGGTGAAGAACGGCTATATCGTTCGGGTGAAGAGCGAAACCGACCGGCGAATCGTGACCATTCGACTGACCGGTAAAGGAACGTCGCTCTCCGAGGAGTTAAAGGATACGCTCCGGCGGCTTACCGACCTCCTCGTTCAAGGACTCAGCGAAGAGGAGCAGCGGCTGCTGGTTCAGATCTTCCTGAAGGTGCTGGATAACCTGAGCAGAACAGCGTCCAAACCGGCTTCGGATCATGAAAGCGAAGCGGCGGCCAACCCGCTCACCAAAATCGAAATCGAATAACTAAGCCTGTTTGGAGAAACAGGTTTTCTTTTCGCCGAATATTTCGTTATCCGAAATATTCGTTATCCGAAATGAAAGAGAGGCCAGGTTGAATGAGAATTTTATTGTATACCGGCAAAGGCGGAGTCGGAAAAACGAGCGTCGCGGCGGCAACGGCATTACGAAGTGCGCAAAGCGGGCGGAAGACGCTGGTGGTGAGTACCGATCCGGCCCATAGCCTGGGGGATTCGCTGGACGTGAGACTGTCGAACGAACCGATGCTCATCTGCGACAACCTGTGGGCGCAGGAAATCGATACGATCCACGAGGTCGAGAAAAGCTGGGGAAAAGTGCAGAAATATTTGACCACCCTGCTAACGGCCAAGGCGGTAAAGGATATTACGACAGAGGAGTTGACCGTTTTTCCGGGGATGGAGGATTTGTTGAGCTTGCTCCGGATCTTGCAGTATTACAAGGAGAAGACGTTTGACGTCATCATCATCGATTGTGCCCCTACCGGGGAAACGCTGGCTTTGCTTAGCTTTCCCGAGCTACTGCGCTGGTGGATGGAGAAGCTGTTCCCGGTCAAACGCAAGGCGGTGAAGCTTGTCAAGCCGATCGTGGAACCGCTGCTCGGCGTTCCGATGCCTTCGGACGGCGTGATGTCTGAGCTGGAGAACATTTATAACCAGTTGGACGAAATGCGGCAGATCCTGTCCGACCGGGAAATTACGAGCATCCGCGTCGTGGTAAACCTCGAAAAGATGGTGATCAAAGAGGCGCAGCGCAGCTTCACCTATCTCAACATTTACGACTATAACGTTGACGCTATCGTCATCAATAAAGTGTTCCCGCAGCAGATCACCGACGATTATTTTCGAGGTTGGAAAGAGGTTCAGGCCAAATATAAGGAGATGGTGCTCGAAAGCTTCTCGCCAGTACCGGTTTATGAAGCGCCGCTGTTCGAACGCGAAGTCGTCGGATTGGAAATGTTGTCACGGATGGCCGAGGCCACGTTCGGGGACGGGGATCCGACAAGTATCCAGTATAGTGCCCGAACCCAACAGGTCGTAAAGGAGGATAACGAATATATCTTATCCATCTACATGCCTTTCGCCGAGAAAAAGGAGTTGGCCCTGAACCAAAAAGGCGAGGAGCTGATCATTCGCGCCGGAAGCGTCAAAAGAAATATAACGCTGCCGCGGACGCTGCTGAACCTGGGCATTCAAGCGGCCAAATTCGAAGCGGATATGCTAAAAATCCGGTTTGGAGGCGGGGAACATGAATAATGCGGTACTGCAGGAGCTGATCCGGCTGAAATTCCGGGTTGCCGACCTATTGATCGATACGCTGCCGGAAGCCGTGAAGCAAACGGTCAAATCCCGCGAATCCGAGCTGTTGACCGTGGTGGACGAAGCGTTGAGGGAGCGGTTGGCAGGGGAGGTAAATACCGGATCCGCAGCCGGGCGAGCCAATGAGAAGTCGAAGATGAATTCCATAACGATCGAGTAGCGTAAACGGCTGAATTCCTTCAATTCCCACCCGATGTTAGTTTGACAGAATAGAGTTGATATTGTATCCTAAAACACAATTGAATAAGACCTCACGTTCTTCATGGTGAGGTAGAGGCGCGGTATTTAACAGTTCTCGGCGGAGCTTGAGCAAGCGAAGAAGCCGGGAAGAAGGAAATGTCGCCGAAGCGGGGTACAGGCTCACGGTATGCTGCTGGGTCTGCAGTTAAGAACTGCAGGACTGTCTTGATAGATTACCCGATCTATCAAGTTGCGCTATCTCGTCGAGGGGAGAAGTGGGTGTCAGGACGGAAATGAACCCATCAAACGGCCTCGGAGTATACCCGAAGCCGTTTTTTTGTTTCTGTTATTCATCTATTATTTGCAGGGAGAGTGAAGAAAAATGAAAAAAACTTGGTCCTTATCTATCCTGATGCTGCTGTCGGCAATGCTTGTTCTGGCGGGTTGCAACTCTGGCAGCAAAGACGACAATACGTTTAAAGTAGGGCTTGAAGCGGGTTATGCTCCGTTTAACTGGACGCAAAACGGTGAGGCGAACGGCGGGGTTCCGATTGACGGCAGCGCTGAATATGCAGGTGGCTACGACGTGGAAATCGCCAAGAAAATTGCCGACGGCCTCGGCAAGAAGCTGGTCATCGTGAAAACCGAATGGGACGGTCTGGTTCCGGCACTGACGTCCGGCAAGATCGACGCCATCATCGCGGGGATGTCCCCGACGGAGGAGCGCAAGAAGACGATCGATTTCTCGGATAACTATTATAAATCGAACCTGGTTATAGTAGTGAAGAAAGGGAGCTCTTATGAAGGGGCTACCTCGATCCAAGATTTCAGCGGCGCCAAAATCACGGCCCAATTGAATACGTTCCACTACTCGGTCATCGACCAAATTAACGGAGTTAACAAACAGCCGGCCATGGACAACTTCCCGGCGATGCGCGTCGCCCTGGAATCGGGTGCGATCGACGGTTATGTCTCGGAGCTTCCGGAAGGCGTCAGCGCCGCGGCGGCCAACGGGAATTTCGCATACGTCGAATTCGAGGAAGGCTTCACCACCTCGGACGATGATACCGCCATCGCGGTTGGATTGGAGAAAGGCAGCGAGCTGACGGAGAAAATCAACGAGATCCTGGCCGGCGTTTCCGAAGACGAGCGGGCCACGATCATGAACGACGCCATCAAGAATCAACCTGCAGCGAATTAATTTAAAGCATTTGCCGTAAGCCGGCTGCAGCGGGACTGCAGTCGGTTTTATGCAGTGCGGGAGGAAAATAAATGACTTACGAGTGGATTATCCAAATTATCTCCGATAACTGGCCCATGTTCTTGCGCGGAGCGGCGGTCACCTTGTACATTTCACTGATCGGCACGATCATCGGGGCGGTCATCGGTTTGCTGGCCGGGGTTGTCCGTACGATTCCGCTGCCGGAACGCGGGATGAAGCGCTGGCTGCTCAAGCTCGTGAACGGTCTGCTGACCGTTTACATCGAATGCTTCCGGGGCACGCCGATGATTGTTCAGGCGATGGCGATTTTCTACGGGTCGTCCCTGTTGTTTCACTACGATATGGACCGGACGTTTGCGGCCGTATTCATCGTCTCCATCAATACGGGAGCCTATATGGCCGAGATCGTGCGGGGCGGCGTTTATTCGGTGGACAAAGGGCAGTTTGAAGCGGCTCATGCGATCGGGATGACCCATTGGCAGACGATGCGCAACGTGGTGCTGCCGCAGGTGGTCCGACATATTTTGCCGGCGACGGGCAATCAATTTATTATCAACATCAAGGATACTTCAGTCCTGAATGTCATTTCCGTATCAGAGCTGTATTTTATGACCAAGTCGATTGCCGGGAACAACTTCCGGTACTTTGAATCATTTTTTGTGGCCAGCGTGCTGTATTTGATTATGACGTTGGCCGTAACGAAGATATTACAGCGTATTGAGAAAAAGCTGGATGGCCCCGAAAGCTATACGCTGCAGCGCTAGCAGAAAGCAGGAGTGAGGATGGAAAAGGTCATTGAAATTCGGCATTTGAGCAAATTTTTCGGCGCCAACGAGGTGCTTAAGGATATCAATCTATCGGTCAGCAAAGGGGAAGTCGTCAGCATCATCGGCTCCTCCGGCTCCGGCAAGTCGACGCTGCTCCGGTGCATCAATCTGCTGGAGAAGCCCAGCGGCGGAGAGATCATTTACAACGGCAACAACATCCTGGGGGACTCGCATAAGGTCTCGTCGTACCGCCGGCATTTGGGGATGGTGTTTCAGCAGTTTAACCTGTTCAACAATCATGACGCGCTCAGCAACTGCGTCGTGGGACAAGTCAAGGTGCTGAAACGCTCCAAGGAAGAGGCGACCGAGATCGCAATGAAATACCTACGGGACGTCGGCATGGAGCAATACATTCATGCGAAGCCCAAACAGCTCTCCGGCGGACAAAAGCAGCGGGTGGCCATCGCCCGCGCCTTGTCCATGGATCCGGATGTGCTGCTATTCGACGAGCCGACTTCAGCGCTGGATCCCGAGATGGTAGGCGAGGTGCTCAAGGTGATGAAGGAGCTGGCCTACTCCGGTCTGACGATGATCGTGGTTACCCATGAAATGGAGTTCGCCCGGGAGGTGTCAGACCGGGTCGTGTTTATGGATCAAGGCGTTATCGCCGAAGAGGGGACGCCGGAGCAGATCTTCAATGACCCGAAACAGGAGCGAACGAGAGAGTTTTTGAAGCGGACGTTAAATCGAGAAGGATAAATAGAAGAGAAAGGCGGAACCTGGGTGAATATTTGGGCTCCGCCTTTTTTTACCCTGTTTTCTCAACTTCAGGCTTGGGGTGTCTGTTCCCTATAATTGAAGGAGTGCCATACCCCGAAGTTATCTTTGACGGTGATCGTGCGTCTCCCGCCCATGGAGGCGTCCTGGTAGTAAGGGTAACGCCGTCCGGCGGTGAAGTGACCGCGGAAAGCGCCGGCAAACGTCACCGGTACGGCCTCGAACCGGATTTCGCTGGGGGTTACACTAGTGACACGGGTTGTCTGCGTGGACGATCCATAGTTGCTCTCGTGGGTTTGCTGTACGCTGTTATCCCCTTTCAGCATATGGATGTCGCTTTGCATCGCAGTAATCGTTTCTCGCAGGCCGATCACGTCCGGAGCGCCGCCGAACTGCGGGATGCAAAGCCGCTGCCCCACCCGCAGAGAGTTCGGATCCACTCCCGGGTTCGCTTCGAGGATACTAGCGACGCTGACACCGTAATCCTGAGCGATCTGAAACAACGTATCGCCGCGCTCAATGATGCGGGAGACATGATTCGGCGGGCAGGAGGGGATGCAGATCATCTGGCCAATTTGAAGATTGTTTGGGTCAAGTCCAGGGTTCGCGGTAAGGATGCGCATCACGCTGGATTCCAGCCGGAAGGCAATCAAGTTCAGCGTGTCTCCAGGCTGGACGGTATAAGGATAGTGCTCTGCGGGGCACTGCCGATAATAGGTGTTAAACAAGGTACGTTCCCCTTTCGCTTAGGCGGTTTTCCTATACCGTATGCGTCGTGTGGGCGTCGGTTACCAGAATCTCCGTTTTGGACGAGCCTAGGTTTAGGCCTTAGGGTAGGTGTATAGTAAAAGAAGTGCCGCTAACGAAAATGCGGTTCTTCCGTTATGGAAAGGAATGGATGGAAGCTCATGTTTAAGTTGCGGTTGTTCAATTTTAGTTATTTTTCACTATTCGCGATCTTTCTGTCTTTCCTTCCGGTGTATCTCTCTAATCTCGGGCTGCCCGAAACGGAGATCGGCCTGATGATTGGGACGGGCGGGTTCATCGGGTTATTCTCCCAGCCGTTTTGGGGCGTGGTCAGCGACCGGAGGAAGTCGATCACCCGGATTCTTCTGCTCACACTGGCCATTTCGGCCATCGTCGGTTTTGTGATGTTTCGGACAGCTTCTCCCTGGGCGTTGGTCCCCTTGGTCGGGTTGATGTACTTTTTCTTCATGCCCACTGACTCGCTGGTGGAAAGCTTGAACTTTCAATCCGCGTTAAGACGGAAGGTGAATTACGGCTCAATCAAGATGTTTGGGGCGCTCGGCTATGCAACGGCTTCATTTGCCATCGGTTATTTGACGGATTGGACGGGGACGTCCGGCTTTGCCTGGGTTTTTGTTGGATACGCCGTGACCACCTGGATCATCGGGTTTTCGTTGGAGGATGTAGAGGCAAGCACGAAACCATTGAAACTTAGCGAGCTCAAGGCCTTTTTGGGCCAACGATCGACGGTATCCTTCCTGCTGCTGATCTTTCTTCTAGCGCTGCCGCATCGCGTCAACGACACGTATATCGGGATTTATATCCGGGATATGGGCGGGAGTTTTTCGTTTGTCGGCACAACTTGGTTTGTCATGACGATGGTGGAGTTTTTAGGTTTCGCTGTGGTCCACCGGTTCTTGAAACGGGGAAACGAGTTGAAGCTGATTGCTATCGCAGGCGTGTTTTACGTATTGCGTTTCGGATTAACCGCCTTCGCGGATCAGGCAGGGATGATTGTTCTGCTGCAGCTGCTTCAAGGGGTGACCTTCGTATTTTTTTATACCGCGGCAATGCAGCATTTGTATTCGATCGTGCCAGAGGCTTGGCGCGCTACAGGGCAGACGATATTGGCGATTGTGTTCTTCGGGGTTTCGGGGATTGTAGCCTCATTTGCGGGTGGGGTTATTTTCGACCATTGGGGAGGCCGTGTCCTTTACCTAATTATGACCGGACTGTCGCTCACTGGTTGTCTATACAGCTTCATGCTGATGAGAAGAGTGCGCCGCGAGGCGCCGGTTACACAAGACTAATAAATCGGAGGCGATGATCATGACCATCCGGATCGCGCTGCTGCGGGGTATTAACGTCGGCGGCAAAAATATCATCAAAATGGCGGAGCTCAAGCGTTCACTAACTGAACAGGGTTTTGGGGAGGTACAAACCTATATCCAGAGCGGCAATATTCTATTCGCTTCGGAAGATGAGGAAGGGGCGCTGGGCTTGCGGTTGGAAGAGGTGATCCGCCGGGATTTTAGCCTGGACGTTCCGGTGGTCCTTCGAACCGCGGCGGAGCTGCGGGCGACGGCGGAAAACTGCCCGTTTACGGCAGAAGAAATCGCCGCGGCGGAAGCATCATCGATAGGAGAATGCCTGTATGTCGCCTTTTTGAGGAGCGAACCAACCGCCGAAGCGCTGGAGCGCTTTGCGGCCTGTGCCAACGAGCAGGAGCTGTTTCGCACGTCGGGCAGGGAGGTTTACTTGTTATTTAAAGAAAGCGTTCGGAATTCTAAATTGGCAGCGAACCTGCAGAAATTGGACGCCTATGCTACGGTGCGTAACTGGAAAACGTTAAGTAAACTAATTTCGCTGGCAGGAGAACAGGGCACGCCGAAATAATCTCTCTCCATGACGCTTATAGCCAGCTTCTTCGATTCAGGTCTAGCTCTTTTGAAGTCAGGTGAATCAGCAATTCTTCAGCGGCACTCGCCGCCGAGACGATACCCAACCCGATAAGCACCCACGGATGGTTTCCCGCCATAAACATCATCCAGGGAGTGACAAATACGAGTAAGCCGGTGATTTTGTTGCCCCACGTATGGATCATGGCTACCGTGCGAAATTTACAGGCCGCATAAACTGCAGATGCTAAGCGAATGGTGATGGCTCCGGCCAAATACGGCCAGATGATCCTCATCTCCTCTCCAGCCCACCGGGCCATCGCGAGGGTCGCTACCCCAAACATCAGCAGGTCGGCCATGGAATCTAGCTTGGCCCCTAGCGCGCTAACCGTGCTCGTTCGGCGTGCAATACTTCCGTCCAGCACATCGGTAATTCCGGCAATCGTATAGATGATGATAAATACGGCAGGCTGGTTCAGGGTGAATAATAAGATGCAGGACAAGACCATGCGGCTTAAGGTCAGGCCATTGGCTAAATGCTTCATCCTAGTTCTCCTCATTCCGCGAACGCAGCATTTCTAAGGCACCTCAGGATACCTAGGTTACCGGAAAGTGCGTACTGTTAATTCTAGGGTTATCGGGTGCATAATAACATAACGGGTCAAAAATATCAGTGTTGTTATGGGGCGGATCCAACATGGATTTGCAATTGAAAGGGAAAATCACGTTCGTCACCGGATCTACGGCTGGCATCGGCAAAGCGATCGCCGTCTCGTTAGCAGCGGAAGGGGTAACGGTGATCATCAATGGCCGGAACGCGGAGAAGGTCGAGCAGGCGATCGCGGAAATCCGGGCGCAGCAGCCGGAAGCCGTCCTGAAGCCTGCGGCCGCCGACCTCGGCACGGAGGAAGGCTGCCGTAAAGTGATGGAAGAACACCCGAATCTGGACATTTTGATCAATAATCTAGGCATCTTCGAACCGGCCGAGTTCTTCGACATTCCCGATGAGGAAAGGTTCCGATTCTTTGAAGTCAACGTGATGAGCGGGGTGCGGCTAGCTCGCGGGTATTTGCAGCGGATGCTAGAGAAGTATATCAGTAGTCCGCTTTCTTCGGCGATCAATGGGGCTGCCCTGCGGATCGACGGGGGATTGGTTAGCAGCATCGTTTGAGGTTAAGCGAATCGCCTTTCTATGGCGATCCGATCACAAATCGGGAATCTGCCAATCGATTTCAGCCAATCCTTTGGAGCGCAAAAATTGATTGGCCCGCGAAAAGGGCTTGCTTCCCAAGAATCCCCGATGGGCGGACAACGGACTGGGATGGGGCGACTTGATCAAATGATGCTCGCGGTTTGTGATCAGCGCTTCTTTTTTCTGGGCATGGCTGCCCCACAACAGGAATACGACCGGATCATGCTTCTCGTTTAACGTTTCGATCACCTTGTCGGTGAACGATTCCCAGCCCTTGTCCTTATGAGAGTTGGGAGTATCGGCCTGCACGGTCAGCACGGTGTTGAGCAGCAGTACCCCTTGCTTAGCCCATGGAACCAGATAGCCGTTGTTGGGAATGTGGCAACCCAAATCGTCCCGCAGTTCTTTGAACATGTTTTGCAGGGAAGGCGGGGTTTTAACGCCCGGGTTCACGGAAAAGCTGAACCCATGCGCCTGTCCCGGTCCGTGGTAAGGGTCCTGGCCGAGGATCACCACTTTGGTGTCGGCGAAGGAGGTATAATGCAGTGCGTTGAACAGATCATACATATCGGGATAGATCGTTTTGGTGCGATATTCGTTCGCCAAGAATTGCTGGAGTTGTACATAATACGGTTTCTCGAATTCGGGCTCCAGGAACGGGGCCCAGTCGTTTTGTAAGATCGTCATGATGAATTCACCTCAGGTCTAGTATGCTAGAGTAGGTTTCGACATCGGTCGGCCGAGTTCCTCCTTTCAGATGTGAGGCCCATCTATTGGAACATACCGCAGAATTATAATTGGGATAATGCAACAACGGGCGGGAGGACAGGCGATGAACAAGCAGGAACAAGTCATTCAGGAGCTCCGGGATTTATTTAACAAAAGTGGGAACAGATTATCCCGGGTGTGTTCCTTTCGCATAAGAAACGCGCAATAAGAAGCCGCGAGGAGGAACCTCGCGGCTTCTTATTGTTTCGATTATTTATCAAACCATTGAAAATGGAACGTTCCTTCCTGGTCAACGCGTTCGAATGTATGAGCGCCGAAGTAATCGCGTTGCGCTTGCAGTAGATTGGCAGGCAACCGCTCGGAGCGGTAGCTGTCGTAATACGCTAGAGCGGAGGAGAAGGCCGGAACCGGAATGCCGCGGGTAACGGCGGTAGCAATGACTTGTCTCCAAGCGTCTTGGTAGTTCTCCACGACGTCCTTAAAGTAATCGTCCAGCAGCAGGTTTCTAAGCTCCGGATCACGATCGTATGCGTCCTTGATGTTCTGCAGGAACCGGGCGCGGATGATGCAGCCGCCGCGGAAGATCATGGCGATGGCACCGTAGTTCAGGTCCCAGCCATATTCCTCGGAAGCCAGCCGCATTTGTGCGAAACCTTGGGCGTACGAGGCGATTTTACTGGCGTACAAAGCCTTGCGCACCGCTTCGATGAATGATTGCTTGTCGCCGGCGTATGGCGTGGCGGCCGGGCCGCTTAACCGTTTGCTGGCAGCGACGCGTTCCGCCTTCATCGCGGAGATGAAGCGCGCGAACACCGACTCCGTGATGATCGACAGAGGGACGCCCAGATCAAGGGCGCTTTGACTGGTCCATTTGCCAGTGCCTTTTTGGCCGGCGGCATCGAGAATGACGTCCACCATCGGCTTCCCGGTAGTCGGATCTTTCTTACCAAAGATATCGGCGGTGATTTCGATCAGGTAGCTGTCCAGCTCGCCGTTATTCCATTCGGTGAAGATGTCATGCAGTTCGTCCACGCCAAGTCCAAGTACGTCCTTCAACAGCTGGTAGGCTTCGCCAATCAACTGCATATCGCCGTATTCGATCCCGTTATGAACCATCTTCACGTAGTGACCGGCACCGTCCGGTCCGATGTAGGTGGAGCAGGGATCGCCGTTGACTTTGGCCGAGATGGCCGTCAGAATGGGCTCAACCAGCTCGTAGGCATCCCGTTGTCCGCCAGGCATGATCGCCGGCCCTTTCAACGCGCCTTCTTCACCGC
Organism: Paenibacillus mellifer; assembly: GCF_023195895.1. Taxonomy (GTDB): domain Bacteria; phylum Bacillota; class Bacilli; order Paenibacillales; family Paenibacillaceae; genus Fontibacillus; species Fontibacillus mellifer. Next base: position 448,709 of record NZ_JALPRK010000001.1, read on the forward strand.
CGGACACGCCGGCGCCGATATAGCGGAAGCCTTGGGATTCCAGGAGTTTGTTTCTGCGCTGCGTATCTGGGAAGTGCGCGTTTCCGCCGTCGATCAAGATGTCGCCCTTCTCGAGATAAGGGACGAGCTGGTTAATCGTGTCGTCGGTTGGTTTACCGGCCTTCACCATAATCAATATTTTACGCGGCGTTTCGAGCGACTGTACGAATTCCTCGATGCTGTAGGTGCCGACGAAATTTTTGCCCGGCGCTTCCTCCAGCAGCTCTTTGGTTTTCTCGGCCGAACGGTTGTACAAGGCAACGGAGAAGCCATTGCTTTCAATATTTAAGGCGAGGTTCTTGCCCATGACGGCCAGGCCGACGACCCCGATTTGTTGTTTCTTCATTCGAATTTACCTCCAAACCTATCCTAGTATTTATAAGGAATCTCTTATTTAACGGACTTCGTCCAGTCGGCAGCGAACTTTTCCAGCCCTTGATCCGTAAGCGGATGTTTAGCCAGTTGCTCGATGACGCCAAACGGAATCGTGGCGATATGTGCCCCAGCTAATGCCACACGGGTGACGTGGTCCGGGTGACGAACGGAGGCTGCGATGATCTGCGTGTCCAAGCCATGAACCCGGAACAACTCCGCTATTTTTGCGACCAAAAGCACGCCATCTTCGGAGATATCGTCTAAGCGGCCGAGAAATGGCGATACATACGTAGCGCCGGCGCGGGCGGCGAGCAAGGCCTGATTGACCGTGAAGATCAGGGTAACGTTGGTCTTGACGCCTTTCTGAGCCAGGTACTTGGTTGCTTCAAGTCCTGCCAACGTCATCGGAAGTTTGATCGTGATGCGCGAGTCACGGTTGTTGATTTTGATCAACTCGTCCGCTTGGGTAATCATCTCTTCAGCCGTGAGCGCATCCGGCGTCACTTCAGCCGAAACGGATTCCACGTCGGAAACGGCTTGCAGGATTTCGGCGATGCGGTCTTCAAACTTGACGCCTTCCTTGGCTACCAGAGAAGGGTTGGTCGTCACCCCGGATAAGACGCCGATTTTATGGGCTTTTTTAATGTCTTCCAGATTGGCTGTGTCAACAAAAAACTTCATCGCAAATCCCTCCAATTTGTAAAATATAGATTTGAGATATCGGGGCGAAAAGCTCGGTCATCCCCCGTTATTTGATGGACATGGGTTCCTGTACCGACGGTGTACCTGTTTGAACTTTTGCGGATGCAGCTTCGCTTTCTTGATCGAACCACCACTCGAAGCCGTCTTTGGCAAGCAGCTCCTGCGCGGCCTTCGGGCCAAAGCTGCCCGCAGGATAAGCATGTAATGGAACATCATTCGCCGCATAGGCGTCCAGGATTGGTTGCACCCATTTCCAGGATAACTCCACTTCGTCCCAATGGGCGAAGAAGGATGAATCGCCGCGGAGTGCGTCGTAAATCAGGTTCTCGTAAGCTTCAGGAACTTCGCTGCCGCTCTTGTGAGAACCGATCAGGACCTTCGTGAGATCCTGCTGCTGCGCTTCGCCTTCCGTATTCAGGCGCAGGTAAATGCCTTCATTCGGGCTGATTTCGAACACGAGCAAGTTCGGTGCGCTGTTGTTGGCCGCAGCGATTTGCTTAATCGGCTCCCGGAATTCGATGACGATCCGCGTCGCTTTCTCCTTCATGCGTTTGCCGGTGCGGATATAAAACGGAATCCCCCGCCAGAAATCATCTTCGATTTGCAGTTTAGCGGCGATAAACGTGTCATTATGGGAATCCTGCGGGATTCCGGCTTCGTCTTTGTAGCCAACAACCGGCTTCCCTTGAATCGACCCGCTTCTATATTGACCGCGGACAACCTGGGTTGCGACGTCTTGACGCAGCAATGGCTCCAAGGATTGCATGACGTGTTTCTTCTTATTGCGCACTTGCTCCGAATCGTCACCTTTTGGCAGGTGTCCGGCTAACATCATCAACAATTGCAGCATATGATTTTGGAACATGTCGCGTAACGCCCCGGAATGGTCGTAATAACCGGCTCTTTCTTCGACGCCGACCGTTTCGCTGGCCGTGATTTGCACGTTAGCGATATAACGGTTGTTCCAGGAAGCTTGGAGCACCGGATTCGTCTGTTGCAGAAGCTGGAGCTTCTGTACCATCGGCTTGCCGAGGTAGTGGTCGATGCGGAATATTTCCTCTTCGGTAAAAGCTTTGCTAAGCTGCGCGTTGAAATCCCGGGCGGATTGCAAATCACGGCCAAACGGTTTTTCGATCACAAGACGTTTCCAGCCTTTCGTATCGCCAAGCCCGCTTTCCTCAATATGGGAGGCGATCGTTTCGAACAGCTCTGGACCTACCGACAAATAAAATAGCCGGTTCGGAGCTATTCCTGCGGTTCGTTCGCCTTCTTCGACTCGTTGCAGCAGGCTCTGATAATCTTCCTTACGGTCGACGTTCAGCACATGATAGCGGAAGAAGCTGAGGAATTGGTTCACAGCCTCCGCATTGCTGGCTTCCCGCCGGGAAAAGCTGTGCAGAGACCGCTCGATGTTTGCCTTAAAAGTCTCGTCGGACCATTCTCTGCGGCCCAAGCCGATCACGGAAAAAACATCCGGCAGCTTTCCATCCAAAAACAAGTTAAACAGGGCAGGGTAAATTTTGCGTTTCGCTAAATCCCCGGTTGCCCCAAACAATACAAACGTATTGGCATCCATCCAGGTTCTCTCCTCTCGGCATAGCTTTTCATCTATGTGTTCATGGGAGGGCGCCTCCGTTTTGATTCCGGGGTAACCGCCTAAATCCCATCTCTAAGCTATGGATTATTTTGACTGACTCCACTATAATACGAATATCGTCATAGGTGAAATTAATATATTTGACAGGAGCTATAGACTGTATTTATGACAAACAATTATGAATTATATAAAGTGTTTTATTGGGCGGCTAAAACCGGCAGTCTGACTCAGGCAGCTAATGCGTTGTTCCTGACGCAACCGAGCGTCAGCCATGCTATCAAGCAGTTGGAAGAAAGCTTTGGTCTCACGTTGTTCTACCGAAACTCCAAAGGGGTGTCGCTAACGCAGGAAGGCGCGCTCTTATACTCCTATATCGAGCAATCGCAGATCCTCATCTCCCTTGCGGAGAAAAAAATGGCGGAGCTCAAAAACCTCGATACCGGAGTATTGCGGATTGGCGGCAGCGACTCGTTATTCAAGCACTACTTGCTACCGTATATAGAGGGATTTCACCATCGTTATCCGGACGTCGGGATTCAGCTGCTTCACGGCACGACGCCGGAAATCATGGGTTACTTGAAGGAGGGGAAAATCGACCTTGGCGTCGCCCGGATGCCAATCGTTGATTCCCATATCGAGGTGCGAGAAGGGATTCAACTGCAAGATTGCTTCGTGGCCGGTTGCGCGTACGCCGATCTCAAGGATAAAGTCATCCCGCTGGCTGAACTGCTGGAGCATCCGCTCGTCTTGTTCTCGCGGAATAGCCGGGCTCGCATGGCGATCACCGAATTGTTCCAGGAGTACGGGTACGAGTTGAAGCCGGAAATCGAGGTGGGCAGCGTTGACCTGTTGATCGAATTGGCGCGCAAAGGGCTGGGAGTGTCGTATGTAGCTCGGGAATTCGTGTCGAAGGAGCTGGAAGAGGGCTCGTTGTTTGAAATCCGGCTGGACGTGGAGCTGCCGCCGTCGCAAGTAGGGATCATGAATATGCGTAATATGCCGCTTACGAGTGCGGCCCAGAAGTTCATCGAGGAATTTCGGTAAAACGGGTTTATCGGGAGGTAACTATCAGGAAGGAGGGAGGCGCCCCCTCCTTCCTGATAGTACTCATGCCTCGTTCAAAGTTCCCAATCTGCTTGGAGCAGCTTTTTCAACAAGGCGACCTGTTCGGCTCCGAGAGCATCCGAAATTCTTTGCTCCAGCGATGCCTTTATTAAGGTGTTCTTCTCATAACTGCTCTCGCCTAACGGCGTTAACCTGAGACATTTCTCCTTATTATTGTTCTGGGCTTTGGTAATCTCGACCAGCCCTTTTGATTCCAAACTTTTGATGAATTTGTGGGTAGCCTGCCGTGAAATATCGACTTGCCTGGTCACCTGCGAGATGGTCGGAGTTCTTTTATAAATCCTTGCCATAATAAACCACTCTGAATTCGAAATGTAGATAACATGACGTTCGTTCCACAACTGCTCGCAGATGGAGCGAAGCTGGACATGACGTTCGCTTAACAGGTCGATCAGATTCAATTCCTCGAATTCAAGGTACACTCTGCTCCTCCATTCCGTTCCTGGTCCTATTTCTCCTACACTATACAAAGACAACCGTATATTGTCAATTAAGTTGACATTTTGTCGAAAAACGAGTATATTGAGAATAGTCAACTTAGTTGACAAAATAGAGAGGCGGGATCACGACCATGTTTCATGAGGGGGATTTGATCATTTATTCGGTGCATGGCGTCTGCCGCATCGACGAGGTTTGCGTCAAATCGCTAGCCGGTGTTTCCAAGTCTTATTATGAATTGCATCCGCTCAGCAACGAGACCTTGAAAATTAGCACTCCGGTCGATAATGCATCGGTGCTGATGCAGAAATTGATGGGCCCTGAGGAAGCCAAGACATTAATCGATTCATTTCAGGCACCGGGCATTCCATGGATTGATAACAATAATGAACGGCATCACCGCTATTCCGCGATCGTTAAAACGGGGGACCGAAAAGAGATTAGGAAAGTCGTCAGTACGTTGATGCGAAAGAAACAATGGGCCGAGCTGAATCATAAGAAGCTGGGCAACCAGGATAACCAACTGCTGCTCGGAATCCAGAACATCCTGTTCAATGAGATGGCCATCGCCTTGAATATCACTTACGAAGACGTGATGAGCGAAGTGCAGGAGAAGGTTGCCTTGAATTTATAAATATAGAAGAAGAGAGGCGCAATCGCGCCTCTCTTCTTTGTCCTATAAATAACATTGGATCGACTTTTCGATCCAATATGAGAACGGAGTTCCCGGATGCTGGCTTTCGACCTGCTTCATCTGAAGATACAGGGCGATCCCGTCGGAAACGTCATGCCATAAATCAGTGAACACGTAATCGTAAGAGTTCGTCCCTAGTAGAGTGCGAGCGAAATCAAAAGCGTCGGCATGGATGATGCGGATCTTCTCTCGATGTCTGAATTGAGGCAGGATGTACTGTGAAAACAGATGAATGACGTCCTCGTTGATCTCTACAATCGTGACGTTGTCGACGTTTTCCTTTTCCGACACCATATAGGCATAATAACCGAGACCTAACCCAAACGTGAGAACGCGGCCGAAGGCTCCGGCTATGGGTTCCTTCATCGTTTCGATTTCATTAGGCGTAATTGTCATCCAGATGCGGCCTTGTTCCAACACTGCCGGATACCTAAATTCAGATGTAAAAAATCCGATTTGCGGGATCTGACTACCGTCCGGCGTAAACAGGATATCATTGCAGACGAATCCTTCATAGGGTTGGTAGGTCTCGTATTTAAGTTCGCTAGCGCCGATGCGCGCTTCAGGGAACCGAATATTGCGATAATAAGGGTCTTGTGCGTAATCGTCCGGATTGAGCTGATGGATCATGTGATGAAAATACGTGTTGAAAGTCGCCTTGTCCTGGGTATGGCCGGCGATATCCAGCCCAAACTTGGCAGCAAGCAGAAGCTTAAACGCGTATTCGGCCGTGACGCCGCTTTGCATGACCTCGGCGATTTCCGACGATTGGATCAGATCGGGCGCATGGTTCAGGTAACTGCTCATGAGCGCGAATAGTTTGTGAGTAGCTTCATTCATCTCGATCTCGATTCTCCTGTCAGTTTCACTTAAACCAAATAACCGGAAAGCTGTAATGTTCAATCAAATCAGAGCAATGCCGCCTGATCACCCCATATAGCACCTGTTCATTGGGAATCCCTGCTTGCTGCAGCCTCAAGGATTCTATGGCGAAGAAGTCCTGCATCGAGCGCGCACTCCTCTTATTGAACCGGTCATTCACCTGTTCAATTATCTCCCGAAGGAGCACTAAATCAACCTGAACATAGCTATGATGGATATATGTGCAGCGACTCCACAAATATGCAGTTGCCCTGAACTCATCGCGTTGCAATACGGAGAGCAATTCACGTACCGATTCAAACTGGCCACCCGATAGTCCATTGGCCATTGTCAACAGCTGAGTCGAATGTTTATGAACCTCCACACCTTCCGGAAAAGCTCGAAGCACCATTTCGACGATATCATATTTGCGGCTGTTTGCGAGAATATAGCCAAAGGTTCCAGCCTGCCTCAAAGTATCCCTGGCTATGAGCATTACGACCTGCTCGGGAAGGGCGTGGTTGGCTCCATATTCCTTGCAATCGTCCGTTAGCATGGAAGACGTGACGACAACACCCGTATACCGTCGTTGCAACCACGCTATAATCTCCTTGAAAGTTAAATCGATCTGGTGGCGGGAGTCCGTTGTCCAATACGTTAACTCTTCGATATAAATGAGTTGATTCAAAGAGAGGACTTGTTCGATAACGCTATGGGCAAAATTACATTCTGGATGAAACGGATAGCAGAAATAACGCCTCTCCCCGCAAGCTACCTGCAGCATGTGCGTTAAATCCGATACATCCGCTTGAAGACGTTTCAGCTTCCTCACAATGATCTGTCTGACCCGTTCCCGCGAGATTCCAAACGCGGCTCCGGTTTCCTCCAGCGTGGCAATCTTGCCGTCCGTTTGGTTTCTCCAGCGGTAGTATAACATCTGGATCGCTCGGTCGGTTGAATGCTCCGCTGCTTCGGGCCCGGTCCAATCGGCCCATTTTGCTTCTAGTCGCCGGAGCATCTTCGTGACGCGTTCTTCTTCCGTTAACCTCATCAGGGCTTGTTCGCTTCGGTGGGCCGCTTGTTCTCTTTCATAGTGCTGCCGGTGGGATACAAGCTCATGTTTGAGCTGCTCCCAAAATTTCGTCACCATCTTGTGACCAACGCTCTTATATTGCTGCAACTCTTCAAATGAAGCCGGGAGATTCCCCACCGTCCGAATTCCCCGTTGCTCCAGTTTTTCCGTGAGCTTTGGTGTCTTCGTAAACGTTGAAGGCTCGAGCTCTAGTAGGAAAGCTTGCTCCCCAATGTTTAACCGTTCTCCCTGCCAGATGATATATCCGGTTTGATGAACGAGTGGCCGTTCCGCTATTCTGTCCAGAGCTCCCCCCGAAGGCTGATCCCCTAACGAGAGCAGATCTTCAAGCTGAACGAGAAACTTCGATATAGCGACCGAACCGACGGCTGGAAGTTTCAATAACGCTTCCAGCGTGCTCGGCAGCTGTCCCACCGTATCTACACCTCGATTTCGCAGTTCACTCAACAGCTTCGGTGTCTTTGAAAAACGTTCTGGGTGAAGTGCTATCGAACAATGTTCACTTGAAATTTCTATGCATTTCTCCTGCCAGATGACGTTGCCTGATTGTTGTACGGTCACGTCGGATTCTCCCATGATGCTCGACTCCTCTTGTTGACTTTCCAGTTTCGCAGTGAACTTCACACCCTCAACGAGCCGCGGAATCCCCTAACACCATAGTAGGATTCTGCTCCGTTATGGTAGACGAACACCGTATCGTAACGGCGGTCACAGAAGAGGGCGCCGCCGAGTTTACGGATCGGGGCCGGCGTTTGGACCCAACTCGATGTTTTCGTATCGAAATTTCCAAGCTTCTGAAGGCCCCGGTATTGCTCTTCCGTTAACAGCTCAATGCCCATGGCTTTCGCCATATTCATCGCGCTGTTTTCCGGTTTATGCTGCTTTCTCAATTCCAGCGCTTCATGATCGTAGCAAATGCTTCTCCGGCCTTTCGGCGTTTCCGCGGAACAGTCGACGAACAGGTATACGCTGGTTTCGCCGTCATAACCTACCACATCGGGTTCGCCGCCGGTTCGTTCCATTTCATGGAGCGACCATAACTTCTTGGGCTGAGCCTTCAGCTTCGCTTGGACATGAATCCATTCGAACCCGGGATGGCGGGTCATATTATTCTCGAAACGGGCTTTTAAAACTTGGAGCAGTTCTTCAAGTTGTTCGGGCGATATATTATCCATCATGAAGCCTCCTTAGAGTTATTGATGCTTAACCCCTATAGTTCTTCCGTATTGAGCGTAAAGCCCTCAATCACTGCGTCCTCGTCCACCTCGATCAAGATGCATCGTTTACCGTGATAATTAACTTGTTTCACGTATCTTAAATCCTGCGGGCTAACCGAAATCGTAGCCACCTTCGTATCGATCTTGATCGATTTCGAAGTGAACTTCGGCACGACGCTGCTCGCTTTGATCTCATAATTCTTGTCGTCGATGACCGTTTGGTAGGCAAGCTCAACCCTTTCCGTAGTTACGTTCTCTACGCCGCTGGCCGTCAGTACGCGCTCTACATCTTTATAATCCAGCTTCGGCGGTTCTTCCTCTTCATGGGTTTCGATGACCTGCTGAATTTCCTCGTATACGCTCGCAATCGTGGAGGCGTCAAGTTGATCGCCCGCAATTTCCTTGACGATATCCTCGAAGATCGCTCTCTCCTCTAGCGCGGTTACCGTCTTCTCGGCATTCAGGACTTGATCGATAAAATGCTGATTCGGATCGTTTACTTTGCCCGCGCAATACAGCACCCGATTCACATCGGAGAAACCGTCCGTTACGCTAGGGTAGAAGAAGCCTTGCTCCGGCGAACGCAGCTTGATGATCGGATCGACGATGACATTGTATTTGAACTCGCGTTCGACATAGTCAAACATGAGTGTTTTGCGCTGCGGTTCCGTGGAATTGATGCTGCATAAAATAAACGGATTCGCGAACATCTCATCGTTTTCGCTCTCTTCGGCTTCCTCGTTACGTTCCTTGGTTGGCTTGTAGTATTGTCCGCGAACGAAGGTGATCACCGTGTCCCGTTCATACTTCGTATCCTCCAGCATTTTCTCCACGAGCAGAAGCATTAAATCATGCCATTCCTCGGTATCCCCGGTGACCAGGGCTTGATGGAGAAGCGTCTGCGACGGCTTGTCCGATTCCGGCTGCTCCTGGAACTTTAACTCGAACAGCTTCTGATCCAAATCACCGGCCAGCAGCTTCTTGAAATTGCCCATGTGCAGCTCCTGCTTCTCCCGTTCCAAGAGCTCAAACGGCGTGCGTTCAAAATGATAGATTTCATTCGTTTCCTTCATAATATAGACGTTAAGAATGTCGTAAATACTAAGTCTTTCGTGATCCAACTTGAACTGTTTGCGGATATAAGCGACTTCTTTCTTTATCAAGATAATTCCCCTTTGCAAAAATTCAATATTTGCATTGTACTACAATGCTCGTCACCTGTCATGAGACGCAAATACGAAAAAGATCCAAACTGTTAAAGAGGATCGGCCAAAGCCAAAACTCTTTTGGCAGTATGGATCTGTGTGACTGAACCAAAGATCAGACGGGTGTATTTCTTGAGCCGGGCGAAGTTGGTTTACAGCTTCCTTAATTCATCTAAAATCTCCTCCGGGTCCCAGCGCTTTCATAAAATCCGGGTTCACGTACGCGGAGGATGACGCCGGACTCGTCAATCATGAAGGTGGAAGGGATGGGGAGGACCCAACGATCGGTCGCGTTGTGTTCGGCTAGAGGAAGCGTATTTAAGGTTACGTTACTCCGAGGCAATTCATCCATTGGAATCGCAGAAAGAATGGTAGTGTATCATGGCTAAACGGCTGGGTCAGCTCTTCAATATCTTTTCTAGCGTGCCCACATCAAGCAGGTTTACGGTAACAAATTTCCCTTTGTAAAATGCACCCCAGTTATTAAAAACACCGGGTAACTCTTTTGCTTTTTCCAGCGAGTTGATCTGAATCATTGATGCTGAAACCTTATGATCACTACAGTACTGCTTAATATCTTCAATCTTCTGAAGGATAAACGGACACTGCATACTGTAATAAATCGTCAGTTCCTGGTTCTCGATCTGTTGTTTTCTTGCTTTATCTGTAAACTTCGGTAGGGTCCCGTCAAATGAAAGTGCCAATAATTCATACCCGTCTTCTGTAGTGTCCACCGATTCAAACCCGTACTTTTTAGCAAAAGACTGATTGGAAAGCCAGTTCTTCTGCTTTTTTGCGCCAAGCATACAAACACCGGACATCCCTTTTTCTTTTGCATCTAAAATGCAATCATCCATCAGTGCTTTCGCGTAACCTTTTCCTTTATAATCACCTGAGACCCATAAGCAATAAATATAATAATAGTTATTGCCTACCACGGGAGTCCACGCTGATTTTAAGGGTGCGTACTCAATAAAACAGCAGCCCTTCGCGTTTAGCTTTCTAAACACATGACCTTCCTTCAATTGCTCTGCAAGCCATGCTCTTTTCGCTTCAACCCCTGGATGAGGCTTCTTACTTCTTATGATGCAACATAAATGTTCATCAACCAGGTTCTCCTGCGTTAAATTAATAAACTCCTCCGGCATGCATTCATGCCTCCGTCATTTATTTTTTTGACATCAAAACAACCGTCTCCACATGGGCCGTCTGCGGGAACATGTCCACCGGCTGTACCCACTCCAGCGCATAACCGCCGTCCAGGAGCGCCTTGCAATCCTTCGCCAGCGTGGACGGGTTGCAGGAGACGTAGACGAAGCGCTTGGGTTTCGTCTTCAGTACCGCTTCAAGGAAGCGGGGATCCAGCCCGGTGCGCGGCGGGTCGGCGACAATCACGTCCGGTGCGAAGCCGGACTTCACCCAGCGGGGGAGAAGCTCCTCGGCGTAACCGGAGTAAAACGCAGCGTTATTCCGTCCGTTACGGGCGGCGTTCGCCTTGGCGTCCTCCACGGCCTCGGGAATCGATTCGATGCCGCGGACTTCCTTGGCATAAGGCGCTAGCCACAGGCCGATCGTGCCGGTGCCGCAGTATGCGTCGACGACCGTTTCCCGGCTCGTTAATCCAGCGGCCGCACGTACAGATTCATACAGCTTGACCGTCTGCAGCGGGTTCAGCTGGAAGAAGGCGCGAGGGGATAAGGTGAATTCCAGATCGCCCAGCGATTCCTGTATACCGTCCGCTCCCCACAGAATTTCCGTCCGGTTGCCAAAGACGAGCGAGGTGTTTTTCGGGTTTACGTTCATGGCAATACTGGTCAGCACCGGCATAGCGAGCCGCAGCTCTTTGACCAGTTCCTCCCGGCGCGGCAGCTTGTCGCTTGCGGTCACGAGTGTGACCTGCAATTGGTTGGATTGAAAGCCAACACGGACGACAATCGTACGGACAAGGCCTTGATTGCCTTTCTCCTTGTATACCGGAATACCTAGTCGTTGCAGCACGTTCCGCGTCTTGTCCACTACTTCGTTTACCTTCGGGTGCTGGATCGGGCAGCCGGTAATATCGATCAGCTTATGGGAGTCGGCGGCATACAAGCCGGCGATCATTCCTTCCTGGGCCATGCCTAATTGTAGCTGCGCTTTGTTACGGTAACCCCAAGGGTGATCCATGCCCAGCATCGGTTTGAGGCGCACCTCTTGCAGGCCGGCATAACGCGCAAACGCTTCGCGGATGATCTCCTCTTTGCCGGCTAACTGCCCCTCGTAGGACAGATGTTGGATCTGGCAGCCGCCGCAGATGCCAAACACTGGGCATGGCGCATCCACCCGATGCGGAGAACGTTTTTCGATCTCCCGAATCGCGGCGGCGATATATTTATGTTCAACGCGGGTAACTTCCGCTTTAATGACCTCGCCGGGAATTCCACCTTCGACGAATACGGCCTTCCGCCGGTAATAGCCGACGCCTTCTCCGTTAATGCCAAGCCGCTTGATCGTTACGACAATGCGGTCGCCCGATCGTACCTCATCGGCCTGCTCCCGTTTAGCGATGGACGGCTTCGATTGGGGCTGCTGCTTTTTGTCCGAGCGGTTGCCGGAGTATTTGCGTTCTTTCATCTATCCCGATTCTCCATCCTACTGAAGTTTGTACTAGACTCAATATACCATGCGCAACCCGCCGACACCATCACCCGCCCGTGTTGATAGACTCTTATTGCATCAGCAGGCTCATCAGGAAACTAACGATTGCCAAGGAGAGCTGGGCCCATCCGAAGATCCTCGCGTATTTTTGTTCTTTTGGCATCTGCCGAACCTTATAAACCCTGTGATCTACCAAGAGCAGGACAAGCCCGGAGAAGAGAGAAAGGGCAGAGGTATAAGCGAGGACACGATACATAACAACACCTCCTATTTTGCTTTTAAGCCGGTTCGACGGATCGAAATGGCTAGTTTAATGGAGATCGGAATATCCGCATACATTTGCTCCCAATCGCTTTTTTGGCGAATGTTGCTCTTCCAGAATCCAGGATGATAAGCCCTCACATATTCACCAAAGCCAAAAATGTCGGAACGGTGGCGCTGCGTTTGTTCGCAGAACATTTGGATTAACTTCGTCGCATTATGTTCAAACGCTTCTTCGATGACGTCGATGTCCGTCTCAGAGCTGACATTCCGTCCTGAATCAAAATGCTCGTCCAATACCCCTTCGACATGAATCTTGAGATTCACTTGGGGTTTACCCCCAGCGATGCGAATATCGGTTTTTGCATGCCGTTCCGTGATCTTGATCATGACGTAACCGAGGTCGGGTACTCGGATCAAAGCGGAATAACCTCCGGGATTGTATCCTTTGACCGCCATATAAGCCCCGATATCAACGGCCGTGCTGGTTCCGGCAAGACGTCCTCCGCTGAAGTAAGCCAACCCCTTAATGAGAATGTTCTCCTTGCCTTGGATCGTGACGTAAGGCAGATATCCGTCTTGCCCCCAGTTCGATTCCTCGATCCAAAACTCGCCTATATAGTTAGGAGGGAATTTTCCCATCATGATGGATTTCTCGACCATTGCCTGAAGATATAGCGTAGGCACACGCTCGAGCGGGGGAGCCACCTTCATGAGCTTCGCCGCTTCGGTCTCGGAGACAAGCAGCCACGTACGGCGACGGACTTCTGGATTACGGCGTAAAAAGTCGTTGAGTTCGTCCAGCCCGTCTTCAGCGATGCCCTTGCTAATCACGATCACTCGCAAATGGATGAGGTAACGGGGATCGGCAATTTGCTGCTGCAAATTGTTCAGCGCCTCGTCCAGACTATGCCCATATACATGAACAACCCACACCGGGCTTTCTCCATCGCCGCCGCTCCCCGCGCCGCCGTTGCTTGGACCGAGGGGGACTCGACCGGGGACTGCGATTTGGGCGGTTACCCGGAGCATCTTCTTCGGTAAGGGTTCATTCTTCTGATGGGAAACGACCGGTTCCAGCTTCGCAGTATCGGGAGGAGCCTCATCGATGGCTAAGCCAAGCACCAGGGCACGATTTTCAATTTCAACCTGATCCCAGCAGCCGGTCAAGTGAAGCGCCAGAGTCATGCTCAGTAAGCCCAGTACCCAACGAACCTGTTTTTTACTCATGCGGCTGCCCGCCCTTTCGTCTGATCACGGCAACGATCCACAGAAGCAGAGCGTAGCCGGTCAGGAAGAGATACCCGGTCCCGTCGGCGATTCGAGAGAATTTGTACAGCTGGAGCTGATCCTGTGGAAGTAAGGAAACGGCAAACAATAAAGGGATCAGCAAGGTAGTCACAAGGCGATGGTCTTGTAGCTGAAACATATGACTTAATGAAAGAGAAGTTAGAAAATAGGTTGAAAACATGGACGTGTACACATTAATGACCCACATAATAATAAAAATCGCATCCAAACGTTCAATCACATCACCGCCAATTGCAATCGATCGCGCCATTTCCAAGGTGGGATATAACAAATGGAGGGTCTCCTGAACACCGTAAATCCCAATCGTGGACAAAACCAACAGCAGATATAAGCAGGCGCTGACGGTAATGCCCAGCATTGCCGCTTTCATCGCATGACGTGGTTTCTCTGTAATCGGAAGCATAATCGTAATAATGAAGGAGCCCAAATAAAGGGAGGCCGGGGATAGCAATGCCGGTAACCCATTTGGGGTGTCATTGCCGAGCAGGGGCAGCCAATTTAGGAGATGCACGGATTTCATGGACATCATGATGACGAAGAGGAAGGGCAGGATGACAAACGGCCAATAGAACAGGTGGACATAGGTGAATTTAACCGTATCCCTCCGGCAGGATAAGGCGACCAGGACCAAGATCATCAGGATACTGATTTCGATGGGAGTTCTTCGGAAGACGACGGTAGACAACACTTCCCCGAACTGGCGGAATAACATCGCCGATGTGATGAAGAAGCAGGCGAACACAAGAAGGTTAGCGAGCAGGGCAGGGAGCTTTCCAATCACGATCTGACTGTAGCTAAACAACGTCTGATCACTGAATCTTTGGCTGATCCGGGTATACACGAACAAGCTGAAGATGGCGCAGCAGGTGCCCGCAATGGTCATAAGAGGAGCAGCGTTATCGGCCGCTTCGGCGATAATTTTTGGAAAACTCAGAACGTAGGGGCCAAAGATCGTGCTACTGATGACGATGGCCAGCTGAGTTGTGCTGATTTTCTGCGTTTTCTGCATCGGCTTTTTCCTCCGGATCAAAGATCTTATCGATATTCGCTTGGAATGTACCTTCAGCGCGTCGCGTATCATCTAGGGCATGAAGGTAGCTGGGACGTTTCCCCATCCACCACAGGGGAGCCCGGATCAACGTATCCACGAACCCCGCGCGTTTCTTAGCCAGGATGGACTGCAGAAACGGAACGCCAAACGATTCCAGGTACAACATATGATTAATGATGAAAATGCTGCCCAACACGACGCCGTACAATCCGAATAAGCCGGCCAGTATGATCAGCGGGAAACGCAGCATTCGCATGGCGATCGCCGCATTATAGGCGGGAGTTGCAAAGGAGCCGATCGTCGTCAGGGCCACGATCACCACGGTGATCGGGCTCGACAGGCCGGCGGAAACGGCAGCTTGTCCGATCACCAGAACGCCAACGATCGACAACGCGCCGCCGATCATTTGCGGAAGGCGAATCGTCGCTTCTCTCAGGATCTCCATCGAAGCTTCCATAATCAACACCTCCAGCATGGCGGGGAAGGGAACACCAGCGCGTCCGCCGGATATCGCCACGGCAAAATCGGTTGGCAAGAGCTCGGGGTTGTAGGAGATGACGGAGACGTACAAAGACGGAAAAAACACTGAGAAGAGCAAGGCCATCAACCGGACGAGTCGCAGCAGGCTGGCGATCATAAACCGTTCCGAATAGTCGTCAATCGTTTGGAAATATTGGTCGAACAAAGAAGGGGCAATTAACGCGAAGGAGGAACCGTCCACCAGGATGGCAACCCTGCCTTCCAATAAGGCGGCTACCGTCTTGTCCGCCCGTTCCGTGTTTTGGATTTGCGGAAACGGGGAAATCGGCTGATCCTCGATAAACTGTTCGATGTAACCGGCGTCGATGATGCCGTCAATATCGATTTTGGACAGACGTCGCATCACCTCACTTATCAAATCTGGATTGGCGATGCCGTCGATGTAGCAGACGGCCGTCTTCGATTTGGTGCGGGAGCCCAGCTCGCCGGTTTCGATAACTAGATCGGCGGATTGCAGGCGATAACGGATGAGCGATAAGTTCGTCTCCAACTGCTCGATAAATCCGTCGCGCGAACCGCGGATCACCTGCTCCGTCTGAGGCTGCTCGATCGCTCTCTTCTCAACCAATCGGGTATCGAAAGTCATCGCTTCGGCATAGCCGTCGATGAACAACAGCGTTTGCCCCTTCATGAGCTGATCCAAGAGAACGTCCCAATCGGAGCTTCGTTGACCCAGGTTGGCGTGCACCCGCTCTTGGTATACCAGATCAAATAGGTCCACTTGACGATGTAAATCCTCCTCTATTCTTGGCTCAAAGGCAAGAGGCGGAGCCTGCAAAGGAGCAACAATCCCTTCCTGAATCAACTTTGCATCCGTCAGGGATGAGAGGAACAGCAGAGCGGCGCTGCGTCTGCCCATGATCTTCACTCGGCGGACTACCATATCCGAAGAATTTCTTATTCTGTTCTGAATCGAGCGCAAATTATCGTCCAGATCGGTTTCAAGCTGCCCCAGCTCGCTACCCATGCCGGAGGAGGCGTCTGAGGAAGAAGGTGTTTCAATTGGATGTGAGGGATGTTTTTTCTTAAATGCTTCGTAATTGGCTTTCCAATCCAGCATATCCGCCGCCTCCGGTCTTATCGCTTTATTAATAGAGAGTGTTGGTTTTTTTGGAAAAGTTTATGTACCCGCTGCAGCGGTTGCCCATTTCCCCAAACCCCGGTAAACTTAAAAGTGCATAAAGCCGGTCTGTCCCGAAATCCGGGAGGATAACGGCCTAATGGGAAGTTAGGAGAAATGGTGAAATGAGCACGGAAGTACTAACAATGGAACATGCGCAGCAACTGCTGCAAAAATATTACGGTTATCCCGATTTCCGTGAAGGACAGCGGCGGATCGTTGAGAGCGTTCTGACCGGCGCGGACACCTTGGGCATCATGCCAACGGGCGGCGGGAAATCGATCTGTTACCAGATCCCGGCCTTGATGCTGCCAGGTCTAACCTTGGTCGTGTCGCCGTTGATCTCGTTGATGAAGGACCAGGTGGATGCGCTCACGGCGATGGGCGTCTCCGCCGCTTACATCAACAGCACGCTGTCGGGCAAGGAAGTGAACGACCGCATCCGGGCGGCGCGCCGCGGCGAGATTAAGCTGCTGTATGTGGCCCCGGAGCGGCTGGAGCTGGATTGGTTCCGCGAGGAAATGAGCGGGCTCACGATCTCCTGCGTCGCCGTCGACGAAGCGCACTGCGTTTCGCAGTGGGGCCATGACTTCCGGACAAGTTATCTGGCGGTCTCCCCGTTTGTGGAGTCGCTGCCGCAGCGGCCGATCCTGGCGGCCTTCACGGCTACAGCAACGCCGGAGGTCATGGACGACATGGTCCGCCTGTTGCGCCTTGCGGAACCGTCCGTGTTCGTGACCGGCCTTGGCCGGGACAACCTGTCGATGTCGGTGCTGCGCGGTGAGAACAAACGCGAATTTGTCCTGAATTACGCGAACACGCATGCCCACCAGCCCGGCATCGTCTATGCCGCGACACGCAAGGAGGTCGACGACCTGTACGAGCGGCTGCGACGCGCCGGCATTCCTGCCGGCCGTTACCATGCCGGCTTGTCCGACAAGGAGCGTGAGGAGAGCCAGGAGGCTTTTCTCTATGACGACATTCGCGTGATGGTGGCAACGAACGCTTTCGGGATGGGGATCGACAAATCGAACGTTCGTTACGTAATCCACTACAATATGCCGAAGAACATGGAAGCCTACGTACAGGAAGCCGGGCGGGCAGGCCGGGACGGAGAGCCCAGCGAATGTATCCTGCTGTTCAGTCCGCAGGACATCATGACGCAGAAATTTCTGATCGAGCAAAATCCGCAGGAAGGGGATCGCAAGCGCAACGAATATCGCAAGCTGCAGCAGATGATCGAATATTGCTATCAGACCAGCTGCTTGCGGTGGGCGATGCTGGATTATTTCGGCGAAGCTCACGACCACAAGCCTTGCGGGATCTGCAGCTCCTGCCGAGACGAACGGGAGCTCGTTGATATGACCCGCGACGCGCAAATTGTCTTCTCCTGCATCCACCGGATGCGAGAACGATTTGGCGTATCGCTTGTCGCTTCCGTGCTGAAGGGTTCGCAGAACAAGAAAGTGCTGCAGTATGGATTTGACCAGCTGCCAACCTACGGCATGCTGCGAACGCATACGGAGAAGGAAATCTCCGAGCTGATCAACGTATTTGTTGCGGAAGGCTATTTAGCTTTGTCCGAAGGGCAGTACCCGGTTGTCCGGCTGCAGCCGTTGGCGGTCGAGGTGCTGAAGGGTCGCCATCAAGTCATGATGCGCGCGCCGGAGCCGGCGGTCCCATCCAAATCGTCTTCCGGTTCACGGCGCCGCGGGTACGACGAAGGTCCGTCCGCCGTTAATGAGACGGTGTTCGAACAGCTGCGCCTGATCCGCCGCGATTTGGCCGAGAAGGAGCATGTGCCTTCCTACATTATTTTCAACGATGCGACGCTGCGCGAGATGAGTGTCGTCTGTCCGATCCACGAAGCGGATATGCTGAGAATCAAAGGTGTCGGCGAAGTGAAATATCGCAAATATGGAAAGCCGTTTCTGGAGTTTTTTCAAAATATGGAATAGGGTTGTGAGCTTGTGAAAGTCATATTGGCGACGCTTAACGCAAAATTTATCCATACCTCGCTGGCCATCCGGCTGCTTAAGGCCTACAGCGGCAACGAGTTTGACATTGATCTGGCGGAATACACGATCAAGGACCCGGTCATGAACATTGTAGCGGACTTGTTTGGCCGCAAACCCGATGTGATTGGCTTCTCCTGCTATATTTGGAACATCGAAGAGACGATCAAACTGGTCGCGTTACTCAAGAAGGTACTGCCGGAAGTGAAGATCGTATTGGGCGGACCCGAGGTCAGCTATGACACGAAATATTGGATGGAGCGTGCTCCAGAGGTCGACTTTATCGTGATGGGGGATGGTGAGGAGACGTTCCACCATCTGCTGCAGGAACTGTCCGGAGAGCGGAAGTTCCACTTCGTCTTTGGCGCGGCCTACCGCAAAGGTGAAGAGATCGTGCTCAATCCGGGACGGCCGAAGTCCGATTTGAACACGTTACCTTCGCCGCATCGCTTCCCTGAGGATATCCCTAACCTTGGCAAACGTATCGTTTACTTCGAGACGAGTCGCGGTTGCCCGTTCAGCTGCCAGTTTTGCCTCTCGAGCATCGAGGTAGGCGTGCGGTATTACGATATTGAACGGGTGAAGGCGGACATTTTGTACTTGATCGAGCATGGCGCGAAGATCATTAAATTCCTTGACCGTACCTTTAATATTAACCGCAGCTATGCGATGGAAATGTTCGAATTTCTCATTAATAACCATCAGGGCTGTGTCTTCCAGTTCGAGATCACCGCGGATATCATGCGGCCGGAGGTGTTGGATTATTTGGCGGAGAACGCGCCGCCCGGGATCTTCCGTTTCGAAATCGGCGTCCAGTCGACGAATGATCCAACCAATGAGCTGGTGAAGCGCCGCCAGAATTTCACCAAGTTAACCCGGACCGTGACCAAAATCAAAGAGAGCGGCAAAATCGACCAGCATCTCGATTTGATCGCCGGACTGCCGGAAGAGGATTACGCTACGTTCCGCAAGACGTTTAATGACGTGTTCGCCATGCGTCCCGAGGAACTGCAGCTCGGCTTCTTGAAGATGCTGCGCGGGACTGGGCTGCGCAACGACGCGGCCAAATACAACTATGTTTTCATGGACCACGCACCCTATGAAATCCTGGGCAACGATGTGCTGCCGTTTACGGATGTGATCCGGCTGAAACGGCTGGAGGACGTATTGGAGAAATATTGGAATGCTCACCGGATGGACCATACGCTGGAATACCTGGTGACCCATGAATTTGACTCGCCTTTCGATTTCTTCCAAGGGTTCGGCGATTATTGGGAGGAACAAGGCTGGCAGCGCATCGGTCATCAATTGGAGGATTTGTTCTCCCGGCTTCATGTATTTTTGGGCCAACGGTCCTTGAAAGAACCGGAGATAATGTTGGGTCTGATGAAGCTCGACTATCTCTTGGGACACAAGTACAAGCCGCGGAAAATATGGTGGGAGGACCGGATGGACAAAGACCGTCGCAGCGATTATTTCCGGGCGTTGGCAGATACGCCGGCCGCCCTGTCCGAACGGTTCGCGTCATACGGCCTGGACGAACGCGACTTGCAGAAATACGCCTGCATTGAGGAATTGCCGTTCTCGCTAAGCGATGTGTTGACTAGAGAAGACGCGGAGATTTCTTCTGGGCCGTGGACCGCAGAAGGGACGCCGCAAGGAACGCTGTTGGTCGTTCTCTACCAGCAGGAGCCGGATGAGCAACCGGTGTTCTTCCATGCGCCTTTAAGTGCCTGGTCCCTGCAGCACCGTACCCTGGCCAAGTGAGGAGTGCACTGAGGGATGTTTACGATCCTGATCGTTGAAGACGACGCCAAAATGGCCGGGATGTTATCCGGGCATATCGAGAAATATGGTTACCGTGCGGTGCGGGTGAACGACTTCGGCCGGGTGCTGGACGAGTTTCGGGAATCTGCCGCCGATATGGTGCTGCTGGATGTCAATTTACCGAAATATGACGGCTTCTATTGGTGCCGGCAAATCCGTGGGTTATCCACCTGCCCGATCCTGTTCCTCTCTGCGCGTGAAAGCGGGATGGATCAGGTGATGGCGCTCGATAACGGCGCCGACGACTACATCACCAAGCCGTTCTCCTACGAGGTCGTGATGGCCAAGATTCGCAGCCACTTGCGGCGGGCCTATGGCGATTATTCCGCTAAGCAGGAGGAGCGGACCGTAAGTGCGGCGGGTCTAGTCCTTTACCCTGAACGGTTTACCGTGACCAAGGGGGAGACGAACGTGCTGCTGACGCAGAAGGAAGCGGTACTCCTGGAAGCGCTCCTGCAAAAAGCAGGCCGCGTCGTCAGCCGGGAGAAGCTGCTGGATCTGATGTGGCAGGGCCATCATTTTATCGACGACAATACGTTAAACGTATACGTCACCCGCATCCGCAAAAAGCTGAAGGAGTTAGGTATGGAGGAAGCGGTGGAGACGGTACGCGGAGCAGGGTATCTGCTGCAAGCGAATGGACATCTTGACGCCGGGGAGACCTCGGAATGAGGTTGTTTTGGAAGGAACATGTCCCGCTGCTGCTGTTTCTCGTGCCGCAAATTCTGTTGGTTCCTTTCTTATACTGGTTGGCCGGGAACCGCCAGGCCGAAATAGCCGTTTATGCCCTACTGCTTAGCTTTACGTTGCTGCTGTTCTACTTGATCTACCGTTACGTTAGCAACCGGGGGGTGTACCGGCGGATGATGGAACCGCCGCAGACACTGGAGGAGTTGCTGCAGCCGGCGGGGGAAACTCCGCTTGCTTTGGCTTTGCATGAACTGCTCGAGACGGGGTACCGGTTATATGAGTCGGAGTTTTATCGCAACGGCAAGCAACGCGAACAGCAATTAGCCTTTTCGGGCCGTTGGGTTCACCAGATGAAGACGCCGATCTCAGTCATCCAGCTCACGCTGGAGAATGAACGTGAGAAAGAATCGTTTCCGGAATCCGTGCTCGACAGCATTCAGGAGGAGCTTGACCGATTACGCAAGGGGCTGGAGATGGCATTGTACACCTCCCGGCTGGAGCAGTTCGAGCATGATTTTCACGTGGCACCGGTTCCGCTTCTGGATGTGGTGAATGAGGCCGTTGCCGACCACCGCAAGTGGTTTATCCGTAAGGGCGTGTACCCGGACATTCGCATCGGCGAGGAGCTTGAGGTGTATTCCGACAAGAAGTGGCTGACGTTTGTGCTCGGCCAATTAATCACGAACGCGGTGAATTACTCGGCCGGGGTAGGGGACAAGGTGGAGTTTACGGCGTACGTACGCGGCAAGAAGATGGTACTCGACGTTCGCGACTATGGGATCGGCATCTTGAAAGAAGATATTCGCCGTGTCTTCGAGCCTTATTACACGGGACAACGCGGACGGCAATACAGCGAGTCGACCGGGATGGGGCTCTATTTGGTCCATGAGGTGTGCAGCCGCCTGGGGCATCGTGTGGAACTTGCGTCCACGCCGGGACAAGGAACGACAGTAAGCTTACTGTTTGAGCGGCAGCTGCCGTTGTAGAGCGCAGGGGTATCGTTGATCGGTTTCTCAAGGATCAGCGGAACCGCTGTGTTTTTTTGCCCGAACACAACCTTACAAACTTTTAAGATTACATTAAGTTACTTCGATGGCTCCCTACCCGACGATAGGTTAGAGTATTACCATAACCACCCGAGCCGCGGCAATAACCAAGCTCGCCGAAGGCTCCACGAAAGGGGATTCGTAACAAATGGAAATGCTCAAGGTCCAGGGTTTAAACAAGGTATACCCGGGAAAGATTGCGACGCGCGCGCTGCAGGACATAGAGTTGACGATTGAAAAAGGGGAATTCGTCGGGATTATGGGACCCTCTGGCAGCGGGAAAACGACCCTGCTCAATCTGGTCTCGACCATCGATACGCCCAGCTCGGGCGAGGTGCGGATCAACAGGAAGAATCCACATGCCTTGAAACGGAGGGAGCTTGCCGCCTTTCGCCGTCGCGAGCTGGGGTTCGTGTTCCAGGATTTCAATCTGCTGGACACGCTTACTGTCGCGGAGAATATCGTTCTTCCCTTAACGCTGGATTATCGTCCGTTCCGGGAGATGGAGCAGAAGCTGCAGGCGATCGCTCACCGGCTGGGGATCACAGACATTCTCGGCAAACGAACCTATGAAATTTCCGGAGGGCAGCGGCAGCGGGCTGCGATCGCACGCGCAATGATCTCTTCGCCTTCACTGCTGTTGGCTGACGAACCGACGGGCTCGCTGGATTCGAATGCCTCCCGCAACGTCATGGAGCTGCTGGAGACCTTGAATCGCACCGAAGGCACCACGATGATGCTGGTCAGCCATGATCCGCTGGCAGCCAGCTATTGCGATCGAGTTGTGTTCATCAAGGACGGCAGGCTGACGAACGAAATCCACCGGGGTGACAGCAGGCAGGCCTTTTTCCAGAAGATCATCGACATGCTGTCGTACTTGGGAGGGAATGCGCATGAACTTTCTTCAATTCGCGTTTAACAACGTCAAACGCAACGCCCGGGCCTACTTTGCTTATTTCCTGAGCAGCGCGTTTATGGTGATGATCTTTTTCACCTATGCGATGTTTATTTTTCACCCGGATCTGGCAAAGAGTGAAATGGGGCGGATGACGGGGATTGGGATGGAAGTGGCGGAATATATCATTTTCGTGTTTTCTATTCTGTTCGTGTTATTTTCCATCGGCAGTTTCTTGAAGGCGCGCAGTAAGGAGTTTGGCGTGTTGTCGCTGCTGGGAGCGACTACCGGCTCTATTAATCGGCTTGTATTCCTCGAAAACCTGATCATTGGCGTCGGGTCCATCGCTGCGGGCTTGGCTGGGGGGCTTCTACTGTCCAAGCTGTTCCTGCTACTGAGCGTGAAGGTGACGGGGATGAACCGATTGCCGTTCTACATGCCTTGGAAGGCGATGGGATTCACGGCGGTTGCATTCCTCGTTCTGTTTGTGGTGTTGTCGGTATTTACATTGGTCTTCTTTCGGAAAAATCGGGTGATCGAACTGCTCGGCGGCGGTAGCAAGCCGAAGACGGAGCCACGGGTTTCCTGGGTGTTGGCTCTGCTTGGCGTAGCGCTGCTGACCAGTGCGGTGCTGCTTCTGAAGGGCGGAGATGGCCTGGACTTCTCTAAAGTGATGCTGGCAGCCGCAACGGGGATATGGGGGACCTATTTTTTCTATACCCAGGTGACGGTGGCACTCATCCGGCTGCTGAAGCGCAGTCGCCGCCTGTTATGGCGCGGGACCCGGCTCCTTTGGGTGTCTGAAATGGCCTACAAGATCAAAGATAACGCACGGATGTTGTTTATGGTCACCGTTGCCATTTCGCTGGCATGTATGAGCGTTGGCGTCATTCTGGCAGCCAATGCCCAAAATGAGCGGGTTTATACAGACAACCCATTTGCCTTCTCGTACGGCGTCTATGAACAAGAGTTCGTGGAGGCGGACATGGCCTGGATTGATGAGCAGCTGTCCAAACAAGGAGTCCGTTATGAGACCCTCGAGCGGGAGTCGTTCTTTGGCTACATCGGTTCATCGAATTTCTATGTGGATGTCGTTTCACGTTCAGAATATAACAAGGCTGCAGCACTGCTGGGAGCGAAGTCCTTACCGGAGATAGGCAAGGGGCGGGCCATTGCTTATGCCATGGAGGGGTCAGCGGCGGCGAACGTGCTGAAGGGGGAGACGATCCCGTTATCCCTATCGTTTCTGGAGGAGCCCCTGCAGCTCGAGCTGCAGCCAAGCGTGGTTTCGTTGACCGGAACCAACAGCCACACCTCCGTTGTCGTGTTGTCCGACGCTGATTTTGCGGGGTTGAAGAATGGCTTGTCGGCAGAAAATCAGAATCGATTGTATCGCAATATCGATTTCTACATTCCGGCTTGGCAGCAGAAGGGGGCTCCTGGGCTTCAGGACCCCAATATCGTGATCGGGAAGAGCCTGTATTATGGGATGATGAACCGGCTTGAAAACGGAGTGACCGACAATTACATGAGCTCCCGTGGCCGGGCGTATGCGGAAACTCGGGAACAGCTCTCGATGCTGAGTTTCGTTGGGATCTTTATCGCCGCAATTTTCTCGGTGTCCTCCGCCAGCTTTCTGTATTTCAAACTGTACAGCGAGTTGAATCAGGACCGGCGCATGTACCATTCGTTGTCGAAGATTGGGCTGGGAGACCGAGAAATGCGTTATTCCTCCAGTCTGCAAATCGCCTTGCTCTTCTTCATCCCGGTGGTCATCTCGGGGATTCAGACGATGGTTGTCTTGTCTTTGCTAGGGGCCCGATTCCTGCTGGGGGATGTCACCGTTCCGGTGCTGACGGCCACTGGTGCTTTCCTGGCGGCGCAGCTGCTGTACTTTGCGGTAGTTCGCTCGCGGTATGTGGTGCAATTAAAACGGGTAATGGTATAAAATACAGAGAAAAAAGCGAGCCTGCGACCGGGTCTCCTCTTCTAGAGGTTCCGGTGTGAAGGCTCGCTTTCTTGTCTTTATTCTGCGGCAACTGCGGCTGACGGCATGCGGCTCTCTAGCCAACCCAGCACATCCGACATCACTTCGTCACGGTTGATTTCGTTTAGCATTTCGTGGCGGCCGCCGGGATAGAGCTTTACCGCGATATCCTTGAGGCCGAGTCGTGTGTATAACTCGGCCAGCCGCCGTACGCCGGCACCGTTTCGGCCAACCGGATCGAGATCGCCGCCGAAGATATAGATGGGCTTCTCCTTAGGGATGCCGCGCATCTTATCCGGACGGTGAATCTCCTGCAGCAGGCCGAAGAAGCCGAAGAAGAAGCCGGCGCTGCACAAGAAACCGCAGTGCGGGTCCGCTATGTATTTATCCACTTCCTTGTCGTCCCGGGAGAGCCAATCGAACGGCGTTCGCGCCGGAAGGAAGTTCCGATTAAAGCTGCCGAAGGTCAATGCGTTCATCAACAGGCTGGGGTGGCTGTCGCCTTGCAGCAGGGCTTGGAATCGGGCCAAGGTACGACCGATGCCCAGCAGGCCTCGTGGACCGTTCGTCCCCGAGAGAATAAATCCGGCGTAAGGCTCCGGTGCCCGGTACATGACCTTCTGGGTCAGGAAGGAGCCCATGCTGTGACCGAGAAGAAACAGCGGCAGGTCCGGGTGCTCCCGGCGGATGATGGCGGAGAGTTGGGTGATATCCTCCGCCATGCCGGTAAAACCTTGCTTGCCCGGCCAGCCCAGTTCCTCCGGACTCCTGGCGGTGCGGCCGTGGCCGCGGTGGTCGTTCGCGTACACGATGAAGCCGCGGGCGGTCAGCACCCGCGCCAGACGTTCGTAGCGCTTGGCGGTCTCCGCCATCCCGTGGGCGATTTGCAACACGCCTCGCGGCGGAGCCCCGGAATCGACAGCGCTCCAGCGGTACACAAAGACGCGATGGCCGGTGTCATTGTCGAAGGTAAACGTATGCTCTTCCACGCACAGCCCTTCTTTCCTTGAATTTAATAAAGGTAGTTCAATAAGTCATCTTTCCATGACGAAGCAGAGCATGCGAAGTGGATTCGACATCGAATCTTGAATTCAGCTGGTCCCAAGCTTATGCTTCCGATGCATGTTTCCTGCGGAAACATTTCAGTTGCTCACGTACCCAAAACGTACGCTCCGCTACTCACTCCCTAGCTTCATCCGACCTAAAGCGTTTTGAAAAAACGCACTTCGGAAGCATACGCTTCGGCCCTGAAAACCTGACTTTTTGAACTTGCACTAATAAAGAACCTCAAGCTAGGAACGCCGGTTGAAACAATTCGATCCGTTCGCCATCCGGGCCGTTGAAGAAGAAGAACCGGCAGCCGTTGGGCAAACTGCGGATTTCCGGATCGAGCCCCGACAGGCCCAATGCGGAAATGCGGGCATACTCCTCTTCAATATCACTGGCCGTAAAGGCGATGTGATTAACTTTGCCTTCATTCGGCAAATCTTCGCCTTCGCGGAGATATACGAGCTCCACTTCAACCGATTCCTGCCCCGGGAAGGTCAGGAAGGCCAGTCGCAGCTGTTCGCCCACCTCACCAATCGAGGATAGCAGCTTCATGCCGATAATTCGTTCATAAAATTCAATGGAATCCTCCAGCGCCGAAACGCGGATTCCAATATGTTCGATTTTGCGAATCCCCATATGAATGACCCCCAATAATTGATGGTTTGTTATCTCTTCTCGATTGCGATTAAATACGGAGCTGCCGACCTTTGCGGCTGTCGGTAGAGGATCGCTTGTCCGGCGGAAGCGGGAAGTGCCGCCGCCCAGGCTTCCACCGCCGCCGCTTCGGCGTCGCCGCCGGGATGGCCAGTGTAGAGGACGGCGGTTAAGATCCCGTGCGGCCGCAGTAAGCCGAGCCCAGCCTCTAGGGCTGGCAGTGTGCTGTCCGGCAGCGTAATCAGCGCCGGGTCGGCGCCCTCGGCAGGGAGATAGCCGAGGTTGAACATCACGGCGCCCAGCCGGCCGTGAACGTCGGCCGGCAGTACGGCCGTCATGTCCGCGTGGCTGGCCTGGAGCAGGGACACGCCGGCTATGGAGTCCGACGGCTCCTTGTCCAGCCTAGCCCGCGTGAGCGCCAGCGCCTGCGGCTGGATATCGAAGGCGAAAACTCGCCCCTTCGGTCCGCAGGCCTTGGCCAGGAACAGTGTGTCCGCGCCTGTACCCGCCGTGGCGTCGACCGCGACGTCGCCGGGCGCAAGCCGCTCGCTCGCGAGCTTATGAGCGAAGCTTAATACCGAGAGAAAGCCCATATTCGATCAGCGTCCTCTCCAGAACTTGCCTTGCCAGGAATCGCGGCGCTTAAGCTCCGCATCGATGGCGTTCAGCACTTCCCATTTCTTGAGACTCCACATCGGTCCGACCAGTAGGTCGCGCGGAGCGTCCCCGGTTAGTCGGTGTACAATCATTTCCGGCGGTAGAAATTCCAGCGTATCCACGATCAGCTTGACGTATTCGTCCTGTTCCAGAAATCGCAGCAATCCCGCCTCATATTGTTTCACCATCGGCGTTTTGCGCATCAGATGGAGCAGATGGATTTTGATCCCTTGCACATCCATGTTCGCCACAGCGCGGCCGGTTTCCAGCATCATTTCGTGCGTTTCTTGCGGCAGCCCGTAAATAATATGCGTGCAGACGCGAATGCCTCTTTTGCGCAGCTTCTCCACCGCATCGAGGTAGCACTGCGTATCATGCGCCCGGTTGATCATCGTAGATGTAGATTCGTGAATCGTTTGCAGGCCCATCTCCACCCAGAGGTAGGTACGCTCGTTGAGCTCGGCCAAATAGTCGACGACATCGTCCGGCAGGCAATCCGGCCGCGTGGCGATGGATAAACCGACGACGCCCGGCTGCTCAAGGATCGCTTCGTAATATTCACGAAGGACCACCACCGGCGCATAAGTATTCGTATAGGCCTGGAAATATCCGATGTACTTGGCATGCGGCCACTTCTGATGCTGCCGGTCGCGGATCGTGGCAAATTGCGTGACCAGATCGTCTCTTCGGCTCCCGGCGAAGTCGCCCGATCCCCGAGCGCTGCAGAAAGTGCAGCCCCCCTTCGCGATCGAGCCGTCCCGGTTGGGACAAGTGAATCCGGCATCCAGCATGACCTTAAATACCTTGTCGCCAAACTCGCGTCGCATCTCGGTATTCCATGTATGAAATCTTTTGTCTCCCCACCAAGTAGGAGTGTCCGTCATCAGTGTACTCATTGTGGCTCCTTCATTTTGTCGCAAAATAATTTATGCATATTTATACAACGGCGAAAGCCCCGCGTTACGCCGCTTCCACTGGATTCATTGTATCAAATTTCGCGCGAAAAGGGGAAGGGTGCTTGCCTGATTCCTTGCGGCAGGTTTCGGAATATGTTATTTTGAAAATATCAAATACGTTGGACCCCAATTCCAAAATATATCGAAAAAGGAATCACTCGTCTCGTCTCCCCGGCGAACGGTTGGTTCCTTTTTCATTACGCGCTTTACATTTGCGGCGATCTTCGGCACAATATTGCAAGGAATGGATAACAAGAAAGCGGAGGAATAACATGCGTTTACGCGGTAGAAAAGGGATACGGGAGAATTTGGAACAGCAGCAGGAGCTGGTTGTCCTGAATCCCCAGGTATATAAAGGACGCTGGGCGGAGGTGTTCGGCAACGATCGGCCGATCCACATCGAGCTTGGCATGGGTAAAGGCCAGTTCATCAGCGGCATGAGTGTGAAATATCCGGACGTGAATTTCATCGGGATGGATATGTACGACGAGCTGATCCGCCGGGCTAGCGAGAAGGTCCGCGCGAAGTGGGACGGGCAGGGAGCGAAGGAGCCGGAAACCGTTCGTCTGGCGCTTGGCAACATCGAAATGATTGAAGAGTTTTTTGCGCCGGGGGAAGTGGAACGTATTTATTTGAATTTCAGCGATCCTTGGCCGAAGAAGAAGCATTGGCGCCGGCGGCTGACCCATCCGCGTTTTCTGGACAAGTACCGCCAGCTTCTGAATGAGAACGGTGAAATTCACTTTAAGACGGATTCACGTGTGCTATTTGAGTTCTCGCTGAATGCTTTCGCTGCTGTGGGGCTGCAGATGAATGACATCTCGCTCAGCTTGCATGAAGGCAGGATCAACGAGGCCCATGTCATGACGGAGTATGAGAGCAAATTCGTTGGACAAGGGATGCCGATTTACCGCTGCGAGGTCATGGTTGGTGAAGCGGCGGTGCGGCGGTACCAGGAGCGGAAGATGGAGATGTTTGAATAACGAACAAAAGCGGAGCAGGATGAATATCCTTAGCTCCGCTTTTTTTGCGACAGGCCCTTCCTTCAGGCCGCTTATTTCCGGATGAAATTCGTATTTGCTAGAAGATCGATGATAGCTTGGGCACTTTGCATCGGCCGGAATAGGGCGATATGTTTCAAGACCTCTTCCCGCTTGCGAACGACATCGTCGTATTGTTCAGTTAACCGTTTGACCCAATTGGTTATGTCGTCTAACGAATTGATGGGGGTTCCCCATCCCTGTTGTGTAAAATAATGAGAATTCTCCTCTTCCTGTCCGGGAAGGGGCTTATGAAACAACATGGGGATGCCTTTAGCCAGCCCTTCGGAGCAGGTCATGCCACCCGGTTTGGTAATCAGCAAATCGGATACTTCCATCAGCTTGTCGATTTCCTTGGTGAACCCGAGCAGATGAATGTTCGGATGAATGAACCGGGGATCCTTCTTCATCTTCTCCAGCGATTTCTCATTGTTACCAAAGCAGAAGATGATCTGGATTTGCTCCCGGTACAAAGCGAGCAGCGAATTGACCGCTTCATCCTTCATGAAGCCCCAGCCCCCGCCCATGACGAGCACCGTAGGCATATCCTTCAAGCCGAATCGCAGGCGGATATCCTCCTTATGGTGGCGCTCCCAGAAGTTGGGGTGTACCGGTATGCCGGTAATTCGAATTTTGTTCTTGTCTACGCCGCGTTCCAACAGTTTCTTCTGCACTTGATCGGTGGAGACGAGGAAACAATTCACTTCTCGACTAACCCAGGCGCCGTGTACATCGTAATCGGTAATCACGGTACAAAGCGGGACGTCCAACATGCCTAGCCGTTTAAGGCGTGAGATGACCGCGCTTGGAATCGGATGGGTACAGACGATCACGTCGGGATGAAGCTGACGGATGATTTGAATCGTACGCGTATAAAAAATCCGATGAAGAGCCAACGTCGTCAATCGGTTCAAAGACTTTTTATAGTTACTGCGATACATCATACGGATAAGCCGAGGTTGCGAGGACACCGTTTTTTTGTAAGCGGTAATGATGATCGGCGCCACTCTAGGGTTTAAAAAACTGCCAAGCTCCAGGACTTTCGTCTGCACGTTTGGCGCGATCTTTCGTAAACTGCTGGAGAGCGCGTAGGCCGCTTGCGTGTGACCGGCTCCAAACCCCTCGGATAAAAGCAAGACTCTCTGTTTTTGCACTGGTTTCACCTTTTCCTGCAAGGTTTTCCTACTGTCTACAATATCCCCTTTAAGCCCATATTGCAACCGTTCCGAGCGCTACGGAGGAGCCAATCACAGCTCCGGCCAGGGTATCCGAAGGGTAATGCAAACCTAAATAAATGCGCGAAACTGCGACGAGCAGAGCCAGCGGTAAAAGAACCAAAATGAGACCAGGCGCAGCCGCCATAAACGGCACAGTGACGGAAAAAATCGCCGTTGTATGACCGGATGGAAACGAATGGTCTGTCAGCGGATTTCGGAAAGTGTTCGTGCCTGGCAACGTTAAGTAGGGCCGGAGGCGTGGATAGGTTTTTTTCACAAGCGCTACCGGAAGATGACTGATTGCAAGCGCAACGCAGGATTGCAGGCCGATTTTGCTCCACGGCTGCGGTGCAGCCAACCAAATGAGCAAGGACGAGAGAATGGTAAACCAGGCTCCCCCCAAATGGGTTAAATGGTACAGCCAGAAATTTAGGAAGCTGCGGTGCAGGCGGCCGTTGATCCCTACAAAGAGCTGCCGGTCAAGTTGTTGAAGCTTATGGAATAAACGAATCATGAAATCCCTCCGCACGATGTTGGGCCGCGTTCTATCAGCCTGAAAACTGCCCGTCCAAGGGCCGTCCGTTTCAAGTAGCATGGCATTTTCAGGTTAGACTTATCATATTTTTAATCAATGGCCTTTTCAAGGACGTTTTTTGTGTTGCCTGCCGTACTCTTTTTTGACTTTCCGTCCATTGCCCCTGTACAATGATTCAAATCATAGCAAATAAGTTTAAAAAAAAGGGTGCAGAATTGTAAACTTTTTGCTGGGTTCTCACGTTTATGTAGATGTAACGTCAATGTTTCGTTAGCCGGTCGATAAAAAAAGAAGAAAATAGAAATAAAAAATGCCAAAAGTGATGAAAATAAGATGTAACCGTACCTGAAAGCAGGATGCGGGGGTCCCGTGTGCCAAAATTGCCGGACTTCAAGGTATTTGAGCGACGGCGGGGTCACAGTGGTTTTGACAAAAGCAGTCAACTCATGGAAAATCGTAATGGTTTAACAAAAGAGCCGGTTATTCGTATCAATGAAAAAAGGGCAAGAAGAACGAAAGGGTCATAAAAACAAAAAAACTCCGAAAACAAACAAAAACAAATCATCGGAGTAAAAGGGGGCAAGAAATCATGTTGGATGTCATCTTGATCTCGCTGCAGGTCGTACTTGCGGTGGTAGGGGTGTATCAATTTGGTTTAGCTTTATTTGGCATGTACAGGAAGAAAAACAAGGTTCAGCACGCACCGAGCAAGTCCTTTGCTGTGTTAGTCGCGGCGCACAATGAGGAACAAGTGGTCGGAGCTTTGATGGAGAATTTGAAGCAGCTTAACTATCCAAAAGAATTATACGACGTGTTTGTCATTTGTGATAACTGTACCGATAATACCGCAAGCATCGTCCGCAGCCATGGCATGAATGCTTGCGTGCGCAGCAATCCCAATTTGCGCGGGAAGGGCTATGCGATTGAATGGATGCTGAAACAGTTGTGGAAAATGCCGCGTCAATACGACGCGGTCGTAATGTTCGATGCCGACAACTTAGCTCATCCGGATTTTCTGCGTGAAATGAATAACGATCTTTGCTCCGGCGCCCGGGTCATTCAAGGTTATATCGACACGAAGAATCCGGAGGATTCCTGGATCACCGCTTCTTACGGGATCTCCTATTGGTATTGCAACCGTCTGTGGCAGCTGTCCCGGACGAACTTGAAGATGGCGAACTTCCTCGGGGGCACGGGCATGTGCTTCGAGACCGAGCTCCTCAAGGAAATCGGTTGGGGCGCAACTAGTCTGGTTGAGGATCTGGAGTTTACGATGCGCTGCGTTGAGCGCGGTGTGTACCCGGTATTTAACTATGACGCCAAGCTGTTCGACGAGAAGCCGTTGACGTTTAAAGCGTCGGCTCGCCAGCGCCTGCGCTGGATGCAAGGTCACTTCACCGTAGCGCGCCGTTACTTCTTCCCGCTCCTCTGGAAGAGTATCAAGGAGCGGAACATGGTGAAGCTGGATATGGCGCTTTACGGGGCTAACGTGTATATCGTGCTGTTGACGTTCCTGCTGACGGCGTTTATCTGGGTTGACCAGTCGCTGCTTCGCGGACCACACTTCGATACACTGTACGGTTACCTGCCGATGTGGGTGTCCTACGTGGCCATCGTGGCGAACGTCTTTATTTTCCTGATGGCGATGTTCCTGGAGAAGGTGAAGTCCAAGAAGGTGTATGCGTACCTAATCCTATTCCCGATTTACTTGATTTCTTGGTGGCCGATCACGTTCTACGCGTTCTTCACGCAAAACAACAAGCAATGGAGTCATACGCAGCATACGCGCGTTGTCCGCCTAGAAGAAGTCCAAAGCAACAAGGTAAGTTAAAAACCAGCTTTTGATCACGAAGTATAAGCTAACGAAGTGGGCTCGGCATCGAATCTTGAATTCAGCCGGGCCCTCCGTGTACTCACGTAGGCTCACCTACGCTGCGCTACTCGGTCCCTGCTTCATCCAACCTTCTCGGTGCTGAAAAGCCGGTTTTTAACTTTTGATTGAAAGTGTAGTTCAAAACCATGGTGGCTGATCACGAAGTAATAGCTAACGTAGCGGGCTCGGCATCGAATCTTGAATTCAACCGGGCCTCCGTGTGATTAAGGTGAAATAGTAACGCTATTCCGGCAGGACGCTGGATTTTTGGTACAATAAGGTGCTTTCATCATCCTATTTACGGCGGGCAAGGGACTTTCGGGTGGTTTAAGCGAAATAAGGTGAAAAAATCACTCTATTTCCCTACAAAACATCGATATCGAGATTATAAGGTGATTCAATCACCTTATTCGCTTCATTCGATTCGCAAACCGATCGAAATCGGATGGCCGTACGTCACTCGAAGGGACACCGGGGAGGAGGCAAGATTTCATTCTCAATTTCCCTTGACTTGGCGCAAGGCACATGATATAGTATTTGAGGTTGCAAGAAAGTTATTGGATTGCAAGCAGAGGCCCCGGCTTCTCACCTGACCGACGTTCGTGTTGGCTGGTCTTGATCCGTTGATTTATGAATGGAATGTTCATGAAGACTAACGACGATCAATGAGGGATGCGGGTGAGGACCTGCATCCTTTTTATGTGTGTGAGTACCGGTCCAAGTCATTACTTAAGACCTTTTGGAGGTGGAGAATTATCAGTAAGGAACATTTGATCAATGATGAGATTCGTGCGAAAGAGGTCCGTCTGGTGGGTGCCGAAGGTGAACAAATCGGAATTACACCGCTGCGCGAAGCGCTGCAGATGGCGATCGACCTGAATCTGGATTTGGTGAACGTTGCGCCGACTGCCAAGCCGCCGGTATGCCGGATTATGGACTATGGCAAGTTCCGTTACGAGCAGCAGAAGAAAGAGAAGGAAGCTCGCAAAAATCAGAAGATTGTGGACATCAAGGAAGTATGGTTCCGCGCGAACATCGAGGAACACGACTACCAGACGAAACTTCGCAATGTGATCAAATTTTTGAAAGAAGGCGACAAGGTAAAATGCTCGGTACGCTTCCGCGGACGGGAAATTACCCACGCCGACATCGGGAAGAAAATTCTCGACCGCGTCAAAGAAGAGGTCGCGGAAATCTCTACCATCGAACGCCTTCCGAAGCTGGAAGGACGCAGCATGATTATGATTTTGGCACCGAAAAACTAAGCGTTTGCTTCTATATATGATCGTTCCGTCTGTGGAATGACTCGGAAGAGGAAGCTAGCGTTCATAAACCTTTGAGGGGGAAGTACAATGCCTAAAATGAAAACTCACAGCAGCCTGAAAGGCCGCTTCAAAATTACCGGATCCGGTAAAGTAAGACGTTACAAAGCGAACCGCAATCACTTGCTGTCCCATAAGTCGAAACGTGCAAAACGTGTTTTGGCCAACAGCCCTGTTGCTTACGCAGGTGACGTTAGCCGCATGAAGCAACAACTGGCAAACTTGAAGTAATTACCGAGATACAATTAACACAACTTTTTGGGAGGTTTTTTAAATGGCAAGAGTTAAAGGCGGATTCGTCGTTCGTCGTCGTCATAAAAAAGTATTGAAGCTGGCTAAAGGTTATTTTGGTTCGAAACACCGTATTTTCAAAACCGCTAACGAGCAAGTGATGAAATCCTTGCTGTACGCATACCGTGACCGTCGTGCAAAAAAACGTGACTTCCGCAGACTGTGGATCGTCCGGATCAACGCAGCGGCTCGTATGAACGGTTTGTCCTACAGCAAAATGATGCATGGCCTGAAGCTCGCTGAAGTGAACATCAACCGCAAAATGCTGGCTGATCTCGCAGTAAACGATCTGAACGCTTTCAATTCTTTGGCAGCTGTAGCTAAAGAAAAAATCAACGCTTAAGTTCAAAAGTTTAAGGCGCTGTTTCCGGTTGATTCCGGGACGGCGCTTTTTTTGGGGATTTCGAGGCAACTCGGATACATAAAGCGAAGCCGGCAGGCTCCCGGCAGGAAACGGCTGTTGATCTTACTCTCGCTGGAAATTAGTGGGGGTGGGCCAAACTGAACTGTCCAACACTGCCGAAAGATCCGCCGGGCAGGCATGGAAAATAGAGAAATTAGGAATGCTATAGGTAAGCCGCACAACATATCCGCATATCCGTAAGAACCTGGGGGAATACCGAAGATTTCGTTGAAAATGCGTCAGAGTGTTCGGGAATAGCAGTGTTTATGGATGGACTTGACATGAAGCGAACATTGGATGATAAATTTGTCAAAAGTAAGCGTTTTATTCAAAATAAAGACGAAAATTATTTAACCCAAGGTTATTAAAAGTATGGATTTTAGCATATTTTACAGGTATAATCGGTCTGTGTGGTCAACTTAGACAAGGCTCACAAAATATTAAGGGGGATTAACCGCAATGAACAAAGCCTTCAAGCTATCTTTACTCATGGTGCTCGCATTTACTCTGATTTTGGCGGGATGCGGCAACAACAATGCAGCGAACAACGGTGGTACAGCCAATACCGGTAACGCCGGCAACACGGCCGACAACACGCAAGCGGGTAACGGCGGAAACACAGCAACCGATGCATCGAAGTTTAAGATTGGTCTCGTAACCGACGTAGGCGGCGTAAACGACAAATCCTTCAACCAATCCGCATGGGAAGCGCTCGAAGCGATGAACAAGGAGCAAGGGATCCAACACAAATACCTGCAAAGTTCCCAAAGCTCTGACTACGTTCCAAACCTGACTCAATTTGTACAAGGCGGCTACGATTTGACTTGGTCGATCGGTTTCGATCTGGGCGATGCGACAAAACAGGTCGCTGACGCGAATCCAAACGTCAAAATGGCGATCATCGACAACGTTGTTGACGCTCCAAACGTAGAATCCGTTACGTTTGCCGAAAATGAAGGTTCCTTCCTGGTTGGCGTAGTAGCAGGTCTGACGACGAAAACGAACAAAATCGGTTTTATCGGCGGTGCCGAAAGCCCGGTTATCAAACGTTTCGAAGTTGGTTTCCAAGCAGGCGTCGCAGCGGTTAACCCGGACGCAAAAGTAACGGTTACTTATGCGGGTGCTTATGACAAGCCGGATATCGGCAAATCTTTGGCAACTCAATTGTTCAACGATGGCGCCGACATCATTTTCCCGGCTGCTGGACAAACGGGGAATGGCGTATTTAACGAAGCAACTGCACGCAACCAAGCCGGCGGTGCTAACAAATTGTGGGTTATCGGCGTCGACAAAGACCAATCGCTCGAATTCGGCGACGAAGTAACATTGACTTCGATGATGAAACGCGTTGACGTTGCCGTTAAGAACGTAACGCAACAAGTGATCGACGGTACGTTCAAAGGTGGTCAAGTTACTAACCTTACGCTGAAAGAAGACGGCGTAGGCTTGCCTGAAGAGAATCCAAACGTGAGCCAAGAAATCTTGGACAAAGTGGAAGAATTCAAGCAAAAAATCGTTAACGGCGAAGTTACAGTACCAGCCGAGTAATAAAGCAAGCGGAGACGTTTACGTCCATATGGACAGTAGAATATAATAGAGTCATTCAAGCAGGCAAGGCCAGTGGATCAACTGGCCTTGTTGCTTGCGTTAATCCCATAATGGTGAGGGTGGTTTCATGAGCGCTGAAGCTCCCGTAGTCGAGTTGAAGCAAATCACAAAACGTTTTCCCGGTGTAGTCGCCAACGACTCCATCAGCCTAACCTTACGAAAGGGCGAAATTCATGCCCTGCTCGGCGAGAACGGTGCGGGCAAATCAACGTTGATGAACATTTTATTTGGCCTCTATCAGCCGGATGAAGGCTCGATTGAGATGAACGGGCAACCGGTGACGATCGACAATCCCAACAAGGCAATCAAGCTGGGAATCGGTATGGTTCACCAGCATTTTAAGCTTGTACAGCCTTTTACGGTTACCG
This sequence comes from Paenibacillus mellifer, assembly GCF_023195895.1. GTDB lineage: Bacteria > Bacillota > Bacilli > Paenibacillales > Paenibacillaceae > Fontibacillus > Fontibacillus mellifer. Next base: position 485,409 of record NZ_JALPRK010000001.1, read on the forward strand.
AGAATATCATTCTTGGCATGGAACCGAAAAAGGGACTTAATATCGACTATAAATCAGCGTCCGCCCAGGTGGCGAAATTGTCGGAGCAGTATGGCCTTCAAGTGGACCCTAACTCAAAAATCCACGATATTTCCGTCGGGATGCAGCAACGGGTCGAAATTATGAAAATTCTGTTCCGCGGCGCGGATATCCTTATATTTGACGAGCCGACCGCTGTGCTTACACCTCAGGAAATCGAGGAATTGATGGTCATCATGAGACGGTTGGTGGCGGAAGGCAAATCGATCATTTTGATTACCCACAAGCTGAAGGAAATTATGGAGATTTCGGATCGAGTTACGATTATTCGCCGCGGTAAAGTCATCGATACCGTGGTGACGAATCAGACGAACCCGCAGGAGTTGGCGGAGAAGATGGTTGGCCGGGGAGTCTCCTTCAAGGTAGATAAACAAGAACCTCAAATTGGACAACCTGTCTTGAAACTAAGCGATTTGAAAGCCAAGGGCAAGCATGGCCTCCATGTGCTGGACGGACTCAACCTGGAGGTGCGTGCTGGAGAAATCGTCGGTATCGCCGGGGTTGATGGTAACGGGCAAACCGAATTGATTGAAGCAATCACGGGACTTCGCAAAATCGAATCCGGCTCGATCCATCTTTCGGGCAAGGAGATTACCAATCTACCGGCGCGAAAGGTCATCGAAAGCGGGTTGTCCCACATCCCTGAGGACCGTCACAAGCATGGCTTGGTGCTGGATTTCTCCGTCAGCGAGAATATGGTGCTAGAAACATATTATCAAGCGCCATACAGCAAGGGTGGTCTGCTGAATCAGCGGGCGATCGATGAACATGCCAAGCAATTAGTTGAGGCGTTTGATGTGCGTACGCCAAGCGTGGAAACGAAGGCGCGCTCCCTGTCCGGGGGGAATCAGCAGAAGGCGATTATTGCGCGGGAAATAGATAAGAACCCGGACCTGTTGATCGCAGCTCAGCCGACGCGAGGACTGGACGTTGGGGCAATCGAATTCGTTCATAAGCAGCTGATTGCGCAGCGGGACCAAGGCAAGGCGGTATTGTTGATCTCTTTCGAGCTGGACGAGATTATGAACGTATCCGATCGGATTGCCGTCATTTATGAAGGGCGGATCGTCGGCGAAGTGCTTCCACAGGAAACCAACGATCAAGAGCTTGGCCTAATGATGGCGGGAAGCCTGGAACGGGGAGGTCAAAGCGTTGGATAAATTGCGAAAAATATTTACATTGGACAGCGTTATTCTGCCGCTGGTTGCCATCGTGCTTGGTTTGTTGGTTGGCGCAGTGGTCATGCTGATCGGGGGATACAATCCGATCGTCGCGTATAGCGCGCTGCTGCAGCGGGTTGTAGGCAATCCTTATGACTTTGGTGAAACGATTCGGCAAATTACGCCGCTTATGTTTACGGGTCTAGCAGTTGCGTTTGCATTCCGTTCCGGGATGTTTAATATCGGTGCGGACGGCCAGGTTTTAATCGGTATGACCGCGGCAACGGCGGTATCGTTGTCGTTCTCAGGACTACCGTCTGGCATCCTGGTTCCTCTGGCAGTGATTGCCGGGGGGATCGGTGGCGGTCTCTGGGCTGGCATTGCAGGTTATCTGAAAGCCAAACGGGGCATCAATGAGGTTATTACCACGATCATGTTGAACTGGACGGCGTTGTATTTATCAAATTACGTCATCCGTAATTTCTATCTCCTGAAGGGCCAAAACCGTTCCGAAGACATCGCAGCTTCCGCCTCGATGACGTTCCTGAATGACGTATTTAACAATGCGCGGATCCATTGGGGAACGGTCATCGCTCTTCTGACAGCGATATTCTTCTTTGTTTACCTCTGGAAAACGAAGCAAGGTTACGAAATGCGTTCCGTTGGTTTGAACCCGAATGCGGCGGAATACGCCGGGATGAATGTTAGCCGAAACATCGTTAAAGCGATGTTCATCAGCGGGGTGTTCGCCGGCCTGGCCGGGACCTTCGAGGTGCTTGGCGTGTTCCATTATCAATCGGTCTTCGCGGCTTCTCCAGGGTATGGGTTTGACGGCATTGCCGTCGCGCTGCTTGGGATGAACCATCCGTTTGGTGTGGTGCTTGGATCGATTCTGTACGGCGTGCTGACCTACGGCTCGGCGGGGATGAGCTTCAGCGCCGGGGTGCCTCCGGAGCTGATCAAGATCGTGATCGGCTCGATCATATTCTTCATTGCCGCTCAGGGCATCGTGAGAATCGTGCTGAAGCCGTTTTACCTGAAGCGCAAGAAAGAGAAGGTGTCGTAAGATGGACGTACTTACACTGCTTGGTCAATTGCTGAACTCTACCCTCGTGTTTTCGACGGCGTTGATCTTTACGGCGCTTGGCGGCATTTTCTCGGAGCGATCCGGCGTTGTAAATATCGGCTTGGAAGGGTTAATGATATTTGGCGCATTTGCCGCCGGCGTAGGGACCTATTATGCCCAAGAAGCAGGCATGGGTGCTTTCTCACCGTGGGTTGGGGTCATTGCGGCTATGGTGATGGGTGCGATTGGCGCATTGATCCATGCCGTTGCTACGATCACGTTTAAGGCGGATCAGACGATCAGCGGGATTGTCATCAACTTCCTGGCAGCGGGTTTGACCGTATACATCGTCAAATTGCTGTTTGAAGGGGCAGCCGAAACCCCGCTCGTTACGGTGTTCCATAAAGTCCCGATCCCGATTCTGCGCGACATCCCCATTATCGGAGAGGGCTTCTTCAACTCGTATCCGACGACGTATTTGGCATTGATCCTCGTCGTGGTCATTTACTTTGTACTGTTCAAGACCCCGTTTGGGTTACGACTGCGTTCTGTCGGCGAACATCCAAGCGCGGCGGACACGTTGGGTGTAAATGTCACGAAAATGCGTTACATCGGCGTGCTCCTCAGCGGTATGCTCGGGGGGATCGGCGGCGCAACGATCACATTGACGACGACCAGTACGTTTGCTCATAACACGATTTCCGGCCAGGGCTTTATTGCCATCGCGGCGATGATCTTTGGCAAATGGAACCCGCTCGGTGCTTTCGGAGCGGCGATGTTCTTTGGTTTCTCGCAGGCGATTCGCAACTACGTACAGTTGTTTGAATGGTCGAGAAGCATTCCTCAGGAATTTATCTTTATGATCCCTTACGTGTTGACGATTATCGTCCTCGTTGGAGCGGTAGGACGTTCCTCGGCGCCGGCGGCGCTAGGTACACCATACGATCCGGGGAAACGTTAGAAAGAAGCAAAAGGATGCTGCATGGGCAGCATCCTTTTTTTTTGCGTTATTTAGGGGGAGAAGCCCGATTGTTGGAAGACAAGGCGATGGTGTAAGCAGGAATCGGGACGAGTGAATAGGTTAGGGGTGAACACAAAATAGCCGATTCAAACGGTTCGGCCAGAGCGGTTTTTCGCGGCTATAGGATCTAACCTGACAGGAGGAATTAGGATGGGCAGAACGGTTACGAGAAAAGAAGCCGAGAAATGGCTGGGCAAACAGATCGCGGCTTATAAAAAAGATGGTACGGTTGTTACGGGCAAACTGGTGAAAATCAGCGGCAATCGTCTGATTGTTCGCCAAGCCCCCGGTAAGAAAGTCAGAACAAAAGCGATTATCCCGCTTGTTTTGTTCGATCTGCTGGCGATCGGCACCGCTCCATACGCCTTTGGCGGTGTTCCATACGGCGGCGGTGTTCCCTATGGTGGCGTCCCCTATGGCGGAGGTTACCCTTACCCGTATTTCTGGTAAAACGCTAAGTGCGACTGGGCAGCCTTTTTTCCAGTTCATAACATTGGGATAACGGGACGTAACGTTGGGTTCGATACCCCAATTTACGGTAAAATAGGTGGGCTCGGGTATTGTCCCGGTCCACCATTACTTTTGCGCGCAGACATCCCCGGGAGGTGGCAAAGTTTTCCGCATGGGCCATCAGAGTTTTGCCGTGCCGTTGCCGCTGATGAGCCGACGCCACCGCCATCATGTCAATATATAACAAATCGCCGTGAATGAGAAAATGAATAAAGGCAACCGGATCCGCTTCATAGGTTGGGGAAGCCACCAGCGAGACGCCGCGTGACAGCCGCAGCGGGATATCCTTGAAGACGGTTTCGATGTCCTGTGGAGGCAGATGGGAGAAGGGGACAAGCTCCCCACGGACCAAATCGTGGATGATGGGATCGTCCTGTTTCGGCCTTCTGTATCGAATCATGCGCGAATCTCCTCCTAACCGTGCATAATTTTAGGCGCTATCTTTTATCATATGAGAAGGAGGAGGGAATGGGTTCCTGTCAGAAACTTTAATTCTTTAGGGTATTGACTCGTGGTGTAAACTAATCATATAATGTTTCTAAACATTTTAAGACATATCTTGCATCGGCGATGAAGAGGACGAAGCTTTAAGGGCTCTTTGCTCAGAGAGTGGGTGGATTTGCTGAGACCACCACCAAAATCCCTTAACTGCGAGCTCACCTCGGAGCTGTTTCCCTGAAAAGCTGCAATCCATCCGCGGTGGCGATTGCGACTAAAGCTTATTAGGGGAAATCGTTTGGTCCTCGTTACGGACCACGAGTAAGGCGGCTCACGCTTTTACTCGTCAAGGCTTGGCACTGCGAGGTGCCAGGTGAAAATGGGTGGTACCACGGAGGATCAAACCTTTCGTCCCTCGGAGCAGGAAACTGTTCCGGCGGGCGGAAGGTTTTTTTAGTTTAGGTAAGTACTGGGGTTTGAAAAAAGTTAGATCAAGTTCAAAAAGTTAGGTCTCGAGCACCGAGAAGGTTGGACGAAGCTAGGGACTGAGTAGCGGAGCGTACGTATTGGGTACGTGAGCAACGGAAGGCCCGGGTGAGTTCAAGATTCGACGTCGAATCACAGCATGATTTAGCATCGTGATCGAAAGATGACTTTTTGAACATCATTTGGAAGGAGGATGACTGATGAGCGCGCAAATTCCAGAAACGCGGTCCACAGAACAATTACGAGAGAAATGGATGAAACCGGAAGTCATTACAGGTTCCGATATCCTGCTTCGCAGCTTGCTTTTGGAAGGTGTCGAGTGCGTCTTTGGTTATCCAGGCGGAGCGGTGTTGTACATTTATGATGCGTTGTACGGATTTACCGATTTCCACCACCTGCTGACCCGACATGAGCAGGGCGCCATCCATGCGGCGGACGGGTACGCCCGGGCCACGGGGAAAGTCGGCGTATGTATCGCCACCTCCGGTCCAGGAGCGACCAACACGGTGACGGGGATCGCCACCGCGTTCATGGACTCCGTTCCGCTCGTTATTATCACGGGGAACGTCGTCTCCAGCCTGATCGGCACAGATGCGTTCCAAGAGGCGGACATTACCGGCATCACGATGCCGATTACGAAACACAGTTATCTTGTTCGGAACGTTGAGGACCTGCCTCGTGTTATCCACGAAGCGTTCCACATTGCGAACACGGGACGGAAAGGTCCGGTCCTGATCGATATTCCGAAGGACGTGTCCGCGAACAAGGCTTTGTTCGAGCCTTCCCAGACCATCAATCTGCGAGGCTACAATCCGACGGTGGTGCCGAATCGGCTGCAGCTGGACAAATTGGCGGCGGCCATCCAGGAAGCCGAGCGCCCGGTCATTATCGCCGGCGGCGGCGTGGTATACTCCGGCGGACATGAGCAGCTGTTCGAATTCGTGAACAAGGCGCAAATTCCGATTACGACAACGCTGCTCGGTTTGGGCGCTTTCCCAAGCGGCCACGAGCTATGGATGGGAATGCCCGGTATGCACGGCACCTATACAGCGAATCAATCGATTCAGCAATCCGATTTGCTGATCAACATCGGGGCACGGTTCGACGACCGGGTAACCGGCAAGCTGGACGGGTTCGCACCGAAGGCCAAAATCGTGCACATCGACATCGACCCGGCTGAAATTGGCAAGAACGTTCACGCAGACATTCCGATCGTAGGCGATGTGAAAACCGTGCTGGAGATGCTGAACCCGATCGTTTCGCGGGCGGACAAAGCGGATGCTTGGAGAACACAGATCCAACGTTCCAAAATCGAGAAGCCGCTAAGATATATCGATTCGGATACCGTTCTGAAACCGCAGTGGGTGATTGAGCTGCTTAACGACACGACAGGCGGAGAGGCGATCGTCACGACCGACGTAGGTCAGCATCAAATGTGGGCGGCGCAGTATTACAAATTTAACCAGCCTCGATCATGGATTACCTCGGGCGGCCTCGGGACGATGGGCTTCGGGTTCCCTTCGGCGATCGGCGCGCAAATGGGGCATCCCGATCGGTTGGTCATCTCGATTAATGGAGACGGCGGCATGCAGATGTGTGCCCAAGAGCTAGCGATCTGCGCCATCAACAAGATCCCGGTCAAAGTAGTCGTTATAAACAACCAGGTGCTCGGTATGGTTCGTCAATGGCAGGAATTGATCTATGACAACCGTTATAGCCATATCAATCTTGAAGGCAGTCCGGATTTCGTCAAGTTGGCCGAAGCTTATGGGGTGAAAGGTCTGCGGGCAACAAACAAGGAAGAAGCCAGACGTGCTTGGCAGGAAGCGCTCGACACGCCGGGACCGGTTCTGGTGGAATTCGTGGTCAGCAAAGAGGAAAACGTATATCCGATGGTTACCCAAGGTTCCACCATTGATCAAATGCTAATGGGGGACAGTGAATGATGATGAGAAACCATGCGATTTCCGTATTAGTGAACGACCAGCCAGGGGTTCTGCAGCGCGTTGCCGGTCTGTTCGGCCGGCGCGGCTACAATATCGAAAGCATCACCGTGGGTCAATCCGAGGAAGAGGGATTGTCCCGGATGATCATCGTCACGCAAGGCGATGACAAAACGCTTGAACAAATCGAAAAACAGCTGTACAAACTGATTGATGTCATCAAAGTTGTGAATCTCAGCTCCAGACCGATGGTTGCTCGCGAGCTGGCGTTGATCAAGGTGAAGTCCGAGCCGGCGGAGCGCCCGGAAATCATGGGCGTCGTTGAAACGTTCCGTGCCGCGGTCGTCGACATCGGAACGAACAGCATGATGGTCCAAGTCGTCGGCGATACCGAGAAAATCGACGCCATGATCGAACTGCTTCGCCCCTACGGCATCCGGGAGCTATCGCGCACCGGCGTCACCGCCATGATCCGCGGGAACGCTTAAGCGCTCAAACCTAATCGTATTTTGCCGCCACCAGCGGCTTCACCCCTCCGCCAGACAACGGGCGGGTGTTTGAGGGGATCGATTTAGTCAAGATGTCACTTTATCGCTTAAAGGCGTCGGTCCATTGAAACGCCCGCTCGTCACAGGCGGAGGAAACCATACTTATATTAATCAAGGGCACAGCTTGACTGTCCCGCAAATCTTAGGAGGGCATAAGAAATGGCAGTTACTTTGTACTATGAACAAGATGCAGAACTCAGCGTATTGAAAGGAAAAACGATCGCGATCATCGGTTACGGCAGCCAAGGACATGCCCATGCGCAAAACCTGCGCGAAAGCGGACTGAATGTCGTTGTCGGCCTGCGGGAAGGCAAATCCTTCAACAAAGCGAAGGAAGACGGTTTTGAAGTATTGTCCGTTGCGGAAGCGACCAAACGCGCAGATCTAGTGCAAATCCTGATGCCGGACGAAACGCAAGCTGCCGTATACAACAGCGAAATCGCACCGAACCTGAAGAAAGGCGCCGCGTTGTTGTTCGCCCATGGCTTTAACGTACATTTTGGTCAAATCGTTCCTTCCCCGGACAATGACGTATTGCTCGTTGCTCCGAAGTCGCCGGGCCACATGGTTCGTCGCACGTATGTGGAAGGCTTTGGCGTTCCTGGTCTGATCGCTATCCACCAAGATGCTACCGGTAAAGCGAAAGAAATCGGCCTCGCTTATGCGAAAGGGATTGGCTGTACACGCGCAGGGGTCATCGAAACCTCGTTCCGTGAAGAAACCGAAACCGATTTGTTCGGCGAACAAGCTGTATTGTGCGGCGGCGTAACCGCCCTGATCAAAGCCGGCTTCGAAACGCTGGTTGAAGCGGGTTATGCTCCAGAAATGGCATACTTCGAGTGCTTGCACGAAATGAAGCTGATCGTTGACTTGATCTATGAAGGCGGAATGGCAACGATGCGCGATTCCATTTCCAACACAGCCGAGTATGGTGATTATGTAACAGGACCTCGCGTTGTGACGGAAGAAACCAAGAAAGCGATGAAAGCTGTGCTTTCCGATATCCAACAAGGGAAATTCGCTCGCGACTTCATCTTGGAGAACCAATCGAACCGTGCGTTCCTCACCGCAACTCGCCGCAACGAAGCAAACCATCCGATCGAAGTGGTCGGAAGAGAGCTTCGCGGCTTGATGCACTGGATCAAGAAATAAACGGTATACCCTCGTTAGGGGATAACGTAAGATTAGTAAAAGCCTGAATACCCAATGCGGCCGCCCCTTTGTGTGAGCCGCATTGGAGCTTTTCGGAGGAGGTGCTTGGCATGCGCAAAATCTATATTTTCGATACGACGCTACGGGATGGCGAGCAATCCCCTGGCGTGAACCTGAATACTCGTGAAAAGCTGGAGATCGCCTATCAGCTGGAGAAGCTGGGGGTCGACCGAATCGAAGCGGGTTTTCCCGCAGCTTCACCCGGGGATTTGGCCGCGGTGAATGCCGTAGCACGTGCAGTCAAGAAGTCGACGGTCATCGGTTTGTCGCGGTCGCGTACACAGGATATCGATGCGGTCCGTGAAGCGCTGCAAGGGGCCGAGGATCCTTGCATCCATTTGTTCTTAGCCACCAGTCCGATCCACCGGAAATATAAGTTGAAGATGGACAAAGACCAAGTGCTGGAAACGGCGCAGGCTGCGTTGCGGTATGCTAGTAAGTATTTTTCGAAGATCGAATTCTCCTGTGAGGATGCCGGCCGGACTGAACTGGATTTCCTCTGCGAGATGACGGCGATGGCGATCCGCGAAGGCGCATCGGTAGTGAATATTCCGGATACGGTCGGATATTTGTATCCCGAGGAATACGGTAACATCTTCCGCACGCTGAAGGAGAAGGTGCCTGGAATTGAGAAGATCCAGCTGAGCGCCCATTGCCACGATGATTTGGGTCTGGCGACAGCGAACTCTCTGGCTGCGATCTTAGGCGGCGCAGACCAAATCGAAGGGACGATCAATGGAATCGGAGAACGGGCCGGTAACACTGCGCTGGAGGAAGTGGCGTTAGCGTTGGAAACGCGCTTTGATTTCTTTGGTGCGAAAACGTCGCTCGAACTGACGGAAATCGCCCGTACGAGCCGGCTGGTGAGTCGCTTGACCGGGATGGTCGTGCCGGGGAACAAGGCGATCGTTGGCGCGAATGCTTTCGCCCATGAATCTGGCATTCACCAGGATGGCATGTTGAAGGAGAAAACAACTTACGAAATCATGTCCCCGGAGACGATCGGGCTCAAGGAGAGCAAGCTCGTTCTGGGTAAGCATTCCGGTCGTCATGCGTTCCGCGAGAAGCTGGTGGATATGGGATACTCGCTGGACGACGAGCGTTTGAACGAAGCTTTTGCCAAATTCAAAGCGCTGGCCGACAAGAAGAAGGAAGTCACCGACGAGGATCTGCTGGCAATCGTCGAGCTGAAGCTGATCGACACACCGGAGGAATTCCGCCTCGAAACGATTTTCGTCTCTTACGGCAACGAAGCGACACCGGCGGCGAAGGTCCGTCTGGTCACGCTTGCCGGTGATATTATCGAGAAGGAAGCCGAAGGCAACGGTTCGGTTGACGCGATTTATAACGCGATCGACCTCGCTTCCGGCGAGGAAGTCAAACTGGCCGATTACTCGATCAAATCGGTGAGCCACGGCAAGGATGCCCAAGGGGAGGTTCACGTCGTGCTGACTCAGAACGGCGCTTCCGTGCAGGGTCGCGGCGTCAGCACGGATATCTTGGAAGCGAGTGCCCGCGCTTATGTCGATGCGCTCAACCGATTAATCGAGAAGAGAAAGTCGAATTCCGCAATTCGGGCGTAATCGAACCGGGAGACGGTTGCAGCGGAGCTGATTTATTCAGCTTCGCTGTTTTTTTGCCTGCTTATAGTTAAAACCTATGACCTTAATAGATTCTATATCTTTGTTTATCCTAACCCGGTGTGTTACAACTGAAGAAGAGGATGTTCACGAAAGGGAGCTGGAAGCAATGGCAGAAGTCAAAAAAATCGCGGTAATCGCAGGCGACGGTATCGGACCGGAAGTGGTAGCCGAAGCGGAGAAAGTGTTGAAACGGACGGAGGAGCTGTTCGGGTACAAGTTTGAAACGGAACGTGCCTTGTTTGGCGGCATCGCTATCGACGAGAAAGGGACGCCGCTTCCCCAAGAGACGCTGGAGGTATGCCAAAAGGCCGACGCCGTATTGCTCGGGGCCGTAGGCGGTCCGAAATGGGACAACAATCCGAAGGAACTACGCCCGGAGACCGGACTGCTGGGTATCCGTAAGGCGCTCGGCTTGTTCTCGAACCTGCGTCCGGCAGTCGTGTTCGATTGTCTTAAGGATGCTTCAACGCTTAAGCCGGAAGTGCTTGAGGGCACGGATCTCATCGTCGTCCGCGAACTCACCGGCGGCATTTATTTCGGCGAGAAATACCGCCGCGATACGGAGCAGGGGCAGGAAGCCGTTGATACGTGCGCGTATAACGTCAGCGAGGTCGAGCGGATCGTACGCCAGGCGTTTGAGATTGCTCAGAAGCGCCGCAAGAAGCTGGCTTCCGTCGATAAGGCTAACGTGCTGGAGACCTCGCGGTTGTGGCGCGAGGTTGTGAATCGGGTCGCACCGGAATATCCGGATGTTGAACTGGAGCACGTCCTTGTCGATAACTGCGCGATGCAGCTGCTGCGCCGTCCGGCCAGCTTCGACGTCATCGTGACGGAGAACATGTTCGGTGACATTCTGAGCGATGAAGCGGCGATGCTTACCGGCTCGATCGGGATGTTGTCCTCGGCTTCCCTGGGCGAAGGCAGCTTCGGGTTGTATGAACCCGTTCATGGTTCGGCTCCGGACATCGCGGGTCAGAATCTGGCTAACCCGATTGCAACGATTTTGTCCGTAGCGCTGATGTTCCGCATGACCTTCGGTTATGCCGATGCCGCAGACGCGATCGAGGCAGCCGTCGCTGACGTACTGAATGCCGGTCACCGCACAGGCGATATCGCCGTCGACAAGGGTCAGGCGGTCGGTACGAAGGAAATGGGCGACCTGATTGTTGCCGCAATCAAGAAATAATCAGCAGCGAGCAACAAAATTGACTTTGCATATGGCCGATGTTACCATGTGATAAAGATAAGAAGATGGACCCCCTGTTTGAGCTTAGCTCAAATCGGGGGTTTTTTGCCCCACAGCTGAGACTGTAGAGGAGTGGATGGGGTCCCAGGATTTACAAGCCTTATGCAGGAATTTGAAGCAAGCTTCACGAATAAATTATATGAAATCCCGTCCTGAGAAGGCTGAGAGGCGTGAATGAACCGAACGCGAGAAGGGGTGAAGGGGAATGAGTTTTTGCTGCGGAGCCAGCATGCTGGGAACAAAGGGGACTTTGAAGCATTATCGTACGCAGGTTCATAATGTACCCCTGTTATTTTGCCCAGTGTGCCATCGGGTTGAGGTTCATTATAAAGTGGAGAACGAATACGAAATTCTGGCGGAATATGCGCATGGCGACGGAGTTTCGGAAATTGACTTTCAGGATTTCGTGATGGAGGACGATGAGTCCATCTTTGGAAACTGCGTCAATCGGGAAGACGAAGATCCCTTGGTGATCGTACAAAGCCAAATTGATATTTCGCTGGATCTCCTGTCCGTGGCCAAACAAATCGGCGATGAGAAATGGACGGAGGAACTCAAAAAAAGGCTGGCTGTCATGAGCCGGCGTAGAGCTCGGCTTCAACACAACAATCGTTGATGGATTCGAAAATAGTCTCCCGGAAGGGAGGCTATTTTCACTTTTTTAGGACTATGGTAGTCGTTTTGCGCTCATCCAACTTTTTTCGACAGTATCTCTGATTGACGGTATTTGGAAAACTTGACTATGATTGAAATAGGTGGCTTTTGACTTATTAGATTTGATTACGTGGACATGCATCCATTGCCATGATGTGAAATCCTACGCCATAGATCGCATAGAAAGTTGAGTTAAACGCGCCGAGTCAGGGTAAGTTCTTCTAGGTAGTGATCGTATGATCATTTGAGTAAAGGGGGAACCACACTTGTTGAGTGAATTTCAAGAGACATTACTCCAGTCCGTCAAAGCATACCAATCGACCCAGCTCGTAAAAAACAAGTATGAGAACGTACTCCAACACCTGGACAGCGGAATAATGCTGTTTGACAGCGATGGGGTTCTAACCTTTATCAATGTGCAGATGGCCAAACTGCTCGAAATGCCGCGCCAATCCCTGATCGGCTGCAACTTGCTGCAGATGCTGCGACACCCGCATCTCAACCAATTTAAGAAACGCAAGATTTTGCGTATTTACCGGGAGACGATTTTTCATCGCAAAAAATATCATGAGTTAATCGACGAATACGGCCGGCATTGGCTCATCACGGTCACGTACGGGGATCAGATGGATGGAGACTTTCTGCTAAGCGTCAAGGACGTTTCCGATTTCAAGCGAATCGAACAAACGGCATATCAGAACGACAAGCTGGCGATGCTCGGGAAGATCTCGGCGGCGATTGCCCATGAGATTCGGAATCCGCTTACCGCCATTCGCGGGTTCATTCAGCTGCTTCGACCGCATTTGCTCCAGTTGGGCAAAGATGAGTATGCTCGGATTATTTTGACGGAAATCGACCGGGCCAACGACATTATTCACGAATTTCTTAATTCTTCCAAGCCGTCAGCCCCGCAGAAATCGACGGTGAACGTTTCTTCTCTGCTGAAGGAGGTCGTTCTTCTCACGGAAAGCGAGGCGCTGATGAAGGGGTGCCAAATGATCCTTCATGAGCCGAAGGAGGAATTGCTCGTTTCCATCGATGTCAAGCAGATCAAGCAGGTGCTGCTGAACATTATCAAGAATGCCATGGACGCGATCGCTGAGGTAGGCGGTGACCACCAAGGGGTGATCGATATCCGTGCGGAGATGGAAGGCAAATCGGTGAACATCTCGGTGCAGGATAACGGCGGCGGGATGGATAAAGGGATGCTAAGCCGCTTGTTTGATCCTTTCTTTACGACGAAGGAGAAGGGAACCGGATTGGGATTATCGGTGAGTTACCGGATCATAAGGAACCATCGAGGCAATATTACCGTGGACAGCTTAAAAGGAGCGGGAACGATCTTTGTGATCTCGCTCCCGCTGGCCATATAGCTTATTCTTTTGGGCCCTTGGCCGGAGATACCGAAGAGGACGCCGCGTAATTTCCGCAAGCCGCAGAACAGGATTTCTGCTGCGAGCAGGAGGCGCAGGCGCCTTTTTTGCTTTTCTTGAAGCCGCGGTATAACACAAAGGCGGCGTAACCGAAAATGGCGGCGACGATCACAATATCGATCATGATGAATTGCTCCTTTCGTTTCCGGATCTATTCGTTCCTTTTAAGCCAGACCCAAACCTAGTCGTAATCCGACTTGATAAATTAGAAATGATACGAGATAAGCAAGCGTTAACGAATAAGCGATCGAAAAGAACGTCCATTTCCAGGAAGCAGTTTCTTTGCGGAGAACGCCAACCGTGGCGAGGCACGGGGTGTAGAGCAGGACGAAGGCCATAAAGCTGTAGGCCTGAAGCCCTGTGAAGGATGCGTTGATCTGGCCTTGCAGGCCAGCCATATCCGGCGCGTGGTAGATGATGTTCATTGTCGATACCACGACCTCCTTGGCCATAAAGCCAGTGATTAAGGCGGCTCCGGATTGCCAGGTGCCGAAACCTAACGGCTGCAGAACGGACGAGAATAAACCGCCGATTGCCGCGAGGAAACTGTCGTCCATGTTCTCCGCCACACCGCCCGGACCCAGGTACGTGAGTAGCCAGATCAGCACGGAACCGCCGAGGATGAAGGTGCCGGCTTTGCGCAGAAAGCCTTTGCCTTTCTCCCAGGTACTGCGGAACAGAGTAACGCTTTGCGGCATTCGGTAAGGCGGGAGTTCGACCATAAAGAAAGAACGTTCGTTTTTGAACAGGAACATCGAGAAGACTTTAGCCAGCACAAGCGCCAACACGATGCCGAGCATATACAGGGAAAAGACGATCAGGCCTTGCGACTCGGCAAAAAAGATACCGGCAAACAAAGCGTAAACCGGCAGCCGCGCGGAGCAGGACATCAGCGGTATCAGCAGCATGGTCAGCATTCGCTCCTTTGGCTGCTCGATGCTGCGGGAAGCCATGACGGCTGGCACGTTGCAGCCGAAGCCCAAGATAAACGGGATTAAAGCCTTGCCGTTTAACCCGACGATTTCCATCAATTTATCCATCATGACGGTTATGCGGGCCATATAACCGGAGTCTTCGATGAAGGAAATGATCAGGAACATGATGAAGATCTGCGGAATAAATACCAGCACGCCGCCGACCCCTCCGATGATACCGTCTACGATCAGCGCATGCGTGAAGCTCGACGCCTCTACATTCGTCAGCAGACTCTCCGTACCGCCGGTCAGGGGTCCGGTGATAAACCCATCGAGCAGGTCGGAGAGTGGATTGCCCAGCCAGTCGAACGTCAGTTGGAAAGTAAGAAACATGAAGGCCATAAACAGCGGGATGCCGAGAATCGGATGGGTGACGATGCGGTCGATACGTTCCGTCATCGTATGGGGTTTCTTCTGGGAGGCGTCAACGGCTTCGCTGCAGATATCCCGAATGTGCTTGGTGCGGACGTTGCGGATATGCTCCTCTGCGGAGGTGTCGAACCCAGCTGCGGCCAGTTGCTTCTCCGCTTCAGCACGGATGGCTTGCAGCTTGTTCAAGTCGCTTTGGGGCGGGAGCGCGGCGATGACGGCTGGATTATCTTCAAGCACCTGCAAAGCGATCCAGCGCAAGGCTGGACGCCCCTCCTCCCAGCCGGCGGTAAGCTCCCGGGAGATGTCGCGGATCGCCCGTTCGATCGCTTCGCCATAGTGAATGGCATACTGAGGGGCGTCTGCCGCCTCAAGATGCCGTTGCTCAATCGCCCGCAGCAGCTCTTTACTGCCTTTCCCGGTTCGGGCGATCAGGGGGAGAACCGGAGTTGTAAGCCGGGCTGCCAGCTTCACCGGATCGATCTGAAGTCCGTTCGCCTTGGCGACATCGATCATATTAAGCCCAATGATCACGGGCTTTCCATATTCGAGCAGTTGCAGCGTCAGATATAAATTGCGCTCCAGATTGGAAGCGTCAACGATGTTCACCAACACCGACGGGGATTCAGCGGCCAGGTATTCCGCCGCCACTCCTTCGTCCCGGGAGAGGGGGCGGAGGGTGTAGATCCCGGGCAGGTCGGTCAATTGGCCGGATTTGCTCCGCAGCTGGCCAACCTTTTTCTCAACCGTCACGCCGGCCCAGTTACCGACATATTCGTAGGAACTGGTCAAGGTGTTAAACAACGAGGTTTTCCCGGTATTCGGATTTCCGATCAATGCAGCATTGTTCATGAGACCGCCACCTCGATATGGGCGGCTTCCTTCTGACGGATGCCCAGCAGTTGACCGGCGCATTCCAACGTGACCGGACCACCCCAGAGGCAGTAGCGCTTCACTACAACGCGAGTTCCCTCCCGAACGCCGAGATCGGCGAGGCGCCGTTTCAGGACCGGGTCCATATTTCCGAATTGCGTGATGGCACATGAGGTTCCGGGCTTCAATCCAAGCAGGCAGCACCGACAGGTTGTCATGGGATTACCTCTCCTTTTCCTAATCAAATGGTAAGCAGTAGCGTCTTGTATGTAAGCCGTAAACGGCGTAGGTTCTAGCTGGACAATTGGTATTGAGAATCAATCTCAATTGGATTTGAATGTAATATATCATGAGCAGGCAAACCGTACTGTGATTAACTTCATATCTGGATGAAGTTAGGGATTGAATAGCGGAGCGTTGACAGATCTACGTGAGCAACAGAAATCCCGGCTGAATTCAAGATTCGACGTCGCATAACTTCTTTGAAAGATCTTCGTGATGCAAAGATGACTTTTCGAACAACCTTTAGTAAGATGGATAGTAAAACGATGGAGAGGAATATGCCGGGTATGAAAGCCAACCAATGCAAAATCGTCGATTGCACCATACGTGACGGAGGACTGGTGAACAACTGGGACTTCAGCGTAGAATTTGTCCAAAAATTGTACGCAGGCTTAAATGAGGCAGGCGTCGATTATATGGAAATCGGCTACAAAAACTCGCCCAAGCTCCTGAAGGGGGCGGATGAAGCTGGCCCTTGGCGGTTTCTGGACGACGAATTCCTGCGCAAGGTCATTCCTCAAAAAGGAACGACGAAACTATCCGCTTTGGTCGACATTGGTCGAGTAGATGAAAACGATATTTTACCGCGCAGCGAAAGCCTGCTCGATTTGATTCGGGTCGCTTGCTACATAAAAGATGTAGACAAAGCACTGCAGTTGGTCCAATTGTTCCATGACCGCGGTTACGAGACCACGCTGAATATTATGGCGTTGTCGAATGTCATGGAGAACGAGCTGCTGGAAGCGTTCGAGATGATCAAGGAGAGCGTCGTTGACGTGGTCTACATCGTGGATTCGTACGGAAGTCTCGACTATAAAGACATGGAGTATTTGGTTAACAAGTTCAAAACCCATCTGCCGGGAAAACGATTAGGTGTGCATACTCATAACAACATGCAGCTGGCGGTCTCCAATACCCTGGTGGCCGCCGATCACGGGGTAGAGCTGCTGGATGCTTCCGTTTACGGTATGGGACGCGCGGCCGGCAACTGCCCAACCGAATTGCTTGTGACTCATCTGAAGAATACAAATTATAAGTTGCGCCCTATTCTGGAAGTCTTAGAAGAGCTGCTCATCCCGCTTCGGGAGAAAGAGGAGTGGGGGTATTTGATCCCTTATATGATCACGGGGACGCTTGATGAGCATCCGCGCTCTGCGATGGCGCTTCGGGCTTCAGAGGACAAGGATAAGGCCGTCGATTTTTACGATAAGCTGACGACACCGGAGACGACGGTTAATCGGACAAAGAAATAAGGATTTCAAGCCCGGCGCCTCGCGTTCGGGCTTCTTTTTTTTCATCGACAAATTTGGAGAAAAGGCAGGAAATAAGCGGAATATGTTGAATTAGTAGTTTCATGACGGAAGACAGAATTTACCTCCGGAGGTTGATACGCATTGAGGATTAGGGCAGAGGAACAAACGACAATCATCCAAGGGGTAATCGGATTGGCGGCAATGGTCGGGGTGATCCGGCTGTCGGCGTGGAACGATTTTCCACCAGGGGCGGACGCGCTCATTCAAACGATGCATCTCCTGGCGGGGTTGATGTGCCTGGCTGTTTCGTTTGCCATATTTGCGCAGGGATGGATTCTGTTTATCGATAAACTTTCCAAGCAACGGCTGTATACGGCCGTTTTATTTACCATGATCGGGATCTTGGATATTCTTTACGCCGCTTCGCACGGAGACGTCACTTTGCTCGGATTCAAACCGGGCGGAAGTCTGGCGGCTTGGTTTTTGGTGATTTCGCATACGCTGGGGGCGCTGGGGATGCTGCGAATTTTCGCCGCGGAGGATCAGCAGGTGAACGGACATCAGAAGATCGCCATGTTTACAGGCGCAGGTCTGTTGTCCTTAGTGGTACTGCTTCTTTTAAACCGGTATCAAGCCAGCCTGCCGTCTCTGTTCGATTTGGAGTTCGGGATGTTCATCCTGCGAGCGGGCATTCCGTTGTTGTACGTAATCACCGCGATGGCGATATTGTATCGGCACCGCGCAGAACGCCCGCCGGCTATCATGACGGTGACCCGAGCGCTGTTGTTTATGGCGATGGGACATGTTCTGCTAACCTTCCCAACGGGACAGGGCGGGGATTTGGCGCAAGCGGCGGGACAATGGTATATGGGCATTTCTTATTACATCGTACTAAAAGGCGTTTACCGGCTGACCATTGAGGAACCGATGCGCGGCAAGCAGCTGGCGGAAGCCCAAATGAAGCATATGGCTTATCACGATGATTTGACCGGTCTGCCGAATTTGCGACAAATGAAAGAGCAGCTGGGCGAGTTCCTGGTGTTCTCGAGGGCTTGCACCGGCGTCGCGGTCATCAATATCGACCGGTTTAAAGCGATTAACGACTCCCTGGGCTACAGCGCGGGAGACAAGCTGCTCACCGAGCTGGGGAGCCGCCTGTCGGCGCTGGAGGGGCAGCAGCAACGGGTGTATCGGATGGGTGAAGACGAATTCGCCGTGATCTTCCCGGAACTGCCGGACGATGCGGCGGCTGAGGAGCGGGCCAAGCAGCTGCTGGCTTCCGTGGATCCGGCGGTGCTTATTGACGACACCGAATACCATATTTCCCTGAGCATGGGCTTATCCGTGTTTCCGAATGATGGGGACGCGGTGAATCAGATGATTCAATATGCGGATATGGCGGTGCATCATGCCAAGGAGAATGGCGTAGACTTTATGCGATATGATGCGGCGATGAAGCAACGTACCCAGTCGAAGGTGGAATTGGAGAACGATATGCGCAAGGCGTTGGAGCGAGAGGAGTTCTTCCTGGAGTTCCAGCCGCAGATCAGTTTGGATACGGGGAAAATGGTCGGGATGGAGGCGCTCGTCCGTTGGAATCATCCGAAGCGGGGGTTATTGCCGCCAAGCGAATTCATACCGTTGGCCGAAGAGAGCGGACTCATCGTTCCGCTCGGAGAATGGGTGCTGAAGACGGCTTGTCTGCATAATAAAAAATGGCAGCTGGACGGCTTTGAGCCGGTTTGCGTATCCGTCAATTTATCGATGCGACAGTTCCGCCAATATAATTTGGCTGAGCGCGTGGACGCGATCCTGCGCGAGGTTGGGATGGATCCGCGTTATCTGGAGCTCGAAGTGACGGAAAGCATGACCTACGATATTGAAACCGCGCTGGACCAGCTCCATCGCTTGAAGCGTTTAGGAATACATATCAGCATTGATGATTTCGGCACAGGCTACAGTTCTCTTTATTATTTAAAAAGCCTGCCGATCGACCGTTTGAAAATCGATCGGGCCTTTGTGAAAGAGGTCATGTACGACGGAAACGATGCAGCTATCGTCTCCACCATCACCACGATGGCTCATCACTTAAAGCTGAAAGTGACGGCCGAAGGCGTGGAGAACGAGGAGCAGCTGGAGTTCCTAAAGCTCCAGCGTTGCCACGAAGGACAAGGATATCTATTTAGCAAGCCGGTGCCTGCCGGCGTATTGGAAAGCGAGTTCCTTAGCCGGCTAGCCGGCTAAGGATTTTTTATTGGTTCACGGCTCGCGCTACGCAGCTCATCTTAAATTGTAAATAATTCCCGCTTGCTTCGCTCCTCGAAACATGGTATATTAATTTTTGCCTTCCCAAAAAGGGCCTGCATTTTACAACGGGACGTAGCTCAGCTTGGTAGAGCACCTGGTTTGGGACCAGGGGGTCGCATGTTCGAATCGTGTCGTCCCGATCTTCATGATTTTTATCTGTTGCAGGTCATCTGCGGGTGTAGTTCAATGGTAGAACTCCAGCCTTCCAAGCTGGTAGCGTGGGTTCGATTCCCATCACCCGCTCCATATGAAAGAATTCGAAATCCTTACTCTGGTAAGGATTTTTTTGCGTTTTAAAGCTGGAACCGGCGGCGTCTAAAAATTTAAATACACAATTTTTAATATTTGTGATTTAAATCACATATATAGTGAAAAATATCACATATAATAAAGACATCAAAGATGATCATCCGAAAAACAAAATCGTACATAACCAAAGGAGTGGGTATCATGTTTAACAATATCCTTAGAACAAATAAAGTGGCAATGTGGCTCTTGACCGTCATCCGCGTGTATCTCGGCTATCAATGGATCGAAGCCGGCTATCATAAACTGACCGGCGGCTTCGATGCCGCGGGCTTCCTGACCGGAGCGATCGCGAACAGCACCGGCGAACACCCCGCCGTGCAAGGCTGGTGGGCGACCTTCTTACAACACTTCGCCCTGCCAAACGTCGACCTCTTCAATGTCTTGGTGCCTTACGGTGAATTCCTGGTCGGCATCGGTCTCATCCTCGGTACCTTCACCACCTTCGCCGCACTGATGGGCTTCGTGATGAACGCCGCGTTCCTCTTCTCGGGTACGGTAAGCACCAACGCACAAATGTTGATTCTTGAAGTCCTGGTCCTCGTCGCTGCGGCCAACGCCGGCAAAATCGGCCTCGACTACTATGTACTTCCTTACCTCCGCAAGCTGTTTCATAAGAAAAAAGATGCTGGAACGCAAACCCCAGCGCCTAAACAACCGCACATGGCGTAACGAAGTAACCAAGCAGAAGGGCTCTCCTCGAGAGTCCTTCTTTTATTAATATGACATTGCTATGTCGCATTTCTCCGGTATACTTGATTTCAAAGGAGAGGGTACACATGCAGATGAACCGGCTGTTCCAAATCGTATACTTGCTGCTGGAACGCAAGACGATGACCGCCGCCGAGCTGGCGCAGCGGTTCGAGGTGTCCACCCGTACGATCTACCGAGATATTGATACGTTAAGCGGTGCGGGAATTCCCGTCTACGCCAGCAAAGGGAAAGGCGGCGGAATTGGGCTGTTGCCGGACTTTGTCCTGAACAAATCCCTGTTGTCAGAAGACGAGCAGAAGGAAATCCTGTTTGGACTGCAGAGTCTGGAAGCCACGAACGCCCTGCAGACGAGCCAAGTGTTGTCCAAACTGAGCACGCTTTTCCGAAAAGAGGAGGTCCACTGGATTGATGTCGATTTCTCCGGTTGGAACAGCGGGGATGTGGAGCGCAGCAAATTCGGACTGTTGAAGACGGCCATTTTGGAGCAGCGGGTTGCGAAGTTTGTTTACTATAGCTCGTATGGCAAGAGGACGGAGCGGCACGTCGAGCCGATGAGGCTGCAGTTTAAGAACCGCTCATGGTATTTGCAGTGTTATTGTTTGCAGAGCCGAGATTTACGCACGTTTAAAATCAGCCGGATTGAAGAGCTTGAGATCACCGATCGGTTGTATGAGCTCCGCCGGGACATTCAGCTTAAGCCTGTGGATGTCGCGATGCCGGACGATCAATTCACCTACGTGGACCTTGAGCTCTTGTTTCCCCCGCATATGGCGTACAGGATCTTTGATGAGTTTGAGCGGACCCGCATTCTCAAACAGAAGGACGACTATTTCCTTGTTACGGCCAGCTATCCGGAGGATGACTGGATATATGGTTATCTACTGTCCTTTGGCGAGAATGTGAAGGTTCTTTCGCCGCCGCATATCCGGGATATTTTACAAGCCAAAGCAAAGAAAATTGCCGAAATGTATTCCAATCCTTCTTAATATGACAGACAGATGTCAAATTCGCCTTGCTAAAATGAGGGCATCTTAAGGAGGAGGGATTGGATATGAATATGAATCAGACGGGAAACGTAACGTTCTGTCAAAGCTGCGGGATGCCGCTGTCGAACGAAGAGGTACTGGGCACAAACGGGGATGGCAGCAAACATCAGGAGTATTGCGTGTACTGCTACGAGGGAGGACAGTTCACAAGCGAGGTGACGATGGAGGAAATGATCGAGCAATGCTTGAAGTTTGGCGGGGATTCCGGCATGTTTGCGGATAAGGTCAAAGCGAAGGAGACCATGTTAGCCTGGTTCCCGACGTTGAAGCGCTGGAAGCAAGACTAGGATGGAGCGTGGGATCATGGCAGATAAATTGGATTTCAAAAAGAAATACAAAGACTTGTATCTACCGGGGAGAGAGCCGGTACTGGTTGGAGTGCCGCCGATGCAGTTCCTCATGGTGGACGGTAAAGGCGACCCCGATGGAGGGAGCTATCAAATGGCTGTACAGAAGCTGTACGCTTTATCGTATGGTATCAAAATGAGCAAATTGGGAGAAAACAAGCCTGCCGGTTACTTCGAATATGTCGTTCCTCCGCTGGAGGGATTATGGGATTCGGAGAATATCGGGTTTGATCCGAATCGGGACAAGTGGGTTTGGACCTCGATGATCCGCCAGCCTGAATTCGTCACAGAGGAGCTGCTGAACCGGGTGAAGGTACGGACGGCGAAGAAGAAGCCCGAGCTCGATTTGAATGACGTAAGATTAGCCGTCTTCGAGGAGGGGCTTTGCGTCCAAGTGATGCATAGGGGTCCATTTAAGACCGAACAAGAATCGGTGGCCCGGTTGGCTTCCTTTCTTGAGGCGAACGGATTAGCCGAGAATTTCGATGATCTTCGCAAACATCATGAAATCTATTTGTCGGACCCGCGCAAAACCGCGCCCGAGAAGATGAAAACCGTATTGCGGCATCCGGTAAAGCGGCTATAGCTGTATCGCCGCCTTGTTTATTCGGTTTTGCCCGGGAGGATGGTTTTCACCCGGCCTACCTGACCGTCCTGCAGCCGGACCTTGATGCCATGCGGATGGGTAGCGGAATTGGTCAGGATGTCCTTGACCACGCCGCGGGTCAGCTTGCCGGTGGGCTGGTCCTTTTTTAATACGATGTCCACGGTGAGGCCGGGCGCGATGTTTTTTCTTTCATTGCCGTTCATGGGCGTGTTTCTCCTTTGCGTTAGGGTTGTGGAGCCAAATAACTTCTCTAAGATACCATAATTTCACGGCGGCTTGCCAACGGCAGCCGGTTTAGCATATAATAGCAGTTAATTATGACATGAAATGCGTTGATGGAGAAGAGTAAGCAGAGAACCGACCAACAGGGAAGGGACGCCGAAGATTGAGAGCGTCGCTAGGGAGCCGGTGCTGCTGAAGTTCGCTCCGGAGCAGTTCCTTGAACTGTCGCTGTACGGGCAAAGCCGTAAGGCTTGTTGGGCAGGCCG
This sequence comes from Paenibacillus mellifer, assembly GCF_023195895.1. GTDB lineage: Bacteria > Bacillota > Bacilli > Paenibacillales > Paenibacillaceae > Fontibacillus > Fontibacillus mellifer. The sequence goes on from NZ_JALPRK010000001.1 coordinate 508,413, forward strand.
GCACATTAAGGGATACCGGTTACGAGCCGTTATTTCGTTGAAGTGAGAGCAACGCGCAATCCCAGCGCCTTGAGGCTGAGGAAGGTTATGCGGCGCTCTAACAAGGGTGGTACCACGGTCTTTTCGTCCCTTACGGGAGAGAAGGCCTTTTTATTTTGTCTTAAGAGGTTGACTTTTTGAACTGACGCTTAGGACTCGGAAAGGTTTTGTAAGAAACCGATCGAGAAGCAGCGCTCATCACATTTTTAGGAGGAGCAATCCATGAAAGAACGTCTAGAAGCAATAAAAGCAGAGGCGCTCAAAGAGCTGGCGGGAACAACGGACGCCGGGCATTTGAACGACCTGCGAGTCAAATATTTGGGCAAAAAGGGCGCATTAACCGAAATCCTGCGCGGGATGGGATCCTTAAGCGCGGAGGAGCGGCCGGTAATCGGCCAGGTCGGCAATGAGGTGAGAGCCGCGGTCGAAGCGGTGATCGAAGAGAAGCAAGCGAACTTCCATCGTCAGGAGACCGAAGCGCGCCTGGCTGCCGAAAGAGTCGACGTGACGCTGCCCGGCCGTCCGCTTAAACAAGGGAGCATTCATCCACTTAACCAGGTGATCCAGGAGATCGAGGATATTTTCATCGGCATGGGTTATCGGATTGCGGAAGGCCCCGAGGTGGAAACCGACTACCACAACTTTGAAGCGCTGAATTTGCCGAAGGACCATCCGGCCCGCGACATGCAGGATTCCTTTTACCTGACGGAGGATCTGTTGATGCGCACGCAAACGTCACCGGTACAGGTGCGTACGATGGAGGCGATGCAAGGCGAAGTGCCGGTCAAGATCATCTGCCCGGGACGCGTATTTCGACGGGACGACGATGATGCGACCCACTCGTTCCAGTTCCATCAAATTGAAGGGCTGGTTGTTGGCAAAAGAATCCGGATGAGCGACCTCAAGGGCACCCTGCTGGAGTTCACACGTAAAATGTTCGGGCCGAACACGCAAATTCGTTTGCGTCCGAGCTTCTTCCCGTTCACCGAACCAAGCGTCGAGGTTGACGTGACCTGCATGAAATGCGGCGGCGACGGTTGCCGGGTATGCAAGCAGTCCGGCTGGCTGGAGATTCTCGGCAGCGGCATGGTGCATCCGCGCGTGCTGGAGATGAGCGGTTATGATCCCGAAGAGTACAGCGGTTTCGCATTCGGGATGGGCGTGGAACGGATCGCTATGCTGAAGTACGGCGTCGACGACATCCGCTACTTCTACAATAACGATCTGCGTTTCCTGCAGCAGTTTGCCAGAGTTTAATTTATCGTAAAGAGGGAAGGGAACTGACAATGAAAGTATCAACCGAGTGGTTGTCCGACTATATTTCCCTGGAAGGGGTCAACATTGAAGAGCTGGCAGAGCAAATCACCCGTTCCGGGATCGAAATCGATTCGATCGAAAATCGCAATCAAGGCGTTACTAACGTCGTGGTTGGTTTTGTGAAGAGCAAAGAGAAGCATCCCGATGCCGACAAGCTGAACATCTGCCTCGTCGACGCCGGGCAGGAGGAAGAACTGCAAATCGTTTGCGGCGCAAAGAACGTAGCCGCAGGCCAGAAGGTTCCGGTAGCGCTGGTTGGTGCGAAGCTGCCGGGCGGGCTGGAAATCAAGAAAGCCAAGCTGCGCGGCGTCTTGTCGCAAGGGATGATCTGTTCGGCCAAGGAGCTGGGCATGAACGACAAGCTGCTGCCGAAGGAACTGCAGGAGGGCATTCTCGTATTGCCTGAGGACGCTGCAATCGGCACGCCGATCGCAGCCCTGCTGGGCCTGGACGACAAGGTGCTGGATTTTGACCTCACGCCAAACCGTTCCGACTGCTTGAGTATGCTCGGGGCCGCTTATGAAGTTGGGGCGATATTGAGCCGCGACGTGAAGCTGCCGCAGCCGAAGCTTGCCGACCCAGGCGAGTCGGCGAAGAATCGAATTCAAGTGAAGATTGACGCGCCTGAACTGTGCAGCCGTTATGCGGTGCGCTACATCTCCGGCGTAAAGATCGGCCCTTCGCCGCTGTGGATGCAAAATCGATTGATGGCGGCAGGGATTCGGCCAATCAGCAATATCGTTGACATCACGAACTACGTGATGCTCGAATACGGGCAGCCGTTGCACGCATTTGACGCCGACAAGATCGCCGGCAGTACGCTGGGCGTGCGCCAGGCGAAAGCCGGCGAGAAGCTGGTGACGCTAGACGGTCAAGAACGCGAGCTGGAAGCAGGCGCCTTGCTGATCGTAGATGGTGAGGATCGTCCGGTTGCTTTGGCCGGCGTGATGGGCGGACTCGATACGGAAGTGACAGATCAAACGGTTAACATCGTGCTGGAGTCGGCGAGATTTGCCGGCGGGAGTGTTCGCAAAACGTCACGGACATTGGGGCTTCGCTCGGAGGCTTCGCAACGGTTCGAGAAAGAGGTGGATCCGGCGGCTGTGATTCCAGCTTTGAATCGCGCGGCTGCGCTGATGGCAGCCCATGCTGGAGGCCATGTGCCACAGGGGATCGTGGAAGTCGTTCATCGCGAGCCGGAAGAGAAGATTATCGCCTTGTCGCTCGCAAAGCTGAACGATTACCTGGGCACGAGCATCTCCTCCCTGGAGGCGAAAGCCATTTTGACCCGGCTTCGCTTCGAAAGTGCCGGCTCCGAGGAGGTCATCGAGGTCCGTGTGCCGACACGCCGCGGTGACATCACGCGCGACGTTGATTTGATTGAAGAAGTGGCTCGGCTGTACGGCTACGACAACATCCCGACAACGATGATTGAAGGCGTTACGACAATCGGCGGCTACACAAAACCGCAGGCGCTGCGCCGGACCCTTCGCTGTTTGCTCGGACATGGCGGTTGGCAGGAAGTCATGGGCTACTCCTTCATCCGCGAAGGGGTGAGCGCCAGCTTCCCACAGTTAGTTGAAGGGGATAAGGAAATCCGCTTGGCTATGCCAATGAGTGAGGACCGCAGCGTACTGCGAGGCAGCCTATTGCCGGGGATGATCGATATCGCCGTTTACAACCGCAACCGTAAGGAGGATAATCTGGCGTTGTTCGAAATCGGCGGGATTTTCCGGACCTCGGAGGAGAAGTTGACTCAACAGCCAAGCGAGCTGCCGGTACTTTCCCTGTTATTGACAGGAGATCGGGCGGAGAAACGCTGGAATGCCCCGGCTGAGAAAGTAGATTTCTTCGATCTCAAAGGCGCGTTGGAGAGCCTGCTCGAGTACCTAGGCCTAGCTGACCGAGTTTCGTATGAAGCGGATCGGCCGCAAGGCTTCCATCCAGGGCGTTCGGCTTCGGTGTTCCTGAACGGGACAACCGGGAAGGAGCGCATCGGTTCGCTTGGCCAGCTTCATCCGGAGCTGCAGCGGGAGATGGATCTCGACGACACGTATGTTGCCGAGCTGCTGCTTGAACCGCTGTACCGTTACGCCGGCGAAGCTTACGTCTACCAAGAGCTGCCGCGTTATCCAGCGATGCAGCGCGACATCGCCGTCGTTGTCGGCTCCGAGGTGGAAGCAGGAGCGTTAATCGGCGTGATTCGCGAAACGGCAGGCGAACTGCTTGAATCGGTAGAGGTATTCGACGTCTTTACTGGAGCCAAACTAGGCGAAAGGAAGAAGAGTGTGGCTTTATCGCTCGTGTATCGTCACATGGAACGGACGTTGACGGACGAAGAAGTGGCTTCGGTCCACGACCGGGTGGTCGAAGGACTGTCGCAAACTTTTGCGGCTGAACTTAGAAAATAGCAGGAATTACACGAAGTCACATCGAATCATTTGAAGGACGACCGATTCGATGTGACTTTCGTGTAAATATCAGCATCTAAGAGACGACATACAGGACCGAAGGAGGCACATAGCGTTGAGTAACCAAGGCCGAATTAGCGTAAACGTGGAAATTTACGGAACTTCTTATAAAATCGTTGGTAGCAGCGCGGAGTATATGAAGCAGGTGGCGCGCCGCGTGGATGAACATATGCGCAGCATCTCCCAAGCCTATCCCCATTTGGATACGCCGCGGTTAGCCGTACTGGCGGCCGTGCGCATGGCCGAGGAAGCGATCCGGGTCGAGCAGTTGCAGAACGAATTGCAGAACGCCAAACAGGAAAAAACGGTGTTGCTCCAGGAAAACTCCGTCCTTCAGGATTTGCATGCCAAGCAGGAAAATATGTATAAAGCGCTGCAGGAGGAACAGCAGCAGCTGAAGAATGAGAAGCGCCAACTCGTTGGACAAACGGAGAAGCTGGAGTCTTCTTTGCAGGGGCAGGAGGAGGAGACTCGCAAGCTGCGCACCCGGTTGCAGGAGCTGGAGCGACAGTTGAACGAGCAGCGAGGAAGCAACTCGCAGCTCCAAACCAAGTTACGCCAGGCCGAGCAGCAGTCGGCGAAGGAGAAAGAGGAATCCGGCAAGCTGCAGAAGCAGGTAAGCGAGCTGCAGCGGCGCGAGCAAGACGCTAAGGCGGCCGAGCAGCGGGCGATGCAGCAAAGCGGGAAGCTTCAAGAGCAAGCCAAGCAGCTTCAGGGCACGCTCCAGACTGCGGAGGCGGAGACCAAGCTACTGCAGCAGAAGCTGCAGGAATCCAAGGAGCGGGAGGACAAGCTCCGAGCCGAAGCGAGCACGGCGCAGCAGAATGAGAAGTCGTGGCAGAAGCTGGCCGAGAAACGCAGCGAGGAATTAAGCCGCCTGGAAATCAGCTTGCTCGAAGCCGCTGACAAGAGCGAACAACTGAATGAGCAGTTGGCGGCCGAAGCAAGCCGGCTGGAGGAAGCAAGAGCCGAGCTGCAGGTAGAGCGAGATAAGGCCGGGGCATTAGCTGCTCAGCTGGAATCCCTGCGTTCTCGGGCGGAGCGTGCGGCGGAGGAGCGGGAACAAGCCCTTCTTTCGGCGCAGACAGCCGGAGAAGAGAAACGGCAATTGGAGCAAGAACGGGACGAGTTGAATCTGCGATTGCAGGAACTTGAGGACGGCCGCAAGGCGGTCACTGAGCTGGAATCCGAGTTGGATCGCTACCGCGAGGCAGCGGAGGAGCGGGAGCAGGAGTGGCGGAAACAGTGGGCTTCGGCCGAACGCGAACTAAGCTCCTGGCGCGAGAAGGAATCCGAGCTGCAGCGCCAGTTGGAAGAATGGCAGCAGGAGAGCGCAGCCGGAAGCGAGCGTGTATTGACGATGGCCGGCGATGTAGAGGTAATCGAGGAAGAAAAACGCCGGTTAGCGGAGCAACTGCAGGAAGTCACGGACAGCTACGAGCTGATATCCCATCAGTTCCGGCTCCTGCAGCTCGAACGGGAGAAAGAGCAGGAGCAGCAGGCTGAGCGGGATGAGGAATATCGGCGCCTGAAGGACGATTATGCGAAACTCCAATCGGAATATAACGAATGGATCGAATTGCTTGAACAGAATTAGCTCTACAAGGTGATAGGGATTGCATTATGCAACAAGAGCCCCCGGCAGTGCGCCGAGGGCTCTTGTTGCATGCGTGATTCGCTTATTCGACGATGATCTTGGAGATCATGCCGCTGTGGCCGGAGCCGCACATCACGGAGCAGGACATTTCGAATTCGCCTACTTCGGTAGGGACGATTACGGCGGAGTCGTTCTTGCGGTCAAGCTGCAGCTTCAGGCCGGGAATGAGGACCCCATGATTGCCAGCGGCGTTCTTAAAGACGATTTTGACCGGAACATCCTTCTTTAAATGGTATTCGGTTTGATCGAATTGATAGTTGCTGGCTTCAATGACCAACTCGGCTTCCGGCTTGATGTTACTATCGGCAGCAGACCCGCTGGTCTCAGCTGCATTCCCGCTGCTGCAAGCGGTAACAAGGAGTAACAAAACGGAACCTGCGACGATGGCTATGCTTTTCTTCACAATTATCCCTCGCGATACAGTATATATGTGACAATTTTAAGGATATCATACCGTATTTTGCAGGGGACGGAATGCCCAAGGTTTGAAGAATTGTTGAACATCCGTGGGGGACATCCGTCATAAGTAAGCTGCCGTGAGACGTTTATTTTTTTATGACATCGAGAAAGAGACCATTCCTCCGCTACGTTACATCTGCGGAGGAACGGTCTCTTATCTGGAGCACCGCCAACATTAACGATTGGCTTTGTCTTTACCTGCGTCAAAGGGAGTTGCCACAGGGATGAACAAGTCGATAATCCCGATCACCAATGCGGCAAGCAAAGCGCCGATAACGGAGACGGATACGCCGGAAATGATGAACTGGGCAAGCCAGATCACGAGCGCACTCGTAAGAAAACCGACAATTCCGCGCCCGAACGGGGTAACCCTCGTTCCGAAAATGCCCTCAATGGCCCAGCCTAACAGGGCGATGACCAAGGCGAGCAGCAAAGCGCTGCCGAATCCGCCGATGCTGAATTGCGGTACAAGCCACCCCACAACCAGCAGAACCAGGGCGGAGACGATGAATCGCACGACGTGTCCCAGAAAATGCATGGTACATAGCCTCCTTTTAGAAGTAAGTACGTTTGGCTATACGCATTTAGCATGTTCCGCGAGGTGCATTCTTATGTGTCCGGTGGGGTAAATGGCGAAAAATGAATGGTTTCGCTATAATGAGATCATAGCCCGAGGGGAGTTGTGAACGTACTTGGACGAGAAAATATTTAAAACCATGGAATATCGAAAAATTATAGATCAATTGTCAGCCTATTCCCAAACGGCGCTCGGAAAAAGAACGGCGGAAGCGCTGCAGCCCGTCACCGATTTGGAGGACGTGAAGCGGCTGCTCCAAGCCACTGACGAAGCGTTTAAGGTGGATCGCCTTAAGGGCGCACCCGGATTCGGCGGGATCGTGGACATCACCCCGGCCGTTAAGCGGGCTCGGATCGGCGGGACGTTGAATCCGCACGAGCTGCTCGGCATTGCGACTACGCTGGAAGGTGCGCGCCGAATCAAACGGTATGTCGCTTCGATGCATGAGGAACACGAGGTCCCGCTGCTGTTTAATTTAAGCGATACTTTAAGCGAACAGAAGCCTTTGGAAGACGCGATCAAGCGCTGCATTGATGAAAGCGCGGAGGTACTGGATTCGGCCAGTTCCGAACTCGCCAGCATCCGCCGAGAGCTGCGGGGCGGGGAGGTGCGGATCCGCGAGAAGCTTGACGCGATGATCCGTTCGTCCTCGGTGTCAAAGATGCTGCAGGATCAACTGATTACGATTCGCGGCGACCGTTTCGTGATTCCAGTTAAAGCGGAATACCGCGCTCATTTCGGCGGGATCGTACATGATCAATCCGGATCTGGCGCAACGTTGTTCATTGAGCCGGAATCGATTGTGGCGATGAACAACAAGCTGCGTGAGACACGGCTGCGCGAGGAACGCGAAATCGAGGTGATCCTGCAGAAGCTTACCGCTCTGGTCGGCGAGCAAGCGGACCTGCTGCTGTATGACGGGGACGTGCTGGGCCAACTGGACTTTATTTTCGCCAAAGCCCGGCTGGCTCGGGAATTGAAGGGAACACTGCCACGTATGAACGACCGCGGCTACCTCAAGTTGAAGAAAGGCCGTCATCCGCTGATTCCGGCCGAACAGGTCGTGCCTATCGACGTAGAACTGGGGAATCAGTACTCGACGATTATCGTAACCGGTCCGAACACCGGCGGCAAAACTGTCACCCTGAAAACAATTGGTCTGCTCAGTCTTATGGCGATGTCCGGTTTGTTTGTTCCCGCCGAAGACGGAAGCCAGCTTTGCGTATTTGACGCCATTTACGCCGATATCGGGGACGAGCAAAGCATCGAACAAAGCTTGAGTACATTTTCCAGCCATATGACGAACATCATTTCGATTTTGAGCCGGATGACGCCGAAGAGCCTTGTATTGCTGGATGAGCTTGGCGCGGGCACCGACCCGGCCGAAGGTTCGGCGCTCGCCATCGCGATTCTGGAGCATATTCATTCCCTTGGCAGCCGGATGGTCGCGACGACCCACTTCAGCGAACTGAAAGCCTATGCCTACGAACGGAAAGGCGTCATCAACGCCAGCATGGAGTTCGATGTCGCTACGTTAAGTCCGACCTATCGCCTGCTGGTGGGAGTTCCTGGACGAAGTAATGCATTCGCCATTGCCGAGCGGCTGGGCCTGTCGGAGCGAATCCTGGAGTATGCCCGCGGCGAAGTGACCGAAGAGGACATGCGCGTCGAGAATATGATCGCCTCGCTGGAGCAGAACCGCCTCGGTGCGGAACAGGAGCGGGAGACAGCCGAGCAGCTGCGGCGGGAGATGGAAGAGCTTCGCAAACGTCACGAGACGGAACTGGAGAAGCTGGAGCAGCAGCGTGATAAACGCCTCGAGAAAGCGGAGGAGGAAGCGTCGGCGATCATTGCTAAGGCACGGCAGGAGGCCGAGCGGATCATCGCGGATCTGCGACGACTCGCGCTGGAGGAAGGCGCAGCCGTCAAAGAGCATAAGCTGATCGCCGCTCGGAAGGAGCTGGACGAAGCCGAACCGCAGCGTCGTAAGAAAGCCGGGGCTGCCCACAAAGCCGCGAAGCCGCCTCGGCAGATCGAACCGGGCGACGAGGTCATGGTGTACAGTTTGAATCAGAAAGGCCATGTCGTGGAGCTCTCCGGCAGCAAAGAAGCGGTTGTTCAGCTCGGTATCATGAAGATGAAGGTGAGCCTGGACGACATGGAGCTGATCGCTGCAGCCCCGGCAGCCAGCAAGCCGGTTCAACGGACGGCGCCAAACGTCAAACGTACGCGCGATGAAAACGTTCGCAGCGAGCTGGATTTGCGAGGTGCCAACCTCGAGGAAGCGTTAATCGAGGTTGACCGCTTCATTGACGAAGCCTATTTAAGCAATTTAGGCCAGATTTATATCATTCATGGGAAAGGCACAGGGATCTTACGGACAGGGATTTCCGAGTACCTTCGCAAGCATAAGCATATCAAGAGCTATCGCCTGGGGAATTACGGAGAAGGCGGTATCGGTGTGACGGTCGCCGAGCTGAAGTAAAAACGAATAGCCTCATGGCAAAGGGGAGAGGGCGCTATGAAGGAAAGCATTGATCCGCTCTTGGAGCAACCGCTGGGGCTGATGATCGGATATTTTTCCGTAGCGGTGTTGGAATTGATCGTGTTTCTTTCCTGCTTCGAACTGTTTGCAAGGTACCGCTGCTGGCAGGAGATTAAGCGCGGCAACATGGCAGCGTCGCTGGCGACCGGCGGCAAAATATTTGGGCTAGCCAACATCATTCGTTATGCGGCGGCACATCCGTCCATTTATGACTTTATGATTTGGTCCTCGGTCGGGGCCTTGCTGCTATTTGCCGCTTATTTGCTATTCGAGTTTTTGACACCGGTATTCCGCATCGATGAAGAAGTTGCGGCAGGGAATTCGAGTGTCGGTTTTATCGCGATGGCCGTTTCGGTGGCGGTGTCATTTTTGATCGGCGCTTGTATCGGTTAGGGATCTAAATTGAAGGAGTAGAATGACGTGAAAAACCTGGTCAAGGTGTTATTTATCGCCTCTATCCTGTTTTTGGCCGCGGGCATTATTTATTTATGGAATGCTTAATTTGGTAACGAAAGGACGAACTTGGTATGGAAACGACGATTTGCCCATGGTGCCAAACGGAAATCGTTTGGGATGAAGAACTGGGGCCGGAGGAGGAATGCCCTCACTGCCACAACGAATTGAAGGGCTATCGGACGATCAACATCTCGCTGGGCCGGGATGAGGAATTCGAAGACGAAGAGAATGATCATCCCTTTCAGGATCGGAAGCACCGTCACGATGAAGATGACGAGGACGGGGAGTCGTATTGGGAAGAAGAAGGGGAGGCACATTTGGGCGCTGTTCGTCGCATCGAGGCGTTTACGGCTTCAGGCGGTGATTGGTTGAAATACGAAACCGGCGTCGAGAAGCTGCTTGATGGACAAGACGAGGTGCCGGAATGCCCGCATTGCCGGGAGTATATGGTTTACGCCGGGAAGCAGAAGCTCATCTCCCCTGACGGCGGGTTTGAAGCGGCCATTCCGGCCGGAAGCGATCGCCCGCTCCTTCCGGAGGAGGCCGAGCTGAACGTATATGTCTGCTCCGCTTGCTTCCACGTCAGCCGATTTTTGAATGAACCGGCCCGGATCGCCATGATCCGCACCATCTCTGGTGAGGAAGACAACGAATAAGTTATTAAAATATTGGCAGCGATACGCCCTGTCCTTTACGGACGGGGCTTTTTGGCTTCCAAGGGTCCCCGGGCTTCCCGAGAACGTCTCATGCTTCGGCCATTTTTGGGTATCTTACAGTTGCACAACCTCTTACAGGGGGAAACTCGAAGTTTGGCGGGGGAGCAAATTCATGAAAAAACAGCTGAACAGCCAATCCATCCTGCTGCTGGCAGTGAACGGCCTGTTCGTGCTTGCCGGCGCCTTGTCGGGCACGTTCCTGAACGTTTACATCTGGAAAGTCAAACCGGACTTCAGCTTGATCGCCTGGTTTACGTTCAGCCAACAGCTGGCGCTGGGGCTTGTCTTTTGGATTGCCGGGAAATGGGTGAAGGAACGCGATAAAATGATATTCCTGCGGCTCGGGATCATCGTTTCGGGGATCTTTTATTTACTGGTGTTATGGACAGGAAAACATACGGTGGACTACATATGGCCGCTTGGTTTGTTGTTCGGCACCGGTTCGGGATTATTCTGGCTGGCCTTCAACGTCGTGTATTTCGAAGTGACTGATGTGGAGACGCGGGACCGATTCAACGGCTGGGTGGGAATTTTAGGTTCGGTGATCGGGATCTTCGGACCGTGGATTTCCGGATGGCTCATCTCCATCAAACATGGCGAAGCCGGTTACCGATTCATTTTCACAATCTCATTAATTGTATATGGTGCCGGAATCCTGCTGAGTTTTTGGTTGAAAAAAAGAAAAACAGGCGAGCCGTACAACTGGCTTGCCCCGGTACATTACTTGCAAAAGGGCAGCGCCTGGCGGCAGGCCGCTCCGGCCTCGGCCGCCCATGGCTTGCGCGAGGGCGTGTTTTCCTTCCTCATCAATCTGCTGATTTTCATCAGTACTTCGGCTGAATGGCGAATTGGGCAATATTCGCTGATCACCTCTTTGGTTTCTCTAGTCAGCTTCTGGGCCGTAGGCAAATGGCTGAAAATCCGAACGCGTTACTACGGGATGTTGATTGGTGCCCTGCTCATCACCGCTGTGATCCTCCCGCTACTGTGGAAGGTCAATTACACGACTCTCATGGTGATGGGGGTGGGTACGTCCTTGTTTTTGCCGCTGTACCTGATCCCGGTGATCTCTTCGGTATTCGATTTGATCGGCAACAGTCCGGAAAGCGTTGAGGGGCGGGTCGAGCTGATTGTGTTGCGCGAACTGAGCATTACGGTTGGCCGTTTGGGGGGCACGCTGATGTTTATCGCCGTGTACTCCATGGTTCCACGAATGCCAACGATCACCTGGCTGATGTTTGCCTTAGGGGCGACGCCGGTGCTGAGCTGGTTGGCCCTGCGCCGGCTGTTAAAAAGGGGGGCCAAGGCGGCCTAAAAGATCTATTGCTGCTGTGTAGGCACGGGCTTGGGTTTGGAACTTCGTATTAGCGAAAACATGGCCATGTCCTCCCGCCGAATTCCCGTCAGCTGATCTACGATCATCTCGGCTGCGATCATGCTGCAGACCGTCCCATTTCCGCCGTAACCCTCCAGGAAATAAAAGTTTGGATATTTCGGATGCAGTCCGATAAAAGGAAGGCCGTCCCGGGATTCACCGAATACGGCCCCCCAGCCAAAGTCGGCATTTAAGCCTTCCTGATTCGGGAATCGCCGGCGGATCTCTGATAGCAGCCGTTCGCTTTGCCGGATCTCACGGCCTTCCGGCAGTTCGCCGCCGGGGAGAATCTCATCCAGACCTCCGGCGATGATCCGCCCATCGGGGGTGGTCCTCATATACAGATACGGCCTGGCCGTCTCCCAAATCAGGCAATGCTCGAACCAATCATTCAGGGAGGACGCCGGCTCGGTGACGGTCACGTAAGAGGCGCGAAAATGAGCGCCGCTCTCCTTCTTAAATTGCTGCGCCTCATAGCCGGTCGCCCAGATGACATGGCGAGCTGTCACTCTCCCTTCGCCGCAGAGACAGCGAATTCGTCCGTCGTCCCCTCGCTCACTGCCGCGCATCTTGCTCCGCTCATAAACTTTCACCCCAAGCTGTGCGGCCTTCTGCACCAAACCATGAACGAAAGCATAGGGGTTCATCTCCGCATCTCCTCCCGCGTATATCGCACCGGGGTAACGGAAGGGAAATCTATCCGCGAGATCGCCGGCCGACCACCAGATCGCCGGAAACCCGAAACGTTGCAGCGCGGCGCATTCCTCCCGAAGCGCCTTGACGTCCCCCTCGGAGCTGGCGAGATAAATGCTGCTGCGCTCTGTCAACCGTGCTGCCCCCTCCAATCTGCCGGCAATCTGCTTTAACCGTTCCAGTGCCGTTCGGCTGAGGTTGTAGAAATGGACGGCCGGTTCCTCTCCAAAGGTTCGGATCATCGAAGCCAGTGTTTTGTCACTGGCATATTGCAGTAAGCCTGTGCTAGCCATTGTGCTTCCGCCGGCGATCTTGTCCCGCTCCACCAGTACCGCATCGATTCCTCGCTCCGCCAGCAGATACGCACAAAGGACGCCGCCGACACCGCCTCCCACGATGAGCACCTCGCAGTGTAGGTCACGGTCCAGCACGGGATATTTGGCTGCATTTGGCAGCGTAGAAGGCCAATATAACTTGCCGGTATGTAATTTCATCGATGCCGGTTCATCCTTTCGTACAAGGGAGATTCCATCATTATATCCAACCGCCCCGGACTAAAAACGGCGATTCCTTCTCTGCTTCGTCATGGAATGATGACCTCTATAACATATCCTCACAGGTGCAGGGCATAATACCGCAAGAAGGATCATTCACCAGGAGGGAAACCCGATGATGTACTCTCAGATGCAGCCGTTATCCATGAAAGAACTGGATTATATCGCCGATTCGATCTCCAATGAGGAGATGCTAAGCAAACTCTGTGCGGCAGCCGCCGCCGTATCGCAAAACTTTGAAATCGAGCAGGCGATGCTGGAGCATATCCGTGCGCATGAGCATCATCTGCATCAATTGACGGATTCGCTGCGCCAGCATCAAATGGCGGCTCCAACGCCAAACCATTAATCAACTTGTCTATAGGAGGAACAGCCCGATGAATCAGACGGACCACCAAGAGCTCTTGCCCCAGAACGATTTATTAAAATCCATCTTAGCCGATTTACGGCGTACGGTTCGGGAATATACAACTGCAACAACGGAGTCGTCCTGTCCGGCTGTCCGGCAGTTGTTCACAGAGTTGACGAACAGCACCTTGAGATTGCAAGGTACCCTCTATGAGCTGATGAAACATCAAGGCATCTATACGGCACCGGCTCCAGCGCCACGCCAATTATTGGACAAAAAGCTGCAGGAAGCGGAGAAAACGCAGCTGGAGCTGCGCCAGTTTACCGAACAGCGAACCTCTCGTTGGACGCCTCATGCCCATCAAGCGAATGTGGAAGCGCATCAGCCTAATGTCTTGACGCCGTACTCGATTTAACGCCTAACCGTCCATTCCGAAAGCTCACTTGGAGTGGACGGTTTTTCTATGCAGACGCACAAATTTCATGTAATATAAGTATTAAATTTATTCTGCAAGCCGCTTGGTTATCGAGAGGGGCACGCGGAAGCATCGCTGGAGGATGAGGGATGAAACAACTAAGCGAATTGAAGCTCAAACTGCTGGACCTCCTCAAAGAGGACGCCCGCCGGGATGCGAATTTGTTGGCGACACTCCTAGGCGCGTCTTCGGAGGAAGTGACGGAAGCGATTCGGGAATTGGAAGAGGACCATGTGATCGTCAAATACGCGACGGTGGTGAATTCCAGCAAGCTGGATGACGAGAAAGTCACGGCACTGATCGAAGTGCAAATTACGCCCGAGCGTGGGCGCGGCTTTGAAGCGATCGCGGAGCGGGTGTACCTGTTTCCCCAAGTCAAATCGGTATTTCTGATGTCCGGCGCGTACGATCTGCTGGTGGAAGTGGAAGGCCGCAATCTGAAGGAAGTGGCGAGCTTCGTATCCGACAAATTGTCCACCCTGGAGTCGGTGTTGTCGACGAAGACCCATTTTATTTTGAAAAAATACAAGCAGGACGGCATCATTTTCGAGGATCCCGAGGAAGATCGCCGTTTGTTGATATCTCCGTAAAGGAAGTTATGTTATGAGCATTCAATCACAACGAGCTGAGCAGTCGGATAAAACGATGACGTCGTATTTGGCCCCGCGGGTCCGGGAGATTCAACCCTCCGGCATCCGCCGTTTCTTCGACCTGGCCAGCGGTAGTAAGGATATTATTACGTTAGGCGTAGGCGAACCGGATTTTATAACTCCATGGCATGTGCGGGAGGCTTGTGTGTACTCGCTGGAACGCGGATATACGAGCTATACTTCCAACGCGGGAACGCCGGAGCTTCGGGAAGCGATCGCTGAATACTTGGATACGAGTTATCATGTGAAATACAATCCCAAAGATGAAATTCTCGTCACGGTTGGCGGCAGCGAAGCGATCGATCTTGCGCTGCGGGCGTTGATCGAACCGGGCGACGAAATTCTCGTTCCGGTTCCTTGTTATATCTCCTATTCGCCGATCGCTTCGATCGGAGGAGGGGTACCGGTTGAAATTGAGACTTATGCCCGCCACGAATTTAAGCTGCAGGCGGAGGACCTGAAGGCAAAAATCACACCGAAGTCAAAAGTTCTTATTTTAAATTATCCGAGCAACCCGACGGGGGGCATCATGACGTACGAGGATTGGCTGCCAATTGCCAAACTCGTGGAGGAACATGATCTGATCGTCATTTCGGATGAAATTTACTCGGAACTGACGTATGGACAGAAGCATGTCAGCTTCGCTTCGATTCCGGGGATGCAGGACCGGACGATTCTCGTCAACGGTTTCTCCAAAGCGTTTGCTATGACAGGTTGGCGTATGGGCTATGCCTGCGGCCATCCTGATCTGATCTATGCGATGCTGAAAATTCACCAATACACGGTAATGTGCGCTCCTGTTATGGGGCAAGTTGCTGCACTCGAAGCGCTTAAGAACGGGCTTCCTGATAAAGACCAAATGGTGGAGTCCTATAACCAGCGCCGCCGGTTAATCGTCCAAGGTTTGCGTGATATCGGGCTCGAATGCCATGAACCTCAGGGGGCGTTCTACGCTTTTCCAAGCATCGCCTCAACGGGACTGAGCTCGGAGGAATTCGCCCAACGTTTACTGCTTGAGGCCAAGGTCGCGGCGGTTCCCGGCAACGTCTTTGGCGCTGGAGGAGAAGGGTTCCTTCGCTGTTCATATGCGACGGGTGTGAACCAGTTGAACGAAGCTCTCAACCGTATGGAGCAATTTGTTCGTAAACTGTAGCAAGGTTGACTTGCTGACGACAAAAGTCGAAAACCCTCGAAATTTGGAGGTATTTAACAATTCTTTCATTTTCTAATTGATTTAAGTTTTAAAGACATGGTATAATTTGATTTTGGAAGAAGGTTTAAGTTTCTCAGGGAGGGATTTCTTTTGCGCGGTGAGTACAACTTGCCATACGATAATGCTCTAATCGCTGAAGGCCGTGACATGCATCCATGGATGGATCAAGAGGATCGGCCGCATTCACCGCAAGCCGTCACGCTGGAGGACGAAATTCACTTGCTGCGCAGCAAGATGGAACGGCTCTTCCTGCAGGAAAAATCCTTTACATCGGATATTGTGATTGAAGTCAGCAGCTTATTGGACCTGAAGATCAATGAATTCATGAAAACGATGAAATCCAATCCAAAATCAAATAGACGTTAACCTGTCTTTATCAGTTGGAAAAGGGGACCCGCATGCGGGTCCCCTTTTGCGGTTCCAGTAGTTCCATGACCAGCCGGGCTTCGATTTATGGTAAGATGGTACGAGAGTATGCCACGGGGAGGAATTTGAATGTCGATCTATACGCGCTCGGGTGATCAGGGCCAAACCTCGGTCATCGGCGGTAGAGTGAATAAAGACGATGCGCAGGTGGAGGCGTACGGAACGATTGATGAGCTCAATAGTTTTGTCGGCCAAGCGGCCAGTTTGTCGGACGAGGAAACCTTTAGTGATCTTCGCGAGCAGCTGCTGCAAATTCAACAGGAATTATTCGACTGCGGCTCCGATCTCGCTTATGTTAAGCTGTCGGAAAGCCGTTATAAGGTTACGTCGGAGCTGGTGGAGCAGATAGAGGCCTGGATTGATCGGTATGAGCTCGAGAATCCGCCGCTCGAGAAGTTTATTTTACCGGGAGGAACACCGTTGGCTGCGATCCTCCACGTTTGCCGAACGGTATGTCGCCGGGCGGAACGGGGGGTGGTCACGCTGGGCAAGAGTAAGGAAATCAATGCCGAGGTGTTGAAATATCTGAATCGCTTGTCGGACTATTTCTTCGCGGCTGCCCGTAACGCCAATCATCGCGCCCAGGTTGCGGATATCGAATACGTTCGGAGCGGGAAGGTGTTTGGCAACAAGTGAGATCCGAATATTATGATCCGATTAAATATCAAGTGCCCGCTGCGGAAGATGGGTGGACGGTAAAAACAGTACTCCAGCGCCGGTTAGGTGTTTCCCGGAAGCTGCTGTCCCGGATAAAGCTGACGGAGCGCGGAGTGATGTT
Source organism: Paenibacillus mellifer (assembly GCF_023195895.1). GTDB lineage: Bacteria > Bacillota > Bacilli > Paenibacillales > Paenibacillaceae > Fontibacillus > Fontibacillus mellifer. The sequence continues at coordinate 525,163 of NZ_JALPRK010000001.1, forward strand.
GAATGGAGAGCGGGTATTCATCAGCGTTCCGGTCAAAGCCGGAGATACGGTGAGCGTATCGCTGGAGAAGGAAACGTCCGCCGATATCCTGCCGGAGCCGATTCCTTTTGACATCGTGTACGAAGACGAAGCGCTGCTTATCGTGGATAAGGCGGCAGGTGTGATCGTCCATCCGACGCATGGTCACTACACGGGTACGCTGGCGAACGGCGTTGTGCATTATTGGCAGGAGAAGGGCGAGAGGTTTCGGTTTCGTCCGGTGCACCGGCTGGATCAGGAAACAAGCGGCTTAATCGCCATTGCCAAAAATGCATATGTCCATCAGCATATTTCCGAGCAGTTGATCGCCGGCGAGGTGACCAAAAAATATACGGCGCTGGTGCATGGATGTCCGTCGGTGCCGGAAGGAACGATCGACGGTCCGATTGATCGCGATCCAGACGAGCCTCATCGCCGGATCGTGACCCCGTCGGGTTATCCCGCGCTGACCTATTACAGGGTGGCGGAAGCTTACGGCGACGGGTCCCGGGTTGAGCTGCGCCTCGGCACGGGGCGGACGCATCAGATCCGCGTGCATATGAGGTCGATCGGCCATCCGCTGATCGGCGACAAGTTCTACGGGCTGCCGGGCCTCGCAGAACTGCCGGAGCCTGCGCGCGAGCGTATCGCACGGTTGGACGGAGCGATCTCGCGGCAGGCGCTGCATGCCTCGGAGCTGGGCTTCCGCCATCCGCTTACCGGTGAAACGCTGACCTTCAAGTCGGAGTTGCCCGCGGATATGCGGAAACTCGAGGACCTGTTGCGCGGAGGCGAACTATTTTTTTCTGCAAATGGTTAGGAGGAATTGCAACGTGAGTCAGTTGACTGTATATCATTATCCGCCATGCGGGACATGCCGTAATGCGATCAAATCGCTGCAGTCCAAAGGGCATGAGCTGGAGCTGCATCAAATTAAGGAAACGCCGCCGAGTGCCGCCGAATTGGATAAGCTGGTGAAGCTCAGTGGGCTGGAACTGAAGAAGTTTTTTAATACCAGCGGTGAGGTTTACAAGGAATTAGGCTTGAAGGACAAGCTGGCGGGGATGACGCGGGAAGAACAGCTTGCGCTGCTGTCGTCAAACGGCATGCTGATCAAACGACCGATCGTGTCGGACGGAAAGAACGCGACCGTTGGGTACAAGGAAGAGACCTACGAACAAGTATGGGGGAAATCATTTTTTGAAACGAAAGGTGGCTTGAGTGACTCGTGAATTTGGTGCAAAGCAGTAAAGATACGATCCTGCTGGTGGATGGCATGGCGCTGATGTTCCGCGCCTTTTATGCTTCGGCTGCCACGGGATATATTCGGCGGACGAAAGCAGGCGTTCCGACGAATGCGGTGTATGGGTTTATGCGGTATTTCTGGGACGCGGTACAGAAGTTTGGGCCGACGCATATCGCCTGCTGTTGGGATTTGGGTAGCAAAACGTTCCGGACGGAGCAATTCTCCGATTATAAAGGCAATCGTTCGGACGCGCCGGAAGAGCTGATCCCGCAGTTTTCGATGATCCGCGAGGTGATGGACAGCTTGGGCATTCCGAATATCAGTTCGCCGGGTTTCGAGGCGGATGATTGCATCGGGACGCTGGCATCCCGTTTTGGACAGGAGATGGATGTGCTGGTACTGACGGGCGATCACGACATGCTGCAGCTGGTCAGTGACCGGACGAGCGTAATCATCATGAAGAAAGGCCACGGCAATTACATGGTGTATACGCCGGAGGCCTTGATGGAGGAGAAACAGTTAACACCTGGACAGATCGTTGATCTGAAGGGCTTGATGGGGGACACGAGCGATAACTATCCGGGCGTGCGTGGGATCGGCGAGAAGACAGCCCTCAAGCTGGTGCAGGAGCACGGTTCGGTGGATGGCATCCTGGCTAACCTGGACCAGCTCTCCAAATCGGTTCGCGCCAAAATCGAAGCCGATCTGGATATGCTCCATCTCTCTCGGCAACTGGCCACCATCCGCTGCGACATCGAGTTGGAGTGTGCGGTAGAAGCTTGCCGACTCGAGCTGAACGCAGCCCAGGTGGTCTCCAAGTTCGAGGAGCTGGAGATGGCCAGTGTCAGCGCCTGGATGGGCGTTGTATAACCGGCTTTTGATCACGAAGTAAATCAGGAAGCGGATTCGGCATCGAATCTTGAATTCAGCCGGGCCTTCCGTTGCTCACGTAGCCTCCAGCTACGCTCCACTACTCAGTCCCTAGCTTCATCCAACCTTCTCGGTGCTGAAAAGCCGGTTTCACGGAAGTGATTCAGGAAGTTTTTTTGACATCGAACTTTGAATTCAGCCCATTAATCCGTGAAGTAAGGCTCGCCTAGGACTTGGTACAGGAATGTGCGCAGCTCGGAACCTTCTTCTTCGTTCAGCTGATAAATATGCTCGAGGTAACCTTCCTCGTCCAAATCGTCGGTACCCAGAATGGCCGTGCGTCCGTTATGCAGGTCCATGACCAGCTTCTTGCCGTAGAAGCGATTGGTGGACGTGACCGCAAGGTCAAACCGTTTCAGCGAACCGCCGATAAACGTGACGAATCGGGTTGAAGTCGCTTCGGTGCTGTCGGATAGGAAATCAAGCTCTTGATGCGGGTCACTCATATTGTATGCCTCCTTCATGGAATATCTCTAGCTATTATACCGGAAAACGGGAATCGATGGGACAATGAAAAAATCTGCATTGACAGCTTGGTTAAACATGGTATTATTAGGGATAACAGGTTACGTTTGGGGGAAGCACCTCTTTTGCGAATTTTCGCAGAAGAGGTGCTTTTTTGCGTTTGCACTTCATTTAAGATTCTCCTTCGTAGCTGAAATTTTAAGGAGGCGACAGGTTGATGCGAATCGTATTTTTGAACAGTTTGGAGAAGAAGGATGGCGGGGCCATGATCCGGGGGGCCCAGGTGTGGATCGGAGAAGAGGAGGGCGTCTGGCGGATGGGCTGGAATGAGCTGTTAGCCGACGGTCAGACGGAGGATCTGTGGTATGAAGGGGCATCCTGGTCGGAGATGCTGCATATTTATCGCCATCGATTGGCCGCCAAGCTAGGTGAGGGATTTCGCCCCGTAATGGAAGACATATGGGATGAGAAGGAAGGGTTAACCAGGCGCGGCATGGCTGCACAGAAGCTGTTTTGTTATAGCGAACTCAATGGCAACGAGCCGGTTTACAACGAATTGACGGCATGGCGCCGGAAGAAAGCGTCTGCGGAACGCAAAGCGCCTTACTTGATTGCCAGCAACCGGTTGTTGCGGATGATCAGCGTATTTTTGCCGCAAACGGCTGATGAGCTGCTGCAGCTGCCGGGTGTCGGAGAGAACAAAGCCGGCGAATACGGAGCGGAGCTGCTCGAAATCACGAAGGCGGTGGAGCGGAAGCGGACGTTCCCGCTGGATTGGGTCGAGCAGGAGATTGATGGCGAGGTATTCCGTACCTGGCTGTATAAACAGAAGGAAGTCAAATACCGGGCGGAGATGGAGAAATTCAGCATCCGTCGGGCTGCACTGGAGGCGTTGGCGGAAGGGCTCAAAGTGGAGGATATATGCACGCGAACAGGCATTGAGCGGCGGGATGCGGTCGAGCTGCTGGAGAATTTGGAGAAGGAAGGCTACAATACCGATGATTTGGTGAGTGCCGAGCTGGTGGAGATGCCCGAAGCGGAGCAGCAGGCCGTTTGGTTGGCCTACGAAGAGCTGGGGGATGCGCTCCTGAAGCCGGTCTTGCACAAAGTGTACGGGACCGAAGCCGCTGAAGGCGGTAGCCTCGACACGTTATATGAGCGGCTGCGTCTGATTCGCATCCGGTACCGCCGCCATCGTGAGAGTGCCCGGCACGCGGGGTGAGGCGGTGGTAACGGATGCTGCAACGGTAGCTGCCTGAGGTTCTCCTTGAGTTCAGACATGCTCTCATGAATAGACAAAGGCCAACTTAGACTATTGTCCAAGTTGGCCTCATTGTTCAAACGCGTACGTTGCTCTAAATCCAATCCCTCTTGCGGAAAATATAAAACATCCCTAAACCCAAGGCAAGCATGATGCCGAGGACGATAAAGTAGCCGTATTGCGAATGCAGCTCCGGCATATGATCGAAGTTCATGCCGTAGATGCCGGTAATCAGGGTCAGCGGGATGAAGATGGTTGTAATCGCGGTAAATACGCGCATGATTTCGTTGGCGCGGTTAGCGATGGCGGCCTGGTAGGCCTCGCGTAAGTTGCCCACGAGCTCGCGGAACGTATCGAAGTTCTCGGAGATCTTCACGGCGTTTTCGTAAATGTCGCTGAAATATTTCTGCAGCTGGTCGTCGATCAGCCGGAGATCTTTCTTGTTCAGGATGTTGATGACTTCTTTCTGCGGCCCAAGTACCTTCTTCAGCCACAGAATTTCGCTTCGCAGCCCGATGATTTCGTTCAGATGCGAACGTTTGGTATGCATCAGGATATCTTCTTCCAGCTTCTCGATCTTTACTTCGATCCGGTCGCCGACAGTAAAGTAGTTATCGACCACGAGGTCGACCAGCAGGTACAGGAACCGGTCGGGCTCACTGACTTCCTGCTCCCACAGGATTGGCTTCACCGCGCGAAGCTCGTTGATTTTCTGCTTAGTAACCGTAATGATATAATGCCGTCCCAAAAACAGGTTTAACGCGCGTAGAAAAATTTCTTCATCATCATACCGTATGCTGTTCACAACAATAAAATAGTGGTTATCGTAGGTTTCAATCTTTGGACGTTGTTCTTCTTCGCTCAAGCAGTCCTCTACGGCCAAATCATGCAGCGAAAATAAAGGCTGCAGCAGAGCGAGATCATCAACGTCGGCATCGATCCAGTAGAAGCCTTCTTCTGGAGCGGTGGTCGTCAGTTCCACATCTTCTACAGGGGTAAATACGCCGGCTTGGACATGACGGATTTTCATAAGCTTTCACTCCCTTTCCCCGGGCCTGCCGGCCTGGGATGCTCTTGGTTGAAGCATAGGAAAGGGACCAACCGTCGCTTGCCCGGAACGATGAAAAAGGCGTTTATGCAAACACCGGGAAAAGAAAGTGCCCTAAGCGTTCCGCAGGCACCCAGCGGGTTGGTTTCCTATGCGATTGGTATTCCTGGGTTGTCCTCTGCGGACTCGGGTCGCCTTCCATTCTCGGTTTCACCTCGCTATTTTCAGGTTGTTTGAACATTCGTCAAACCCTAGGGCCGTCTGGGCCTAAAGGCACTTGTCTAGTATAACGCCAGCGAATGAAATGTTTCAACCCAAAAGTATACTATGTGAGCCGGATCAAAGCGGTCCATGAACATTCGTGTGATTTTTCTCGCAGGTTCTTGACGGAATACCGCCAAATCCTTTAAAGTGAATGTCAAGGAGTAGGCGCAACGCCGAGGTCCTTAACCTAACTAAATATAGCGAAATCTTATCAAGAGCAGGTGGAGGGACTAGCCCGATGATACCCGGCAACCGGCGATTTTCCAAGAGAATCGCAGCGGTGCTAATTCTTGCAGAACCGTCAGCTTCGAACGCTGAGCGGCTTCTGAGAGATGAGAGAGGCGCATACCGGATACGTAATGACCTTTCTCCCCGTGAGAGAGGTCATTCTGTTTAAATGGCCCCTCAAAGGGATGTAGATTTAAGGATAACGCTACGATAAAAAGGAGTGAAACCACATGCCGATCAAAGTACCGGATCATTTGCCGGCTAAGGATGTGCTGGCCAGTGAAAACATCTTTGTCATGGACGAAAGCCGCGCTTATCATCAGGACATCCGTCCGCTGCGGATTGCCATTCTCAACCTGATGCCTACCAAGGAAACAACAGAATCGCAAATCCTTCGTTTACTTGGAAATACGCCGCTCCAGGTTGAAATCGTCCTGCTCCACCCTAGTTCCCATACCTCGAAGAACACGCCAGCGGAGCATTTAGAAATGTTCTACAAAACGTTCGACGAGATCCGGAACCGCCGCTTTGACGGCATGATCGTGACCGGAGCACCGGTGGAACAGCTAGACTTCGAAGACGTAAATTATTGGGATGAGCTGAAGGAAATCTTCGAGTGGACCAAAACCCATGTCACTTCGACCATGCATATCTGTTGGGGCTCGCAGGCAGGCTTATACTACCATTACGGGGTTCGCAAAGTACCGCTCGCGAAAAAATGCTTTGGCGTATTCTCCCACACGGTAAACGATCCGAAGGTGCAGCTTCTGCGAGGGTTTGATGAAGTGTTCCAGGTGCCACATTCCCGCCATACCGACGTGGAGCGGTCGGACATCGATCGGGTGCCAGAGCTGCAAATTCTGGCGGAATCGGACGAAGCCGGAATTTATTTGGTGGCCACTCGGGACGGTAAACATATTTTCGTAACCGGCCATTCGGAATACGATCCGGAATCGTTGAAATGGGAATATGATCGGGACGTTGCCAAAGGCATGGAAATCGAGTTGCCGGTGAATTACTATCCGAATGACGATCCGACCCGAACGCCGCGTTCTTCCTGGCGGGCCCATGCAAACTTATTATTTTCCAATTGGCTAAACTACTATGTGTACCAAGAAACGCCGTACGATATCGATCAAACGGCTGATTTTGTATATGAGATCTAAAGTGGAGGGATTGCAGGTGGGGGAGCAGAACAAGGAATGGCGCATTGAGAGCAGGTTGGCGCAAATTGGATCGATCGAGGAGCCGGTTACTGGCGCGGTAAACTACCCGATTTATCAAGCAACTGCGTTTCGTCACCCGCGTCTTGGGCAAAGCACGGGGTTTGATTACGCTCGAACGAAGAGCCCTACCCGCAAGGTGCTGGAAGACGCGGCGGCGGCCCTGGAATCCGGGGATGCCGGGTTTGCCTGTAGCTCCGGGATGGCGGCGCTGCAGACCGTGTTTACGTTGTTTTCGCAAGGGGATCACCTCATCGTGTCGTTGGATCTCTATGGGGGGACCTATCGCTTGCTGGAACGAATCATGTCCAAGTATGGCGTAACCGCCTCTTACGTAGATACGAATGATTTGGATGGGTTGGAACAAGCGCGTCAGACCAATACGAAAGCGGTGATCATCGAAACGCCAACCAATCCGCTGATGATGATCACCGATCTTGAAGCCGTATCGAAATGGGCGCGTACCCACGGGTTGCTAACGGTTGTTGATAATACGCTGATGACCCCGTATTTTCAGCGGCCGATCGAGCTTGGCGCGGATATCGTTGTGCACAGTGCAACGAAATACATGGGCGGCCATAACGATGTCTTGGCTGGACTGATCGTCACCAAGGGCGAGGAGCTGTCGCAGGAGATGGCGATTTTGCACAACTCGATTGGTGCGGTATTAAGCCCCTCCGATTCCTACCAACTGATGCGCGGGATGAAGACATTGGCGTTACGGATGGAACGGCATGAGAGCAATGCGCTGGCCATCGCGAAATTCCTGCAGTCGCATCCACAGGTAGCGGAAGTGTTCCATCCCGGCTTGGAGGATCATCCAGGGTACGCGACGCAACGGAAGCAATCGAGTGGGAACACAGGAATCTTCGCTTTTAAGGTCACCGATGCCCGTTATGTGGAGCCGGTGCTGCGTCATCTGAATCTGATCGCGTTCGCTGAAAGTCTTGGCGGTGTGGAGTCGCTCATGACGTATCCGGCGGTGCAGACGCATGCGGACATTCCTGAGGAGATCCGAAAAGCGGTAGGCGTGGACGACCGGTTGCTGCGGTTCTCTGTGGGCATCGAGCATATCGATGATCTAATTGCCGACTTAAGTGGAGCATTGGAAGCGGCGCGGCAGGAAGTCGAAGGGGGACAAGGCGCATGAGCGGACAGGAGAAACGGGAAACCAAATTTGAAACGAAGCTGATCCATTTCGGCGGCGAGGTGGACGAGGCGACGGGCGCATCCAGCGTACCGATTTATCAGGCGTCGACGTTCCATCATCACGATATTTTTAATCCGCCGCAGCATGATTACAGCCGTTCCGGCAATCCGACGCGGCAAGCGCTTGAGGATTATATTGCCGTACTGGAAGGCGGAGTGCAGGGCTTTGCTTTCGCGAGTGGGATGGCGGCCATTTCAACGACGCTGATGCTGCTCTCGGCCGGCGATCATATTATCGTGACGGAAGACGTGTACGGGGGTACATACCGATTGCTGTCGAATATCTTGACTCGAATGAATATCGAGACAACGTTTGTAGACATGACGCAGCCGGAGTTGGTGAAGGCCGCGTTAAAAGCCAATACGAAAGCTGTTTATATGGAGACGCCGTCCAACCCAACGCTAAAAATCACCGACATCGCGGAAATCTCCGCCTGGGCGCGGGATAAGGGATTGCTCAGCATCGTGGACAATACGTTCATGACGCCGTATTATCAGCGGCCGATCGAGCTTGGGACGGATATCGTCCTGCATAGCGCAACCAAATTCCTTGGCGGTCATAGCGACGTGCTGGCCGGTTTGGCGGTAGCGCGGACGGACGAATTGGCCCGTCAGCTGAAATACGTGCAGAACGGACTGGGCACTGTCCTCGGCGCGCAGGATTCGTGGCTGCTGATGCGCGGTATGAAAACGCTGGGCGCTCGGATGGCGCATAGCGAGATCAGCGCGCGTAAGCTGGCCGATTGGCTGAGCCGCCGCGGCGATATCGACGCGGTGTTTTACCCCGGCCTAGCGAACCATCCGGGCCGCGAGGTGCAGGAGAAGCAATCGACCGGCTATGGCGCGGTCGTCTCCTTCGACGTCGGCTCGGGCGAGCGGGCGAAGCGTCTGCTGAATCTCGTGAAGCTGCCGCTCGTCGCGGTTAGCTTGGGCGCAGTGGAGAGCATCCTCTCCTATCCGCCGATGATGTCGCACGCCTCGATGCCGCCGGAGGTTCGCGCGGAGCGGGGCATTACCGACGGTCTGCTGCGTTTCTCCGTCGGGCTTGAGGACATCGACGATTTGCTCGCCGATCTGGACGAGGCGCTTCGGAATAGTTAATGGTTTCTATCTGCATAAACTTGGGCCGCGTTTGCGGCCCTTTGTCATTTGTACCTGCAAATCGGGTGCTGTTTTTCTGGGCGTACCTGTGTTACGATTGAATTATCATTTCAATTTTCAGGTATTCTCGGTATTCATTTATTGTTCTAAGGAGGCAGTGAACATGACTGCAATCGACGATATATTAAACAAAGCGCTGCAGGGCGGGCGTCTGGATCTGGAAGATACCATTCGGCTGTATGAGTCCGATGAAGTCGAGAAGATGGGGCATACCGCTAACATCCTGATGGAGCGCAAGCATCCCGAACCGATTACGACGTTCGTTATCGGACGGAACATTAACTATACGAACGTATGCGACGTATACTGCCGGTTTTGTGCGTTTTATCGCCGGCCGGGCTCGGAGGAAGGATATGTGCTTCCGGATGAGTTGATTTTTCAGAAAATCCAGGAAACGATCGATGTCGGCGGCACAGAAATCTTGATGCAGGGCGGAACGAACCCGAACCTGCCATTTAGCTATTATACGAATCTACTTAAAGCGATCAAACAGCGGTTCCCTGACATTACGATGCACTCGTTTTCTCCTGCGGAGATTATGAAAATGAAGGAAGTATCGGAAGGACTTTCGCTGGAGGAAGTGGTGCGCGAAATTCATGCGGCGGGCCTCGATTCGCTGCCTGGCGGCGGAGCGGAGATTCTAGACGACCGGACGCGCCGGAAAATCAGCCGCCTGAAAGGCTCCTGGAGAGACTGGATGGATGTTATGCAAACTGCGCATAAAATCGGCATGAACACGACGGCCACGATGGTTATCGGGTTCGGCGAATCGATGGAAGAGCGGGCGTTGCATTTGCTGCGCGTCCGTGAAGCGCAAGATGAATGCATCCAAAACGGCTATGCATCGGAAGGCTTCCTGGCCTTCATTCCATGGACCTTCCAGCCGGATAACACGAATCTGAAAGCGGAACGCCAGACCCCGGAATCTTATCTGAAAACGGTGGCGATCAGCCGAATCGTGTTGGATAACATCAAGAACCTGCAATCCTCCTGGGTGACGATGGGGCCGGAAGTCGGCAAGTTATCGCTGCAGTACGGCTGTAACGACTTCGGCAGCACGATGATCGAGGAGAATGTCGTATCGTCCGCCGGGGCAACGCATAAAGTCAATATAGAATCGATTCTGTCCATCATTCGTGCGGCGGGGAAAATCCCGGCCCAGCGCAATACGAAATACGAAATTTTGCGTGTCTTCGACGGAGAAGCAACGATCGAACGCGATTTTATTATGCAAAACTAACAGGGTGTAGCAGCTGACAATTTACTGGAAGAGCTACCTTTCATTCCATGAACCGTTTCCGTATATCCGTTTCCTTCCCGCCATATACTTGGAGAAGGAAGCGGAAGGGGGCCAGGTTCATGGATTTTTTTACCGTACGCGTTAATTGCGGTTCCGCCGAATCGGAGGAACGGTTCAAAAACCTGATACAAGATGCCGTTAACAGCTTACATAACCGCGAGGTTCAGCTTACATTTCAAGCGGCTGAGGGCGAGATGCTGGAGGCTGTGGTGATCGGCCGGCCGGATGAGGACGGCGGACAAGATTACCCGGAACAACTGATCGACTTATTATCGCTCGGAATCGCGGAATACCTGATAGGTGTGAAGGAAGAAGAGCTAGCTGCTCGAGTGATGAAACGGGATTACAGCTTCGAATCCCGGGATGAAGCGTTGCAGGTCCAACAGATGGTGAACCGGATGTTGGCGGAAGACACGGAAACCGGAAGCTCCCGAGAGGAACGAAGAACGTTGATCCAAGAGGCGCTTCGCGAGTATTTGCAGGCTTCTTCCGATCTTCATCTGGATGGATTCGCCCTGTTTCGCTTAAAGACATATGAGGACAAGCTGCGGGAAATTGTGGATTTTGCCGTGGACGAATACTTGCTTGATAAGCAATATGAGGAGTTTATTGGGCTGCTGCAGTATTTCGTGTATTTTCAAGAGCCCTTGACGCCGTTGGTTCACTTGATGCATAAACACGGCCATGAATTCGCGATCTTGAACGAGCAATTTACGCCGGTCCACGTACCGGCTTCGGGCGGGGTCGTTGCCCGGATTGCCGACCAGGAAATGCAGATGGAAGACGTGATCGTTAGCACCTTGATCTCCTTGTCCCCGGATAAGATCCTGATTCATACTCAGGACCCGGATGCTCAGGTGATTACGACTATCTCGCGGATTTTTGGAGAGCGGGTGGAAATCTGTTTGCTTTGTCCTCATTGCAAGCTGTTCCATCAAGAATATCGCCGCCTGGATCAAGGCAGATAAGATATGGGTTCCTTGACGGCTCGAAAAGTTAGCATTATAATAACTTGCAAGTATTAGGATCATGATTAGCTTCGTGATCAAAAGCTGATTATTGAACAACTTTAATAGCGTTGACAAAGACATGAGCCAGAGGGCTTGAACGGTACAGAGAAAGGGAACTTGGCTGGAATTCCCTTCGGTTTCGCTTTTGGTTTACCCCTTTGTAGCTGTATTCCCGAACCTTCACGAAGTAGGGATTACCGGTTCATTCCCGTTACTGAATGCCGAATTAAGGACCGTTTCCGAGGTATATTCCATTGGGTACTGAAGAACGGTCGAATGAGGGTGGAACCACGGGTATAACGCTCGTCCCTTTCCGGGACGGGCGTTTTTTGATTTGTCCGCTCCGGTAAATCCAACAACATTTTAGAATAGGGAGGAACAAAAGGTGGCAGTATCTGTTATTTTGCCGGACGGTTCGGTTCGGGAGTATGCGGAAGGTAACAGTTTGGAGGATGTGGCGGCTTCGATCAGCAGTGGTTTGCGTAAAAACGCGCTTGCCGGGAAGATCAACGGCGTGACGGTTGATTTGAATACGAGGTTGGTGGACGGCGCCAAGGTAGAGATTATTACGGGGGATTCGCAGGACGGTCTGGAAATTATGCGTCACAGCAGCGCCCACTTGATGGCTCAGGCGGTGAAACGCTTGTATGGCAACAAGGAAGTGAAGCTCGGGATCGGTCCGGTCATCGAAGACGGGTTCTACTATGACATGGACCTGGAGCATCCGCTCAATCCGGAAGATCTGCAAAAAATCGAAAAAGAAATGGAACGTATCATCGGTGAAAACCTGCCGATTACGCGTCGGGAAGTAAGCCGCGAGGAAGCGGTGGCGATCTTTACCGAGCTGGGCGATCCGTACAAGCTGGAGCTCATTCGTGATCTGCCGGAAGACAGCGTCATTTCGATTTACGATCAAGGTGAATTTTTCGATTTGTGCCGTGGGCCGCATGTGCCATCGACCGGGAAGATGAAAGTATTTAAACTCTTGAACGTGGCTGGCGCTTACTGGCGCGGTAATAGCAACAACAAAATGCTGCAGCGGATTTACGGCACGGCGTTTATGAAGAAAGCCGAGCTGGATGAGCATCTCCATATGCTGGAAGAGGCCAAGAAACGGGACCATCGTAAGCTGGGTAAAGAACTGAATATTTTCACATTCAATAACCTGGTGGGTCAAGGTCTGCCGATCTGGTTGCCGAAGGGAGCTACGGTTCGCCGGACACTCGAGCGTTATATCGTGGATATCGAGGAACGTTTGGGTTATCAACATGTGTACACGCCGGTGCTTGGTAATGTGGATTTGTATAAAACGTCCGGACACTGGGAGCATTACCAGGAGGATATGTTCCCGAAAATGGCCATCGATACGGAAGAATTCGTACTCCGTCCGATGAACTGTCCGCACCATATGATGGTGTATAAGAGTGACATGCGCAGCTATCGGGATCTGCCGATCCGAATCGCTGAGCTTGGGATGCAACATCGCTACGAAATGTCCGGCGCTTTGACCGGGTTGCATCGTGTGCGCTCGATGACGCTGAATGACGCGCATATTTTTTGTCGTCTAGATCAAATTAAGAGTGAGTTCTCCCGGGTGCTCGACCTGATCAAGCAGGTCTATAACGACTTTGGGATCCATGAATACCGTTTCCGGTTGTCTTACCGGGATCCGCAGGATACCGAGAAATACTTCCAGAACGATGAGATGTGGAACACGGCGCAACGGATGCTCCGCGAAGTAGTAGAGGAAGCGGGTCTGCCGTTCTTCGAAGCGGAAGGCGAAGCGGCGTTCTACGGTCCGAAGCTTGACGTGCAGATCAAAACGGCGCTTGGCAAAGAAGAAACGTTGTCCACCGTGCAAATCGACTTCTTGCTGCCGGAACGTTTCGAGCTGGAATACGTAGGCGACGACGGCGCTAAACACCGTCCGGTCGTGCTGCACCGCGGGATCCTCGGCACGATGGAACGCTTCACGGCCTTCTTGCTCGAGAACTTTGCCGGTAACTTGCCGCTCTGGCTCGCTCCGGTTCAAGCGAAGGTTATTCCGGTCTCCGGTAACTTTGATGATTACGCGCGTCAGGTGGAAGACAAGCTGCGCGCTGCTGGTATCCGCGCGGAGAGCGATCTTCGGAACGAGAAGCTCGGTTATAAAATTCGCGAAGCTCAGCTCGAGAAGCTGCCGTACATGTTCGTCGTTGGCGAAAGCGAGCAAAGCGCAGGTACTGTCTCCGTGCGTAAGCGCGGCGAAGGTGATCTTGGTGCTCGAGCGGTGGATGAAGTTGTCGCTCAGCTGCAGGAAGCCATTCGCAACCACGTGATTTAACTCGCATGCTTGCTTGCTTCGCTAGCCCGTGACTCACAGCGGAGCAAATGTTGCATTTTATGCAACATTCCAGCCTCCTTTGGCGCAAAGCCCTCAATAATGTTGCACTTATTGCAACATTTGGGGCTTGGTGCGGCTAAAGAGTGCAGAAATGGTGCACTTTTTGCAACATTTTTGTGGTGAGGAGGCGTAGGAGTCTACATGAGCAACGGAGAGCACAGTTGAATTCAAGATTCGACGCCGAGTGAGCTCCCCTGCATTTGCTTCGTGCTGGAAAGCCAACATGTATAGAATTGGGCGGATGTGGAAACCCTTTCGGATAAGGGGGAGGTTTTCTCATGCGCCAATTTCATTTCTGGCAAAAGATTAGTAAACGCTGTTTGCTTGCTGGACTGCTCATTTTTACGATGGCGGCGGATCTACCGGCCAGCGGAGTTCATGGAGTTCATCCGCAAAGCTTAAACGCGAACCGGCAAGCCCGGAACTTCGCGGAATGGCTGGAGCTTAAGCAAACGCAGCAACTGCAGGTTGAAAGGGCCGTTCGTCAAACTCAATATCAGCGGGTCATCGTCATGAGCCCGGAACATAAACAGGCTCAGCCTGAACGCAAGAAAGTGGAAACGATCAAAGTTTTAGCGACCGGTTATACCGCCGGCTACGAGTCTACCGGCAAGAAGCCAAGCCATCCGCAATACGGAATCACGTATTCAGGCGTTAAGGTACGGCGTGACAAAGACACCGTCTCGACGATCGCCGCCGATCTGAAGATTTTTCCGCTGGGCACGATCCTCTACATCCCGGGATACGGTTACGGGGTCGTCGCCGATAAAGGCTCAGCCATCCGCGGCCACAAAATCGATCTTTATTTCGATACCATTAAGCAGGTTTACAAGGAATGGGGCAAAAAAGAGGTCGAGGTGCAGGTGGTCCGCAAAGGAGAAGGCAAACTCACCGAAGCGATGCTGCGGGAGCTTGGCAAAGTGATGGAAGTGAGTAAGGAAATTCCCGACAACCTGTGGGATAAGGCGATTTGAAGTTCGTCTTAAGCTTTCGCATAATTCGCCTTCCCGATTCGCATAATAAGCTACGTGGTCAACATAGAGAGACCACGTAAAACGCCGATGATTTACGATTCGGCGTATGCGAGAGGGAGGTGAAATTCATGGCAAATCAAAAGAAAGCCGCTTCTCCAGGTTATAAAACACCGAACGAGAAGTTTAACGAGGAATTTGCTGAGGAAAGCACGGCTACCGTTGCTCAGAAAGCGAAAGCTTCCCGCAATGCAACGACTCCAGTGAACAAACAACAATAATGATAGCGTGAAAGAGCAAAGGGCGTCCCTCGGGGACGCTCTTTTACATATATCCCCAATCGCCTCGGTCTCGGGACCGAGCCGTCTTTCCATCCCGCGCCGCTGTTCAGCAGCTCTGGCTTCAGGTAAACTGACATTAGTAAGAGGCAGTCCATTGGAGGTAAACGAGATGAGAAACGGCTTATTTGGAAGGTTTATAGGCGGGATGGTGCTGATCGGTATCGGGGGAGTATTTCTTCTGAACCAGCTTGGAGTGACCGATTTCAGCATCGGCGAGATGTTCTCCACCTACTGGCCCGTATTTTTGATTCTGGGGGGATTGGTGAACCTCAGTAACAGTGGCCTGCGGGGCGGGAACTTTGTCGGCAGTGCCATATTAATTCTAATTGGCGGTTATTTTCTGGGTCGAAACCTGAATTTGATTTACTTAAGTCCCGGTGAATTTTTTCGCTTCTTTTTCCCGATGATGCTGATTATCGGCGGTTTGTACGTATTGTTCAAACCACGTGATCCGCATCGACGGAAGCGGCATGAGGATTTTCCACCTCCGCCAATGCCGCCGCTTAATCCGCCGCCCCCTCCGCCAACGTTCCATCCGGAGATGGAATCGCCGCTTGATTCGATTTTTGGTTCGATGGAGAAGGATAAGGAGAAGGAGCGGGAACAGCAGGCGAAACAGGAAAAATCGCGATTTGAGCAACCAAAGTTTAGTCAATTCCACGGAGGAAGCGTACCGGGAGACCACGGGCCCGTGATTCAGAAGTCCGGATTTATCGGCGACGTTCATTTAGGCCAGGATTATTTTCAACTGAAACCGATGAATATCTCTCATTTTATCGGCGATACGATCATTGACCTGACCAAAGCACAGATTCCTTATGGGGAAACGAAAATCAACGTATCGTCGTTCATCGGTGACGTTAAGGTGTTCGTCCCCGACGATATGGATATCGGCATCGTGGCCACCTCAAGCGCGTTCATCGGCGACTTGAAGGTGCTGACGCAAAAGCAGGGCGGATTCATGACCAGCGTCACGGCTGAATCTCCGTATTATGGCGAAGCGAGCAAACGGGTAAAGCTGATTGTCAGCGTCTTTGTAGGTGACGTCAAAGTCAACATGGTAGGTTAATCCCATGATCGTGCAGCGGATATTGAAGAATACGAAGTGGGAACTGTTGTGTTACTTTTTACTCACCGGCAGCCTAACGGCGGTTGCCTTCTATATCGGAACCACCACCGGGGTGATCGTTGTCCGTGATCCCTGGGTGTGGATTTACGATATGGCAGGCATCGTCGTTTTGGCGCTGATTATCGGTTATATCGCCGGCCGGCGCATTCAGGGAAAGATCGATCACCTGCACCTGAACATGCTTCAAGTGGCCAAAGGCAATTTATCCGTGCGGATGCCGGAGACGGCGGACCAGACGTTTAACGGGTTGTATCAGGAATTCAACAATATGATTGACGCGATGGAGAAAAAGATGCAGCTCCTGCAGCAGCTTGGGGAGCAGGAGGTTATCGAGAAGGAGCAGGCGACGGAGAAAGCGGTGCTGGAGGAGCGCAGACGGCTCGCCCGCGACCTGCACGATACCGTCAGTCAGCAGTTGTTCGCCATACATATGGCGGCTTCGTCTTTGCCAAAAGTGCTGGAGGTCAACGCGGCTCAGGCGGAAACGGTTCTGAATCAGCTGATTCAGATGTCGAATACCGCGCAAAAGCAGATGCGTGCCCTGATCGCTCAATTGCGTCCGATGGAGCTGGTGGGTAAATCCTTAGCGGAGGCGCTGGATCAGTGGTTTCCCGATTATTGCCGGCAAAATGGGCTAAAGGGGATCAAGGACATGGACATCCAAGGAGATATGTCGGAAGCGAAGGAACATCAGCTGTTCCTAATCATCCAGGAAGCGATGGCCAATATCGTGAAGCATGCCGGAGCCGGCATGGTCAGCTTGTCATTGCGGGAAGGCCCGCGCCAGGTTGTGCTCAGCATCAGCGATGACGGACAAGGCTTCAGCAGCACGTTCCAGAAGCAGGGCTCTTACGGTTTGACGACGATGAAGGAGCGGGCCGAGAAATTGGGCGGCAACACGGAAATCATCAGTAAACCGGGGGCGGGAACGACGATCCGGGTGCATATTCCGAAGTTCGAGGAAGGTAAAGGGGGAGGCCGCGAATGAGCAAAATTAAGGTGATGATCGTCGACGACCATGACATGGTGCGAATGGGATTAAAGACATATTTGATGCTGGATCCGGGGTTCGAGGTAATCGGTGAAGCCGGGGACGGACGCGAAGCGGTGGAGGTACTGGAGCGCGGGCTTCCGGAGGGGCCCCCGGATATCATTCTGATGGACTTGATGATGCCGAATATGAACGGGGCAGAGGCAACTAAGGAAGTGTTGAGTCGATTTCCGGGCATGAAAATCGTGATCTTGACCAGCTTTTTGGAGGATGATCTCGTGGTCCAGGCAGTTGAAGCCGGTGCGGTCAGCTATGTGCTCAAGACGGTCTCCGCCGAAGAACTGATTTACGCGCTTCAAGGCGCGTACCGCGGGATGCCGGTGATGACGGGCGACGTAGCCCAGGCGCTTACGCGTGGCCTTAGACAACGAACCGTACAGGGCGATGATTCAGGGATGACTGAGCGGGAGAAGGAAGTCCTGCTTCTGATTGCCGAAGGCAAAAGCAACAAGGATATCGCTGAAGAGCTGCATATTAGCATCAAAACGGTCAAAACGCATGTCAGCAATCTGCTGATGAAATGCGAACTGGAAGATCGCACGCAGCTGGCGATTTACGCACACCGTCAAGGGTGGGTGGCACGTTAATAGAGAGGCACTCTAGCTTTTATCTCCTTTTTAATTGTTTTTAATGTACGTTTAAGGTTTCTGGTACAGAATAAATACATGAAAACAAGTTACCCCTGAATTACGCAGGGGAAGGAGGTCAATCATACCATGGACGATCAAAAGAACAAATCGGGCCAACCCTTTGAAGAAGACGCGAACGAATCGAAACGCCAAGAATCTTCGGAGTTGGGCTCTTCCTATTATTATTCTTACGGACCTTTTCAATCCTATGGAAAAACAAACGAGGAACCGAGCCAAGGTGCAGACTACGAACGCAGCCAGCCTGAAGAGGTGGAAATGACGAGACCGCAGCCGCTTAAACCGTTTCCTTCTTCCTACGATATGATTCGCAGCACGGTCGAATCTACTAACGGATCTAATGGAGACGGGCGCAACAACTTCCCTGCGGCGAAAAATAGCAACTGGCAATACAACAGCAAACCGCCGAAAAGATCCTCGGTCCGTTCAGTGATCGCTGGCGTATTGGCGGGCATGCTGATTATGACCGGCGCGATGGTCTTTGCGGACCGCGTCAACCTGTTTACATCGGATCAAGCGGCTACCGCTTCGGTGCCGGCATCGGGAAATGCGTCAGGCAGCGGAAGCGCGGAATCAACCGGCAAAGCGACAACCGCCTTGTACCCGGTAACGGATGCCGGAGAAGTGACCAAAGTCGTCAGCCAAGCCGGGCCGGCCGTCGTGAAAATCGAAACGCTAACGGATTCGAATAAGCAAAGAAGCAGCAACCCGTACAGCAACGATCCGTTTTACCGCTACTTCTTTGGTGATGATGCGTTTGGCTCCGGCGGGAACAACGGAAGCGACGACGGGAGCGGCGGTTCGTCCTCCGGTTCGAGCCAACTGGTACCGACGGGTATCGGATCCGGGTTTATTTTCGATAAAACGGGATACATTCTGACCAATGAACACGTCGTTCATAACGCCGATGTGGTGCAGGTCACGGTGCAAGGCACTGAGAAGCCGTACGAAGCCAAGGTACTCGGCACGAGTTACGAGCTTGACTTGGCTGTGTTGAAGATCGAAAGCAACAGCAACTTCCCATCGATTCCGCTCGGCAACTCCGACAACACCCAGGTCGGCGAATGGATGGTTGCAATCGGTAACCCGCAGGGCTTTGACCATACGGTTACGGCCGGGGTATTAAGTGCGAAGGAACGCGATATCTCAATTGCCGGCGAGAACGGGGAGAAAGACCGGGAGTACGAGCATCTGCTGCAAACGGACGCTTCGATCAATCCGGGGAACTCCGGCGGTCCGCTGCTGAACCTAAACGGCGAAGTGATCGGGATTAACGTGGCCGTTAGCTCCGACGCCCAGGGGATTGGATTTGCGATTCCGACGAGTACCATCAGCGAAGTCCTAGAAAAACTGAAGAATAATGAGAAAATTCCGCAAAAGCCGGTACCGTTTATCGGAGCTACCTTGATGACGATGACCGAGGAAGTGGCGAAGCAAATGCAAACCGACGTGAAGGAAGGTTCGATCGTCACTGACATCGTCTTCAAATCGCCGGCTTATAACGCCGACCTTCGTCCTTACGATATCATCACCGGGGCAAACGGCACCAAATTTGCCACGAAGGAGAAGTTGATTGAATTCATTCAGAAGCAGCAGGTTGGCACGAAGGTTACGATGAACATCGTTCGCGATGGTAAGAACATCGACCTTGAAGTCACGGTTGGCGACAAAAATGAGTTCTCTAACGTGAACTAATACGCACGGGAAGTCACTAGGGCGGCGAAGGCGGCAGGAATAGAGCCTGCCGCCTTTTTTGGTACCCGGATGCGGGTTGCCGGTCCGTTTTGATACAATGGAGACAGTGGAGCTTGCCCGAGGCAAGCGCAAGGCAAAGGAGAGATTGTTCGTGAGATCGGCAATTTTGGTTATAGATGATGATGAGAAAATCACGTCGATGCTGCGGCGCGGCCTGGCGTTTGAGGGATATGACGTCTATACGGCCCAGAACGGAGCGGAAGGACTCTCGATGATGATGAGCGCCGACCCGGATTTGATTATTTTAGACGTCATGATGCCTAAAGTAGACGGGTTCGAGGTATGCCGGCGATTGCGCGAGGGAGGAAGCACCGTACCGGTGCTGATGTTGACCGCCAAGGACGAGGTCGAGAACCGGGTGAAGGGATTGGATCTGGGCGCGGACGATTACCTCGTCAAACCTTTTGCCCTGGAGGAGCTGCTGGCCCGGGTGCGAGCATTGCTTCGGCGCAAGGATTCGGCGGGAGACGCCGGCAACCAGCGGCTTATTTTTGAGGACATCGTCATGGATCTCGATTCTCGCGAGGTTACGCGGGCCGGACAGCGTTTGGAACTAACCGCCAAGGAATTTGAGCTGCTCCACCTGTTCTTGCAAAATCCCAAACGGCTGCTGACCCGAGATTTAATCATGGATAAAATTTGGGGTTACGACTACAGCGGGGAGTCGAACGTGCTGGAGGTTTATATTGCCATGCTTCGGCAAAAGACAGAGGAGCACGGCGGCAAACGTATCATTCAGACGATCCGCGGGGCCGGTTACATCCTGAGAGGAGAGGCTTAAGCATGTCGATTCGGCTGCGGCTGACTGCATGGTATACCGGGATTTTGGCCGTTACGCTGATCCTGTTCAGCGCTTCGATCTATGCCTTTGTCCGATATAACACCTATATGGAAGTGAAGAATCGGTTGGAGGATCAGGCCAATCGGATCAAAAACTCCCAAAGCTACAGCATCACTCAGGGACTGGATTTGTATTTGGATCCGATGCAGGCGAACCGGTTAGAGGATGCCCAACTGTTTGTGCAGATCCACAATTATACGGATGGAAACACGCGGTATTCGCAAAATCTGTTGAGTTGGAACATGAAGTTCCCCGTTCCTGACGCCGGCTCGTTGAGCAAGATCGCGGGCTTCAAGAAGGTTCAGCTGTATAATCAGTCTTTCTTGCTGTATCAGCTTCCGATAACGCTCGATAACAATTTGATTGGTTTGATCCAGCTTGCGGCCTATACCGGCGCCGAAGATAAGCTAATGAACCGGATGAGCACGGTCTTGTTATTTGGCTCGATCATCACGATTCTGGCGGCCAGCTCACTGGGTCTCTTCCTTGCGCGTAAATCGATGGCGCCTATCGGCAAGGTCATTGAGGCGGCAAACGGGATTCAGACTGGGAATGATCTGAGTGTGAGGATCGATTACGAAGGGCCAAATGATGAAATCGGCCAACTGATTGGCACCGTCAACAACATGCTCGAACGAACCGAGGGCTTTTATAGGGAGCTTGAGGAGGCCTATTCGACCCAGCGCCGGTTCGTATCGGATGCCTCCCATGAATTGCGAACACCACTCACGACAATTCGCGGCAACGTGGACTTGTTGAAGCGGATGTGGACTCAGGATGAAGCACGGCGCGATCCTGGCGAAGAGGAACGGGTACGCAACTTCTCACTGGAAGCTGTGAGCGACATCGCCGCTGAATCCGAACGAATGAGCCGGTTGGTGAACGATATGCTGTCGCTGGCCCGTGCGGATGCCGGGCAAACGCTGACGAAAGAGCCGCTGCTGCTGGCTCCGGTTGTGGAGGAGGTCGCCCGAAGGGCGCAATTCTTGCCGCGGAGAGCGGAGTGGGTCCAAGGCGATTTGCAGGCACTAGAGGGTGTGACGGTTGTTGGCAGCAAGGATTATTTGCAGCAGATGTTGTTTATTTTTATTGAAAATGCGTTCAAATATACCGAACAGGGCAGCGTCACGATCGATGCTGTTCAATCGGCAGGACAGATTGGCATCCGCGTCGCTGATACGGGCATCGGGATGGACCGCAGCGAGGTACCGCATATTTTTGAACGCTTCTATCGGGCGGATCCGTCCCGTGGGGTTATTCAAGGAACCGGGCTGGGGTTATCGATTGCCAAATGGATTATTGACGAACACGAGGGCTCTGTAGAAGTGTTAACGAAGCGAGGCGAAGGGACGACTTTCATCATCTGGCTTCCCACTGTCTTTAATGCCCTCCAGGAATAGTTTATAATAGAGAGGCCCCCTCCGTCAGGGAAAACTGGGGGACGAGAAAGCAGGGATACGATCATGGAAGTCATTAAAATTTCGCCGCGCGGTTACTGCTACGGCGTCGTGGACGCGATGGTTCTGGCCCGGCAGGCGGCTAAGAACCTCGATCTCCCGCGGCCGATATATATACTAGGCATGATTGTGCACAACAGCCATGTCACGAATTCTTTCGAGGATGAAGGGATTATTACGTTGGACGGCCCGAATCGCCTCGACATTTTGAGCAAGGTGGAGAGCGGGACAGTTATTTTTACAGCGCATGGGGTGTCGCCGGAGGTCCGCAAGTTGGCCCGTGACAAAGGGCTGACGACGGTCGACGCTACTTGCCCGGATGTGACCAAAACTCATGTACTCATCGAAGAGAAGGTTGCCGATGGGTATGAGGTGATTTACATCGGGAAGAAAGGGCATCCCGAGCCGGAAGGCGCGGTAGGCGTAGCACCAGACAAGGTGCATTTGATCGAGAAGGAAGAGGAGATCGAGCTTCTGAATCTATCGGCCGACAAAATCGTAATCACCAACCAAACGACGATGAGCCAGTGGGATATCAAGCATATTATGAAAAAATTGCTGGAGAAGTTTCCCGGCGCTGAGGTGCATAACGAGATTTGCCTGGCGACCCAGATGCGCCAGCAGGCGGTTGCGGAGCAAGCCAGTCAGGCGGACCTCGTGATCGTCGTTGGCGATCCCCGGAGCAATAACTCTAACCGGCTCGCACAGGTGTCGGAAGAGATCGCCGGAGTTAAGGCGTACCGGATCGCCGACGTCACGGAGCTGAAGCGCGAATGGCTGGAAGGCATCCGCAAGGTAGCGGTGACCTCAGGCGCGTCGACGCCGACGCCAATTACGAAGGAAGTCATCCATTATCTAGAGCAATATGTCCCGGAAGTACCGGCGACTTGGGATATCGTCCGAACGGTCAATCTAGCGAAATTATTGCCTCCAGTTAAAGTCGGAGCTAAAAGTAAAGAGGAATAAAAGTTTACCAACATTTGCGGGGTCCCATACGAGTCGATACATGTTATACTCGTTGTAGAAAGGTTACAAAAATGTAACTAACCTATCAACTACAACGAAGGAGATGACAGGATGAAATCGAATCGACTGAAACGTTTGGTGACGGGTGGACTAACTGCAATGTTAGCCGCAGCAGTTATTGTGCCGGCTTCGGCATCGGCAGCCTCGAATACGACGACTTATAAAACTTATACAACATTTAAGACTTACACGACTTACGGTACGAACTCGAACACTTGGACAAATTATTATACGATTCCGTGGTATCAATATAATCAACCGCAAACGGGTAATAAGACGCAAACCGGCACTACCCAAGGCACTACACAAGGAACAACGCAAGGAACAACGCAAGGAACTACGCAAGGAACTACGCAGAGCGGCAATACGCAAAGCGCAACGACCGACAAATCGCAGTTTGCGACCCAGGTCATTACGCTGGTGAACCAGGAGCGTGCAAAACAAGGACTTAAGCCGCTTACCGGTGACGCGGCACTGAACAATATGGCATGGGCCAAAGCGAAGGACATGAGCGATAATAACTATTTTAGCCATACCTCTCCAACCTATGGTTCACCGTTCGATATGATGAAAAAATTCGGCATTAAATTCGGCTATGCCGGTGAGAATATCGCGATGGGGCAGAAGACACCGGCGGAGGTCGTCAACGCCTGGATGAACAGCGAAGGTCACCGCGCCAATATTTTGAACGCCAATTACAACCTGATCGGCGTGGGCTACTATAACGGGTATTGGGCCCAGGAGTTCGTTGGTAGATAAGCACTTATAGGATAGGCCGGAGAGTCCAGCTCTCCGGCTTTTTTGTGTTTTGTCGCTTTTTTCACGATTATCCCTTTTGTTCAGGGGGGGGGGCTGTTCAGGGAGCAGGCGGGCGGGTGTGGCCGGGATAAGGATGAATCCCATTCTGTTGCCTGATTCATCGGGATAATCCCGTAAAGCGTCCGGAAGAGACGTGTTAACCCGAGCGCCAAGTTATTCAAACGCTTGCCTATGTCCAATGGGGTTGACGGGGAAGACAAATTCGGCTATAGTTACTTTAGTGGATAAAAGCTTAAAAGCACACAAGCGTTCAAGCGAAATAGTGCCTGTACGTTCGAATATTGGTTTTTAGCCCGACGACGAATCGCCAATGAAGAAAGGATGGAATCGTATGATCGTTATTACATCAAACCAAACGCCTGAGGAACGCGTTCAGGAAATTATCGCCGTGATTGAGAAGGAAGGCTTGCAGACCCATGTTTCTCGCGGGAAGGATCGGACCGTGATCGGATTGCTCGGCTCGATCGAACCGAAACTCGCCGAGCATCTTCGCCAAATGAAGGACGTCGAAAACGTCATCAAAATTTCGAAATCCTATAAATTGGCCAGCCGGGACTTTCATCCAGAGGATACGGTGATTTCCATCGGCGACGTGAAGATTGGCGGCGGGGAGCTTGTTGTCATGGGCGGACCTTGCGCCGTGGAATCGCCGGAACAAATCGACGAGATCGCCCGTTTGGTGAAGGCGGCCGGCGGGCAAGTGCTGCGAGGCGGCGCGTTTAAGCCGCGCACCGGGCCGTACAGTTTCCAGGGCATCGGCGTGGAGGGCCTTATCATGATGGCGGAGGCGGGCAAGAAGCACGGCCTGCTGACCATTACGGAGGTCATGACGCCGGAGTACGTGGATGTGTGCGCCGAATACGCCGACATCTTGCAGGTTGGAACACGCAACATGCAGAACTTCGATTTGCTGCGCAAGCTGGGCACCTGCAACAAGCCGGTGCTGCTGAAACGCGGCTTTAGCGCCACCTATGACGAGTTCCTGAACGCGGCGGAATACATCCTGGCGGGCGGCAACCCGAACGTGATGCTGTGCGAACGCGGGATCCGTACATTCGAGACGTACACGCGCAATACGTTGGACCTGTCGGCCATTCCGGTCCTGCAGGGCTTAAGCCATCTGCCGGTGATTTCCGACCCGAGCCACGGCACGGGCCGCCGTGAACTCGTTGAGCCGATGACGAAAGCATCCGTGGCTGCCGGCGCGGACGGTCTGATCATCGAAATGCACACCGATCCGGATAACTCGATGACCGGGGACGGCGTTCAATCCTTGTTCCCTGACCAATTCGCGGCTTTGCTGCAAGATTTGGAGAAATTGGCTCCATTGGTAGGGAAACGTTTCGATACCCCGAAAGCCGCACTTCACGTGTGAGATAGCCCGACATATGCAACGCTTTCATGAATTGAGCAAATCCCTAAAGTCCATTCCCCATGCGGCGAGTGGGCTTTTATACTATTTGTCGTATAATTTGTACTATGCGTAATAATACCTTATATCGGATGTAAAAATACCTTACATAAGTATTGACGACTTCGCCTCCATCGTCCTATAATGACGACATAATCATACTAAAGGATGAACGTTAATCGCAAAAACTAGATTTAATGTTCGTGATTTGGGGAGGAAAGAGTATGTCAGCAGAGTTCGTTTTAAAGACAATCAAGGAAAAACAAATCGAGTGGGTAGATTTCCGCTTTGTTGATCTATCGGGACGGGCACATCATATTACGCTTCCAGCTAAAGAAGTAGATGAGGACACTTTCGTGAACGGCGTTGCTTTCGACGGATCTTCGATTCCCGGGTTCCGTGGCATTGAAGAATCCGACATGGTCATGATGCCGGACCATGGTTCCGTATTCGTCGATCCGTTTACCGCGCATCCGACGTTGAACGTGTTTTGCGATATCTATACGCCGGACGGCGAACGTTACGAGCGCGATCCGCGCAGCATCGCGGTTCGTGCGGAAGAATACCTGAAGCAAAGCGGTGTGGGTACAGCGGCATTTTTCGCACCGGAATCCGAATTCTTTATTTTCGACGACGTTCGCTTTGAGAGCGGAATGAACAAAACGTTCTACTCGGTAGATTCCGAAGAAGCAGTTTGGAATACGGGCCGTTCGGAAGAAGGCGGCAACTTGGGTTACAAAGTGCCGGTCAAAGGCGGTTATGTACCGGTAGCCCCAACTGACAAGCAGCAGGACATTCGCAGCGAAATGTGCCGTTTGCTTGAAGAAGCCGGCCTTCGCGTGGAACGTCACCACCACGAGGTAGCGACAGCAGGTCAAGCGGAGATTAATTTCCGTTTCGACACGTTGCTGAAAACGGCCGATAACCTGATGGTCTACAAATATATCGTGCACAACACCGCCGCTCAGTTCGGCAAAACGGCAACGTTCATGCCGAAACCGCTGTTTGGCGACAACGGCAGCGGGATGCACGTGCACCAATCGATCTTTAAAGGCGATACTCCGTTGTTCTACGAAAAAGGCGCCTATGCGAACCTGAGCGAAATCGCCCTGAACTACATCGGCGGCATTCTGTACCATGCGCCGGCGCTTATCGCCTTCACCAACCCAAGCACCAACTCGTTTAAACGCTTGGTTCCTGGCTTCGAGGCTCCGGTAAACCTGGTTTACTCGAAAGGGAACCGCTCGGCAGCCGTCCGGATTCCGGTTGCTGCCGTAACGCCGAAGGGCTGCCGCATCGAGTTCCGTACGCCGGACTCCACGGCTAACCCGTACCTGGCCTTCTCCGCCATGCTGATGGCCGGCCTTGACGGCATCAAGAACAAAATCGATCCGGTGAAACTGGGTTACGGACCGTTCGATAAGAACATCTATGAATTGTCCGACGAAGAGAAAGCGACGATCCGCAGCGTTCCGGGTTCCCTGGACGAAGCGCTGAACGCTTTGGAAAGCGACCATGAATTCCTGACCCAAGGCGGCGTATTCACGAAAGCGTTCATCGACAATTTCGTGGAGTTGAAGCGCGCCGAAGCAAGAGCCGTTGCCGTGCGTGTACATCCTTACGAATTTGGCCTCTATTACGATCTGTAAGAAGAATTAGCTATTATCATCCGAATAGAAACAAAGAAACGTCCCCGAGAGTTGGTTTAAATCCTCGGGGACGTTCTTTGTTTGCGTATATAAGTGCAGGCCTAAACTTAGTAGCGATCCGATTGCGCGGCCCCGCAGGACTGTCGAACCACCAGTTCGGGTTCGACGACGACGCTGCTTGTGACCGAGGTGTTGTGGATCAAGTCGTAAAGCAGGGAAGCGGCCAGCCTGCCGATTTTTTCCTTGTTCTGACGGATCGTACTCAGCGCCGGAGTGGTGTAATTGCAGGCTTCAATATCATCGCAGCCGATGATCGCAATATCCTGCGGAATTCGTAAATCATGCTCTTTCAAAGCGCGCATCGCTCCGATGGCGAGTTGATCGGATGCGGCGAAGATGGCTCTGGGCAGGTTGCCTGCCTTGATCATACGGTTCATGGCTTCGTAACCGCTGGCTTCAAAGAAGTTCTCCCCGTTTACAAACCACTCGTCATTCACGAATAAACCGAAATTTTCGATCGCAGCTTTATATCCGTTTTCACGCATGTTCGAAATGTCGGATTCCAAGGTGCTGCCGATATACCCTAATTCCCGATAACCCAGTAGGTAGAAGTGTTCTACCACCTTAAACGACATCTTATAGTTGTCGGACATGATATACCCGGAGCTCTTCCCTTTGAGCTCGATATCAACGCCGATACATGGGATTTCGCTATGATCCAGCTCGCTTATCGAGGGCTCAACTTGCTGCCCCGTGACGATAATGCACCCGTCGACATGATAATGCTGGCAACGCGCCAAATAGTCGCCGTCGACCGCGTGAAACTTTTCGTTCGAGAAGAAGAGGAGATCGTATCCGAACATGCCCATTTGCTTCTTGAAGGCATTCAACACTTCCACGAAAAAAGGATGGTTAAAATCGATATTGAGCTTTCCGGCAAAGATGACGCCAATGAGATTGGATTTCTTGGTGGCGAGCGTTTTCGCTGAATTTGAGGGAACGTAACCTGTTTGCTTCATGATTTCGAGAACTTTCGATCTGGTTTCTTCCGAAATATCGCTATAGTTATTAATTATTTTGGAAACGGTTGAGATGGAGACACCAGCCATTTCCGCAATCGTTTTTATGTTGACGGCCAAGGGAAAGTCGCCCCCCTTCTGTAATAAACAGCACTCGGAAATATTATAGCATCCGAACTATTCAAATTCACTTATTACGAAACTATTTTCGTAAATAGTGTAATAAAAGCCTAAACTTTAGTCAATATGGGGGACCTACAACCAGATTTCGACAGCTTGCAAACGTGATTATCTTCAGAAAATCCTGTTGCAATCAAGGTTTATTGCTGTGTGAATTGAATTTAGAGAAAAAATCACTTTACAAACAAAAAGATTGATGCAATAATGTGACTTGCGAAACCGCTTTCGGTGCTTGAATCGATATTTATAGAATAGGGTTACTTATTTTCGTGATTTTAGGAAATGATCTCCCGGAATAAAACATGTCGGACAAGGCCGATTGGATTTCAACCATTATTTTGTCATTGGGGGTAACAGCATGGTTAAGAAAATTACTGCATTGGTAGTGGCGAGTGCACTTACACTTAGCCTGGCAGCTTGCGGAGGAGGCAACAACAACGGCGGAAACGCAGCTTCCAACGATCAAGGCAATGCAGCAGGGGGCAGCACCGGGGATAAGAAAGTCGTGAAAATTCTCCACTGGAAACAAGAGAACATCAACAAGGCAATGGAAGAAATCAACAAAGCCTTCGAAGAAAAGTATCCGGAATACAAAGTCGAATATACAACGACCGGACCGGATGATGAGTACAAACAAGCGCAAAGAGCAAGAATCACCGCTAACGACGTCGACGTTATGGCCGACTTGTCGGGGATGAGACTTTCTCCGCAGGAATGGACACCAGGGGCTAAAACGCCTGACTGGCAACAATGGATCGAATCCGGTCTGATCGCTGATTTGTCCGATCAAGCTTTCATTAAAAACTGGAACGCAAATGACATCGAAAAAGCCGGAACGTTTAACGGCAAAGTCTATGCGGTTCCAACAGGTAAAGTTGCGATGTCCGGCTTGTTCTACAACAAGCAGATTTTCGAAGACAACGGACTTTCCGTTCCTACCACTTGGACCGAGTTCCTTAAGCTTTGCGACGATTTGAAAGCCAAAGGAATCACTCCGATCGCCGTAGCCGGTAAAGACGTATGGCCTTTGAAACTGCCTGTGTTCGCGCTGCAAGCGAAGATTCTGGGCGGCGGCAACCAACAAAAATGGATCGAAGGCGTATGGAAAGGCGAAACGGCTTACAATGACGCTGAAGCCGTAGAAGTCCTCGATAAAATGAAGACGATTCAAGACAACTATATGATCGACGGCTTCATGGGTATCGACTACGCTTCCGTACCGTCCATCTTCGCCGCTGGAAAAACAGCGATGCTGGCTGACGGTTCCTGGGATGCTCCGACCATCGCAACGGCTAACCCTGACCTGAAATTCGGTTATTTCCCGCTTCCAGCTACGGAAGACAAGACGAAAAATGCTTCTTTCGTAGGGAAATACGACGTTACTTGGTATGTAGCCGATAAAGGACCGAACAAAGAAGGCGGTTTGAAATGGCTGGAGTTCTTCTCCCAACCTGAGAACTATACGAAATTCGTCAAAGCGGCCGGATTTATCCCGACTCAAGACAACATCTCGACGGAGAGCGAATTCATCGATAATGAGCTTACTCCATACCTCGGCGACTTTGAACTGGCCTATGAAATCATGATGATCAACCGTGAGAACGTAGGCGAACATCTGGCTGCGGAAGGCGTGCATACGGAATATCTGGCTCCTGGCGGCGAATTCAAAACGGCCAAAGAGCTGGCTGACGTACAGCAAAAAGAATGGGAAGCTGCAGAACCTAAGTAAGCACCCGATTAGAAAAGAGAGACAAGCCGATTAGGCTAAATAATTGGAAATACCATACTGCTTCGGGGTCTGGACATCAGGCCCCGATCATTTATGATTTGGACCTGTGAGGTGAGAGAGTTGTATCCATTTGGAAAAGGTTTCGCTAGGTACATCCCGTATTTGCTGTTATTGATTCCTTTCGCATTGTACGTCATTTTTTATTTTGGTCCTTCGATGCTGACGGTTGTGTATTCTTTCACGGACGTGAAGAATATCCCTGGCAGTCCCATGAATTTTATTGGTTTGGATAACTACCATGACTTATTTTTCGCCGGAAACTCTGGAGAACGCTGGCGCTCCATTATTAATACATTAATCTTCATGTTGGTGGTCACCGTGGTCCAAAACGGGGTGGCTTTGTTTGTTGCCGTTCTGATCAACCAGCGACTGAAAGGCGATTATTTTTACCGCGCCGTGTTTTTCCTCCCGGTCGTACTTGGGGTTGCCGTCGTCGCGCTGATTTGGGGCATGATGTTCGACCCGATGAGCGGTCCGGTCAACTTGCTGTATGACTGGCTGTTTGGTTATAAGGATATGTTCTTCGCAAGCTTCACCCATGCGTTCGGATATATTATTTTCGTTCAGATCTGGATGTACATGGGTTACTCGATGCTGATCTTCCTGGCCGGTCTGCAATCCGTTCCGAAAGATCTATACGAAGCCGGTTACATCGATGGAACGAACAAGTGGCAATCGTTTAAGCATATCACCTTCCCGTTGATCGCACCGTCCTTTACGGTGAATATGCTGCTTTCGATCATCGGGGCGATGTCCACGTTCGATATTATTTTGGCGACCACGGACGGACGTTTCAACACAAGAACGATGGCTTATGACGTATACAAGGAAACGTTCCGAGGCAGCTTGGAGATGGGTTTGCCGTCGGCATTGTCCGTCGTCCAGTTCCTGCTCATTCTTGTTTTCGTCGTCTTTGCCGTTAGACAAACGCGGAAGAGAGAGGTGGAATATTAATGAAAAACTCCAAATCATTCACTATTCTGTCCTACTCGATCATTGCCGTACTGTTGGTTC
Source organism: Paenibacillus mellifer (assembly GCF_023195895.1). Classification (GTDB taxonomy): domain Bacteria; phylum Bacillota; class Bacilli; order Paenibacillales; family Paenibacillaceae; genus Fontibacillus; species Fontibacillus mellifer. The sequence continues at coordinate 556,008 of NZ_JALPRK010000001.1, forward strand.
TTTACGTCGTTCCGTTAATTCTGGTATTAAACGTATCGTTGAAGTCGTATCCCGAGTATTTGATGAATCCGATCGGGTTGGTCAAAGAGGTTCAATGGCAGAACTATGCGAGCGCTTGGACAGAAGGGAACTTTGCGAATTACTTCTTGAACAGCGTAATTTATACGGGGATTGCGACCGTTCTCACGATCATCGTCTCTCTCCTGGGCGCGTTCCCGGTAGCCCGCGGCTACGTCAAATGGGCCGGGTTCATCTATATGTTCTTCCTCTTGTCGCAATTTCTGCCTAACCCGATGGTTGCGCAATATAAATTAATGCTGAGCTTTAAGGATAGCCTGGATTTTTTTGGCTATGATACGAAGCTGGGTTATATTATCCTAAAGACAAGCGGCACCGGGGTTGTATTCATGATGTTCGTCGGCTATATCAAATCGATCAGCCGCGAGTTGGATGAGGCCGCTGGGATGGACGGAGCAGGTTATTTCCGCTACTTGTTCCAAATGATTCTGCCGCTGATGAAGCCGGTTATCGCAACGGGGGTTATTTTGACGGCCATCGGGATCTGGAACGATTTCGTGGGTCCAATCATGTATTTGCCGAGCAAAGCCAATTACCCGATTACCTTCGGTTTGAAGGAGTTCAAAGGCCAATACGGAAACAACTGGCCGCTGTTGGCCTGTGGAATCACGATCGTAGCGGCGCCGCTCATTTTGCTCTATACCTTCATTCAAAAATATTTGGTGGACGGTGCACTGGCCGGGGCTGTGAAATCGTAAACGCGAACTATCAATGAAAGGGAGAGGCGAAATGAGACAAAACGGATGGACGTTCCTTGGCGAGCACGGAGAGTTCAGACTGGAGCAACCTGAAAGAAACAGTTATCTATATTTTCCTTTGGTGAACGAGGCAGGAATGATGTCGGCCGTTACCCCGAATTTGCATGGCGAACTGACCTCCAGCCACAACACCTTCCTGCTGGAGCCCGTGTCGGTCGAGAGTCTGCATAATTCCAAAGCCGCCCGAAACTTCTGGGTTTATATCCAAGGGCAAGGCGCTTGGTCGGTCAGCGGCAATTCGGCCAAGCAACATGCGGAATGGTTTACAGAATCCGAGGAAAAGTCGGCGCTTGAGGCGGGTTTCCTGTGGCATAAGATTACGCGCGAGCATAACGAAATTGGCCTGAAAGCCCAAACGGTCAGTTTCGTTCCCGTAACGGACGACAAAATCGAGCTGATGAAGGTCAGCTTGACGAATACGGGAAGCGCTCTCCTGACGCTTACCCCGACGGCGGCGATCCCGCTGTACGGTCGGTCGGCCGACGATCTGAGAGATCATCGTCATGTCACATCGCTGCTGCACCGGATATTTACCTTGCAGCATGGCATTGAGGTACAACCTGCGCTTTCCTTCGACGAACGTGGGCACCGCGTCAACAAGGTGACTTACAGCGTGCTTGGCGCCGGGGCGGACGGTAGTGCGCCCGTCGGTTTCTTCCCCATCGTCGAAGACTTTATCGGAGAAGGCGGAGCTCTGGATTGGCCGCAGACGATCATCTCCAACCTCGCACCTACCGAGAAAGCCGGCGCGGCGCTGGAGGGTTATGAAGCGGTTGGCGCCTTGCGTTTTGCCGAAGTGACGTTGAAACCGGGTGAGACCGCCTCGTATGTAGTTGCAATGGTGATCTCCGATGACCGGATTGACGGACAACACTATGCTGCAACGTACTTGTCCGAGGAGCGGTTCGATACGCTGCTTGAAGATAATCAAAGATATTGGCACGAGAAGCTGGACACGATCAAGTTCCAAACCGGGGATTCGGAACAGGATCTGTGGATGAAATGGGTTACGCTGCAGCCGATCCTGCGGAGATTGTACGGGAACTCGTTCCTGCCGTATCATGACTACGGACGCGGCGGCCGGGGCTGGCGCGATTTGTGGCAGGATTGCTTGGCTTTGATGGTGATGGAACCGGCGGAAGTCCGGTATTTATTGCTCAATAACTACGCCGGGGTCCGTATGGACGGAAGCAATGCGACGATCATCGGTTCCAAGCCGGGCGAATTTGTCGCAGACCGGAATAACATTCCGCGGGTTTGGATGGATCATGGGGCTTGGCCGCTGATGACGACGCTGCTTTACATCAATCAAAGCGGGGATTTGGATTTCCTGTTCCAGCCGCAGGTTTACTTCCGGGACGTATTCGTGAAACGCTGCCGGGAACGCGATCTATCGTGGACGCCGGAACAAGGGAACAAGCTGATTGCGGCTGACGGCAAGGTTTATGAAGGAACGATCCTGGAGCACATCTTATTGCAAAATATCGTTCCGTTCTTCAACGTCGGCGAACATGGCAATATTAAGCTGGAAGGCGCGGATTGGAACGACGGTCTGGACCTGGCGGCAGCTCGCGGCGAAAGCGTGGCGTTTACCGCTTTTTACGCGAACAACCTTCTGGAGTTATCCGAGCTACTGTTGCAGGTGCAGAACAAGACGGGCCGCGACACGCTTGAAATTGCCGAAGAAATGGTCGCCCTGCTCGATACGATTCAAAGTCCGATCTCTTATGACAGCATTTCGGCTAAACATGAGCTGCTTGAACGTTATTATGACTCGATCGTACCTGCCGTGAGCGGCAAGAAGGTGCAGATAGACGTTCGCAAGGTTGCGGATGATTTGAAACGGAAAGCGGAGTGGATTATTCAACATCTCCGCCGGAACGAATGGATACAAAATCAGGAAGGGTTCTCCTGGTTTAACGGATATTACGATAATGATGCCGAACGTGTAGAAGGCGACCATCCGAACGGCGTTCGCATGACGCTGACCGGTCAAGTTTTTACCATTATGGGCGGCGTAGCTACGGATGAGCAGGTCGGAGAAATCTCCAAAGCCGTGGATCGATACTTGAAGGACGAGCGGATCGGTTACCGTCTGAATTCCCGATTTGGCGGAATCCAGCAGAACTTGGGCCGGGCATTTGGTTTTGCCTTTGGGCATAAAGAGAATGGGGCCATGTTCAGCCATATGACGGTGATGTACGCAAACGCCCTTTATAAACGAGGTTTCGTGCGTGAGGGTTATGAAGTGCTGGACTCCATTTATCGCTTGTCCTCTGACTTCGAAACAAGCCGGATGTATCCCGGAATTCCGGAGTACATTAATGAGCGCGGACGCGGCATGTATACGTACCTGACGGGATCGGCGAGCTGGCTGCTGTTGACCGAGTTAACCGAAGTATTCGGAGTCAAGGGATGCTATGGGGATCTTCTACTGGAGCCAAAGCTGGTAAAAGCCCAGTTTGATGAAAAAGGGGAGGCCTCGGTCGAGACGTTGTTTGCTGGACGGAAGCTGCATATCGTTTACCGGAATCCGAAACTAGCCGATTTCGGGAGTTACCGGATCTCCGAAGTGACGCTGAACGGCAAAACGTTGGCTTGCGACAACACAGAAAGCGGCTGCCGGATTCCTCGTTCGGTACTGGAAGCTTTGCCTTCGGATCGCGTCCATGATCTGATCGTGATTTTAGCCGATTGACCGCAAGAGAGGTAATGATCGAATGGCATATCAACTTCAGAATGAACAGCTAGGTGTGAAAATTGCCGAACTCGGCGAAGTTTACCGCGGGACCCGGTTCGACGGGGCCGGATTTATTACCAGCGTCGAGCTGAACGGACGGCACCAATTCTGCGTGCCGGAGAGCTTGATGCCGGGGTCTGGCACGGGCGGGATCGGGTTATGCAGCGAATTTGGCATCAAAGAAGCGATCGGGTATGAGGAAACCCGGGTTGGCGAGCGTTTTCCCAAACTGGGCGTTGGGTTATTAACCCGGCCCGATGAAGCGGAATACCGGTTTTATCGAGAATACGCCTGCGCGAGGTTTGAGACACAGGTGGAGCAAAAGAGTGCCCAGCAGATCTGTTTTACGACCCAGCCGGCGGATTGTCGGGGATATGCTGTGCGTATGTTCAAGAACATTGAAATCTCCGGTAACCAGTTGTCGGTCACCTACACGGTGGAAAACACCGGAAGCCGGGTCATTTCGACCGATGAATACAGCCATAATTTTCTCGGCATCGATGGATATGCGGTTGGACCGGATTACGTACTGAAGTTGCCGTTTGCTCCGAAGATTTGGAGCGACGAGCCAGATACGCTGGAGGGCTTAGTGTTCGAGGGAGATCACGTGACTTGGGAGCGCCGTCCGGAGAAGGATTTCTATTTCCGGATGGATACCTTCGACGGGCGTGAAACCCCGTGGCTGTGGGAGCTGCGGCATCGTCCCAGCGGCCTGACCGTTCGTGAGCTAAGCAAACTTCCGTTAAGCTCGGCCGCCGTTTGGGGACACGGGCATGTCATTTCCCCGGAAATGTTCGTTGCGGTCCATGTAGCGCCGGGAGAACGGCAGAGTTGGACGCGGACCTACGGATTTAGCAAATCTAAAGCTGAATAAACCTATCATCCCTTTCCCTTGATGAAGCGTTAATGTGTCAATTCTGCAAAATAGTGAATTTTTGCGAAATAACGGCTTGCTGGGAGATCGAATAGTTGCTATGATAATCGTTAATTATATTCGAAACCAGACATGGATTGTAAAGGGAAGGGATGGGGAGAAATGAGTAACAGAGCTTATAACTTTAACGCGGGCCCAGCCGCACTGCCGCTGGAGGTCCTGGAACGGGCGCAGGCGGAGTTTGTTGATTTTCACGGGACAGGCATGTCGATTATGGAGATGTCTCACCGGGGCGCCGTTTATGAAGCGGTCCACAACGAAGCGGCCAGCCGGCTGCTGAATCTGTTCGGCAATCCGTCCGGTTACCAGGTGCTGTTCCTGCAAGGCGGAGCCTCCACCCAATTCGCCATGCTGCCGATGAACCTGCTTACGGAAGGCAAGACGGCGGGTTACGTAAAATCGGGCAGTTGGGCTACGAAAGCGTTAAAAGAAGCCAAGCTCATCGGCGAAACGTTCGTTGCGGCCTCTTCGGAGGAAGACAAGTACATGTCGCTTCCGGACGTCAGCAATCTGCGCCTGCCGGAAAACGCCGCGTATCTGCATCTCACTTCGAATGAAACGATCGAAGGCACGCAATTCCGCGAGTTTCCGGATACCGGCAGCGTTCCGTTGATCGCCGACATGTCCAGCGATATTTTGTGCCGTCCGTTCGACTTGACCCAGTTCGGTATGGTTTATGCCGGAGCTCAGAAGAACCTGGGACCGTCCGGCGTGACCGTGGTCATCGCCCGGGAGGAGCTGTTGCGCGAGTCGCCGAAGCATCTTCCGACGATGTTCCGCTACGATACGCACGCCGAGAACAACTCGCTGTACAATACTCCGCCATCTTTCTCGATTTATATGGTGAACGAAGTGCTGAAATGGATCGAGGAGCAAGGGGCGCTTGAGGGCATCGAGAAGAAGAACCAGGATAAAGCGAACTTGCTGTATCAAGCGATCGATGCCAGCGGCGGATTCTACCGCGGGTGCGTCCATCCGGAAAGCCGCTCGACGATGAACGTCACTTTCCGTCTTGCGAGCGAGGAGCTGGAGAAGCTGTTCGTGAAGGAATCGGAAAAAGAAGGTTTCGTCGGCCTCAAAGGCCATCGCAGCGTCGGCGGCTTGCGCGCTTCGATTTATAACGCGGTTCCGAAGTCCAGCATTCAGGCTCTCGTCGATTTCATGGGCCAATTCCAAAAAAACCACGGATAATGTTTATTGCGGGGCTTCCTTCAGAATGCCCCGTTATGCCGCAACCTCCAACCCCGCCTGTTTCCAGGTAGGGGTTGGAGGTTTTTTGCGGGCAAAATTTGATATAATGGATCAAGTACGGTCTCAGACGGGCCGATTTTATTTATTAGGACGAGGAGTTCGATCATCATGGCCTTACATATTGTGCTGGTGGAGCCGGAAATTCCGGCCAATACGGGAAATATCGCCAGAACCTGCGCAGCAACGGGCATCCATCTGCATCTGGTGCGTCCGCTTGGATTTCGGACAGACGATGCGACGCTGAAGCGGGCCGGTTTGGATTATTGGTATGCGGTGAATCTCGAATATCACGATTCTTTTCAGGAAGTAGAGGAGAAGTACGCGGGCAGCCGCTTCTTCTTTGCCACCACCAAAGCCAAGAAACGGTACACGGATTTGACGTTCCAGGACGGCGATTTCTTCGTCTTCGGCAAGGAGACGAAAGGCCTGCCGCCAGAAATTTTGGCCGCCCATCCCGATACGGTGATGCGCATGCCGATGACCGACAAGGTTCGTTCGTTGAATCTGTCGAACTCTGCGGCTATTATTGTGTACGAGGCGCTGCGTCAGCTTGATTTTCCGGGAATGGAGTAAGTTTGAAAGGGCAGAAAGAGAGATGACCTCATGAATTCGGGAACAACGGAGAAAGAAAAGATGCTCGCCGGGGAATGGTACAACGCCGGTGACGCGGAGCTGGTGGCCGCTCGGCTTCGGGCCCGCAGGCTGACACGGGAATATAATGCGACTCTGGAGGATGAACGAGAGCAAAGATCCGCCCTGCTTCACGAGTTGCTTGGCAGCTGCGGCGATGATATCTACATTGAACCGACCTTCCGCTGCGATTACGGGTCGAATATTTACGTCGGCAATCATTTTTACGCCAACTTCGTTGCGTGATCCTGGATGTCTGCGAGGTGCGGATTGGGGAATATTGCTTTATGGCGCCGGGGGTACACATTTATACCGCAACTCATCCGTTGGATCCGGCTGCGCGAAACTCTGGGGCAGAATATGGCAAACCGGTGAACATCGGCAACAACGTATGGATCGGCGGTCGGGCGGTGATCGTTCCCGGGGTAACCATCGGCGATAACGCGGTGATTGCGGCCGGCGCAGTCGTGACGAAAGACGTGCCCAATGGAGCCGTCGTTGGGGGCAATCCTGCGAAAATAATTAAAAACGTGGAAATGTAGCAGGAATCCTGAAAAAAATAGCGAAATATAATAGATTAGGTATTTGGTTCTATTTTTACATAACTATTTTTTTCAGGAGAGGTGTACAAATTTATGAAACCTGCTGGTGTGGTCCGTAAAGTGGATCAACTCGGGAGAATCGTGTTACCCAAGTCGCTTCGCAAGAGATATCAAATGAACGAGGGAGACCCCGTCGAGATTTTGGTGCAGGGGGATCACATCATTTTGGAGCGTTACCGCCCGAAATGTGTATTCTGCGGATCGATGGAAGGCGTGAGCGATTTCAAAGAGCGTTCCATTTGCAATCAATGCCTGGTCGAAATGAGCCAACTGTCCTAGATCCAATAGGACGTTTGATACGTTTTAGCAGCACCAGAGCACAACCCTAAATAAGCTTCCCGCGAGGGAAGCTTATTTATTTTGTCGTTTTGAGTCGATTTCGGGTGCCGATTGAGGTCCTACGTTAAAGCACGAGCAGTGATAGAAACTTGGTAATATCTTGGTAGAAGTAGGGAAGAACCTAACGAACCGCTTCGGGCTAGAAACGGACTGCTATGGAACCAAATAGCCCACGAATGTGCTGTCAAGCCTACAGGAAGACTTCAAACGGACCGTAGCGACCTTATTTGCCGATTTCCCGGTTATTTCCCACTGTAACGGACTCCAGAGACGTTATCGGCACCCTCGAGCGGTGTTTGAGCCCTTTTTGTGAGAAATAAGGTCTCCTGTGTCCGTTAAAGTTCGGAGGATCCCGGAATGCGAGAAATAGCGCCTCTGGTGTCCGTTAGCGAGAAGGAGAAGGGTGGGGGAAGCCGCCGAGCACCGAGAAGGTTGGAAGAAGCTCAGGAGGAGTAGCGGAGCCAGGGGCTATGAGAGCAACGGAAGGCCCGGCTGAATCCTAAGATTCGAAGCCGGGCCTTCTTCATTGTAATGCTTCGTGATGGGAAGCCGCCTTTTTGACTAACCTTTTAAAGGCCTTTGGTTTTATCTTCGTTATAGGATGCCGTCAAAATCCCACACAAAAACATAGCCAAAACGATGGCAATAATCCAGAACGTTAAAGAGAATGACAAGCCGAACACCTCCACGTTGTACTCCTTTCCCTATTATACCCGGCGATAGCCTAAAAATAAATCCATAATGTGAAATATTTCATAGACAAGTTGGGAATGGGTAGAGGCGAACCGCTTATTTGAAAAACAAGAAATGTGTGGGTACCGGGCGAAGCGCGCCGTCGGACGGTTTATTGACGACTCGGCCGTTCACGATCAGCGAGGAGGAACCTCCGCCGTCCAGGTTGTAAGCATCTTGCACGCCCATCTTCCACAGCTTGTTTTGCAATTCTTCCAGCGTAGCGCCGGAACGGCCCTTTTCGTTGTCGCCGTCAACGACCAGCACAAGCAGCTGATCATCCTTGTAATTCCCAATCACCGTACGTGGTGCGCGTAATGGCGATGTTTTCCATTTTGGCGGGATCTGGAGTTTGACGCCGTTTTGCAGCAGGATCGGTACGAAGGAGGCGCCGAACTTGGGCTGTAGCTTGTCGAGGCTCGCTTTGTTCTGAAACTTGCCCCCGACCAGCTGCCCCGACCGATTTAATCCGACGAAAAACAAATCTTTATACGTTGGCTCGAAGCCATTCACATATTGACCGTTCAGGATCGTGGTGCTCAAAGGGTACCGTTCTCCGCGGGAATCCGCAAATCCACCGGCATTAATACCTGCGACCGCACCATGACGCTGTACGGCTTGTTTCGTCGTCTCCGCTCCCCCAACATGGTCCTTCCCCAGCGTCATTTTCATGGCGTCCGGCGACTTGAGTCGAATCTTCATCGCATACCCTCGGTAGGTGCCGGGGTTGATCTTGTACAATTCAATGCGAATCCGGTCGCTTTGAATCGTCTCGAAGGGGGAACCTAACTTGGACGTGATTCGCCGATTGTAAATGGATTCCGGCTTAGTTGCTGTCGTCTTTGCCGTTTTGACGATCGTGCTCATCGTTTGGGTTGTCTTCTGATAAAGCTCGGCCGTTTGGCGGATAGAGGAGATCGTCGTTTTGGCATCTTTCTCCGCTTTGGATAACCCTTCCGATATCGAAGCGGTGGTCTGAAATACATCAGCATCATGCGTGATAGAGTGGGGGGCTCGGTTCCATTCGATGGCGGCTCCGCTAATAAAAAGTGCAATCAGCATTCCGATCAACGGGCCGGTAGTCAGCAGAAAAAAACGGTTGATTTGTTTGACCGGCGTAATCATTTGAGCAGGTCCATTTTCTTCTGAAGCGCGGCGAGCTGCTGCTTAACCTCGCTCAATTGCGAATACAATTTGTTGCTGTTATCCGTTTTTTCGCTGTTGTTATCCTTCGTGAATTCGAGCAATTCGTTGAACGTTTCCACCTTGCTTTGCAAATCCTTGACCTCGCCGGACAAAGCTGTTAGCTGTGCGGTATAATCCGCCTTCATTTGCTCCGCTTCGCTTTGCCATTTGGTGTCCAGTTGATCGATCATCGATTGCTTCAAATGATTGCTATACATGTAAGCCGCAGTGACGCCGGCGCCAATCAGTAGGACCCAAATCAACAAAATCATAGCTACGGAAGGCCGTCGTGTCTTCCTGCTGCGACTCGTTTCCGTGACGGTTGCAGGTTCCGTAGAGTAAGACATGGTAAATCACCTCAAGAGAATTAATAAAAGTCGTATGATGCAGTTCTCATTCTATCATGCCGACACTAGGTACGCAAAAATGATAGATTTGCCAATGATTCGTCAAAATCAAGCACGACGGGCGGTTTGCCCCCATTGTCTGGAAAATTTGTCCTGAGGTACAATCGTATATACAGTGATGGGAAGCGGGGTGTTCTTGTGGATACGGGTTTGGAAATGTTAAAGCGCCGACTGCCGCCGGCTTTCGCCCGGGAAATCGAAGATCGGCAGCGGGAAGGTAACTTGATCTCGTTGGCGGGACCGCAAGGGTATGGAGTCGGGGTACGCCTGGATCGGGAATACGGCGTGGACGGCGAAGGGCAAGAGGGGGAGCCGGCGGAGCGCAGCGGGGTTCGCGCGCTGCTGGATTGGTTGGCTTCGGCCTACGAAGAAGCCGAAGTCCGAATAAGCACGGACCCGCAGCAATGGATATTGGCCGAAAGCGCCGACGGGGCGCTTGACATGCTGCTGCGAGGGCTGGTTCCCGGCGGCGGCACGGTGCTCGTCGAGACGCCGGCTGCGCCGGAGGCGCTGGAGTTGATGCGTCGCCGCGGCATCCGGGCGGTCCCGGTGGATTGTGACCGGGACGGCATGCTGCCGGACGATTTGCGGCGGAAATGCGAGGTGGCCGGCGGGCGGCCGGCTATGGCGTATGTGACGCCGCATTACTCGAACCCGTCCGGCCGGGTGTGGAGCCGGCAGCGCAAGCTGGCGCTGCTGGAGGTCAGCGAGCGGCTGGGCCTGCCGATCGTCATAGATGATACAGCGAGCTTGGTGCTTTTCGCAGAAGAGGGAGAGGCAGGATTTGGAAATGAATTGGAGGATTTAATAGAGAGTGGACCCGAGGGTAAAGTCAAGGACAATACAACTAGGAGAAGCGGGATTGAGGTTCAAAGAGCGCAGCAAGCGGCGGACGAGGTGAAACGGGAGGCTGAGGGAGAGAGCCAGAAGGAGCATACGGCAATAGGCGAGGTCCATGTCCAAGAGAACAGCGTGGATCTCATCAAGGCAGCGGGTGCAGAGGGCGCAGCGGGTTCAAAGCGCAGGGCGCAGGGGGATAGGACGCCGCTGGATGTGCTGCGCCAGCAAGCGGGCCTATGGGGAGCCGAGACCGTCAGCCTCGGCTCCCTGGAGCGGACGCTGACGCCGCAGCTGCCGCTGGCCTGGCTGCGCGGTGAAGCGAAAACGATGGAACGGCTGCGCCGCGTTCCATCGCCGGGCAGCTCCAGCGCCGCGGGGGCGGCCGTGGCCGAGCGAGCCGGGCGGCTCCACGCCTGGCTCGCCCAGCCGCCGGGACGCCGGCGCGCCGCCGCCGCCGAGGCTGCGGCGGCGTATGCCGCGCGGCGCGCGCTCGCGCTGGAGCTGCTGCAGGCGCCCGCTTGGCACGGCGCCTGCGTGGAAGACCCCGGCGGCGGGCTGTTCCTCTGGCTGCGCCTGCCCGCCGGGGTCTCCAGCGAAGCGTTGCTGCGCGCTTCGCTGCTGGAAGGCACCGCGTTCCTGCCGGGGACGCTGTGCTACGCCAAAGAGCCGGATGATCGCTTCATCCGGCTCACGGTCGCCGCGCACGAACCGGCGCGGCTGCACGAGGGGCTGGCGCGCCTCACCGCCGCCCTCGCCGAGTTCACGGCGCGCTCCGCGGACGAATGAAGGCTGCCCGAATCGCAATAAGGGAGGTAGAACGATGGCGACGTTATGGGCACTAGGGAAATTCGTTCTGTTTATGGCAGGCCTGGGTCTGGCCATCTATGTGTATCTGCTATTCATGAGAGGTCTGAATCAAATCCCGGACCCTAAAGATCAACGGGATAAAGATTAGAGTTGAGCGGGCCAAGGATCAATTTCATGGGTCTAGGATAGACCTGCGCATCGCCCTCATCTCGCCAGTTCCTAAAGGCGCTCCCCATCCCGCTCCGCGGCCGCTGCCACCCGCCGCCACCCGTCGACGACGTGGGCGTACTGGCGCAGCCCCTCCGCGCCGGCTGGCGTCAGCGCGTAACGCCCGCGGACGACGCGGCGGAACCAGCCGTAGTAGTCGCGCTGCAGAATCGCGGCGGCCGTGCCGACGCCGCTGCGATCGCGCGCGTCCTTCGGCGACATCTCGCCCCCACCCTCCTCGATGGCGAGCGCGATGCGCAGCGCCCGTTCGCGGTAGGCCGTCACCAGCTTGGTGCCGGTGCTGCCGCCAACGTTGTAATCGCCGCTGCGTTCGTGGAACTCATGCAGCAGCTTCTCCGCCCGGCGTTTGACCACCTTTGGCCCCGGCGTGTACAAGGCCTCGTTCCCCGGCGCGCACAGGATCTCCACGAACGCGGGTTTCGTTTTATACCGTGTTACCGCGATGAGTCCCAGTCCCAGCCGGCGGCAGAGCAGCGTTATTTCGCTCCATCGTTGGTTGTGCGCCCCTTTTTTGGCGCGATTGCGCTCCACGGCCAGATATACCTCGGCACTGAGTCGCTGGCGCTCCAAACCCTGCAGCAGCAGGGGAAGATTAAACGTCTTTTTCATTTCCACGATCAGCGGCTCGTCGCTGCCGGGCCGAACGCCGACCAGGTCGCAATGCCGCACCTCGCTTTTGATCACATACCCCCGCTCCTCAAAAAAAGCCTTCAGCGGAGCGTACAATTCCGTCTCATGCTGTACTGCCATGACGATCCCCTTTTCATTCCCATGATCATGATCCAAATTATATCACAAAGCTGAATTCCTACTTTTTCCATCCGAATATTTTCATCGGAAAAAAGGTCAACTTCTCCCGTCCCGGCGCATAGGAATGTAATACACTTTTTATCGTGGAAGCTCCATATACTGGTCAGGCAAGTTCTAAAGATCGGGGACGCGGGAGAACCCCCAAAGCGGGAGTACAGGAGGTACCTAACATGGACATTTTTGAGCGTTTAGCGGCTTACCGGGCGGAAAGCGACTCCTTGTCGTGGAGCGGAACATTTAAAGAATATGTCGAACTGTTGGCCAAAGACCCTTCGCCGGCGATGACCGCCCATGCCCGGGTTTATGAAATGATTAAGTCCTATGGCATAGAAGAGGATGACGGAAGGAAAAGGTATAAATTTTTTGAACAGGAAATCTTCGGGCTCGATCGGGCCGTCGAAAAACTGGTCGAGGAGTATTTTCACTCCGCCGCCCGCCGGCTCGACGTTCGCAAGCGGATCCTGCTGTTGATGGGACCGGTGAGCGGAGGCAAATCAACGCTGGTCACATTGCTGAAGCGCGGGCTCGAGAAATTTTCTCGGACCGATCAAGGGGCGGTGTACGCCATCGCCGGGTGCCCAATGCATGAGGATCCGCTTCATCTGGTTCCACATGAGCTCCGGCCGGACGTGGAACGAACGCTGGGTGTCCGGATTGAGGGCAATTTATGCCCCGTCTGTCAAATGAGGTTGAAGACGGAATACGGCAGCGACATCGAAAATGTAAAGGTCGAGCGGGTGCTCTTGTCCGAAGACGACCGCATCGGCATCGGCACGTTCAGTCCGTCCGATCCGAAGTCACAGGATATCGCCGATTTGACCGGCAGCATCGATTTTTCCACGATCACCGAATACGGGTCGGAATCCGACCCGCGGGCGTACCGCTTCGACGGGGAGTTGAACAAGGCCAACCGCGGCCTGATGGAGTTTCAGGAAATGCTGAAATGCGACGAGAAGTTCCTGTGGAACCTGTTGTCCCTGACGCAGGAAGGGAATTTCAAAGCGGGGCGGTTCGCGCTGATTTCGGCCGATGAGTTAATCATCGCGCATACGAACGAAGCGGAGTACAAATCGTTTATCGCCAATAAGAAAAACGAAGCGCTGCAGTCGCGGATGATCGTCATGCCGATCCCCTACAACCTCAAGGTGTCGCAGGAGGAGAAAATCTACGCCAAGCTGATCGGCCAAAGCGATATGAGCCACATCCATATTGCCCCGCATGCCCTGCGGTCCGCGGCGATCTTCTCCATCTTGACCCGGTTGAAGGAGACGAAGAAGCAAGGCGTCGATTTGGTGAAAAAAATGCGCCTCTACGACGGGGAAGAAGTCGAAGGCTATAAGGACGCAGATCTGAAGGAGCTGCAGAACGAATACCTCGAGGAGGGCATGTCCGGCGTCGATCCGCGGTATGTCATCAACCGGATTTCCAGCGCGCTAATCAAGCAGGATTTGCATTGCATGGGCGCTCTGGATATTTTGCGGGCCATTAAGGACGGCCTAGACCAGCATGCTTCAATCACGAAGGAAGAACGCGAGCGCTATCTGAACTTTATCAGCATTGCCCGCAAGGAATACGACGAACTCGCCAAAAAAGAAGTGCAAAAAGCGTTCGTTTACTCGTTCGAGGAGTCGGCGCGCACCTTGTTCGAGAACTACCTCGACAACATCGAGGCGTTCTGCAACTGGACGAAAATCCGCGATCCGCTCACCGACGAGGAGATGGATCCCGACGAGCGGCTGATGCGCTCGATCGAAGAGCAAATCGGCATCTCGGAAAATGCCAAAAAGGCGTTCAGAGAGGAAATTCTGATCCGCATCTCCGCGTACTCGCGCAAAGGGCGGAAATTCGAATATAACCACCACGACCGGCTGCGGGAAGCGATCGAGAAGAAGCTGTTCGCCGACCTCAAGGACATCGTGAAGATCACGACCTCGACCAAAACGCCGGACGAAAACCAGCTCAAACGCATCAACGAGGTCAGCAAACGGCTGATCGACGAGCATGGCTACTGCCCGGTATGTGCCAACGAGCTGCTGCGGTACGTGGGAAGTTTGTTGAACCGGTAATCAGTGAGTAAAGAGTAAGGTGGAGGGGAAGCCCTCCGCCTTTTTTTGCGTATTTGCTTTGTCCGGCACGCGTCGAGTTTAACTGGATTTTCTACCGTTAATTTGGAGCGAGAAGGCCGTTTCAGCAATTTAACTGGAAAAAGCACCTCTATTTTCGCGTTTTCTCGCCATACCAGCAAAACCACTGAAATTAACGTTACTTTTTACTGCTATTCGTCCTCCAAACGCAGAACTGACCAAATTAACAGCAGGTTTTACAGTTAATTTTTCGCCATTTATAAGGCGGGGCCGAATTCCCCCCTCTCCCCGCCTCACCGCCCTCTAGGTATCCGCATACGATAACTTGAACTTGAAACCTTGGAGGCGAATAACGAATGAGTGTTCAACCATGGGGGCACCCTCAACAACGCATCGTTTACCAGGCGGACACGCAATCCGCGCAACATTTGCGATCGATCCGCGACCGGGTGCAAGGCATCTGCCGGCAGCATGTCAATCAAAGAGTCCGTATTGAGACGATGGACGGTCATGTGCATGTCGGCCGGATTGTGAGCTGCCAAGGCGGGATGTTGCACTTGGCCGTTCCACGGTACGGGGGCCAGCGAGCCTTTGGCGCTCCCTTCTTTGGCCCAAGTCCAAGCGATGAGATGATCTTGACGCTGGTGCTTTACGAACTGCTGGTCATCGCTTTGCTGTCCTGAGAGGTTCCGCAGGCAGAAGAAGAGCCGCCTGATCCCTTGATCGAGGTGGCTCTTCTTCTTTATTGAAACATCCATGTCAACGGCAACGTTAATTATGAAGAGACAAATACGGGAGGATATCATGGAAAAAGGTAATAAACTCATGCTAACGGTAGTAGTCGCTCTCGCGGTAGTAGCGTGTACCTTCTGGGCGGGTTATTCGATTGGCATTCGGCAGAACGAGCCCGTGGATCCATCCGACATCCAACAAGCCATTCATTCCAAATGGGTCATCGCAGGCACCCCACCCTCGCCCATCGTTACCGTACAAGGAACCGCCATCGAGGTTGCCCAGGCCGGTTACTCTTGGTGCTCGCCAGTTCTTAGCAGTGAAGGCAGCTGCGTCAGCGTGGATGCCAGCATTCCTGAACTAAAGGCAACCCCGGTTCCCGCAGGCGCTCCAATCGATACCGAGGCTCCAGAGGGCATCAAGGAATTCACGCTTACGGGGACGGACCCGAAAGGCGGAGCCCTCAATGACCCTTATAGGGTTCCGCAAGAGACAGGAACCTACCTGTTCCGCATCCATTGCGAATGGTTCCTGGATCAAGGCCAAAGTGATTTCTATTTCAGCCTGAAGGTAATCTAACTCAAATCATCTTCCTCACATGCTTTTGCCCGTCATAAGAGAACATGGCGCGCTTCTCCTCTACCACCGTCTCCAGGTGAACGGGGCGGCCCCACAGTTTGTAAACGTGGGGGAGCGTATGCTCCAAGTATTTCAGGTCCAGCTCCAGCCCCTCATACTGATGCTTCAGTAGCAGCTCGCCGGAGCGCAGGTAGTCGCCGTCCTGAACGACGATGTACGGAGAGCCGCCGTTCACGCGGGAGGCCACAAGTTGGTCGCGGATGTGCTCCCAGGTTTTGTCGGTGATTTTCCACTCCGGCCCTTGCTTCTCGAATATATACAGGTCTAGGTCGCGGACGAGTTCCTTCGTCAAATAGCTGCGGAGGAACGAAGTGTCGGAGTCGAGCTCACGGACCTCGAAGATCTTCTCCCGGCCTTGCCCGGGCTCACGGCCAAAACGGCGGCGCTCCTCTACGGTGGGGTGATCCCAGCGGCGCTCGATGTCCTCGAAGATCTTCAGCCCGAGATAATAAGGGTTCAGGCTTTGCCGCGACGGCTGGACGACCGAGGCGTTCAGCTTGGCGAATTCGATCGTTTCGTCACTGGTGAGGTCGAGCTCGCGGATGATTCGCTGGTGCCAGTACGAAGCCCACCCCTCGTTCATGATCTTCGTCTCCATCTGCGGCCAGAAATACAACATCTCTTCGCGCAGCATGCTCATGATGTCCCGCTGCCAATCCTCCAGCGCTTCGGAATATTCCTGGATGAACCAGACGATATCCTTCTCCGGCTCAGGCGGGAATTGGACGCCGTTCTCTTTGGCTTCCGCAGCCGCGCTTCCGCCCGGATTCACATCGAGCGACCACAGATCGTCGTAGGCACCTTCCTTCACCTGCCCATACCGCCCATCCTTGGCCCGGCGCAGCTTCTCCTCCATTTGCTGGCGTTTATCGTAGCGCATCGGCTTGATCAGCTGCGGGTCTACATGCTCCTGGACCGCGAGTACGGCATCGATGAAGTTCTCCACGGTACTCGCGCCGTAAGCCAGTTCATATCGGCTGATTCGCTCGGCGGTGGCGGACATGCTCTCGACCATATCCCGGTTGGTTGCCGAGAACCGAGCGTTATTTTTGAAGAAATCGCAGTGTGCCAGCACGTGAGCAACGATCAGCTTGTTCTGGATCAGCGAATTACCCTCCAACAGGAAGGCGTAACACGGGTTTGAGTTAATGACGAGCTCATAGATTTTGCTGAGTCCAAAATCGTATTGCATCTTCATCTTGTTAAAGGTCTTTCCGAAGCTCCAGTGAGAGAAGCGGGTCGGCATGCCGTAAGCCCCAAACGTATAGATGATATCGGCGGGGCATATTTCATAACGCATCGGATAATAGTCGAGCCCAAACGAGTCGGCGATTTCCATGATTTCCGAGATGGCGTATTCGAGCTGCTCCATTTCACTACTCAACTCGCCGCACCCCCTTCACGCTTGTGGAAAAACCGTTTCAACGCGTTATATACTTCGCCTTTTTCCTTAATGACGTAATACATGAATTTCTCTTGCTTAATGGTTCGATATGCGGACATCAACGTGCTGCCGCGGTTGTACTGGTTGACTTCCCCATATCCAAATAGGTTGCTGCGCTTCATCAGCTCGCCGATCAGCTTGACGCAACGCTCGTTGTCGGAGGTCAGGTTATCGCCGTCGGAGAAGTGGAACGGATAGATATTGTAACTGGAGGGCGGGTAACGGGAATCGATGATTTCCAACGCTTTTTGATAAACCGAAGAGCAGATGGTGCCGCCGCTTTCCCCGCGGGTGAAAAATTCCTCCTCGCTGACTTCCTTCGCCTCGGTATGATGCGCCAGAAAGACGATCTCCACCTTTTCGTACTGCCGCCGCAAAAACCGAGTCATCCAGAAGAAGAAACTGCGTGCGCAGTATTTCTCGAACGCGCCCATACTGCCCGACGTATCCATCATCGCCAGGATCACTGCGTTGGAGCGGGGGACAATGATCTCTTCCCATGTTTTGTAGCGAAGATCATCCGGCGAAATGCCATGGATGCCAGGGGTGCCGGCGGTTGCGTTGCGACGTAAGTTTTCCAGAATCGTACGTTTCTTATCGATGTTGGACATCAGGCCTTTTTTGCGAATATCGTTAAAACGAATGGACTCAGTTTCCATTTCTTCTTTGTCTTTCTCCTGAATGTAGGGCAGCTCCATCTCATCGAACAGCATATCTTCCAGTTCTTCGAGGCTAATCTCGGCCTCTACATAATCGTAGCCCGGCTGATCGCCGGCCTTGCCGCCTTTTCCACTTTTTCCGCTATCCTTAGGACTGTCCTGGCCAAGCACATCCCCTACCTCGCTGCTTCCGTCACCTTGGCCGACATGCTTATGTTTCTGGTAGTTATGGATAAAGCGGTACTCTTCCAAATTGCGGAGGGGAACCTTAATGATCTGCTTGCCGTCCGACATAATGATATTTTCTTCGGTGACGAGGTCGGGCAGATTCTGCTTAATGACCTCCCGCACTTTCTCCTGGTGGCGCTGTTGATCCTGATACCCTTTGCGATGCAGCGACCAGTCCTCTTTGGAGACGACAAAGTTATATCGATCAGGCGTTGGCATAGATGAACACCTCCATATCGGGATTTCCCGGAACGCTATATTTGTGGATGTAAATAAAGTATATTCACGGAGAGGGGCGATATGTGAGGGAGCTTGCGCGGGTTTGGTAACAATCCGACGGAAAAAAAGCGGAGATTCCTAAATATATTTATTTCACGCCGGGCGTCTTGCGTAAAGCAAGGACCCCGGTTTTTTTCTACCCAAAATGTGGTATAATTCGGAATTTTAAAGCGAACCCTAGTAAAAATTAGCCAAAAAAGGGATGTGAAATTCATGAGATCGGGGCCCTCATTAAGAAATGTGGACAGCCATGCGTTGATTCATGAAGCGGTGTTGGAAGAGGCGAAGGAACTTACGGAGCTGCTCGCGCGCTGTCTAAGCCGAGGAGAATCGGAGAAGGCGCTGGATATCGCCTGGATCGCCGTAGAACACTGGGAATCACGCACCTTGCAGCATGCGCAAAGCGAGGAAGAAGGGTTGTACGTCGAGGCACTGGAACTCAAGCCGCAGTTGAAGGATGTCATTATCGCCTTGTCCCGGGATCATCAGCTGCTGCGGGAGCTGGTGGCGGAGATTAAGGATCGTTTGGAACGCGGCGAGGTTGGGGATGAAGTGGTTCATCGCTTGCAGGCGTTGATCCTGGTCGATCAGCTGCATAACCGGTATGAAGAGGACATGGTGGAAAAAGAAATGGAGGCGGTACGTCATGACGCATCTTCCGGCCCCGAAATTGACGGAATTGCTGCCGGATAAGCCGCTTCGTGCTGCTGAGCCGCGGCTATACTCCCGTTTGACGGACGAGCTCGCGCGCTTGGGTCTGCACCCTTATGACGTTAAGGCAGGAGCACAGCTCCATGAACGCGGCGTTGCCGTTCGCGTTCGCTACGGCGAGCGTTATGAACGTCTGGAAAGCAGCGTGATTCCTTGGGATTGGATCGAGCGCGACGACGAACGAATTGGGGGATTCCTGCGGGAAGCCGCCGAACGGGTCAAACAGGCGTTGATCACGGATTACTATAAGAGGAGTTGACGGAAGTTGGAGGAAGCACGCGAGCTTGAGCTCATCGTCAGTCAGGACCGGGAGGACCTGCTAGCGGTGCTGCAGATGCGATTCGGAGAGCCGGAGGCCGATGTCGAGGCGAAGATCAATTCCATCCATCAGCCGGACGAGCTGCAGCGTTTGATCCTGGCCGCTTGTAATGCACCCGCCTGGAGCGTGTTCGCTGAAGAGCTGCGGGCTGGAGAGGGCGCGTTCAAGCTGACCGGTGAGCGGTTTAATCCGATTTCACAAGCGGCATTTGAACAGAAGGGAGATAGTTAAGTGGGCGATAAGCAGAACAAGCTGTTCGAGTCTTTGAAATATTTGCGGCGCGGGGAGCGAATCAATGACGGCTGGACCGAGGAAAGCCCCCGCAGCCGGGATTGGGAGAGCTTGTACCGCGGCCGCTGGCAGCATGACAAGGTCGTCCGCTCCACGCATGGCGTCAACTGCACGGGCTCCTGCAGCTGGAACGTGTTCGTGAAGGACGGCATCATTACGTGGGAGACGCAGAAGACCGATTACCCGACGACGGGCGCGGATTTTCCGGAATATGAGCCGCGCGGTTGTCCGCGGGGGGCCAGCTTCTCCTGGTATACCTACAGCCCGTTGCGGGTGAAATACCCGTATATCCGCGGGGATCTATACGAGATGTGGCGTGAGGAGATGGCGGCCGTGAAGGATCCGGTGATCGCCTGGCAGAATATCGTGGATGATCCGAAGAAACGCGCCCGCTATGTTAAAGCGCGAGGCAAAGGCGGTTTCGTCCGCGCGGACTGGGATGCCGCCTGTCAAATGATCGCTGCGGCAACCATTCATACGATCCGTCAGTACGGGCCTGACCGCGTGGTTGGCTTCAGCCCGATTCCGGCGATGTCGATGGTCAGCTATGCGGCGGGGACTCGGTTCCTCTCGCTGATCGGCGGAACCATTCTGAGCTTCTATGATTGGTATGCCGATCTTCCGCCGGCTTCCCCGCAGGTATGGGGGGAGCAGACCGATGTGCCGGAAAGCGGGGATTGGTACAATACGAAATATTTTATTATCTGGGGCACGAATATCCCGCAAACCCGTTCCCCCGACGCTCATTTTATGGTGGAAGCCCGCTATAACGGGACCAAGGTCGTTGGCGTGAGTCCGGATTATTCGGAATACGAGAAATTCGCCGACATCTGGCTGCCTGCCCGGGTCGGCACGGACGCGGCGCTGGCTATGGCCATGACGCATGTCATTCTGAAGGAATTTTACGTCGATCAAGAAACCCCTTATTTCAAGGAGTATGTAAAAAAGTTTACCGACCTTCCCTTCCTCGTCCTCTTGAAAGAGGAGAATGGAAGCATCCGCTCGGATCGGTTTCTGCGCGCGGCCGATCTTGGAGACGACCAGGAACTGGCCGATTGGAAGACGGTGCTTTGGGACGCCGCCACAGGGAAACCGGAAGTGCCTAACGGCAGCCAAGGCTTCCGCTGGGACCAAGACAGCCGGTGGAACCTGGATTTGGATAAGCCGGACGGCACCCGCATCGACCCGCAGCTGAGTTTTATTGAGGGGGCGGATGAGGTGGGTTTGGTTGATTTTCCTTATTTCGCGGAACAAGAAGGGCAAACCGTGCAGCGAGGCGTGCCGGTCAAGTACCTGCAGAATTCATCCGGCGAGACGCTGAAGGTGGCCACCGTATATGACCTGATGATGGCTCATGTCGGGGTTCCTCGGGGGCTGCCCGGCGATTATCCAACCGACTACGATGATAAGAAGCCGTATACGCCGGCCTGGCAAGAAGCGATTACCGGGGTGAAGAAATCGCATTGTATTCAGGTTGCACGTGAATTTGCCGACAATGCCGCCAAGACGGGCGGCCGTTCGATGATCGCGATGGGCGGGGGGACCAACCACTGGTACCATAGCGACCAGATTTACCGTGCTATCTTGAACCTGGTGTTATTAACCGGTTCGCAGGGCGTAAACGGCGGCGGCTGGGCTCACTATGTCGGCCAGGAGAAGGTACGTCCGCTCGAAGGCTGGCAGCAAGTCGCCTTTGCCGGGGACTGGATTCGCCCACCGCGGCTGCAGAACGGCACGTCGTTTTTCTATTTTGCCACGGAGCAGTTCCGGTACGAAGCTCCGTTGAATGAGGAGCAGGATACGCCATGGGGCGGCCGTTACAGCAAGCAGCATCCGGCTGACGTCAATGCGATGGCCGCAAGGCTCGGCTGGCTGCCGTCGTTCCCGCAGTTTAGCCAGAACTCGCTGGACGTGGCGAAGCAACTGCGCGAGAAGGGCCTGACGGATGACCAGGAAGCCGTCCAGGAAGTTGCCCGAATGGTCAAGGAGGGCGAGCTGGATTTCGCGATCGAGCATCCCAACGATCCGCGTAACTTCCCGCGTGTGTTCTTTAACTGGCGATCCAACCTGCTGGGCGACAGCGGCAAGGGACATGAGTATTTTGCTAAGCATCTGATCGGCGCAGATAACCAGGTCTTAACTGACCCGTCTCAGTCCTGGCGGCCGAAGGATGTGCACACCGACGACATGCCGCCGGAGGGTAAGACCGATCTCTTCGTCAGCATGGATTTCCGTATGACCAGCTCCGGACTGTTCTCGGACATCGTGTTGCCGGCGGCGACCTGGTACGAGAAGCATGACCTGAGCAGCACGGACATGCATCCGTTTATCCATCCGTTTAACCCGGCGATTTCTCCGCCTTGGCAAAGTAAGAGCGACTGGGATGCCTTCCGGGAAATCGCCAAGACGTTCTCAGAGCTGGCTGAGAAGCATCTTCCCGCTTGTGAGGACGTCATGATGACGCCGCTTGGGCATGATAGCCCGGATGAAGTAGCGCAGGTGCACGGGAAGATCAAGGACTGGCGCAAGGGGGAAATTGAAGCGATTCCCGGCAAAAGCATGCCGCATTTCCTAATCGTCAAACGCGATTATCCAAATGTCTATGGGAAGATGATCACGCTGGGTCCAAATATTGAAAAAGGGTACAGCTCCAAAGCGGTCAAAATCCCGGGTGAACGGGTGTACAAGCAGCTGAAGGAACGGTTGGGGATCTCCAAACGGGAGGGCATCGGCAAAGGCCAACCGGACTTGTACGAGGATCGCCAAGCGATCGAAGCGATCCTGTTGATGTCGGGGGCGACGAACGGAGAACGTGCGGTTGAAGGATGGCACGACATGGAGAAGAAGACCGGGAAGAAGCTGGCGGATATCGCGAAGCCACGCGAGGAGGAAGCCTTCACGTTGTTCGACATCACCGCCCAGCCGCGCCAGGCCATCTCCGCGCCTGTCTGGAGCGGGCTGGAGAAGGATAACCGCCGGTATTCCCCGTTTACGCTGAATACCGAATACAACATTCCATGGCGGACGTTAACCGGTCGGCAAAGCTTCTACCTCGATCATGAGATGATTCTCGATTTCGGGGAGGCGCTGCCGCTGTATTTGCCGCCGCTTCAGCATGTTCCTTTCTTGAAGGGGGAACGGGAGGTGCCGAGTAACGGGAAATCGCTGACGATCCGTTATTTGACCCCGCACCAGAAGTGGGGCATCCATACGATGTTCACCGATACGAACCAGATGTCAACGTTGTTCCGCGGTTGGCAGGTCGTATGGCTGAACGAGAAGGATGGAGCTTCGATTGGTATCAAGGACAACGACTGGATCGAGGTATATAACCGGAACGGGGTCGTGGCGGCGCGGGCGGTGCTCACGTACCGGATTCCCGAGGGAATCGCCTACATGTACCATGCCCAGGACCGTACGCTTGGCGTGCCCGGCACTTCAATCACCAAGCAGCGGGGCGGCACGCATAACAGTGTCACTCGCATTACGCTCAAGCCGACACATATGATCGGCGGTTACGCGCAGCTCAGCTACGGCTTCAATTATTACGGGCCGACAGGAAATCAACGGGATACATTGACGATCATCCGTCCGCTGAAGGAGGTAAATTGGCTTGAGGATTAAAACACAGGTCGCGATGGTGATGAACCTCGACAAGTGTATCGGCTGCCATACCTGCTCGGTCACCTGTAAGAACACCTGGACCAATCGCCCCGGCACAGAGTATATGTGGTACAACAACGTGGAGACCCGGCCGGGACCCGGATATCCGAAGGAATGGGAAGATTCGCGCAAATATAAGGGCGGCTGGGTGCTGCGCGGCGGCAAGCTGTCGCTGCGGGCCGGCGGGCCGATCGCGAAGCTGGCGAATATTTTTTACAATCCGGACATGGCCGATCTGGACAGCTTCTACGAGCCTTGGACGTACGATTACGACAGCTTGATCCACAGCCCGAAACGCAAGAACCTGCCGGTCGGACGGCCGGTGTCGATGATTACGGGCGAATACATGGATAAGCCAATCTGGGGACCTAACTGGGACGATGATTTGGCCGGGGGCAGCGAAATCGTTCCAATGGACCCCAACGTGAAGAAGCTGCAGGAGCACATTGCACTGGAATACGAGAAGACGTTTATGATGTACCTTCCGCGGATCTGCGAGCATTGTCTCAACCCGTCTTGCGTCGCCTCTTGTCCGTCCGGTGCCTTGTACAAGCGGGACGAGGACGGTATCGTGCTCGTTGACCAGGAAGCCTGCCGCGGCTGGCGGTTTTGCATGAATGGATGCCCCTATCACAAGGTGTATTACAACTGGAATACGCATAAGGCGGAGAAATGCAATTTCTGCTACCCGCGCACCGAGGCCGGACTCTCGACGATTTGCTCTGAGACTTGTGTCGGGCGAATCCGATACATCGGCGTCGTGATGTACGATGCGGACCGAGTCAAAGCCGCCGCGGCCGTGGAGGATCCGCAGGAGCTGTATGAAGCGCAGCTAGGGGTTTTCCTTGATCCAAACGATCCCGAAGTCATTAAGGAAGCAAGAAGAGCGGGGATCACGGATGCGTGGATCGATGCCGCGCAGCGTTCGCCGATCTACAAAATGGCGATGAAGTGGAAGGTCGCGCTACCGCTTCACCCCGAATACCGGACGCTGCCCATGGTTTGGTATGTGCCGCCGCTCAGCCCGATCATGAACCACATCGAGGAAGATGAGCTGCAGACAGACATGTATATCCCGGCGGTGGATCAAATGCGGATTCCGGTGGAATATTTGGCTTCCTTGCTGACGGCGGGGGATACAAAGGTGATCCGCAAAGTGTTGCTGAAAATGACGGCCATGCGAGTGATGATGCGCGACCGCGCCGTCGGCGGGCTGGACGATCTGAAACGCAGCCGGCTGCTCGAGGAAGCGGGGACGACCGTAGAGGAAATCGAGGAGATGACCCGTCTGTTTGCTGTTGCCAAGCATAACGAACGGTTTGTCATTCCGACCGCGCGGCGGGAAATGATCGGGGAAGCCGGTTTGCATTATCGCCAAGGCGCGTGCAGCCTGGAAGGAATCACGCCGGAGGATGGTTTTATGTCGCAGTATTTTGCCAAGGGGGAATAGATCGATATGGTGGAAGCCATGGAAGCGAAACGCATGGGATTGGCGGTTACCGCCCGGTTGCTTGGCTATCCCGATGAGGCTTATGCAGAGGTGCTGAGCGAGACGTTGGAAGCTGTGTCGGAGCTGGAGGATCCTGCACGGAAGAGCCGGCTGGAAACGGTAATTCATCCTTTGCAGTCCCTCCCCCTCCGGGAGCTACGGGAGCAATATGTCTGGACCTTTGATTGGAAGGATAAGACCGGACTTTATCTCACCTCGCATGAGCTTGGAGACAGCCGCGAACGTGGGGCCGCATTGATTCTGTTGCAGCACATTATCAGCGATGCCGGGTATGCTGCAGCGACCGGCGAACTGGCCGACTATATGCCGCTTCTGTACGAGCTGCTGGCGATGCGTCCGGATCATGTTCACGTACGGGCGCTTGAGCTGCGGTTGGCCGTGGCGACGAAACGCGTTGCCGATCATCTATCGGAGGACAGCCCTTACCGTGAGTTGTTCGTCTACTTGATGGAGGAGGTGTTTGGCGAGCCCTCGGAGGAGGATATCCGCCGGCTGGAGGCCAAGCGAGAGCAAGCCGACCTGGACGAGCTTCCTTACCCAATCCTTTACGGCATGGATGGGACGGCCCGTACAGGGTCGGATCCGACGCAATTCAAAATGTGCAACTGAATGAATGGAGGAAAACCGCAATGACCGGATTATTCTGGTGGGTCGTCTATCCCTACATCGCATTGACGGTGTTGATTCTCGGTTTGCTGTATCGGTTCGCCTTCCGGCAAGCGAGCTGGGCGGCTCCCTCGACGGAAATTTTCGAGAAGAAGTGGCTTCGCGTCGGATCGACGGTGTTTCATTACGGCATCGTCTTTGCTTTCGTTGGCCATGTGATGGGGGTGCTAATCCCGCGGAGCGTTTATCACGCCCTAGGCGTTCACGATGAAACGTATCATTTCTTCGCGATTGTCGGCGGCGGTCTGGCGGGCCTTATGGTGGTATTAGGTCTCGTCCTGCTGTTGATTCGCAAAATCTTGAATCGGCGCGTTCGAGCCCATGCCGGCTTTGCCGATTACTTCGCCGTCATTCTGCTGTTGATCGTCGCCGCCAACGGGACGTATATGACGATCGTTTACAATACGACCGTGGTGGCTTATGAATACCGTACGACGATTGGTCCATGGTTTCGCAGCCTGCTTGCGTTTCGGCCCGACTATCATCTGATGGATACGGTGCCGCTGTTGTTCCAGCTGCATGTGCTGACAGCCTTCCTGTTGTTCGCCTCGATTCCGTTTACGAAGCTGGTGCATATGTTTTCGTTGCCGGTGCGCTACCCGGCACGCGCTCCGCAGCAGTATCGTTCGCGGGTGAGCTATAAGCGAAGATAAGAAAGGGAAGGCGAGGGGCGGATGTCCCCTGCCTTCCCTTCTCTGTGTTCCTTTAGGCGAGCTTTTTCGTATATAAAATGCCGATCGTTTTGGCGCCGCAATGGCTGGAAATGACACAGCCGGCATTGGACACCGCAACCAGCCGAGCGTTCGTCTTGGACTCCAGCGCTTCCTTTAGCATCTTCGCGTCCTCGTCCGCCAAGGAATGGGTGACGAAGATGAGGTCGTTATCCATCTCGGGCAGGCGGCTCAGTGCGTTGTCTAGGAGCTGATCGAGCGCTTTTTCGCGGCTGCCGCGGATCTTGTAGGCCGGGGTCATTTTTCCGCCCTCGACCTTAATGACGGGACGTATTCTCAGCAGGCTGCCGACGATGTTTTGCATGCCGGAGCAGCGTCCGCCTTTATAGAGATAGTCCAGAGAATCGATAACAAATTCGGTCTCGACCTGTGAACGGACGGCGGTCAGCATGTGAACGATCTCCTCGACGCTTTTTCCCTCGGCAGCGGCACCTACGGCTTTCATCACCTGCAGACCTATGCCGGTGGATAAGTTCAGGGAATCAAACACGGTAACCGTCCCCTCGGTGAATTCCTCAGCGGCGATCAGCGCGTTCTGGTAAGTCGAGGACAGTTCCGAAGACAAGCTGATGTACAGGATTCGTTGCCCCTCCTGGGCATAAGGCGCAAACGCCTGGATAAAGTCGGCCGGGGACGGCGCCGCCGTCTTAGGCAGCTTGCCCGTCTCGTCGACTTTCCGGTACAGCTCAGGGACCGATAAATCAACGCCATCCTTATAAGTCTGTTCCGAGAACGTGACGTACAGCGGTACGATTCCAATATCGTACTTCGTAATCCACTCCGCGTGGAGATCGCAGGTGCTGTCCGCAAAAATTTTGATGGAACCCATATGAATCCTCCTAAAAGTTCATTGGTTATCTATGGGACTTAGGAAGCCGGTTGTTGTTTTCTTGTATACATAATCGCGACCGTGTGCGGTCCGCAGTGGCTCGAAATGACACAGCCGGCTTCCGCGATGGCGACTTCACGTGCACCGGTCTGCTCCCGCAGGATGACGGCTAACCGCTGCGCCTCTTCCTCCGCCAGGGTATGGGCGACCAGGATCAGGTCTTGGTCCATATTGTCCTTGTCGGCCATGGCGTTGTCGAGCATTTGCTGCACGGCTTTCTCTTTACGGCCCCGCACCTTGTAAGCCGGAATGATGTTTCCGTCCACCAGCTTCAGGACCGGTCGAATTTGCAGCAGGCTGCCGATAAAATTTTGCATACCGGAACAGCGTCCGCCTTTATACAAATATTCCAGCGTATCGATAACGAATTGGGTCTCCACCTGTGGACGCATTGCGGCGACTTGTCCGGCGATTTCCGCAGCTTCAAAGCCTTTCTCGGCCAGCTGCACCGCCTTCATGACGAGCAATCCGATCCCGCTGCACAGGGTAAGGGAGTCAACGACATGGATTCGGCCCTCGGGAAATTCCGCGGCAGCGATTTGCGCGTTCTGGTATGTGGACGAGAGCTTGGAGGACAAGCTGATATACACGATGTCCCGTCCTTGATTGATATAAGGTCCAAAGGCATCCATAAAGTCTTTCGGGGAGGGAGCCGTTGTCTTAGGCAGATTTCCCTCGGCCTCCACCCGGCGGTAGATATCGGGCGGGGTAATGTCGATCCCGTCCCGGAACGTCTCTTCACCGAATACGACGTAAAGCGGGACCAGTCCGATCTCATACCGTTCAGCCCAGCCTGATGGAAGGTCTGAGGTACTATCCGCGAAAATTTTCACATTAGACATAAGCAGTCTCCTTGGTTAGTTAATACGAATTCTTAGATGATGAAATAAACAACTTCTCACTATTTTAACAAAAAGAACGAGACTAGGAAAAGCCCCAAGTCCGCGTAACCGTACCCGCGGGACTTGGGGCTTTCCACGGCAATTGCAAACCGTCGCTGTTACGGGGCGGTAAGGCTGCCCAAAACGAATAACACGATGAGCAAGAGTAAAGACAACGCTGAGAATATCGTGCCTAGTATCGCAAACACTTTACGCCGGTTTTTGATTGCCAGGCCGATGATGCCCAGAATGAGTGCGATCAAGTCCAGCAAACCGGATACGAGAAACAGCAGGATGCCGAGCAGAGCACCGGTTCGCTGCAGCAGGTCTTCGGCGATGACATTCGCAGGCTGGTCCATGATATCGAGCACTGTGGACGTAATCAGCGCCAGTGAAGTGATATAGCCGATGACGGCAAGCAAGCTGAGTACGAATGAAGCGATGCCGGGGCCGGAGAATTTCATCCGATAAGCCGGTTCTTGTGGTGCATGGTAAGGTGATACGGGTTCTTGCTCCGATGGGTGATCAATCATTTTAAATCTCCTTTAATACGGTAATGTAAACCTACTTCAAGAACATCTTCGAATATCCCTCCGAAAATTGCAAGGATATTTTTGGATGGAATCACGCTGGAAAATAGATGAAGCCCTGCGGTATGATGGACATGAAGCCTATGGACGAAATCAGAGAGGGGCGATTTATAAATATGCAGCGAAAATATGCGGGAATCGGAGCCATTGTGATGTTGTTAGCCGTGGCGTTTGGAGCGTTCGGCGCTCATATCCTGAAGGAGCGGATCGGCGAGTCCGCCATGGGGACGTTTGAGACCGGAGTTCATTACCAGATGATTCATGGCATCGCGATGCTGCTGGCCGCGTTATTTGCCGGTAAATGGGGAGAATCCCGGCGCCTGTTGTGGAGCGGACGGTTATTCCTGATCGGTGTGATATTATTTTCGGGCAGTTTATACGGACTAGCCACGTTGGACTTGCGATGGCTTGGCCCGGTGACGCCGCTGGGAGGCGTAGCGTTCCTGGGAGGTTGGTTGCTGCTCGCGCTCGAAGCTTGGAAGGGCGGCTCTCGGCCTGGGGCTTAAAGAATTTAAATGGAATAGTAGTAACAAAACAAAAAGGCTGGCGAATCCTGAGGCAGGAAACGTCAGCCCTTTTCATCCATTTACGTATCCAAAAAGTCGATGACCTCGCTCAACTTAAGCGTATACACTTGCTTCTCGTCAACATGGTATACGTTCAGCGCATAGGTTTCCGGAAGGAAATTCAGAATCCGGCACGGAATACTTGTCCGCTTGCCGTTTCGGTTGATGTACAACCGGACCAGCTTGTTCCCGGTGATGTAGCTTTGAATCCAGGCCTGGAATTCGTCGCTGGATGCGAGCTCCTTAAAATTGCCCGAGGTTGGCTCGCTCGTCTTCTTCTCCGTCGCGGCCTGCGACTTGGGTGCTTCCTTGCCGCTGCTCTTAGTCGTAGCAGCTCTAGCTTTATCGATACGGGACTGTTTGCGTGAAGCCAAGGTCGATTCAATGATTTGTCCCAATTCGATTCCGGAATTGATGCGGTAATCTATGATGTCAGGGCCGCCGTTCAGCAGCTTTAGCAGTGCTTGCAGTGCCAACGGGTTTGTCGTGCCCTTGATCAGAATTTCGACGTTGAACAAATAGCCCAATTCTTCCTCATGATGTTGACCAGTCTGATTGTCCATAATTCCCCCAAAAATTGCGTGTTATCCTTTTCTGTTCAAAATACCCAATAATCATAGCACCACTAATACAACAATCATAGTCCAAATTTAAGAAAAAAACACTGAGCATTGCTGGAAAGTGAAAATAAAAGCGTTTGCTTGAGGAACCAGGCGCGGAGCAGGTTTGGCCCCTCCTCATCTTCCTGTTTCGCCAAACTTGAATTAGGGTAAGATAATGACATCTTATTCTATAGAAAGCAGGGGATGAGGATGGCTAATTCGGAAGCAAGATCTACAGGAAAAACGAAGAAGTCCAGCCTGGAGCAGCTGTTGAACGAACAGGTCGCTAACCTAAATGTGCTTTATGTGAAACTGCACAACTATCATTGGTACGTGAAAGGAAGCAACTTCTTCCGACTGCATGCCAAATTTGAAGAACTATATAATGAAGTTTCTGCACAAATGGATGCGATCGCTGAACGGATGCTTTCGTTGAAGTGGAACCCGGCCGCATCGCTTAAGGAGTACTTGGAGCTTGCAACGATTCAGGAGGCAGGCGGGAAGGAAGAACCGCAGGCGATGGTGCAGCACTTGCTGGAGGATCTGGCAACCTTGACCGAGGCGTATAACGAAGGGATTCCGCTCGCTGACAAGGCGGAGGATAACGCCACCAGTGATCTGCTGACCGGCTACATCGGCAGCCTGGAGAAACAGATGTGGATGCTCCGGGCGTATTTGGATTGACCGATCTGTGGGAGGACCATGGTATTACCACAAGGGCTTGGCCGTAAGCAAGGGCCAGGTCCTTTTTACATGAGGGGTTCAAGGGGATTTCGACTTGTCTGTGACAAACCGTATAGCACTTCAGTTTATATCCGCTGGCATACGTTGCTTATGCCAATAAAGTAGGTTAGAATGAAATGAGAATCAATGAGAATCACTTAGAATCATTCTAATATGATAATTATTATGATATAATGGCAACAACAAGGGCGGCGTCCCTGAGCAAATAACGTTAATATTCGTGGATGGAAGGAGCAGTTACATGGCAACGCATTTTGTAGTTGAGGGACTTAAAGCGACAATCGAGGAGAAGGAGATCCTGAAAGGGATCAATCTTGAGATAAAAGGCGGGGAAATCCACGCCATCATGGGACCTAACGGAACCGGGAAAAGTACGCTGGCATCTGCGCTGATGGGCCATCCGAAATATGAAGTGACGGACGGCAAAGTGACGCTGAACGGCGAAGATGTCTTGGAGATGGCCGTTGATGAGCGTGCTCGCGCAGGCTTGTTCCTCGCGATGCAATATCCTAGCGAAATCGCAGGGGTTACGAACTCGGATTTTTTGCGTAGTGCAATTAACGCACGCCGCGGCGAAGGAAACGAGATCTCCCTGATTAAATTCATCCGTCAAATGGAAGAGCAAATGAAGGTGCTGGAAATGAATCCAGAGTTCGCCCATCGTTATTTGAACGAAGGTTTCTCCGGCGGCGAGAAGAAGCGGAACGAAATCCTGCAAATGCTGCTGCTGGATCCGAAAATCGTGGTACTGGACGAAATCGACTCCGGTCTCGACATCGACGCCTTGCGGATCGTTGCCAATGGGGTTAACTCCATGCGCAGCGAAGACCGCGGCTTCCTGATCATTACCCACTACCAACGCCTGTTAAACTATATCAAACCGGACTTCGTTCATGTCATGATGCAAGGCCGTATCGTGAAATCCGGCGGTCCTGAGCTTGCCGAGCGCCTGGAGGCTGAAGGTTACGATTGGGTCAAGGAAGAGCTGGGCATCGTGGACGAAACGGTCGGTCAAGAAGCCTAATCGGAAGGAGGAGTAGAGAATGACGACACAAACCGTACTTCCGGTAGAAGCGGAGCAACTGAAACAACTTTCCGCTAAGCGCGGCGAACCGGCTTGGCTGACGGACAGTCGGTCGAAGGCGCTGCAGCTTGCGGCGGAACTGGAACTACCTAAATTGGAGAAGACGCGGATTGACCGCTGGGATTTAACGAACTATGGAAAGCTTGACGAAACCCGCGGCGCAAATCCGCAACAGCTTCCCGAGAGCGTTCAAACGCTGGTAGAGCTGACGGAGCAGAGCAATTTGCTCGTTCAGCGTAATGCGGATACGGTATTTACCCGACTGGCGCCAGAATTGGCCAGCCAAGGCGTGATCTTCACGGATTTGGAAACGGCGGTGCGTGAGCATGGCGATCTCGTGAAGGCGCATCTGCACAGCGTTGTAAAACCGGATGAAAATCGGCTATCCGCTTTGCATGCAGCATTATGGAACGGCGGGGTATTTCTGTATATTCCTAAGAACGTGGTGATCGATCAGCCGTTGCAGAGCATCTTCCTGTTGGATGATGCGGAAGCTGCGTTTGCCCCCCATGTCTTGGTCATAGCGGATACGAACAGCCGTGTTACTTACGTAGACAATTATATTTCCGTGAATCTTAAAGGAAACATAGTGCATAACGGTGCAGCCGAAGTGATCATTAAACCAGGAGCCAAAGTCCAATTCGCCACGGTTCACCATTTGGGCGAGCAAGCGACGGATATGACGTACCGTCGCGCCGTTGTTGAAAATGACGGCAGTATCGAATGGATTATCGGCGAAATGAACAGCGGCGATTCGGCGAGCGAAACGTTGTCCATTTTGAAAGGGAACGGTTCAAGCTCCGATGCGAAGGTGATCGCCGTCGGTTCAGGAAAACAAAGGTTGAACTACACGACGAAGGCGGTTCACTTCGGTAAGAGCTCGGCCAGCCAAATGATCACCCGAGCGGTCATACGGGAAGAGGCGACCGCTATTATCAACGGCATTACGAAGATTGAGAAGGGTGCCACCAAAGCGGACGGCCAGCAAACGGAGAAAGTGTTAATGCTAAGTCCGAAAGCCCGTGGAGACGCGAATCCGATTCTGTTGATTGACGAGGATGATGTCACGGCAGGACACGCGGCTTCCGTAGGGCAAGTCAATCCGGAGCAAATCTACTATTTGATGTCTCGTGGGATTTCACGTGCAGATGCAGAGCGCCTAGTCATCTATGGCTTCCTCGCGCCAGTCGTATCGGATATTCCGCTGGAACAGCTGCAGAAGCAGCTGCAAGGTTTGGTGGAAAGGAAGTTGGGACAATGAGCATTCATGCCGAAGAGCTCAAGAAACAATTCCCGATTTTGCAGCAAGAAGTCAACGGGCATCCGCTCGTATACCTCGACAGTGCGGCTTCTTCACAGAAGCCGGCCGTCGTGATTGAAGCGTT
Source organism: Paenibacillus mellifer (assembly GCF_023195895.1). Lineage (GTDB taxonomy): Bacteria > Bacillota > Bacilli > Paenibacillales > Paenibacillaceae > Fontibacillus > Fontibacillus mellifer. The sequence continues at coordinate 589,046 of NZ_JALPRK010000001.1, forward strand.
AAAGCACTATTACGAATGGGATAATGCGAATGTGCATCGCGGCGTTCACACATTGGGCAGTCGGGCGACCGACGCTTACGAGAACGCCCGCGAGAAGGTGGCCCGGTTCATCGGTGCGGCGCGCCGGGAAGAAATTATCTTTACCCGAGGCACCACCACGGCACTGAATCTGGTCGCTTCTTCCTACGGAGTCGCTGCTGTTGGAGAAGGGGACGAAATCGTGATTACCCCGATGGAGCACCACAGTAATCTGATTCCTTGGCAGCAATTAGCTATGAAGAAGAAAGCGGTTCTTAAATATATCCCGCTGCAGCCGGACGGTCATATCGATCTGGCGGATGCGGAGAAGACGATTACCGCGAAGACGAAGATTGTGGCGACGGCCTACGTTTCCAACGTTCTTGGTGTCGTGAACCCGATCAAGGAGCTCGCGGCTATCGCTCATCGCAACGGGGCAGTCATGGTCGTTGACGGCGCCCAAAGCACCCCGCACATGAAGGTCAACGTACAGGAGCTGGATGCGGATTTTTACGCTTTTTCCGGCCACAAGATGTGCGCGCCTACCGGAATTGGGGTACTATATGGGAAGAAGCAACTGCTGGAATCCATGGAGCCGATCGAATACGGCGGGGAAATGATTGACGACGTCGGGCTGTATGAATCAAGCTGGAAGGAGCTTCCGTGGAAATTCGAAGGTGGGACACCGATCATCGCTGGCGCAGTTGGGCTGGCGGCGGCCATCGATTTCCTGGAGAGCATCGGGCTTGAGGAAATTCACCGACATGAGGCCAAACTCGCCGGTTATGCAATGAATCGCTTGGCGGAAATTGAAGGACTGACGCTATATGGACCGCGTGAGCGCGAAGTGGGCTTGATTACCTTCAATCTGCAGGATATTCATCCGCATGACGTTGCAACCGTGCTTGATGCTTCCGGCATCGCCATCCGGGCGGGCCATCACTGCTGCCAGCCGCTTATGCGCTGGCTTGAAGCGAGCGCAACGGCTAGAGCCAGCCTGTATTTGTACAATACGGAACAGGATATCGACCGACTGGCGGAAGCTTTAATCCAAACAAAGGAGTATTTTGGGTGATGCAACTGGACGATCTGTACCGCCGAGTCATAATGGATCATTATAAGAACCCGCGTAACCGCGGGAAGTTTGAGGAAGGTGCGCTGACGGTTGATTTGAACAATCCGACCTGCGGTGACCGGATTTCCTTGCAGCTCATTGTGGAAGGAAATATCGTCAAGGACGCCCGGTTTACTGGCGAAGGCTGCTCCATCAGCATGTCATCGGCTTCGATGATGACGGAGGCCGTCAAAGGTCGGACCTTCGATGAAGCGATGGATCTTGCCGGACGATTCTCCCGTCAGATGATGGGAGAATCGGTGGACTTTGACGATTACGAAGATCTTGAGGCCTTATCTGGCGTTAATAAATTTCCTGCCCGCATCAAATGCGCTACATTAGCTTGGAACGCGCTGAAAAAAGGAATCCAAGCGGATAACTAATTCCCTAAGGAGGTAGCCGAACATGGCCAAAAAAGCACCGGAATTGGAAGAGTATAAATACGGCTTCCGGGATGAGCATAAGTCGATCTTTCAATCGGGTAAAGGCTTAACCCGCGAAATCGTGACGGAGATCTCCCGCATCAAAGACGAGCCGGAATGGATGCTTAATTTTCGCCTGAAATCGCTCGAGCAGTTCGAGAAAATGGCGATGCCGCGTTGGGGCGGCGACTTGAGCGAGCTTGATTTTGACGATATTCAGTATTATGTTAGACCTTCTGAGAAACAAGGCAAAACGTGGGAAGAAGTCCCGACAGAAATCAAGGAAACCTTTGATAAGCTGGGGATTCCGGAAGCCGAGCAGAAGTTCCTGGCCGGCGTCTCCGCCCAATACGAATCGGAGGTCGTCTACCACAGCATTCAGAAGGATCTGGAAGATCAAGGTGTGATCTTCATGGATACGGATTCCGCCTTACGTGAATATCCGGAACTGTTCAAGGAGTATTTCGGAACAGTGGTTCCTGCGGCGGACAACAAGTTCGCGGCGCTGAACAGCGCCGTATGGTCCGGCGGCAGCTTCATTTACGTACCGAAAGGCGTGAAGTGTGAAGTGCCTCTGCAGGCTTATTTCCGGATCAACTCGGAAAACATGGGGCAATTCGAACGGACGCTGATCATTGCCGACGAGGGCAGCTTCGTGCATTACACTGAGGGCTGCACAGCGCCGGTCTACAGCACGAACTCGCTGCATAGCGCGGTCGTGGAAATCATCGTGAAGAAGGACGCGCGCGTTCGTTATACGACGATCCAGAACTGGGCTCCTAACATTTATAACCTGGTTACAAAACGTGCGGTAGCCGAAGAGAACGCTAACATGGAATGGGTCGATGGGAACATTGGTTCCAAGTTGACGATGAAATATCCAGCCGTTATCCTGAAAGGCCGCGGCGCGAAAGGCAGCGTGTTGTCCATCGCCGTTGCCGGTAAAGGCCAGCTTCAGGATGCCGGCGCGAAGATGATTCATCTTGCGCCGGATACGACGTCGACGATCGTGTCGAAGTCGATCTCCAAACATGGCGGTAAGGTCACGTACCGCGGTCTCGCCTCCTTTGGCCGTCAGGCGGAAGGCGCGAAATCGAATATCAAATGCGATACGCTGATTCTCGATAACGAGTCGACGTCGGATACGATCCCGTACAATGAGATCATGAACGACAACATCACGCTGGAGCATGAGGCGACCGTATCGAAGGTATCCGAGGAGCAGCTCTTCTATCTGATGAGCCGCGGCTTGACCGAAGAAGAAGCCACGCAGATGATCGTTATGGGCTTTATCGAGCCGTTCACGAAAGAGCTACCGATGGAATATGCGGTGGAAATGAACCGGTTGATCAAGTTCGAAATGGAAGGAAGTATCGGTTAAGTTTCAATTGACATCCGAAAGCATGTTAAATAAGCTCGCTAACCCTCAGGGTTGGCGAGC
>NZ_JALPRK010000010.1 GCF_023195895.1 Paenibacillus mellifer
ATGCTTTCTCGTTATTTGGAGCTTTGTTAACCTTTTGGAACCGCCGTATGCGGACCCGCATGTACGGTGGTGTGAGAGGACGGGGGTTAGTCACCCCCTCCTACTCGATTGTTTATCGCTTCACCCAAGCCAGCTGCAAGTCCATCTCCCGGATGCATTCGTCGCTGTCGTACCGGTTGTTGTCGATGAGCGGTGTTACTGCGTAGGCCTGCATTTCATCTGCTGCATGCGGACGAAGGATCGGGTCCAGCGCGTCGAGATCGTTGATCTCCTCGTCCAGCCAGCGGGTCATATCCTCAGGAGACAAAATCGCCGGCATACGGTTCTCAAACTCTCCGATCAGGGGATTGGCCTCCGTCATGACGAGGGTGCAGGTGCGGAGCGGTTCGCCTCGAGTATCCCGCCAAATTTCGTATAGCCCGGCCACACCAAACATGCCGCGGTCTTTTAGAACCACCCGGACGGGGTATTCCTTCTTGCCCTCCTTCTTCCAATAATAAAAGCCATTGCACGGGATGACGCAACGCTGCGTGTTGATGATACGGCGGTACGTCGGATTCTGGTGGACGTTACGCAGATCCGCATTTACCGCGTCTCTTCCCCAATACGGAACAAACCCCCAGCGGAACTCGTCGAGTACCCGCTCCCCATCCTGCTGGAGCACAACCGGCGTGGGCTGCGTGGGACTGATGTTGAAGCGGTTCTTGTAATAACTCATAACCCGCCCGATTTGAAAATGCTCCTGAACCTCCGGCAGCTCGGCCGCGATGGAATATCTTTGACACATGAAATATTTCCTCCTTTAAAACGATTGTGATGTAGTGTTTGTAAAAGGAGGAAAATCATTCTTAATAACTGCGGCACCGCTCGAAAACTTAATTCCATTTTGATGAAAAGTGGTATAATGAATCTGTGGCATTGCTTATTCATCAATTTTGGATTGGAGATTTCACCATGACAGAGAATTTACATGCTTGCTGTTCGGCTAGTCGTCATCAAGTCAAGGGGAAGGGTCTCCTTGATAAATCCAAGGAGTACAAGCCCTCCCAGGAATTACGTAGGGGAAGGGAACTATCGGGCATGGTCCAAATTCCAGGGGGATGTTTTCTGATGGGAACGGATGATAAGGAAGGATTCCCGGCAGATGGCGAAGGCCCGGTTAGGGAGGTGACGGTCTCTCCATTTTTCATGGATGCAACAACGGTTACCAATGCGCAGTTTGCTCTGTTTGTAGAGGATACCAACTACGTTACGGATGCGGAACGTTTCGGTTGGTCCTATGTGTTTCATTCTTTTATTTCTGCTGAGACAGGTAAGAAAGTAACTCAAGTGGCAACGCATACCCCTTGGTGGTGGGTGGTGGAAGGGGCAAACTGGCGCCATCCAGAAGGTCCGGATTCCTATGTGAATGTGCGGCTTGATCACCCCGTTGTTCATATGTCCTGGCATGATGCTGACGCTTATTGCCGCTGGGCTGGTAAACGTCTTCCTACCGAGGCGGAATGGGAATTCGCCGCCAGGGGAGGTCTTGTCCAACAGCGTTATCCCTGGGGAGATGTTTTAAAACCAACTGGAGAACATCAATGCAATATTTGGCAGGGGAAGTTTCCCGTTAAAAATCATGCCAGCGATGGTTATGCGGGCACCGCCCCCGCCGAGTCCTATCTTCCCAACGGATACGGTCTTTACAATATGTCGGGTAACGTGTGGGAATGGTGTGAGGATTGGTTTACACCTACCTATCATCTATCCCCCGATAACGTAAATCCGAGAGGCTCGGCGAGCGGTGTGGCAAAGTCGATGCGCGGGGGATCTTATCTATGCCATAAATCTTATTGTAACCGTTATCGTGTTGCGGCCAGAAGCAAGAATACACCGGACAGTTCCTCAGGAAATATCGGTTTTCGGTGTGCTGCAGATCTTATCCTTTGAGGAGGGCCCAATAAGTGAAATCATCAATTGAAACACAACGCCCGAATATTTTACTGATCACAGTTGACCAAATGCGATATGATTGTCTCAGCATTTTGGGACATCCGGTAGTGGAGACGCCTAATCTGGATGAACTCGCCCGCACCGGAGTGAGATTTGACCATGCCTATTCGGCTACTCCGACTTGCGTACCCGCTCGGGCGGCTATTTTTACAGGGCAGAAGCAAACCTCTCACGGACGAGTCGGCTATCAGGAACGTGTACCCTGGAATTACCCAACCACATTGCCAGGTGAACTGGCGAAATCTGGTTACCATACACAATGTGTTGGCAAAATGCATGTCTATCCGGCACGGAGTCTGATGGGGTTCCACAACGTCATATTGCACGACGGTTATCTGCACTATAATCGCTACAAGCATAGTAATACCGTTCAAGAACATTACGATGAAGTGGATGACTACTTGACATGGCTCCGTGGTCAGGTTCCAGGAGCAGATCTGCTGGATCTTGGCCTAGACTGCAACGCTTCAACCGTGGCAAGACCCTGGGCTCTTTCTGAGCACCTGCATCCTACCAATTGGACCGTAAGCCAGTCCATTGACTTTTTGCGTCGGAGAGATCCAAGCAAACCCTTTTTCCTGTGGATGTCATTTGTGCGCCCTCATTCGCCGCTAGACCCACCGCAAGCTTATCTGGACTTGTACAAAGATACCGATATCCCTGATCCGGTGATCGGGGAATGGGCCATGAAGGAAGATCCAGAGGGGCATGGATTTAATCCCGTGACTTCGAAAGGGATCGTACCCAAGCGCCGCTTGAAATTGGCTAAGGCCGCTTATTACGCATTAATTACTCATATTGATCATCAAATCGGACGGTTTCTGCAAGCGCTGGACGAATATGGCGAACGAAATAACACAATCATTATGTTTACTTCTGACCACGGGGAATTACTGGGGGATCATCATCTGTTCCGAAAATCATTACCTTATGAAGGAAGCGCTCACATCCCGTTTATCGTTAATGATCCGGGAGGTTATCTGAACCTCGCACAGGGATCTGCCGTCTCAGAGGTTGTAGAGTTGCGCGATATTATGCCCTCTCTACTGACGGCTGCATCGATTGATATCCCCGCCTCAGTAGAAGGAGAGAGCGTTTGGGAGTTAGCGCGCGCTGAAGAGGAGGCGTCTCGGAACAAACCTTGGCGCGAATACTTGCATGGCGAGCACGCTCAGGGGATTGCCTCAACGCAATGGATAACGAATGGTGCTGAGAAGTATATTTGGTACTCTCAAACCGGGGAGGAGCAATTCTTTAACCTGGTCCAGGACCCGGGTGAAATTCACAATTTGATCCATCATCCTCAGAAGCAGGACCGTATTCGGTACTGGCGTTCAGTGCTGGTGCAGGAGCTTAAGGATCGCGAAGAAGGGTATGTCCAGGACGGCAGGCTCGTTATTGGACGGGAACCGGTTGCCGTTTTATCTCATCTTAGGTAAAGTGAATGAGCGACAATTGAGTAGGAAATGCAACAGAGGAGCGATTGTTCGATGAGCGCATGTATACTAACTTCCAGGCCGCATCCTCTTCATGTCATGTGGAAAACCGTCTCGGAGGATTGTAACCTGGCTTGTGATTATTGTTATTACAGCACGGCTGGCGGTCATCCTCATCAGCCCGTCCGTGTGATGGAGCCGGCATTATTGGATCGGTTTATCTCTCAATACATGAAGAGATCATCTGGCCAGGCTGTCTTCTCTTGGCAAGGTGGGGAGCCCTTGTTGGCTGGTCTTCCGTATTTTGAGCATGTGGTATCTCTGCAGGCTAAGTATGCGCCTCCCCATACGATGATTAGCAATGCCCTGCAGACGAACGGAACGTTGATTAATGAGAGTTGGGCGCGTTTTTTTAAACGATATCATTTCCTGATTGGGATTAGTTTGGACGGTCCGGAGCCTATTCATGACACTCATCGTATAACCGGCTCCGGGAAAGGCAGCTTTGATTTAGTGATGCGCGGATTACATCATTTGGAGCAGGCAGGCGTGGAGTATAATATTCTAACGGTGATCCATGAAGATAATGTAAAGAAGCCGGATGAATTGATGGCATTTTACCATGAGCAAAATTTCGCCTTTATTCAGTTTATCCCGTGCATGGATTTTGTTTCGCAACAGAGCGGTATGTCCGGACGTTTCCGGATTACTCCCGAAGAGTATGGGGAGTTTTTATGCCGGACCTTTGACCTGTGGTACAACGATGGGCTACCGGAGGTTTCCATTCGTATGTTTGAGAATATGCTGCTCGCCTTGTTGCATCGTCCAGCAGAGCTATGTGTCCACAATTTATGTTGCCCGAAAATGATGGTGCTTGAAACGAATGGCGATGCCTATCCTTGTGATTTCTTTATCGATGAGGAGCACAAGCTGGGTAATGTCGGTCAAGACGATCTGGATGTTTTACTGGCCAAACAGGTATATCATGACTTTTTGCAGATGAAGCCCAATGTGAATGAAGCTTGCCGTAAGTGTGAATACCTTCAATTTTGTCACGGAGGTTGCCCCCGCAACCGGAATTGGCTGGATGTGAATGATCGTACCGAGGTGGATTATTTTTGCCGCGGCTACAAAATGTTCTACGCTCATGCTTATGATCGGATGGAAACGCTAGCGAACCGGATCAAGGCAGAACAGATGCAAGAGTATAGGAAAAGCGGCAACCCGCTTCCGGGTCGAAATGATCCTTGTTTATGCGGGAGCGGAAAAAAGTTTAAAAACTGTTGTCAGTCGCGTATCCGTGTGTAGGAGGGATTTCCTTGTCCTCTATGATTCGTAGTCAGTTTGGAATAACCGTGCTGGACGTCATCAAAATCCAATATAAAACGCGGATTCTATTTGATTATGTTCAAACCTGCTACACCGTTTCTTATATCCAAAAGGGTGAGGTATTGACCACATCCCCTGAGGGAGAATATGTGGCTTCCGCGGGGGATGTAATGATTCACCGTCCCAATGAGCCGTTTAATGTGATCTCCCAAAGGGACGGTGTCCATTATTTATTTAATATTCATGCGGAGGTGGGTGACGGAGCCGACTTTTTTAAGTTATTCCCTCTAGGCAAGGTGATTCGGATTCGTGATCGGAACGAGTATGAGAGAAAGTTTGACGAATTACGGAGCTTATGGTTGCAAGAGGGAGATGATCACAGAAACATTCAGATCGGTTCATTAGCGTTCTTCCTGCTTTATGAGATTGTGGAGAGCACCAAACTGGGTGGGCGCCAAACTACAAGAGATCCCGCAATCACAGACCGCTTTAACGAAGCGTTGCATTACATGGAGGCTCGGCTAGATCAAGAGATGACTCGGGAGGAGCTTGCCAAGTTGTATCACATGAATCCCGTCTACTTTAGCCGGGCATTCCAGAAAATATACAAATTGACACCCATGCAAATGTTGCGAAAGCTCCGGTTGCAGCATGCCAAACAGTTGCTGGAGAGTACGGATTATACAATGGAACATATCTCCCGATGCTGTGGATTTTATGATGCTGCACACTTCAGCAAGGCATTCCATAATAGTTTCGGTAAAGGGCCGGCGGAGTATCGTAAATGTATCAAATTTACATGAATAAAGATCGCATCTCCATAGCGGAATCAGTCTCATTCAATTACTCTAAGATCATGAGCAGGTCATTATGGCCAACCTGGTATTGATTTTTATTTGCTCCTAAGAAAGGCAGGGAATTACTCATGAGAATTTTGTATTTGGATTTGGATTCGCTTCGCCCGGATCATTTGGGATGTTATGGTTATCATCGCAACACTTCTCCGAACATTGATGCCATCGCTAAAGAAGGGGTCATCTTTACAAATTATTACTGCTCGGATGCTCCATGTCTGCCGTCCCGTTCCGCATTAATGTCGGGGCGGTTCGGCATTCATAATGGAATCGTAGGGCATGGTGGAACTGCCGCAGACATGCGAAGAGAGGGAGCGGCGCGGGAATTTAATGACCGATTGAGCATGGAGAGTCTTCCGGCTATCTTGAGGCAAGCGGCCATGAAAACCGCATCGATCAGCACTTTCTCCGAACGGCACTCCGCCTGGACATTCAACGCCGGTTTCCAGGAGATATTTAATGTGGGAGGAAGAGGGCACGAGACGGCAGAACAAGTGCTCCCTGTGGCACTTAAATGGTTAGAGGATAACGGGGCATCTGAAAACTGGTTTCTGCACCTGAATTTTTGGGATCCGCATACTCCTTATCGTACGCCCGAAAGTTACGGCAATCCGTTCGAGCATGATCGGCTACCCGAGTGGCTCTCCGAAGACGTGTTCGAGCTTCACCGACACAAGAAGGGACAACATAGCATCGACGACATGAACGCGCTCGCCCAATCGCATTATCACCGTCATTCAAGACATCACAAGAAGATTGAACAACATGAGGACTTGCGGGTTATCATTGACAACTATGACGCGGCTGTCAAATATCTCGATGAGCATCTCGGTCATGTCTTCTCCAAACTAACTCAGCTTGGCGTCATGGATGATACGGCGATCATTATCAGTGCGGATCACGCTGAAAGTTTGGGCGAGCTCGGGATATACTCCGAACACGGAACAGCAGACGAGGCCACCTGCCGGATTCCAATGATAATTCGTTGGCCTGGCGGCCAAAGGGGAACAATAGACGAAGGTCTCCATTATCATCTGGATCTTTCACCAACTCTGGCAAGTCTATTACTATTGAAAGCTGCCCCCTCTTGGGACGGGGAAAGCTATGCCGACGCAATTCTGGAAGGAAACTCGGCTGGGCGGGATTACCTTGTCCTCACCCAATGCGCGCACGTGTGCCAACGCAGCGTCCGGTTCGGAGATTGGTTATATATTCGGACCTATCATGACGGACACCACGGCTTCCCCAAAGAAATGTTGTTTAATTTGAAGGATGACCCGTACGAGCAGTATAATCTGGCCGAAGGACGAAGAGAGGTTTGTACCGAGGCCGTATATTTACTTAACGAGTGGCATGATAGCATGATGGCTACCATGGACTGCGATACGGATCCTTTATGGACGGTACTTAAAGAAGGCGGGCCTTATCATGCCAAGGAGTATGCGGACAACTAAAGCCAGAATGCATAAAAGAAAGAATGATGGAGGAGGCTGCCCGCTTTGGGCAGCCTCCAAGATGTTTATGCTCCTTGCTCTCCTATTAAAGTGCCAGGCAGTATCAGGTCAGCCTTCGTCCCGTTTCCTTGCTGACTGTGAAGCCGAATCCCGAAAGGGTCTCCATACTTCAAATTTAAGCGATTATGGACGTTTAAAAGACCGATATGATGACCTGACCCCATATTCCTATGCGTTAACAGCTGGGTTAGCTGACTCAGCCTTTTCTCATCGATGCCCACTCCGTTATCTTCGACGGAGATTTTGAGGAACCCCTCATGACTTTTGTCCACCGAGATGAGAAGTACCCCGTTACCTTGAGCTTCGAGTCCATGACCCAGCGCATTTTCCACAATAGGTTGAAGAATCATTTTCGGTACGGAAATGGTTAACCATTCTTTCGGGCAAATCAGTTTATAAGTGAATTTGCCCGGGAATCGACCTTGGTATATTTTTACACAAGACCCAGCTATCTTCAGTTCCTCCCCAAGAGTGACTTCCTCATTGCCTTTGATGCTGTACCTGAGCATGGTACTTAAGGCAGTGGTCATTTCAAAAATCTCGTGGTTTCCTTTTACGATAGCTACGCCTTTGATTGAATCCAGGGTATTGCTTAAGAAATGAGGATTGATCTGACTTTGCAAATACGCGTATTCGGCTCGTTGCTTCTCCAGATCAGACTGGTAGAGCTGAGTTGTCGCATCAATTAATCGGCTCGTCAAATCCTGAATTCTTGTGGTCATGATGTTGAACTGTCGGGAAATGATTTCAATCTCAGCGTAACCCCTCAAATCGACCTTGTTGTTTAGTACCTCCAGATTTCCGGCCTTCAGTTGATTCATATAGCGAATGAGCCTGGATAACGGCTTCAGCAGATTCATCACCAGCATGGTATATGGAATAGAAAGGACCAAGAGGGTTAAGGCAAGGAGCCCAAAGCTGATTTTCTTTAACTTCTCCAAGCCTCTTATCAGATTATGAACAGGGACGGCGGTAACGATTCTTCCCGAGATCTCAGGCAGATCAAAGGATTGAATGGCGTATCTCTTTCCGCTGATCGTTTCGAGGATGGTCTCCCCGTCATTTCCGCTTGTCTTCATTTGTATCTGGTCCAACATTTCTTGCGGCTCAGCACTATTCGAGTAGATCAGTCCTTTATGATCCATCATGAAAAAGCTGGTTCCGGCAAGACGGGGATTTCCCGCAAACTCAGTTTGGATGGCCTTCATATCCACCAGAACCGCCAAATAACCGATGTTTTCTCCATATAACGGCGTATCTCCGGAAGCAAAGATGTTCATACCGAATAACATCTTGCTTTTATCCAAAATCCGATCCGGAGGGCTATACCCAGCATAATACACAACTCCATCATCCTCAGCAGTGTTCATCAGATCGGTAACGTATTTGGTTCTCCCCGCTAATGAAATACGTGCGTTAGATTGCCCGACGACAATGATATCCAGAACATCCGTGTTCATATTGCGGGCGATACTCAGAAGACCTTCCACCTTCTGGGATAGATAGTAGCTCTGCAGCTTATCTTTTTCCACTAGAAACTGTTGGACGGTCGGATTGTAACCTACGTTCATCATCATGGAAGATACGTTGGCATAGTTATCGGAAATTCGTTGTTTAATTAGAGAAACGAGTTCGGTATTGTATTGCGTATTCTGGTTGATGATCGTCTCGCTTGACAATCGATAGACCCAAGAGATGATAAGGGGTATGGTGGAAAATATGACGAGACCAAACAATAGGACCTGCGTACGAATGGAATAACTATTAAATGTTTTCATTGTTTTTTTCCCTATATTGCGTTGGCGTCATTTTAAGATGCCTCTTAAATATTCGCGTGAAGTAGAAATAGTCCTGAAAACCACTTTTTTCCCCGATCTGCGAAATGGATAGGTCGGTATTGACCAACATTTTGCAAGCGCTTTCTATTCTTAGACGACTGATGTATTCAACGATGGTCTCGCCGACCTCTTTTTTGAATAATTGACATAAGTAATTCGGACTTAAGTAAAATTGATTAGCCAAATGTTGAATAGAAATCTCCTGATTAAAGTGGTTTCGAATATATAACACGATTTCTTTGACCTTCTTGTTCGAGGTTTGTATCATGTCGGTATCGTTTCTCTTCATTAACAGATCCAGTGTCATAAGAACGAGATCATCGATCATGGCTTCAGCCGTGCCGTATCGATAGTAGAGCTGTTCATACCCTTCAAAAAAACGGCCGTTAATCCGGGTTCCTTCCCGTGGAAATAAGTAAAGGATCGATGTGTAAAGCAAATAAGCTTCTTTCATGGTGTAGGTTCCTTCTCTGAACTGTTTCTTGATCGACTCCATGGTCGCTATGAAACCAAGCCGGTCATGGTTGCGAAGAATTCGGGATATTTCTTTGAGATTCTCGTCGATTGAATGCTCTTGCTGCGAATGCACTTGATAACACCCGGGCTTTCCCGTTGTAAACATATTGAAGGCAGCAAGTGAAGCGAACTCCAGGGAGGAGTCCAACTGATGAATGTTCGATATAGAGGGGCCAATCCCGATTCCGCACGTTTGTAGAATTTCCGCATCTTCTAGACTCTGAAGGAAGGCCTCGTAATGTTTCTCTATTATTAAGTAACCATATCGGCGGGAGCTCATCGGAAATACCAGCGTTGGGAAATGTCCGATATCAACAGGTGCACTCAATCCTTGAACAACGATGGGCACAGAAGGCATAGACCGGGATAACGGGATTTGATTCCCATTCAACCATCGGTTGATCTGATCGAAATCTCCTGAACAAACCGCCTCATACAATTCAAAGTCAAGGGCAGGTTTAACCTTTACTGTTTTGGTCTCGAGATGTTGGACTATTCGTCCCAACATTCCTTCAATTTCTTCGATTTCAAAGGGCTTCAAGCAGTACCCATAAGTGCCGTAATTCATGGCTTTTTGGGCATAAGCGAACTCAGCATGTCCGCTGAGAACGATGAAGATCGTGTCCGGTGCGACCTTCTTGCCGCGTTGAATGAGCTCCAGTCCATTCATTACAGGCATTTTGATATCCGTCAGGACCAGTGTGGGGTGCAGCAGTTGTATTAGGTCAAGAGCTTCTTGTCCATTCTCGGCGGTATCAATCACTTCAAAACCGTATTTCTTCCAATTTACCCCTGCCTTAATTCCTTCGACGATCCACTTCTCATCATCTGCGATAATTACTGAATGCATGTGCAATTCCCCTGTCTCTCTGAAGTTCTTAGATTTATCCTAGCGATTGCAGGACCTTGGGGGTATGGACTATCTTACACTTCCTATGTCGAATATTATGCTTCAACGGCAAGTCATTCGAATTGGTGTGAAAAATCCACATCATCGAAGTTGGATTCTCTATACTCGAGAATCTGGGCTCCCTCTATAATTTAGCATATAAAGCGCTTACTTGCATGACATTCTATCAGAGAAAGGTGGGGGGAAGCTTGGCTGATCCTGTAACTGTCCGCACTCCCAAACGCAGCCTAGGGAAAGCGATTTTACAGTACAAGTATTTTTATTTAATGGTTCTGCCTATATTAATCTGGTACGCCCTCTTCAGCTATGCACCCATGTACGGTGTAACGCTGGCATTCAAATCATTTAATTACAGCAAGGGAATTCTGGGAAGTCCATGGATAGGCATAGACCACTTTCAAACCCTGTTGACCGACCCCGATTTTCATAAGGCTTTTTGGAATACGATCATTATCAGCCTAATGAAATTGTTAATTCATTTTCCATTGCCGATTATTCTAGCCATCGTATTATACGAGTTTTCAAAGACTAAGCTTAGAAAGTTCTTTCAAACGATCCTAACATTCCCGCATTTTATTTCGTGGGTCGTCCTTGCCGGAATTATCATCAATATCTTAAGCAAGGATGGAATTTATAACCAAATAATTATGCTCTTTGGAGGGAATCCGAATTCTCCTCTCGTCGATGAAGGTGCGTTTAGACCTGTGTTATATATTACGCATGTGTGGCGGGAGATCGGGTGGGACTCCATTATTTACCTAGCTGCTCTATCCGGAATAAATCCGGAGTTATTCGAAGCGGCCGAGGTGGACGGCGCGAATCGGTTCCGTCGGCTGATCAATATAGCCTGGCCTGGTTTGAAGAGTACGGTTGCGATCCTGTTAATTCTTCAAGTAGGTCAACTTCTTACCCATGGTTCAAGTTTCGAACAAATTTTCAACCTGTATAGTTCTCCGGTATATTCAGTCGCCGATACGATCGATACGTACATTTACCGAAGCTCCTTTACGTTAGGGACCGACTTTGGATATATGACCGCCGTGGGGATTGTCAAGTCCGTCATCAGCCTGGTGCTTTTATGGACGGCGAATACAATCACTAAAAAAATGGGTGAGGAAGGACTGTATTAATTACTAACATCTAAGGGGAGAAGCAAGTGACTGACACAATGGAAAGAAAGAGAAAAAAGTGGAGTGCCTTTGATATTGGCGCCTTCGTCGTTTTGGGGCTTCTGGCGCTCGTCACCTTTTTTCCCTTCTATAACGTGTTGATTATCTCGGTTGCTAAATTTGAAGCGATCAGCAAAAGCAACTTTTATATTTTTCCAAAATCGTTTGATCTCTCAGCCTACAAACTGCTCTTTCAGGATATGAAATTCTGGACATCCCTATTAAATTCTGTCATCGTAACCGTAATTGGCGTGCTGTTTAGTATGGTTATCTCGGTTGCAGGAGCATATGCCTTGTCCAAACGAGGAATGCCTGGACGCAACATGATGCTCAGTTTGATTCTGTTCACGATGTTTTTTAATGGCGGCTTGATTCCTTTTTATCTGATTGTAAAAGACCTTGTTTTCGTGAACAGTATTTTCGTTATGATTATCCCAGCTGGTCTTAATACATTCTACCTGATTATTATGAAAAACTATTTCAACACGATTCCGGAGAGTTTGGAGGAGTCGGCTAAGCTGGACGGTGCGAATGACCTGTATATTCTGATAAAAATCATCATTCCCATCTCCGCACCCTTTATAGCGACTTTTGCTTTGTTCTACGCCGTTGAAAGATGGAATGAGTGGTGGTACGCATTGATTTTCATCAGCGATGCGTCAAAAGTTCCCCTTCAAATTTATTTGCGGGAAACGCTCATTACTTCGAATTCACTGCTTGGTCAAATGGCTCAGACTATGGCCGAGCAGGATCAGACAGCGAAGGTTTATACGCCCGCACTGCAAATGGCAGCGATCGTAGTATCTAGCATCCCTATTATTATTGTATATCCGTTCCTACAGAAGCACTTCAATAAAGGGATTATGGTTGGTTCAATTAAAGGATAAGAAATATTTAAACATAATTATTATCCTAATTAATCAAGGGAGGTTCAAACATGCGTAGAAAGAAATTGTTAACTCTGGCCATGTGCATTACTTTGATGGCTTCGTTACTGGCTGCATGCGGCGGAGGTAATAACGTTAATGAGAATTCAGCATCAAATGGCAATGCAGCTCAGGGATCCACGAATTCCGTGGACGAACTTTACAAGGAGCCTATGACCATCTCGGTTGGATACTGGGATGCAGATTCCGAAATTGCCAACATTGATAAAGACCCGATTGCACAACAAATCCTGAAAAAATTCAATATTACCTTTAAACCGGTAAATATGACTTGGGATGATTATGCCCAGAAGTTACAGATGTGGGCGGCTTCGGACCAATTGCCTGACATCTTCGCCGTTGACGCCGTCGGTACACAATACCAGCGGAAATGGATTGAACAGGGCGTTGTTCGCGCACTCCCGGATCTTACCAAGTATCCTAACCTAGCGGCATACTTCGAGGCACCGGATATTAAAGAGCTGAGCGTTGACGGGAAACATTATACGGTTCCTCGCCGGATGTTCCCTAGTGTGGATTGGAGTGCGCTGGATCGTGTCGTGCTGTATCGCTGGGACCTAGCCCAAAAAGCCGGGATCACCAAAGAACCGGAGACGTGGGACGAGTTTAAGGCCATGCTGGATGCCATTGTGAAAGCGGATCCGGAAGGCAAAAATATTTCCGGACTTTCATCGACAACGACCAAGATGCTGGGAGGATTCTTCTGGCTGTACGGCAATTCGGTTGCCACAAGTGATGGAAGCGGAAGTGACTTTAAATGGATTAAGGAAGACGGCAAGTATATCCCGGCCGTGTTTTCCAAGAAAGCTCTTCCGGCACTCCAGAATATGAAAGATATGTACGAGAAGGGGCTAATTGATCCGGATATTGCTTTGGTTAAGCCTGCAGATTCCTACGACAACTTTGTTGCAGGTAAATCGGCAGCTCTCTTAAGCGCTGGTGGGTTTATCAATTATAATAAAGAGATTTATGAAAAACGATGGAAACCAGCTTACCCGGATAAGGAGATCACGGAGAGTATCAAGGTGCTCAAGCCGCTTATCGGTCCTGATGGAGAACGCTCTCATGCTATCTTTAAAACGTATTGGTCCGAAAGCTATTTCAGTAACAAGGTTGACGATAAAAAGATGGACCGAATCATGGCACTCTACGATTACGTATTATCCCAGGAAGGCAAAGATCTGTTGACGTACGGCATTGAGGGTGAGGACTACAAGATCGAAAACGGGGAAAAGGTGATGATCGAAACACGTTCATTGATTGAGAAGTATCCGGCTCGTCTGTTTATGAAGGAATTAGTAGCGTATGAAACTTCGGACACCTATAACATGAACAACCCGACGTTGGCTAATGAAGCTATCCGGAAAGAGGCCGTTGAATATATTGATTGGATATTGAAGAATACCAAGGTTCCTGATTACAATATTCGTTTGACCTACATCTCCACGCCGACGAAGGACAAATTTACAGTGCTTGACCATGATGATCTGCTAAAAATGATGCTGTCCAAAGATCCGATTGAAAAATCCTGGAATGACATTTTGAACGATTATAAGGCAAAGGGCCTTGACAAAATGATTGAAGAAGTCAACGAGATGGCGAAAGCCGAAGGCATTGAGTAATTTCAATTAAGTAAGGGGTGCGGCTATGACTGGCCGCATCCCTATATCATTTAGGGGGATACCTATGATCATTGGCATTCATTTGACAGACTTGACGGAGGAGCAGTTGAGGGCAGTTACCGAAGTGGCAGGATATTTGAATATCCGCCTGGATGACACAGGCATTCCGGTGGTATGCCAAAAGCGGGGAACTGGGATTCACGTATGCTTTGACGGGGAAGAGGCGGTCATTGAATACGAGAAGGATCACCAATTGATTCGGGCTATTAGCCGATTTACCGAAACCTTGAGACGGGAAGGAAAGTTCGAAATCCATGAGCTCCCGGTATATGAACAACTGGGCTTCATGGTGGATTGCTCGCGAAA
Source organism: Paenibacillus mellifer (assembly GCF_023195895.1). Taxonomy (GTDB): domain Bacteria; phylum Bacillota; class Bacilli; order Paenibacillales; family Paenibacillaceae; genus Fontibacillus; species Fontibacillus mellifer. The sequence goes on from NZ_JALPRK010000010.1 coordinate 14,497, forward strand.
TGCCGTGCTTCATGATCAAGGTTTTAAGGAACTGATTCGACGCCTGGCACTTATGGGATATTCGGAGGTTCAACTGTATACGGAAGATACTTATGAACTGGAGGGATATCCGTATTTCGGCTATTTGCGAGGACGGTATAACGCGGAACAACTCCGGGATTTCGACAGTTATGCCGCGTTGTTTGGCATAGAACTGGTACCTTGTATTCAGACGCTTGCCCATCTCGGCCAGGCATTAAGATGGCAGGCTCACGCGCCGCTAGTAGATTGCCAGGATATCCTTCTTATAGACGAACCCCGAACATATGAGTTAATTGATTCCATGTTTGCCTTCATGGCGGCCCATGTGCGCAGTCGCCGCATCAATATCGGCATGGATGAAGCGCATATGATGGGGCTTGGTAAGTATCTAGATAAACACGGATTTCAAGAGCGATCTTCCTTGATGCTGAAACATTTCGGGGCGGTGATGGACATCGCGAGAAAATACGGTTACCGAACGATGATGTGGAGCGACATGTTCTTCCGCCTGGCCAGTTCCGGTGAATATTACGATGCCGAGAGCCCCATCAGCTCCGAGATCGTTAAGCTGATTCCTGAAGACGTTACGTTAATGTATTGGGACTATTACTCCGAAACGCAAGAGAAATACGATGGAATGCTTCGGAAACATAAACAGTTGAGCGATCATGTCGGATTTGCGGGCGGTGCCTGGAAATGGATGGGGTTTGCCCCCAATAACGAATTCAGCCGTAGTGTTAGCCTATTGGCTCATCATAGCTGTGTCAAACACGGGATTAAGGATGTGTTGATCACGGCCTGGGGAGATAATGGGGCGGAGGCGTCCGTCTTCTCCGTGCTCCCGTCCCTTCAGTTATGGGCTGAGCTGTGCTACACGGGTAGTTTTGAACTTGAGCATATTCGGATGAGATTCGGCACATGTACGGAAGGCAACTATGATGACTTCATGGCGTTGGATGCTGCCAATCTCGTTCCGGGCAATCCGGCACCGGGAGCCAGTTCCGTTAATCCGGCAAAATACTTGCTGTATCAAGACATTTTGTGCGGATTGTTTGATAAGCATGTCCTCCCTGGCGCTTATTCAGAGCATTATCGGAAGAGTGCCGTCGAGTTCGAGCGGGCAATCCCTCGTAATTCGGTCTGGCAACCCCTATTCTCACTGCAAGCCAGCTTATGCCGCTTACTCGAGTTGAAAAGTGAAGCCGGGATTTCCATTCGGGCCGCATACCGTCGTGGAGATTTGGAGGAATTGGCTCATATCGCCGCTGTGGTTTTACCGGAGCTTACCCTTTTGTCCAGAAGATTTATGGAGGACTACCGAGTACAATGGCTGCAGGAAAATAAGATATTCGGTCTAGACGTCTTTGATCTTCGGATGGGTGGAATGCTTCAGAGATACGAGACGGCTAAACATCGAATTGAGGGTTATGTCTCAGGAGAGCTGGAACAAATCGACGAATTAGAAGAGGAGTTGCTGCCTTTCGACGGCCTAAATGACGAGAATGGCCCTAGGGCAATCAGCGCAAACCTGTGGCATACGATAGCAACACCGTCCGTGATCGCAGGGGTATAGAAAGGAGAAGAGCATAGGATGCGAAAGTTATCCATAGTAGGGGATCAGTTCATTTGGGAGGGGCGACCCTATCGATTGCTTTCCGGTGCCGTTCATTATTTTCGGATCGTGCCGGAGTATTGGCGGGATCGTTTGTTGAAACTGAAGGCCTGCGGTTTGAATACCGTTGAAACCTATATCCCTTGGAATCTGCATGAACCGGAGGAGGGCCGCTTCTATTTTGAGGGGAACGCGGACATTGAAGCATTCGTCCGACTGGCAGGAGAGCTCGGCTTACACGTGATTTTGCGGCCGAGCCCATATATTTGTGCCGAGTGGGAGTTCGGCGGATTGCCCGCCTGGCTGCTTGCGGATGATAACATGCGGTTGCGTTGCGATTACGAACCTTATTTATCGAAAGTGGATGCTTACTTTGACGAGCTGCTTCCGCGTTTGCGGCCCTTGCTGAGCACAAGCGGCGGACCGGTGCTTGCCCTCCAGATCGAGAACGAGTACGGAAGTTACGGAAGCGATAAAGCCTACCTGAATCATCTCAAGAATGCAATGATCGCCCGCGGCATGGATGTACTGCTGTTCACCTCTGACGGGCCAGAAGATCATATGCTTCAGGGAGGGATGATCGACAGGGTGTTCGCTACGGTGAATTTCGGTTCGCGGGCCAAGGAAGCCTTCGCGAAACTGCGCGAGTATCAGCCTACGGGACCGCTGATTTGCATGGAATTCTGGAACGGGTGGTTCGATCGCTGGATGAAGCCGCATCAAACTCGCCCTGCAGCCGAAGTGGCGGAAACTTTGGACGAGATGCTGGCTTTAGGCGCATCGGTAAATTTCTATATGTTCCATGGGGGGACGAATTTCGGATTTATGAACGGGGCGAATCTTTTTGATGAATATGAACCCCTCGTCAACAGCTACGATTATGATACCTTGCTGGGCGAGTCTGGCAAACCGACGGAGAAATTTTACGCCGTTCGCAAAACCATCGAGAAATATGTGGAGCTGCCGCCGCTGGAATTGCCCCCGTCGATTGAAGCTCGGGCTTACGGCAACGTGCAGATGTCAGAATCGGCGCCTCTATTCGCTCAACTGGATGCATTGTCAACTCCTGTGCGCAGGGCTTGTCCGGAACCGATGGAGAAATTGGGACAGGCCTACGGATTCATCTTGTATTCGACGAGGATTAGCGGGCCGCGTAGCGAAATGGAACTGGTCCTGCAAGAAGTTCGCGATCGGGCGCTAATCTTTGTCGATGGGGTCTTTTTCGGCACCGTTGAACGTTGGGACCCGCAAGGAATTCCGCTTTCGGTCCCTGCCGAGGGATTGCAACTCGATATTCTGGTGGAAAACATGGGACGCGTCAACTACGGTCCGCAGCTCCGTGATCCGAAAGGGATAACGAGCGGTGTAAGGTTAGGTTATCAATTCTTGCACGATTGGATCATTCGCACGCTGCCGTTATCGGATCTAAGGGACCTGATATTTTCCACAGAGAATTTTGTTGACCAGCTTCAACCTGCCTTTTACCGTGGGAATTTCCAAGTGGATGATCCGGCCGATACTTTCTTAAGACTGGATGGTTGGAGCAAAGGGCAGGTTTTTATCAACGGCTTTAATTTAGGCCGGTATTGGGAGAAGGGACCGACTCAAACGATGTATGTGCCGGCACCGCTTCTGCATCAGGGAAATAATGAACTCATTGTATTCGAATTACATGGCACAAGGAAGGCTGTCGTTACCTTCGTAGACAAACCGGATTTGGGATAGACATTAATTAGGAATGATGTAGAGTAAAGGAACGGTCTGGGACAGCTTTAAGCTGTGTCCTTTTCTTTTCCGGTACAGGCACGCCTAGGCCTCCGCCCACATACAATGAAATGACCCAAAATGAAGCGAGTTGTATTCATTGTGATGTGAATCAGCAGGAGGTGTCATCATTGCCTGGATTGTTTACCGCAATTGCTTTGTTCATTAAACAGCTGACTTTGCTCGTATCGTATGTCAAAAATAATGCGTTTCCCCAGCCCTTGACCGAGGAGGAGGAAACGAAACACCTGCAGCGTATGGCGGAAGGGGACGCGGTGTCCCGCAATATCCTGATCGAGCATAACTTGCGGCTGGTGGCGCATATCGTGAAGAAATTCGATAACACCGGCGAGGATCTGGAGGACCTGATCTCGATTGGTACAATCGGTCTGATCAAGGCGATCGAGAGTTTTCGACCGAATAAAGGGACGAAGCTGGCGACCTTCGCGGCTCGCTGCATCGAGAACGAAATCCTCATGCATCTGAGATCGCTGAAGAAAACGCGCAAGGACGTATCGCTGCATGATCCGATCGGAACGGATAAGGAAGGTAATGAAATCACCTTGATCGATATTTTGGGGACGGAAGCGGACGATGTGGTGGACCGGGTCCAGCTCAAGATGGAGAAGAGCAAAATCTATCGGAACCTGGACATTCTGGACGCGCGGGAGCAGGAAGTGATCAAGGGGCGTTTCGGACTGGAGCATGGGGGAGAAGAACGGACCCAGCGCGAAATCGCCAAGGAGCTCGGCATCAGCCGGAGTTATGTGTCGCGGATTGAGAAAAGAGCGCTCATGAAGCTGTATCATGAGTTTTATAAAAAGAAGTAAGCCAAAGAGCCTGCTGATCGCAGGCTCTTTGGTTTTCGCCCCATCCGGATTGCCCGAAAGGGCAGATCGCGATGCACCTTCGGACGATGTTGGCGTTATCAAATTCAAGTAAAATTCATGGAACGATAATGGATATATTACCTATAATGGAAGAGGGATCTCAATGAAAATATTGGACAAGCTGAGACATTGGACGTTAGACTCGATCAAATTCAAGCTCATCCTTCCGGTCGTTCTACTCCAAATTTTTAGCACGAATATCGGCCAGCTGGTGAACTTCGTTTTCGATAAAGGGCGGGAAGTGATATCTGACGCAGGGATGAACACTAATTATATGGATGGGAATATCGGATTTTTTGTTTCCTCCGGCCTGAGTATATTGATATCCGCGTTTATTCTAATACTTCTTTATGACCGCATTATTTTGAGAAGACTTATTAACGTAGTGGCTTGTACGGAAAAGCTCGGCGATGGGGATTTATCCGTTACTTTGAATTTTAAAGGCAATGATGACATCAGCCGGCTGGGTTCCTCATTGGATAAGAGCTCGTCCAATATCAGAAATTTGGTTATGGAAATCGATACCTCATTTGAAAAGATGAACGCTACTAGCGGGTTGCTGCTAAATTCGACCAGAAGCTCGGCAGATAGCATTCAGAGCATCCATGCAACGGCATCGTTCCTCGCGGAAGATGCGCTTTGTTTGATCCAAGATGCCCAAACCGCGAATCAATCCATTGCTGAAATCAATAACACAAGCGAAATCTTGATGCAGAAGGTGGAATCCTCTTTATCCGCCTCGGCAGCCATGAAAAAAAGAGCGGACCACATGGAAAAGGAAGGAATCGAATCTTTGGAACGATCGCAGATGACATATACGAATAAGCATATGAATTTGCTTAAAGCGATCGAAGCGGGGAAAGTCATAGATGAAATCAATACCATCGCTTATAGTGTCAGAGATATTTCCGCTCAAACCAATCTGTTAGCCCTAAACGCATCGATTGAGGCGGCAAGAGCCGGGGAGAACGGGAAAGGCTTCGAGGTCGTTGCGGAAGAAGTGAGAAAACTGGCAAACCAGTCTGCAGCCGCGATAGCAGATGTGGATCGCTTGGTTTCGCAAGTTAGAGATGCATTTGGATATCTTGCGGAGAGTTCCCAAGATATACTCAATTATATCAACCGGGATGTACAGGCCGATTACGAGTTGTTGATTGAAACCGGACGACAATACCAACAGGATGCTCAGCTCGTGAACGAAATGTCGGAAGAAATCAATGCGGCAACGGCGGCCATGAGCGGCTCCGTCCTGCAAATTAGCTCCGTGATCGATAAGGTTGCCCAACGTTCTGCGAAAACCTCAGATTATACCAATCTGATCAAAGATCGTTTGGGAGAGATTAACAAGGTTATTCAGGATGCTTCTCGCTTCACGGAAGATCAAACCGTTATGTCCAATCAATTAAACGGCTCGATTCGAAAATTCATGTTGTAGGATCGGGTTCGTACTCTCCAAGGCAATTGGGATGTTCTATAATGGAATCAAAGGATAGGGAGGCTGGTGCATTGAATGACAAAAAGACCGGACTCGAGATGATCAACGGGATGTTTGCTTCCAGGCTCCCGATTCTGATTTGGGTTTCTTTTGTTTATGTGGGAACCGTGGTGCTTCAGTTTCTAAGGGAGCCGCAGATCTTGCCGAGCATCGTGTTTACCGGATTATTCACGATCCACGTACTTCTTCATTGGAATTCATACCGGGTGACACAAAAGCAATTTTGGATCTATTTCACGGTACAGGGGATTCTTGTCTTTTTGTGTGCGATTCTTATGCCGCAAGGATATCAGGCTGTGCTGCTCGGGCTGTTGCCTGTACTGATTGCGCAAAGTCTCGGCTTTTCCTTTCGTATCCACAGAGTGATTTACGTCTCCCTTATCAGCATCGTCATCTTCTTTGATTCGGCCTTGACCGTTCATGATTTGGAGGAGATTTACGTCTTTCTTCCGATCTTCGTACTAATGCTGATTATTGTTGTGGCTTACGGCATTTTGTTTTTTCGGCAGGTCAATGAACGTCTGCGGATTCAGAACTTTTTGCATGATTTGCAGGAGGCGCACCGAAAGGTGGAAGAATTGACGTTATCCAATGAACGGCAGCGGATGGCCAGAGATTTGCACGACACACTTGCACAAGGCGTCGCCGGGTTAATTATGCAGTTGGAAGCAATAGATGCCCATATGACGCAAGGCAATACGGAGGGGGCGCATACCATTCTCAAGCGATCTATGCAGCAGGCGCGCAGGACATTGGCCGAAGCACGGCGGGCCATTGACGATTTGCGGCTGAAGTCGGCCCCCGACATGGACTTGAACGAGGCGCTTGAAGATGAAGTCCGGCATTTCGAGGAGGCGACGGGCATCCCCGTTGTCACCGATATCCGATTAATGACGAGGTTCTCCCAGTTGTATATGGAGCACTGCCTGCACATCGTGAAAGAAGGGCTGACCAATATTGCCAGACATGCCGAAGCGAATAGAGTATGGTTAACCTTCCATGGCGATGCCAAGCAATTAAGGATCGAAATCAGAGATAATGGCGTTGGTTTCAATACGAATAATATTGGGATGGATGCCGGACATTACGGACTTTTGGGAATCCAGGAACGGGCCAGACTGATTGATGGAGAGATGAAGGTGCTTAGCGGCGGGGAAGGAACAACGATTTCCGTCACGATACAGCTTAGCGAAGGTGAAGATGAATGAATCCTTATAAAATCATGATTGTGGACGATCATTTTGTTGTCCGCGAGGGACTCAAATTGATTCTGGAGACAAGCGATAAGTTTCAGGTTGTGGGCGAGGCCAAAAATGGTCAGGAAGCATTGGGTATGTTGGGTACAATAAACCCGGATGTCATTTTGATGGATTTAAATATGCCGGTCTTGGGTGGACTTGAAGCAATTCAGGCATTAAAGGATAAAAACGATCCTACTCCTGTGATTATACTGACCACATACAACGAGGATGAGCTTATGATCGGAGGCCTGGCTCTCGGGGCGAAGGGGTATCTGCTAAAGGATACGAACCGGGAAAACCTATTCAGGAACATCGAATCGGCGGTCAGAGGAGAGACATTGCTATCGGCGGATATCCTCGAGAGAGTAATGGCGGCCAAGATGCAGAAGCCTCCGGATTCATCTAAGACGGAGTCGACTTTGCTTAGCGATAAAGAAACCTATATTTTGCAAAGCGTCGCCAGAGGATTCAAAAGCAAAGAAATCGCTTTTGAGCTCGGTATCGCGGAGCGAACGGTGAAGGCCCATTTGACAAGCATCTACAACAAACTCGGCGTCGATTCACGTTCCCAAGCGGTAGCAACCGCCTTGGAACGCGGAATATTGAAAATATAGACTCAAAGCATGCGAAAGAAATCATTCGCATGCTTTTTTTATGCCTGTTCTCTAGGGGATTTCTACCCGAAAGGGCAATGCGCAGGGGCTGCCCGAAAGGGCAAGGAACCGGAACCCTTTAGGACGATGCGGCCTATTCTTACCAACTGTAAGATAGGGTCATGTTAGAAGTTTGATTCATCTGAACGAGGAGGTGACGATAGATGGCTCGGCTTTCCGTGATTTCAGCAATCTATAACGAAGAGCGAAATGTTAGCGATCTTTACTTGGACATCATAGAGGCAATGAGGGATCGCATTGAAAACTATGAAATCGTGTTTGTGAATGATGGCAGCCGGGATGGCAGTTCGCGGCAACTAACCGAGATCGCTCAATACGATCCGCGTGTTAAGGTCATTCATTTGGATCGGAATTATGGTCTGGCGGCAGCCATTTGGGCGGGGATCCGACACTCCGACGGGGATCTTATTGCGCTAATGGATGCCGGTCTCCAGACGGATCCTCGTGATATTTTCAGGTTGATGCCTTTCATTGAAAGATTGGATTGTGTCAATGGGAGATGGAACGACATTCAGGAGTCATGGATCCAAAGATTATCTTACCGAGCCGGAAACGAAATTCGCAGACGGATCGCCCGGGGGAAGCTTCAGGATTCGGCTTGTCCCCTGAAGCTTTTCAGAAGGGAGGTAGCGGATAACTTGGTTTTTTTCAAAGGAATGCACCGCTTTATATCGACAATGGCGCAGATGAACGGTTTTTCAGTCATTGAGGTGTCGGTCAGATACCGAAAACGAAGAAACGGAGGATCAAGACCCCATGTTCTGAAAAATATTTTTGCCGGATGCTCGGATGCTATCGTGGTTCGCTGCCTAAGCAAGAGAGTGGTCCGTTACAAAGTCAGGAAGGTGCAACAGTTTTCGAACTGAGGATCGACAGTATTATTCGGATAAAACGAGAGGAGAGGGCATTGTGTCTAAGTGGTTGTATAAGCTCGGAAGTTGGACGGGTTCAAATAGTAAACAGGTGATTTTGGCATTTATATTGCTCATGGCCCTTTTGGGCGCATTGATCTTGAGTATGGGTACCGCGTTTCAAGAGGATGTATCTATACCGGGTACTGAATCGGAAAAGGCCATGACCATGTTGCAGGAACAATTTACGGGCGGCGAACAAAAAGGGCAAGTTAACATTGTTTTTAAAGCTCCCGCAAATGAAACTTTGGATTCGGCAAAAAATAAAGCGGCGATTAGCGACCTGCTTGCAAAGATTCAGGAAGATCAGGCAGTCATTTCCGTCGCAACGCCGTATGAGCTTGGGAATATCAACCCGGATAAACAAATCGGGTATGCTGTCGTTACTTATACTTCTTCCGCGGATCAGGTGTCTCAAGCGTCCAAAGACAGGGTGGAAGACAACTTGAAGTTGACGCAGGATCAAGGAATTGAGACAGGTTTAGGCGGGACGGTAAAATTCGAACAAACCAAAGCGGGCGGAGGACCTGGCGAAGCTTTAGGGGTAGCCATAGCTTATGTTATCTTGGCGTTTACTTTTGCCTCCTTGCTTGTGGCGGGCATGCCCATACTCATAGCTCTAATCGGCGTTGGTACCGGCGTATTGTGCATCCTGCTGGGGACAAACTACTTCGATATTTCATCGATATCCCTAACTTTGGCGGGAATGCTGGGGATCGCCGTGGGGATTGACTATTCCTTGTTTATTTTCTCCAGATTCAAACAACAACTGAAAAAAGGATATTCCGTTCAAGAGTCGATCGCCATCGCCAACGGTACGGCCGGCAATGCGGTCGTATTTGCTGGAATCACTGTAATTATAGCGCTGTTAGGTCTGATCGTTGTGGATATCCCGTTCATGACCACGATGGGGATCGCGACGGCTGTCGTCGTGTTGCTTTCGATTATTGTAGCCATTACGGTGGTGCCGGCGATCTTGGGAATTATGGGGCATCGAATTCAACCGAAAAAAAGCAATCGATTGATCTTGATGTTGACGCGTGCCAACAAGAAAAAAGAAACGCCTACCAATGCATGGAGCAGATTTGTGACGAAAAATCCATTTATCGTCGCATTCGTCGGTATTGCTGTATTAGTCGTCATGACCATCCCGTTCTTCCATTTGAATCTCGGACTCCCTGACGACGGGAATAAGCAGTATGAAACGGCAGAGAGACAAGGGTACGATTTGTTGTCGAAAGCGTATGGGGCCGGATTCCATTCCACCTTAGTCGTGATTGCCGATCCTGCTAATCAGGAGGCTGCTGATCCGGACCGGTTGAAAGCCCTATCGGAACAAATTAATGGATTGGATCACGTAAAAAGCGCCACGCCTGCCATGCCTAACCAGAGCGGCGATATGTTCTTAATGAGTGTGACGCCGGAGGATGGGCCAAACGCTCCGGAAACCAAAGATCTCGTTAAAGAGATCAGGGATCTTTCCGATAAGGGGAACATGGAGTTATTGGTTACAGGGGCTACGGCAATTAATATAGATATCACCGAACAAATCATGAGCGCTTTGCCGACGTTTGCCATACTTATTGTTGCTTTTGCTTTTATATTAATGATGGTCGTTTTCAGATCCTTGCTTGTACCGTTAAAAGCGGTTCTTGGTTTTGTTCTTTCCATTGGCGCAACTTTGGGATTTACGGTATTCATTGTGCAGGATGGCAATTTCCTTGATCTGTTCGGCTTCCCCGGGGAGAGCGCGATCTTGTTCCTCTTGCCGGTACTATGCATCGGAATCCTGTTTGGTCTATCCATGGATTACGAAGTCTTCCTCGTGAGCAGAATGCGCGAAGAATTTGCGCATACCGGCGACGCGAAGAAAGCGATTCATGCAGGTTTAAAGGAAAATGGAGCTGTCGTAACGGCGGCCGGCCTCATCATGATCTCGGTATTTTCAGGCTTTATCTTCTCCCATGATCCTACGATCAAGCAAATGGGATTGGCTTTGGCAGTGGGTGTTTTGTTTGATGCCTTTGTCGTGAGATTGGCGATTGTGCCCGCCGTGATGACCTTACTGGGCAAATCCGCTTGGTATTTCCCTAAATGGTTGGACAAAATACTCCCTAATTTCGATATCGAAGGCGAGTCGATCATGAAAGAGTATTCCGAAAAGGGTAAAGAGCCAAAGTCCTATGCCGGGCAAGTCCAGGTGAATAAATGGCAATAGGTAGTGAAAAGCGTTAAGTGGAGGGTCAGATTGCCCAGAGGGAATGGCTCCTCAGAAGCTTCAATAGATGCCTAAGCAGGACTGAGCATGGCTCGGTCCTGCTTATTTTAGTTATAAACTGATTGCCTAATAACGATCATCATCCTAACACAGTCAAGGGATTGAAATTATGATACAATGGCGTCGTTGATGGTGAGCAGCAGGAGTAAATATTAAATGATTAGGACGGACCCTATGAAGAGATTATTTCTTAAATTAGATGCAAAGAGACTGATCATCATGGTTTTTGGTAACGTATTTTTGGGGATGGGGATTAGTATATTTAAGCTGTCCGGCATGGGCAATGATCCCTTCAGCGGCATGGTGATGGCATTAGCCGAGTCTATCGGTATCGCCTATGCTCATTTTCTAATCCTGCTAAACCTCATTTTGTTTGTCATCGAATGGATCCTGGGTCGGAAATATATCGGAACCGGGACTTTCGTAAATGCGATTCTTCTGGGCTACATCGTTACTTTCTTTCATAATACCTCGCTTCACCTGTTCGGCGAACCTCAGCTTTTTTGGCAGCGGGTGGTCGTAGTGGCGATTGGTGTGGTCGTATGCAGTTTTGGGGTATCCCTGTATCAGACCTCGAATGTGGGAATAGCTCCGTATGATAGTCTGTCCCTGATTATGAAAAATCACTTCCCGAAAATCTCTTATTTTTGGCATCGGATGTTTACAGATGCGCTATGTGCATTGATTTGCTTCCTGGCAGGAGGCGTGATCGGTTTGGGAACGCTCGTGTCCGCACTGGGTTTAGGACCCATCATCCATTTCTTTGATGTGAAATTTACGAAGAAGCTTCTGGCTTAAATCTTTCCTCACTGCACAGCGCCCCCATTCGGCTTCTTCTAGCCATGGGAACGGGCGATACGAACCGCAAAGCGAAGCTTCTTCACCGAAGCTACCAATATGGGAATCTAAGCTTAAGCTGATGGCAATTCAATTAAAGATGTGATGATAGCGAGAGGTATCCAAAACACCCGCCGACTTTTTGAGTCGGCGGGTGTTTTTAGGATTGACGTTCCCTACAATCAATGATATATTGTGCATACACGATATACACAATATTAATGAGGAGGTACTCCATGCAGGCATTAGATATTCGCAACGTAAACAAGAAATTCCCGAGCTTTGAGCTGAAGGACGTTTCGTTCCAACTGGAGAAGGGATATATCATGGGCTTTATCGGGGTCAATGGTGCGGGGAAAACCACCACCATTAAATCGATTCTGAATATGACTCATATCGACAGCGGTGAGATTCATATTCTGGGCAAAAGCATGGCTGAACATGAGCTTGAATTGAAGCAGGAGATAGGGTTTGCTTTCGGGAGCATCGATTTTTATACGCGCAGTAAAATCAAGACGTTGACCGATACCATTAAGAAGTTCTATCAGAATTGGGACGATCAGATCTATTCCAACTACATGCGGAGATTCAAATTGGATGAAAATAAAAAAATCGCCGACCTGTCGACGGGCATGAAGGTTAAATACAGCCTTGCCCTTGCTTTATCCCACGGAGCGAAGCTGCTGATTCTCGACGAGCCGACCAGCGGGCTTGATCCGGCTTCAAGGGATGATCTGCTGGATCTTTTTCAGGAACTGATCGCAGAAGGAGAAGTCAGCATTCTATTCTCCACCCATATTACCTCCGACTTGGAGAAGTGTGCGGATTTCATTACTTTTATCGCGAATGGGCAAATTGTTCTTAGCGGTGAGAAGGAAGAATTCAAAGAAGCTTATCTCCTGGTGAACGGTTCTAAGAGCCAACTGGAGCAAGTCAAGGACCAGATGATTTCCTATAAAACGAATTCGTTTGGTTTTACGGGCTTAATCCAGGCAAATGACTTCGATCCGTCTTCGGGTATCAAAGCCGCCACCCCAAGCCTAGAAGATATTTTGATTTACTATACGAAAAAGGGGGAGAACATCCATGGTTAACTTAATCCGAAAGGATATCCGACTGGGCGTACATCCGTTGTTTTTGATTATGCCTTTGTTGACTGGTGCTTTAATGTTTATCCCTGGCTGGATTTACTTCATTGTGATCTTGTATTTTTGCTGGATCACTATACCCAATATGTTTAACCAATTGAGATCGCAAAACGATTTGATGTTTACCTCGATGATGCCGGTCACGAAACGGGACATTGTGAAAGCGCGGATCTTTGTGATTGCTGGATTAGAATTAGCGCATGTGGTGGTGGCCTTGGTCTTTGGCTTGATCAGCCAACGCTTATATCCGGATTTGACCTACGTTTTCTTCCCGCCGAATTTGGGGTTCTTTGGTCTCTGCTTGGCGATGCTGGCGATCTTTAACCTTGTTTTTATTCCCATGTATTACAAGACGGCGTATAAATTCGGGATGGCGCTGCTTGCCTCCACCGTGGCCGCGACCTTGTTTGCCGGGATAACCCAGTGGGTTGGGATTGCGCATTCGGGGATGAATCGTATTTTTTATGGAACGGAAGCGAACAGTGTTGCGCTTCAAGCGTTTATTCTGATCGCGGGGATCGTGATTTTCCTTGCCATTACCGCTCTGGCTTACCGGATTGCGGTCAAACGATTCCTTCAAGTGGAAATCCAATGAACGTAGCGATTTCCAATACCTCGGAGAAACCGATCTATCAACAGCTGTTTGAGCAAATTAGCGCTCAAATTTTGAAGGGGGAGCTGGAGAACGGCTATATCCTGCCGCCCATCCGGCAAGCGGCCCATGAGCTGCGGGTTAGCGTCATCACCGTCAAGAAGGCATGGGAAGAACTCGAACGGCGGGGCTTGATTCATACGGTCACCGGCAAAGGATGTTTTGTAGCCGAGTTCTCGCCCGACGAGATGCAGCGTATCCGCAACAAAATGGTGATGGAACAACTGGTGAATGAGGTATCCTATTACAAGTCCTTTGGACTCTCTCTGGATGAGATGATCGAGTTGTTGAAAAAGGTGTATTAAAAAGCGGATCTGCAGGGAACGCGCTAGAGTATGGGGAAGCATTCTGTATCAAGGGAGAAACAACAATCGAATTAAAAGCCCAACAGCGGCTTTTTTTGTTTCGTATAACATTAAATTTTACAAATTTGAAACGTTTCCAAATTTATTATTGAAACGTTTCCACTTTGGTGCTATGATAGGGTTCATAAGAGAGCTCGGGGGGGTTATATGGCAAGCATTAAGGATGTAGCCAACTTAGCTGGCGTCGCCGTGGGAACCGTATCCAGAGTCATCAATAACTCGGGGGCGGTCAAACCCAAGACGCGCAGAAAAGTGGAAGAGGCAGTCAGGGAGTTAAATTATATCCCCAATGAAGTCGCTCGAAATTTTAAGATGCAAAAATCCAAGATGGTCGCTCTCTTGCTTCCAAGTATCTGGAATCCATTCTTCTCTGAACTGGCTTATTACATTGAGGATGAGTTGGATCGGGAAGGCTTCAAGCTCATGCTGTGCAACAGCGGGGGAAAGCCCGAAAAAGAGCTGTACTACCTGGATATGCTTCGGCAAAACAAAGTGGCAGGCATTGTGGGGATCACTTACAACGATATCGAAAATAATGTGAGCCATGATATTCCAATCGTAAGTATTGACCGACACTTTAATAAGAAAATCACCTGCGTGACTTCGGATAATTATGAAGGCGGACGTATGGCTTTACGGGAGTTAGTTAAAGCCGGTGCTCGAAAGCCTGCTTTTATCGGGAGCGTCACTTCCGTATTTAGTGAAACCATGAATCGAATAAAAGGATTTATGCACGAGGCGGAGGCTCTGGGTGTCGATTACACGGTTTACGAGAAGCCGGACCCTATTGTGGATGACGAAGCCTACTTTAATGAATTTTTTAATGAGCATGGTGACGTGGATGGCATTTTTGCCATTACGGATATGCTCGCTGCCAACTATATCGAAAGAGCACGTAAACGAGGTATTCGTGTTCCCGAGGATGTCAAGGTGGTAGGTTATGACGGCATTCAGGACAATCCTTATTTTCACCCGATCTTGTCAACGATTAGACAACCGGTGGAAGAGATGGCGCGCATGGCGATCCGACTGCTATACAGCAAGATGGAAGGCGAACCTCTGACCGAGCAAGTCCATCGGATCCCGGTCACCTTCAAGCAGGGTGAAACAACCTGATTCCTTCAAAAGGAAAGAAAAACATCAGTTCATTCCGATTTCTATGAGAAACTGACGTTTTTCTTCTCAAAATTGGAAACGTTTCAAGTTTGGATATCTGTGCGATAAACACTGAAAAACATCAATGGTTTCAGTTGATGGATGGGATAGATTCGCAGACCTCTGCACATAACAAATTGGAAACGTTTCAAAATAGAAGATCATTTTACCATGGAAAGGGAGTATTTCAATGACCTCAAGAACCAGCGGGGGGGAACCGAGTGTGATCAAACCTCATGGGAATCGGAGATGGAGCCGGATCAAACGCGATTATGAGTTATACCTGTTCCTGCTTCCCATCCTAATCCTATATCTCATTTTTAAGTATTATCCGATGTACGGTGTCCAAATCGCATTTAAGGATTTCTCGCCAAGTCAGGGGATCTGGGGGAGTGAATGGGTTGGGTTTCAGCACTTTATCGATTTCTTTGATTCCTATAACTTCTGGACCATCATTACCAATACGCTCTCCCTTAGTTTCCTATCGTTGATATTTGGCTTTCCGGCACCCATTATCATCGCCATTATGCTCAATCAGATGCTCGGCAAGAGATATAAGAAATTTGTTCAGACGGTGATCTATGCCCCGCACTTTATCTCTACCGTTGTGCTGGTCGGCATGCTGAACGTTTTTTTATCTCCCAACAGCGGCATCGTAAATCATATCATCACGTGGTTTGGTGGAGAGCCCATTCTCTTTATGGCTGATGAGGGTTGGTTCCGTCCTTTGTATATCTTGTCCGGCATATGGCAGGAAACCGGATTTTCAACAATCATCTACCTGGCGGCGCTTGCCGGAGTGAATCCGGAACTGCATGAAGCGGCAATTATGGATGGTGCGAGTAAATGGAAGCGAATCTGGCATGTGGATATTCCAGGGATCTTGCCAACGATTGTGATTCTGTTGATTCTCGCGCTGGGGAACATCATGAGCATCGGATTTGAGAAGGCCTTCCTGATGCAAAGCGATTTGAACTATGCCACCTCCAATATCATCCCAACCTATGTTTACGAAATGGGGATTCAGAAGGCAGAGTACAGCTTCTCCACGGCAGTGGGCCTGTTTAATTCGCTGATTAATATTATCCTGATTGTCACTGTCAATCGAGTCGCCAAGAAGTTGACAGAAACTAGCTTGTGGTAGGAGGGGTCCACCTTGAATTCATTGCTGAAAAGAAAGAGCAGAGGGGACGTATGGTTTGACGTAACCAACTATTCCTTATTAACCATCGTGATGCTGCTCGTGTTATTCCCGTTATACTTTGTTCTGATCGCGTCATTTAGTGATCCCAACTATATCTACTCGGGAGAGGTTTGGCTGTTTCCCAAAGGCTTCACCTTGGATGGTTATGAGCGAATTTTTAACGATACCTCCATTTGGATAGGGTACGCCAATTCGATCCTTTACGCGACTTTAGGAACCCTCATTGGGGTGGCCGTCACCGTATTTGCAGCTTATCCGCTGGCTCGTCGAGATTTGGTGGGGAAATCAGCGATTATGTGGTTCTTGATGGTGACCATGTTTTTTAGCGGTGGGTTGATCCCAACGTATTTGCTGATTAAGGATCTTCACATGCTGAACACGATTTGGGCGCTGGTTATCCCCGGAGCGGGCGGCGTATTTAATGTGATTATCGTAAGAACCTTCTTTCAATCAACCATCCCGGATGAAATGTGGGAAGCCGCTTCGATAGACGGATGTTCCAATACCAGGTTCTTCTGGAGTATCGTTCTGCCGTTGTCCAAGTCCATCTTGGCAGTCATGGTGCTCTATCATGTGGTTGGTTTCTGGAATGGCTTCTTTGACGCTTTGATTTACCTGAATGATGAGAGCAAGTATCCCTTGCAATTGGTGCTTCGCAACATCCTTGTCCAAAATCAGGTGAACTCGGGGATGATGATTGATGTCGAATCTTACGCGGCCAAAATGCGCGTTACCGAACTCATCAAATACGGCGTCATCATTGTATCCAGCTTGCCTTTGCTGATTTTATATCCCTTCCTGCAAAAGTATTTTGTTAAAGGCGTCATGATCGGATCGATCAAGGGCTGATAGGAACAAGCGACTTGAAAGGGGGGATGCGGGCTCAGGGCCATTTCATCGCAAGGAAACAATCGTGGGATTAAACGAGTAGGACGAAATCAAGGGAGGTTATGTTCAATGAAATCATGGTACAAAAAAGCGGGAATTCTTGCCTTAGCCGGAGCCTTTGTACTAAGTGGGTGTTCGGGTAAAGGGAACAGCAGCGAGGGTTCGAAGAACCAGGCTAATAGCTCGGTGGAAGACACGAATTTTAACAAGACCGGTCTTCCAATTGTAAACGACACCGTGACCTTAACCATGGTATCCCCAAAAGCGGCATTAGCGCCGGAATATTCCGAGATGGAAATCTTTAAGCGACTAGAGAAGGAAACGAACGTAAAGATCAACTGGGAGAACATTCCGGATACCGACTATACAGAGAAGAAAAACCTGTTAATTGCGAGTGGGGATTTGCCGGATGCATTCTACGCAGCCGGATTTACCGACTATGAGCTTATTAATTTCGGAAAAGACGGAACCATTATTCCTCTTGAGGACTTAATTGATCAATATGCACCGAACTTGAAAGCGCTTTTTGAGCGTCGGCCGGATATCAAATCGACGATCACCGCGCCGGATGGTCATATCTACGGACTTCCTTCCTGGGAAGATAATAATCTGGGAACCAACCCGTTCTTTCATGTGATCAATAAAAGCTGGCTGGATAAGCTGGGGCTGAAAATGCCGCAAACCCTGGATGAATATACGGAGGCCCTGGTTGCTTTTAAAACACAGGACCCCAATGGGAACGGCAAGCAGGATGAAATTCCGCTCAGCTTTATGCACATGCAGTGGTGTATGGATATTGCCGGCATCTTTGGTGCGTTTGGCCTTCCGGATAACCTGGAGCATCGAGTCGTTCGCGATGGCAAGGTCGTTTTCACCGCCACTCAGCCTGAATATAAAGAAGCGCTCAAATACTTCCACGAAAAATGGTACAAACAAGGTCTGATCGATCCCGAGTCCTTTACCCAGGACGCTGCGCAGTATCTGGCTAAAGGTAAATCGTCGGATGAGACGCTGGGCTCATATATCTGGTGGGAAATCGAAGAGGTTGTCGGGACAGAACGCAGTAAGGACTATACTCTGTTATCTCCGCTGAAGGGCCCCAATGGTGATCAGTTAATCGGACGCGCTAATGGCGGGGGTCCGGGACGCGGAGCTTTTGTTATTACGAAAGCAAACAAGAATCCGGAAATCACCATGCGTTGGATCGATCAACAGTATGAACCCTATATGGCCGCTCAAATCCACTGGGGGCCGCTGGATGTCGTGTTCGAGAAGGATGAAAATGGGAAATTGGTGAACCTGCCGCTTCCGGAGGGCACCTCTGCAGGTGAATTCCGTCAAAAGGTTGCTCCGGGTTCGGGCGGACCCGGCGTGATCACATTTGAAGACTTCGGCAAAGTAGTCGATATGGAACCACGTGCCCAGCAGCGTGCCAAGGATCTGGAACAGTATTACAACCCTTATATGGAGAAGGAAAACTATCCAAGCATCTTCTTTGAACCTGGGGAATTGGACAAAATCAACAAGATTGAGCCGGAGTTAATCAAGTATGTAAATACGCAAAGAGGGAAATTCATCGTGGATGGCGGCGTGGATGAACAGTGGGACAGCTACGTCAAAACACTGGAAAAAATGGGCCTCAATGAATTAATGGAGCTCTATCAAACCGGGCTGGATCGTTATTATGCAAACCTAAATAAATAGACGATAGGTGGGGAGAAATCGTGCTAGATGTCATCGCAATCGGGGAAGTATTAATTGATTTTACGCCGGCTGGCCGTTCAACTGGAGGAAACGAGCAGTTTGAATGTAATCCCGGAGGAGCTCCGGCTAACGTGGCGGCTGCGCTATCCCGGTTAGGCTCCAAATCGGCCTTGATTAGCAAGGTGGGGGAAGATCAGTTTGGTTCCCTGCTGCATCAGACTTTGCAAAACGCCGGTGTTGATGTTTCCGGAGTTTCGTATACGAAGGAAGCGAGCACCACGCTGGCCTTTGTCCATTTGGACGATCATGGGGACCGATCCTTCAGCTTTATTCGGAAGCCAGGTGCGGACACCTTCTTGCAGTCCATGGATCTTCCGCACGAGAAAATCGTGAACAGCCGAATCTTGCATTACGGGACGGTATCCATGACCCATGAACCGGCTCGTACCGCAACTAGAACGGCGGTTCTTCAGGCTAAGGAAGCGGGCGTTCTGCTCTCCTTTGATCCGAATATCCGGTTCCCGTTATGGGAGAGCCCAGAAGAGGCCAAGCAGAACATCCTTTGGGGAATGAAATACGCCGATATTTTGAAAATATCCGAAGAAGAGCTTTCCTTTATTACGGGGACTCACGATATCGAAGAAGGATCCCTGAAGCTGGCGCAACAATTTGAGATTGCGTTGATCGTCGTCACTTTGGCGGAAAAAGGCTGCTACTACCGGATCGGAAGTAAAGACGGCTATGTCTCGGGGTTTCAAGTCAAGGTCGTTGACACGACGGGCGCCGGAGATGCTTTTCTCGGATGCTTGTTATTTAAAATCCTGGAGGCCGGAAGCCCTCTGAAAGATCTGACTCCCTCGCAGGTCACGAACATGCTGACTTATGCAAATGCCGGCGGAGCGCTGGTCACAACACGGAAAGGGGCTCTTAGAGCAATGCCAACTACCGAAGAGATTCATCAGATGCTAGAGTCCAATCATCAGCTTAACGAAGAATATCGTTTTAGACCGGGGTTTCACTTCTCGCCCGCATCCCATTGGTTAAACGACCCTAACGGATTGGTTTATTACGAAGGAAGCTATCATTTATTTTATCAACACCATCCTTACGGGAATCAATGGGGTCCGATGCATTGGGGCCATGCAGTTAGTAAAGACCTTGTTCATTGGGAGCATCTGCCAATCGCTTTGTTCCCGGATGAACATGGAGCGATTTTCTCCGGATGTTGTGTGGTGGATTGGAAGAATAGCAGCGGATTGTTCGAAGATTCCCATGGTTTGGTGGCCGTCTTCACCCATGCGGACACCCATCCGGAAACCGGGCAGCCCCGCCAACGACAAAGCTTAGCTTACAGCAGCGACAAGGGGTTAACCTGGCACAAATACGAAGGAAATCCCGTCCTCTCCGAGGAGGAACTGGTCGATTTCCGCGATCCGAAGGTGTTCTGGCATTCCGAAAGCGAACGTTGGATCATGGTGCTTGTGGCGGGAGATCATGTTCGGTTCTATCAGTCTGAAAATCTATTGAAATGGTCCCTGTCCGGTGTATTCGGTAAAGAAGAAGGGTCCCATGACGGCGTTTGGGAATGCCCGGATCTGTTTGAATTGCCGATAGGCGATACCGGGCGTTCGAAATGGGTGCTTATCATCAGTATTGGCGATCATCCCAAGGGTCCAGAAGGATCCCGTACGCAATATTTCATCGGAGAGTTTGATGGAAAGACGTTCATTAATGGCAATTCGGCTGATCACATCCTGTGGCTGGATTACGGGAGAGACAATTATGCCGGGGTCACCTGGTCGGATCTCCCGGAAGAAGACGGACGGCGAGTGATCATCGGATGGATGAGTAATTGGAAATACGCCAACGAGACGCCTACGGGGGCCTGGCGAGGCGCGATGACTTTACCACGCGTCTTGTCATTAACGGAACAGGATGGGAGTGTCGTATTAACCCAAATGCCTGTTCGGGAAATCGAGCAACTGCGTAAAGCGTCATTGCGTTGGGAGGAGGTCTCGGTTACGCCAATAGCTCCTTTTTGGCAGAACGTGAAAGAGGATTTGCTAGAGATGGAAGTGGAGTTTGATATCCGGTCCGGCGAGGAAGTGCTGATTAGGTTGAAATCCTCAGAGAAGGACGAGGTGATTGTCGGCTATGATCCCGGGGATCAATGGCTGTTCATCGATCGTACCCATTCCGGGGTTACTGATTTCCATCCGTCATTCGCTAGCAAGCATGGGGCTAAAATAGCGGCGATAGACGGAAAGATCCAACTGCATCTTTGGCTGGATCGCAATGCGGTTGAAGTGTACGGGAATCAAGGTCTCGTTGTATTGACGGATCAAATTTTTCCGAAAGCTCCGTTGGATCAGGTTGAAGTCATCACGAGATCCGGGGAGGTTGTACTGGATTCCGTTCAGATCCATACACTGAAATCCGTTGAAATCCCCTACGCCTTTCCAAAGCAAGTGGTGTGTCAGGAGGGATAATCGATGAGTCAGCTCACTGGTGAGCAAGGATTAATGATGCATTGGGCTTTTGATGAAGGGGCCGGAAGAAGTGCTCTGGAACAGGTATCCCAATCGCGGGATGAGATTCAGTATGTATTGAATCAAGCCGAATTCACTGAACCCGCTGATCCGCAGTGGAGACAAGGAGTAGAAGGAAACGGGCTCCTGTTCGATGGATATTCAACTTCGATCGCCCGGCCAGCTAGTGAATTAGACAGGAATCAGGAGGCGGAGCCGTTGTCAGCCCTAAGCATAGGGGTGTGGGTGGCGCCACGCTCCTATGATTGGGGGTATGAAGGGAAACTGGCTGCTATTGTGAACCGTCACAACAGGGAATGCGAGCAGGGATATCTGCTTGGAATGTTCCGACACGGCCGCTGGTCCTTTCAGGTGGGGCTTGATCAAGGGGGCTGGAAGGAAGTTTGGTCACCGGACGGCGATGAGCTGCCAAAGCATGAATGGTCCTACGTAAACGCTGTTTTTAATGGAGATCAAGGCGTAATCAAGCTGTACTTAAATGGCCGGAAAATTGCTTCGTCAGAGGTTCCTGTTGGATCCCGAATGGTCGAGGCTGTAGGCACAGATTTGCTAATCGGCAAAAATAATCACAGCAGCCGATGGGCGGGAGTATTTCATCTCCAGATGTTCAGCGGGATCCTGGATGAGCTGAAGATCTATCAACGGGCATTAAGTGAAGAAGAAATAGCCGCATCGTATCGGCAAGTGCTGGATTCCCTGTATGGCGGCATCAAACCTCAGGTGCCATATGATGAGCTTAAGCTGGATAGGACTCCGCTGTTGCTGGATCGGCATAGACCGCAGTATCATGCCAGCCCCCCTGCGCATTGGATGAACGAACCGCATGCACCGATTTATTTTGAAGGGCAATATCATTTGTTTTATCAGCATAATCCGTTAGGGCCGTTCTTCTATCAGATCCATTGGGGACATTGGGTGAGTGAGGATCTCGTCCATTGGTGTGACCTTCCCGTAGCCCTGGCCCCTGAGAAGGATCAACTTGCCCCGGATGGAATTTGGTCAGGCAGTGCTACTTATGATGCGGAGGGTTTGCCTGTATTGTTCTTTACAGCAGGCAATGACAGTGTTTCGCCTAATCAAGGCGTGGCTCTTGCTCGGAGTACGTATCCAGCCGATGGAAACCCGGATTTGGTTCGTTGGGTCAAGCATCGGGAGCCGCTTATCGTACAGCAAAAAGGGATAGGGGCGTTTGGAGATTTTCGCGATCCGTTCGTTTGGAAGGACGATGACGGTTGGTATGCCTTGGTCGGATCGGGGATCGAAGGCGAAGGCGGGGCCGCGTTGGCCTTTGTTTCGAAGGATATGTTGAACTGGACGTACAAAGGACCGTTTTTCCAAGCGGATCTTCAGAAGTATCCTTATCTTGGACCGATCTGGGAGCTTCCGGTGCTGCTCCCTCTTGGCACGGATAAGCAGGGGGAGAACAAGCACTTATTGTTGGTCAGTCCCGTGGGAGAAGGCGCGGATGTTGAGGTGTTTTACTGGATTGGGCGGTTGGTTAAGGAGGAGCTTTCGTTTATTCCAGATCAGGAGGAACCCGAGTTGATTGATGTTGGTGATTTCCATTTTACCGGCCCGAGCGGCATGGTGGACCCGAAGACCGGCAGAAAAATCATCTTTACGATAGCCCAAGGGGACCGGACGTCCGAACTGGAATATCAATCGGGATGGGCCCATAACGCAGGGTTACCATTAAGCGTGTATTTACGGGATGACGGACGGCTGGGAATCGAGCCGATCCAAGAATTGCAATCGCTGCGCGGAGAGAAGCGGCTGTCGCTTCGGGACAATTCGCTCGCCGAGGCGAATGAACGGCTCCAAGAGATTCAAGGCGACATGCTCGAGATTCAATTGGAAATCGAACCGGACAGCGCACGACAATTCGGAATCAAGCTCCGGCGGACCCCGGACGGGGAAGAAGAAACGCTGCTCTATTATGATTCGAAGGAATCGATGCTCCTGGTCGACCGAACGAAAACGACGCTGCATCCGGGAGAACGATGTGGAGGGATCCAGGGTGGCAAGCTGGAGCTCGCGGGCGAGAATTTGCGTCTGCACCTTTATCTGGACCGTTCCATGGTTGAAGCTTATGCCAACGGCCTAAAAAGCTTGACCACTCGGGTCTATCCGAGCCGCAGGGATGCGCTGGGGCTGGAGATTTGGGGAGATCGAGAGCTCGTTGTGAGGTCGATGGAAGTGTGGGAAATGAAGTCGATCTGGTAGAGAGTATGGATAGGTTTGAAGTTTTGATAGGGAAGAGACCTGCCGGGCGGTAGGTCTCTTTCATTCCAACCGATACAACCGCACTCCGTGCGGCGGTACCGTGGTAGATAGTTCACCTGAAACCGTTAGCTCGGCCGCCGCTCCACTCCATAGCTCAGTTCCTGCTGAAGCACCTGCCTGACCGAGCTGGTCCAAAGGGAGTTCCAACGACAGCGGGCTATCGCCGAGGTTGAAAACAGCGGCATACCCAAATCCCTCAGGATGTTCAGCTGTCCAAACGATAAGGTCACCTTCACGAATCGCTTCCCTGGCTCCGCGACTCTCCCGGTGCATGCGCAGCACCTCATGATTAGTTATCAGCGACAGAGTCCATTCATCGTTATCCTTTAATTCTCCGCCAAAGATGAGCGGAGAGCGGAAGATGCTCCAAAGCGACATCATCGTCAATTGCTCGTCTCGGGTGAACCGGGTCCAGCGGTCTGCCCCGCCGCCATCCACCGAGCGTATGCCGATGTGACCGAGCGGCAGCATGTCGCAGTCCGGCCATGAGCCGGCTTGCGGTATACCCTGCCAAGCCCGGCAGCGGTCGAACATGTCCCGCAGAAGCGGCCACTGATCCCAGAAATCATCCGTCATCCGCCACATGTTGGCGTGCTCGGTGAAGAAAGCCGAGGATTCCACCGGAGCCGGTCCAGGGGACAGGCTTAGCACCATGGATCGGCCGCAGCGCCTGATTGCTTCGGAAATCATCGCGATTTCCGGTTGGTGGGTGCCATACAGTCTGGAAGCCGCAATATCGTCCACCTTTACCAGGTCAACGCCCCAGGAAGCGTATAACTCAAAGAGCGAATCATAATAGGCTTGCGCCCCTTCCTTTGAGGCATCCACGCCGTACATATCCGTATTCCAAGGACAGATGGAGTTCGTATGCGCAATGTCCCGCGCGGTCGCGGTTGTGCCCAGAATGGGCGTGGCGGCATGAACGGCTTGGCGCGGGATCCCACGCATAATATGAATGCCGAATTGCAGCCCCAGGTTATGTACATAATCAGCCAAAGGCCTGAAACCTAAACCACCGGCCGCGGAGGGAAAGCGGTTCTCAGCCGGCATGAGCCGGGAGTAATTGTCCATTACGAGGGGTACAAATGGCCGATACTGCGAGGAATGGGCATCCGGTTCATACCATTGAATATCGACAGTGATATAGTTCCAGCCAAAGGGTTTGAGATGCTTCGCCATATATTCCGCATTGCCTCGAATTTCCTCTTCCGTCACGGCCGCGCCATAGCAGTCCCAGCTGTTCCAGCCCAGCGGCGGTGTAGATGCAACAAGCTGATGGTCCATATCATAAGCTCCTTTACTTTACAGATGATTATTGCTCTGTTCACGTTCATCTTAATAAGGGGAGTAGTACGATATCTATAGTAACTTTACAACGAGGATAGTAAGGTCCATCATTCTGCTCTAAACCGTCCCATCGATAGGAAGGATCAGTAATGGAATCAGAACCGGCAGCAAATAACACGCATAATGGGAGCTCTTTATTTTTCAACAAACTGGAAGCCATTTCCTTTGGCGATGTCCATAGGGATCCTCCTTCAGAACATGAATAACCCTGCCAAGGGATTGGAACGATAAGGTTATTATCCCATAACTTTAAAGGAGAAAAAATACGGTGGATAAACAAATGGAGTACGGGAGCGACTATAAATATATCCCTGCATCTTCGGTTAGGAGTGGTCTGGGCGTTGAGGTGCTGCCGGATTTATATTGCCATACTCTCCAAATCGTGAACATTTGCCTTGTTGGAGCTCCGAGCGCGAAGGAATTTGTGCTGGTAGATGCAGGCATGCCTGGATCGGCGGATGAAATCATCTCCGTTACGGAAGCTCGCTATGGAGCAGGTAACCGCCCCAAAGCCATCCTGCTGACGCATGGTCATTTTGACCATGTGGGCGCGGTAATCGAGCTGGTTAAGCACTGGAACGTTCCTGTGTACGCCCATGAACTCGAAATCCCTTATTTGACGGGGCAAAAGAGTTATCCGGCACCGGATCCGAGCGTTGAAGGCGGCATGGTTGCGAAAATATCCGCGATGTTCCCCAATGAGCCGATTAACTTGGGGAATCATGTTCAACTTCTTCCGTCTGATGGAGGCGTGCCGTATTTGGACGGTTTTCGTTGGATTCACACCCCGGGGCACACGCCAGGTCAGGTGTCATTGTTCAGAGACAACGACCGCACCTTGATTGCGGCGGATGCGTTCGTAACGGTTAGACAGGATTCATTGTACAAGGTGTTAACGCAGGAAATGGAAATCAGCGGACCGCCCAGATACCTAACTACTGACTGGGAGGCCGCTTGGGAATCTGTCAGGAAGCTAGCTGCCTTACAACCTACCGTTGCGGTTACCGGTCATGGCCGGCCCGTAGCTGGCCAGGAATTGACGAACGGCTTGCAGAAATTAGCGAACGAGTTCGACCGCATCGCTATCCCGGATTACGGGAAATACATTAAACATTAATCCAACGAAAAGAACCCCGCCGATGTCTGGCGGGGTTCTTTTCGTTGGTAAATATTAAGGTGAGGACGATCCGCATCTTCTCCGATATTCCGTCGGCGTCATCCCCGTCACTCGCTTATACGCGTTGCTGAAATAGGCGAGGTCGGAGTAGCCGACCCTTTCGGCGATTTCGGAGATGCGCATCGAGGTCTGGGCCAGCAGTTGCTTGGCCCGGGCCATTCGCTGTTCCAGGACGTAGTCGATGAAGTTCATGTTCATTTGCTGCTTGAACAATTGGCTTAAATATGACGGATTTAAATGCACCTGCGCCGCTACTTCCTGCAGGGAGACATCGCCGGGCAGGGCAGCGTCGATGTAACGGACGGCTTGCCGGATCGGTGATTCCGTCATCTCCTCCGGCAGCACACCCCAAGCGGGTAGACGGGTCCCGGCGGTAGTTGGCGGCTCGGTATCATTACCTTTGGTTTTCGCCAGGCGATCCAGAATCGAACCCAGACAACGGCTCATATCTTCCACCTCCACCGGCTTCAGCAGGTAGTCCGCGACTTGGGCGCGCAGGGCGAATTGTAAGTAGGGGAAGTCGTCATAACCGCTGATCATGACGACCTCCGGCGGATTCGCCCGCTCGCGAAGCGCCTGAACCAAGGCGATCCCGTCCATGACGGGCATCCTCACGTCGGTCATGACCACGTCCGCTTCGTGGTTCGCCAGCCATTCCAGCGCCTCCTGGCCGTTCGCGCATTCCCGGACGATCCGGCAGGGTTGGCCGCAGCGTTCAATGACCTTGCGCAAGGCGGTGCGTACCCAACGTTCATCGTCGACTAGCAAAATGCTGGACATCGCGCTTCCTCCCTCCCAATAGTTTGTCACTAGCCTCCATACACAGCTATGCGGCGTTCTGCGGCTGCATAGGAAGACGCAGCGTCACGCAGGTGCCGTCCCCGGGCACGCTTTGGATGCTCATCCCGAAGTCATCGCCGAACAAGCGAACGATCCGGCGGTGAACGTTAAGAAGGCCAATATGCTCGCCGTCATGTTCCGCATCGTCCTCCCGGAGACGTCCGCGGATCCATGCGAGCCGTTCTTCGGACATGCCGGAGCCCGTATCCTCGACGACGATAAACCAAGCTCCCGCAGGGTCCATCCGGGCGGAGATCCGAATGCTGCATATCCCGCCGCCCCGTTCGAAACCGTGGACGATGCAATTTTCCACGAGGGGCTGCAGCGAAAATTTCGGCATCGGCTGATCCAGCAGCTGTGCCGGAACGGCGAATTCATAATCCAAACGATCCTCGAATCGAAACTTCTGGATTCGGAGATAAGTCTCGCAGATCTCCAGTTCATCCTCCAGGCAGACGCAGGGGGATGGATTCCGTAAATTGTAGCGGAGCATTCGAGCCAGGGCGGAGGCCATATCCGAAATATCGTCCATGCTTTGCTCCAGCGCCATGCCGCGGATCGTTTCCAGCGCGTTATATAGGAAATGCGGATTGATTTGCGCGTGCAGCACCTTGAGCTCCATTTCCTTTTGCTGCAATGTCATCTCCGTTTCTTTCAGCCGGGAGATGTAGATCTGCTCCAGCAGCTCGCTTAAGTTCCTGACCATTTTGTTAAACCCGTGGGTCAGCAGGCCCAGCTCGTCTTTGGACGTCACCGACGCCGTTTTCGTAAAATCGCCCAGTTCCACGCGCTTCATCAGACGTTGCAATTGGCGAACCGGTTTGATGATGCTGGAGGCCAGCCCGATGCCAAATCCGTAAGCCAACCCCAGTGTTACGATGATCGTGATGAGGATTGTCCTTCCGATATAACCGATGCCTGCCGTTAATTCGCGGTAGGACACCGATGTGGCCAGCGTCCATCCCAAGAAAGGGGAATGGCTATAAGTCAGGAAGTCCTTGCCGCCATTGGCGCCGGCAGAGGGAACCGAACCGCTGTCCGACCGCTGCATCCAGCTTTCCCCTTCCAGATTCGCCTTGCGGCCGAGCAAAGACAGGTCGGGGTGGTAGACGTAATGACCCTGCGAATCCAGGATGAACATATAACCGGTCTGGCCGATGGTCACGAGATCGGCGATCTCTTGAAACCGCTTGTAATTGACGTCGATCACCAGCATGCCAATCGGCTCCAGCGTGCTGGGGCTGACGAGCCGTTTGACGATGGAAATGACCGGTTCGTCATGGTCGGCCCATTTGATGACCCGGCTGACCAGGATCGCCTCCCCGTTTGCCGGGGCCGATTTGAACCAATACTCCTCCATGAGGGGAGCCATCGGCTCCACGCTGTCGTCTCCCCGCAGATCCAGAATCAGGATTTCCCCCAGAAACACGCTGATATTCGAAATATCCGATCGGGAAAAAGCGGAGGTACGCAATAGCTGCATCACCGGCTCCCGGATGCCGGACTGATCCACTTCCTCCAGGCTGTTCATTTTCACGAGTTTTCCCATCACGGGGTCGTTGTTCATTTTCAAGGCGGTGATCTCAACATCCCGGACGTAATATTCAACATGGGCTTTCACCTGCTCGATGATCTGCAGGCTGTATTCTCGGGCTTCATGCTGCAGGACCCCGGAGGACCGTTGGTAGGAGATCACGCCCACCGCCAGGAGAGGAATAATGACGAGAATGGCCGAAAAGACGAGCAGCCTGACGCTAAGCGGACGATCCCTAAGAAATATGGCGTGCATGAAACGAGATGGTGTTTTGCCCCAGAACATGGCCGGCAGCTCCCTTTAAGCTTAAGCGTTATTTCGTTTTGGCGTTTTCGATGGCCCCGAGAATATCCTGGAACTCCGAACGATATTCTTCGATCATGGGTTTAACCGCTTCCTGCCAAGGCTTCAAATCGGTAACCTCTGTGACGGTAACACCTGCCGCGCGAACCTTATCCTCGGATTCCTTCTCAAATTTCTTCCATTGCTCACGCTGATAGGCAATCGATTCCGTTGCCGCTTCTTGGATCGCCTGTTTATCCTCGTCGGACAGTTTATCCCAGGTCACCTTGCTGGCCATTAGCACTTCCGGTACGCGTTGATGCGCATCGAGGATATAATATTTCGCCTGTTCAAAATGCTTGGAGGTGTAGTAGCTGGGCCAGTTATTCTCGGCGCCGTCAATCACACCGGTCTGCAGGGAGTTGAACACGTCCCCGTAAGGCATCGGTGTAGCGCTGGCCCCCAGGGCTTCCATCAGATCGATATTCACTTTATTCTGAATCACGCGAATCTTCATCCCTTTTAAATCTTCGATGTTGGTGACCGGCTTGCGCGTATAGAAGCTGCGGGCGCCGGAGTCGTAGTACGCCAGCCCCACGAATTTGGAATCGCTTAAGCCTTCGAGCATTTGCTTGGCTTCCGGTCCGTTTAGGAAGTTCCATTCATGTTCTTCGCTTTCAAAAATATAAGGCAGGCTGAACACGCCAAACGCTTTGTTGAATTCAGCCAACGGTCCGGTGCTGACGCGGGTAAATTCGATGGCACCCAATTGCACCTGTTCGATGACGGCTTTCTCCTCGCCAAGCTGGGCGGAAGGGAACACCTCGATCTTGATGCGTCCGTTTGTCTTCTCATGGACGAGCTCCGCGAACTTCTTATCCCCCAGCGTTGTCGGATAATCCGCGGGATGGGACTCCGCTAGCCGGAACGTATAGGTGGGCTGCTTTGCCGCTTCTCCGGAGGGGGCGGCGGACTCGTTCCCGCGGGTACCTGAATTCGCTGCGCCGCAGCCGGCGAGCAGGGCGGCAACGGCGATTACCGCAGCAATTAAACTTGTAAACGACCTTTTTTTCATGGACATTCCTACCTCCTATTTTTTCTATGCTCGATCTATCAATTTCATGCAAAAAAGCGAGATTCACCCCGGGTTAAGGAGCTCCGCTAACCATGTGGGGCAACCATAACGACAGCTGCGGAATGTAGGTAACCAGCAGTAGGGCAACGCACATCGCGAAGAAGAAGGGCCAGGACGCTTTGGTCGCTTGGCTGACCGGGACCTTACCCAAGGCGCAGCCGATGAACAAGACGGTTCCGACCGGCGGGGTGATGAGGCCGATCCCGCAGTTCAGTATCATGATGATCCCAAAGTGGACCGGATCGATCCCCAGCGTCGTCGCCACGGGCAGCAGGATCGGGGTCATGATCAGGATCATGGGGGCCATATCCATCGGAAAGCCAATCAGGAGCAGAAGCAGGTTCATCATGAACAAAATGAGATAAGGGTTATCCGAGATGCCAAGAAACAGATCGGTCAGCAAAGAGGGGACTTGCAGGTAAGCCAGGATCCAGCCGAAGGCGTCGCTTGCGGCGATCAGGAACAGCACCATCGCCACCGTGCGGAACGTTCGTTTAAACACGAGGCCGACCTGACGAAGAGGGACATCCCGGTAGACGAAGAAGGTGAGGACAAAAGCGTAAACGCAAGCGATCGCCCCGGCTTCCGTCGCCGTAAACCAACCGCTGGCGATGCCGCCTAGAATGATCACGCCCGTCATCAGGGAGAGGAAGCCGTCGCGGATGATTTTCGGCACCTGGGACCAGGTCACCGGCTCGCCCTTCGGGTAGTTCCGCTTGACAGCGATGACGTAGGAGATGATCATGAGCGTGAACATCAGCAGCAGGCCGGGCACGATCCCGCCGAGAAACAGGCTGGAGACGGAGACGCCTCCGGCGGCCACCGAAAAGAGGACCAGGTTATGGCTGGGCGGAAAAATCACGCCTTGAATGGAGGCCGACGTCGTGACCGCGACGGCGTAATCGGCATCGTATTTGTTTTTCTTCATCGCCGGAATCAGCACCGAGCCGATCGAGGAGACGTCTGCGGCGGCGGACCCGGAGATATTCCCGAAGAACATGCAGGCCACGCAGTTGACCAGCGCCAGACCGCCGCGGACCGCACCGACGAACAGCTGCGCGAGGTTCACCAGGCGAACCGCCATTCCGCCCGCGCTCATGATTTGGCCGGCCAGGATGAAGAAGGGAATCGCCAGCAAGGGAAAAGAGTTAATCCCCTGGATCATGCGCTGTCCGACGACGACCCAGGGCAAGCCGAGATAAATCAGGGTGATCAAGGTTGACCCGGCCAGCGTAATGGAAATGGGAAAGCGGAGCAGCAGCAAGACGACGAAGGACACGCCCAGGATCAGGACGGCGGTCAAATCCGTCATGGCTTCGGTACCTCCTCATCGATGTTGTCGTGCCGGATCGTCTCGATGCCGATCAGCTGCAAGAACGTGTAGACGCAGATCATGACCCCGGTAATCGGCATCACCAAATATAGGACCCCGTTGGGGAGCTTGGTCGCCGGCAAGGTGGATTCGCTCATCAACACGGTAAATTGCCAGCCGTTAATGACGAGATACAGGCCAAAGGCAAAGATGCAAACCGAAATGAGCTTATCCAGCACTTGATTGAACCGTTTCGGGAACAATTTGGTGAAGCTGTCCATGGCCAAGTGCAGCTTCTCGCGGAAGCCGATGGCGATACCCATGAACGAGAACCACACCATCAGGAGCAGCGTGACCTCTTCGGACCAGAAGAACACGAAATTGAACAGCTTCCGGGTTATGACCTGAACCGCCACGATGATCGCCATGGAAGCGATCGCGATCAGCGCGAAGTGCTCGAACAGCGAGTCGATCGCCAGCGCCAGCCGCTTGAGGGCTTTCTTCATGCACCTGCCTCCTTTTGCGGATTGTAAGGGCTTACGGGTTTATAGTTTAAAAGAGAAAGGGAGATTTGGTAATCCCTTCAATTTTAGGTCTTTTTGTGATTTTTTTAGGAGCAAGGAAAACGGGGTAGTGCCGGAAACGTTAAGCCGTTATGATGAAGCCAGGAAAGGGAGGCGATCCGATGAGTGAGCACAACCGATGGGAAGCGGCAGAACCGGGGGTGACGCGGAGAATATTTCAGCCCGGCGAATCGCTGATGATGATGGAGGTGCATTTTGAAGCCGGGGCCGAAGGGGCCGTACACAGCCACGAACAGGAGCAGTTGACCTATTGTCTGGAAGGACAGCTGGAATTTACGGTGGATGGCTTCACAACGCTCTTGTCGGCGGGCGAAACGCTGGTGATCCCAAGCCGTGCGGTGCATGGCTGCCGGGCGTTGAAGCCGAGCAAGCTGCTCGATGCGTTTACGCCGCTGCGGATGGATTTGCTGGGCCGCGGCGAGTAAATGAAAGAACAAAGCCGGTGATTGCTGCTGCAATCGCCGGCTTCTCTATTAATATCGGTCGGACGGATGCCCCATCTTCTGAGCTTTGTCCAGCGCTTCGTCCGCGTCAGCAGTGCTGGTATGTTCGGGGGCGGAGGACGTGACCCGCTTGGCGGCTTCTAATCCTTCCTTGACCCTTCTGCCATATTCAGCGTCGGCTTGCGTGAAGTGGCCGATCCACGTCTCCTGAATGAACGGACTGCAGATTTTCAAGTTATTCACCAGATTCGAAATGAGCTCATTTTGTTCCACCTCGTCAAAAGCCCGGAACGTCCGGCCGGCCTGGGCGAAATCGTTGGTACGCTCAATCTTCTGCCGGACCAGCTTGGCATCGTACTGCGGCTCGTGATCTTTGCCTGGTTTGGCCGCCTCCTTAAGCCCGTTCAGCGTGGAAGGTTCGTAATCGACGTGCGGATTCGTGCCGGGGTTCAGATCGACCTGATATTCCATCTGCCCGCCGCGCTGATTGGTAGCTACCTTTGTTTTCGGTGCGTTGATCGGCAGTTGCAAATAGTTGGTGCCGACCCGGTAGCGCTGCGTGTCCGAGTAAGAAAACGTTCTTCCTTGCAGCAGCTTGTCGTCGGAGAAATCCAGCCCGTCCACCAGCACCCCGGTCCCGAAAGCGGCTTGTTCCACCTCGGCAAAATAGTTTTCGGGATTTCGGTTCAGTACCATTTTGCCTACCGGCAGAAAAGGAAACTGCTCGGGATCCCACAATTTCGTCGGATCCAACGGATCATAGTCCAGCTCCGGATGCTCGCCATCACTCATGATCTGCACGCAAAGCTCCCACTCCGGATAATCTCCCCGCTCAATCGCTTGGTACAAATCCTGCGTAGCATGGTTGTAATTGGTCTTCTGGATTTCGTCAGCTTCCTGCTGCAGCAGGTTCTTGATGCCTTGCTTCAACGGCTCCCAGTGGTACTTAACCAGCACGGCTTCTCCGTCGCGGTTCACCCATTTGTACGTGTTGACGCCCGAGCCCTGCATCTGGCGGTAGTTCGCCGGGATCCCCCAAGGCGAGAACAGGAACGTCACCATGTGGGTGGATTCCGGCGTTCGGGAAAGGAAGTCGAACATTCGCTCCGGGTCAGGCAGCTTGCTGACCGGATCGGGCTTGAAGGAATGCACCATATCGGGGAATTTCAACGGATCCCGAATAAAAAAGATCTTCAGGTTGTTCCCGACCAAATCCCAGTTGCCGTCTTCCGCGTAAAATTTCACTGCAAATCCGCGGGGGTCTCGTAGCGTTTCCGGGGATTCACCGCCGCCAATCACCGTAGAGAAGCGAACGAATACCGGCGTCCGTTTCCCGGTCTCCTGGAATAGCTTGGCCCGGGTATACTTGGACACCGGCTCGTCGCCGACCTTGCCGTAAGCTTCGAAATAACCATGGGCCCCGGACCCCCGTGCGTGTACGACGCGTTCCGGGATGCGCTCGCGGTCGAAGTGGGAGATTTTCTCGAGAAAATGGTAGTTCTCCAAGGTCGTCGGTCCCCGGCTGCCAACGGTTCGGACATTCTGATTGTCCGTGATGGGATGCCCCTGGCGGTCCGTTAGCGTTTGTTCCGCTTCGCTCGATTCATTGTTCGTGCCGGCTTGTATATCCACTTGATTACCTCCAAATGTCGAATTTGGAAATAGTGTTTACGCTGGATAACCCGGATATACTTTAAATTGGATATAGAGACATAGATTACCTTTTATTCAAGAACGAAGTTAACGCCCGTCAACGCTTCGCTTAACGACCACAACCGGCGGGCGGAGGACTCATCAACGGCCCAGGGTGCCACACCGGTCATGGGGATATTCCCGATCTTCTCCTCGGGGATAAGCGGCGCAATGTCTACATTCTGGCAGTACACGCCTCCCTTGCCATCAAGCTGCGAACTAACCGCGCACCACACCTGGGTCGCCGCTCCCTCCGGCACCGACTTGCGTTCATCCGAATAATCAGTATAGGCCCGGCGGCCTTCGGCATCAAGAGCACCCATGGCATTCATTTCCTCGTCGGTGAGATGCCGGGACAGTTCCGTGACGATCGATCCCGGATGAACCGAGAATGCGCGTAAGCCGTGAGTACGTCCTCGTTGATCCAGCTCCAGCGCGAATAGGGCATTCGCCGTTTTGGATTGCCCATAGGCTTCCCACTTGTCGTAGGGGCGATGCCGATAATTCGGATCCTCGAAGTTTACGTTGCCCAATCGATGCCCGCCGGAGGAAACGGAGACGACCCGCGCACCGTTGGCCCGTTTCAAAGCGGGCCATAACCGGGCGGCGAGTTGAAAGTGGCCCAAATGATTGGTGGAGAACTGCAGCTCGTATCCTCGACCGTCACGTTGCTCCGGCGTTGCCATAATTCCGGCGCTGTGGATCAAGATGTGCAGGGGACGTCCCGTTTCCACAAATCGGCGGGCGAAGCCGTCTATGGATTCCGGGTCGGTCAAGTCGAGCTGCTCCAGTTCTGCTCCGGGAATGGAGGCGACGGCTTTACGGGCTTTGTCCGGCGTCCGAGCCGGGATGACGACCTTAGCGCCGGCGTTTGCCAGTACCCGCGCCGTTTCCAGGCCAAGGCCGGAATATCCTCCCGTGACGATCGCGACCTTCCCTCGCAAATCCATGCCTTGAATGATCTCCTCCGCCGTCGTACGGGGGCCGTATCCCGATGGGAGCGGCCGCTGCGGCGTGCGTTCCATGTTGCCAGTTAAGTTCACTCGGATCTCCTCCTCTTATTTTCCGTCTTTGATTTCTTGAAAATGCTCCAGCTTGAAACCGATGATCTGAAGCGTCTCCTTTAATTCATCGATCTGCCGTTCTATGGACTGCCGATGCTCGTCCAGCAAATCGTAACACCCCGTTTCGTCCTGCTCGTTGTAACGGCGGATGTATTCGCGGATCTTTTTCAACGGCATATGGGTTCGTTTAAGGTGCGAGACAAACCGGATTTTGCCGATATCCACGCTGGTGTACATTCGCTGGCGGCCGCCGCCCCGTTCGGGGGAGCCGAGGAGATCGATTTTCTCGTAGAAACGCAGCGTATCGGCGGTAAGACCGGTTTGCTCCACAACCTCGGAGATGGTGTAGGTTCGTTGCTCGTTTTGGTCCATGAAAAACTCCTTTCCCGCGGGATCGAAGGCCGCAGCATCAACATTACCGCTTAGAGTATACTCCAAGTCAAGCGCATATCCCTCCTCCTGCACGCATATGGCGGAAAATCTTCTTATCACGGAGAATTGTCCCTTGCACGAAAAAATGGTTGGCTGGATTCGCTGGATTATCTCTCCAAAACAGGCGGAAATGTACGCCAAACGACGAAGTGTACCTAGGCGGGACCTTCGGCAATTTTCTATACTCATCGCGAAGGAAACGCGAACCAAATGTGGGAATACCAAGGGTGTTTTCACGCGGGGGATGGTCAGGGGGGATCTGGAGATGATTCAACCGATCGTTTTGAAAGCGTTGCCAAAAATGCAGGCCTGGCGCAGATAGGGGGGAGAGCAGCGAATTTCACTGGACCACGAACAGGGACACCTATTCTACCAAAGGAGATGAATTGATGATCCGTTTGTTGCAAAAGACGATGACTTGCTTGTTAGCGGCAGCCATTACGCTAGTGCCCTCTGCTTATCTTGGGCCGGATAGCAAGGTGGCTCATGCCGCCGATAACGGCCTCGCGATGAAGCCTTACATGGGCTGGAGCAGCTACAGCCTGCAGGTGTACGACGGGCCGGAGGGGAACTGGACCTCGGAAGCGAAGCTGAAAATGATCTCCGATGCCATGCACGAGAAGCTGCAAGCCCACGGATACGAATACATCAATATCGACGCCGGCTGGAACGGCAGCATGGACGAATACGGCCGGCCGCTTCCGAGCGAAACGTTATATCCGAACGGTTTTGAGAATTTGGTGGATTATATTCATAACAACGGGCAGAAGGTCGGGATCTACCTGATACCGGGTTTGTCCAAGGAAGCTTACCGGCTTAACCTGCCGATTTACGGAACGGAATACCATATGCAAGACATCGCCGCCCAGCCGCTCCGGCAAGCGGACTATTGGGACATCGATTACAAGATCGATTTCTCCAAGCCGGGGGCGCAGGAATACATTCATTCGATCGCCGATCTGATCGCCTCCTGGGGCATCGACTTCGTGAAGTTCGACAGCGTGACCCCGGGGTCCGGCCATAACGACCTGTCGATCGACGCCCGCGATGACGTGAAGGCCTGGTCCACCGCGCTGTCCAAGCACGGGATCTGGCTGGAGCTGTCCTGGGCGCTGGACCATAACTACGTGGACTTTTGGAAAAAATACGCCAACGGCTGGCGCGTCAATTGGGACGTGGAGGCTTATGACCGCAATATCGGCATGACGCAGTGGGCGAACATCGCCCGGCTGTTTCCGGATGCCGCTTTATGGTGGCGTGACGCCGGGCCCGGCGGCTGGAACGATTTCGACTCCCTGAATGTCGGCAACGGGCAAACGTCCGGCTTGACCCGGGACGAGCGGCAGACGGCGACGACATTGTGGGCGATCGCCAGCGCGCAATTCTATACCGGCGATGATTTAACCAACCTGGACAGCTATGGCCTTGAGCTGTTGACCAACGATGAGGTCATCGCCGTCAACCAAGCCGGACGCCCGGCACATCCCGTATCGATGGCTACCAATCAGCAGGTGTGGTATGCCAATAACGGGGACGGAACGTATACCGTTGCCTTGTTCAACCTCGGCAACAAAGGCGCTGCGATGGACGTCAAATGGAGCGACATCGGGCTGGACGGCGCGGCTTCCGTCCGCGATTTGTGGAGCCATACGGAGCTCGGCCAGTTTGCGGCCGGCCTGGACGACATTGATTTGGAGCCGCATGCTTCGCGCTTGTTTAAAGTAACGGCGAAGAACGGGACAT
The DNA here is from genome assembly GCF_023195895.1 of Paenibacillus mellifer. Classification (GTDB taxonomy): domain Bacteria; phylum Bacillota; class Bacilli; order Paenibacillales; family Paenibacillaceae; genus Fontibacillus; species Fontibacillus mellifer. Next base: position 51,753 of record NZ_JALPRK010000010.1, read on the forward strand.
CCAAAGTCAATGATGACGATACCGGCGTGAAATACACCGGAACCTGGACGCGCAACGGCGGTAAAGAGCTGGTGCAGGACGCGCAGGACCTGAATGTGACGATCGTCGATTCGAGCGCGGCCGCGCCAGGGAACGAGGTAGTAAATGACGTAGCTGCGGGCAATGAAGACACTATAGGGGAAACCTCGGATCAGGCAGCGTCTGATTCGACCGCCGCAGAGGCGGGCGAGCATTGGGTGATCTTCAACGACAACCACCCGTCGGTGACGTACGATACGTACGGAAGCGGCGGCAGCTGGGGATACAGCTCGGGAAGAAATCCCGACTGGAATGATTATTTAGGCGACGTTCATTACGGGGAAAAAGGCGAGGTACGCTTTGAACTTGCGTTTAAAGGTACGGGCGTAGATTTTCTGACCGAAACGGCAGAATCTGGCGGTGACATCGACATCTATCTGGATGGCGAACTTAAAGAAACGGTAAGCGCCAATGCCCCGATTCAACAGGGACAGATCCCGATTTACAGCGTACGGAACCTGCCGTTCGGCGAGCATACGGTCTCCGGCGTGATGAAGGGCGGGAGCTACCTGATCGTCGACGGGTTCAAGGTTTACGCGGACAGCTTGCTTGGGGCAACGACGGGCGGCTTTGAAACGATAAACCCGCAAGACGTTCCCGTTTCGCTGCCGCTGGGAGGAGATACATTGACCCGTATTGCGAACGGTTCAACGGAACTGGTGCGTAACACGGATTATACGGTCTCCGGTGACAACGTCACGATCAAGAAAGAGTATTTGGCCCAGCAGCCGCCCGGCCCGCTTGCCTTGACGTTTGGGTTTGCCGGCGGCGACACGCAGACGTTTACGGTGGACATCACCGGACCGGCGATCGTGAACAGCACGATCCATCCGAAGACGGCGGAGTTTGATCAAAAAGCCTCCGCGCAAGCCGATGTCACGACCACGATGACCTTAAACGGCAATACGCTGTTCAGCATCGCCAACGGGGCGGAAGCCTTGGCCGAAGGGACGGATTTTTCGATCGAAGGGGATACGGTCCGCATCCATGCGTCGTACTTGGCCGCGCAGCCAACCGGCGCAACGGAGCTGACGTTCCAGTTCAGCGCCGGGCTGCCTCAAACGCTCGCGATCGATATCGTAAATACGTCCGGCCGTTTCCTCATGATCAACAACAACGATCCAGGCATTCGATATACCGGGTCCTGGAACCGCAGCACGGGGCGCAACTTCGGCGATTACCAGGATGACGTGCATTATGCCGAGACGAACGGCGATTTCCTGGAATACACCTTCAAGGGTACCGGAATCCAATACATCACGGAAATCGACCCTTCCCAGGGAGAAGTCGACGTTTATCTGGACGGCGCATTCGCGGGTACCGTGGATACCCACGCCGATGCCAGACAACCGATGCAAGCGGTCTACAGTGTTTCCGGGTTGTCCGATAGTCTGCATACGCTCAAGCTGGTGAAGAAATCGGGTCGCTTCATGCTGCTGGACGCGCTCAAGGTGCAAATTCCCGACCTGATCAACCTTACCGAAGCGACATTCGATAAGAATCCGTCCGCCCAGGACGACATCGAAGTCGAAGTGCTCGTCGGCATCGGGAATCTCGGGAGCATTCGGAACGGCCAAGTGCCGTTGGTCGAGGGCACGGACTACACCGTAACGGGGAACATCGTGACGATCAAGAAGGAATACCTTGCCGCACAGGCATCGGGAAGCTTGAAGCTAACGTTCCGCATCAAAGGCGATTTTTACGATGACGTGCATGCGACAGAGGCGAATGGGGATTCCTTCGAGTATACGTTTAAAGGAACGGGCATTGATTTGCATATGCCTAAAGGTCCGGCCCAAGGGGAAATGGAGGTTTATATCGACGGACAGCTGAAAGCGACCGTAAACGCCTATGCCGAGTCCCGCAGTGCCCAGCAGCCGTTGTTCGGCATCTCCAACCTGCCGGCCGGTCAGCATACGGTCAAAGTGGTAAAAAAATCCGGCGAGCTGATGCTGGCGGATCAGTTGATCTTCCACGTTGCCCCCGGCTCGACGACGCCAACCACGCCAACGAATCCGTCCAACCCGCCGTCGTCCCCATCCGGACCGTTCGGCCCTTCGGCGCCGCCTAGTCTGGCGGGAACGGAAATCGTCCGCGATCCGGCAAATCGGATCCCGTTGGACATCGTTCGGACGACGTTAACCGACGGAACGAAGCGGGATGAAGTCAAACTGAAGGCCGATGCCCAGCTTCGCGCTGCCGTCGACAAGCTGGCGGCCGAAGACGCCGCTTCGCTGAACCTTACGATTCCGGACGCCAAGGATGAAGTGACCTCCGTCAAGTTATCGCTCGCCCACGACGTTATCCAGTTGATGACGGAACGCGATCTGGAACTGAAGCTCCAAACGGCAAGCGGAGAGATCACGATTCCGGTATCCTCCTTACAGGGTTCGACCGGCGATCTGACCGTGACGATCCATCCCGTGAAAGCGGCTGACCAAAGCAAGGAAGTCGAAGGACGCGCCAATAAAACCGAGGTGGTACTTGCGGCCACAGGGAGTCAAGAGGTGACCGTCATCGGCCGTCCGGTTCAAATCGAAACGAACCTGCAGGACCATGAGGTTGAGCTCATTCTGCCGCTGACGGGCTCGGCGCTGAACGATGCGGACCCGTCCAAACTGGGGGTGTACATCGAACACTCCGACGGGACGACGGAGTTTCGGACCGGGGAAGTTGTTCCTTTGGGGAACGGCAAAGGGTTGAAATTCAAGGTAGACCATTTCAGCACCTTCGCCCTGGTGAAAACGGCCGAAGCGTTGTCGTCAACGCATAAAGCCTATATCAGCGGCTATCCGGGTGGGCTGTTCAAACCGGAGAACCGCATCACCCGTGCGGAGATGGCCGCCATGCTGTCCAAGGCCGCAGACCTGAAGGAGACGGCAGAGGCGTTAGGCTTCAGCGATGTTCCGGCAGGTTATTGGGCTGCCGAGGCGATCGCCAAAGCCTCCCGCATGGGCTTGATGCAAGGCTATGCCGATGGCAGATTCAAGCCGGAACAACCGGTCACGCGGGCGGAAATCACGGCCATCGCCGTGAAGTTTATGAAGTCGGCCGCGGGGCAGGGCACCGGCTTCTCCGACACCGCCGGCCATTGGGCGGAGGAGGCGATCCGGTCCGCCCAAGCGGCAGGGATCGTTAGCGGCTATGCCGACGGCAAGTTCCGACCGGCGGCTTTCATCACACGGGCCGAGGCAGTGACCGTGATCAACCGTGCGCTGGGCCGGGGGCCGTTGTTCGGAAGCAGCGATGAGCTCCCGGTTTGGCGCGACGTACCGCAGACCCACTGGGCTTTCCACGATATCGCCGAGGCGTCGACGGAACATGCGGCGAAGCCGAGAGCGGAGGGCGGAGAAGAGCTGAGCAGATAAAAAAAGGGGAGCACCTCCGGCTTAATGCAGCCGGGAGGTGCTCCCTTGCTTTGCTTATTTATACGGATCGATCGTTTGGATCGTGCCGTCCGGGTTGTAATGCAGCTCGGTGTATTTCACGCTGCGCTTGTGGTTCACGCCGCCGGACAAAGAGCTGTCATGATAGAACAGGTACCATTTGTCCTGGAATTGCACGATGGAATGGTGCGTGGTCCAACCGATGACCGGCGTCAGGATTTTGCCTTTAAAGACATAAGGCCCTTGCGGATTCTTGCTGATTGCATAGACCAGCGTGTGGGTAGTACCGGTCGAGTAGGACAGGTAGTAGTAGCCATTGTATTTATGCACCCAAGGTCCTTCGAAATACCGCCGGTCTTCGTCCCCGGCCAACAGCGGATTTCCGTCTTCGTCAACGATGGAAATCTCCTGCGGCGCCGATTTGAAGCTGAGCATGTCGTCGGTTAATTCGGCGAACTGCGGCCCCAGTGCCGGCGCATCCAGTGCCGGTCCTTCGGCGTCCGGTTTGAAGGTTCCGGTTTGCCATTTCTCTAGTTGGCCGCCCCAAAGTCCGCCGAAATACATATAAGCGCGGTTGTCGTCATCGACGAGTACGGCCGGATCGATACTGAAGCTGCCGGGAATGTAGTTTTCTTGCGGCGTGAAAGGACCTGCAGGTGAGGAGCTGGTCGCTACGCCGATGCGGAAAATGCCTTCTTTGTCCCGAGCAGGGAAATAGAGGTAATACGTATTGTTCTTGTATGCCGCATCCGGAGCCCACAGTTGTTGGCTCGCCCAAGGGATATCCCGCAGATGCAGAGCTTCGCCGTGATCGACGCAAGGAGAGTTGAAATCGTCCAGCGAGAGGACGTGGTAATCTTCCATCGCGTATTGGTCGCCGTTATCATTGTCGGGACCGTTGTGATCGAGGTCATGGGATGGATAAATATAAATTTTGCCGTCATACACATGGGCGGATGGATCAGCCGTAAAAATGTGCGTAACGAGCGGTTCATTCGGACGTACAGGTTTTTCCACGAGGATTCCCCTTTACCTAGTTAGTTTGTTGACTAAACTTACTAACTTTAATTATACAGAAGCTTGGACAACTATCAAGCTCTTGAAGTTATTTTCTCCGAAATCGTCGGATTTTATTGGAAAACGAAAGGCTTTACCAGCACATATTTCTGGGATTGAGGGAATAGGATCACTGTATGATTATAAAATGGAAAAAATTAACATTGGCATGTCCAGGATAAGGAGTGATTGTCGATGACGGATCGTTTGGATCCATCCGCTTCAAGGCAGCCGGAAAATCATGCTGCCGAGGCATTCGCCGTGCCCGAACCGATAAGGGATGACGGCAGCGGCGCGACCGATACAGGACCTCGGGACGTGATGCGGGATCGCGAAAATCCCGATATGCTGGTTCCTCCGGTGACCGATAACGGACTGATTCCGAATCTGAAATTTTCTTTTTCGGATACGCATATGCAGTTGAACCAAGGGGGTTGGTCGCGGGAAATCACGATTCGGGAGCTGCCGATCGCCACGACGCTGGCAGGGGTGAATATGCGCCTGACGCCGGGAGGCGTGCGGGAGCTGCATTGGCATCAGCAGGCGGAATGGTCGTTCATGATCTCGGGAAAAGCCCGGATCACCGCAGTGGACCAGGACGGGAGGAACTTCATCGCCGATGTAGGCGTCGGGGATTTGTGGTATTTTCCGCCGGGGATTCCCCATTCGATCCAAGGGCTGGAGGAAGGCTGCGAGTTTCTGCTTGTGTTCGATGACGGGCATTTCTCCGATTTGAATACCCTGTCGATTTCAGACTGGTTCGCCCACACGCCCAAGGAGGTGCTGTCGGCGAACTTTGGCGTGCCGCGCAAAGCGTTTGACCATATCCCTGGAAAGCAGGTATACATCTACCAGGACCGCGTTCCGGGGCCGATCGCCAGCCAGAAGGTCACTTCGCCTTACGGGGAGATTCCCGTCAGTTTCAAGCATAGCCTGCTGGCCCAGCAACCGATCCGGACGCCGGGCGGAACCGTGCGCATCGCGGATTCATCGAACTTTCCCATCGCCAAGACGATTGCGGCTGCCCTCGTGGAAATCAAACCCGGCGCTATGCGGGAAATGCATTGGCACCCGAACAACGACGAATGGCAGTATTATTTGTCGGGCAAAGGACGCATGACGGTGTTCGCCGGAGGCGGCGTCGCCCGCACGTTCAACGTCCGGGCGGGGGATGTGGGGTATGTCCCGTTCGCTTACGGCCACTATGTTCAAAATACCGGCGACCGCAGCATCTGGTTCTTGGAAATGTTCCGCAGCGACCGGTTCGCCGATGTGTCGCTGAATCAATGGATGGCGCTGACGCCGCGCGAGCTGGTTCAGGACAATTTGCACGTCGGCCCCCTGCTAATGGATGCGCTGCGGAAGCAAAAGTGGCCGGTGGTGGAATACGATCGTCCGGTTAAACCTCACTCATAACCTAGGACTTCCTCCACATCGTCCATCTGCACCACCAGGCGCTGGATTTCGTCCAAATCGCCGCAGCGGGCGGCGATTTGCGGGAGACGAATGCCGAGAACCCGCAGGGATGGAACGGAAAGCGCTAGGCCGAGCTGCGAGCCGCCGGAAAACTCCGGCGGTTCTTTGGGCCGTACGAGGTCTTCCAGCAGGACGGATACGCCCGGCAAATCGCCGAAGTCTTCGGCAGCGAACGGCTCAAACGGGCCGGAAACCGGGATGTAGAGCGTCTTCGACCAATCCATTTCACCCGGCCGGGCATCGACAATCAGTTGCAACGGTCGGGTGGAATCCGTGTAAAAATCGCAATACGCCGCGATCCGCATCGTCACCGCCCTCCCTGTCCGCCGATTTGCCGCTCCAGCTGGGACAACATGCGCCGGGTCTCCGGCGACCAGCCCTTCTCCGCTTCGCGCTGGCGGCGGGTTGCTTCCTGGGCCGCCGCGATCAGGCTGCCGTGCAGCACCCGCCGCTGGATTTGATCCAGCCGCTGCTCCGCCAGCTCCGGCGGAACATGGAATTGCTCGGCGATATAAGCCACCGCCTCGCTGCGATGATCCGGCACCGGCAGCTTGGCGAACATATAAAAGGGGATGGCGGCGTAGAGCACGAACTGTTCGGCTTCGGTCTCCTGGGCATGCATGAACAGCTCCGTCATCCGGCGCTGATCCCCGGCATGGCGCAGCACATGGCATAACTCATGAAAGAAGACGACCCGGGCCTGAACCGTCTCCAACCCTTTGTTCAGAAAAATCACGTTCTCCTCGTTATCCGAAAAGGAAGGGTGATTCCCGTAAACCAGCCCGATGCCGAAGGCTTCGGCGATTCGCTCGATATCGAGATCGGCCGGAGCCGATATCCCATGGTTCAGATATTTGGCGTTCATCCATTGTTCCAGATGGGTCTCATGATAATAGGCATATAACATCCAAATCACCCCGAATCAGAATGTATGTTCGGTTCGTAGTCCGAAATAAGGGCCCTTCAGGAGCAGGGCCGTCGTTACTGGTTTTATATAAGTTAGTTAAACTTCGATCTGAATGGACCTACTTCGCTTCGTCCCCGTTCAGCAGCTTCTTTTTCTGCTCCCGGTACGCTTTCAAAGCGGCCTCCATCATGGCGATTTCATCCGCCGTATACGCTTCGGGACCGCCGAAAAAGGACAAGCTCATGCCTTTTTCCGCTGCAGGTGACGGGTCGGGCGTCCGGCCCAGCAAGTAATCGGCGCTGGTATCCAGAGCGTCGACGATATTGCGCAGCACCTCCGGATCCGGCTTGCGGTCGTTCGTCTCGTACCGGGACAATTGCACGACCGAAATGTCCGCTTGGGAGGCCAGGTCCTTTTGCGTGAGCTGACGTTGTTCACGAAGATATTTGATCCGATCGCCTAGCGTTTGCATGGTTACTCCTCTTCCTTGCCGTTTCATTTAGTGTAGCACAAGTTGCCAAATTGGTAAAGTGCCGGTGAGTTGAATGGAAACATTTTATATTGTCAAATTGGTAATAATGTGGCTTGACATTACCGAAATGGCAACTTATAATCAGGTTACAGTTACCAAATTGGTAAAAAAGAGGAGGTTATAATAGGGTTAAACGAGGCTCCAGGCTGATTCACGCTGATTCATGCATGGACAAGCAAGCGGATAGGGCGAAAGGAATACAACTAAATTGCCAAAATGGCAATAAACTATAGGAGGGACATCAGATGGGGAGAAGACGCATTCATGTGTATCATGCTTTATTCGATTCATTGCCGGTGGACGAAGCGGCAACCCGGGCTGCGGTGGAGAAGCGGCTGGAGGAAGTCAGGCGGTACCGGCAGGTCGGATGGATTCGCAAGGAAGCGTTCATCACTGCTGGATATGAACCCCGGTTGCATGGCGCAACCCACGTTGTCAGCCAACCGACGGAACGACTAGCGATCGGGAACGTGGATAAGGAAGCGGAGCTGATTCGCAAATCGGAACTGCTGGACCTCGCCATGGAGAGGCTGTCGGAAGAGCAGCGAGAGGTCATCCGGCGGAGTTATTTGGATCAGAAAGCCGAATACGATTTCATCAGCTGCGGCGAAATGGGCATCAGTGACCGAACGTACCGCCGCATCAAAGCCAGCGCCATCCGCCTCTTAGCGGCGGCCCTAAAGCTGGAGGTATACCAAGAAGAACCGCATACGTCAAAACACGGGGTCGGCTGATAGCCGGCTTTTTTTGCGACTGAAGTGAGTTTACGCTGTCCGATAGCTGTCCGGCGGGTGTCCGTCACTTGTCCGTTCGTTTGGTTTTACCCATGGTACATTGGTAGCGTGGAAAGGAAAAGGGATTGAACAACCGAATGACCGAAGAAAACCGCTGACGTTCCCGGCGGTTTTTTGCTTTAGGAAGGAGGGGGGGACGATGCGAGATAAGAAGAAAACGCCGCCGTATCCATTCGAACCCGAATGGGTGCAGCCGGCGCGTTGCCGGGGATGCATCTGGGGGCGGTTGGAGGGAACAAAGCAGTTTTGCAGTTTGCCGCGTTGTATGCATGGCGATTCCATGCTGGAAAGGGGGTGATTGCCATTGCAGAAGACGAGATGCTTTTAATTCCGGATCCGGCGCCGATCACGAGTGATTCATGGATGACGGAATTAGCCCAATGGTCGTTGGCGGTGCTAGGACCCGAGTGGAAAGCTTACTGCGGGGCGTGGCCGCCGGACGTAGCCGCTCCGGCCGTCATGTGGCGGATGATCGGCATGGATGTGCGGGCGTTGGGCCCGTCGTCTTTTGAGGTTCAAAAGCGGATGACGGCTTATCTATTAGCGGAAGACGCGGACCGGGAGCATACCGCGGTGCTGCGGTTGCTGGAAGCGCTGGGAACGGCGGTGAAAATCCCGCTGGACTCTGCGGCCAAACGGTATTTGCGGATTGCCGATCCGAAGATGAGCGTGCTGCCGGAGGGAACGGCGGAGGGTAAGCCGGCCCAGGGGCCGCTTACGGTCACGTTGATCCGGCGCACGTCAAAGCCGGCCGCGGAAGCGCCGTTGATGCGATCCGTTTTTTATCAATCGACAATGAGGTGAGTAACGTGGCAGGAAAGAAATCCAGGGCTAGTGATGCTGTACCGGCTTTAGCTGCGGCGGACGTTTCCACGGGATATCGAGTGGAGGAACTGTTGGCCTGCTCCGAGGCGGTGCTGGGCGTCAAACCGGAAATTCTGGCCGGGGCGATGTTGGGAAGGGAACGCAAGTTACTTCAAATGGGCGAAGCCAAACGGCTCGTCGATCAATTTCTAAGGAAGAAGGTGCTGTAAGTTATGGCAGGAGGAACTTGGAATGTAACGGATCAGCCGGTGTTGCCCGGGCTGTATATGAATTTCGTCAGCGCGGCGGGGAACGCGATCCAGGCGGGGGTGCGCGGCGTCGTTGTCGCCCCGGTGAAGGCCCATTGGGGACCGGTGGGACAATTCGTGGAAGTCGGAAATGAGGTGGCGATCCGGGAGTTGTTCGGGGCGGACGAATCGGATGGAGCTACGGCGTTTAGCACGCTGTACCTCGCTTTGTTGGGGGGGCCGAAAAAACTGCTGGCGTACCGGTTGGCCGGGGCTTCCGCAACGGAGGCGTCGTTAACGCTTCAGGATGCGTCGAACGTCGCAACGCTGCGGGTACAAGCGAAATATCCCGGCAAACGCGGAAACGGATTCACCGTGTCGGTTGGAGCCAGCTTGTCGCTGCCCGGCAGCAAGGAGTTGAAGCTCTATGAAGGTACGACGTTGCTGCGCACGTTCCCGTTGGGAGACGGTTCGGCCGTGCAAGCGGCCGCCGCCGTCAACGGCGATCCGGCCAATGCCTGGATCGTTGCCGAAGCGCTGGAGGGCGGCGCGCTGGCGGACGTATCCGGGGCGGCCCTGACCGGCGGGGACAGCGGGATCGCGGGGATCACGAACGCCGAATACGCTTCGGCATTGTCCGCGTTCGAGACGCAGGACTTCCACGTGCTCACGCTGGACGGCGTCTCGGACGCGGCCTTGCGGACCAGCGTCGCCGCTTGGGTGAAGCGCGTCCGCGGTGAAGGCAAAGGCGTCATCGCCGTGCTGGGCGGGTCCGCTGCCGACGATGCCGCTGCCGACGCCGTTGGGAAAGCGGTGGCGCGCAGCGCCGCCATCGATCATGAGGGCGTCGTGAACGTCGGCACCGGCGCGGTGCTGAACGGCCGGGCGTATTCGTCCGCGCAGGTGGCCGCCTGGGCCGCGGGCTTGATCGCCGGCCAACCGCTGAAGGCGTCGACGACGTACGCGGCCGCGCCGTTCGACGACGTGACGCGGCGCTGGACCCGCTCCGAGCAGGAGCAGGCGGTGCAAGGCGGGGTGTTCCTGCTCGTGCACGACGGCCGCCGGGTGAAGGCGCTGCGCGGCGTGAACAGCCTCGTCTCGCCTCGCGAGGGGCAGAACAAGGGCTGGAAGAAGATCCGCAAGATTCGCGTCATGGACCAAATCAACGCGGATCTGCAGCGAACTGCCGAGGATGCCTATATCGGCAAGGTGAACAACACCGAGGAAGGCCGTCTGGCGCTGATTGGCGCAGGGAAGCAGTATCTGCAAACGTTGGCCGCCGAGAACGTGATTGAGGCGAGCGGATTCGACGTGACGCTGGATCCGCGTTTTTATGGCAGCGCGCCGCAATATACGCCGGAGGACGATCAGGTCTTCTTGGCTTGGACGGCGGACGATACCGATGTGATGGAGCAAATTTTCGGCACGTTTTACGTGCAATAATGATTTCAAGTATGAGGAGGAGCTAACCGATGGCACAATTTTTGGATCCCGGCCGCGTGATGATGGGGACGTTTGGCCAGATTTTTATCGAAGGGGTATGGCAGTCGAACCTGAACCACCTGGAAGCGAGCGTTGAGGCGGAGAAGAAGGAGCTGAATCTCGTGGGCACCGATTATACGGTGTACAAGCTGGGGCGCAAAAAAGGCACCGGCACGATGAGCGGCTACAAAGTCACGTCCGATATGATCGCGCGCGGTTTTCAGAAGTTTTCGATCATTCATAAGCTTGACGATCCGGAAGCGTACGGTTTCGAACGAATCCAGCTGAACAATTGCATGGTTGACAAAATCGTGCTGGCCAACTGGACCGCCGGCGAAGAGGTGACGGAGGAAACGCCGTTTACGTTCGAATCGTACGAGCTGCTGGACCCGATCGTGGCGTCTTGATAGATGGTGGCCGTATGGCGAGGAGTCGTGGCTAACCTTAGGACGACGTCCTGGCCCTGACCGGTTCTATCTTCAATTAGCGGACATTTTGGGCGTTATTTCCGTTTATTTGCGCTTGGTGCATGAAATAGCGGACATTTATGGCTCTATTTTCTGCATAGCTGTGGGAAAACGCCTTGTTTGTGCTTATTTCCTTCAAATAAGGCCATGAAATGGTCTTATTTTTCGATTGAGCCTGATTGGAGACGGAATAACGCCCTTTTGTACCGCTATTTTCGAACTACACTTATCATCCGAAGGAGGAAGCGATCTTGGGAGATTATCCATCCATGGATCCGGTTCGTGAACAGGAAATTTTGGACGGGCTTTTCGAAACGGTGGCAAATTTGCCGGAGGAGGCCGTGTTTATCGGGCGATTGGGACTTCGCGTGACGCTGCGCGGACTGACGTCCAGCAAAGTGGACGCGATCCGCGAACGTTGCACCGTGCGCAAGACGAGCAAAGGTCAAGTGAGCGAGAAGATCGACAGCGAGCTGTTTAACGCGGCGTTGATCAAGGAAGCCACTTCGATGCTGGAAGTGGTGAAAAAAGCCGATGGCAGCGATCGCGGCGCGGAGGCGCATAGCGTGAAGCTGAGCGGCTGGGGCGACGAGCGGCTGACCAGCAGGCTGAAGCTGTCCGGCGGGGAAGAGGCGGTCCGCCGCTTGCTGCTGGCCGGGGAGCTGGACGCCGTTGGCGATAAAGTGCTGGAGATTTCCGGGTTCGGAGTCGACATCGAAGACGTAAAAAACTAATCAGCTCCGGCGGCATGACGACGCTGCTGTACCATATGTGGACGCGGCATCATCTTCGCCCCGGGGAATACTGGTCACTCCCTAAGGGAGAGCGCCTACTGCTGCGGGCTTTTTCGGAGCGGGAGTTGGAGATGTCGTGAGGCGCTGAGGCGTTGGTCCTGAAGCCCATGAGCCCTCTAGCCTGGCTCCCTAAGCAAATTTGGCGGGTGAAGAGATTAGTTGTAAAAAGTACTGTTATTTTTTTTCGCGTGATGGAGTAGGGCTCAATTAACTGGATTTCTTACCGTTAATTTTATTGAATTCGGCTATACTCGGGAAAAACGGGCGAAATAACAGTAGGATTTCCAGTTAATTTGCGCGAAAGCGGGATTTTCGAAAAAATAACGGTAGAAAATCCTGTTATTTTTTCGGGACATGGTTTAAACCCGCTCAAAACATGAGAAAGGAGGTAAGCAAACCTATGGCTGAAAATGAAATCTACAAGCTCGATATCGAGACCGACGACCGTGACGTTGATCGAACAGCGAAAAAACTTCGCAGTCTGGACAAGCTGCTGCAACAAACTCAGCGCCGCGTGGCGCTGCTGGGGAAAACCCGCATCAAGCCCACCCTCGCCCTGGATGACCGCCTGATGTCCGCCGCCCGAAAGGCGGAGGAGGCGCTGACCCGCTTACACCGAATGACAGCGAAACCTACGGTGCAGTTTAACGATCGCGTCTCGGCCTACGCACTGAAGCTCCGAGCTTCCCTCGCCGCGCTAGCCGCCGCTCCATGGCAGGTTACCGCTGCAGGGGTAGATTGGGAGGCGGTGATCGGCGACTCTTTTGCTGGACGGGTCAGCTCCGAGGGGAAAAGCACGTTGAAGCGGATATCCTCAGCGGTCGGAGAAACGCTGGGCGAAGGGTTGAAGGTGAAAATCTTTGAGGAGCTGGGGTTAGGAGAGGTAATGGGAAATTCGAGACAACACTTTGGGAACTCGGGAATCATGAAGAAGAAAGAGCCTCTATCTTCAAGTTTATCAGAGATTCCTAGATTTAACGCTTATAATATGCTTACTAGTCGGATTACTGAGATCGCCCCAAAAAGGGATTCTGTCAATTCTAATTTTGCTGGAGCGCCTTCGAATGGATCAATATATACAGAAGCTGGTATCAAGGCAGGAGAAGATTTCTTTCAAGCCTTTTTATCCACGCTTGACTCAAAGCAAATTGGCGATAAGTTGGCTTCAACAAGTACGTCGTCAGCGAAGGGGCAGACAAATAAGAAGTTAGCTAAATGGGAAGAAGGAACACTCGATATATTTAAAGACGTGGCGGTATCGTTATTTTCGGGTTGGTTAGGTGTGAAAATAGATAAATGGAGTGGTAACGCCAGCAAGAAACTTATCGATGATTTGGACAAGGCTCCCAAAAAGTCCGAGATACCTTCAGCAAGTTCAACTAAACCGCCAGGTAAGGCGCCAACTTTTTGGACCAAATGGCTCGGAGAAAGTAAAACCAAAGCCTCTTTAGCTAGTGGAGCAGCTAAGGGGGTGGTCCGATCAGCAGGCCCGATAGGCCTAACACTTTTATTCAACGATGCTTATAACATTTCAGCAGCATTAACTGATTTTGTGTTAGGGCATAAAGCAGGAGACCGAAAATATCGGGATCCGGTATTTGGTTTTCCGAAAGACAACTATACCGATACCGTGTCTCCTTTTCGTTGGAGGGAAGTTAGGGATTTTCTGCGAAAGAATGACAGTGTAGTTAGCTTTTCCGACCGAATCATGGCCCCTAGCGTACAAGGAGTCACACGCCCGGAATCAAACGTGAACGTTCCTAAGGTCATGGGTACTCCGGTTCCGAATTATTATCAGCTTCCAGAAGAAGTTAGGTCTAAGATCGGTGAGGCCAGTTACAAAAAGCCAACACCCCCGGTTAACGTTTCCCTATCAGAGGGTACCATTAATCTAACGGTTAACAAAGAGAAGCTGGATTATCAAAAGTTGGCCGAGACCACCGGATGGAAAATCGCCAACGAGGTGCGGTTCGCCATGCAAAATCTGAAATAGCGGAGGGGAGGAGGACCCTATGGAGATTCACTTGATCGACGGTGCGGGTCAAAATTTCGTGTTTCCCGTCAATCCGGAGGAGATCACGATCTCCCGCGGTAAAGGCTTGGAGACGGTGAATATTGTATCGCTGGGGGAATATGACTTTCCGGCTGGAGAGAAGGTGAAGGAAATCGCCTTCTCTTCTTTTTTTCCGGCGGCCTATGATCCGGGTTATTGCAACTATCAAGAGCTCCCCGATCCGCAGGAGGCGATGAACCGGCTTACGTCCATGATGAACAGCAAGTCGCCGATGCGAATGATCATCACCGATACGGCCGTAAACGTGCTTGTCACGATTGCAACACACAACAGCACGTTTCGAGGCGGGGAACCGGGGGACGTGTACTTCGACCTGACTGCCCGGACTTGGCGGGAGATGAAGGTGCACACAAGTGCGGCTACAGGTGGGGGAGCTTTAGTTGCCAAATCCGCCCGGCCGGACACGAAGAAACCGGTGAAAACCTACGTCGTCAAATCCGGTGACACGTTGTCCAAAATCGCGAAGTTGGAGCTTGGCGACAGCTCGAAATGGCAGCGGATCTACAGCGCGAACCAAAAAACGATCGGTCAAGACCCGAACCGAATCAAGCCCGGTCAAAAGCTGGTGATGCCGCAGTGAGTTACGAAGTGGTGCTGCAAAACAAATTTTACTTGCGGGAGTTGGTTGAGAGTATCTCGTTAAAGGACTCTCTTGATCAAATTTCTTACCAAGGTACGATTGGGCTGAAGCTTCCGGCATCTTTTCCGGGGATCGAACCGGGTCAGGAGATTCGGATCAGCGGCGTACCGTATGACAGTGCGGGCAGCGGCATTGCTGCTGGGGGCAAGATGGTTCCGTTACTGCATCCCGGCGTGGTGTGGGATTGCTCCAGTACGCTGAAGCAGACGAAGCACATGACGGTGACGGTGTATGACCGGACGATTTATTTGGCGAAATCGGAGGATGAGTATCTGTTTCCGGCAGGGGGAACGGCTGCCCAGCGGCTAAGGAAATACGCGGCGGACTGGGGTATTCCGCTTGATACGGTGCCGGATACGAAAACCAAGCTGAAAAAAGCCGTCTATCGCCCGCAAACCCTGTACAACATGATGATGTCCGATCTCAAGGAGACGGTGAAGGCCGGTGGGGACATGTATGTCCCGCGGATGACGCCTGCCGGACTCACCTTGTTCAAGATCGGCAGCAATAACGTGGTCTGGAAGCTGGAGCAGCTGGAGGAAGCAACGCAAAACCGTACGCTGGAGGGTACGGTGACGCGGGTGAAGGTCATCGGGGCCGAGGATCGGGGCGATAACGCGCCTTCCAAAGTGCTGGCCGTGGCGAGCGGGGAGACCGCCCAATACGGCGTACTTCAACGGATCGTGCAGGACGAAAACGTCAAAACCGCAGGTGCCGCCAAAAAATATGCCGAGTCGATGCTGACCGGCCAAGGGCAGTCCTACACCGTAACTTGCCTAGATCTGAACACGATCCGGGCCGGGGATAAGGTGAATTTTAACGGGCTGAATCTCATTGTGACTTCCGTTTCGCATGAGCTGGGAGATCCCGGGCATATGACGCTGGAGCTCGCGACGTTGGACGACGTAAAGAGGAGGTATTATCTTGACCATTGATCCTTATGCGGCATTGGCCGTTTCGCTTCGGGAAAATGCCGCAAAAAAAGCGGCCGAAGCGTTAACCGGTGCGACGGCAGAACTCGGGACCGTGACGGGCTCGGGACTGAAACTGGACAGTTTCAAGCATGAAATCCAAGATTACTTGGTCGCAGAGTTTCCAGGAACGCTGAAGTTGCCGGAGTTGAAGCTGGTCGGCGGCGTTCGCGGACTGAGGGACAGCGGCGGAGGCAACGTGGAGGGCCAAGGGGAGTTTGCGTTTGAGCCTTCGGAGACCAAAGAAACGGTGTTAACCCTAAAATATCAGCCCGGAGATCGCGTGCTGGCGTTGCCGCTGAACGGCGGGAATGACGCGATCGTGTTGTGCAGGGTGGTGAGCGGGAATGGCTAATCTTTTTCCGGAGGCGGCAGGGGATTCTTGGTCGGCTGCGGGATTGGACGAGCAGGAATCGGTTGGGGATGCGGTCGCGTTTGGTCGAAGCTGGCGGTTTGATTTTGATGCTGGGGAGTTCGTGATGACGCCGACGGGAAAAATCGCCCCTGCCGATGAGATCGCCGCCTGGAAGATATGGTGCGAAAAAGCGATCCGTACCCCGCGGTATCGGCACTTGATCTACTCCCGTGCGTATGGCCAGGAGTTCGAGGAGTTGATCGGCCAAGGCTATAGCCGGGCCGTTCAGGAAAGCGAGATCCGGCGGATCGCGACGGAGACGCTGATGGTGGACCCGCGAACGTTGAGCGTGGACGGGTTTGTTTTTGATTGGCAGGAGGATGGGTGTCGATTTGCGTGCAGGGTCAAAAACATTAGGGAGGATGAGTTACTGGTGGAAGGGAGCGTGACGTGATGGCGGAGTTGCCGCTTTATTTGCAGGATCAGACGGAAGCGCGGATTATGCAGCGAATGCTGGACCGGGTACCTTCGGATATCGATAAATCCGAGGGTTCTTTTATTTGGGACGCGGAGGCGCCGGCGGCCTTCATGCTGTCGGAGGCGGCGGTTTGGGCGCAGCAGCTGTTAGCACGCGGGTTTGCGAGTACGACGTACGGGGAGTATCTTGATCTCCGGGCGGCGGAGCATGGAGTAACGCGGCGGCCGGCCGTGGCCGCGACCGGCGAGGTTCGGTTTACCGGGGAGCCGGGGAGGACGGTGCCAGCGGGGACCGTTGTGGCGACGCCGGCGGACGAGTATTCGGCGGAGGCGTCGATGGAATACGAAACGACGTCGGCCGTGACGTTGGATGAGCGCGGCGAGGGGACGGCCCCGATCCGGGCGCTGGTTCCAGGCCGGGCGGGAGTTGTGCCGGCAGGCGTGATTCAGGTGATGGCTACGCCGGTCAGCGGCGTGACCGCCGTAATGAACCCGGAGGCTACGCGGGGCGGTGCCGATACCGAGTCGGATGAGCTGCTGTTGGAGCGTTTTTTCTCGCAGGTGCGCAATCAGGGGACGAGCGGGAACAAGGCACAATATTTAAAGTGGGCCGGGGAGGTGCCGGGCGTGGGCGGAGCCCAGGTGGAGCCGTTGTGGCAGGGGCCGGGCACGGTCGGCATCTATTTGCTGGATGCGGACAAGCGGGCAGCTAACGAGGAGATTATTGCAGCGGCGCAGGCCTATATCGATCCGACCCGGGACGGACAAGGCGAAGGCGCGGCGCCGGCGGGGCCGGTCGTCACGGTGATGGCCGCCGAGGAGGTGCCGATCGATATTCGCGTGAAGCTGACGCTCGCCAGCGGCGTAACGATGGTTGAAGTGAAGAAGAAAATTGAGGATGGCGTGCGCGCGTATTTGAAGCAGCTTGCTTTTGCCGACCCGTTGGTGCGGTTTACGCGGATTGCCGCGATTCTGCTCGACATTCCGCCCATCATTGATTATGCCGAATTGACGGTAAACGGCAATTCGGATACCAATCTGGAGATCTACACGGGCCAGGTTGCCGTGCTGGGGGCGGTGGATGTGTATGAGTGAACCGATGTTGAGGCGGGCGAATGAAGCTTTGCTTGCCAATGGGGGCGAACCTTTACTGGCAAGCTCTAACGTTTCTTTGCTGACCAGCCCCCGAGGGCGCGAAATGTTCTCCTACCTCCCCGGGTACTACGAAACTTCCCGGATCATGCAGGCGGATATGAACGCCAAAGGGGCGGAGATGGACCTGCTCTTCGCGGCGTTGGATGAGACGCTGCAGCAGTTCTTTGTGCGCACGGCCACTTGGGGCCTTGATCGCTGGGAGAGCGAGCTGAGCATAGCGACCGACTCTGCAAAGCCGCTGGATCAGCGCCGTGCTGTCGTCGAATCTAAGCTTCGCGGCAGCGGGAAGTTTTCGGGGCGGTTGGTAAAGAGTGTGGCGGAGGCGTATGACCGGGGGAGGGTGGAGGTTTCTTTTCAGCCGGGGGAGTGGAGTTTTACGGTGAAGTTCGTGGATACTGTGGGAATTCCGCCGAACCTGGATGATTTGAAAGCCGCAATTGAGGAGTTGAAGCCGGCGCATTTGAAAGTAGAGTTTGAGTTTAATTACATGTTGATTCGTGATGTTCACGGAGTTTTGACGCTTCAAGAACTTGAACAAATCCCATTAAACCAATTTGCAGGAGGTGATCCGGTTGGCAACTAACACACCGAATCTCAATTTGCTCAAAAAAGACCCTGTGACCGACGGGAACGAAACCTTTAATATTCAAACAATGTTGAATGACAACTGGGATAAGATCGATGCGGCCGTGGGGGAGATGGATATCCCTGATGCCTCGTTGACGGTGAAGGGGAAGGTGCAGCTTTCGAATGCCATCGACGGCACTCGGGAAGATGTGGCAGCGACGTCTAGGGCGGTGAAAGCTGTTTGTGATAATTTTGCTGCACAGTTGGCGGGTTTAACACAAGATGTGCAAGAGGCAAAGCAAGCTGGCAATGAGCGGAAATCGGAAGTGGTTGCCGCGCTCGTTGCCAAAGGCATTTCGGCATCCACTTTGGAAAGCTGGGATTCGTTGATATCCAAGTTAGCTGCGATCGTCAAGGCGACAGGAAATGCGACCGGGGCAGATTTGTTGGCAGGGAAGACAGCATCGAATGCAAGCGGACTGATAACAGGAACAATTCCAATCCAAAACCCGGATAAGCAGGATCAAATTCTAGCGTCTAGCGCCGTGGTTGGTGCATCGACAACAGGGGATGCGACAGAATATGTGTATTTAGGGATACCAAACGGTAAGTATCTAAATAACGTAAATTGGGTCCGGCATCCCAAATGCGCGCTAGCTAATAGTTTTATCCCTAACTTAGCGAATGTAGGACTTAAAACGATTGAACCGCCAAGTGCATACGAAAACATATGGGGAAGAGACGTTAACCGCGGAATTGCCCTTTTTGCTCAAAATAACACGCAGGCAAGCATTATTCGCTTTCGGTCTAAGGGTATTGCTGATATTATTACAAACTACGGTTCAAACCAGGGGATGGCTATTTCCAACCTTAGGTATATGTTCTATGCCGAAAATATAGATGCTAGTATTTATTGGCGCTGCATTAACGGCGTAGTTGAAAGGTTCCAGTTAGTGCCAAGTGGAAGCGATTTTGTCTCACAAGTTCTATTTAATTTTGTATTACCGTCGGGGAAAATAGCCGACCATCAAACCTCACAAATGTATCAAAATGAATTCATAATAGCCTGCAGGGATAGCGCGTGGAACATGACTATTCATAGGTATGACTTGTCTGGAAATATACAAGGGGTATCAGCGGCTATCTCCATAAACGCTGGGTATGTCGTATTTGCTTTGCCGGAAGGTAAAACACTCCTTAAATATGTAAATACCTCGGCTGGAATTATGCGATATATGGTACTCGACAGATTCGGGAACATCCTGGAAAACTTCAATCCCGAAGTTGCTAAGGGCATAGACTACGCTGCCTGGTATTATACCGGGTGGGCACTACACTTCAAAACCTACGACGGAAATTACAAGTTTTTGTACAACTTAAGCTCCAATTATTACCCTAGGGGTGGATATGACCAAACATTAGTTAAATAAGATCCGTGATTAACGCATCATTTGGAGCCAATCGGGGATGAGGTTCGAAATAAAAGCGAAGGGTGTTGACAATGATTAGAATGTTTAAAAGTAAAGACTACGTACAAGAGATTGAACTCGTAGATTTGGCCTCAATCCAAGCAATTATCCAGCTTACTGGTATGGGCGTGACCGTTATTTTTACGCCAACTGGGGATTTGCAATCAGTAACTTTTATAGAAGGTACAAAGATCATCACCGCTATCCCTGGACAGTTTGTGTACAAAAACAGCACGGGCACCGTCGGAGTTTGTAACTTCGAATATCTGGACGAGAATTACGAAGAAGTCACCGAGCCGACAGCATAATATATAAAACGATCCTTGGATGATCCGGGGATCGTTTTATATAATCTATAGACCAAGCTAATTCTTGCCATAAATCGTGAGAATGTTTGCCAAAAATTTTGAGCGGCTACACAAAGGCAACCAAATAAATTGGGGTAATGGGACTGTGGAAATCACAGGGTCTTCTCCAGGAGGATCATCTATAATAATTAGCAACACATCATCAACGGTACTCACTGCGACAACTAATTATATTATATATATCTAGATTTGTACGGGATAAAGATCAAACGGGGTTACGGTACAGGACGAAATAGTGCAACAACCCCAAATAATTATTCTTCTACCCTCGGTCCCCCGAGGGCTCTTCATTTTCCCCGAAAGAAGGTGTAAATAATGGACATTACGATAATCACTGCGGTGACCTCCGTGCTGGCGGCGGTGAGTGGGGTTGCGTTGGGGTGGGCGGGGCGTGCGAAAGCGGCGAAACGGGAGGCCGAGGAGTCGGCCGAGGCGGAGGCTGTGCAGCGGGCGGATGTAGAATACATCAAGCGGGGCGTTGACGACATGAAAGTCGAACAAAAGCTGCAAGGCCAGCGATTTGAAGCCTTCTCCGAGCGGCTGACGCGCGTCGAGGAATCGGCCAAACAAGCCCATAAGCGGATCGATCGGCTGGAGGAATAAACGCCATGTGAATGATTGAGGTATATGGCAGAGTATGCTAAGATAACAATAGAAACAAGGAGGCTGCGCCACAGCCTCCCCGGTACAACACTTGGGTGGGAAACCTCCAAGATAAGAATGCAGAGAATAACCCGCACCTTGGCGCTAACCTGGGCGGGTTATTTTCGTTTATTCAGGTAAGTAAGCAATTTATACCAGGAGTCTGCTATCTATCGCAGGCTCTTTTCTTTTATTCTGAGGTGCCCTGGAATCGGACAAACAAGCGCACAGGCGAATCGGCACCCATACGGAATAGTATGAATGGAAGGGGTGAAGTGCATATGGATACACGAAAATACCGAATTGAAAGGCGGTACGTCGCGATCCGGCCGAACGTAAGGCCCGGGACGAGGTTATCGACCGGAACGCCGGAGTTTTTTGTGGCCCATGACTCGGGAAATCCGGGAGCAACGGCGGACAATCACTATGCCTATTTCAACTCGCTAACGAATCGCTCCGCCTCGGCCCATGTGTTTATCGACGATACGAAGATTCTTGAAATCATACCGACCGGCACCGGTCCCGAACCGGCGGAAAAAGCCTGGCACGTGCTGTACGACGTCACGACCGACAATGATTTGTTTGGCTATGATGCCAACGATGCGGCCATCGGAGTGGAATTTTGCTACGGCGGGCGCATAAACTTTATCGAAGCGTACAAGCGGTATGTCTGGTATTTGGCTTATTGCTGCAGCAAATGGAACAAGAATCCTTACGTCTTTATCCCGTCTCACCGGCAACTGGATCCGGCGCGTAGGAGGGACCCCGATGAGGCTCTGGCCACGGGCGGGAAATCACTGAACCAATTGCTGGACGATGTCTCGACCGAACTCAACGTGGTACGTACCCCTAGCCTGACCCCAAACACGAGTACGTCGTTTACGCCGCTCCCGGCAACCATCGCGCAGTCACTGATCGACAACTATGTTTCTCCCGCCTGGTTCGCCTCGCAAACCAAGGGAGATCAGGTTGGAATGACGCATTTTCACAATCTGGCAAACAATCTTCGGGTGGCCTCAGGGATTCCGCTGGCCTCCTCATCCTCACCCGGTCCGCTGATCCCGCTGCCGAAAAGCAATGCCCAGGAGATCATTTTTCGCTGGCTGTCGCCGGCTTGGTTTAAGGCGCGGGACGAAGGAAATTCGGCACGGGCGCAGCATTTTAACAACCTGGCGAATTATCTGCGCAGGGCCGCGGGCATCCCGGAGCAATAACAAGGAGGGAAGTCATGCAAAACGAGATTTTAACCAATGTGTTGGCCTTTGCCTCGGTTTTGTCCGTATTCGTATTAGCTTTGGTCCAACTCGTCAAAACGACCATCAACCTGCCCAAAAACCTGATCCCCTTTATCGGAGTCGTCATCGGCGTATTGGTCGGAGCCGCGGCTTACCCTTTTACGGAAATGGAATTAGTGTTGCGGCTGTGGGCGGGAGGTTTGGCCGGTTTGTCGGCCACCGGGCTATTCGAGCTCGGGAATAACCGTCAGGGTAAGACGAAGGAGAAGGGATGAGCCTAGCCCGATTCATTCCCGCCCTGTTTTATTTACCAGTTGAATAAAGAACGTATGTTTGCATATAATAAAAACAAACGTTCCTATTTGGAGATGGTACTGGTGAAAAAATACATCGGCCGGACGGTAGAAATCATCTACGTCGACCGTGCGGGCAAGATCACGCAGCGGCGGATCGAGGTACATGATGTGCGTGATGGTATAGTTCGGGCAACCTGCCTGGTTTCTAACGCGCCTCGGGCTTTTCGAATGGAGAATATTTTGGCTTGGGTTCCCGTGGCAAAAGGACGGCATCATGCTTCCTGAGCCTCTCCTTGTTTTTGGGCCGTTTCGCCTTGGCGAACGGCCCTTTTTGCATTTTTCGGATATTATCGTAAATCCGTGGGATATTTCCTGAACTCCCTGAAGGCTAAGATTACATTAAGCGTACGATGACCCATGCGTTGTTTTTCGATGGAAATCAGGCTAACGGGAGGAGTGGCTATATGGCGAAGGTGGTTTATGTGCCGCTGGACGAAAGGCCTTGCAACGAGGGGTTTCCCAGGCAGCTGGCGCGGATGACGGACGTAACGCTCGTCGTTCCGGACCGTTCGATGCTCGGGGACAAGAAACGCCCGGCGGATACGAATGCGATTCGGGAATGGATGATCGAGGCCGCGGAAGGAGCGGATTATGTCCTCGTATCGATCGATTTGCTCGTTTACGGGGGGATCGTGCCGTCCCGGCTGCATCATTTATCTCTGGAGGAGTGCTTGCGCCGGCTGGCAGTTTTAGGGGAAATCAAGCGTCGGTATCCCGGCGTTAAGATCCATGCCTTTAATCTGATCATGCGCGTGCCGAACAACAACAAGGACGAAGAAGAACCGGATTATTACAAATTTCACGGCGGGCAAATTTTCAAATACAGCTACCTGACGGACAAAGCGGAGCAGGAGGTGCTAACTCCGGCGGAACAACGGGAACTGGAAGACATCACTCGGTTGATCCCTGAAGCCTACTTGAGCGATTTTCTGGAGCGCCGTGCCGTCAACCAGCAAGTGAACCAGCACGCGTTAACCCTGGTTCGCGAAGGCGTGATCGACCATCTGGTCGTCCCGCTGGACGACAATTCCCAATACGGCTTCTCCCGGGCGGAGCAGCAAATGATGGTTGGTCGCGTGGTAGCGCTGAACGTGCTG
This sequence comes from Paenibacillus mellifer, assembly GCF_023195895.1. Lineage (GTDB taxonomy): Bacteria > Bacillota > Bacilli > Paenibacillales > Paenibacillaceae > Fontibacillus > Fontibacillus mellifer. The sequence continues at coordinate 75,183 of NZ_JALPRK010000010.1, forward strand.
GATAAGGTCCTGATCTACCCGGGAGCCGACGAGGTCGGCTGCACGATGTTTGCCCGCATCTTCGGGGAATTGAAACAGTACAAGCCGGAGATATTTGTGCGTTATTCTTCAACCCAGGGTCCGCAGATCAAACCGAAATACGAAGACCGCAGCTTGAACGAAAGCGTCAAATCGCATATTATCGCGGCGGGAGCGGTTCTAGCCGACCATTCCGCAGAGACGGATTTAGTGCTCCTCGTCCACTCGCCGGCGGTCGACCAGGCGGGGATGGCCGAGCAAATCCCGTTCCAGGAACGGCATCGCACTTACTTTTCGGAAATCCATTACCGGGAGTTTGCCGAAGCAATGGGGGCCTACTTGCGTAAAGGGAAGATGGTTGCACTGGGGGACGTGGCGACCTGCAACGGCGGGGATCCGGTGCTGATGAACCTGCTGCAGCAGCAAGGGCTGCTGGATCAATTAACGGCCTACGCCGGCTGGAATACCTCCGGGAACACGCTGGGGACGGTGGTTGCCCACCTGGTGATCGCTTCGTACTACGCAAATCGATGGGCGCAGGGCGAATTGGCAAAGGCATATGAGGCGAGCCGCGTCTTTTATTACCACCGTCTGGCGGAAGACTTCCTCTATCAATCGCTGGTGCGGCAAGATATGCTGGCGAACGATCTTCCCCGGCTGAACGCGAGCTACTATGTGCTGGAGCATTGCTTGGAACAGGCTGAAGCGATTCTAGCGGACAAAATGAACCAGGCGGCGGCGCACTATTTTGCGGGAATTAAGGAGAAGGAAGGCCTGATTCGGCTAAGCGGGCTGCATTTTCCGTGGAGACGCATGTTTGAGGTGGGTTTCGAGCTGACGATCGAAGGATTCGGCGCACTTCGCAAACAAACATTATAACGTTATATTCTCAAGAGGAATTTTCCGTGTTATGCTAAACCCAATCGTAAGCATGACAACGATCTATAAAAAGAGGCGAGCAAAGTGAAGGAAAAAGTAGTTCTCCATCATCTGAAGCGAGTGAACGGGGAAGAGATCGACATCGTGATCGAGGACGGAAAAATCGCCGAGATGACCGGAGCCGGCCAGGCTCGCGGCGATCAGGAATGGGATGCATCCTCCCTTTATGTATCCAGCGGCTGGATCGATATGCATGTCCACGCTTTTCCGGAATTCGACCCGTACGGCGACGAAATCGATGAGATCGGCGTGAAGCAGGGCGTCACGACGATCGTGGACGCCGGCAGCTGCGGTGCAGACCGGATCGGCGATCTCGTGGCGAACGGCAAAGCGTCAGCAACCAACTTGTTGGCGTTCTTGAACATCTCGCGGATCGGGTTGAAACGCGTCGACGAACTGTCCGAATTGGCCTGGATCGACCGCGATCGGGTCAAAGAAGCGATCGCGGATTACAGCGACTCCATCGTCGGCCTGAAAGCGAGGATCAGCCAAAGCGTGGTCCGGGAGAACGGCGTGGAGCCGCTGCGCATCGCGCGCGAGCTGTCGCTCGAGACGGGACTGCCGCTGATGGTGCATATCGGTTCGGCGCCGCCCGATATCCGGGAGGTGATTCCGCTGCTGCAGCGAAAAGATATCATTACCCATTATCTCAACGGCAAAGCGAACAATCTGTTCGATGCATCGGGCGAACCGCTCCCGATTTTGACTGAAGCTATCGGCCGGGGCGTGCATCTCGACGTGGGCCACGGCACGGCGAGCTTCTCCTTCCGGGTCGCCGAGGCGGCAAAACGGAACGGCATCAATCCGGATACGATCAGCACTGACATCTACCGGGGCAACCGGCTGAACGGTCCGGTGTACAGCATGGCGAACGTGCTAAGCAAATTCCTTTATCTCGGTTATTCGCTTGAAGAAGTCATCTCGGCGGTGACCTCTCGCGCCGCGCAGTGGCTGGGAAGGCCGGAGCTCGGCCGCATTCGGGTCGGGGACCCGGCCCATTTAACCTTGTTTGCCGTCAAGGAAACACCTGCGGCGCTGATCGATTCGGAAGGAGAACGGCGTGTCTCGAACCGCCATATTGAAGCAAAAGGAGTGATCATCCATGGAAAGTTCATTGAATGCGAAGTACGGGCTTAAGCGCGTCATCAACGCCAGCGGGCGGATGAGCATCCTCGGCGTATCCGCGCCGAGCGATACCGTGATGGAGGCGATGAAGCGGGGCGGCCAAAGCTACGTCGAAATCGCCGATCTCGTAGATAAGGCGGGGGATTATGTCGCCAAACACGTCGGTTCGGAGGCGGCGGTGATCGTGAATTCGGCATCGAGCGGCATCGCCTTGTCGGTAGCGGCGATCGTGACACAGGGCGATCGGCGCAAGAGCTTGCGTTTGCATCAGGAGGAGATTCCCCGCAACGAAATCCTCATCCTGAAGGGCCATAATGTGCAGTACGGCGCTCCGGTAGAAACGATGGTTTACCTTGGCGGCGGCAAACTGGTGGAGGTCGGCTATGCCAACGAAGGCCGGGCGGAACATCTCGAAGATGCGATCGGCGAAAAAACGGCGGCCATCCTCTACGTGAAATCGCACCATGCCGTGCAGAAGAACATGATCTCCGTCGAAGAAGCGTGGGAGGTGGCGAAAAGGAATAACGTGCCGATGATCGTGGACGCGGCGGCGGAAGAGGACCTGCAGAAGTACGTGAAATTCTCCGATTTGGCGATTTATAGCGGCTCTAAGGCGATCGAAGGCCCGACCTCCGGAATCGTCGCCGGCAAACGCGCCTTTATCGAATGGGTGAAGGTGCAGCTGCACGGCATCGGACGGAGCATGAAGGTGGGCAAGGAAACGTCCTTCGGCCTGCTGCAGGCCTTGGACGAGTACGCCGTCAAACCGGATAACAGCGAGCGGGAAAAAGCGGCTTTGCAGACGCTGATGCCGCTCAGCGAACTCCCGGGAATCCGGGTTTCGATCGTGCAGGACGAAGCCGGCCGGGCGATTTACCGGGCCCGGGTGCAGGTCGATCCGCAGCAGGCCGGCATCGGCGCGAAGGAAATGGTTCATGCGCTGCAAACCGGAGATATCGCGATTTATACCCGGGATTACGGAGTCAGACAAGGGTATTTCGATATCGACCCGCGCCCGCTGATGGGGGACGATATCCAGGTGATTGCCGAAAAAATACGCGAATTGGCAGGGGGACGTTAAGATGTCGCAGATCGCAAAACGATTTTATAAAAAACGGGTAGCTCTCAATGTATTGGCCAAAGACATTCCGAACGCGAAGGAAGTGTTCGAAGCCGCGGACGGTTACGTTCTCGTCGGGGTTCTTTCCAAGGACTACCCTACGGTCCAGGAAGCCGTAACGGCGATGAAAGCGTACGGCCGGGAAATCGACGACGCGGTGTCGATCGGTCTTGGCGCAGGCGATAACCGCCAGGCGGCGGTCGTTGCGGAAATCGCCAAGCATTATCCCGGCAGCCACATCAATCAGGTGTTCCCGGCAGTCGGGGCAACCCGGGCCAATCTCGGCGCGCAAGACAGCTGGATCAACAGCCTGGTTTCGCCGACGGGCCAAGCGGGATACGTGAACATCTCCACCGGCCCGGTCAGCGCCGCCCAGGAGAAGCAGGCGATCGTTCCGGTCGAAGCGGCGATCGCGCTGGTGCGCGATATGGGCGGCAATGCGCTTAAATACTTCCCGATGCAGGGGCTCAGCCGCGAAGAGGAGCTTCGCGCCGTAGCGGCGGCTTGTGCCAAGGCGGACTTTGCGCTGGAGCCGACCGGCGGCATCGACCTGGCCAATTTCGAAGCGATCCTGCGCATCGCCTTGGAAGCCGGCGTTCCGCAGGTGATTCCGCACGTCTACACTTCCATCATCGACAAAGCGACCGGCATCACCCGCACCGAAGACGTGCTGCTGTTGACCAAAATCATGAAAAAGCTTGCGGATGCTTATGCCTAAACGCATAGCAGCCTTCGGCGAAGTCATGATGCGCCTGCAGGTGCCGGGTTACGAAACGTTGGCGCAGGGCGATACGTTGAAATATTCCTTTTCGGGCACCGGCGTCAACGTCGCATCGGCCTTGTCCCGTTACGGGCATGCCGGTTCGCTGGTCACGCGGTTGCCGGACAATCCGCTTGGGGACGCCGCTTCCGCCTTCCTTCGCAAACTGGGCATCGATACCGCTCGCGTTCTGCGGGGAGGCAAGTACGTTGGCATGTACTTCTTGGAGAACGGCTTTGGCGTGCGGCCCAGCCGCGTGACGTACTCGAACCGGTTGGAAAGCAGCTTTAATACCGCGCCCGAAGGAACCTATGATTTCGCGGAAATCGCCGACGGCGTCGATGCGGTCCATTTCTGCGGGATTACGCTGGCGATGAACGACGGCGTGCGGGCGCACATGAAATCGTTCGCCGAAGCGGTCAAGCGGCGGGGGGGCATGGTGATTTTCGACTGCAACTACCGTCCGTCCCTCTGGGGGGAAGGCGGATATGCCAAAGCTAAACCGCATTACGAAGCGATGCTGCGGTTGGCGGACATTGTGATGATGAACGAAAAGGACGCGATGCTTACCCTGGGGATGACCACGGCCCGGCAGGAACGGGAGGATCAGCTGGCGCAGCTGATTCCGGCCGTGGCGGAAAGCTACGGCATTTCCGCGATTGCCGGAACGCACCGCCAAATCCACGGCGACAACTCCCACTCGCTGCGCGGGTTTCTGTACAAGGGGGAGCGGTTTGTTTTCTCCGATCGGCTGACGTTTTCCGTCTATGATAGAATAGGGGCAGGAGACGCTTTTGCGAGCGGGATTATCCACGGCGAGCTAGAGGGCTTCGCCCCGGAGCGAACCGTCCGGTTCGCGGCGGCGGCGGGCATGCTGGCGCATACCGTGCCGGGCGACACCCCGATGGCGACGGAGGCGGAAATCCTCCGGGCGATGGAGCAATCCGCCGCCGGCGATGTGGAAAGGTAGGGAACAGGGTCGTGAGTTTGTCCCGCAAAGATAGACCGTTGTATTTGCAAATCAAAAACATTCTGAAGGAACGCATTTTGTACGGCGTTTACCCGCTCGGAGCGAATATCCCTTCCGAGCCTCAGCTGGAGCAAGAATTCGCCGTCAGTAAAATCACCGTCCGCGGCGCGATTCAGGAGCTCGTCCAGGAAGGGTATTTGGAGAAGGGCAGCGGCAAAGGCACTAAAGTGATCCGCAATAAAGCGGCCTCCAAGTGGTCCAAGTGGAAGCACTTCACGGAGATTCTGGTGGAGGAAAACCATCAAATCCGCAAGGAGTGGCTCCGCGCCGAAACGGTGCGAAACGAGGCGGGCTCCGAGCTCCACGGGTTGTTCGGGGAGCGTTGCTTGAAGCTGGAACGCGCGTATTATCTCGACGGCCAGCCTTATATTTTTTACGAGCATTTCGTGAAGACCGCCCGGAAAGAACCGGATCTCGAGGATTTCCGCGACCATTCGCTTTATGAGGTGCTGGAAGAGTGGGGCGTATCGCTGGACAAGCTCAGGGACGAATTTGCGGTGTCCCTTCCGCCGGCCGAGGCGAAGTGTTTCTTGCAGTTGGCCGACGGGGTGCCCGTACTGAAGCGCTCGCGGTATTCGCGGGATGTCCAGGGAAGACTGGCCGAATACAGCGTCGGCTACTACAATACGGAGCTGCAAAATTACATCGTCGACTATGACGCGTAACGCACCTGATCGAATGAACCCCAGATTGTTGCACGGAATCGCAACGGTCTGGGGTTTTCTTTGCGATAAACCGAGTACATCTCGACCCTTGGCGGCGGGTTCAAGGAGTTATGATCCAATGTGGTCTGCGGCCGTCGCCAACCCATCGGAATTATTCAGATATTTTCGAAAGTTTATGGGATATTTCCTCCGGATAGCCAAAGCTATAATAGCATTAAAGCACTTACAAAGGGTTTCATGAGGAGGAGCACAGATGAAGATAACGAGGCATCCGGAAAATCCGATCGTGGTACCGGGAGGTTTCGAATGGAGAAAAGTAACCGTATTCAATCCGGCGGTAATCATCGATAACGGCAAGTTCTATATGATCGAACGGACGGCGGGCTCGCTGACCCCGTGCAAAAACTACCTGGGTCTGCTGGAAAGCGAAGACGGCGTGCATTTCACCCACGTGAAGGACGAGCCGATCGTCACGCCGGACATGCTCGGTTTCCCCTACGGCAGCGTGCAGGACCCGCGGATCGTGAAAATCGACGATACGTTCTATTTGAATTATGCGCTGCGTCCGTGTGCGATGAGCTACTACCCGACGGGCCGGGGCGTGCCGGAGCGTTCGATCCCCGAGTACCCGGACGGGTGGGGCGAGCAGGAAGGCCACTGGTTGACGCGTTCGTCAATCCTCGCTTCTAAAAATCTGATCGATTGGGAGTTCGTGGCCGATACGACGCCGCTTGAGATCAATGACCGCGACAACATCCTGTTTCCGGAGAAAATCAACGGCAAGTTCGTGTTGTTGCGCCGGCCGGAGGAATATGTGGGCGAAGCGTACGGTACGGAGAAGGCGGCGATGTGGATCACCTATTCGGACGATCTGATCCACTGGGAGGAACCGAAGCTGCTGGCGAAAGCGGAAAACATGACGTGGGAATCGCGCAAAATCGGCGGATCGACGCCGCCGGTACGGACGGATCGCGGATGGCTCGTGTTGTATCACGGAGTGGACGACGAGGTGGTCTACCGCGTCGGCGCCATGCTGCTGGATTTGGAGAATCCGGAGAAAGTCATCGCCCGCACGAAAAACTTCATCATGGAGCCGGAAACATATTACGAGAAATTCGGCTACCAGATCCCGAACGTCATTTTCCCGACGGGGAACGTCGTCAAAGACGGATTGCTCTACATCTACTACGGGGTGACCGATACGGCGATCGCGCTAGCTACGGTGCCGGTCGAAGAACTCGTCGACTATATTCTGAATGAGCCGCAGGCCTAAGTTGCTTGCTTTTGAATGACCGCATAAGGCGGTTATTCAAAAAGCAACTCCTGCAAGCGCTTACTGAAACAGGCGAAAAAGGAAAATCGCACCTCCAAGCGAAAAGTCGAATTTTAAATGTTACAATATGTGACATTGATTCGTGGAAATCGCTTAACCGACTTGAAAATCATCTGAATATTTCGGATATAATCGAAGATTTGTGGGATATAGTCAAAGCGAGACCGCTTTTATAATAGGTAATATAACAGGTTGGGAAACGAAAACGATCATTGCCTGTTATGTTTATGGATCTGATCCAAATACCAAGAGAAGAGGGTTGATTATGGGCAAAACACACAGAGGCAAAAAAGCGGTGCTGCTCGGTTTGATTGCGGTGCTGACGCTGTTCGCGGCGGCTTGCGGCAACGAAAACGCGGCGGGCGGCAACAACAATGCCGGCGGCGCGGGCGAGGCGGAGACGATTACCCTGAACATGATGCATCCTTGGACTTCCCCGAACGTGGACAACGAAGTCTACAAAGCGCGGATCGCCGAATTCGAAAAGCAGCATCCGAACATCGTGATCAAGCAGGACGGCGTACCGTCCGCCCAGTACAAGACCAAGCTGCGCACGTTAGCGGCCGCCAACAACCTGTCCGATATCAACGTCGTATGGCCTGGGGCGGATTTGTCGCCGCTTGTTGCCGGTAATTTGCTTCAGCCAATCAACGATCTGATGGACAACTGGGGTTCGATTCTGCCGGAAGCCGCGCTAGCCGGATTTAACGTGGACGGACAACAGTATGCGGTACCGACCAAGCAAAATTTCGTAGACATCATTTATTACAATAAAGAGATGTTCGCGCAAGTGGGTTACGATCAATTCCCCGACACCTACGACAAATTCATCGATGCGGTGAAGAAGCTGAAAGCGGCGGGAATTACCCCGATTTCGCTCGGCAATAAGGAACAATGGCCGCTGCAATCGTCTTACATTTCCATTATCGGCGACCGGTTCACCGGAAGCGATTTCCTTCCGGCCGTGCTTGAAGGCAAAGCGAAGTTCACCGACCCCGAGTTCGTCAAGGCGCTTTCGGTCATCGATGAACTGACGAAGCTGGGCGCCTTCAATACGGACGCCAACAACATGGACTCCGTTCAAGGCCAGGATTACTTTATCCAAGGCAAAGCTGCCATGCATATTTCCTCCGCGACCGTTGATGGACGAGTTCGGATCAACAACGAAGAGGGAGACAAATTCGGCATCGCCCTGTTCCCGAGCGTAGAAGGCGGCAAAGGCGATCCGAAGAAGAGCGCCGGGATCGTGCAATACGGCATCGCCATCAAGAGCGGGCTCGACGAGAAGAAAAAAGCGGCTGCCGAGGAGTTCTTGAAGTTTTTCGTGAGCGAAGATCTGTATAAAGAATTGATCCGCAACGGGGTGGTCGTGCCGGCTAAGGTGGAAATTCCCGAAGACGCCAGCCCCTATCTGAAAGAAATGTTGTCGCTGACCGGCAACGGCACGGCTCCGGTATTCGATAGCGTCATTCCTACGCAAGTGGTGGACGTCCTGCAAAACGGACTGCAAGCCCTGACCGTGGGCCGCGGCACGCCGGAAGAGCTGGCTAAGGAAGTTCAGGAAGCCATGGAGAACTATAGCAGCAGCAATTAACGAAGGCATCCTAAGATCACTAAACAACTCGCGCTTACTTCTTTCAAAATCGATGCGTGAAAGAAAACCCGATTCCCGGGTTTTCTTCATTCATCGGGCTTGAAGCTGGATTCGACATAAAGGAAAAGGAGGGAACCTCTGGTGCAAACGTTACGAGGCACGAAACTGGCGATTTTTATCGGGTTGTTTCCGGCGTTGATCATCTATTTGGGCATTGCCATCGTTCCGATCGGAATGTCTCTGTACTATTCGGTGATGGATTGGAACGGCATCGGTTCGATGAAGTTCGTCGGCCTTGATAATTTCGTGAAGATCCTGGGCGACGACACCTTCTGGCTATCCGTCAAAAATAACGTCATCATCATGGTAACCGGCCTGATCGGCCAAATTCCGCTTGGTTTATTACTTGCGCTTCTGCTGAACCGCGGGCTCAAAGGCTCCGGATTTTTCCGGACGGTCGGCTTCATGCCGGTCGTGATTTCATCCGTCATGGTGTCCCTGATCTGGGGCATGGTTTATAACACGGAGTACGGGATGCTGAACAATCTGCTGGGCATCGTCGGCCTCGACGGCTGGAAGCAAAATTGGCTGGGCGACGACCGGTGGTCAATGCTGTCGATCAGCATTGCGTACATCTGGCAGAACTGCGGATTGTACATGGTGATTTTCCTGGCCGCGTTGCAAAACATCCCCGATGAGGTCAACGAAGCAGCCGAACTGGATGGAGCCACCGGGCTCAAACGCACCTTTCGCATTACGATCCCGATGATTCGCAGCACGCTTATGGTTGGGGTCGTCTACAGCATCAGCAACTCCTTCCGCGTCTTCGACCTGATTCAGATCCTGACGGGCGGCGGCCCGGCGCATCAAACCGAAGTCATGACGATTCACATGTACAACAGCGCCTTCATGAACATGCGTTACGGATACGGCAGCGCGGTGTCGATCCTGATCCTGCTGTTCAGCTTGATCGTCATCTCGCTGGTGAACCGGTTGGGCCGGGAAAAAGAAGCTTAAGGAAGGAGGATATACCCATGAATAAGAAGTCTGCCGGCTTCCGAATATTTGCATACACTTTTCTAAGCCTATTCGCTATGATGAATATAGTCCCGCTGTTCTGGATGGTCGTCAACTCTTTCAAAAATGAACAGGAATACGCGGCCAATCCGTTTTCGCTCCCGGAGGCTTTGCATTTCTCCAACTACGCGGAGGCGTGGAAGGTCGCGAATATGAACGTGTATTTTCTGAACAGCCTTTTCGTCACGTTTGCGTCCTTGATCGTGACCGTATTTTTCGGGGCCTTGGCGTCCTATTTCCTATCGCGGTTTCAATTCAAGCTTCGCGGCATCACTTACGGCGTCTTTCTGCTCGGCATGCTGGTGCCGATCCACGCGACGTTGATTCCGATCTTTCTGATCATGCAAAAATTGCACCTGCTGGATACGCATTTATCGTTAATCTTGCCGTACACGGCGTTCCACCTCTCATTAACGATCATTATACTGGAGGGCTTCATGCGGGGATTCCCCAAGGACTTGGAGGAATCGGGCGTGATGGACGGCGCGGGCATATTCCGGATCTTCTGGTCGATCATTCTTCCGATCACGAGACCCGCGATGGCCACCGTCGTTATCCTCAACTTCATATACAACTGGAATGAGTATTTGTTCGCCTTGGTATTGATCAGCTCTTCCGCACTCAAGACGCTGCCGCTGGGCTTGGCCAACTTCGTCGGCATCGAAACGGCGAGCCTGACCCTGCAAATGGCGGCGCTGACGATGGCGCTCATTCCGATCATTATCTTTTATCTCCTGTTGCAAAAGCAACTGGTCACCGGCATGACAGCAGGAGCAGTTAAAGGCTAAGACACCACGACTAGGCGGAGGTGAAGGCGATGACAGGCTACAAAAGGTTACTTGGCAGCTTTGGCTTAAAGCGGAAGGCGCTTGTCATCTTCCTGATCTTCGTCATCCTGCCGACGTTCGGCGTTGGCGTGGTCGTGCAAATTCAATTTAACGAGGTGCTGCGGGAACAGTTCATCAATTCGACCAAGCGAAATCTGGACAACGTCGCCGGCCAACTCGGCGAGCAGACCAAAATGGTCGAAGATATCGCCAATTACTTGATTTTGAGCCCGGACATGCGGAACTTCCTGCGCACGTCGCCTCCGCTCAGCAGCGAGCAGCACGCCGTTCTAAAGCGGAATATCGAGGATTTCTTGACGTTTCAGCTGATGTCGAAGGGTTACATTCGGTCCATCGAAATTTACGGCTTTAATGGCAGCTTTATCGAAATGGGCGAGCCGTTCAGCGGCGACGAGTCGAAATGGGAACAGGCCGCCAAAGCGCGCAAAGGCGGGATTACTTGGACCGAAGGGTATGCGCTCCATAGCGATTGGAACGGCGAGGTTCGCGTCTTCTCGATGTTCCGCGTCCTCAACTCCTTCAGCCAGATCACCAAACCGCTGGGAAGGCTGATCATCCGTTTGGATGAGGCGAGTATCGTCGGCCTGCTGGAGAAAGGGATATTCAAGGACGGGGCCGGGAGCGTGTTCATCGTCGGCGCGGAAGGCCAGGTGATCCTGGGATCGACGAATCCGTTGCCGGATGTGCTCCAGCCGGGAGCGCCGCTGCTGGACAAGCTGTCGTCCGGACGTGGAGACCTGACGTACGAGGTGAACGGCCAGCGTTATTTAACCTTATATAATCGAATGGAAAATACGGATTGGAAAGTGGTCGCCATGATTCCCGAGGCGAAGGTATCCGAGGAGTTTCGCGGAATCAAGATGACGATGCTGGTCATCCTGACGGCAATCATGCTGCTGGGGTTGACCGCGTTGATCGGGTTCCACTATACAATCATCCGTCCGATTTTGCGCCTCAAAAAGGAAACCAGCAAAGTCACGTACGGCGACTTCAACGCTCGGGTTCCGGTCAATTCCAACGACGAAATTTCCGAATTGAACCGCAAGTTCAATGAGATGGTCGCGACGATTCAGCAACTCATCGAGCATAAATACAAGCTGGAGCTAAGGGAACGGGAATCCGAGCTGAAGCTCATGCAAAACCAGATGGACCCGCATTTTCTGTACAATACGCTGGATATGATCCGTTGGACGGCGCGATTGGAGCAGGCCTCGAAGTCGAGCCAGTTGATCGAAATGCTGTCGAAGTTTTTCCGGTCCAGCATGAATAACGGAAGCTATCAAACCACGCTGCGCAAGGAGCTGGAATTCGCCCAATCCTACTTGTACCTGCAGCAGCGCCGGCTCGGGGAGAAGAAGTTGAAATATTCCCTCCATGCCGAGGCGGGCATCGAGGAGGCCGTGACGTTGAAAGCCACGATCCAGCCGTTGGTGGAGAACTTCATCAAGCATGGCCTGGACCGCGGCAAACCGTATGGAGAGGTCAACGTTCGCTGTTACGCCCGCGAAGGCGAAATCTGGGTGGACGTCATCGATAACGGCAAAGGAATGGATCCCGGCAAGGCGGAAGCCGTCCGGAGCGCCCTGGAACGGTCGGGGACCGGAGGAACCAGGGAGGGAGCCATGCATAACATTCACGAGAGACTTTCGATCTTTTTCGGACAAGACTATGGTCTGGAGATCGTTGATACATCGGCCAAAGGCACGTGGGTACGGCTTCGTTTCCCTTTTGCCGAGGCTTGCCATCCCGGAGGTGAACCCCATGAATCCTGAATTTCGAAACCCGAGTATAGATCCTGCCGGCGCAGGCAAACGCGTGAAAATGCTGATCGTCGACGACGAAGCGGTCATCTGCGAGGGGCTGCGTTATACGATCGACTGGACGAAGCTTGGAGTGGAAGTCGTAGGCGAGGCGTATGACGGCAAAGAGGCGCTGGCTCTGATCGAGGAGCACGGCGTCCAACTTGTGCTTTCGGATATCCGCATGGACGGCATGGACGGGCTGGAGCTGGCCAAGCAATTGCGGCAACGGCATCCCGCGGTGCAGGTCGTCATGATCAGCGGTTACGAGGATTTCGAATATGCGCGCCAAGCCATCCGTTTAGGCGTGGGCGACTACTTGCTGAAGCCGGTCGACATTGAGGAATTGAGTGCCGTCGTGAATAAAATCGTTGCCGGCATCCGATCCGCCGACAAGGAGGAGAAGGCCCGGGAAATCGAGCTGTGGCTTTCGGGCATGGCCCGGCACGGCTCGGCGTACGGCAAAGAGCCGCCACCTTCGCTGGATGGCGTCCAATTCCGCATCGTAGCGACCCAGCTGGCCGACTTTCACGAACGCTTTGCCGATATGGAGGCGGATCGGTACGAAACGATTCAAGAGGCTTGGTTGCTCGGATTGAATCGCAATCTGGAGGGAGGCCCGCTTCGGGCGGTATCCGTTTTCGACCATGAAAATTTGCTAATCACCTTGCTGGCTTCGGCGGAACGAGCTGAACCGGATGCGTGGGACGAATGGCTGGCCTCGACTTTGGGGTCGGTTGACCCTGGAGCGGGAGTACGCATTTATGGCGGCGCTTCCGCCGTGTACGAGGACCTGGGGGAAACCGCGGAGCGTTGCGCCGAAGCGGTACGTCTGCTGGCGCTTCATGTGCTGGACGGCCGACGTATCCTGACGGCCGATTACGGAGTAGCGGCGATGTCCGGCCGGGCACTGCCGGGCTTCGACATCACGGAGACGGTGCAAGGACTCGTATCCGCGTTTTTCAAGCAGGATCGGGAGGAAGTTCGCCGGACGGTGGAGGACCTGTTCCGTTTTTGCCGGGAATCGGGTTATCTGCTGCCGGAAGTTTGGAACCTGTATGAGGAATTGTTCGCGCTGCTCCGCCAACGCTTGCGCAAAAGCGGCATGACCGGGTTGGATTACGCCCGCCGGGGGCAGCCGGACCCGAATATTTTCAACTCCTATGCCGGACTCGAAACGGTGGTTCTGGAGGATATGGAGGAACTGCAGCGGTTAATCGATCAGAACGGAATCGACAAATCTTACTGGATCGTCGAAAAAGCGAAAAGATTTATCATCGACCGTTACCGCACGGACCTCAAGGCTTCCGAGGTCGCCGCTTGGCTGAAAATCACTCCAAGCTATTTCAGTTATATTTTTAAGCAAAGCACGGGAAAAGGGTTTACGGAATACATGAACGAGATGCGGATCGATCAGGCCAAAAACCTGCTGGCCACGACGCAAGATAAGGTGTTTGAGATCGCGGACAAGGTCGGTTATAAGGAATACAAGTACTTCGTGTCCGTGTTCAAAACGTATACGGGCATGACGCCGAAGGAATACCGCGGCCTGCGCGTCTGCAAGGAGGCGTCCGAGGGCGGCGGAGATATGACGGCCGGCATGGAACCGGCCAAAGACTAGGAGGCGGCCGGATGGCATTTGGGCCGCCGGCCGATAAGCGGGGGGAACACGGATGGAAACTTACAAACTGCCGTCCGCTCCGTTGGAAGAACGGGTGGCGGATTTGCTGGCCCGGATGACGCTCCGGGAAAAGGTGGGTCAACTCAATCAGCGGATGTACGGCTGGGACGCCTACGTCCGCAAGGGCGATACGTTCGAGCTGACCGATGCGTTTAGGGAAGAAGTAGCCAAAGGCGGCGGGATGGGGGCGCTGTACGGCTTGTTCCGCAGCGACCCCTGGTCTGGCGTGAATTACGGGAACGGCATCTCCGCGGCGGACAGCGCGAGGGTGGCGAACATGGTGCAGCGGTACGTGCTGGAGCATACCCGATTGGGCATTCCCGTCCTGCTGACGGAAGAATGTCCGCACGGCCACCAGGCGCTCGACGGGACGCTGCTACCGGTCAATCTCGGCGCCGGAGCAACCTGGAATCCGGAGCTGATGACGCGGGCGTACGCCCATGTGGCGGCGGAAATCCGCAGCCGCGGCGCGCACGTGGGACTGGTCTCGGCGCTCGATATTTTGCAGGAACCGCGCTGGGGGCGTTCCGAGGAGTGCTACGGCGAGGATCCTTATTTGGCCGCCCGCTTCACGGAAGCGGCGGTGCGCGGCATGCAGGGCGACGACCCGCGGAAGCTGGATGCGCCGGACCGCGTCGCAGTCGTCCTGAAGCATTTATGCGCGCAGGGGGCGGCTCAAGGCGGGCGCAACGCCGGTCCGGCGGCCATTGGGCCGCGGGAGCTGCGGGAGATCCATCTCCCGGCTGCCCGGGCGGGAGCGCTCGCCGGAGCCGAGGGTTTCATGGCGGCCTACAACGAAATCGACGGCGTGCCATGCCATGCCAACCGGGATTTGCTGACCGGCATCCTGCGGGAGGAATGGGGCTTCGAAGGGCTGGTGATGGCAGACGGCTGCGCGGTAGACCGGCTGCTGGCGCTAACCGGTACCCATGAGTCCGCGGCGGCCCTCGCTTTGGCGTCGGGCGTCGATCTTAGCTTATGGGATACCGCCTTTTCCACGCTGGAAGAGGCGGTACGCCTAGGACTGGTGCAGGAAGCAGATATTGACCGTGCGGCCGCGCGCGTGCTGCGGCTGAAATTCCGGCTGGGGCTGTTCGACCGGCCTTACGTGCCGGAGCTCCGGGCGATTTCCGTTGTCGGCAGCCCGGAATTCCGGGACGTGAACCTGCAGGTCGCCCGCGAATCGGCCGTGCTGCTCAAGAACGAAGGCCGTTTGCTGCCGATCGTCGGCCGGCCGCGGCGGATCGCGGTGATCGGCCCGAACGCCGACCGCTTGTACAACCAACTGGGCGACTACACGAGCGTCCAGCGCGAAGGGACCGGCACGACGTTGCTGCAGGGCATCCGTTCGTGCGCCCCGGAAGATACCGAGGTCGTGTACGCCCTGGGATGCGGCATCCGCGACCGGTCCAAGGCGGGCATCGCCGAGGCGATTGAGGCCGCGCAAGGCGCGGACGTCGCGGTTCTCGTGCTCGGCGGGAGCAGCGCCCGGGAATTCGGGGGCGACTTCGAAGACAATGGCGCGGCGATCGTCAAAGAGGGCAGCCCGTCCGAGATGGACTGCGGCGAAGGGGGCGACTTGGCCGACCTGTCTCTCGGCGGGGTGCAGCAGGAGCTGGTCGAGGCCGTCGCCGCCACCGGCACGCCCGTCGTCGCCGTGCTCATTCAAGGCCGCCCGCATGCGCTCACCGATGTCGTCGACTTATGCGGCGCCGTCCTCTGCGCGTGGTATCCCGGGACGGAAGGCGGCCGGGCGATCGCGGAGCTCTTGTTCGGCAAAGCGAATCCGAGCGGCAAGCTGCCGGTGACGCTGCCGCGGTCTTCAGCCCAGCTCCCCGTATATTACAACCAAAAGGATCCCGGTCGAACCCGAAATTACGTCGATATGCCCTCCGCGCCGTTGTACCCGTTCGGTTACGGGCTGAGTTACACGCAATTTACCTATGCCCATTTATCCTTGTCCCGCGAGGTCGTCTCGGCGGCGGAGCTGGAGAACGGGGAGCGGGTGACGGTTCGCGTTGAGGTGGAAAATACGGGGGACAGGAGCGGGGCGGAAACAGTCCAGTTGTACATCCGGGCCCGGGAATCGGGCATCACCCGGCGAATCGCCGAGCTGAAGGGGTTCCGCAAAATCGAGCTGAACCCGGGAGAACGCCGTGTCGTCGAGTTCGTGTTGGGCCGGGAGGAACTGGGGATCTGGAACCGGGAGCTGCGTTTTGCGGCGGTTCCGAGCAAAGTCGCAGTTCAAGTCGGGGGCAGTAGCCGGGACACGCTTTCCGCTGATCTGACCGTGACAGCATAACTTTAGGAGACAAGTTCGTAGTTTACAGCGCAAGGTTCTGAGGGCAGACGCCCCGGTACTTTGCGCTGTTTTGTTTTGATGGGGAAGGGTAAGCGGCTTTGGCGCCAGAGAATACCCTTTGTCGGACGCTTTGCAGCATTATCCCTTTTAATCAGACGATAAGATTACAACAAGAAACGGGCTAACTCGGGTGAACAAACTGATGCCCCCTGAACAAAAGGGATAATGGTGAAAAACGCCTGCAGAGAGCACAAGCTCCCGGCTTATTTCGTTTCCCGGAAAGCGCTGGGCGACTGGCCTGTTACCTTCTTGAACAGCATGGAGAAATATTTGTCGTTCCCGTAACCGACTCGGGCGGCGACTTCATGAATCGGCGCATTGGTTTCGCGGAGCAGTCGCTTGGCCTCTTCGATCCGTCGGGTGATGAGATAGTTGACGGGCGAGTCGCCAAGTTCTTTTTTGAACAGATGGGATAAATAATGTTGACTGACGTAGAGGGTATCGGCAATTTCCTTGAGCGTGATGCTGCGGGTGTAATTCTTATCGATGAACTGCTTGGTGCGAACAGTGATTTCGTTCTTGTCCTTCAGCGGATCAAACGGATGCTTCACGTCCACGATCCGATACAGGAGCGTGATCAGCGACATGAGCAGGTTGTTGCTGAGCGTCTCGTAACCGAGCACCTGGGAATCGCATTCCTGGAGCATTTCCGACAGGTAGCTCTCGACTTTGTAGGCGTATTTCTCGCACGGGATCACCGGATCGACGGAGGCGGGCAGCAGTTGCCCCGGCGGTACGCCGTCGACGTGCACGTTGCCAACGCCGCAGTAGATCAATCTGAACGGTTCCGGACTCACGGAACGTTCCTCATGCGGAACGCCTGCGTTATAGACGGCTACATCGCCGGGATGCACTTCGTAGGTCGTGCCGCCGATGCGGAATTCCCCGCGGCCTTCGACGATATAGATGATCTCGCAATAATCGTGGATTTGCGGCGGGGCGTAAAAGCGGTGTTCGTCCACGACTTGGCCGGCGTACAGCAGCTCGGGCGTCTTCTTGAAACGGAAGCGGTCACTTTTGCGATGAGGAATTTCGATTTTCGGCACGATGGGCTCCTCCCGAACAATGGTTAATCCCATTATAGCGGAAGCAAAGGCGGATGGGAGGAAATTGCAGGAAAATTTCGCGTAGGAGCGACGGTTCACTATTTTGCGATGTTGCGATGGTAAGAGGGCAATATAGTAGGTTCTCGAACGCACCGGGCCAACGATAGAATGGGACTATAATTCATTGTCCAAGGAGGCAAAATGGGTATGGTTGAAAACGGTTACAGATGGCGGGACGGATTCCCGAAAATCGGCATTCGTCCAACGATCGACGGCAGAAGACGAGGCGTGCGCGAGTCCCTGGAGGAGCAGACGATGAACCTGGCCAAGGCGGTGGTCCGGCTGCTCGAGGCAGAGCTCCGCTACCCGAACGGTCAGCCGGTGGAATGCGTGATCGCCGATACGTGTATCGGCGGCGTGGCGGAAGCGGCGGCAGCGGCGAAGAAATTCAAGGCGGCTGAGGTGGGCGTATCGATCACCGTGACGCCTTGTTGGTGCTACGGCACAGAAACGATGGATACCGATCCACAGATTCCGAAGGCGGTATGGGGCTTCAACGGCACCGGTCGTCCGGGTGCGGTCTATTTGGCCGCTGTGTTGTCCGCGCACGCGCAAAAAGGACTGCCGGCGTTTGGCATCTACGGTGAAGACGTGCAGGACGAAGGCGACGACCGGATCCCGGCCGACGTGCAGGAGAAGCTGCTGCGGTTTGCCCGAGGCGGGTTGGCGGCGGCATTGATGCGCGACCGGGCGTATCTGTCGATGGGCTCGGTGTCGATGGGGATCGCCGGCTCGATGGTGAACGATTCATTTTTCCAAGAGTATCTAGGCATGCGCAACGAGTACGTCGATATGACCGAGTTCACGCGGCGGATGGAGGAAGGGATCTACGATCCCGAGGAATACAAAGCGGCGTTGGCTTGGGTGAAGGAGAACTGCCAGGAAGGTCCGGACAATAATCCGGCCCATCTGCAGACCTCGCGGGAACGCAAGGACCAGGAATGGGAGACGGTTGTGAAAATGACGCTGATCACGCGCGACCTCATGATCGGCAACCCGCGGCTCGCCGAGCTGGGCTACGAGGAGGAAGCGCAAGGACATCACGCCATCGCCTCCGGCTTCCAGGGGCAACGCCAGTGGACGGATCACTTCCCGAACGGCGATTTCATGGAGACGCTGCTGAATTCGTCGTTCGACTGGAACGGCACGCGTGCGCCTTACCTCGTAGCGACGGAGAACGACAGCCTGAACGGCGTCGGCATGCTGTTTGGGCATTTGCTGACGAATACGGCGCAGATTTTTGCCGACGTGCGCACGTACTGGAGCCCGGCCTCCGTGGAGCGGGTGACCAGCCATAAGCTGGAGGGCCGAGCGGCGGGAGGCCTCTTGCACTTGATCAACTCCGGTTCGGCCGCGCTCGACGGGACCGGTGAGCAAATGAAAGACGGCATCCCCGTCATCAAGCCGTTCTGG
Source organism: Paenibacillus mellifer (assembly GCF_023195895.1). Classification (GTDB taxonomy): domain Bacteria; phylum Bacillota; class Bacilli; order Paenibacillales; family Paenibacillaceae; genus Fontibacillus; species Fontibacillus mellifer. Next base: position 94,053 of record NZ_JALPRK010000010.1, read on the forward strand.
GAGATCAGCGAGGAGGAAGTCGAACGCATGCTGCAAGCGACGCAGTTCCGTCCGGCTTCGCTGGAGTATTTCCGCGGCGGCGGGTTTTCCACCGATTACTTGACCCGCGGCGGCATGCCGATGACGATGACCCGGCTGAACCTGGTCAAAGGGCTCGGGCCGGTGCTGCAAATCGCCGAGGGTTACTCGGTGGACCTGCCGGAGCACGTGCACGACACGCTCGACAAACGGACGGACCCGACGTGGCCGTCGACCTGGTTTGCGCCAAACCTGACCGGCAGCGGCGCGTTCGCCAGCGTCTATGACGTGATGGACCACTGGGGCGCGAACCACGGCGTGATCAGCTACGGCCATATCGGCGCCGACCTGATCACGCTGGCGTCGATCCTGCGCATTCCGGTCAGCATGCACAACGTTCCGAAGGAGAAGGTGTTCCGTCCGCGGGCCTGGGGCCTGTTTGGCACCGAGGATACGGAGAGCGCCGACTTCCGGGCCTGCACTACGTTTGGGCCGCTGTATAAGTAGACCGTTACTCAAGCCAATAAAGGAGCTAAACGAGATGCAAAACATAGAAACACGCCAGGAGCTATGCAAATATGCCCGCAAAATCGTGGACAACGGGTTGGTCGTTGGGCCAGGCGGTAACATCAGCGCTCGGGCCGGCGACAAGATGTATCTGTCGCCGAGCGGCTTCGCACTCGAGGAGATCGAGCCGGAGCAGTGGATCGAGGTGGACATTCCGACGGGAGAGGTGACCGAGATCGGCCTGCGTCCATCGTCGGAGGTGCTGATGCATCTATACGGCTATCGCCAAAAGCCGGATATGGGAGCCATGGTGCATACGCACCCCTCCCATTGCATCGCTTTTACGCTGATTGAACGGGAACTTCCGATTATGTTCCCGGACCAGGCCGCATTGGTCGGCCGTACGGCATTTATCCCTTATTTGATCCCGACGACGGATCTGTTAGCGAATGCGGTGGCTGAGAAGGTGAACGGGGCGAGTTCGATTTTGCTGGGAAACCATGGGCTGGTGACGACGGGCCGCAATTTGCGGGAGGCTTACTACCGGACCCAGGTCGTGGAGGAGAGCGCGAAAATTTACTTAAGCGCGAAGGCGGCGGGAACGCCTGTCCCGCTAACGGATCAGGAGGTCGCGGATATCGCCGCACTCGAAAGCGAAGATTACCGGATCACGCTGCTGCAAAAAATGAAGTGATCGGACGGTGTAAGGCTTATGTCATCGGAACAACAACGAAATCCTTGCGTTCTCGCGTTTGACTTAGGTGCCAGCAGCGGTCGGGCGTTCGTTGGCGAAATCATCACTGAGACCCCTCGTGACGCTTCTATTACCGGCATCGGTACTGGAAATTCCAGTGTTCGGAAGCTGCAAATCACCGAGGTTCACCGTTTCTCGAACGTGCCGGTTCAAATCGGCGGGCATCTGCATTGGGATACGCCGATGCTGTTGCGGGAGATCAAGACCGGTATCCGCAAAGCGTTTCAGACTGGGTACCACCCGGAGAGCTGCGCCATCGATACCTGGGGCGTCGATTTTGGCCTGTTGGATCGAAACGGCGAGCTGCTAGGCATCCCCTACCATTATCGGGACCGTCAAACCGATGGGGTGGTCGAGGAGGTATCCGCCTTGGTCGGCGTGAAGCGATTGTTCCGCGAAAGCGGGCTGCAATTTATGCCCTTTAACACGCTATATCAGCTGTATGCGATGAAAAAGGCCGGCTCCCCTAAGCTCGACCTGGCCGAAACGCTGCTGTTAACGCCGGATTTGCTGAGCTATTTTCTGACCGACCGGCGAGTCTGCGAATTTACGATGGCAACCACAACGGGGTTGTTCGACCCGGGACGGGGTGTGTGGAACGACGCGCTGATGGAGCAGTTGGGCATCCCAAGCGCGATCTTCCCCGATCCGGTACCCCCGGGTACCGTGATCGGCGAATTGACAGCGGAGGTCTGCGCTGAGCTTGGCGTGCCGCCAATCCGGATGATCGCCGTCGCCTCGCATGACACGGAATCAGCCGCTGCGGCCGTGCCGGCGGATTCGCCGGCGTTCGCTTACCTCGTCAGCGGCACCTGGTCGCTGCTGGGAACACAGATGGCGAAGCCGCTGTTGACGCCGGCAGTGCTGGAGCGCCAGTTCTCCAACGAGGGCGGCGTGGACGGCACGTACCATTTGCTCAAAAACATCATGGGCCTGTGGATCCTCCAGGAGTGCAAGCGCAAATGGGAGCAACTCGGCGAAGCCTATTCCTTCGCCGAGCTGGTGCAATTGGCGGAACAAGCTGAGCCGCTTTGCACCTTGATCGACCCGGATGATCTGAGGTTCATGAATCCGGCCGACATGCCGGAGGAGATCCGTACTTACTGCCGGGAAACGGGTCAGCCGGTACCGGATTCGCCCGGCGCTTTCGCCCGCTGCATCCTCGAAAGCTTGGCACTTCGCTACAGTCAGGTGCTGGAGCAGGCCGAGGAGCTGACCGGCTCGAGATTTACCGGACTGCATATGGTCGGCGGCGGCATCCAAAACGAGCTGCTCTGCCGGCTAACGGCCGGAGCGATCGGCCGCCCGGTCTGGGCAGGGCCAGTGGAAGCCAGCGCGATCGGCAATCTGCTCGTCCAGCTGCGAACCGGCGGCTGGATTAAAGATTCGCAGGAAGGTCTTGCACTGGTCAAGACATCGTTCCCGCTTCGGATTTACGAGCCGGAGTTTGAGGAACACCGGGCAGCTTGGGCCGCTGCCTATAAGCGATTCGAACAACTGGGGAGGTCGATGAAATGTTAAAAGGCATATCCAGCCTCCTTTCGCCGGAGCTGCTGAAGATTTTGATGGAAATGGGGCATTCGGACGAGATCGTGCTTGCCGACGGCAATTTTCCGGCAGCCAGCCACGCCCAGCGCTTAATCCGCTGTGACGGCCATGGCATCCCCGAATTGTTGGAAGCGATCCTGCCGCTGTTTCCACTCGACGTCTACGTGGACCATCCAGTTGCGTTGATGGCAGTCATGCCCGGCGATCCGGTCGAAACGCCGATCTGGGACGAGTACCGCCGGATCGTCAGCCGCCATCACTCGGTAGATCAGCCGTTTGTGGAGGTCGAACGGTTCGCCTTTTACGAGCGAGCCAAACAGGCGTATGCGATTATCTCCACCGGGGAAAAAGCGCTGTACGCTAATGTGATCCTAAAAAAAGGCGTGGTTACGGCCTAGAAGAACAAAATGAACATCGCATAAAGCAGGGGCTGCCGGAGGGCATGCCCCCTTTTATCGTCGGGAAAAAGCGTTTACAATAAAAGAGACCGCGGCCTCAGACAGGATGAGTAGATAGGCTTCGGAGAAGGGGAGTGGACGGCAATGAGTTATACGGCAGTGGTGACCGGCGCCGATCACGGCATCGGACTTGAGCTGGTGCGCAAGCTGTTGGAGGACGGACAACGGGTATTTGCCGGGAGATTCAATTCGGCGGATCAAGGGCTGCTGGAGCTGGTTTCGGCGTACGGCGAACAATTGATTCTTGTAGATCTGGACGTGGGCAGCGATGCCAGCGTGCAGGCGGCAGCCGCTAAGGTGCGGGAGCATACGGATTCTCTAGATCTTTTGATCAATAATGCGGCGATTCTGGGCGATATCGAAACGACAGTGCTCGGCGAATTGAACTTCGAAGAAATGCTGCAGGTATTCAACGTCAACGCTTTGGGTAGCCTGCGGATGACGAATGCGCTGATCGGGTTAATCCTGAATAGCAAAGCTCGCACAATCGCCAATATTTCCTCAGAAGCGGGAAGTGTCGGTCAATGCTACAGGGATAGCTGGTTCGCTTATTCGATGTCAAAGACGGCGATCAATATGCATTCGAACGTCGTACATAACGGCGTGAAGGCGCAGGGCGGACAAGTGCTGGTGCTACATCCGGGATGGGTACAGACATTTATGCGCGGGGAAAAAGATTCCGCCGCTACCCTCACACCCGAGCAATCGGCTGGTAAGCTGTGGGGGATTATCCGCGAGGCGATGGAGCGGCAGGGCGAACCGGCGGAGGCGCCGGTATACCTTGATGTGGATGGCCATACACTGCCATGGTAGAAAAGTAGGATCCCTAATCGAAAATGGAGGAATCGACAAATGGAATATACGTACTTAGGACGTTCTGGAATAAAAGTGAGCAAGCTGTGTCTGGGCACGATGAACTTCGGGGTGAACACCGATGAGAAGGAGGCGTTCCGGATCATGGATGCGGCGCTGGATGCAGGCGTGAACTTCTTTGATACAGCCAACATTTACGGATGGGGCGAAAACGCTGGGAAGACAGAGGAGATCATCGGTCGTTGGTTCGCTCAAGGCGGAGGACGTCGCGAGAAAGTTGTGCTGGCCACCAAGGTTCATGGCGATATGAGCGATCCCCTGGACGGACCTAACAGCCCAGCCGGGTTGTCGTCGTACAAAATCCGCCGCCATCTGGAAGGCTCGCTTCGCCGGCTGCAAACCGACCATATCGAGTTGTACCAAATGCATCATATCGATCGCAACGTTTCCTGGGATGAGCTATGGGAAGCCTTCCAGGTATCCATCCTGCAAGGCAAGATCGGTTATGTGGGCTCAAGCAATTTTGCGGGCTGGGACCTGGTGAAGGCGCAATATGAGGCGAAAAACCGCCATATGCTGGGCCTCGTCTCGGAGCAGCATAAATACAATCTGCTCTGCCGTTTGCCGGAGCTGGAAGTGCTGCCGGCGGCCGAGCATCTTGGCATCGGCGTCGTAGCTTGGAGCCCGCTCGAAGGCGGATTACTCGGCGGTAATGCTTCGAAGAAGCAAGCCGGATCTCGCACGGCGAACGATAACCGCTACGAGCAGTTTCGTCAGCAGCTTGAAGCATTTTCAGCGCTATGCAAGGAGCTGGGCGAAAGCGAAGCGAATGTGGCTTTGGCCTGGACGCTGGTAAATCCGGCGATGACTGCGCCGATCATCGGGCCGCGTACGTTGGAGCAGTTCCAGGACACCCTGCGGGTTGTCGACATCAAGCTGGAGGAGTTTGTACTGAAGAGATTGGATGAAATCTTCCCGGGCCCGGGCGGCTCGGCACCGCAAGCATACGCTTGGTAAAAGGGAGGGTTCTTGGAGATGAGTAACACGCGGAAAAACGCATGGGTGATCGGCAATAACGACGACGCGCCGTACCATCCGCTGAATGTGGTGCAAGAAGAGCTGAAGCAGATTCTGGAGGATGAATTCGAGCTTACCGTCAGCCTGGATTATGATCACCTAGCCGCGGGTAAGTTGGATTCGTACGATCTCTGCATCTCCTATACGGACCGCTGGGAAGAGGCGGTCAGCGCGGAGCAAGCGGCAGGGTTGCTCACCTATGTGGCAAGCGGCGGGGGGCTGCTCGTCGTGCATAACGGCATTTCGTTGCAGGTTCGTCCGGAGCTTGCCCAATTAATCGGCGCCAAGTTTACGGAACATCCGCCTTATACGGAGCTTGAATTTCAGGTAGTGGCTGGAACCGGGCATCCGGTTGTGGAAGGGATTGAACCGTTTGTTTTGGCGGAGGAACCTTACCGCTTTGAATTCGATCCGTTTTGCGCCAAAGAGGTACTGCTCACATACCGCCATGAAGGCCAAGATTGGCCGGCGGCCTGGGCGCATTCTTACGGGCTAGGCAAGGTCGTATTCTTAATGCCGGGGCATCATCTGCCTTCGTTCCAGCATCCCGAGGTAGCGAAGCTGCTGCGGGGTGGGGCGAAGTGGGCAGCTAGATGAGTAAGAGAGAACTGGTCTTGGGCCAGTTCTTTTTTTATGGACATGAACCTCTTTATCGTTCCCTTTTGATGATTATCCCGTTAGGTCAGGTTAAAGTTATGGAGCAACAGATAGGCTCGGAGAGGTAAATAAACTGAGGAACACCAGATAGATAGTAGGATGTAACTCTAGGATTTAGTTAGTAACGATGGTCTAAGAACATTTCTAGTTGGGCGTGTTAAAGGGACGGCCCCGTCTGGGTACAAAATACACTGATATTAAGGCTGCGTAGGTTTAGTTTTCCCTTGATCTTCTGTATGCTCACTTAAAACTACATAAACTCGTTGCACACACCACCACTGACTTGGACCGCGATTTAATTAGGCCGCAGTTGAAAGTTGCGGGTGCTTTTTCTGTGTGATCAGTTGGTGGTAAGAGATTGACGGAATCTCCATACACATGTGAAGTAACTCTAGTAACATCTGTTGCATCTCTCCCGATTGGAATTGACGCAGTCGGCGGCGTACGGTGAACTCGTTCAGATACGCTTGCAAATACTTAATCCCCAAGGCTACATACGTACTCTTCAGGGATTCCCACGCCGTTCTTACGACTCTCCGCAAGGGCAAATATAGACGAAAAGCCAGCGGGAAAGCCTGAAATACCGAGCTATGGGCATCTACATACCTATTTATGAACGTGGTAATCTCGTGACGGTTTGCTTGAACCCCGTCGCCTCTTTTCTGCGAAACTAAGTGGATCTTCACCTGTTCCGGTTCTCCCGATTCCGTCACCGTACAGCCGGCCACAACCGCAGTGGCGAAGGAGTGAGGCAGCCGTTGGTGCCGGAACTGGTCTACCCCATAGTGATCGCAGTTTACCTTCACCTCTCCGCTCAAAAGCTCCCTAGCATCACATTCGCCGAGGGTGTACCGAATTTTGTGCAGCATCAACCAAGCGGTCTTGTAGGTGACACGAATCACCTGACTCAGTCGCATCGCCGAAATGCCATCGGGGAGAAGGAATAACTCCAGAGCTTGAAACCATTTCAACAGGGGAAGATGTGTCCCTTCAAAAATCGTACCAACCAAAGGGGATGTCTGATGTGCGCATCTTCTACATTCAAATAAAGGGATCCGGCGGGAGGTCAAACGGGTACAGCGGGTGAATGCGCAGAGGGGACAGACGAAGCCATTCGGCCACTTCATAGCGACTACAGCCTCTATACAGTCCTCTTCACTATGGTATCGACTGTTGAATGTTGGCATTCCATGCACCATGTTTGCTCCCATACTCAATAACCTCCCTGGAAAAGAAAATAAGTACATACGTTCGCTTTTCTTCATTATACCAAACATGTGTTCTCAAAACAAGAAGAAAATTCCACATTGATCCATTCATTCTTGATCTCCGCTCTTAATGATTTGTACATCGTTTTCTCACTAGGCATATCACTTTGAAATGGGCTAAATCCTGAATAAAAGGGATAATCAAAACCCCTCAGAATCCTGAATGAAAGGGATAATCACAACCTCTCAGAACTATGTGTCCCTGAACGAAGGGGATAATCGTGGAAAGAGGGGCGAAGGGACATCCAACATGAGGGAATTTCTATTTTTTATGAAAGCGCTATACCCAAAACAAACCAAATCGTTTAAAATTAAAACAAACAAAAATAAAGGAAAAACCAACAAATCAAAAACGGAGGTAATCAGGATCATGTTGCAGAATTTATGGGACTCATCGAAATCATCGGCTTTATCCACGGGTTTGGAGCAACTCGTCTACCGTTCTAATCTGCTTGGAACAGACCGGCGGGTGTGTAACTGGGGTGGCGGCAATACGTCGAGCAAAACAATGGAGAAAGACTTCCGTGGCCGTGATGTTGAAGTGATGTGGGTAAAGGGCAGCGGTTCGGACCTTGCCACGATGAAAGCGGGGAACTTCACTGGGTTACGTATGGAGGACATTCGCCCCCTTTTTGAGCGGGAAGAGATGTCGGATGAAGAGATGGTAGCTTATCTGGCGAACTGTATGATCGACGCCAAGCATCCGCGTGCATCGATTGAAACGCTGCTGCATGCGTTCCTCCCATTCAAGCATGTGGACCATACGCATCCGGACGCAATCATCAGCTTGTGTTGTGCCGATAACGGCCAAGACATAGCACGGGAAATCTACGGCAACCGGTTTGTATGGGTTCCGTATATCCGCCCAGGGTTCACGTTGTCCAAAATGATCGCCGAAGGCGTACTAGGCAACCCGAATGCGGAACTGGTGCTGATGGAGAAGCACGGGTTGGTGACCTGGGGCGAGACGCAGGAGGAATGTTACGCCAAAACCATTGCCATTATCAATGAGGCAGAAGCGTATATTGAAGCGAAAAGCAGAGCGCAAGCGGCAGAAGGACGTGTGTTTGGCGGGGCATTGGAGGAGTCGCTCGAATCCGAGCAGCGTCGGGCGATCGCCGCAGAAGTTATGCCTCTGGTTCGGGGGTTGGCGAGCGGAGAGAAGCCGGTCATCGTCACATTCGACGATGAGGCAGACGTGCTCGAATTCACCGGCAGCCGGAATGCAGGCGAGTTGTCGCAGGTTGGAGCGGCTTGCCCCGATCACTTGGTGCACACCAAGGTGGTTCCGCTCTTCATCGACTGGAAGCCGGATGCCGCAGACATCGCCGGGCTGAAAGAGAAGCTGGCGGCAGGTATTGCCGATTACAAAGCGCGTTACCAAGCTTATTTTGTGCGTAATAAACAGGCGAATGATGTCATGTTCGACGCGGCGCCACGCGTTATCCTGATACCAGGTGTGGGCATGCTGAACACGGGCAAAAGCTGGGTCAACTCCAAGCTGAGCGGAGCGTTGTATCATCGGGCGATCGCGGTGATGAAAGGCGCAACGGCGCTCGGTCGGTTCGTGTCGCTCAGCGAGAATGAGTCCTACAACGTTGAGTATTGGCCGCTTGAGCTATACAAATTGTCATTGGCTCCGGCAGAAGCGGAATTCTCCCGCAAGGTTGCGTTCGTTACCGGAGGCGCTGGCGGGATTGGCAGTGAAACGGCTCGGCGACTGGCTGGAGAGGGAGCTCATGTCGTGCTCGCTGACCTCAATCTGGAAGGTGCGCAGAGGGTTGCTGCCGAGATTAATGCCCAATATGGTGAGTACCGTGCGCTGGCGGTGAAGATGGACGTAACGAGTGAGGAGCAGGTCGCGGCGGCTTACGCCGAAACGGCGTTGACCTACGGAGGCGTCGATATCATTGTAAATAACGCCGGATTAGCAACGTCAAGCCCATTCACGGAAACTACGCTGAAGGAATGGAACTTGAATATGTCGGTGCTGGGGACGGGATATTTTCTCGTCGCGCGGGAGGCGTTCAAGCTGATGAAGGAGCAAAACCTTGGCGGCAGCATGGTGTTTATCGGCTCAAAAAACTCGGTGTACGCCGGCAAAAACGTTACCGCTTACAGCTCGGCTAAAGCGCTCGAAGCTCATTTGGCCCGCTGCATCGCGGCCGAAGGCGGGGAGCTGGGCATTCGGGTGAATACGATTTTGCCCGATGCCATTTTGCAGGGCTCGGCCATTTGGAATTCCAACTGGCGGAATGAGCGGGCCGCCGCTTACGGGATTGAGCCGGACCAACTGGAGGAGTATTACCGTAAGCGCACGACGCTGCTGGTGAATATTTATCCGCGTGATATCGCGGAGGGCGTCGCTTTCTTCGCATCATCCAAGGCAGCAAAAACGACCGGCTGCATGTTGACGATCGACGGTGGTGTCCCGGCGGCGTTTGTAAGGTAAGCCAGATGGCATTCGAACAAACCTATGGGAGGTGCGAGGATGGAGCTGCTGAATAAAGCGGACATGGGAACGACCGGAACCGGCATGAAGGTTTCGATGTTTGTCACTTGTATCGGCGACGCGGTGTATCCGCGGATCGCGGAAGCGATGGCTCGTTTGCTGGCGCGGGTCGGCGTGAAGCTGGAATTTCCGCAGGGGCAAACCTGCTGCGGTCAGCCGGCGTTTAACAGCGGGTATTGGGCTGAAGCTCGCCGGTCGGCAACCACGCTGCTTGAGGCTTTTGCTGACAGTGATTTCGTTATTGGACCTTCCGGCTCATGCATCGGCATGATTCATCACTACCCGAAGCTGTTTGAACAGGACCCGGTTCGGCTGGCGATGGCTGAGGATTTGAAGGCGAAGTCGTATGAATTTACCCAATTCCTCGTTCAGGTGTTGGGCGTAAGCGATCTTGGAGCGGTTTTTCCGCATAAGGTCACGTATCATCCGTCCTGTCATGGCAGTCGGTTGCTCGGGATCAGGGAGGAGCCGATGACACTGCTTCATAACGTGAAGGGCATGGAGCTCGTCCCGCTCCCTTTTGCGGAGGATTGTTGCGGTTTCGGCGGGACGTTTGCGGTGAAGATGGCCGATATATCCGGGGCGATGGTGACGGAAAAAGCCGACCATGTTCTGGACACTTCCGCCGAAGTGCTGACCGGGCTGGACATGGCCTGCCTGATGAATATTGCCGGCCAATTACGTCACCGGCGCCAGCCTGTTCGTGTCATGCATCTGGCGGAGCTGCTGTATGAGGGGGTGAGCGGGGCATGAGCAGCGTAAAGGAGCGGGCGGATCTGGCGCTGAACAATGATTTCTTGCGTAAGGCGGTGCGCTTTACGACCGAACGTCTGCGCGACGGGAAGCGGAAAGCCGCCGATGACCATGGGAACTGGGAGGAATGGCGGGAACGGGGGCGACAAATTCGCTTGCATACGATCGCTCATCTCGATTACTACTTGGATCGGTTTGCCGAGCAGGCCCGGGCGAATGGAGCGCATGTTCATTTTGCTTCGACTGGCGCAGAGGCGGTGCAGATTGCTTTGGAGGTTGCGGCTCGCAAGGAGGCACACACCGTCGTGAAGTCGAAGTCAATGGTCAGCGAGGAGCTGCACATTAACCGGGCGTTGGAGGAAGCGGGCGTTGAGGCGGTCGAAACGGATTTGGGCGAGTACATTATTCAGCTTGCGGGGGAGGCTCCCTCACATATCATCATTCCCGCGATTCACAAAAACCGCTACCAAATCGCCCAGCTGCTGTCCCGTGAGGCGGGGGAAGAGCTTCCCCCCGAAACGAGCGTCCTGGCGGGCTTCGTACGCCGGAAGCTGCGGGCCAAATTTCTGGAGGCGGACATCGGCATGACGGGCTGCAACTTCGCTATTGCCGAGACAGGGTCGATTGTGTTGTTCGAAAATGAAGGAAACGCCCGCATGGTGTCGACCGTACCGAAAACGCAAATTACGTTTATGGGCATGGAACGCATCATTCCCTCCTGGAGCGATCTTGAGGTGATGGCGACGTTGCTGCCGCGCTCGGCGACTGGTCAGAAGCTGACGGTTTACATGTCCGGCATCACCGGCCCGCGCCGCACAGCCGATGGGGACGGGCCGGAAGAGATGCATATCATCATCCTTGATAACGGCCGGTCCGAGCAGCTTGGCGATCCGGAGTTTCAGGAGCTGCTGAACTGCATTCGCTGCGGCGCTTGCCTCAACGCTTGTCCGGTATACCGTCATATCGGCGGCCACGCTTACGGCGGAACGTACAGCGGCCCGATCGGAGCGGTCTTAACGCCGGCGCTGAACAAGAATGTAGCGGAATGGGACGATATCGCTTCGGCTTCCAGCTTATGCGGCGCCTGTTATGAAGCGTGTCCGGTCAAAATCCCGCTGCACGACATGCTGGTCTATTTGCGCCGGCGCAAGGTCGAGCAGGGCTATGGGAACAAGCTGGAGACGGCTGGGATGAAGGGCTTCGCCGCTGTGACGTCGAACTCCAAACGCTTCCATCGTGCGTTGAAGGCGGGAAGGGTATTGCAGCGAGTTGTCGTGCGCAACGGCGAAATCTCGGCGCGAATCGGCCCGCTCAAAGGCTGGAACCGCTACCGTGTCGCACCAAGCCTGGCGAACCAGCCGTTCCGCGAGCGCTGGGACACGCTCCAGCATGAGTTGCGCGCTTCCGTAGCGCAAACCGTGACCGGCGCGGCCGCGCAAGAGCGGATGAAGGCGGCGCTGCATAAGCGTGCGGCTAGGCCAATCGACCGGAAAGAAGGTCACTCCTATGATGAATAACGAATATAATGATTGGCTGAAAACGAAAGAAGCGGAAGCGCGGAAGAAGCAGGAGCAGTTCATGGACCGGATCGCCGGGAAACTCAAGCGATCACGACTTCGGGAGGCGCCGGAGCATCCGTTTCGAGGAGCGCCAATGTATTGGCGGGAGCTGGAATGGAGCCTGGAGGAGCGCTTGGCTCGATTTGAAGATAACTTTACGGCAGCGGGTGGGCATGTCGCCCGGCCGGCCGATCTTGAAGCGGCCAAGACGTATATAATGGCCAAGGCGCAAGCGCTTGGCGCCCGATACATTTTGCGTCAAGACGATCCAACGCTGGCCGAGCTCGGGTTGGATGAGGCACTTGCCGCGACTGGCGCTAAGGTGTCCGTGTGGAACGGTCATCGCTCCGAGGCATGGATTGCCCGAGCGGCGGAAGCGGACTTCGGCATTGTAACGGCAGATCATGCCGTCGCCTACACCGGCTCGCTGGTCGTTCAGTCTGCTGCGGAAAAGGGGCGCTCAGTTAGCCTGCTGCCAACGACGCTCTTCGCGATCGTTCCCGTGGAGCGGCTGATAACCCGCTTGGGCGAGGTGTTACAGACGTTCGACGCGGCGGGTCGCGAAGCTTTGCCCGCCGGCATTCACTTTATCTCCGGCCCCAGCCGCTCGGCGGACATCGAAAACGATCTGACGATCGGTGTGCATGGGCCGGGCATCGTATTTGCTCTGCTGGTTGGTTAAGCAAAGCGAGGTAACGTTAATACAGCACTTCGATATTCTTGCCCTGCAGCAGTTGAAGCCAGGCGTCGGAGGGGCGCTCGTCTGTGATTAAATAGTCGATTTGCTCCCAATCGGCCAATTTGACGAAAGCGTTCTTGTCAAACTTGGTGTGGTCGGCCAGCAAAATGACTTTGTCGGCATGGCGAAGCATATGCTTTTTCAGCTCGCATTCCGGCTCGTTCGAATCGGAGATGCCTTTGTCCGGCGACATGCCTTTGCAACTAATGATCGCGGTGTCGACATTGTATTTCTGCACCGTTTCCTGGGCGGCGGGGCCGACCAGTGACAGGGAGCGCGCACGCAGCGAACCTCCTGTGGAGATGATGTTGAGGTTCGAGCCGGCGAATTCATGCAAGACACTGACGGAATTGGTGATGACGGTGAGGTTGTTTTTGGAATGCAGCGTCTTCAGAAATTCAAAGCAGGTCGAGCTCGGATCGATCATCAGCGTGTCTCCGTCATTCACCAGGTCGATGGCTTTAAGCGCGATGTCCCGCTTGATCTCTACATTCAGGGTGTTCCGGGTCGTATACGGCAAATCTTCGTTTGTGTGCCGGTTGAGCATGGCACCGCCGTAGGAGCGGGTCGCGATGCCTTCTTTCTCGAGCTTCTCTAAGTCGCGGCGGATCGTCTCCTCCGTCACTTCGAACATCCGGCTGAGCTCGGATACCAGGACACGCTTGTCCTGATGAAGCAAGTCAATGATTTTTTGTTTTCGTTCTGCCGCCAGCATGGCGTTCACCTCGGGATCCGATCGTAATGTCAAGACACGGGGTCTTGCTTCCCTCCCATCATAGCGAGAAAAAGGGGACCTTGGCAACCGTATTCCAGGAATGAAGCGGGTTAGGAAGACGGAATTCCTTCACGAAATAGACATAAACAAATATAAAACAACATAATTTATCTTTGTTTATGTTGACCGAAAAAGAAAACGGACATAGGATAGAAGTAAGAACAGGCCGTATTTTCAGAGCGAGGAGCGCTGAACGATGAGAGATTACGTTGCCGTTGATATCGGCGCCTCCAGCGGTAGGCTGGTAAGGGGAGAAATGCAGGACGGACGGTTGTCGCTGCAGGAAATCCACCGATTTGACAATGGCTTTCACGAGCATGATGGGCATTGTTATTGGGATATCGATCATTTATATCGGGAAATTCTCCGTGGGCTGCAGCAGGCCAGACAGCTTGGCATCGAGCGCTGCACGCTAGGGATCGATACGTGGGCAGTCGATTATGTCCTGCTGGACGGGAAAGGGGAGCGGATCGGCGAGGTTTATGCCTATCGCGATTCCCGCACGCTTGGGGCTGTCCCTCCAGTTCACGCGGTCCATCCGTTCTCACGGATTTACGAGAAAACCGGCATTCAGCATCTGACTTTTAATACACTCTATCAATTGTACGCGCACGATCGGATGGAATTGGCGGAGGCCCAGGATATCCTGCTCGTGCCGGATTATCTATATTATTTGCTGTCGGGACGGAAGATGAACGAGCTGACGAATGCTTCGACAACCGCTTTGCTGAACCTGAAAACCCGTGATTATGACCCGGATTTGCTGGAGTTGTTGGGGTTGCCCCGATCGAAGTTTCCGTCCCTGACGGAGCCCGGAACGCGGCTTGGGGCGATCAAGCCGGAGCTGGCGCAGGCTTACGACTTGCCCGAATGCGAGCTGATCGTCGCAGCAACGCATGACACGGCCTCGGCCGTACTGGGCGTGCCGGCCAGCGGCGCCTCGTGGGCGTACCTCAGCAGCGGGACGTGGTCGCTGATTGGCGTTGAGTTACAGACGCCGCTGGCGACGAAGGAAGCGATGGAGCGCAACTATACGAACGAATGGGGTGCTTACGGGACGTTCCGTTTTTTGAAAAACATCATGGGCATGTGGCTGATCCAGGAGGTCCGTAAGGATTACGGCAAACAACACAGCTACGCCGAATTGGTGAAATTGGCGGAGGCAGTGCCGCCGTTTCGCTCCTTGATCGATAGTAACGACGACCGATTCCTGAACCCGGCGAATATGACCGAAGAGATTCGGCGGTTCTGTGCGGCAACGGACCAGCTGGTTCCGGATACGCCGGGCGAAGTGGCGCGGTGCATTTTTGACAGCTTGGCCTTATCCTATGACGTTTACTTAAAAGAGCTTGAGCGGCTGACCGGCCAAAAGCCGGAGACGCTGCATATCGTCGGCGGCGGTGCCAACAACGCGTTGCTGTGCCAGTGGACGGCGGACGTATCAGGCATTCCGGTCGCGGCCGGCCCGACGGAGTCCACGGCGCTAGGTAATCTACTGGTGCAAATGATCAGCAGCGGCGCGATTCGTGATATCGGCGAGGGGCGGGAGCTGATTCGGCGGTCTTTTCCGATCCAGACGTATGTTCCTCGGGGGTTAAATACCGGCCGGATTACAGAGGCGCGGAGACGGTTTGCGGATTTGCTGGCACGGTGACGGTTGGTTGGTGCATTAACCGATGAGATAGGTTATTAAAGGTAGCCATGAGGAGGAGCAAGCATGGACAACGCAATTCAAACCAGCTATAACGAAGCGAAAAAGCTATATGAGCGCCATGGAATCGACGTCGACGCTGCATTGGCCCGACTGAGTCAGATCAGAATTTCGCTGCATTGCTGGCAGGGGGACGACGTTAAGGGATTCCTGCGTAAGGATCAGGAGCTGGGCGGCGGCTTGGCGGTGACCGGAAGTTATCCCGGCCGGGCGCGGAGGCCGGACGAACTGCGGCAGGATCTGGACGAGGCGCTTCGCCTGATTCCAGGTCAACATAAGGTTAATCTTCACGCGATTTACGCCGATACGGACGAACAGGTTGAGCTTGACGCTCTGGAGCCGCGGCATTTTGCCGGTTGGGTAGATTGGGCGAAGGAGCGGGGACTGGGGCTGGATTTTAACCCGACTTGCTTCTCACACGAGAAAGCCAAAGACGGTTTTACGCTTAGCCATCCGGATCCGGAGATCCGCAGGTTCTGGATCGACCACTGCAAGGCGTCGCGCAGGATCGCCGAATCGTTTGGACGGGAGCTTGGCCAGCCATCTGTGACCAACGTCTGGATTCCGGACGGCTTCAAGGATTCGCCGGTGGATCGGCTGACGCCGCGGGCCCGTTTGATGGAGGCGCTTGATGAAGTCTTCGCCGAGCCGATCGATGAGAAATACAACATCGATGCGGTGGAGAGCAAGCTGTTTGGGATCGGTTCGGAAAGTTATGTTGTCGGCTCGCATGAATTTTACATGGGTTATGCGTTGTCGCGCGGCATAGCAGTTTGCTTCGACGCCGGACATTTCCATCCGACGGAGACAATCTCCAACAAGCTGTCCTCCTGGCTGTTGTTTGGGCGCGAGATGCTCTTGCACGTTAGCCGCCCGGTACGCTGGGACAGCGACCACGTCGTCACGATGGACGACGAGCTGTTGGAAATTGCCCGTGAGCTGGTGCGCGGCGAGCTGCTGGACCGTACGCATATCGGTCTGGATTTCTTCGACGGCAGCATCAATCATATCGCGGCTTGGGTCATCGGGACGCGCAATACGCAAAAAGCGCTGCTGCGGGCGATGCTGGAGCCGATTGGCGAATTGAAGCAGCTGGAACTGGACGGCGACTACACGTCCCGTCTGGCGCTGGTTGAAGAATTCAAATCGTATCCGTACGGCGCGATTTGGGATTACTTCTGCGCATCGCAAGGCGTGCCGGTACGCGAAGCATGGCTGACGGACGTGAAAGAATACGAAACGAACGTGTTGTCGGCTCGATAAAGCAACCAAGGTAATCCACATGATTTTCAAAATATAAGCTTGACCTAAAAGGAGAGGAACCTACTGTGAGTACGACATTAACGGAAGTGGAGCAAGGTCGGCGGGCCCCGGGATTGGAAGTCCCTTTTATCCGGGAGATGGCGGAAATCACGTACCATATGTGGCGGATGGGCTGGGATGAGCGCAATGGAGGGAATATCAGCTATCTGCTGGATGAAGCAGAGGTAGCGAAATATCTTGGAGCAGCTTCTGTAACGGAGCGCCGTAAGCTGCAACTTGCGTTTCCGGTAAAGGAGCTGGCGGGACGTTATTTTATCGTGACGGGCTCGGGCAAGTATTTCAAAAATGTGATCTCCGACCCGGAAGCGAATCTGGGCGTGTTGCGGGTGACTGAAGGCGGCGATCAAGTTGAAGTGTTGTGGGGCCTGCGGGATGGGGCGGTGCCCACCAGCGAGCTGCCGGCGCACTTCATGAGCCACATCGAGCGTTTGAATGTGGACCCGGCTCACCGGATCATTATACACTGCCACGCGACCCATACGCTGGCGATGACGTTCGTCCATGAGTTGGACGAGAAAAAGCTGACGAAAACGCTGTGGGAAATGTGCACGGAATGTCTAGTGGTGTTCCCTGACGGCATCGGGATTGTGCCGTGGATGGTGCCGGGCAGCCCGGACATCGGGCGGGCGACCGCGGCGAAGATGCGCGAGCATCGCGTCGTCGTTTGGCCGCAGCACGGGATTTTTGGCACCGGTACGACGATGGATGAGGCATTTGGTTTGATCGAAACGGTGGAGAAGGCAGCGCAAATCTACATGCTGCTTGGCGACCGTCCGGTGCTGCAAAAGATCACGGACGCCCAATTGCGCGATCTGGCCGTAGCGTTTGGTGTGACGCCACAGTCGGGGATTTTGAACTAAGGATTATCGCGGAGGAGCAGAGGCTAGGCGCACGGGCTAAAAGCTGTGAGTGGAGAGCAAGAGGGATAGCGATGGAGAGCTAGTATAGAGCATAGACGATCTCGATGGTAGAAAAGAGACGATAGTTGCTAGAATACAGATCAAGACTCCGGTGCCCGGGGTCTTTTTTTGCCTGTTGACGGCGACCACGAGAGGACGTTATGAAATCCTATTGTCATTTTGAGCGGCGGGCAGTACAATGAGGGTAATTCAACTTGTACGTACAATTAGAGTGAATTTGTCGAAAATACCGCTATGGTATGTACAAGTTAGCGAGCAGTTATTCATGATGAGGAGGCGCTTAGGTATATGAATTTGAAACCGCATTCTTTTTGGTTTGTGACCGGAAGTCAGCACTTATACGGCCCTGAAACGTTGGAAGAGGTGGCCGCGCATTCTCGTATTATCGCAGAGCAACTGGATCATGATCCAGCGATTGGATTCCCGGTTGTGTTCAAACCGATCGTAACGACACCGGACGAAATCTATAAGCTGATTCTGGCCGCGAATGGCGATGAGACTTGCGCGGGGATCATCACCTGGATGCACACGTTCTCGCCGGCCAAAATGTGGATTGCCGGCTTGTCCCAGCTGCAAAAACCGCTGCTGCATTTCCATACGCAGTTTAACCGCGATATTCCGTGGGAAACGATCGATATGGACTTCATGAACTTGAACCAGTCCGCCCACGGCGATCGCGAGTATGGACATATCGGCGCCCGGCTGGGTATCGCCCGCAAAATCGTCGTCGGCCATTGGGAAGACGGCGAAGTGCGCGGCTCGATCGCCGGCTGGATGCGGACGGCGGCTGCTTACGCCGAGAGCCGTCAGCTCAAGGTGGCCCGCTTCGGCGACAACATGCGCGAGGTGGCGGTAACGGAAGGCGACAAGGTCGAAGCGCAAATCAAGTTCGGCTGGTCGGTGAACGGGTATGGCGTCGGCGATCTGGTGCAGGTGCTAAACGAAGTCAGTGATGCGGAAGTAGAGGCGCTGCTGAAGCAATACGCCGAGCAATACGCGATAACGCAAGCAGGCTTAAGCAACGGACCGGTTCGCGACTCCATCGCCTATCAGGCGAAGCTTGAAATCGCCATGAAGCGGTTTTTGGAGCAAGGCGGCTTTGGCGCGTTTACGACGACGTTCGAGGATCTGCACGGGCTCAAGCAGCTTCCGGGTCTCGCCGTGCAGCGGCTGATGGAAGCCGGATACGGCTTCGGCGGCGAGGGAGACTGGAAGACCGCAGCCCTGACGCGTGTGCTGAAGGTGCTGGCGAACAACCAAAGCACCTCGTTTATGGAGGATTACACGTATCACTTTGAGCCGGGCAACCATATGATTCTCGGCGCGCACATGCTGGAGGTGTGCCCGACGATTGCCGCGACGAAGCCGACGATTGAGGTACATCCGCTGGGTATCGGCGGGAAAGCCGATCCGGCGCGGATCGTGTTCGACGGCCAGGCCGGTCCGGCGGTCAACGCTTCGCTCGTTGATCTGGGCCATCGTTTCCGGCTGCTAGTGAACGTGGTGGACGGCGTGAAGGTAGAGAAGCCGATGCCGAAGCTGCCGGTCGCCCGCGTGTTGTGGAAGCCGCAGCCTTCGCTGCGCGAATCGGCGGAAGCATGGATTTTAGCCGGAGGGGCGCATCATACGGTGTTGTCTTACGCCATTTCGGCGGAGAACCTGTCCGACTGGGCGGAAATGACCGGCATCGAAGCGGTCATCATCGACAAGGATACCTCGGTACCGCGCTTTAAGAATGAGCTGCGCTGGAGTGATGCGGCTTACCGGCTGCGTTAATCGTAGCTGCAAATCGGCCGATGATTTCGGTCCGATGCGTTCGCCCGGCCTATGTTACAATAACGGGTAGTCAATAGAACGGTGGCATTGGTGAAGGGTGGACGAAACATGAATGACCGGAAGATTCCGAAATATATGCAGTTAAAAAACGAATTGTTGTCATGGCTCGAGCAAGGGAAGCTCCAGCCCGGAAAGCAGGTTCCGTCGGAGAACGAGATCGCGGAGCAGTTCGGCTTAAGCCGGCAAACGGTTCGGCAGACGTTCGGCGAGCTGGAGAAGGACGGCTGGCTGGAGCGCATCCAGGGCAAAGGGACGTTCGTCCGGCATCCCGGACGGCGGGACGGCGAAGCGGTCAAAACGATCGGGATCATAACGACGTATATTTCGGATTATATTTTTCCCCATATCGTTCGGGGGGCGGAAGCGGAGCTGCGCCAGCAGGGTTATCGCTTGCTGCTGTCGAGCACGGACAACACGAAGGAGAAGGAAATGGACAGTCTGCAGCTCATGACGAGCCAGCCGCTCAGCGGGCTGATCATCGAGCCGACGAAAAGTGCGGAGGGCAACCCGAATTTGGGGTATTTTTTGGAGCTGCAGGAGAAAGGCATTCCGTATTTGATGATCAACGAGAAATACCATGAGTTGGAATGTCCTTGCCTGAAGGTGAACGATGAGGCGGGGGGCCGGAAGGCGGCGCGTTACCTGCTGGAGAAGGGGCACCGGCTAATCGCCGGGTTCTTCAAAAGGGATGACCTGCAGGGCGTGAACCGGCTGAAGGGGTTCCTGTCCGCCCATCGGGACTTTGGGAGCACGGTGTCGCCGCAGCATGTGGTGACGTTTACGACGGAGCAAAAAGGTGATTACGTTTATGAAAAAGCGCTGGGATTGCTTCGGGGAACGCCGGACCAGCGGCCAACAGCACTGGTATGCTACAACGACGAGCTGGCGGTGTTGCTGATGGATGCCGCGGCCGCGTGCGGCTTGCGGATTCCTGAGGATGTGTCCGTCATCGGCTTCGATGATTCCAGCCTGGCGGCGGCTTCAGGCACGAAGCTGACGACGCTGACCCATCCCAAAACGGCGATGGGAGAACTCGCGGCCCGCCAGCTGATCGGGATGATCGAGCGGGGGGAAACGCCGAGCGATACGGTGTTCGAGCCGGAGCTGATTGAACGGGATTCGGTGCTGGAGCTGTCGGATCATTAGTAAACTGGAATGAGACAACTTAGCGGTGTCATCGTCCTGCTGAAGTTCGGCGGGGCGGTGCCGCTTTGGGTTGAAGCCGGTGCTTGGTAACTTGTACGTACCTTTTTTTAACGGGATGAGGAAAGGGGTTGGATCAAGAGATGTTAGAAGCCTTAAAGCAGCAAGTGTGGGAAGCTAATTTGGAGCTGCCGAAATATGGTCTGGTCACGTTTACGTGGGGAAACGTCAGCGGGATTGATCGGGAAAGCGGATTGTTCGTCATCAAACCAAGCGGCGTGCCGTATGAGGAATTAAAGCCGGAGCATATGGTCGTGGTCGATCTGGAAGGCAATGTAGTGGAGGGGAACCTGCGACCCTCCTCCGATACGCCAACGCATCAGGTACTCTACCGTGAATTCCCCGAAATCGGCGGGGTCGTGCACACGCATTCCCCTTGGGGAACCAGTTGGGCCCAGGCGGGGCGGGCGCTGCCGGCGTACGGAACGACGCATGCCGATTACTTCTACGGAGAGATCCCGGTAACGCGACCGATGACGCGAGAAGAGATTGAAGGCGCTTACGAGCTGGAGACAGGCAATGTCATCCTGGAGCGGTTTGCCGAGCTAGGCCTTGATCCGAACCAGGTGCCTGGGGTGCTCGTTCATTCGCACGCTCCATTTGTATGGGGCAAGGATGCTCATAACGCCGTCCATAACGCGGTGGTGTTGGAAGAGGTGGCGAAGATCGCCGCCCGTATGCTGCAGATCAACCCGGATACGCAGGCGATGGATCAGACACTGTTGGATCGGCATTTTTTGCGGAAGCACGGAGCGAACGCCTATTACGGGCAGAAATAACGGGGAGGGATAACTATGAGCATGGGAAAAAAATACACGATCGGCGTCGACTACGGCACCCAGTCCGGACGCGCGGTGCTGGTCGATTTGTCGGACGGCCTGGAGGTCGCTGACCATGTCACGCCGTATCCGCATCATGTCATCGACGAGCGGCTGCCCGGTTCCGGGATCAAGCTCGAGCATGATTGGGCGTTGCAGCATCCCGGCGACTATATTGAGGTGCTGCGGCGTTCCGTGCCTGCCGTGCTGAAGGAATCGGGAATTGATCCGGCGGATGTGATCGGGATCGGGATCGATTTTACCGCCTGTACGATGCTCCCGGTGGACGCCCAAGGTCAGCCGCTTAGCTTCGATCCGGAGCTGACCGATAACCCACATAGCTGGGTGAAGTTATGGAAGCACCATGCGGCGCAGCCGGAAGCCGACAAGATCAACGCGATTGCCGCTGAGCGGGGAGAGGCGTTTTTGCCGCGGTATGGGGGGAAGATTTCCTCCGAATGGATGATGGCCAAGGTATGGCAAATTCTCGATGAAGCGCCGGAGATTTACGAGAAGACGGATCTGTTTCTGGAAGCGACCGATTGGGTCATTGCGCAAATGACCGGCAACATCGTCCGCAACAGTTGTACGGCGGGTTATAAAGCAATTTGGCATAAGCAGGACGGATACCCGAGCAAGGCATATTTTAAGGCGTTGGATCCTCGGCTGGAGGATTTGACGGATACGAAGCTGCGCGGTGACGTAATTCCGCTGGGGACGAACGCAGGCGGACTTCTGCCGGAGATGGCCGAGATGATGGGACTGACGCCGGGCATCGCGGTAGCGGTGGGCAATGTGGACGCGCATGCGGCCGTGCCGGCTGTCGGCGTTGTTACGCCGGGCAAGCTGGTCATGGCGATGGGAACCTCGATTTGCCACATGCTGCTGGGGACGGAAGAGAAACAGGTGGAAGGCATGTGCGGCGTGGTTGAGGATGGAATCATTCCGGGTTTGTATGGTTATGAAGCCGGGCAGTCGGCCGTGGGCGATATTTTTGAGTGGTACGTCGAAGAAGCGTTGCCGGCGTACGTGAAGGAGGCCGCGGAGAAGGAAGGCCTGAACGTGCACCAGTGGCTGGAGCGGGAAGCCGCCGCGTACCAACCGGGACAAACCGGCTTGCTCGCGTTGGATTGGTGGAACGGTAACCGGTCTGTGCTGGTGGATACGGATTTGACCGGTCTCATTTTGGGAATGACGTTGCTCACCAAGCCGCAAGAGATTTACCGAGCTCTGTTGGAATCAACGGCTTTTGGCACGAGAAAAATTGTGGATGCTTTTGACCAAAACGGCGTGCGGGTTGACGCGTTGTATGCCTGCGGGGGATTGCCGCAGAAAAACCGCCTGTTAATGCAGATCTATGCGGATGTGACGAACCGCGAGATTTTTGTGGCGGATTCCAAGCAGACGCCGGCCCTTGGCGCGGCGATGTTTGCGGCCGTTGCAGCGGGTGCTGAGGCTGGCGGGTACGATTCGATCCTGGACGCGGCAGAGAAGATGGCCCGTGTCAAGGAGGAAACGTTCAAGCCGATCCCGGCGCATGTGGAAGTGTACGAGAAGCTGTATCAGGAGTACAGCCAGCTGCATGACTATTTTGGCCGCGGGGAGAACGATGTGATGAAGCGGCTGAAGCGGATTAAACAGGCGGCGGAGTAGGAGTGGTGGATGGGCGAACCGATGGGCTGGCGGGTAGTTTACTGATGGCTCGAAGGCTTCGCCCGTCGCCCTATTGCGAAAGACTGCGGGAAGTTACAGGAACTAGTAGGTGTTTTCAAATAGCTGCAGGAGTCGATGGATGGCCCAAGGAGGGGATACCATGCTGCAAGATAGGGTATTGGAGCAGTTGAAGGTGATTGAACTAGAACGGGGTGCGATCCAGAAGATCGCTCCTTATTTGCGGGAACAGGGTTATGAGCATGTCTTGCTGGTGGCAGACGATCACACGTATGCGGCGGCGGGGGAGCAACTGAGCGGTTTGCTGGTGGCCGAGGGCATCGAAACGCGCGTCTGCCTGATTCAGCCTGACGCACAGGGCGATGTCGTCGCTGACGAGATCGCGCTTGTCCAACTGCTGCTGGAGATCCGCCCGGAGGAGACGGACGCGCTAATCGCGGTGGGCTCCGGGACGATTCACGACATCGTCCGCTTTGCCGCCCACAAGACCGGCAAGCCGTTCGTGTCGGTGCCGACGGCACCGTCCGTGGACGGCTTCACCTCCGCGGGTGCGCCGCTCATTATTCGCGGGGTCAAGAAGACGGTGCCGGCCGTGCCGCCGGTAGCGATCTTCGCCGACCTCGACGTTCTGATGGCGGCCCCGCAGCGGCTGGTCGCCGCGGGCTTTGGCGATATGCTCGGCAAGTACACCAGCCTGTTCGACTGGAGATTCTCCCGTCTGACGGCGGGGGAACCTTATGACGAACAGGCGGCGGCGATCACCGAGCGCGCGCTCTTGAGCTGCGTGACGCACGCCGATGCGATTGGCGCGCGCACGGAAGAAGGGATCCGCGCCTTGATGACGGCGCTGATCGAATCGGGCATCGCCATGCTGCTGTTCGGGCAGTCGCACCCGGCCTCGGGCGCCGAGCACCATCTCTCCCATTACTGGGAGATGGAATACCTGCGCCTGGGCCGGCGGGCGCTGCTGCACGGCGCCAAAGTCGGCGTTGCCTGCGCCGAGATCGCCCGCGCGTACCACGCCGCGGGCGAAGGGGCCTTCCCGGGCGCCGATCCGGCGGCGCTCCGGGAGCACGGGGAGCAGGTCCGCGCCTGGCTGCGGGTCCTGCCCGGCGAAGCCGAGCTCCGCGGCCTGCTGCGCAAGGCCGGCGGGCCGGCAACCCTCGCCGAGCTGGGCGTCGGCGAGGAGCTGTTCGCGCGCAGCCTGCGCGAAGCCCACTGCGTGCGCGACCGCCGCACGTTGCTGCGGGCGCTGAACGAGGCGGAGCAGGCCTAGCGCGCGAACCGTGACGCGGCCGGGCTGCCGCGGCCGCGGCAAATGAGCCGGCTGGACCTCCCTATTACGGAGGTCCAGCCGGCTTTTGCGCGAAATAGCGGTAATCCATCACCTTATTCCGGTGAAAACGGGCGTTCCGTCGGAAATAAGGCCATTTTTTACCGCTATTCATCTCCTCGGCCGGACGAAGTTATGAAACGCCCAATAAATCAATTAAAGCGCGGAGCGCGCTGGTTGGTTGGGCGTTTTTGCGGTAGATGAGTTCGGTCTGCATGTGACGCATCGCTTCAGGAACCTCATGGATCGCCACGGCGCCGTCCTGCGCCTGCTTCTCGGCGACGATTCGCGGCACCAGCGAGATGCCGAGGCCGGCCGATACGCCGCCAAGGATGGCTTCCAGCGTGCCAAACTCCATTTGTCCTACGTAAGTTCGGCCGCGAGACTGCTGCATCTCCTCCAGCATTTCACGGTAGGTGCAGCCGCGGCTGTAGACCAGACTTGGCTTCGTCAGGGCTTCGTCCAGATTGTCAATGCTCGGCGGAGAGATGACGACCACCTCCTCGTTGAATACGGGAATGGAGGCCAACTCGTCATGGAGGTACCGGAAATTGCCGAAGGCAACGTCCAGATCATATTGCAGCACCTTCTCTGCCAGTCGATTGGAGAGATCGGTCGTCAGCGTCAATTCCACCTTCGGATACATTTCGTAGTACTCACTCAGCAGCTTGGGCAAGCGCACGGCCGCGGTTGTTTGCGTCGAGCCGATTAGCAGCGGGCCGGCAGGCTCGCCGGAGTAGGAGAGCGCCGCCGTTGCTTCGTCCAGCAGGCCGATGATTTTGTCGGCGTAATCTAGCAGCATTTTGCCGCTGGAGGTCAAGGTCATCCCGCGGTTATGTCGGTAAAACAACCCCGTCCCCAGCTCCGATTCGAGCTGTTTAATGCGGGCGGTCACATTGGACTGGACATAACCCAGTCGGTCGGCGGCTTTCGTGATGGAGCCGTCCCGGGCGATGGCTTGAAAAATACGCAAATCTGCGCTTTCCATAGCAGAGGTCCTCCTTTGCTGTAGGTATCATCTGTAGTGATATCAAGTATCTTTACCAATCATTATACATAATCACAAACCTCCCTTACAATACAGACATGAATGACCTCGTGGGAGGAAGAGCTGCATGAGTAATTACAAATATACAGGTTTGCTGCTGTTAAGAACCTTCTTGATGGGGACGGCTTATCCCTCCATGGGGGTCTGATAAAGGAGGAGATGTAAACATGAGTTACCTGAACAAGGTTGTTCTGGTTACCGGAGGAGGCACGGGGATCGGCCGGGCTACGGCCATACTGCTGGCTGAACGCGGGGCCATCGTCGCGGTCAACTATTCCCGTTCGGCGAGGGAGGCCGAGGAGACCGTACAGGCTATTCAGCAATTCGGCGGTCGGGCCGTAGCCATGCAGGCTGATGTCGCCCGAAATACCGAGGTCGTCGCCATGGTCGAGCAAATCGTAAAGCGATTTGGGACGATCGATTTCCTCGTCAATAACGCGAGCATCACCCGATATATCGCCATGGACGATCTGGAGGCGGTCACGGAAGAGGCGTGGGACGATCTGTTCGCAGTCAACGTGAAAGGAATGTTCAACTGCGCGCGAGCGGCCGCGCCATATTTAAAGGCTGGCAAGGGAGCTATCGTCAACGTCGGCAGCATCGCCGGGATTACGGGGAAAGGTTCTTCGCTTCCGTATGCCGTATCGAAGGCTGCCGTCCATGGTTTGACGAAATCGCTGGCCCATGCCTTGGCGCCGGACATTCGCGTCACTGGCGTAGCCCCCGGGGCGGTAGACACGCGTTGGTGGGCTGGTAAAGAGGAGCAGATGCACGCGCTCATTCGTCATCTGCCCTTGGACCGAATCTCCACACCGGAGGAAATTGCCGCACTCATCGCCGCTGTCCTGGAGCAGCCCTCCCTGACCGGGCAAATCCTTACGATCGACAACGGGCAAACGATGTAGAACATGTATCTCATAAAAAAGCAGCTCTTCAAGCCTCCATCCGGCCTGAAAAAGCTGCTTCTTTTGTTATTCCTCTCTCACATCATACAGTACTCGGGCCAGCAGATCCTGGCTGTAGTTGCCGAAGTTCCTACCGAAGATGGTCAACCCTCGTTTGTTAAGCGGCTTGTCGGTGACGGCGATACGGAACGTCAACTCGCTCTTGTAATCAAGGTTGATCTGTTCCAGAGTAACGTCAGAGATCCGGCATCCGTCGATAAAGCTGCCCTCATTGTTGATCCGGATCAGTTTGAGCATCCCGTATTGGTTCAGATGCGGCGGCCACCAATCCGGGTTAAACGTGCCGCGTGCGTCGCCAAAATCTCCCGGACTCGTCCAGTAGCCGATTTCGACGCCGTTCAAATAGAAATAGATGTCGGACGGGTAATTATCGCAATATCCGGGGGCCTCCGAGCCTAGCTCCATCGAAAATTGAATTTCCCGGAACGTCTGATTTGGCTTGAGGTAGTTCGGAATGCGGTATTCCAGGAAGCCCTCGGACAACCAGATGATCTCCGAATCGATCCGCTGCGGATCGGCGAAGTAACGGGGGTCGTCGAAGTCGCCGATGATGCTGTCCTTCGTCGCGAGCCCGCAAGTGGGTGCAACCTGGTAATTACTGTAGTGACCCACCTGGATCTCCACTTCATATAAATTGTCGACATCCTTGCTCCGCAGGTCAACCATCAACTTGTCTTTGTTCAAATAACAAATCTTCTGAATGCCGTGTTTGCCGACCGAGGTATTGATTTCGATCAGGCCGCTTTCCTCCAGCTTCTTGATGTGCATCGTAATAGCCCCGTTGCTTAAGCCCAGCTTGGTGGCCAGGTCGTTCAGGTTTAAGGCTTGGTTCTTGGCCAGCAATTCGAGGATTTGAATCCTGATCTCCGAGCTTAACGCTTTAAAAATGTCGATCCCGCTCATCAAATCCTTAATATAGATCATCGGATAATCGAACCTTCTTCCAATAGAATAATGGATTGTTTTATTTTAGATTATTATAAACTAACTCGGTCGCTTAATAAAGCATCAAATCAAAAAATGTAAATACGGTTCAAAAAATAGTTTAATTTTGTAATAAATGCGCGATTTATTTCAATACAAACTAAACCAAATTTCATAACTTTATTGAAATTTCAGGTCATTTTTCAGCGTTTTCACGGAAACAAGGATCTTTTATTTCATTAATTTTATAAAAACATAAAACAGTTTATATAAATATATTTACAACCTTATTCTCGTATGTTATTTTATACCTGTAAACGG
The DNA here is from genome assembly GCF_023195895.1 of Paenibacillus mellifer. Classification (GTDB taxonomy): domain Bacteria; phylum Bacillota; class Bacilli; order Paenibacillales; family Paenibacillaceae; genus Fontibacillus; species Fontibacillus mellifer. The sequence continues at coordinate 121,564 of NZ_JALPRK010000010.1, forward strand.
ATTCATTCAAGGAAATTCGAAATAGTTTAGCAATTATTAAACGGAAGGTGGTCAACATGTCATCAGCTGCACTGCGAGCTACGATGGTCGTAGACAAAGCTTTTAAGATTGCCGAAGTGGATCGACGGATTTATGGCTCCTTCATTGAACATCTGGGTCGAGCCGTTTACGGGGGGATCTATGAACCCTCGCATCCGGCAGCCGACAAGCTGGGATTCCGAAACGATGTGAAGGAGCTGGTCAAACAGCTGAATGTACCGATCATCCGGTATCCCGGCGGGAATTTCGTATCCGGATACAACTGGGAGGACGGGGTAGGCCCGGTCGAAGCGAGACCCAAACGTCTGGAGCTCGCCTGGAGAACCGTCGAGCCCAACGAGGTTGGGACAAATGAATTTGCCGGCTGGGCTAAGGAAGTTGGTTCGGAAGTGATGATGGCGGTGAACCTCGGCACTCGAGGTGTCGACGCCGCCCGTAATTTGCTGGAATACTGCAACCATCCGGGCGGCAGCTATTGGAGTGATTTGCGCCGCAGTCACGGTTACGACGAGCCGCACAAGATCAAAACCTGGTGTCTGGGCAACGAGATGGACGGTCCTTGGCAGATCGGTCAGAAGACGCCGCAGGAATACGGCCGGCTTGCCTACGAGACGGCAAAAGCGATGCGTTTAGTCGATCCCGATATCGAGCTTGTGTCCTGCGGGAGCTCCAGCTCCTCGATGCCGTCCTTTCCCGAATGGGAATCGGTGACGCTGGATCATACCTATGAGGTTGCCGACTACATATCACTGCACCAATACTACGGTAACCGGGATAACGACTCCGCGAATTTCCTCGCCCGTTCGATGGATATGGACCATTTCATCCGAACGGTGATCGCAACCTGCGATTATGTCAAAGCGAAGAAACGCAGTAAGAAAACGATGTACCTCAGCTTCGACGAGTGGAACGTATGGTATCATTCCAACGACGTTGATGCCCAAATTGAGCCATGGGGAGTAGCTCCTCCGCAGCTTGAGGATGTCTATAACTTCGAGGACGCCTTGCTGGTCGGAAGCATGTTGATCACATTCCTGCGCCATGCCGATCGGGTGAAGATGGCCTGCATGGCACAATTGGTTAATGTCATCGCTCCGATCATGACTGAGAACGGCGGGCGGTCTTGGAAGCAAACGATTTTCTACCCCTATATGCATACCTCAGTCTTCGGACGGGGGGTCTCGCTGCAACCGGTTGTCCACTCTCCGGTATATGATGCCAAGGATTATACTGATGTCCCTTATTTGGACAGCGCTGTCGTGTATAACGAAGCGGATGAGACACTGACGATCTTTGCCGTGAACCGTCATCTGGAGGAAGCCCTTGAACTGGACTGCGATATCCGCGGGTTTGAAGGTTACCGTTTGATCGAGCATCTCGTTCTGGAACACGAGGATTTAAAAGCTGTGAATACGGCGGATCGGGAGGAAGTTAAACCCCATTCCGGAGGAAATGCAGCCTGCGATGGCGGTTATGTTAAAGCTCGATTAGCCAAAGCTTCTTGGAACGTGATCCGCTTAGGTAAGCCGTCAAACTGACGAATCGCTCTCCTAAAGAGAAGCCGATTTATCTCCCAATTGAACGATGACAACATGAGCTATACACAACAGGCGAGCGCTTCTTAGGGTCATCGAGTGACCAACGGGTTGACTAGAAGTGAGAGAAACAGACTGTAGATGGAGTGTGTAGATTTTATTTTGTCAGGGAGGGTCAAGGATGAAGAAAAAAGGATTTATCGTGCTCTTGATTTTAACGATGGCCACATGGTTATGGGGCTGCGGCAAAGCGTCAACGACAGCCGGAGGCGAGACCTCCGTGTTAGACGGCGGAGCTGGGGAAAGTGCGACAGAGCTTTCGTATTGGACCTTCGTAGAACTGCATGGACAGCATTTTGAGAAGATGTTAGAGAAATGGAACGCTGCGAATCCAGATCGGCAAATTAAGCTGAACGTCACCGTGATGCCTTACGACGATATGCACAACAAATTATCGATTGCCGTACAGACGGGCGTTGGCGCGCCGGATATTGCCGATATCGAGCTGGGCAAATTCCCGGACTTCTTAGCAGGGACGCCGCAGCTGGTCGAATTGAACGACGTGATCGATCCGTACCGGGACACGATCGTCAAATCGAGAATTGATCTTTACAGCAAGGACGGCAAAAATTACGGCATACCGACTCACGTCGGCGCATCGGTCGCTTTCTACAACACGGAAATCTTGGAAGCGGCTGGGGTAGACTACAAGACCATCGTAACATGGGATGATTTCAAAAAAGCGGGAATTCAGGTTTATGAAAAAACCGGGAAATACATGGGGACCGCCGATACGAGCGCAACCTGGCAAGCTTCCCAACTGCTGGCGCAGCAAGGGACGGACTTTACGGACGACGCCGGGAATCCGGTTGTCAATTCCGAAGCGATGGTGAAGGCACTCACCCTGCTGAAGGATCTGCAGGACAACAATGTTATCGCCACGATTGCCGGCGGGCAGCCAGATACCGAGGAAGCGTACGGGGAGTTTAACGCGGGGAACTATGCGACCGCTTTCATGCCGCTGTGGCAAATGTCGAGATACACGAACTACATGAAGGACCTGTCCGGTAAGATCGCTATCGCGCCGATCCCGGTTATCGAGAAAGGCATGCCGCGTTCGGTCGGCGGCGGCGGTACCGGGACGGTCGTGACCAAAACGGCGAAAGACATTGAGCTCGCCAAGGATTTCCTGGCTTTTGCCAAATTGTCGGAGGATGCCAACATTGAGATCTGGAACACGCTAGGCTTTGATCCGGTTAACATGGGCGTTTGGGAAATGAAGGATGTCACCCATAACCCGGATAACCAGTTTGTTCAATATTTCGCGAATAACCCCTTTGACGTGTTGGCCGACATCAAGGAAGAAATTCAATTGATCAAATCGACTTCGGCGTCACCGACGATCAATAATGTACTTTGTACGGTCACGCTGAACGAAATTTTTGAAGACGGCAAAAATATTAAGCAAGCCTTGGACGATGCGCAAGCGCAAATCGAGCAGGAATTGAAGTAATCACAAATCTGCAGAAATAAACAGCGAGCTACTCCATCCGGAGTAGCTCGGTTTAAAAAAGGGGTAGGGCGATGGTCAAAAAATTCCTTTACTCACAAAAGGTGGCTCCTTACGTATTTATTTTTCCGTTTGTGCTCGTGTTCCTTATCTTCTGGGTGTATCCGCTGGCCAGCTCCTTCGGGATGAGTTTCCAGAAGGTCACCTTGGGGCAGGAAGCGGCGTGGATCGGAATGGACAATTACGAGAAATTAATGGGCGACGGCATTTTCCTTAAAGCGGTTGTGAACAGCGCCATCTACATGGTCTTAACATTAGTGATCCTGATTCCGTTTCCGATGCTGTTTGCCGTATTGATCAACAACAAGTTCATGTGGGCCAGGGAGTTTTTCAAATCCTCGTTTTTCTTCCCGGCCTTGACCTCGGTCGTGGTGGCGGGGACCATTTTCCGACTGATGTTCGGGGAAATGGAAGGTTCGTTGATCAATAGTTTCCTTGGGTTGTTTGGCGTGGAGCCGATCAAATTCCTGAAGGGTCAAACCACCGGTTTTATTGCCTTATTGGCTTTGGCGACCTGGAGATGGACCGGGGTGAACATGCTTTATTTCTTATCTGGGCTTAAGAATATCCCCGACGAATATTACGAGGCCGCTTCGATTGACGGTGCCTCTCCTTTTCAGCGATTTATGAAGATCACCATGCCGCTGTTGAAGCCAACGACCATTTATGTATTAACGATTAGCATTTATGCCGGCCTGGCGATGTTCATCGAGAGCATGATGCTCTGGAACGGCAACAATTCTCCGAAGAACATCGGGCTGACGATCGTCGGCTATTTGTACCGCCAAGGAATCGAGAAGAACAACTTGGGGTATGCGGCTGCCGTCGGTATCGTGCTTCTCGTCATTACGATGGTCATTAACCTGACACAGCTGGCCCTTACCGGCATGTTTAAGAAGGAGGAGGAAGCATGACGAATTCAACCCGCGGCTTGCCGATCAAAATCGTCCTGTTTGTGTTTTTTGCCTTCTTGTGCGTGCTGATTCTCCTGCCGTTTTACGCCGTGACGCTGGCTTCATTTAAGCCAGGTGAGGATTTAATTCGGTACGGGCTCAATTTACGGTTTGATCTACCTGCTATGAGCTTTGATAACTTTGTTTACCTGTTTACAGGTAATCATTCTTATTTTATGTGGTTTTTTAATTCATTGCTGTTAACTGTCCTGCAAGTGGTATTGACCCTATTGGTCAGCGCTACGGTGGCGTATGGATTTTCGGCTTATGAGTTTAAGGGGAAAAACGTCCTGTTCGTTTGCGTGCTGCTAATCATGATGGTTCCGTTCGAGATCCTGCTGCTGCCGCTGTATACCTTAACGTACGATATCGGGCTGATGAACTCCTATTCGGCCATCATTCTACCGGGGATTGCCAGCGCGGCGACGATCTTCTTCTTCAGACAATATCTGAGGGGAATTCCCCGGGAAATTATCGCCGCCGGCCGCGTTGACGGAGCAAGCGAGTACGGGATCTACGTGCGGATTATCTTGCCGGTGATGAAGCCTTCTTTTGCCGCAATGGCGATCCTCAACGGTATGAATAGCTGGAACAACTTCCTGTGGCCGTTTATGGTCTTGAGCGACGCGAACAAATATACGTTGCCGATCGGTCTCAAAACATTGCTGACCCCTTACGGCAATAACTATGATTTGCTAATCGTGGGTTCGTTTTTCTCCATCATTCCGATCTTCATTTTGTTTATTGGTTTTCAGAAATACTTTATCGACGGGATGACGGCAGGAGCGGTCAAAGGATAGAACGGAAATAACGCCTGAGAAGAAGGCCGGAACAGAACTAAATCACAGAGGGAGAAGGAGAAACCGAGATGAGTCACAAGCAGGAGTACATGAATCCGATCGTGGAGCAGCGGGCAGATCCATGGGTTTACAAGCATCAAGACGGGTATTATTACTTTACCGCTTCGGTTCCCGAATACGACCGGATCGAAGTCCGTCGGTCAAAGACACTGCAAGGATTGGGCGATGCCAAGCCGGCCGTGGCCTGGCGCAAATATGAATCTGGCCCGCTGAGCGCCAACATCTGGGCGCCGGAAATCCATTTTATCGATGGAAAATGGTATATCTATTTTGCCGCAGCGCGGACGACCGAAACGAATGATGGTTTGTTTGATCATCGAATGTACGTACTGGATAACGCTTCTGCCAATCCGCTCGAAGGCGAATGGGAAGAGAAAGGGCAGGTCCGCACGCGCTGGGAGTCGTTCGCGCTGGATGCAACGACGTTCGAGCATCAGGGAGAACGTTATTACGTTTGGGCACAGAAGGACCCGAAGATCGAAGGTAACTCTAATCTCTATATCTCCCGGATGAGTAATCCATGGACTTTAACCGGAGAGCAGGTGATGATCTCCACGCCGGAATACGATTGGGAAACGATCGGCTTCAAAGTAAACGAAGGACCTGCGGTGCTGAAACGAAACGGGCGTATTTTCATCAGCTATTCGGCCAGTGCCACGAACCATCATTATTGTATGGGTTTGCTCTCCGCCGATGCATCTGCGAATTTGCTCGACTCCGGATCCTGGACGAAATCGCCGGTCCCGGTGTTCGCCACCAATGAGTCTGCCGGACAGTTCGGACCGGGTCATAATAGTTTTACCGTCTCGGAAGACGGGCAGGACGTATTGGTCTATCATGCCCGTAATTACAAAGAGATCATCGGCGATCCGCTGTACGACCCGAACCGTCATACGCGGGCACAATTTCTGGAATGGAACGAAGACGGTACGCCGAATTTCGGTGTGCCGGTACCGGACTCATCCCCTGCGGGGAAAATAGGCCGAGACGGTTGAACCCGTGACTAGCCGCGGGTTTGCACGGTTCAGGCAGGCTGCTCTGCACTCATCAAAGGATGGGGTGGGGCAGTTTTTTGTTTCTATGCATCAAAATAGTGCAATAAATCAACAGAATAATGTTTGTGAATTAAGCAAAAATTGAAATATAATAAATTGTAAACGCTTTATTACTCTTACTAGCTGGAAGAACGAAATTTTTTCCGGTCGGAGGAATGCCTAATGATTAAAGTGCTTATTGTTGACGACGAACCCAAGCTCAGAGAAGGCCTACGTACGTTCATCGATTGGGAAGCTTGTGGCTACGAAGTTGTGGATACGGCGGCGAACGGGAACGAAGCACTGGATAAATATCAGCGATACCGTCCTGACCTGGTGGTGGCCGACATTCGTATGCCGGGGATGGACGGGCTGCAATTGATTGAAAAGCTCCGTATGCAGGACCCGCTCCTGCATATTTTGATTCTTAGCGGGTATGCGGATTTTAGTTACGCCAAGAAGGCGATGACTCAGCGGGCGGATGGTTATTTGCTTAAGCCGGTGGATGAGGATGAACTGAAGGATTATCTATGGAAAATCAAGCTGACGATTGATGAGGAGAAGGCTTCCCAGCAGTGGAAGCATGTCACGACGGAGTGGAACCGTGAGTCCCTGATTCAGTCCGTGCTGACCGGTGAAGAAGACGATGATCCTGCCCCGCTATGCGAGCGAGCTGGTGAGGTTGGCATCAGTGGCAAGGTGTTTCAAGTCCTGCTACTTACGGCGAAAATCGAAGGGGACACCGATGCCCAAAGCAATGCGCTCGTCCGTAAAGCGCTGGTTCGTTTGTTTGAGGAACCCGGCCGGGGTTGGGTGTTCGCGATTCATGCGAAGCTGGGAGTTCTGATCAAGGAGCCGCTTCTATCGGTTGAACTCGGAGGCATTTACCGCGAGCTGGCGGCTGAACTGGCCGGCACGGGGATCCGTTTCTCCGTGGCGCTAGGCGAGAAGGTCGGTTGCTTGACGGAGATTCGGGGATCCTATCGGACGGCGTGCGAGCTCGTTCGGCATCATTTTTGTCTGGATCAGGGAACGATCTTGACTCCGGAAGACTTGCGGTCCGGAATGGCTGCGGAGCCAGGGCATTCGACCGAAGAACTGGGTGAACAGCTCTTTTACGCGGTAGACATCGGCAATCGGGATGTCGTGAAGTCTTTACTTCGCCAACTAGGCGAAGCTTATATGTCCGAAGGCGCGATGGAGAATGAAATCAAGAACCGTTACGTAGAGCTGTTGACGACGATCTACAGCAAGGCACTGAAGCAGTCGCCTGAGCTGCAAAGCCGCGGGAAGGAGTTCTCCGACGGTTTCTCCAAGATACAAAAAGCCTATTCAATTATGGAATTAAATGGGCAGGCGGAGGGCCTGCTGCAGCAGATTATGAATCAGCTTGGCGAAGACGGGAAACACCGCGAAGTCAAAATTATGCTAGACCTCATTCATCGGAATTACAGCGATAACCTTAAATTGGAGACGTTGTCCGGCATTTTTAACTATAACAGCGCTTATCTAGGTAAGTTGTTCAAGAATACGACAGGCGAATATTTCAATACGTATCTTGATAAAGTGCGGATTGAGAAAGCGAAAAGTTACCTGGAAGAAGGCTTGAAGGTGTACCAAGTGGCCGAAAAGGTCGGATACACGAACGTGGATTACTTTCATAGCAAATTCCGCAAGTACGTCGGCACATCTCCTTCTGCTTACCGAAAGCAGTCCAACCATGCTTGAATCTTCTCCGGGGGGGTGGGGGGATGTATGCCATCCGCTCTCTTGTGACGATTATCCCGTTGCATCAGGGAGTGGAGAAAGAGAAACTGAAATGCTTCCCTTCTTGTTCGCCTTAGCAGCCCGTATGTTCCAGCAGTTGATTAAGCCGCTGCTGGAATGTACGGGTTTGTTGGCGTGCGGTTAGCTGGCGGTATGTGATCGAACCCTATTCCTGAATGAAAGGGATAATCGCCGAGGGAAGGGGGCGGAGTACCCTGTGGGGTTGCGCCGCCGATGCGATATTTTTATATGAAAACATCGCTAATCTTCCGTGTATCGCAACCAAAAGCGGCGGGCTATGATAAGATTGGCGAACCCACGCAGGAACAAGCAGGACTTAATTATTAAGCGCTTACAACGAAATTATAGAGGATGGAAGCGAGGTAATCGTATGACGAACAAAACGTACCCATATCCCTATCAAAACCCTGAATTGCCGCTGGCGAAGCGGGTGGATGACTTGATCTCCCGATTCACCCTGGAGGAGAAAGTCGAGCTGATGTGCCAGTTTCAAACCGAAGTGCCACGGCTCGGCGTCAAACCATACAAACACGGCACGGAAGGCGCGCATGGCGTAGCTTGGCTGGGAGAAGCGACGTCTTTTCCACAAAATACAGGTCTGGCCTGTACCTGGAATCCTGAGTTAATGCGTCAAATCGGTTCTGTGATCGGGGATGAGGCGCGTGTGTATTTTCAACGGAACCCGGCAGTAAACGGCTTAACGATCTGGGCGCCGACCGTTGATATGGAGCGCGACCCGCGCTGGGGCCGGACGGAGGAGGCCTATGGCGAAGATCCCCACCTCACGGGAGCGTTGACGACCGAGTTGGTGAAAGGGCTGCAAGGGGACCACCCGTTTTATTACAAGGCCGTAGCTACGTTGAAGCATTTCTACGGGAACAACAATGAAGTTGACCGGGGCAGCGATTCGGTGAGCATTGATCCTCGGAATAAGCGAGAGTATTACTTGAAAGCGTTTGAGCGTACATTCCGGGAAGGCCGGGCTGGTTCGATGATGACGGCTTACAACGGGATTAACGGTACGCCATGTAACCTCAACAACGAAGTAAACGACATCGTCAAAGGCGAATGGGAGATGGACGGATTTGTCGTTGGCGATGCCGGCGATGTGATAGGGACGGTGATGGATCACCGCTACGTGGAATCTTACGCAGAAGCGGTGGCTGGAAGCATTAAAGCGGGCATCGACAGTATGACGGATGATCAGCCGATCATGTTCCAGGCGCTGCGGGATGCGCTGGAGCAAGGCTTGCTCGCCGAGTCGGACCTGGACCACGCGCTTCGCAACGCCTTCCGCGTTCGATTCCGTCTAGGCGAATTCGATCCGGAGGAGCGGAACCCGTACAGCCGTGTACCGGAGCACAAATTGTGCGCACCGGAGCATGCGGCTCTATCGTTGACCGCCGCCCGCGAATCGATCGTGCTTCTAAAGAATGAAGGCTTGCTGCCCTTGCCGCATACTTTAGGTTCGTTGGCCGTTGTCGGGCCGCTGGCCGATGAAGCGATTACGGACTGGTACAGCGGCACGCCGCCTTACCGCGTAACTCCGCTGCAGGGCTTGAAGGAGAAAATGGGCGAGCGTCCCGTATTCTTTGGAACGGGTCTGGATCGGATTCGCTTGCGCTCCGCAGCGACCGGCAAATATGTCCGGATCATGTCCGGTGAAGGAGCCGTATCGGCTCTGGCGGCAACCGGCGAAAACGCGGCCGATGCGGCGGTATTCGAACGGGGCGATTGGGGCTGGGGTTCGAGCACATTGCGTTCGGTGGATACCGGCAAGTTTGTAACCGAGACCGATTCGGGGTTGCTGACAGCGACGGCAAACGAAGCCGGCGGCTGGTTCGTGAAGGAAGTGTTCGACTTTAGCGTGGCTTCAAGCGGCAAGGTCGAGATGAAGGCGTGGAACGGACGGCCTATCGTTCTGAACGAGCGCGGCGGGCTGATCGCAGTTGGCGAGAACGTTTTTGATAATGCCATTAAGGTCGATAGCCGCTTGCCAGGGGAACAGTGGATTGTGGAAATCGTAGAGAATGGGATGGAGAAGGCTGTGAATGCGGCCAAATCGGCGGAGACGGCGATTGTTGTCGTGGGCAACAACCCGTTCATTAATGCGAAGGAAACGATTGACCGCGCTGACATTGTGCTGCCTCCGACGCAGCAAGCGCTGATTCAAGCGATACGCGCAGCGAATCCGAATACAGTGGTCGTCATTGTCGGCAGCTATCCGTTTGCAGTCAATTGGGAGAACGAGCATGTGCCGTCGATTTTGTTTACCTCCCACGCTGCCCAAGAGCTGGGCCATGCCGTGACCGACGTGCTGTTCGGCGACTATAATCCGGCGGGACGCCTTAATATGACCTGGTACCAATCGGTGAACCAGCTACCGGAATTGAAGGATTACGACATTATTAAGGGCAAACGGACTTATCAATATTTTGACGGAAAGGTCCTATACCCATTTGGACATGGGCTTAGTTATACGACGTTTGAGTATAGCGGACTTACGCTGGATCGGACGAAGGTAAACCAAGACGGCCAGGTTCAAATTTCGTTTGATGTGCATAATGCCGGTAAAATGGCCGGGGATGAAGTGCCGCAGCTTTATGTGCGAATCGGGCAGTCTCGAGTGCCGCGCCCGCTGAAAACGTTGAAGGGCTTTACTCGCCTACATCTTCAGCCGGGAGAAACGAAGCAAGTTACGTTTACGCTGAAGGCGGAAGAGTTGGCCTTCTGGGATGTGACCCGGGATCGCTATTGTGTGGAGTCGGGAGAATATACGATGATGGTTGGACCTTCCTCGGAGGTCATAGCCCTCACGGCTACGCTTCAAGTGGAAGGCGTAACTATACCGCCGCGTTCACTGCGTGAACCGGTGCGTGCGGTGAACTATGACGATTACGAGCAGGTCTTCCTGGATGAATGCCGTGAAGGCGGTGAAAGCATCCGGTTAAAGTCCGAGCGAGGATGGATTGCTTTCCGCGATGTCGAGTTAAACGAAGGAACATTTCGCTTTGAAGCGCGGGTATCGGGGAACTTGAAGGGCGGCGAAATCGCCGTGGCGCTCGATTCCCCGGACGGCGAGGCTGTAGTAAGCTGCAAGCTCTTGCCTACCGGCGGGCGTCAAGCCTGGACGACGGTAACTGCTGAAGCCGCGACAGGTTTGTCGGGCCGGCATGATGTATACCTGCATTTGCAAGGAGAAGTGCAAATCAGCTGGTTCCGACTGTATGACATTTGATCACGTACCTTGCTACCGGATTTCCTCCGTTCTTTTGAGCCAAACTATAACAAAACGAAAAATTAGCTGGAAATAGCTCCAGCTAATTTTTCGTAATGATGGGGTGGGCGCTAAACCCCTACCGGCGCCAGCAACCGCTTGCGGAATTCCGAAGGTGAGCAGTTCATCGTCTTGCGGAAGACACGGATAAAGTAGCTGATGTTGTCAAAACCGACTTCCAGCGCGATATCGGAGATTTTGCGCTCCGGCTCGCGGAGCAGCTCGGCGGCCTGGCGGATCCGGTACGAATTGATGTAGTCCATCGGCGTCTGCCGGGTCATCGACTTGAAGAAGCGGCAGAATTGGCCTTCGCTCATCGGGATCAGTGCCGCCAGCTCCGCTAACCGGATCGGATGGCCGTAATTCTGCTGGATATGCTGAATGACCTTTTTCAGCCGGTCGATCTTGGACGATTCGCTGCGGCTGTTGCCAATGGAGCGATTAACAGCCCGGCCCGTTGCGGCGGTCTCCGCCAGCATCAAGTAAAGATGTCCTTTGACGGCGCCTTCAAAGCCGGGTGATTCGGTGCTGCAGTTGCGCATCATGGCTACGATATGCTCCAGCAAGGCGAGGCTTGCCGCTTCCTCACGCCGAATATGACGGGGGAACGTCGCCTTTCGTTCTTGCAGCGGCAGCACAAGGTTCTCCTGAACCGCGTCATAATGGGCGCTGGCCAGAAGTTGCGTATCGAAGACGAGGGTGAAGAATGCGCAGCCCTGTTCGCCGTGCGCATGCGCGGCATGAATATCGCCGCCGTCGATAAACACCGCTTCCCCGGCTCGTACCGAGAAGTAATCGGTATCGACTTGAAACAGCGTTTCTCCTTCGAGACAGTAGAAGAACTCCGCCTCGTCATGCCAATGGCAGTCGATGACGTGTTCTCCAGGGCCGTAGCGGTACCAATAAGTGCCGAACGGCAGCCGTTCATTGCCGTGACTTTTGCTCTCCTTCAGGGAGCGGCGAAGCGCTTGATCCATTTTTTCACCTCGTCAAAATAGTGTTATATTTTCACTTGATAGTGTTAGTTTAGATTTCACAATATCAGTATAATGCAAGTATAGAACGTTTTCATCCGAAAAACAATGTGACGAAAGGCGGGTTTTCCTATATGAAGTTTACTGATGGCAACTGGCTGATTCGCGACGAATTTACGCTCTCCACCGCGGTGCAGGCCTATGATTTCCAGGTTCAAGACCATACCTTGATCGCCTCCGCATCGACAACACCGATCCGCGGCCGCGGCGACATGATTAATACGACATTACTGACAATGCAGTTCCACTCCCCACTACCAGGTGTGATTGGCGTAAAGCTGATCCATTTCGCCGGGACGGTCGACCATGGTCCGCATTTTGAATTGGCGAAGGGCGGCGAGCATGCCGAAATCACCGAAAACGAACAATACGCTGAGCTGAAGAGCGGCAGCCTGAGCGTCCGCATTAATAAGGGCCCGCAATGGTCCGTCGATTTCTATCGCGGCAGCGAGCGGATTACCGGCAGCGGTTTCAAATCGATGGCGCACATAACCGAAACAGGCGGAAACACCTATATGCGTGAAGAGCTAGACCTGCGCGTCGGCGAATGGGTATACGGCCTAGGTGAACGTTTCACCTCGTTCCTCAAGAACGGACAAATCGTCGATATCTGGAACAAGGACGGCGGTACAAGTTCCGAGCAGTCCTACAAGAACATTCCTTTTTACGTCACCAATAAAGGGTATGGCGTATTGGTTAACGACCCAGGTGCGGTTTCATTTGAAGTCGCATCAGAAAAGGTGAAAAAAGTGCAATTCAGCGTTCCCGGAGAATCGCTGGAATATTTCGTGATCGATGGTCCGGAGCCGAAGGACGTGCTGAACAAATATACCGATTTGACCGGCAAACCATCGCTGCCGCCGGCCTGGAGTTTTGGTCTGTGGCTGACGACCTCTTTTACGACCGATTATGATGAAGCTACGGTGAATTCCTTCGTGGACGGCATGGCCGAACGCGACTTACCGCTGCACGTGTTCCACTTCGACTGCTTCTGGATGCGCGAATTCCACTGGACGGATTTTAAATGGGACGAGAGCGTATTCCCGGATCCGGTAGGTATGCTGAAACGCCTGAAGGAAAAAGGCCTGAAAATCTGCGTATGGATTAACCCGTATATCGGCCAACGCTCCCGTTTGTTTGAAGAAGGCAAGAAAAACGGTTATCTGGTGAAAAAAGCGAACGGCGATGTTTGGCAGTGGAACTTATGGCAGCCGGGTATGGCGCTCGTAGATTTCACGAATCCGGAAGCTTGCGAATGGTTTGCGGGATACTTGCGCGAATTGGTCGACATGGGCGTCGATTGCTTCAAAACCGACTTCGGCGAACGGATTCCGACGGATGTCGTGTACCACGACGGCTCCGATCCTGTGAAAATGCACAACTACTACACGTATCTGTACAATAAAGTTGTCTTTGAAGTGCTCGAAGAGAAGCTGGGCAAAAATGAAGCCGCCTTGTTCGCCCGTTCCGCAACTGTTGGCGGGCAGAAGTTCCCGGTCCATTGGGGCGGCGATTGCTACGCCGATTATGAATCGATGGCGGAAAGCCTTCGCGGCGGCTTGTCGCTCGGTCTCGCCGGCTTCGGCTTCTGGAGCCACGATATCGGCGGGTTCGAGAATACAGCGCCGGTGCATGTGTTCAAACGCTGGCTGGCCTTCGGTTTGCTGTCAAGCCATAGCCGCTTGCATGGAAGCAGCTCGTACCGCGTACCTTGGGCTTACGACGACGAAGCCGTGGACGTAACCCGGTTCTTCACCAAGCTGAAATGCCGGTTGATGCCGTATATGTTCGACATCGCGGTGCAAGCGACGCAACAGGGGGTACCGACGATGCGGGCGATGTTCCTCGAATTCCCGCAGGATCCGGCTTGCGATACGCTAGACCGTCAATATATGCTGGGTGACTCGCTGCTTGTCGCGCCGGTATTCAGCGAACAGGGCGACGTTTCTTATTACCTGCCGGAAGGCCAATGGACCCACTTGCTGTCCGGACAGACGGTAGAAGGCGGCAAATGGCGCAAAGAGAAATATGATTTCTTCAGTCTGCCGCTGTTCGTTCGCCCGAACTCGATTCTGGCGACGGGCGCAAATGATGTTCGTCCGGATTATGATTATGCGGACAGCGTGGAACTGGGCATGTACGCCATCGAGGATGGAGCAACGGTATCCCGTACGGTTCGTAATGCGAAAGGCGATGCCGAGCTTAACGTTACGGTCGTTCGCAGCGGAAAACTCGTGAAAGTGACGGCCGAAGGCGCCGGCAAATCGTTCTTCGTCACGTTGCATAGCATGGGCGAAGCGGCCGCGGTGCAAGGCGCGGTACTTGCAAGTAACGGCGCGGTGGAAGTGGCTTCCTTCAGCGGCAAAACCGAACTGCAAATCACCTTGAAATAATTGGTCCTGGACCATAACCATATCGGCTGGGTAATTTAATATGTGACAGGCATCCCTGGCGCAAGAAACAAGCGTCCAGGGAATGCCGAAATATCCCCTTTTCCCCTTAAAGAAGGGGATATTTCCATTTATGTGAGAGGTGATCCGATTGATAAGTAAACTGATTCGCATCACCAATAACCTGAGACTGAAGCATAAGCTGCTCATTTCCTATATCGTCGTGGTCATGATTCCCGTCCTGATCGTCGGGGTAGCTGTAACCGCTTACTTCCGCGATCAAGCGATGGAGCGGGCGATCGCGCAAACTACGAACAACGTTGAGAAGGTGAAGACGCGGACCGCCACGATGCTCCGCGTACCTACTGATATCTCCGATTATTTTATGCTAGATAACAAGCTGGAGAAGATGGTAAACACCCGTTATCCCAGTGTGCTGGAGCTGACCAAGGCCTACCTTGAGTATAAAGATTTCCGCAATTATGACAGGACCTATCGCGAGGTTTCGGGGATCCGTTTTTATTACGACAACCCAACCTTAATCAACAACTTGGAATTAGTCCCGGTGAACGAGGAGATCGCGGGCATGTACTGGTATAAGCAGGCGATGAAGAGCAAAGATATCGGGTGGTTCTACATCAACGACAATCAGGAAGTCCCGGTGAAGCGGCTAAGCCTGGTTCGGCAAATTTCCTTTGAAGGTACTAGGAAGAGCGGGGTACTCATGGTCATCATGAACCAAGAGGAACTCAACCGGATGCTGCAACAGGAGCCTTTTGAGACGATGATCACCGATGATTTGGGTTATGTTGTCGCCGCTAAGAATCCGTCGTACGTCGGCAAGACACTGGAAGACCTTGATTACGGCATCGATTTACGGACGCAGCAAAAAGGGACATTTAAAGTAACGATCCAAGGCGTTCCGTCCTATCTCGTGATCGACACCTTGACGCCGGAATCCAGCATGAACGGATTGAAGTTCATTTCCGTGTTTGCGACAGAGCCGATTGTTAAGGACGCGAATACCGTAAGCCTAATGGGACTTTTTATTATTATCCTCGTATTGCTGATCGCACTGATCTTCGTGTATATTGTTTCATTCCTGACCACGAAGCGAATGCTGCGGCTGAGCCGCCATTTGAATCGTCTGGCTCTGGGGGATTTCCATGTTGTGTCGCGAATCGACGGCAACGACGAAATCGGACAGCTGTCACGGCAGTTTAACTATATGGTGGACAGCATCCGCCGGCTCATGGATCAGGTTGTGGAGAAAACCGAACAAAACAATGCGCTGGAGCTGGCTCAGCGGGAGATCAAGCTAAAGATGATGGCCAGCCAGATTAATCCGCATTTTCTGTTCAATGCGCTGGAGTCCATCCGGATGAATGCCCATATGAAGGGAGATAAGGAGATCGCCAACGTGGTCCGGCTGCTCGGCAAGATGATGCGCAAGAACCTGGAAGTCGGGCGGGAGAGCATTCCGCTGAAGGAAGAATTGGAAATGGTTCGCTCTTATCTGGAGATCCAGAAGTTTCGTTATGAGGAACGGTTAAGTTATACCCTATCGATTGATCCAGAAGCCAATATCATTCGGGTACCACCGCTGATCATTCAGCCGCTGGTGGAGAATGCCGTCGTCCACGGGGTAGAGGATAAGGAAGAGGGCGTGCATGTCGAAGTGAACATCGAAAGGGACGAGGACCGGGTTCGGGTTACGGTGCGTGATAATGGGATGGGCATGACGCCGGAACGCCTTCGTGAGGTGACGAGCTTTATATCGGGCACTAAAGAGCCGGAGCAGAAGCGGATCGGACTGCGCAACGTCCATCAAAGACTGGTCTTGTCCTATGGGGAAGAGCATGGCTTGTGCATCGTCAGTGAATACGGAATCGGCACAGAATTTACCTTTACGATTCCGTTGGAGTGAATCTCTAATTTTTATATGGTTTTGTTCGAAATCTCTCGGGTATTTCGCAGGCCCCCCTTGCCTTATCATAAAGCTATAGCAGACAAGGGGGGAGAAAAGAGATGGAAACGCTGTCAACTCAGCCTGAAACCAGAAATGTAAGCGCAACCCCTACGCCGCCGAAGAAGCGGAAGAACGGTATCTGGCGGAGCATCTTAAAGCAAAAGTACTTGTACTTAATGTCCATACCATTCGTCATCTGGTTGTTTGTATTCAACTATTTGCCGGTTTGGGGATGGACGATGGCTTTCCAAAAATATAAGCCGGCGAAATCCTTTTCCGAGCAGGAATGGGTAGGATTTAAGAACTTCGTGGACCTGTTCCAGGATGAACGGTTCTACCTGGTACTCCGCAATACGCTGGCCATGAGCTTAATGGGCCTGATCGCAGGATTCGTGGTCCCGATTACCTTTGCGGTGCTCCTGAACGAGCTGCGCGGCAAATACTTCAAGCGGACGGTGCAAACGGTCTCCTACCTGCCGCACTTTGTTTCCTGGGTTGTCGTGGGGGGGATCATTACAAAAATGCTCTCGATCGACGGCGGGATCGTCAACGAGGTTTTGATATCCCTGCACATCATCAACGAGCCGATTCAATTCATGGCCCAAGGGAAATGGTTTTGGGGGATTGTAACCGCTTCCGATGTCTGGAAAGAAACCGGCTGGAACGCCATCATTTATTTAGCGGCCATCACCGGTATCGATAAAGAGCTTTACGAGGCGGCTAAGGTCGATGGGGCCGGACGCTTCCGGCAAATCTGGAATATTACGCTTCCGGGTATTCGGACGACGATTTCGGTGCTGCTGATCATGTCGATCGGTCATTTGATCAGCATCGGGTTTGAAAAACAGTTCCAGCTCAGCAACTCGCTGCTTACCGACTATTCCGAAGTGCTGGACATGTATGCGCTGAACTACGGGATCAATATCAGCCGCTTCTCGTACGGCACGGCGATCAGTATGTTCACTTCCGTGGTCAGCATTATCCTGCTGCTCACCGCCAACGGGATCATGAAGAAAACAACCAAAGAAAGCATCATGTAAGGAGGGGGAGACGACGATGGCAAGTTCAAGCAAAGCCTTTAACGACACGCGAGGCGATAAAATCTTCAATATCTGCAATATCATTCTCATGAGCGTTATTTTGATCATCACGTTGTACCCTTTCCTGAACGTGCTGGCGATCTCCTTAAACGATTCCACGGACACGGTTCGAGGCGGGATTTACCTCTGGCCGCGGGAATTCACCTGGGAGAACTATAAGACGATCTTCAACTACTCCAGCCTGATTACGGGCTTCAAGATTACTATTTTCCGGACGGTACTCGGAACATTGCTCGGGTTGATCAGCGCCTCGATGCTGGCTTATACGCTAAGTCGGCCCGATTTCAAATCCCGGAAGTTCGTGTCCACGTTCCTGGCGCTCACGATGTACTTCACCGGCGGTTTGGTTCCAACTTACATGCTGATGCGCCATATGGATTTGATCGGCACGTTCTGGATTTACATCCTGCCGGGGATTGTCAGCGCGTATAACGTTTTCATCATCCGTTCCTTTATCGACGGATTGCCGTATGCGCTGCAGGAATCCGCCAAGCTGGACGGGGCCAACGACTTTAAGATTTATTACAAAGTCATCCTGCCGCTCTGCAAGCCCGTTCTGGCGACGATCTCCTTGTTCCTGGCGGTAGGCCAGTGGAACGCCTGGTTCGACACCTATCTTTATAACGGGAACAAAGCGCATTTGACCACCTTGCAATACGAGCTGATGAAAATCCTGCAGAGCACGAACCAAGGCGCAAGAATGGTCAATGCCAACGATATGGCCAATCAGATGGCCCAGGTATCGCCGGAGTCCATCAAAATGGCGATCACGATCGTCGTAACGGTACCGATTTTGCTAGTTTATCCTTTCTTGCAGCGCTATTTCGTAGACGGGATGACGCTGGGCGCCGTAAAAGCTTAACGACGGTGGCGCCTTCGACTTCGCTCCGCCGTGGATGATGAGGCGGCGGGGCGGCCTTAATCGGATGTCAATTTTTTAACAGCCAATGATGAAAGCCCTTTCTCGCTCCGGAACGCCGGGCGGAAGGGAAGCAGGTCTCGGTATCAGCAGGCGAAGCCTGTTATACAATATACGTTTTATCAAGACTACGAGGGGGAAAGTAGAAATGAAATGGAGAAGCCCTAAAGCTTTTGCAGCCATTTTGCTCGCGAGTACGATGTTGGTAGCGGGTTGCGGAAGTAACGGAAACAATGCAGCCAATAACGGAAATGCAGGCAACACCGGAAACGCAGGCACTAATGCAGAAGCGGGAGCAGATACAAGCCCAATTACCTTTACCTTCTTCGGCGCTGACGCTAGCCCGAACTGGAACAACATGCAGGACGATGTGGGCAAAGTCATTACCGAGAAGACCGGCGTTACCATCGAAGCCGAGTTTGACGTAGGCGCCGGCGGCGGCGAGAATAAAATTGCCCTGATGGCGGCGAGCGGCGATGTGCCGGATCTGATTTTTGCGAAAGGCGAACTGAGCAAGCTGGTCGATGCCGGACTGATTGTTGACATGGCCCCATTGATTGAAGAGCATGCTCCTAACCTGAAGAAAATTTTTAGCGAAAACATGAACCGTCTGAAATATAGCAACGATGATCAAGCAATCTATTCGCTGTTTACAAACGGCGGCGTGGACCAACAATATTTTGACGCCGGCGGCGGATTTGAAATTCAACAACGCGTCCTGAAGGAGCTCGGTTATCCGAAAGTTCGCACCGTACAGGACTTTGAGAACGTGCTGAAGCAATACGTGGAGAAGAACCCAACGACGGACGGCCAGCCGACGATTCCGCTCACGCTGAGCGCGGACGACTGGAGAATCATGATTACGGTAACGAACCCGGCGTTCTTGGCTACCGGCGCTCCGGACGATGGCGAATACTACGTCAATCCGGAAACCTACGAAGCTCAATTGCACTACAAACGCCCGGAAGAGAAAGAATACTTCCGTTGGTTGAACCACATGTATAACGAAGGTCTGTTGGACAAAGATACTTTCGTTCAAAAAGAAGATCAATACAAAGCGAAAATCGCCAGCGGCCGCGTGCTCGGTCTGATCGACCAGGAGTGGGGTTATCAGGATGCTGAGAATGCTCTGAAAACCGCAGGCAAAGAAGAATACACTTACGCGCACTTCCCGGTTACTTTGTCGGAAGAATATGAAGATCATTCCTTCCAGCAAGCGGGTGTTGACGGGTATGGCATCAGCATCACGACGGCATGTGAAGATCCGGTTCGCGCCATCAAATTCCTTGACTGGTTGTCTTCCGACGAAGGTCAGGTCTTGAGAAACTGGGGGATCGAAGGCAAGCATTATACCGTTGAAAATGGTCAACGTGTAGTACCGGCCGACATTCAGGATCGCAAAGTGAATGACACCACGAACTTTACGAAGGAATCCGGCATCAGCCAATATCGCATCTTCGGTGCCAACTATGGCGACGGCGTAAAAGATCCTTCGGGCAACTACTACACCACGAACTTCCCAGAGCAAATCGTGGCAGGCTACACCGAAGCCGAAAAAGAAACGTTGAAGGCTTACAACGCAACAACTTGGAAAGACCTGTTCCCTGGCGAAGACGCATTCCCTGCGAAGGATTGGGGCGCATTGTACAACATGCCTGTTCCTACAGATGGAGATTACCAAGTGATCTTCCAAAAAACGCAGGATATCGTTCGCAAACGGATTCCGGAAGCCGTTCTGGCGAAAGAAGCTGATTTCGACAAAGTGTATGACGCTTTCCTTGCCGAGCTGGATAAAGCCGGCGCCAAAGAAATGGAAGCCGAATATACCGAACTCGTTAAGAAGAGAGTCGAGTTGTTTACCGGCAAGAAATTGTAATCGTCGTATCTCATCGTACGATCTAAATAAGGTGGTGAAAAGGCCCGTGATTTCTTCGGGCCTTTTTGCGCCAATTGAAGGAGATTTCAGGAGGAGTGAGAAAGCTGACCTATTCAGATCAAACAGAATGGAAGTTGTGGTATGATCGGCCCGCTTCCCGCTGGGAGGAAGCTCTTCCCGTCGGAAACGGGCGGATTGGCGGGATGGTTTATGGCGGAATTCGCGAGGAGCGAATCGCGTTAAATGAGGATACGTTATGGTCGGGATTCCCCCGGGATCCGCAGAATTACGATGCGCTGCGTCATCTTGGACCGGCACGTGAGTTGATTTTTGCCGGCAAATATAAGGATGCCGAGAGACTGGTCGACGCGAAAATGTTGGGTCGGCGAACGGAATCCTACCAACCGCTTGGAAACCTGCTGTTGGAGCAGGGAGAAGGAACGGCGGAACAGAGGAACACGACATGCCCGGATAGGGCTGCTAATACCTTCCAGAGAGAATTGAACTTGGCGACGGGAATCGCTGCAACGTCTTATCAAATAGGGGAGGCGCCGTATCTGCGCGAGGTGTTCGTCAGCGCGGCGGATCAGGTCATGGTCCTCCGAGTAACCGCATTAGGGAGCGAGCTCGTGGATCTGGTTGCTTCGCTGGATTCGTTGCTGCCGTATCAAGTCGGAGGTGGTCCAGCGGGAACGGGGCGTATCGTCATGACAGGCCGGGCCCCTAGCCACGTAGCTGACAATTATCGCAAAGACCATCCGCAGTCAGTCTTATACGAAGAGGGGTTAGGCCTCTCCTTTGAGGTACAGCTGTTGGCGTTGCCGGAGGGCGGCGGTACGGCAGAGGTGGACGCATCGGGCAGGCTGACGGTTCACGGAGCGCGGGCGGTGACGTTTCTGCTGGCGGCGGCGACGGATTTCGCCGGCTATGACAAGACGCCGGGAAGCGGCGGGGTGGATCCGGCGGAGCGGTGCCGGATTACGCTGAGCGCCGCAGCGGAGCTCGGTTACGAGCGGCTGCGCGAGCGCCATGTGGCGGACCATCGCCGACTGTTCGATCGCGTTGAGCTGCGCCTAGGCAGCCCTTCTGCGACGGCAGAGCGGGCGGCCCGGCCAACGGACGAGCGGCTGGAGGCCTACCGCAGCGGGGGCGCGGACCTTGGGCTCGAGGCATTATATTTCCATTACGGCCGGTATTTGTTGATGGCCAGCTCTCGGCCAGGGACGGAAGCCGCTCATTTGCAGGGCATCTGGAACCCACATGTCCAGCCGCCGTGGAACTGCGGATATACGACCAACATCAATACGCAAATGAATTATTGGCATGCAGAGGTCGCGGGTCTGGCCGAGTGCCATGAGCCGTTATTCGAGTTGATCCGCGATCTTAGCGTTACCGGTGCCCGAACGGCGCGGATTCATTACGGAGCCCGGGGCTGGGTCGCCCATCACAACGTGGATTTATGGCGCCAGTCGACTCCGTCGGATGGCGAGGCCAGCTGGGCATTCTGGCCGCTGGGCGGAGTTTGGCTGTGCCGGCATTTATGGGAGCATTACGCGTTTGCACCTGACGAGCAGTTCTTGAGAGAGACCGCGTATCCGTTGATGAAAGGCGCCGCTGAATTTTGCCAAGATTGGCTCGTTCCCGGACCCGACGGGCGGCTCGTGACGGTGCCTTCGACCTCGCCGGAGAATAAGTTCCTGACGCCGGATGGCGGCGAACCCTGCAGCGTGTCCGCCGGCAGTACGATGGACCTGTTCCTGATCCGCGAGCTGCTTACGTATACGATTCGGGCAGCGGAGATCCTTGGCCTCGATGAAGATTGGCGAGAGGAACTGACGGGGATATTGGCACGAATGGCCGAACCGCAAATCGGCACGGACGGTCGGTTGCAAGAGTGGATCGAGCCGTTTGCAGAAGCTGAACCGGGACACCGGCATGTGTCTCATCTCATTGGCTTCTACCCAGGGGATGCGATCACCGTACGGCAGACGCCGGAAATGGCGGAAGCTGTCCGGTGTACGCTGGAGGAACGCATCCAGAACGGGGGAGGCCATACCGGCTGGAGCTGCGCATGGTTAATCAACCTGTACGCCCGGCTGGGCGATGGGGAGACGGCGCACCGGTTCGTGGAAACGCTGTTGTCGCGCTCCACGTATCCGAACCTGTTCGACGATCATCCGCCGTTCCAGATCGACGGCAACTTTGGCGGGGCCGCTGGCATCGCCGAGATGCTGCTGCAAAGCCATATGGACGGCATCGATTTGCTGCCCGCCCTGCCCGCGGCGTGGACAAGCGGTCAGGTGAGCGGCCTTCGGGCGCGCGGCGGGTTCACCGTCGACCTGGCGTGGGAGGCAGGCCGCTTGACGCCGGCCAAGGTTAGGTCCACGGTTGGCGGGTGGTGCACGCTTCGCGGCTTGGAAGGTTTGGAGGTCCGACTGCCGGACGGCCGCACCGCGCAAGAAGGCGATCGCTTCCTAACGGAAGCCGGAGTGACGTATATCGTGGGCTAAGGAGTCAATCCAAACTGACTAATGCAGCCGGCGGAATTGCTGGGGGGTCATCCCCGTATGCTTGCGAAAGGTGGCGACGAAATGGCTGGCATCGCGGAAGCCGGTTTTGCCGGCGATGGCGGCTACGGTGACGCCGGGTTCGCTGGCTAGATGCTCCTTCGCTTTATGGATGCGCATGTGGGTGAGATAGCTGTAGGGCGCGATGCCAAACGTTTGCTGGAACAATTTGCTGAGATGCCGGCCCGACATCTCTACCACTTCCGCCAAAGTGTCCAGTCCGATATCGGGATTGCCGTATTCCTGCTCCATCCAGGCGAGCAGCGGACCTAACTTCTCCATATTGCGAGGGACAGCGCTGCTGCTCACCTGGCCAAATTGGCTCAGGACGGCGAGGAAACGGTACACCTCTGTCGAGGTTTCCAGGCCAAACAAGTCCTGGATCCTGTCCAGCTTGTTCAACAATTGACCGAGCAGCGGGGTGAGGGGAGCCTCGGCTTCCCAGCGAAACAAGGCGGCTTCCCGGATTCCAAACGCGGCCAGGATTGAACCGGCAGCCGCTCCGCCAAAGGTGAGGTAATATGTCTCCCAATTCGAGCTCCGCTTAGCTTCGTAAGCGTGCGGCATATCGGGTGGAAGCAGTATACCGCTGCCCGGTGGCAGCGGAACCGTTCCGCTGCCGAAGGTCAATTCCCCCTCGCCCTCAGCGGTTTGCAGCCAATGGTAATAGGGATAGCCGTCCGGGCGGGCGATTTTTTCCTGATTCGGATTATAGCCTACGCTTTCCAAGAGTAACGGAAGATCCGGGGTCGCGGCCGGAGAGAATACAAAACGGGTAAACGCCCGTGAACTCATCGTAATGAATGCCTCCTAACTTGAACCATATTATTATATTACAAATCGAAAATATTATATATAAAGCGGATAAATTTCACCTTACAATAGACTTAGAAGTTATATATTGCTAAAGGATGTGGGTATGGTGATCAACGATAAACTGCCGAAAATCTGGTACGGCGGCGACTACAATCCCGAGCAGTGGGGACCGGACATTTGGAAAGAGGACGAACGGATGTTCAAGCTGGCCGGCATCGACGTTGCTACAGTTAACGTTTTTTCCTGGGCGCTGAATCAACCGAGCGAAGAAACCTATGATTTCACACAATTGGATGAAACGATCGACCGCTTGTACAAGAGCGGCGTTCACGTCTGTCTCGCAACCAGCACGGGGGCGCACCCGGCATGGATGGCTCACAAATATCCGGATGTGCTGCGCGTTGACGTGCAGGGACGGAAACGCCGGTTTGGCGGACGTCATAACTCCTGCCCGAACTCGCCGACCTATCGCAAATATTCCACTCGACTGGCTGGTAAGCTCGCCGAACATTACAAGGATCACCCCGGCCTGCTGATCTGGCATGTCTCCAATGAATACGGCGGGTATTGCTATTGCGACAATTGCGCTTCGGCCTTCCGCGTTTGGCTGCGGGAACGCTACAAAACCCTGGATGAGCTTAACCGGGTTTGGAACACGCGGTTCTGGGGCCATACGTTTTATGATTGGGAAGAAATTGTGGTTCCGAACGAGCTGAGCGAAGAGTGGGGCGGAAATCGTACCAACTTCCAAGGGATTTCGCTCGATTACCGGCGCTTTCAGTCTGAATCGCTGCTGGAATGCTACAAGCTGGAGTATGAGGAAATCAAAAAGCATACTCCAAACCTCCCCGTGACGACCAATCTAATGGGGCTTTATCCGGAACTGGATTATTTCGAATGGGCCAAGTATATGGATATCGTCTCCTGGGACAACTATCCGTCGCTGGATACGCCGGTCAGCCATACGGCGATGACTCACGACCTGATGCGCGGACTCAAGAGCGGCTCTCCGTTTATGCTGATGGAGCAGACGCCCAGTCAGCAAAACTGGCAGCCGTACAACTCGCTCAAGCGCCCTGGCGTAATGCGGCTGTGGAGCTATCAAGCGGTCGCCCGCGGCGCTGACACGGTGTTGTTCTTCCAACTGCGCCGCTCGATTGGGGCGTGTGAGAAATACCATGGGGCCGTAATTGAGCACGTCGGACATGAGCACACCCGGGTATTCCGGGAAGTGGCGGAGCTTGGCCGGGAGCTGGAGCAGCTTGGCGATACGCTGCTGGATGCGCGGACCGAAGCCAAGGTTGGCATCGTATATGATTGGGAGAACCGCTGGGCGATCGAGCTCTCGAGCGGCCCAACTGTAGCATTGAATTACGCGAACGAGGTCCACAAGTATTATGACGCGCTGTTCCAAATGCACGTGGAGAGCGACATGGTGTCGGTGGAGGAGGATCTCAGCAAATATGAAATCGTGATTGCGCCGGTGATGTATATGGTGAAGCCGGGATTCGCGAAAAAAGTGGAGGAGTTTGTGGCCGCCGGCGGGACGTTCATCACCACCTTCTTCAGCGGCATCGTGAATGAAAATGATCTGGTGACAACTGGCGGTTATCCGGGTGAGCTGCGTTCCGTGCTGGGCATCTGGGCGGAGGAGATCGACGCTTTGCTGCCGGGCCGTACGAACCAAATCGTGATGAAAGAAGGCTGGGGCGCGTTGTCAGGCCAATACGAATGCGGACTATTGTGCGACTTAATCCACACTGAAGGCGCTGAAGTGTTGGCGGAATACGGCTCGGATTTTTACAAGGGCATGCCGGTTGTAACAGCCAACTCGTTTGGCAAAGGCCGTGCTTATTATGTAGCGAGCAGCCCGGATGCAACCTTCCTGCAAGGGTTCTTGAAGAACCTGTGTGAGGAAAAAGGGATCAAGCCGCTGCTGGACGCTCCAGCCGGCGTGGAAGTGGCCCGCCGCGTCAAGGACGGCAAAGCCTTCCTGTTCCTGCTCAACCATAACGAAGGAGCCGCCGAGGTGGAGATTGGCTCCGGCAGCATGAAGGAGCTGTTAGCGAAAACCGAGGTGTCCGGCACGATCACGGTACCTGGCCGAGGGGTCGTCATCTTGGAAGGCCGGAATTAAAGTCATCAAAAAAACCGCAAGGCCCAGGCCTTGCGGTTTTTTGCGCTGCTCCCTCAGAAATGTTGTAGAAACTGCAACAAACAAGATGGGATATGCGGTTTTCAAAGCGAAATGTTGCATATTGGACAACATTTTCAGGTAATTGCGTCATCTGCGAGCGGAAATGTTGTATGTTTTACAACATGTTGACCTAAGACAAACACTTGGTGGATCAAATCCTGCACTTTCTGCACATTTCACTCACCACATCAAAAAAAGCTTACTTTCACGGCGCTTAGCTGTTCTCCAAGATCGTGTTCAAGGTCGTGCGGTCCAGCCCGCGCACGAGGCGGATCAGCAGCTCCTTAGCCGCTTCGTAATCATCCGTATGGATGATTGAGGATGACGTATGGATGTAGCGGGAGCAAATGCCGATAACGCTCGATGGCACACCGGTACCGCTGAGATGTACTTGACCGGCGTCCGTGCCGCCCGGTGACACAAAGTATTGATATTTAATCTTATGCGTGTCCGCCGTATCGCGAATATATTCGACCAATCCGCGGTGGGTGATCATCGTCGGATCGAGGATACGCAGCAACGCGCCGTCGCCCAACCGGCCAAACGCCTTCTTATCGCCGGTCATGTCGTTAGCGGCGCTGGCGTCCAAGGCGAGGAAAATGTCCGGTTTGATCAGATTGGCCGCCGTCCGCGCACCCCGCAAGCCGACTTCTTCCTGCACGTTCGCACCGGCATATACGATGTTCGGCAGCTTCTCACCATGCAGCGCCTCCATCAGCTCGATCGCCAAACCTACGCCATAGCGGTTATCCCAGGCTTTCGCCATGATCTTCTTCGGATTCACGAGCGGGGTGAACTCGCAAATCGGCACGATCTGCTGGCCGATCCGCACCCCTGCGGCTTCTGCTTCCTCGCGGCTGTCCGCGCCGATGTCCAGATACATCGTCTTGATGTCCACCGGCTTGTTGCGCTGCGACTCGTCTAACAGGTGCGTTGGGATCGATCCGACAACGCCAGTGATCCGGCCGCCAGGCGTAATAATTTGCAGGCGTTGTGCCAATACGGCCTGGCTCCACCAACCGCCGAGGGGTTGAAACGTAACCATGCCGTTATCGCTGATCCCGGTTGTCATGAAACCAACCTCGTCAAAATGTCCGGCGACCATTACCCGAGGCCCTTGCTCGTCACCGCGCAATACCCCAAACAATCCGCCAAGATTATCTTGTACGAACTCCTGGGTATAGGCCGACATTTTGCCTTTGACGAGAGCGCGCAATTCTCGTTCAAATCCAGGCGCCGCCGGAAATTCCGTCAACTCCTTAAATAGCTCGCGCGTTTTTTGATTCATCGTAGTCTCTCCTTTTTCTATATTCGCAAGTGAACATTCCATCTTAGTATGAACTACCTTTTTTCGATTGTCCATGCGGTTATTGCGCTTAAGGCAAACCCATACGGTACCCGGCTTCCCCAAGCGGCATATACTGCACCAAGCAGCAGTCTGATGGGCGAATGAGGGAGGCTCAGCTTAATGGAAATATATGCTAAAGATTGGCTTATAATTTGTCTTCTATTCATCCTGCTGGTCATCATTCTTCAGTATCTGTGAAAGGACTGAAGTACCCCCTGACGCAAACCCGCCGGAATTCGATCCAGCGGGTTTTTTCATGCCGTTCGCCATGGATGATTTTCCAAACATAACAAGCGGTCGGATGACAAATAATGAGTATACCGTGCAAGTTAGGAAAATAAGGAGGAATGCCGTTTGCCTGCAAAAGCGAAAAACAAGCCGGGAGCCCGGGTCAAGCTGAACCACCTGCTCCTGACGGAGCAAGACTACAAGCAGGTTGCCGACCAACATAAACCCAAAACGAACGTCTGGGGCAATTGCCTGAAGGCGTTTCTGGTCGGCGGGCTCATCTGTTTGATCGGCCAATGTATCCAGCAGCTGTTCATGACCTTTGCCGGTATGACGGCACGGGAGGCCGCCAGTCCTACGGTTGCCGTGTTGATCTTCACCTCTGTCGTGCTCACTTCGATGGGCGTCTACGATAAAATCGCCCAATGGGCGGGGGCCGGTACAGCCGTACCGGTGACAGGGTTTGCCAACTCGATGTGCTCCTCGGCGATCGAATCCCGGGCGGAGGGACTTGTTCTCGGCGTTGGCGCTAATATGTTCAGGCTGGCAGGGTCGGTGATTGTATTCGGTGTCGTTGCCGCCTTCCTTGTGGGCGTGATCCATGTCATCTTCGGCCTGGGGGGAGTGCATTAATCCATGCTGATCGGCGCACAAACCTGGGAATTTCGCTCCAAACCGGCGATCATCGGGGCGGCGACAGTCGTCGGACCTGAAGAAGGGGAGGGGCCGTTGTCCCACACGTTTGATTTCGTCTATGACAATCTGGAGATTGACGAGAAAACGTGGGAAAAAGCCGAACGCAAGCTGCTGGAACATGCATCCGCGTTAGCTTTGGTCCATGCCGGCATCAACCGGGAAGACCTGTCCTTCTTCATCGGTGGGGATTTGATGAATCAAATTATCACCGCGACGTTTGCAGCCCGCACGATTGCCGCTCCGTATCTCGGCGTGTTTGGCGCCTGCTCAACCTCGATGGAGAGTCTGGCACTCGCCGCTTTTCTGGCCGACGCCGGGGGAGCGCGTTATGTGTTGGCCGGTACGGCCAGTCATAACTGTACCGTGGAGAAGCAGTTCCGCTATCCGACCGAATACGGTTCTCAGAAACCGGCGACGGCCCAGTATACGATCACAGGAGCGGGTTGCGCGGTCGTATCGACGGAAGGCTCCGGCCCCCGCATCACCCATGCCTCCATCGGCCGGATCCAGGATCTCGGCGTCAAAGATCCGTTCAACATGGGGGCGGCGATGGCCCCGGCTGCGGCGGATACGCTGGTCTCTCATTTCCGTGACACAGGTCGTAAACCTGAGGATTACGATTTGATCGTCACCGGAGACTTGGCATCGGTGGGACATGCTATCGTCAAGGATCTCCTTGATAAAGATGGTGTCCCGATGGACAAAACGGATTTTAACGACTGCGGGCTCATGATCTACGATCGGGATAAACAACCTTATGTTAATGCCGGGGGCAGCGGTTGCGGCTGTTCCGCAGTCGTCACCTACGGCCATATTTTGCGAAAATTAAAGAACCGGGAACTAAACCGGGTGCTGATCGTTGCCACGGGTGCCCTCTTGTCACCGCTGTCTTACCAGCAAGGTGAGAGCATTCCCTGCATCGCTCACGCGGTCGCCCTGGAACAGGAGGATAACGGAAGATGATATTTGTATGGGCGTTTTTGGTTGGCGGGTTGATTTGCGTGATCGGCCAATTGATGATGGATGTGCTGAAATTGACCCCGGCGCATACGATGAGCTCGCTGGTTGTTGCCGGTGCGGTGATGGATGCGATCGGATGGTACGATCCGCTGGTGAAGTTCGCCGGGGCAGGGGCCTCCGTGCCGATTACGAGCTTCGGTAATTCGCTGGTTCACGGGGCGCTGACTGAATTGCAGCGGGACGGATGGATCGGTGTTATCACCGGGATTTTCGACGTCACCAGTGCAGGGATTTCCGCGGCGATCATCTTTTCCTTTCTCGCCGCCTTGGTCGTACGACCAAAAGGTTAGTTTTTGAAATAAATATTGCTTTTTACGGGCTAATCTGTGTACTCCCTATCTATCTTCATGTAAAATAGGTAGATATATACAGGTCTTATTTGGGAGGGAAAATGCGTGCCCGTACATGAGCAATCGATGCAAACTTTGAACGCCGTAAAGAACAACCTGGAGTCGTGTATTTTAGGAA
Organism: Paenibacillus mellifer; assembly: GCF_023195895.1. Lineage (GTDB taxonomy): Bacteria > Bacillota > Bacilli > Paenibacillales > Paenibacillaceae > Fontibacillus > Fontibacillus mellifer. The sequence goes on from NZ_JALPRK010000010.1 coordinate 151,248, forward strand.
AATCGTTTGAGATCAAACTGCTGCTCTCGGCACTGTTGGCCGGCGGCCATGTATTAATCGAAGACGTACCCGGTACAGGCAAGACGCAGCTTGTGAAGGCGCTGGCCAGATCGATGAGCGGCGATTACCGGCGTATTCAATGTAACCCGGACATTTTGCCCAGCGATATTACGGGGGTTTCGGTTTTTCATCCCCATGAAGAACGATTCGTATTCCGGCCGGGTCCGGTCATGACCCATATTTTGTTGGCGGATGAAATCAACCGGGCCACCACAAAAACGCAATCCGCTTTGCTGGAGGTCATGGAGGAGCGAAGTGTAACCGCCGACGGCGTAACCTACCCGCTTCCCCATCCCTTTATGCTCTGCGCAACGCAGAATCCGATCGATTTCGAGGGAACTTATCTGTTGCCTGAGGCCCAGTTGGACCGCTTTATGATGAAGATTGGCATCGGCTACCCCGACGCCGCTACGGAGAAAGCGATGCTTCGCTCCCATAGCCAGGGTCAGCCCGCTGATCAATTGGAACCGGTTACAACCATGGAAGGGATTGCTCCCATCCAGCGCGAGGTACAGAATGTACATATCAGCGAACCGTTGGCTGATTATTTGCTGGAGATCGTCCGCCGAACGCGGGAGCATGAAGATGTTCTGCTGGGAGCTTCCCCGCGGGCTTCGCTGGCCTTTATGGCTGCGACCAAAGCGTTTGCTTTCTTGGAGGAGCGCGATTACGTGCTTCCAGACGATATCAAGACGCTGGCGCCGTTCGTGCTGGAGCATCGGATCTTGCTGCGTCCGGAGTCTCGTCTGGGGCATCGGAACGTCGGCGAAGTACTGCAGCAAATTGTCCGGCAGGTCCATGTACCGGTCGCCGTGGGACGGTAACCGATGCGTGCGCTGGTCGAAGGCGTTAAATTAGGCCTCAGTTCCCGCAAATTCTGGAGAGTCGCGTCCGTCTGGCTGATCTGCCTGCTGTACGTCTTGTTTCAAGGCGGGAAAACCTCGCTCATGTTGTTTATGATGGTTTCGGTGCTGGGCTTTTATTGGGCGATCGGCGGCCTTGGCGGCGTGAAACGTATCCGAGGTTCAAGAACGTTGTCCCTTTCCGGTGAACGAGGAGGATTGCTCCAAGCCGGGGAGCAGGTATTAGTTAAGCTGCAACTGCAGCTTCCGGCGTTCCTGCCTCTTCCTTACATCGTCGTCCGGGAAACGCTGCGGCGTCACAACGGGGATACCTGGGCATTTGAGGATAGCGTGGTGCCTTATTTTAGCTCCAGGTCCGAGCTAGTATATAAGACGCCGCCGCTGGAGCGCGGCAAATACGCGTTTACCGGTACGAACTGCAGTGCCGAGGATATTTTTGGCCTGGTGGAGCATACCAGTGTCTTTCAGACCGGCGGGGAGTTTCGAATCCTTCCGCGGACGGTGTTCATCCCGCATTGGGAGCTGTACAGCCGGAATTCGCGGCTGGCCGGTCCGGAGACGGCCGTTGCCCTGTCGCGCCGGGAATCGACCCAGATTAACGGGGTACGCGATTATGTGTACGGGGACCGAATTTCCCGCATTCACTGGAGTGCCACCGCGAAGACAGGCACCTGGAAATCCAAGGAGTTTGAACACGAATCGCTGCCGAAAATGCTTCTGGTATTGGATGCCCATGCCAGCGGATATCTCCGTCCTGCGCAATTTGAATTAGCCGTCTCCACGGCCGCTTCACTGCTGGAATACGGGGCTAGAGAACGGATTAGCATGGGTCTCTGCACTTTGGGGAAGACCCTCCGAAACTTCCCGCCGGCGGAAAGCTACCTGGAACGGCAGCAAATGCTGCACCAACTCGTTGATATCAACGCGGACGGTTTCGGCAACTATAAGGATCGCTTAGAAGCACAACAGGAATTGTTTCAGCCGGGAGCATTTTTTATCCTCATCAGCCCGCTGGCGGATGATAAGGTGCTCGCCATGCTAAGGTTGGCCAAATCTCGGCAGATGATCCCTTATCACATCCAGATTGGGGATGAATCCCCGACGGCAGGCGCACCGAATGCTTACCGAGCCGGTAAGCGCTCCGCTTGGCAAGGAACCTTGCAGGAACGTGGGCTACGCGGCGTTTATGTTTCCTCCCTCCGCGAGCTTCCTGCGGCGATGGGAGGTGCGAAGCTGTGAAACTAGCTGCAAGCTCTCAGCTCCCGAAGGCTTATCGGACGCTGACGTTGCTTTGGGTGGTCATTATTTCCATGCAATGGGTCGACTTTACGGAGCCGCTCTGGTTTTCAGTGACGACGACCTTGGTGACCGTAACAATTATTATGATGGCCTTAGTGGAATGGCTGTTGCCGGTGCAGGCAGGATGGAAATGGACGATAAAGATTATCGTACTCCTGACCGTATGGCGTTTTATATTGACCAGTTATGGCGTGTACGTCCCGATAGGTCCGTTTTATCCGGATCAACTCCGCGGGATGGCGTTGACCTTTACGCCATATATTTGGTTTTCACTTGTAGCTTGGGCGTTGCTGGAGGTCGTGTTGCGGTTGATCGTGAACCGCCCGAGAATCCTGTTGTTTATAGCATTTCACCTGATTGCTTTTGCGATTTTGGACTCTTTTACACGTTATTATTTATGGAAGAACGTAGCCTGGATTGTCTTCGCCGGCCTCGGTTGGCTGGTTAGCGCCCATTTTTACGAATACCGCAAGAAGTATCCTCAGGGTTGGCAACGTCTACGACAGAGCCCGATCAAGATTGCTGTGAATATTGGCATCGTGTTTGCCTGTGTACTGCTGATCGGTGTCAGTATGCCTTCGGTCTCGCCGACGTTAACTGATCCGTATACCGCCTGGATTAAACGAAGCGGGGGAGGAGGCGGCGGACCCTCCGCGCTGTCCGGCGCCCTTGGGGATGGCCCGTCAGCGGTCAAGGAGGAGGTTGTCTCCGGTTACAGCCGGGACGACAAAACGCTTGGCGATGGCTTCGAATTCAGCTACAGCCCAGTGATGTCCATTGATACGCCGGTGAGGTCTTATTGGCGGGGAGAAACCCGGCGTATCTATTCCGGTAAGGGATGGGCCGATCTTGAGCAAGAAGGCCGTGATACTGAACGCTATCGCGGCGCACCTAACGCTGACCCGCTTGTTCACGAGCAGCCGGGCAAGGTGGAGACGATGCGGGTCGAGCAAACGGTGACGATGAATACGGATAAAGTGTACCCCGTACTGTTTGGCGGATACGCTATCGAAAGTGTCGAGCTGCTTGACGACCGGCAGCAGTCGGATATGCGCTGGACCGTTAAACAAGCGGAGCTGTTCTGGAACGGTTACCGTGATCCCGGTGATTTGCCGGATTACCCTCGGAAATACAAGGTGGTAGCCAATATCCCATTGATTCCGCTCGAGGAGCTGGAACAGGCCAGTTACGAAACGTTATTTCCGGAAGGTGCGCCAGAGGAATATTTGCAGCTGCCGAGCAGTTTACCGCAACGGGTCAAAGATTTAGCCGAAGAGATTACCGCGGAAGGCGAGACACCCTATGCGAAAATGGATCTCCTGCAGCAATACCTCCGGCAGAATTACGAATATACCAACAAACCGGATTTAGCCCGCAAGCGCAGCGATGACTTCGTGGACAGCTTCTTGTTCGAGATTCGGCAGGGATATTGTGATTATTACTCTACCGCGATGGTCGTCATGGCCCGTTCGCTGGGCATTCCAGCTCGGTGGGTTAAAGGTTATGCCCCCGGCAGCCAGCCAAGCGACGATATGATGATGCGAAGTCCGGAGCTGGGCCGAGCATACAATGTGAGCAATGCCGACGCCCACTCCTGGACGGAGCTGTATTTCGGCGATTACGGCTGGATTCCGTTCGAGGCGACGCCAGGTTTTGTTTCACCGATCATGGAAGCACCGGAGGAGAGCGAAGGGGCCTTCGCGCTGGATACGGACACTGATACGGAGGTATCGGCAGCCGACGATAGCTTCTTCTCCCAACTGGATCCGATCGTTATGCAGCGGATTTTCGTTACAGCCGTAATTGTGCTGCTGTTATGGACGCTGTATCAGCTGCGCTCGGAGCTTTATTTCCTTTGGTTAAGGCTGCGATTGGGCCGGCCGCTGACGCCGGGGGAAAAGGCGATCTATGAGACGCTGCGGCTAGTTAGACGATTGCGCCACAGAGGCTTCGTCCGCGGTGACCAAGAAACGTTGCGGGAAGCGTTCGGACGGTGGAAGCTCGAGCGTCCGCAGCTTGCTGAGGCGCTAGATCCGCTGCTGCTCATTTATGAGCAGGCGAATTACGGCCGGAACCCTGCCGCTGCGGATTGGCGTGCGGCACGGGAATTATCCCGACGAGTTGTCAAATTAGCCGGCGGGAACGGCTGGAAGCAAGCTTTACCGGTCAGCGGCAAGCGGTACCTCGGAGGGTAATCGGCTGAATTACCGCTTCAGACAGCATTTCTCGGCAGAACTGCTGAGAATGAGATTCTAGCAAATAGGCTCCATTGACGCCCCTGCGCTTGCGCGGGAGGCGTTTTCTTTTTTAAAATAGAAGCATGATGGGGGAAGAATATGGTATAGTTTGTCGTATGAAACCGAGGTGAACGTATTTGTTTGAGAAGTTTATGCCGAATCTACGCGTGGACAGCGTATTCGATATCGATCTGGAAGGACTCTATGCCAAAGGCTACCGCGGCATCATCACCGATCTGGACAACACGCTGGTCGGTGCCAAAGCGCCGCTCGCCACTCCCGAACTGATCGGTTGGTTTGAGAAAGTGAAGAAATACGGGTTTAAACTCGTGATTGTGTCAAACAATAATTTGGACAGGGTGTCAGTATTCGCAAACCCTTTGAATATTGAGTTTGTGCACGCAGCCAGAAAACCGTCCGGCGCGGCTTTTCACCGAGCCATGGAAATGATGGACCTTGGGCCGCAGGAGACGATCGTTGTGGGTGACCAAATGATGACCGATGTGTTTGGCGGTAACCGGCAGGGGCTCTATACGGTGCTCGTGCTCCCGATTGCCGTTCAGGACGAAGGGATGGGCACGAAGATCAACCGCCGACTGGAGCGCATCGTGAAGCGGCGGCTGGGCAAGGTTGGATTATGGCTCGAGGAGGACAAGAAGCGATGATGGAAGTACAGAATGCAGAAGGCGCTCTTCGCTGCAGCGGATGCGGCGTTTTGCTGCAAACTGAAGAACCCAGCAAGCCGGGATTTGTTCCCGAACAAGCTTTTACGAAGGAACCGGTGATTTGCCAGCGCTGTTTCCGGATTAAGAATTACAATGAATCTTCATCGGTTACAGTGGAGCAAGACGAGTTCTTGCGCCTGCTGTCGCAGATCGGAGGCAAGGAAGCGTTGGTCATCCATATTGTTGACCTGTTCGATTTCCAAGGCAGCGTGATATCCGGGCTTCAGCGGTTTGTCGGGAACAATCCAGTGTTGCTGGCGGTGAATAAAACCGACCTGCTGCCCAAGGTCACGAACTGGAACAAGGTTCGGAACTGGGTACAGAAGGAAGCGAAGGACCTGGGGCTGAAGATTGAAGATGTTGTCCTGTGCAGCGCTAAGCAAAACAGCGGCTTCGACCGGTTGCTTGAAGCGGTGGCGGCACGACGCGGTGATCGTGACGTATACGTTGTCGGCGCAACCAATGTTGGCAAATCGACGTTGATCAACCGGTTGATTCGCGATTACAGCGATCTGGAGCAGGAATTAACCGTTTCGCGTTATCCGGGGACCACGCTGGATATGGTGCACATTCCGCTGGATGACGGCCGGGCGATCATCGATACGCCGGGGATTATGTATCCATCTCGATACAGCGAACTGGTAGCCCCGTCCGATTTGGGCGTTATTATGCCGGACAAAGCACTCAAGCCGGCGGTTTACCAGTTGAACGAGGGACAGTCGCTCTTTTTTGGCAGCTTTGGCCGGTTTGATTTCATTCAAGGGGATCGCCAATCATTCACTTGCTTTGTCAGCGGCCGGGTGCCGATTCATCGCACGAAGCTGGAACGGGCGGACGAGTTGTTCGCCGAGCATGCCGGGGTGATGCTCGCGCCGCCAAGCAAGGAGCATCTTGAGGCTTTGCCCGAGTGGACACGCCACGAGTTCCGGATTCCGAAGGGCAGCCGAAGCGACCTGTTTATTTCCGGCCTGGGTTGGATCAAGATCAATAATGACTTTGGCGCGGTCGTTGCGGCGCATGTGCCCAAAGGCGTGAAGGTGCTCGTCCGGCCTTCGTTGATTTAATTGGTGATTGGTGATAGACGCTCCTTACCTTCAATAAGAATAAAAAACAGCGTTATTTTCTGCTATACGTGTATTTTAGATAGAATAGCGTTACTATTTCACTCTATTTGGGGAGAAGAGTGTCCGAATGGCCGGTTTTCGAGGAATTAAGGTGATTTATTACCGCTATTTTCCTGTGAATAGCTTGATTAGGGGGAATAGCGTTACTCTTTAACCTTATTTTATGGAGATTTTTCACGGAACAACGCAAAGCGGAGGAGAACCGATGGGAGAGCAAGCGAATCACGAGAAACGGGAAAAAGCACGGGCGCGGGAAGACAGTCGCACCGGGCAGCCGCTGCTGCTCGGCGTCATCGGCGATCCGATCCAGCATTCCAAATCACCGGTCATGCATACGGCTGCGCTTGAGGCCTGCGGGCTTGCAGGCGCTTATCTGCCGTTCCACGTCAAGGGAAATCGGCTGGAGGAGGCGATCCGGGGCATCCGCGCGCTGGGGTTCCGGGGCATCAATGTCACGGTCCCGCATAAAGTGGAAGTGATGAACTACTTGGACCGGATTGACGAGGGAGCCCGGTTGATCGGAGCGGTGAACACCATCGTCAACGACGACGGTGTGCTCACCGGGTACAACACCGATGGAATCGGTTTTATTCGCTCCTTAAAAGAGGAAGCGGCTCCAGATCTGAGAGGCAAACGAGTGCTGGTGTTGGGCTCCGGCGGCGCTGCGCGCGGGATCGTATATGCGCTGCTGCAGGAGGGGCCGGGCCTAGTGACTATCGCCAATCGTACCACTGAGAAAGCGCGTGAGCTGGCCAACGAATGGGCGCATCTCGGGCGCTTGACCGGCTGCGGGATGGAAGAGTTGGATGCAATTTTGGCGGAAGTCGACCTCATCATCAACACAACCTCCGTTGGCATGCATCCGCATGTCGGGGACTGTCCGCTGGATTCGCGGCAGATTCCGGAGGGGATTGTCGTTAGTGATCTGATCTACAATCCGCTCAAGACAGAGCTCTTACAGCAGGCTGAGGTGAGAGGATGCACAATCCATAGCGGACTTGGGATGTTCATCTACCAGGGAGCTTACGCGTTCGAGCATTGGACTGGCCGGTCCGCTCCGGTTGAAGCGATGCGGGCGGCGGTTTTAAAGAGCATGCATCAATAAAGGAAGTTGTCGCATAATTGAATATTAAGGGGTCATGAAACGAAATGTTAACGGGAAAACAAAAACGTCATCTGCGCAGTATGGCGCATGGGCTGCAGCCGATTTTTCAAGTAGGCAAAGGCGGCACGAACGAGCATATGATTAAACAAATCTCGGAAGCGTTGGAGCGTCGGGAGCTGATCAAAATCTCCGTGCTGAATAATAATCTGGACGATCCTCAGGAAATCGCCGAGGAGCTGGCGAATGGCGCCGGCGCCGAACTGGTTCAACTGATCGGCCGGACGATTATCTTGTATAAAGAGTCCCGCGAATACAAACAAATCGAACTTCCATAGGTTCGGAGGAAACGCAAAATGAGAAAAATTGGCATTATGGGCGGGGCGTTTGATCCAATTCACCTCGGCCATCTCCTGGCGGCGGAGGCCGCCAGAGAACAATACCATCTGGAAGAGGTCTGGTTCATGCCCTCCCATATCCCTCCGCATAAGCATCAGGCCGGTGTCAGCGGCCAGCAGCGGCTGGAGATGGTAGAGGCGGCGATCGCCAGCCATCCGGCTTTCAAACCGCTCGACATTGAGCTGCGCCGCGGCGGGGTATCCTATACCGTGGATACTATCCGGGAGATTCGTTCATTGCATCCCAATCTGGAGTTCTATTTCATTATCGGGGCCGATATGGTCAACTATCTCCCGAAATGGGAAGGGATTGAGGATTTGGCCGGGATGCTCTCGTTTATTGGACTGCAGCGCCCCGGGAGCTTCCTGGAGCTGGATGCATTGCCTCCATTTATCCAGGAAGCGGTGCAGCTAGCAGAAATGCCGCTCGTCGATATTTCCTCGAGCTTGATCCGCAGCCGCTTATCCGCAGGACGTTCGATCCGGTATATGGTTCCGGACGCCGTGTATGAATATATGACAAGGAGCGGATTGTATGGGTTACAGCCGTTACAACCGTGAAGAGTTGATCGCCGCCGTGTCGGCGGGGATGCCGTCTAAGCGCTGGAAGCATGTCGAAGGCGTGATGGAAAGCGCGGTCCTTCTGGCCGAACGGTACGGAGCCGATCCGGTCAAAGCCGATTTGGCCGCCCTACTGCATGATTTGGCCAAGTTTTGGCCCATTGAAGAGCAGGAGGCGGTCATCCGCGATAACGGCTTGAATACCGAATTGCTTCGGCATGACAAGCAGCTGCTACATGCCGAGGTTGGGGCTTTTATCTCCCAACGGGATTACGGCGTGGAGGATGAGGAGGTGCTGGACGCGATCCGCTACCACACCTCGGGCCGGGAGAGGATGACCCTGCTGGACAAAATCGTCTGCCTGGCCGATTATATCGAGCCGGGACGGGAGTTCCCCGGTGTGGAGAAGATTCGTGAGCTGGCGGAGACGAGTCTGGAAGATGCGCTGATTGCCGGATTCGACTCGACGATCTCTTTTTTACTGGAGAAGGGGAAACCGATCTTTCCGCTGACATTATTGGCGCGCAATGATTTGATAGTAAACCGAACAAAACCAAGGGAGGCTGAGTGAATGGCGGTAAATTCGAACGAATTATTAAACATGGCGGTGAAAGCCGCAGATGATAAAAAAGCGATGAATATCGTAGCGCTGGATTTGAAGGGGATTTCCTTGATTGCGGATTATTTCGTGATCTGCCACGGGAACTCGGATACGCAGGTGCAGGCGATCGCGACGGAAATCCGAAAAAGAGCGCACGAGGCCGGAGCGAACGTTCGCGGCATTGAAGGCATGGATTCCGCCCGCTGGGTGCTGATGGATCTAGGTGACGTGGTCGTTCATGTATTCCATCGCGATGAGCGCGAATATTACAATATTGAGCGGCTTTGGTCGGATGCCAAAGTTGTGGAGACGGTATGAGTCTGGTCGCAGGGACAATTGTTTCATTACCCATTGATCGCGAAGTGTCGCCATACGGTTATTTCCTTAGTGCGGGAGGGCAGGACGTATTACTCCACTACTCTGAGCTGACCCGTCAGGTTAAGCCGGGGGAAACGGTTGAAGTGTTCCTGTTCTTCGATACGGAGGATCGTCTGGCGGCCACGATGAAAAAACCGCACCTGACGCTTGGCGAGCTGGCGTTGCTTGAGGTGGCGGACGTCCATCCCCGGCTGGGCTGCTTCCTGGAGATGGGGCTGGGCCGTCAATTACTGCTGCCGATCCGTGAGCTGCCCGAGTTCAAAGAACTGCATCCGCAGGTTGGCGATCAGGTGTACGTTATCATGGAGCACGACAAGCAGGGACGGCTCAAAGCGAAGCTGGCGGGTGAGCAAGAGCTCGCTCCACATGCCTTCCACGCGCCGGAATCCTGGAAAAACCAATGGTTGGACGCTATCGTCTACAAGCCGCTGCAAATGGGGACGTTTGTTGTCGTTCAGGGCGGCGTGTTGGGGTTTGGCGCGATCGGCATGATCCACACCTCGGAACGCAGCCGTCTGCTGCGGCTAGGTGAACGTATGCAGGTTCGCGTGTCCCATATTCGCGAGGACGGGCGTGTGAACCTGGCGATGGCGCCGCGTAAGGAAATCGGCATGGGCCAGGACGCGGAGCGCATACTCGCGTATTTGGAGAGCCGCCCAGGCGGAGGCATGCCGTATTCCGACGCGACGCCGCCGGACTTGATTAAGCAGCGATTTGCGATCAGCAAATCCGCGTTTAAGCGGGCGATCGGCAAGCTGATGAAGGAAGGCAAGGTGGTCCAGAAGGAAAACTGGACCTATTTGGTCGAGTCGCCGGCAGCCGGCGGAGACGATTCCAAACAGACGGAAGCTTAAGTAGCAAGCAGCATCTAGACAGAAAGCGGTGACGTGCAGACCCATGGCATCATATCGGAAATTTGCTTACGTGTATGACGAATTGATGGAAGACATGCCTTATCCGGACTGGATCCAGTTTGCCCGCACAGCTTGGGAGCGGCATGGGATGCCTCGGACGGTCGTCGATCTCGGCTGCGGTACCGGAAGCATCACGATCCCGCTGGTGAATGCCGGGTTTGAGGTGACGGGTATCGACTTGTCTGCGGACATGCTGGCGGTGGCCCGCCGCAAAATGGAAGCAACGCCCCAGGGCGCCCGTTTGTTCCGCGAGGGCAGCGTGCGCTGGGTGCAGCAGGATATGACGGAATGGACCGTGCCCGAGCCGGTTGATGCCGTCATTTCTTTTTGCGATTGCCTGAACTATCTGCTGGAAGAGGACGATATCGTTCGCACCTTCCGACGTACATACGAAGCACTGAAGCCCGGGGGAACCTTCCTGTTCGACGTGCATCATCCCAACACCTTGATTCGATATGAGGAGGAGCAACCGTTTATTTGGGATGAGCTCAGTGTGTCCTATATCTGGACGTGTGAACGGGATGCCTTTCGCAATGAGATCGAGCATCATCTGTCGATCTTCGCCCGTGAAGAGGAGCAGGGACCGGGGCTGTACCGTCGGTTCGAAGAAACACATACCCAGCGGGCCTACGACCCGGCATGGATGAGAAGCGAGCTGCTGCGCTGCGGATTCCGCGAGGTGACCATCTACGCCGATTTCGAGTGGGTAGAAGCGGTGGATGATGCGGCCCGTCTGTTTTTTGTGGCGGTGAAGTGATAGGGTTCCTATTTTTGCACTAATTTCTTCATGGAGGTTCGCTGTCTTCCAAAGTTATAATGGGAAACAGAGTCCATGGAAAGTGGGGAAAACACATGAAGAAGCCATGCACGGTATTATTCCAAGGGGATTCCATCACGGATGGAAACCGGGGACGAGACAAGGATCTGAATCATATTCTGGGGCATAGCTACGCTTATATCATCGGTGCTAAGCTGGGCAACGATTTCGCGCATTTGAAGCCTACCTTTATCAATCGGGGCGTGAGCGGCGACCGGGTTTCTGATCTGTACGCCAGATGGAATGAGGATGCAATCAGCCTGAAGCCAGATGTCATCAGCCTGCTGGTTGGCGTTAACGACGCTTGGCGGCAAATGAGCGGTGAACCTAGCGGGGCGACGGATCGCTTCGAGCGGGCGTACCGTCATTTGCTGGAGGAGACGAAGGAAGTATTGCCAAACACCAAGCTGGTGTTATGCGAGCCATTTATCTTGAACACCGGTGCTACGGCGGAAAAATGGACTGAGTGGAAGCGTCTGGTTGGCCGGTACCAAGATACTGTACGCCAATTGGCTGAGGAGTTTGGTGCGGTGTTTGTACCTTTGCAAGAGGCTTTTGATGCGGCGACCGAGAAGGCGGATGCGTCATACTGGCTCTGGGATGGCGTCCATCCGACGGCGGCGGGTCATGATTTGATCGCCAAACGCTGGTTGGAAGTTGTGGAGCGCAGCGGATTGTGGGATTAAAATGACATAAATAAAGGGTTTAAAGCGGAGGAATCCCGTTTTAAACCCTTTTTATTTGGATCGGAACATTTCCTTCAGTACACGGTAAGCACGCGCCTGTTCCTCCGCAGGTTGCTCCTGCAGCAGCTGTACGATTTGCCAAATCCACGTCTGGTCCCGGAGTTCGTCGTACCCCGGATTCCGAAATAACGCATACACGCTGATCTGCAGCGCGTCCGCGATTTTATGCAGCGTTTCGAGCTGCACGTTTTGTTCCCCGCGTTCCAATCGCCCGATATAAGAGCCATACGTTTCCGTCGATTCGGCCAGTTGTTCCTGAGTAAGCCCCTTGAGTTTTCGATAGTACCTGACATTCTTGCCGACTTGCTTAGCTACTTCCATAGAGGCCACCTCTCGTAATAAGTTTAGTCCAAGCGGAGGGGTGAACTGCAGAGCATTAAAAGTTGCATATCGTCTATTAAAGAACTTATAAGTTTCATATTGCATATTATTGACATAAAAGGACAAACATATTACATTAGAGACAGGAATATTTAACCATTGCTCAAAAAGTGTGGAGATTTATATCTGAACTTTTTAGGTGGATCTGAATTGAAACGAGGTGGTTTGAGTGACTTCGACAACCACGATTCTCGCAAAAGTTTCCGAATACATGAAAGAGAAGAGTCTAACTTTGAGCCAATTTGCAAGGGATTCGGATATTAATCCCGGAACATTTAGTTCGATATTGAAAGGCGTGCGTTTACTTACCGTCGATCAATTAGACCGAATTACGGAGTTAATGGACCTCCCCAAAGGACATTATTATGAGGCTTATATCAAAGAGCATCTCCAAGAGATCAACCCTGACTGGCGCCGAGTGTATCCGCTGCTTAACAGCTGCGCCGAACTTCGAAAACTAGACAGTATTCGCAAAGTCGTTGCGTTACTCCTGGACAACTTACTGTACGCACCGCTGTTGTTCGAACTGGCCGAGGAGTTGTTTGCGAAAAGGATGCACGAAGCGGCGGAGGTTTTATATGAAAACGTTGCCCTGAGCGAACGAAGGCAACATTCCGAGCGGTTAGCTTTATGCCACTACAGGTTGTTTACGATTCGTCAAAGAACCAATCATGAACTAAATTATCAATCCGCTATTCAGTTCGAGCCCTTTGTGGAACGATTGGATGAGATGGATCAATTGGATGCATTAAAGGATTTGGCCCATAGCTATCGTGCCTTGCGTCACTGGGATAAGGTGGATAAAATAGCAAGCATGTTAGAGACTAAGGCTAGTATCCTATACTTTAAAAGAGAGATAAATCCTACTAAGAAGCCCAGCCGTCCTTTATTTACTTATTTAGCATCCTCCTATCTATTTCACGGAACGGTTTGTGAAGTAAGGGGAGAGTATGACCGAGCACTTTATTATATTGATCTATATGCTGATTTAAATTGGGTGAAGGAAACAGACAATGAAGTGCAGTATTGGAAAACGTTGTTTTCGGATTGGGCACGAGCGAATACTTTTGTGACTAGATTAGGTTCCGGGGATATCAGCATACTACTTGAGTATGTGTCGTATCTTGAATCTCAAAAGGTAGAAATTCATGTTGGAATGCTAAATATCGTTGAGGCAGCAAATAGATTCGGATTTAATATTGATGCGTTGCTCACGCGCCTTGATCCCGACATTAAAAACATTTCAGACGATATTAAAGCTGCTGGAGTATATTCTAGTCAATTTGTTTCTGAGCGTTCCGCTCGATTATTTCATGAGCTAGCTGTTTATTACATTAATAAAAGTGAGTTCCCGATAGCTTTTCACTATTTAGAGGGCAGTTTAACGATTTCATTAAATATCAATCAGAAGTCATGTATAATTAAATGCGTAGGTCTTTATGAAATATATAGGGAACATCTAGATGAAAAGTCACTACTTAAGTTTCAAAAATTAATTAAAGAGGTGTATGAGCATGAGAAAAAAAGTTATCTGCATCCTGTTAGCGTTTAGTTTTTTTTCATTGCCCCTCTCGTCATTACTAAATCTTCCAGAGCCAAGCTTTCGTACCTTTAGCGAACATCATGGGGGTTAACTAGAGTATCGTGTTATAATTTTCAGTTTCACTAAAGATCGACTTGGTGTAGAGTCGATCTTTTTTTCTTTCTCACCAAAAAGTCTACCCTCTACCTAATCTCTTATTTCAATACCATTCTGTAAAAATTAAATAGTTATTGTGCCGATAATTCAGTATAATTCTCTTATACCCTATTGAACGAACCCTTCAGAGAGGATTATCTACCTAATGAATGTAGCAGCAACTAAACCAGTAAAGACGAATCGACGTTCGAAGTCGTCTCCTCCGCCTGTACGGATTTTCTCGCTTGGCGGGATCGGGGAGATCGGCAAAAATATGTACGGCATCGAATTTAGAGATGAGATCATTCTAATTGACGCGGGGCTTAAATTCCCGGATTCCCGCTTGACGGGCATTGATTGTATCATTCCGGATATTCGTTATTTAATTGACAACAAACATAAAATGAAAGGCTTGTTCCTCACCCATGGTCACGAGGATCATATCGGCGCGATTCCGTACGTGCTTCGCCAACTGCAACTGCCGATTTACGGCGGCCCGTTGACCATTGGGTTGGTTAAAGCCAAGCTAGAGGAGCATCGGCTGCTCGGACAAGCGGAGCTGCACGTGTTCCAAGAGAACGATCGGTTCGCGTTTAAACATTTGGCCGTGCATTTCTTCCGGACCACGCACAGTATCCCGGATGCCTTCGGTATCGTCGTCGATACCCCATACGGGTCGATCGTGCATACGGGAGATTTCAAATTCGATTTCACGCCGGAGGACCGTCCAGCCGATCTATTTAAAATGGCCAGCGTTGGCGGTGAAGGTGTATTGGCGCTGCTCGCCGACAGCACGAACAGTGAGAAGGAGGGCTTTACTCCTTCTGAACGTCGGGTCGGCGACGCAATCTTGGATTCGTTCCGCGGCTGTCATGGGCGGATCTTGTTCGCTACCTTCGCCTCCAATGTACATCGGCTGCAGCAAGTCGTGGAAGCGGCGACTCTCGTGAACCGCAAAATTGCCGTCATCGGCCGCAGCATGGAGAAAGTGTTCGCCATTGGCCAGGATCTGGGATATATCCGCGTACCGGAAGGGATGCTGATCGATGTGAAGCACATTGATCGTTACCCCGAGGAGCAGGTGCTCATCGTCTGCACCGGCAGCCAAGGCGAACCCAACGCGGCGCTGAGCCGGATCGCATCAGGCGCACATCGGAGTGTGCAGGTTTATCCAGGCGATACGGTCATTTATTCGTCCTCGCCGATTCCCGGCAACGCACAGAACATCAACCGCAGTATCGACTTGCTGCTGCGGGCAGGCGCGAACGTCATTTACGGCTCGATTTTCGATATCCATACATCTGGACACGGGTGCCGGGAGGACCTGAAGCTGATGCTCAGCTTTATCCGTCCGAAGTATTTCATCCCGATTCACGGCGAATACCGGATGCTGCTCAGTCATCGCAACTTAGCGCTGCAAACGGGCATTCCTGAAGATCATGTATTTGTCATGAACATCGGGGACACGTTATCGGTGTACCGGAACCGGGCCAAACGGGGGCGGACCATCCCTTCCGGGCAAGTGCTTATCAGCAACGGGGAGATGCGTCCGACCTCAGAAGACGCGCTGCTGGTTGAACGAATGGAACTGGCTCAGGAAGGCATCGTCATCGTCGTGATGACGGTCGACCGCAATACGCGGCAAATCCTGGCCGGACCGGATATCGTCTCGCGCGGCTTCGTTTACATGCAGGACGCCAGGCCGTTGCTGCGCCGGGCCGAAGCGATGCTGAAGCGGAGCCTGAACCGGCTTGGCGAGAAGGAGTCTTACGATCAAAACGCTTGGCTGCGGGCGACACAGCAGCAGCTGCGGCGATATTTTGTCAAAGAAGTGGGCCGAACCCCGCATATTATGCCGTCCATTCTAGAAGTCTAGCGGCGGTAGGGAGCTTTCCGAGAAATGGGGAGGCTCCTCTTTTTATTTGACCACCTGTTCATATCTCCGTATAATGTTTAAAAATATAGGAGATTCCGAAGGAGGGAGATCCTATGACGAATGAACTCACGATTCGTTCCGTGATCAGCCGCCAGCTGGAAAGGAAAGGATATTCCTTGCACAGTTTTTCCCACCTATCCTATCTCCCGATGATTTTTGCTATTGGCGAGGAGCTCTATGAAGAAGGAAGGCGCGGAGCGGCGAGGCTATTCTACCAGTCGGTTTGCGAATACGAGAAATATCAGCATTCCGAACGTTTGGCGATCAGATCGAAGCATTGTATCGTCCGAACAGCTGAAGGAGTACGAAATGTTGATGGGGGAGGTGTTGAAAAGTGCGGAAATGGATCTTGGCACTCACGTTGATCATTAGTTTCGGCACAGGGGGGCTCGGCAGCAGCATCAGTCATGACGGTCATCTCACAGCCTATGAGAATGGGGTTGGGGGTTAGGTTGGTGCGAGAGATGGGGCACTTCCGATCGTTGAACAAGCCGGTTCATCCGGGGCAACCCGAAGGGTGGATTGGCTTTTTTTCATATTATGCCTATTATTATAGTTTTCCTAGAACGGACATGAGATAATGAGAACAAACTGAATCCAAGAGAAGGTGTGAATCTGAAAATGAATTCATTCAGTGAATCTCGACCGAAACCGGGAAGCCCGGAAGTCGTCACGTTCGGCGAAAGTATGGCCTTGTTGATCGCGGAAGGGGGCAAAGGGCTGGAATATGCAAGCGCTCTCTCGCCATCGTTTGGGGGTGCGGAATCCAACGTGGCAATCGGATTGGCCCGTCTGGGGCAAACCTCGGGATGGTGCGGCCGCCTTGGGGACGATCCGTTTGGCCGACGTATTTTGAAGGTGATCCGTGGCGAAGGTGTCGATGTGAGCCGCGTCCGGTTGACGGACGAAGCGCCTACGGGCATGATGGTCCGGGAGAACGTGGCAGGCAAAAGCTCGGTCTATTATTACCGCAAGCTGTCCGCGGCCAGCTTGATGCGTCCTGAGCATCTGGACGAGTCGTATATCGCTGGGGCCAAGGTGCTGCACTTAACTGGCATTACGCCGGCGCTTAGCTCTTCCTGCGTGGAAACCGCCCATGCGGCGATAGATATCGCCAAGCGGCATGGGGTGAAGGTCAGCTTCGATCCCAATTTGCGCTTGAAGTTATGGAGCATCGAAGACGCGCGCAAGGTATTATTGCCGCTTGCGATGAAAGCGGATTATTTCCTGCCGGGGCTCGATGAATTGAAGTTGATATACGAGACCGAATCGGTGGATACGATTATCGGGAAGCTGCAGGAGCTGTCAGCGATCAGCATTATCAAAGGCGGAGACGACTGCACCTTCGTGCTGGAACAAGGCCAGCTGACCTCTGTCCCTTATTTCAAGGTAGAGCAGGTCATCGATACGGTGGGAGCGGGCGACGGATTTTGCGCCGGATTTCTGGCTGGTGTGGTGCGCGGATACAACATGGTTGAGGCCGTTCGCCTAGGTAATCTGGTCGGGGCCCAGGTCATTCAGGCCGTTGGGGATTGGGAAGGACTGCCAAGCGCGGCGGAGATCGATCGTTTGCTGTCCGGTAAAGGGCATGTGGAGCGATAAAGGCTCTAACCAAGTCTTCCGACGGAGATGAATCTTGCTTAGAATGTTAACGTGATCATTTTTTTTGCCTTTGCTACATTTCCATCACGCCAAAGCCGCCGGAGCAAAGTCTCGGCGGCTTGGTTGTTTCTTAGGAACGCTCGGCCGTGCGATACCCAATCGCGGCTGCATGTTCCAAATCAAGCAGCCGGGTCTTCATCTCCAGGCCGCCGCGGTAGCCGGTGAGCGCGCCGTTTTGGCCGATTACTCGATGGCAGGGAACGGTGATCAACAGTGGGTTGGCTCCGATCGCCGTACCAACGGCGCGGACGGAGGATGGTTTTCGGATGGCCTCGGCGATATCTGTGTAAGAACGGGTTTGCCCGAAGGGAATGTCGCAAAGCGCCTCCCATACCGCGAGTTGAAACGCCGTCCCCTGTAAATCGAAGGGGAGAGTGAAACGTTCGCGTTTGGCCGCTAAATACTCCGTCAGTTGAGCGGCATAGGGTGCCAGGTGCTGCTCGTCCTGCACAAGCGGACTCCCTGGGAAGCGGCGGCCGGCCCATGCGGCTAGTTCTTCGAAGGGTCGACCGAAAGAGCCGACGTATGCCAGACCATTGCCGGTGGCAGCGATGTACAGGGGCCATTGGCTATCGTTGAGCCGTGACCAGTATAAGGATTGGGGTTGGTTAGTTTTCATAGTTAATACACCTCCAGGCGTGATCGATTATACCGTGAACACCGATAATTTTCGCTAGGTTGGCGATCCCGCCTGCGCATTCCGATATTCGTTGGGTGTGACGCCGGTCGTTTTTTTGAACAAGGTGATGAAGTACGCCGGGCTGCCGATTCCCACCTCGAGGGCGATGTCTGCAACCGTGCGTCGCGTATGGAGCAGCGCGCGCTTGGCCGCTTCGATTCTGCGCCGCTGGATGTACTCAACTGGCGTCATTTGCATGACGCGTTTAAAAGTGCGTTGCAGATGGTACGGACTGCCGTGGCACATGTCGGCCAGAAGTTCCAACGTAAGCTTCTCGTCATAATGGTGGTCGATGTAGTCGGCGATTTGTCCCACCCATTCCCGGTCCGGCAGCGGTTGTCCATCGGGTTTGCAGCGCTTGCAAGGGCGGAAACGAGCGGCCTTGGCTTGCTCGGCGCTGGCGAATATCCGGACATTTTCCCGTTTGGGCGGCTTCGATTTGCATGAGGGCCGGCAGAAGATCCCCGTGCTGGCGACCGCGTAGAAAAAACGGCCGTCCTGCGAGGCGTCGTTTTGGATGATCGCCTGCCATTCGGTTTCACTGGCGGTTGGATAATCCCCGCTGGTCATCGTCATGGGTGACCTCACCTCCTGCCTTAGTATACCTTTGCAAAGGCTGCCTCGTCATGTTTTTCGAATGGAAAAGCAAGATAACGAAATGGATTCGGAGGCGAATCGTGTTAAAACTATAGGAGTAAAGCGTTGTTTAGAGCGAGGAGGAAGTGTCATCGGTCAGGTAGATTCAGGAAAGCCGAATGCGGCGTGGGAAGATCAGGGGGCTATATTAAGGCTGCCGGTGCCCGAGGAATTCAGTTTTGCCGAAAATGTGAAGTACTTGTCGCGGTCGTCCAATGAATGCTTGTCACGGATTGGCAACCAGCGGCTGTACAAGGCCGTTTCGCTCGAATCCGGAGCGATCCCCGTGATGGAAATCAGCGCGGAGGGGAGCAAGGCTTTGAAGGTTCGATTCCTTGGCGGCACGGCTCCAATCCGGAAGCGGGATCGCGAAGAGGTCGCCCGTTACGTAAGGGACTGGTTCGATTTGGATACCGATTTACGTCCGTTTTATGAGATGGCGCGAAGGGATGCATTGCTTCAGGGAACGGTGGATTCGTTCTACGGACTACGCAATATCGGCATTCCCGATTTGTTCGAAGCTTTAGCGTGGGGGATCATTGGCCAGCAGATCAACCTGGCCTTTGCCTACACGCTGAAGCGGCGGCTTGTGGAGCAGTTCGGCCGGCATGTCGACTGCGAAGGAGAACGGTACTTTGTATTTCCATCCGCCCGGGACATCGCCGGTTTGACCGTCCAGGATTTGGAGGGGATCCGCATGACCCGGAACAAATCCGAGTATTTGCTTGGCACGGCCCAATTGATTGCCTCGGGAGAACTGACGAAGGAGGGGCTGCGGGCGTCGGGCGAGGTGAAAGCAGCGGAGAAGCAGCTCGTCGGCATCCGCGGCATCGGTCCGTGGACGGCCAATTACGTACTGATGCGTTGCCTACGAATGCCGGATGCCTTTCCGGTTGACGATGTAGGTTTACAGAATGCGGTCAAGCATGTGCTTGGGATGGACCGGAAACCGGCCGCAAAAGAGCTCTTGGCCTGGGCGGAAGGTTGGAAACCATGGCTGTCCTACGCGACCTTCTACTTATGGAGAGTGTTGTATTAACAAAATCGGAAACAGGCAGCCGCCGTTGGAAATATTCGGAGCTGCCTGCTGGGGATATCGATACTAAATTATCTTGCCATCCATCCGCCGTCAACGCAAAGGATATGGCCATTCAAATAGTCGGAGGCGGCGGAGGCGAGGAACACCGCCGGGCCCTTCACGTCTTCCGGCGTTCCCCAACGGCCGGCGGGAATCCGGTCCGTGATCGAAGCTTTGCGGTTCTCGTCGGCCCGAATCGGCGCAGTGTTGTCCGTTGCCATGTAGCCGGGAGCGATCCCATTCACCTGCAAGCCGGAGGAAGCCCATTCGTTGGCGAATGCCTTGGTGAGTCCTGCAACCCCATGTTTGCTGGCCGTATAGCCAGGTACGTTGATTCCGCCTTGGTAAGATAACATCGAGCAGATGTTGATCATTTTGCCGCTGCCCCGTTCGATCATATGGCGTCCGGCGATTTGCGATAATAGAAATACCGTATTTAAGTTAATGTTGATGACGTCGAGCCAATCCTTCTCACTGTGGTCCTTGGCGGGCGTTCGACGAATGATCCCGGCGTTGTTTACTAGAATATCGACCGCTCCCGTAAGCTTCAGCGCCTCGTCGAAGGTCTCCAGCAGTTTGTTGTGATCGCTGAGGTCTACCACGATTTCTGAAGCTTTACGGCCCAAGGCCATGATCATGTGTACTGTCTCCGCACTGCTGCTCAGCGAGGCACAAACAACGTTGGCACCGGCTTCCGCTAATCCGACGGCAATACCCTGGCCGAGTCCGCCTGCTGCCCCGGTGACGAGGGCCGTTTTGCCTGTTAGATCAAATCGATTCATAAGTATACGCTCCTCCTATAAATACCGTTTGTTATTCGTCTTTCCATTCGATCGTTACGCCGGCGCGCTCATACGGCTGTGCCGTTTCAGCAGGGAGGCCGCGATCCGTGATAATACGCGAGATTTCGCTGAGCGAAGCGAAGGTGCGGAGCGCCGTCTGCCCAAACTTCTGATGGTTCATGACCGCGATCGCTTCCCGGGATGTTTCGATCAAAGCCCGTTTGAAATCGATCAAATCCCCGGTATAAATCGACAGCCCATGTTCTGGGTGGATGCCGGTCGCTGAGATAAAGGCCTTCTGGATATTTAACTGACGCACGTAGGCTGCCGACTCCGGACCGGCCAGCATATTGCGGACGCGGTAGCCCCCCGGCACGACGAGACGAATCTGGTCTTTGGCGGCCAACTCGCTGATAATGTACACGTCGTTGGTGATAACGGTCAGAGGTCGATTCTCGAGCCGCCGGGCCATCTCCAGCGTGGTGCTGCCGCCGTCTAGCGCGATAATGTCGCCCTCCTGGATGTGGATTAAGGCGAGCTGGGCGATTTCGCTTTTCTCCTCGGCATGTTTCGCCAGCGGCTCCTTAGACGGCAGGATGCCGTACTGGTCGCTTTGGGCGAGCATCGCTCCGCCATGTACGCGCACCAGAAGCCCTTGTTCCTCCAGCTTGGCGAGATCCTCCCGGATCGTCTTGCCGGTCACGCCCAGGCTCTCGCTTAATTCCGCAACTGTCACTTCCTTTTGCGTCAGCAGAACCTCCATGATTTTTTCATAACGTCGAATTTGATTCATGCTAGATTTCACTCTTTCTTATTTCAAGTCTTTCATGGGAACCGCGTCCATGTCCGCATAGGCTTTGTTATCGCCGGCCATTCCCCAAATAAACGTATAATTGCTGGTTCCGACCCCGCTGTGAATCGACCAGCTCGGCGAGATGACGGCTTGCTCGTTGCGCATCACGATATGCCGGGTTTCGCTGGGTTCGCCCATCAGATGGAATACAACGGCGTCGTCCGCCAAATCAAAGTACATATAAGCCTCCATGCGGCGTGGATGAACATGGGCAGGCATCGTGTTCCACATGTTGCCGGTCTTGAGCTGGGTCATGCCCATCACGAGCTGGGAGCTTTGCAGGCCGTTCTCATGAATGAACCGGTGAATGGTGCGGTCGTTCGAGTTCTCAATCGAACCCAGCGCTCCGGATTCGGCTTCCGCCAGCGTTGTTTTGGCCGTTGGGAACTCCTGATGCGCCGGAGCCGAATTTAGATAAAATTTCGCCGGCTTCGATGCCTCTTTGCTTCGGAAAATCACCTCACGCGTGCCTTTGCCAACGTACAAGCAATCCTTGTTGTTCAGCTCGTATTCCGTACCGTCGACGACAATTGTACCCGGCCCGCCGACATTAATGGCTCCAAGTTCGCGGCGTTCGAGGAAATAAGCAACCCCCAGTTCCTTCAGATCGGTCTCCAGCTTAACCTCCTGCTTCACCGGTGCGGCACCGCCGATAATCAGCCGGTCCTCATGCGTGAGCACCAGCTCCAAGCGATCCGGCGTAAACAAGGTGGGGATGTGGAATTCCTTACGCAGCCGATCCGTATCGAATTGCTTGACCTCATGGGGATGCGAAGCGTACCGACGTTCCATGTAAAACCTCTCCTTTTCACGTTCATTTTGGTGTATAATGTTCATATAAGTTCACATTAATCCATTTCGGTTCATTTGGCAAGAGGTTACATCTAGAGAAGGAAACTCGTAGAAGATCAGAGATTTGCCGTAACAAATCGTGGATTCACCGGCTTTAGCCGCCGAGGGAACCATGATAGGATGTGGGGGAAGGGGCGCTTTTTGATGAATCCTTATCGATCTAGAATGGGAGAAATCGTCCATCGAGCGGCCGAGTTTGCTTGGCGTCAGCCTCTCCTGGCGAGCGGGCTGTGGTTTCACGGCGATATTCGGGACAACTATTATTACGCCTCCTATTTGTTTGCCGCCGCCATCGACCCGGAAAAAAAGCCATCGTTTGATCGAGTGGAAGGCCGGCGGCTGTCCGAACAAGTACTGCTGCGCGTGCTTTTGCTGCAGGATCGGGAGGCGGCCAGCCCAATGTACGGCCATTGGCCGCTGGGGCTTGATCCGGCTCCGGAATTGGCAACGCCTCATGTGCTGCCGGTGGAGCTGATGGGCAGCTTGATGGTGTATTTTGTGCAGAACTACGGGCAGCACCTGAGCCTGGAGGTGTCTACGCGGTTCGAGGAGGCCTTGTCCCATGTGTACCGCAGCGGATTTTATCGCAAGCCTTTACGGGAGTACAACCATCATGAGGCTAAGTATACGGCCGCGAAGCTAATCTTTGGACAGCGATACGAGGATGCGGCATTGTTGGCGGATGGAAGGGAATGCCTGCGACAAACGTTAGCCCATATTCGCCTTGAGGGTATGGCCGAATACGGGGCTTTGCCGTGGTTCTGGCATTGGATTCAGGCGTTTACCTGCGCGTGGGCGCTGATGGAGGATACGGGGGTCAAGGACGAGCTCACTGAGATGCTGGACCACCTATGGAACGTCAGGGCGGTGTATTATTTCAAAGGGGCTTGGGTTGGGGCCCGTGCCCGCGGCTGGCCGCATGATGCGCCGCGGGACGCCAACGTCCTGCACGACTACGTGCAATTCGGCGACTTTGTGTTGCCGGCCGCGATGCCACGCACAGAGTATGCCGGGCTGCTCTTCTATGAAGCGCCTCTGCGTGCAAGGCAACGGGTGCTGGGGCGAAATGAGCCTGCCGAGTCCCGAGCTGCGATTCTTAAAGAGATCGGCGGTGTAAAGCATCGGCTTCATTCCTACGCTTATCTCACCGGCCAATTTGGGGTCGGAGGGCTGTGGGAGAGAGTCGAGGAATTCGACAATGAGCAACTGCGTTGGTTATTCAGCTTGCCGGTCCGCGGCGAGAAAGGCAATCAGCTATATTTCTTCCATCCCGGTAAGGGGTATGATCCTGCGGGCTCAGATCCACGTCATCAAAGCGGTTGGACCGACGTGTTGTATCATAAGAACGTCGTAATGTCCCTCTACACGCTGCCGGAAGATGTAACCGGACAGGTCAACGGCGTGCTTCCGGAAGGAGAATGGCTATTTGCAGCGAATGGTATATTCGGTAAGGTCGAAGAGACGTATTTCGCCGTTTCTGTATCGAGTGCGTACCAGATACAGGATCGGGACGGTTATCTGCAAGTTGTAATGGACGGACGCAACGTTGGTATCGTCGTCGAAGCCCTTGGCGATTCGGAAGCGACTCAGCGGGGTATCGCCGATTTAGATGAGTTCGCCTCAGCCTTGTGGTCCCGTGCGCCTCAATTCGAAGTTGTTGGAAGTGCGGGAAGAATCGGTGTGGCGTACGTTACTTATAACGAGGAAGCCAAGCTTTCTCTTCGGGTTAAAGGTCCCGGGCTTCCGGGGGATCGATGGGTGAACGGCGTGCCTGTTGATTTGAAGTCCTATTCTTATTCATTGTAAAGGGTTAAGACAACGTAATCGTGAGAAAGAGGGGAAAAGGATGAAGAAGTTGCAGCTTACGCAAAAAATCATGCAAGAGGGCGTTGTCGCCGTGTTGCGCGGTGAAACCCCGGAGGAAGTCGTGCAAATGGCCGAGCAGGCGATTGCCGGCGGTATTAAAGTCATCGAAGTCACGATGACGATTCCGTTTGCTTTACGGGCGATCGAGGAGTTAGCCCGCAAATACACCTGGGACGCGCAGGATGAATCCCGATATGCCATTATCGGCGTGGGGACGGTGCTTGATCCCGAAACAGCGCGGGCGGCGATTCTGAGCGGCGCTCAGTTCGTGGTCGGGCCATCTTTGAATCCGGATACGGTGAGATTGTGTAACCGTTACCGCATCCCGGTGATGCCGGGATGTATGACGATCAAGGAAATCCAGGAAGCGCTGGAGCTGGGGGCGGACATCGTGAAGCTGTTCCCGGGCAATCTGTACGATCCGTCGATGATCAAGGCCGTCAAAGGACCGCTGCCGCAGGCAAACCTCATGCCTACCGGCGGGGTCTCGCTGGCGAATCTCGGGGAATGGATCCAAGCCGGGGCGGTGGCTGTCGGTATCGGCTCGGACTTGACGAATGAAGCGGTGAAGAAGAACGACCTGTCGCTGATCGCCCATAAGGCAGCGGCTTATAAGGCGGAGTATTTGAAGGCCAAAGGGTTATCCTAAACGTAGATGATTCTCAAGAAACAAAGAATAGATCGACTTAGGAGGGATTCACGTGGATCTTGGATTGCAAGGGAAACGGGCAATTATCACTGGCGGCAGTAAAGGGATTGGTCTTGCCACAGCCCTCCTGCTAGCTGCGGAAGGGGCTCAAGTGGCCATCGTCGCGCGGGGAGAAGGGCCGCTGCGGGAAGCGGCCGCGACCATCCATACGAAGACGGGGGTTGAACCGCTTGTCCTCGTCGCCGACGTGGCTTCGGGTGAGGATGCGCGCCGGGCGGTGGAGCAGGCGGCGGAGCAATTTGGCGGGCTCGATATTGTCATCAACAACGCTGGAACGTCGGCAGCAGGGCCTTTCGAGCAAGTCGAGGCGGAGACCTGGGGGGCGGATCTGGATCTGAAGGTGCTCGGGGCCGTGAATTTCTCCCGGGCTGCGGTTCCCTACCTGCGTGAAGCCGGGGGCGGCGCAATTCTCAACGTTACCGCAATTAGCGGCAAAACGCCAGGTGCGTCCTCGTTGCCAACTTCGGTTAGCCGTGCGGCCGGCCTGGCCTTGACGAAAGCAATGAGCAAGGATCTGGCAGCCGACCGTATCCGCGTGAATGCGGTTTGCATTGGGCTGGTTCGCAGCGACCAGATCGAGCGAAAATGGCGCCAAGCCGCGCCCGACCTTACCTGGGAGCAGTTCGCGGCCGACCCGCGCCATGGCATCCCGCTGGGTCGGATTGGCCAGGTGGAAGAGGCGGCGAAGGTGATCACCTTCCTGGTTTCCGAGGGCGCTTCGTATGTGACAGGCACGGCGGTCAACATCGACGGCGGAACGTCGTCGGTGTTGTAACACGGTAGGGTAGAGGGCGCTAGTTGAAGAAGCTGGTCGTTGAATTAGTGACGATCAGCTTTTTTTACTGGGGATATGCTCCGGTTCATTTGGATCAAGCGAGCTATTGGAATTCGCTTCATCACCTCCGTCCCCAAAGCGCTGCCAACCGAACCCAACAGTACGCTGGCGGTGACCAGCTTGATCAAGTAGTAAATCCCGGTCCCCGCGAGAAGATCCAGAACAAAGATGTTTCGGATCGTTGACGCTTTGATCGTCACAAAAATAAACGGACGTTGCTTACTTTCGGACATAGTACCCCATTCCTCTCCATCAATCGCTGTTCATCTATATGGCCCGCATAGTTTGGACTATACATATAAAGTAAACCCCCGAACTTGAAAAAGTCGGGGGTTCATTGTGTTTGCGTTTCGTTCAGTTTGTTATCCGGCTAGTCGAGCTGATACGGCTCCAGGCCCTCCGGCAACGGGGCGGGTGGGGTACAGGTGCTTTGCATCTCATAGAAGGTCCCCGCATCGGAGGCATCGTGGAAGCCCCACATGGCTTCCAGTACGTGGTAGGCCAGC
This sequence comes from Paenibacillus mellifer, assembly GCF_023195895.1. Taxonomy (GTDB): domain Bacteria; phylum Bacillota; class Bacilli; order Paenibacillales; family Paenibacillaceae; genus Fontibacillus; species Fontibacillus mellifer. The sequence continues at coordinate 177,526 of NZ_JALPRK010000010.1, forward strand.
GCACCGCTGGCGCGGTGCGGCCGGCCATGAAGCAAGGCGCTCGCCATGTCGGCCGGGCCGATACCGCGGCTGTTCTCGGCATATCCGGGGAGCAGCGGCACCTCGGTCCAGGCTTCCTCGCCGATCCGGCGGAGCTTAACCGGTCCGCCGAAGGAATTCGGATCGGGCACCAGCAACGTGCCTTCGGTCCCATGAATTTCGATCGGGGGCATCGTGCTGCCGCCAAAAATATCAAAGCTGGTGGTTAACGTAGCAATTGCCCCATGGGCAAATTGCAGCGTACCCGAGACATGAGTGGGCACCTCGACTTCGATCGATTGCCCATACTTCTTCTCGCTGGTGATCGTACGTTGTTCCAGTGCTTTGCCGGTCATGCCGGCGATACGTTGAATCGGTCCCAGCAGTTGAATCAGTGCCGTCAAATAGTAGGGCCCCATATCAAACATCGGTCCGCCGCCTTTGGCATAATAAAATTCCGGGTCTGGGTGCCAGAACTCATGCCCTCGGCTCATCATAAACGCCGCCGCCGATACGGGACGACCAATGGCCCCATCCTGAATCAGCTTCAGCGCCGTCTGGATTCCCGCGCCGAAGAACGTCTCCGGCGCGCTGCCGACCATGAGCCCATGACGGCGGGCTGCTTCAAGGACGGCCAACCCTTCCTCGCGGGTTACGGCCAGCGGCTTCTCCACGTACACATGTTTGCCGGATTCCAATGCTCTAAGGCAAACTTCGGCGTGCGCCGCCGGTATGGTCAGGTTGATCACGATCTGAATGTCGGGATCCTGAAGCAACTCGTCAACCGAGCAAGCTCGGGGGACGTGATATTGTTTGGCCTGCTCCCGCGCCCGGCTCAAATCGAGATCGGCGCAGGCCACAAGATCAAGTGCTTCGAATTTTGCGCAATTTTCCATGTAGATACCGCTAATTTTGCCGCAGCCGATAATCCCTACCTTGATTTTGTCCATTATTGGCTGTCCCCCATGCCCGTATAGTTGTGATGGAGCTGTCCATTGCCGCCTTGCGATTCCAGGGCAAGCCGCTTGCCTTCCGCTGCCCAGAGCATCCCGCGAGTCATCATTTCCTTCACCGGGGGCAGGTCTACGATATCCGCGTGATGACCTAGCGAATTATAAAAGACTCGTCCGATGCCCCAGCGTTTCGTCCACACGACGGGCATATCAACCGGCTTATTGAGACGGTGAGGGCCATCAACGACCGGGAAGCTGGTGGTGGCCAGCACTTCAACCGCGGGATCGACATGGAGGTAATATTGCTCCGTCTGGACGCGGAAGTCTTCGATTCCTTCCACCAACGGACTGGAATTGGCGATGATTTCGACCTTGTAGTCGACCCCATCATTACCAGGGTGGGCGACCCATTGTCCGCCGGTCATAAATTGCCAATCGACGTTGTTCCGGAACGAGTCGCACATTCCGCCATGGCAACCGGCCAGGCCGGTTCCCGCTTGTACCGCCGCCGACACGTTATTCACCAGCCCTTGGTCGATGGTTCCCATTGTCCACACCGGTACGATCAGATCAAGACCAAGCAGCTTTTCCGCATCGGCAAAAGCTTCCAGGGTATCGGAGACCTCCACCTCAAATGCATGTTCCCGCAGTACACCGGCGAAAATTCCAGCTACCTGATCCGGCTCATGTCCATCCCAGCCGCCCCAGACGATTAATGCTTTTTTCATCTTGATTTTCCTTCTCTCCTATAGGGTATGTTTCCTCGAGAAACATTTCAGTTGCTCATGAGTTAGCTAACGGATACCAGAGACGTTATTTACCTGCGTACGTGCTGGTGTGATTTCTAACGGACCGAGGAGACCTTATTTCAGTTAAAAGCGGCCAATTGTTCGTCATATGAGCCCAATAAGGTCTGTGGAGTCCGTTACAGCGGGAAATAGCCGGGAACTGGACAAATAAGGTCGCCACGGTCCGTTAGCGCACAGCTGGGTCCGACCAACTCACATCTCCGAGATGTTGACCCAACGCCGTTCCGCGACCGAGCGCTCCACCGCCTCCAGCACCGCCTGGCATTGTACGCCTTCGCGGAAGCTTGGTACCGGCTGGCGGCCGTCGCGGATCGCCGAGGTCAGCTCGAGCATCTCGTGCGTAAACGTGTGCTCGAATCCAATCGTGTGCCCCGGCGGCCACCACGCTTCGGCATAGGCATGCGCCGGATCGGTGGCAAGCACGCGGCGGAAGCCCTGGACATCGGCGTCGTCCGAGGTGAAGTACACCTCAAGCTCATTCATTCGCTCGAAGTCGAATTTCACGCTGCCCAAACTACCGTTGATTTCAAAAGCATTCGTCGAGCGGTGGCCTGCGGCAAACCGCGTTGCCTCAAAGCTGCCCAGCGCCCCGTTCGCGAACCGGGCCAGGAACAGTGTAGCGTCGTCGACCGTGACCGGCCCCTTCGGTGCATTTGCGCTGCTCTTAGCGCTGAGGCCCGTCATATTTTCGGCCAGTGGCCGCTCCTTGATAAACGTCTCGCTCATGCCGATCACTTCCTGGATGTCACCGACTAAATAGTGGGCCAGGTCGATCAGATGCGCGCCTAAATCGCCGTGCGAGCCCGAACCCGCAACGTCCTTTTGTAGTCGCCAAACGAGAGGAAAGGACGGATCGAGGATCCAGTCCTGAAGAAACCAGGCCCGGAAATGATAGATCTGGCCCAACCGGCCGCTTTGCACCAGTTCCTTGACCAGCTTGACTGCCGGGGAGAAGCGGTAGTTGAATCCAACCATATGGGCGACGCCGGCCGCTTCGGCAGCGGCAAGCATCTCGCGAGAATCCTCTAATGTAAGCGCTAACGGTTTTTCGCAAAAAATATGCTTGCCCGCCCGGGCCGCCGCCAGCGCGATTTCCTTGTGAGCGTCGCTTGGAGCATTGATGTCGATCAGGTCGATATCGTCCCTGACGACGAGTTCCCGCCAATCCGTGGCGATTTCGCGCCAACCCAGGCGATCGGCCGCCTCTTGCACCGCTCCCTCGTTGCGGCCGCACAATACGGCCATCTCCGGTTTTAAGGCACCGGGGAAAAACATCGGCAACGCCCGATAGGCGTTGCTGTGGGCCTTGCCCATAAACTTGTAACCGATCATTCCGACACGCAGCGGGTTCATCGAATTCCTCCGTTTCGCGGTATGGTAATTGCTCTTATTTCAAGAATCATTATAAATAGATTCCTTGGATTTCTCTCGCCAGTTTATGTGGAATCCTGGACAAAATATGCGTTTTTCAGCTTTTTGCGAGAATTCTTTAGCTTTCCGGATGGCGCAGGTTGGATGGGATGTTGCCCCGCAGTTCCTTAAAGACGCGATTAAAGGTACGAATACTGCTGAAGCCGCAATCCAGCGCGATTTCCAGGATACTGAGATCGCTCGTGAGCAGCTGATGCTCGGTGCTCAACACGCGAACCGTGTTGAGGTAGGTTTTGAAATTCATGCCGATCGCGGCTTTGAAAGACCGGCTGAAATGAGAGGGTTCCATTGAGAAACGCTCCGCCATGACCGCAACGTTTAACTCCTCGCGATAATGGTCCTCGATATAGGACAAAATTTGCTGCATTCGCGCTCGGCGAGACTCGTACTTTTCCTTGGTAGAACGGTCCATCGGATCGGTGTCTACGTATCTTTGCAAATTGCCGTACAGCCTCGCAATCCCGGCTTTCATCAGGAACGGGTAGCCGGGTTGTTTTTCTTTTTTTTCCCGGATTAGCTCGTCCAGCATCATTTTAACCCGATCCAGCCCGGGAGTATTCGCCGGAATATAAGGAGAAGTAAACCGAAAGTCGAGCGGCCAGCTCTTCGACATTGTGATCCATTCCGGTTTACAGATGAGAATGATGATTTCAGACTCTAATCCCCGACTGTCGAAATAGTGGATGTCGTTGCTGCCGCAAATCACCATGTCGCCTTGCTGGAGTAGGCGGTTTTCTTCGTTCACGCCGATCCGGATTGCTCCGGATGTGACATAAATAAACTCGATCTCGGCATGAAAGTGGGGATAAAATGTGATGTTGGTGCTTTGATAGATATCCATCGGAAGCTCCGGATCCAATTTCCAGTTTTGATAGAACGATTTCACGTAGCTCACTCCGCGTCGTTAAGATAGCTTTCCTCCTAAATGTACTGCATTTTGGCGGGAGATTCCTCTTTTTATTTCGAGAATAGAAGGCAGAGCTTGGACATAGGATGAAAGTACAAAAGAGAAAAAATGGTAATTGTGGAGGATATATGAACGATCGATGGGTGAAAATATTTCAAATTGCCGTGACCTATATCGGTACCGTCGTGGGTGCGGGGTTTGCATCGGGGCAATCGATTATGCAGTTCTTCACCCTGTACGGCACAGTTGGAACGGCGGGCATAGTGGTCACGACCCTGCTGTTTATGTGGCTGGGGACGAAAATGATGATTTACGCCCATCGGATTCAGGCCTACTCGTACCAGGAGTTTAATGATCATTTGTTTGGCCGTCTGTTCGGTAAGGTAGCCAATTTCTTGACTTTGCTGATCTTGCTTGGGGTTACCGCCGTGATGTTGTCCGGCACTGGCTCCATCTTCGCCGAGCAGCTCCAGCTTCCCTATCAACTGGGGATCGTGGTCAGCATCGCATTAAGTTACCTGGTCATGACAAAGGAAATGAACGGCATCGTGATCGTCAATGCGCTTGTCGTTCCCATGATACTTCTGTTTACGAGCGTAATTGCTTTTCGGGCAATTCAGCCGGAGGGACTGCTGGGGATTAACGACTGGCAACTGCGGCAGTTGGGGGACTTCCGCTGGGCGCTAAGCCCGTTTACTTACGCTGCTTTGAATTTTGCCTTCATCCAGGCGGTGATGGTTCCGTTAGGCAGTGAGGTTCGGGATGAGAGTACCTTAAAATGGGGAGGAATTTGGGGTGGCATCGGCTTGGGGGCGATGCTGTTGATCTACCATTTTGCCCTGAATTCACGGATGCCCGAGATGCTGGGGTACGACATTCCGATGGCGGAAATTGTTCGCGATTTAGGGCCGTTCCTGCACGTGCTGTTTCTGCTAGTGATTTATGGCGAGATCTTTACGACGCTCGTTGGCAACGTGTTTGGGGTTACAAGACAGCTGCAAAGCCTTTACAAAGTGCCCAAAAACGCAACCCTGCTCACCATATTGCTTGCTTGCTTTCTGATCAGTCAGGCGGGTTTTTCCTCCCTTTTAACTTATCTGTATCCGTTGTTTGGTTATATTGGTATTCTGCTGCTTATCCTGCTGGCATTCCGGCGGTTACCGAAGCGTTAACTTCATGCTTGCCGCCTCGCTGTTCCAGTTCAGTTCCTCCATCATTCCCCTTATTGCTGAAAATATCACGGAGCTGCCTCGTAAGCTGGTTTATACTGGGGATAGAAATCATTTCCCGAGCAATAACCCTTATTTATGGCCAATCGCAACCTGTGGTTGACAGATTGCCAGCTTCGCTTGATAGTTCGGGAACGCTGGAGCGGCTATGATGGAGGCGAGGTGATGAACATGGATTTTGCAGAGAAGCTGCAGAACTATCGGAAGCAAAAGGGGATGTCCCAGGAGAATCTGGCGGAAGCGATCGGAGTATCGCGGCAAGCCGTTTCAAAGTGGGAATCGGGTCAATCGTACCCGGAAACGGATAAATTGATTGCCTTATGCGAGTTGTTTCATGTGAGCATGGATCATTTGGTTCGGGGTGTACTATTGGAACAACAGGAGCTGCCTCTGGGGTCAAATGATCGAACTACTCCTCGCGATCGAACTCATTATGAATATAAAAGTAAAACGACCTGGTTTGGCGTTCCGCTCATTCATATCAATGTAGGACGCGGCATCTACGTTGCGAAGGGGATCATTGCGATCGGCAATATTGCCATCGGCGCCGTTTCGTTGGGCCTTATCGCACTTGGCGGTTTATCTCTTGGCGTGCTGGCAGCGGGGTTGATCAGCCTCGGTGCACTGTCCTTGGCCTTGCTCCTGGCGATGGGCGCTTTGGCAGCCGGCTTCGTCGCTGCCGGCGGAGCCGCGATAGGCGTGCTGGCGTTCGGCGGCTTATCCATCGGCGTGTACGCCTTTGGCGGTCTGGCCATCGCGTCTCGGATTGCCATCGGGGGGTACGCCAGCGGGCATATTGCGATCGGAGATGCCGTCAGGGGAGCGTATGCGCTGGCTATCCAAAACGATGACATCGCCAGTATTCACGCCGAGCAGGTGAAGGCTCTAATCACCCAGGAATACCCCAAGACGTGGAAGCCGCTGTCGGATTGGATCGTGGCCTTGTTTCGCTGATTTTTTAGATTAGGCGCTGCATAGGAAGGGGTTCGTCTCTAAAGTAAGTAGATCAGATCGCGGGAATGTTGCATATTGTGCAGCATTTTGGGACGTATGCGAAGGAATTGGTTGAAAAT
>NZ_JALPRK010000011.1 GCF_023195895.1 Paenibacillus mellifer
CGGCGTTTCTCGCTGATGGCGGCAAAATTGTTGTACAAAATGCAACATTTCTGCCCATGCCAGCATAGACCACCTCAAAATGTTGCAAAAACTACAACATTTCGCGGCTGCAGTGAGGAGTTGACGGTAACCAAAGTGTGTAGATTCGCTCAGTCGCACGCGCTAGCTCCCTAAGCACGCACTAGCTCCAGTGCACGCACTAGCTCCAGTGCACGCGCTAGCTCCCCAAGCACGCATTTGCATCAGTGCCATGCGCCTGCTCCAATGCACGCGCGAGCTCCCTAAGCACCCGCTAGCTCCACCCACGCCTGCCGTACGCCACGCGCTAAGCGCCGCGCGATTCTCGATCAGCCTTTCACCGCACCGGCTGTTAAGCCGCTGACGATGTATTTTTGACCAAACAAATACAGGATAAATACCGGCAGGGAAGTTAACACCAGGTTGGCGAAGATCAGGTTCCACTCCCGGCTGTACTTGCCGTAGAAATTGTAGATGGACAGCGGCATCGTCCAGGTCGAGCTGTCGGTCAGGAAGTAGAGCGGAATCGTGATATCGTTCCATACCGACATGAAGACCATGATCGCAACCGTGGCATTCACCGGCAGGATCAGCGGCGTTACGATTCGGAAGAATACGCCAAACACGCTGGCACCCTCCAGGAACGCGACTTCGTCGAGCGCTTTCGGGATCGTTTTGATAAATCCGCTGTACAGAAACACACTAAATGCGGTGTTTAGCGATGCGTAAATTAGGATGACACTAGTGATGCTTCCGTAAAAGCCCAACGCTTGCACAATGCGAATGGTCGTAATCGTAGACATCGGAGCGATCAGACCCATGAAGAAGTACATGTACAGCGTATTTGCGAATTTCGTCTCCCGCCGCGCCAGGATAAAGGAGGCGGCTGAGGAAGCAACGATGTTGATCACGGACGATATGCCGGTAATCAATACGCTGTTCCAGAACGCTCGGGCGAGCCCGCCTTCCTCAAACACGCGCGCGTAGTTGGTGAACATCCATTTTTCGGGCAACTGGAGCGAGAAGTCGAGCACTTCGGCGCTTGTCTTGAACGAGCCGAAGATCATAATCAAGACTGGCAAAATAATCAGCAGAGAAGCTAGAAGCAGAAGGCCTTCAACGATATAGTTTCGTATGGCGACTTTGCGTGTGAATCCCATTATTCGGTGACCTCCTTACGCCGCATAAAGATGAGCAGCGGGATGGCAATGATCGTGACCGCCACGAACAGCAACGTGTTGATGGCCGTCCCCAGCCCCCAGCTTCCTTCGCCGAAGGACCGCAAAATGATCGTACCGACGACCTGGGAAGCGTTACCCGGCCCGCCGCCCGTCAAGACGAAGACCTCCGAGAAGACCTTGAGTCCGCCGATGAGCGTGAGCATCAGGTTAATATTGATCGCTGGCAGCAAGAGCGGCAGCGTGATTTTCGTAAACTTCTTCCAGGATCCGGCCCCATCGATGGTCGCCGCTTCGTAATACTCCTGGGAGATGGATTGGAGTCCAGCCAAGTAAATCGCCATTTGGAAGCCGGCATGCTGCCAAATCGAGATGATGGCGATCGTCCAAATGACGATATGCGGATTCGTGAGCCAAGCCTGGCTCAGAGCGTGCAGCCCAACCGCATCAAACATCCGATTGATGGCGCCTTCGGTGCGCAGGATCGGCGTAAAGACGATGCCGATAACCAGGATGCTGAGGATGGACGGGGAATAAAAGATCGCCCGCAGCAGGTTCCGCGTCTTCAATCGCATGTTGAGCGCGACCGCCAGCACAATGCCGATCAGGTTCTTCCCGAACACGGTGACGACGGCAAAGATCAAAGTGTTCTTCAGCGCCAGAATCAGCGTTTTGTCGGAGAAGATCTTTCGGAAGTTCTCCCAACCAACGAAGTCGATCGTTAGGCGATCCAGCCGCCAATCGGTAAAGGAATAATAAAAGCCCGTAAACGCCGGGATAACGAAAAAGATCGAGTAGATCAATAACGCCGGTAATACGAGATAATAGGAATATAGATTTTTGACCGATGCTTTCGATTTCATGTTCTCCCACCCCATTATAGACTGGGGCAGCATAAAACCCCGGACGGGACTTTATGCTGCCTGCCATTCTTCCGATTTAGAAACCGGGGATTTCTTTATCTTTCATCAATTGGCTGAACTTTTCGTCCCAGGATTTCAAGACTTCTTCCGGCGTTAATCCACCGGCGAATTGATCCTGCAGCAGCCGGTACAATTCACTGCGGTCAACCAGCATGAAGGCGTCGGTCGTCAGCACGGTTTTCTTCGGCGTGATGTAGTTATCGACAATCTCCTGCTTGTAGGCCGGCAGTTCCGGTGTGTTGACGTCGTTCAAGTTAGAGACGTAACCTTTGGAATCAACGATTTTCTGTGCGATTTCCTTGGATCCCATGAAGTTCAAGAACTCTTTCGCTTCTGCCAAGTGTTTGGCTTTCTTCGGAATGAACAGTTGTCCGCCCAGTGGGCTGGCTCCCAGGCTGGCATCCTGCTCGGAAGGGATCGGGAAAACACCTAGGTGCATGTTAGGATCTTGTTGAAGCACGCCTTCGATCAGCCAGTCGCCCATGAACATCATCGCGACTTCCTTGTTCAGGAATTTACCAACCGCCATATCGTAGCTGTCGCTCAGGACGTCGGTGTTGGTGTAGCCTTTTTTATACACTTCATATTGCTGCTCCAGGAACGTTTGGAATTCCGGAATGTCGGACCATTTTCTCTTGTTGTTGTTCAATTCATCAAAGAAGGTTGGATCGTTTTTGGATACGAAGTTAGCAAAAGCGGCGGCCGGCCAAATATTGGCGGACCAATTGTCCTTGTACGGCATGAATACCGGAGTAACTCCGCTTGCTTTAATTTTCTCACAGACGGCCAGGAACTCTTCGAAATTAGTTGGAATCGACAGGCCCAAGTCATCAAAGATGTCCTTGTTGTACACAACACCTTGCATCCCTGTATCCTGGCTGACATGGAAACTGTAGACATGCCCATAAGCGGAAAGGACGTCTTTGTTCAGAATCCGGCTGGCCCAAGGCTCGTTATCTAGAATCTCGAAGTTGCGCTCCAGATTCAGGTCGGTGGTGGCACTTGCCAGGTTGTATTGAATGATGTCCGGCGTTTCCTCAACAGCCAGCTTCGTTTGCAGGACCGTGGTCGTTTGCTCGGCTGGAATCAACTGAAGATTCACTTTGATGTTCGTTTGCTTCTCAAACTCATCAAGCAGGTCTTGCTGAATGAAGGCGGAGTCCTGCGAGCTCTTGGAGATCGCTAACTCGATGGTGACTTTGTCTCCTTTGGCGGCACCGGCGTTCGTACCGTCCTTCGCGGTATTGCCGGATTTTGCGCCTCCCGACCCGCAGGCCGCGAGCGATACGGCCAGTAAACCGGCGACAATCGCGGTGGTCGTTCTTTTCATTGCGTAATTCAAGGCAAATCCCCCCGTCTTTATGTTGTGAACTTGAATGCGCTTGCAACTTGATTATAGAATCCAGGGCAGCGAAGGTACATGTCTGAGGGTGACAGATGATGTGTAAAATTGTGAACTTGAAACCGTTGTCATGACGGGAGCCGAAATGGTACAGTTATACCATCAATTAAACGCAACAAGGCACAGTAAGGAGGCCTAAGGCTACGTCATGAGAGCTTTTTTCCCCGGCAAAAATCAGCTCAGTCTGCAAAACAAAGTCTTTCTAACTTTTGTGGCCTTGCTGTTGTTTATACTCGGCTGCTTTATCGTATATGTGAATCTGGTCGTCATCAAACCGCTGAAGGAGAAGACGGTCGAGGCCAAGCTGGCCGCGGCGACGAAGGTCAGTCAACAGCTCGACGACTATGTCGACAGCCAAAACCAGCTGTCCCAGCGGATCTTATCCAGTAAGGACATTTTTGCCATCCTTGAACGAGGGTATCAAACCGATGTAAACCTCGAACGGCTGAATCAAAGCCGCAGGCTCAAGGATCTGATGTTTCAGGCCATCGGACCACGAATGAACATCAAGGATATGGTGATTTACGACAAGTCCGGACGGCAGATCGTGTCTTACCTTGGGGAACGGGGCGACGAAGCTTCTTTGGAAGGCTATTTAAAGAGAAGCCTGATGAACGGGAGCTGGAGCGGCAACGGATTTGTGCTGGAGCGCCAGGGGAAGTCCATTTCGTTCATACGCGCGATCAACAACCAGAACGGCAAAGTGTTTGGATATCTCAGCATTCAATTGAACGAGACGTTTCTGCAGAGGATGACGAATGGCGTAGGCGCCGGAGAGGTATATATCCTGGATCGGCAAGGCCAAGCCGTTGCCGGTTCCAAGCCGGAGGCGGAGCATGCGGAGCTTACGGCGCGAGATTCGGACAGCGGGGTTTATGCGGATAATTACCGGAATTACGTAGCCTATTCCCGCTCAGAGAGCACCGGATGGACAACCTATCTCGTAACGCCAAAACAGGACGTGCTGGGACCGGTGAACTCAGTGAAATACCTGTCTATCTTGTTGATTACGTCGTTGTTGCTGTTGTCCTTCGTCTACATTTACTTCTCCTCGCGGAACCTGTTGTTGCCTATTCGCAAGCTGCGCAGCCAGATTTGGCGGATCAGCTACAGCAATATGAATATCAAAATGGACACTCGTTCGCAAAACAACGAACTGATCTTGCTGAACGAAGCGTTTCAGGACCTTATGGAACGTCTGCAGGAGTCGATCGAACGGGAGAAAGTCGCTCTGCACGAGGAGGTCAAAGCGCGAAACTCCGCGCTCCAGGCCCAAATTGCGCCGCATTTCATCCATAACGTGCTTTATTTGATCAGCATCGCCGCTCAAGAGGGCAAGACCGACGTTGTCTCCGATATGTGCAAGCATTTGTCGGACAGCTTACGTTACATCGTCTCATCGCCTTATGTACATGTAACCTTGGCCGATGAGCTGGAGCATACACGGCACTACTTGTCTCTCGTTCAGCAGAAATATGAAGAGGATCTGGTGTGGGAGATCCATGCGGACGAGTCGGCGCGGAACGTCCAGCTGCCGAGGCTGGTGCTGCAGCCTTTCGTGGAGAACTGCATCGAGCATGCCTTCTCGCGCAGCGACCCGCCTTGGCGGATCGACATCACGGTTAAACAGTTCAATGGCTTATGGGCGGTAGAGATTAAGGATAACGGCGATGGATTTCCACCCGGGAAAATCAGCGAAATCATGGACAATCTACGGGCAGCGGAAGCCGTCGGAGAGGGAGAAACACGGGGGACCTCGATCGGCAACATGGGGATCGTGAACAGTGTGGGACGGCTGAAATTGATGTATCAGAACCGGTTATTCTTTAATGTGTTCAATCACGCTGACGGAGAGAAAGGGGCTACGGTGCAGATCATCGGATCGTTAACGAAGGACTTCTACTGAACAAGGAGGGCACAGCATGTACAACGTGATGATCGTGGAAGACAGCAAACCGATTTTGCGGAACATCCGAACGCTGCTCAGTTCTCTGGAGCTTCCGGTTCAGGTGGTGGCGACAGCGACGAACGGTGAGGAAGCGCTGGAGTTGATCCGACAACAGCCGGTGGACCTGGTGCTAACCGATATCCGCATGCCGAAGATGGACGGTTTGACGTTGATCGAACAAGCGAAGCAACTCCGCCCGCGACTGTTGTTCATATTGATCAGCGGGTACAACGATTTTGAATACACGCGGAAGGCCATCAATTTGCAGGTCTTCGATTATTTGCTGAAGCCCATTGAGCGCAAACAGCTGGCGGAGGTCATGGATCGGGCGATCGAGCGGCTCCATAGCCGGATTCCCAGCGAAGCGGAGTTGTTCAGGGAGATTGTGGAGCCCGGGTTTTATGAAGAGCTGCAGCTCGGCGACCAGTTTCGTCATTATGGCAAGCTCCTGATCCTCATTCGGAGGCAGCCGTTTACGGTCGGACGGGAGCGTTGGAGTCCGGAGGAGCTGCAGCGCAGGCTGGGGGAGTTATTTTCCCCGCATCTGTGCTGGGTGTTTCCAACCCAAATGGCTAGTCAGTTCCTCGTGTTGGTGCAAAAAATGGCCATGGAGCCCTATTCCTCGGTGTATGAATGCTTCGAGTCGGTCCGCCGTACCTTAGAGGCTGAAGGGCTACCGGTATCGGTTGGCGGGCAATTGCAGTCCGGGGATCCGGACAGACTCCCCGAGTTGTATCACCGCGTATCGGGGATTTTGGATAAAGAGCAGCGCATTCACTGCGGCGTGGTGATCGATACGGAGATCTCGCATGGGCTCGGCGGTTCGGATAGCCCGGACTTGGATCGGGTGACGGTGGCCGCCTTCAACGAGCTCATCCAGGGTCGAGGGAAGGAGCAATTTTTGTTAAAGCTGAACGAGCAACTGGCGAAATGGGCCGTCGACAATTTCCGGCTCACGGAGCTGGAACGGTTCGTCGCGTTGATGGTGGATGCCTTCTCCCAAGCCTGGAACGACCAAGGCACCGGACACCGTCTGGAGCTCGAAGCGACATCACGGCGGTTGTTGGAGGCAGATAGCTTTGAGAAGTTCTGCCTGGGGTTTCAGGAATGGGCAAAGCAATCCTTCGAACAGGTGCAGGCACAGAACCGGAAAAGCGGGGAGGAGCTGTTTCGACAGATCGAAGAGTACGTCAGGCTCAACTTGTACTCGTATCTCTCACTTGCGGATGTAGCGCTCAAGTTTCATGTCAGTCCCTCGTATGTGAGCCGGGTCATGAAAAAATATACCCAAAGCACGTTCGTGCAGTATTATACGGGACTGAAAATCAAAGAGGCCTGCAGGCTGATGGCCTGCAAGCCGGAAATGCGTATGAAAGAGGTGTCTGACGCCTTATCGTTTAGCGATCAGCACTATTTCTCCAAAGTGTTCAAGGAATACACGGGGTACAGTCCGACGGATTATAAGGAACGTTGTCCTCCAAACAATTCCGACAGCAGCTCGTAAGAACGTAAACGAGCCTGATGATCGTAGACCTGCGCGGCGACGATGATCTCGTCGGCTTCGGTCTCCGCCAGCAAATGCTCCAGCCGGTTCCGTACGGTTTCCGGCGAGCCGATGGCCGAATAGCTGAGCTGACGTTCGACCAGGGCTTGCTCCTGCGGCGTCCAATCCAGCTGGTCGACGGGCGGGCTAAGCTGCGCGGTGCGCCGGCGGATTAGGTTGAGGAACTGCTGCAGCTGGGAAGTCGCCAGGCGGCGGGCCTCCGCGTCGGTATCGGCGACAATCACGTTAACGCCGATCATCGCATAAGGCTTCGCCAGTTCCTCCGACGGGCGGAAGTGCGTGCGGTACAGATCGAGCGCCGGGAGCAGGTAATCCGGCGCGAAATGGCTGGCGAAGGAGAACGGCAGACCGAGCTGGGCGGACAGCTGTGCGCTGAAGCCGCTGGAGCCTAGCAACCAGATCGGGATATGCAAGCCTTCGCCGGGGATCGCCCGCACGCGCATGGAGGAACCTGAGACGGGCTGGAAGTAGTTCCGCAGCTCGGCGAGCCGTTCCGGAAAGTCCTGCCCGTCGCTGCCCGGTCCGCGCCGCAGCGCATGCGAGGTCAGCGGGTCGGAGCCGGGCGCCCGGCCAAGTCCGAGATCGATCCGCCCCGGGTATAGCGACTCCAGCGTGCCGAACTGCTCGGCGATGACCAGCGGCGCATGGTTCGGCAGCATGATGCCGCCGGAGCCGACGCGGATCTTCTTCGTGCCTCCGGCGATGTGGCCGATGACGACCGAGGTCGCCGAGCTGGCGATGCCGGGCATGCCGTGATGTTCCGCCAGCCAATAGCGATGGTAGCCCCAGTCTTCGGCGTGCCGGGCCAGATCCAGCGAGTTGCTCAGGGATTCCGTAGCGGTGCTGCCGGTCGTGATTGGCGCCAGGTCGAGAATGGAGACGGGAATATGGGATAAACGATGCGATGAATCGTGTGAATGTGATGCGTTGGGCATAAATACAAGCCTCCTTAGGCATGAAATAGATACGAAAGCCTAATTTCTATTATAATCGAATTTTAAATAAATGAGAAAAACAATCACCAATCCGATAACAGTTATGAATAGGAGGAAATAACATGAGTGAACATGCTAGCATCACGAATCCGATTTTACGCGGTTTTAATCCGGACCCCTCGATTCTACGGGTCGGAGACGACTACTATATCGCGACCTCCACCTTCGAGTGGTTTCCAGGCGTACAGATTCATCATTCCCGGGATCTTGTGCACTGGCAATTGATCGGTCATCCGCTGACTCGGGTTTCGCAGCTCGACATGCTGGGTAATCCCGGGTCCTGCGGGGTATGGGCTCCGTGTCTCAGCTATGATAACGGTTTGTTTTACCTCATCTACACGGACGTCAAAAGCCGCCACGGCGCATTCAAGGACACCCCGAACTATCTGGTCACGGCCACCGATATTCGCGGCCCTTGGTCGGAACCGGTGTATTTGAACAGCAGCGGTTTTGACCCTTCCTTGTTCCACGACGAGGACGGGCGCAAATGGCTGGTCAACATGTTGTGGGATCATCGGAAAGGGAAAAACCATTTTGCCGGCATCGTCCTTCAGGAATACGATCCACAACAACAGAAGCTGGTTGGCCCGGTCAAGAATATCTTTCTGGGTACGGAGCTTAGGTTAACCGAAGGCCCGCATTTATATAAAAGAAACGGATACTACTACCTGCTCACGGCGGAAGGGGGCACGTATTACGATCATGCGGTAACGATGGCCCGCTCGCGAACGATCGACGGACCGTATGAAGTCGACCCCACCAATCCGATTCTGACGTCGTCGGGCAAACCGCATCTAGAGCTGCAAAAGGCGGGACATGCCTCGCTGGTCAAAACGCAAACGGGCGAGTGGTACATGGTCCACCTGACCGGGCGGCCGACGAAAGACATCTATTGCACGCTCGGCCGGGAAACGGCGATCCAGCGCGGCGTCTGGATTGAAGACGGCTGGTTCCGGCTAGAGACTGGCGGGAATGATCCGCGGGTCGAGGTGGATGCGCCTGCACTGCCGCCGCATCCGTTTGAACCGGTGCCGGAGCGCGACGATTTCGACGGCGGTGGGTTCGAGCTCGGCGTTCACTGGAGCACGCTGCGCGTTCCGCCAACGGAGGATTGGTTGACCTTACGCGAGCGCCCCGGTTTCCTGCGCTTGTATGGCCGCGAGTCGATGAACTCGTTGTTCCGGCAAAGCCTGGCGGCTCGGCGGCAGCAGTCGTTCCATTGCCTGGCGGAGACGGTAGTAGAGTTTGAGCCGGAGACGTTCCAGCAGATGGCCGGCTTGACCGTCTTTTACGATACGAATGATCATGTCTATTTGCGTATCTCCCGTGATGAAACGAAGGGAAAAAGTCTGAATCTCATCCAAACGAAAGCCGGGGTTTATGACGAACTGCTGGAAGAGGACATCTCGATCGAAGGCGTTTCGCGCTGCTGGCTGCGAGTTACCATTGAGCGGGAGCTGGCGCGTTTCGCCTACAGCCTCGACGGGGAGACCTGGCAGGCGGTCGGCAAAGCGGTTGACGTTAGCCACTTGGCCGACGATCCGGCGGAGAAAGTACGGTTCACCGGCACCTTCCTCGGCGTATGCGCCCAGGACCTCAGCGGGATGCGTAAGCCTGCCGACTTCGACTATTTTATTTACAGGGAGCTCGATTAATTCACACCGAAGGGAGAGGACGCGAGATGTATTTAAGAGAGGTGACGCTCCTGAAAGACAACATGCCCTCATCCAGAGAATACCCTTTCTCTCTCCCGTTAGTCCGGAAGTTGAACAAGCTTCGCCTTAGCCGTCCGGTCACGTTTTTTGTCGGGGAGAACGGTTCGGGTAAATCTACGCTGCTGGAGGCCATCGCCTACCAATGCGGGTTTAATCCGGCCGGGGGCGGGAGAAATAACGTCTACGAGGTGGACCGGTCAGAATCGGCGCTCGGCGATTATATCCGTCTCTCGTGGAACCCGAAAGTCACGAACGGCTTCTTCCTGCGGGCGGAATCGTTTTATTCGTTTGCTTCGCATATCGATGAGGTTGCGGCAACGCCGTCCTACGGAGGGTTGTCCTTGCACAACCAATCGCATGGCGAGTCGTTCCTCAGCTTGTTCAAGTACAGATTTGGCAGTCGGGGCATTTATCTGCTCGACGAACCGGAGGCCGCGTTGTCTCCAGCCCGACAACTGGCCTTGATGCGGATCATCCGCGACTTATCGGATCGCGCCCAGTTCATCATCGCCACGCATTCACCGATTCTAATGGGTTATCCGGATGCAGATATCTTGAATTTCGATGGGGATCGAATGGAAACCGTCCGTTACGAGGATACCGATCACTACCAAATTA
Source organism: Paenibacillus mellifer (assembly GCF_023195895.1). Classification (GTDB taxonomy): domain Bacteria; phylum Bacillota; class Bacilli; order Paenibacillales; family Paenibacillaceae; genus Fontibacillus; species Fontibacillus mellifer. Next base: position 10,362 of record NZ_JALPRK010000011.1, read on the forward strand.
CGCGTCGTTTCCTGGAGAACCGGAACAGCGTACTTCGCACGCTGTTTGAGGATGAGGACGAGGATGACACGGTTTAGCCGAATAACTGCAAAAATACAGTTATTTACCAAATAACACGATTTACGCGAAATAGTTGCAAAAGCGCAGTTTTTGACTGCTTTTTTCGGCCTAATCGCAAAAAAGCCCAAAACACCTGCACTTTTGCAGGTGTTTTGGGCATTTGTCGATTTTACCCGCAAATACCTTCAGTTTTGCAGTTATTTGCTAAGCAACACGAAAACAGCCCCCGGTCCGTTGGACCAGGGGCTGTTCAAATTCCGCTTTAAAAGAAGATCAACCTTTCACCGCGCCGGCGACAACGCCTTTGACGATGTATTTTTGCAGGAAGATAAAGACGATGATCGAAGGCAGTACGGCCATCACCATGGCGGTCATCGCGTATTGCCAGTCGGAGGTGTATTGTCCGACGAAGGTGTACGCAGCCAGCGTCAATGTCTTCGTTGCCGGAGAGCCGTTAACCATGAGCAATGGGAGCAGGAAGTCATTCCAGATCCACATGACGTCGATGATGATGATCGTGGTGGTGACGGATTTCAACAGCGGGAAGATCACGCTGAAGAACAACCGGAAGCCGGAGGCGCCGTCGATCGTAGCGCTTTCGTCGATTTCCTTCGGAATCCCCTTCACGAAGCCGTGGTAGATGAATAGGGCGAGCGGAGCGCCGAAACCCCAGTACAAAATGCCGAGTCCCCACGTGCTGTCGGAGAGATGGAAGTTCTTCGCCATCTGCAACACCGTCAGCATGATCGATTGGAACGGAATCAGCATTGGCATGATACAGATGAAGTAAATGATCGAGCTGGCTTTGGATTTCGTACGAGCCAGCTTGTACGCAGCGATGGATGAGATCAACACGATCCCGGCCAAGCCGAGGACGGTAATGACCGTATTATTCAGGAACAGCCGCGGGTAGTTGATGAACTCCCAAACATAGCTATAGTTGGCAAAGGTCAATTTTTTCGGTAAAGCGATCACGTCGGTCATGACCTCGGAGAAGCTCTTCAACGAGTTGATGATGGTCAGGAACAACGGATAGAGGAACAGGATGGAGAGGAGCACCATCCCAATTTCCAGGACGATGCGGCCTGTTTTATGTTTTTTCATTACGCCTCAACCTCCCTGCGTTTGAAGATAGTAAGTTGGATCACCGTAATAATCAGCACCGCTACGAACAGAATCAGCGCTTTGGCCGTACCGTAGCCGTACAGGTTGTTCTGGAACGTGTCGCGGTAAATGTCGTACGCCACGCTGTAAGTCGTTCCGCCAGGCCCGCCGCCGGTCAAGGACAAGATGACGTCAAACACCTTGATCGAGTTGGTCAGCGCCATAAAGACAGAAATCGTAATCGATGGAGCGAGCAATGGCAGCGTGACGTTAAAGAATCTGCGGATTGGGCCGGCACCGTCCACCGTTGCAGCTTCCTTCAGATCTTCCGGAACCGATTGCAAACCCGCGATGTAGATGACCATGTAGAATCCGATGGATTGCCAGATGGATACGAACAACACCGAGATAAAGGCGAGTCCGGGTTCTCCGAGCCAGCTTAGGGCAAATACCCCCCAGCCGGTGCTGGCGCCAAGCGATTCAAAACCTTGCATGAAGATGAACTTCCAGATGAAGCCGACAATGACTAAGCTGAGGATGTAAGGAATAAAGAAGGCCGCTCTGAGCCAGGTTGTCGATTTCAGCTTCATATCGAGCACCAACGCCAGCAAAATCGCCAGCACGTTGATGAGCACGATATAAAGGATGGCGTATTTGATCGTAAACCAGGCCGCATGCGAGAAATTCGCATCGCCCATAAAAATCTGCTTAAAGTTGTCGAGCCCGACAAATTTCGGATGCTTGGAGATCCCGTTCCATTTGGTCAGAGAATAACGTATCGTCATGATGAACGGATAATAGAAGACGGCGATGATGGAAATCAGAATCGGCAACGTGAATACGCCAAACTCCAATTTATCGCCCCGTTTTCTCCCTAGTTTGAACATAATGGCACCTCTTTTTCGTGACGTATTGTTTAAAGCTCGGGTGAGGTTGGTTCCCTGCACACCTTGACTTTTTCGGCTATAATGATTATAAAACAGCGGTATTGCCGCCAAAATGGATTTAAGAAAACAGTTAAGGGTAAAAAGGTGAACTTGCTTTTTTCCCCGACGTACTAGAAATGAGGGGCTATGTTCAACCGCATCTTAAGCCTGCTAACGACGCTTACTGACCGGATTTCGCGCAGACTGGTCAATAAGCTTATTTTGTTGTTTACAACGATTATTATTCTGGTAGTTGGGCTCTTGACGGTCATCTCCTATCAGATGCTGGAGCGAGAATCGGTAAACCATAGCATGGCCAGCACGACAAACAACCTGAAGCTGATCAATCAGAAGCTGGAGGATTACCTCGCCGGCATCGAGCAGTTGTCTCTGCCGCAAATCCACTACGAAGAGATTCTGCAGGCGATTATGAACGAAGAATCGGATTATGCGTCGAAAATGTACCTAGAAGATTATTTGCGCGAGCTGTTCTATTCGCGAAATGACCTGGAGAGCATTTATCTATACCTGATCGATCAGCAGAAATACTACGCCATCACGCGGGAGGCTTATAACGTTACGGTTCGGGCGAGCTACCAAGAAGGGATTCCGGACCAGCCTTGGTACAAGCAGGCGATGGAAAGCCGTCACAACCAGTCTTATCAATCGTTTATCGTTCCCGGGGCCAAGTCGGGGTATGTCATGAACGAAGAGCCTAGCTTTATGGGATATCACCGTGTCCTGCGTTCCTTGGTAACCCGCGATCCGAAAGCGGTCATCTCCTTCTATATCAAACCAACGGTGAAGGATCAGATCCTGAAGGACGTTCCCTTCGAGAATGGGGAGCATCTGCTGTACCTCGATCCAAACAACGTTCCTTTTCATGCGGACGACCCTGCCTTCCTGAATCAGGCGGGCCAATCGCCATGGCTTGCCCGGCTTGGGGAGGACCTGTTGATGAAGCCGCTAACCTGGACTGGCAAGTCGGGCGATAAATATCTCATCGTGTATAACATTGAGGCGGGCGGAGGCTGGAAGCTGGTGAAGCCGATCCCGTACAGCAATATCTATGCAGCTGCTAAGGCAACGCGAAATTTGGGGTATTTGATCGGTTTGATTTTTTTGCTGATTTCGCTCATTCTGGTCGCGTTGTTCTCCAATAAAATTACGAGCCCGCTCAAAGATTTGTCGCTCCAGATGCGCCGCTTTAGCGAAGGGACCTTTGACGCGGAAATTCCGGTGAAGGGCCGGGATGAGATTGCCTATTTGTCACGGCATTTCAACCGAATGGTGCGCAGGACCAACGATTTGATCAATGAACGCTATAAGATGAAGCTGGTGGAGAAGAACGCGATCCTTAAAGCGCTCGAGGCGGAGATTAACCCGCATTTTCTGTATAACGCCCTGCAGGCGATTTCGACCAAAGCGCTCAAGAGCGGGGACGATGAGGTGGCCGATATGGTGGATGCCCTGGCATTAACCCTAAGATATTGCATAAGTGGAAAAGACATCGTAAACGCTAGGGAGGAGCTGAAGCACATCGAACGTTATCTGGCCCTGCAAAAGGCCCGTTTTGGCAGCCGGTTGCAGGTAACGGTCGAGTGGGAGGAGGCCCTCAAGGAGCTGCAAATTCCCAAGCTGTCCATTCAATCCCTAGTCGAAAACTCCATCAAGCACGGGCTGGAGAAAATGTCGAGCGGCATCTCTCTTCGGATTCACGCCGAGCTGGGCGACACCCATGCCGTGATTTCCGTGCGGGACAACGGTCCGGGCATTTCTCCGGATCGCATGGAGCAAATACAGACTTCCTTCCGTCAGGAATGGGAGGAGCAGGAGGGAGAGAATATCGGGCTCAAAAACCTGTATACCCGCCTGAAACTTCTCTATGGGGAAGAAGCCGAGCTTAGCGTTCAAAGCGATGAGCACGGCACAGAGATGAGGATGATGATACCGCGGGGGGGCAGCAGTCATGTATAAAGTGTTGATTATCGACGATGAGGAACCGCTGCGCGAAGCGATTCGAATATTGGGGAATTGGCAGGACCTTGAGGTTGATGAAATCTGGGAGGCGACCGACGGCAAGGCGGGGCTTGCGATGCTGGAACAACACAAGCCGGATATTGTGATGGTCGACATGAAGATGCCTGAGCTGAACGGGGTCGAATTTTTGCAAATTGTGGAGCAGAAGTACCCCGAGCTGTTGACGATCGTCATCAGCGGGTATAACGACTTCGAATTCACCCGTCAAGCGATCCATGCTCGAGTGGTGGACTATCTGCTGAAGCCGGTCAATCGAAAGGATTTGAACCAGGCGCTTCGCAAAGCGATCGACGTGCTCCAGGCCAAACGTCAGATACAAAGCGAATCGATCACCCGGAATATTGCCTTTAACATGTCGCTTCCTAAATTGAAAGAGAAAATCTATCTGTCGATTATTGAACGCAGCTTTAAGAAGCAAAGCAATCAGGCTTTCTTGCCGCTCATTGGCGCCGATCAGCAAGATCATCGGTTTGGCGTGCTCGTCCTGCGGATCATGAATATGGAGGCCGTGAAGGACAGCCGGTTTAATCGCGACAAGGAGCTGCTTTATTTCGCCGTGGCCAACGTCATTAACGATGTTGCCGTGGACAGTCTGCAATGCTTCAGCTTCGCCAATCCGAAGCAAGAGCGGGAAATGATTGCGGTTTACACAGCGTGGGGCGGATACCCGCAGGAGATCGCCTTTCGTGCGGGGGAGTTGATGCGGAGAGTGGTCTCCACCTTAAGCGATTTGTTTGGGGTACTGGTCGCGGGAGGCATCGGGCGATATTGCGAGGATGTACTGGACCTTTCGGTCTCTTATGAAGAGGCGGTCTCCGGCATCCAAGGCATCGATCTGCTGAAGCTGAAAGGTCATGCCGTCATCGGGGAAGCGGACAAGCCGGCGATGAAGGAGACGTTCTCCTTCTCCAGCCGCATGCCCATTCTGCGGGGGGCCCTGGAGGCGGGCAATCTGAACCATGCCAAATCGGTCATGGCCGAATTCGCCAAGAGCATTAAGGTGTCCGGCTCCTTCAGCATCGGTGCGGCCGACCGGTTACTGCGGGAAATCGTCGTGCTGATGAACGATACGGCTTCGGAGCTTGGTGTTCCGGCGGACAAGCTTCCCTCCTCCGGGGGAGATCGATCGCTGCAGGTGCTTGGGCTGCGTACGGATGTTGCCACGTTTGACCAGTTCGAAGCCTTGCTGCTGGAATTGGCGGAGTATTATCACGAGCAAGTCCGCCGCTCGATGGCCGTGGGCCGTCCGTTCAGCGTAGAAGATATCAAGGAGTATATCGACAATCACTATTTTGAGGACATCAAAATTTCGATGTTCACGGAGAAGTATTTTCTAAGTCGCGAGTATTTGATGAAGTTATTTAAGCAACAATATGGCTGCGGGATCCACGAATATGTGCAGAAGATTCGTATGGACAAGGCTAAGGAGCTGTTGGACGACTCCATGCTCAAAATCCAGGAGATCTCCGAAATGCTTGGTTATAAAGATAAGAACTATTTCAGCAAGGCGTTCCGGAATTATTATGACCTGTCGCCTTCCGAATATCGTCAGCAGCAGGAGGAAAGGGTCAAAAAGTGAACTCAAGGGAGGACTCCACTTTTTTACCCTTAAATCACCACATATCTACATTTTTTCACCCGGACCTTTTCTTTAGAATAGGGAGCATAGCAAATGAACAACCAAAAGAAAGTGGGGGCGTTAGTAATGAAGAAAAAAATCCTGGCCTTATCGTTCAGCCTGGTGCTGCTCATGGGCCTGTTATCCGCATGCGGGGGCAACAATAACGCGGCGAATAACGGAGCGAACAACGCGGGTGCCGGCAATGGCGCTGCAACGGATGATTCCAAACCGGTCACGATCAATATGTTTACGGCTTCTCCGGAATATACCGATGCGTTTAACGCCTACATTGAGGAATATAAGAAAGTGAAACCTAACGTGACGATCAACCTGGAGATCATGCAGGCGGACTATAACACGGTCTTGAAATCGAGAATCGCGGCAGGCAGCACGCCTGACGTATTCCAAACAACGGCAGGCGGCGATATCGACACCTTTGCCGAATATAGCGCGGATTTGACGGATCAACCGCTGGCCGCTGCCATGACGGACGCCGTTCGTGCGAATATGACTTCCACCGACGGCAAAGTGCTGGGTCTGCCGGTTAAAGGCAACCTGTTCTCCGTGATCTACAACAAGAAATTGCTGGATGAAGCAGGTGTTACGACGTTCCCGAAAACGACGGCCGAACTGGACGACGCGATCGCGAAGCTCGAAGCTAAAGGTATCACGCCTTTCGCAAATGCGTACAAGGAATGGTGGGTATGGAAGCACGTATTTCAGCATTTCGTGAATGCAGCAGCGCAAGATGCCGGCGTAACGACACAAGACCTGGTTAACAGCTTTATCGCTGGGGACGTGAAAATCAAAGACTACCCTGCGCTGTACAACAACTTCTTTAGCTTCGTTGATACGACGGTGAAACATGGCACCGACAAGCCGCTGGAACGCGACAGCAATGCGCAAGTGAGTGACTTCGCATCCGGCAAAGCGGCAATTATGATCGGTAAAGGCGCATGGGACGAAGAAGCGATCAAGAAAATTACTCCGGACATCCAAATCGGCATCGCGGGTTATCCGGTTAGCGACAAAGCCGAGCAAGCAACCATTATTACCGGCGCGGACCAAGCTTTGCGCATTAATAAAGATTCCGCCGTTGTGAACGAAACAGTTGAGTTCTTCAACTGGTTGTACACGTCCGAATACGGCAAGAACTGGTTCTCCACGGTAGCGAAGGTTATTCCACCGATCAAGGATGCTCCTCTTCCTGATCTGGATATGCCGAAGAAAATGAACGAAATTTTGAAATCGGAGCCGTCGGGCGACCTGGCGATCAACTACTCGCTGGATACGTTCCATCAAAAATTCGGCGAGATCATGCAAGCCTACATTGGCGGCAGCAAGTCGAAGGATCAGGCGGTAACGGAAATCGAACAAGCTTGGGTACAACTGGGTTCGGCTCAATAAACATTGAACATCACGGTTGTTCCTTAAACACAAATGAACCCAGCACCACCTCCGGTGCTGGGTTTTGTTATTACTTACGACGTTGAAGGGGAGTGCGAAGGTGATGAGCAGAATCGAGATTCGGGAAAACGGCTTACATCTGGTATTGGAGGTCACCCCGGAGCAGGATGTGCGGCTGCTTCATTTTGGGGCAAACGCGCTGGACGAGGCGCGGATCCGAGAGGAGCACCAACCGGGCTTCCGTCTCATGGAGCTCCAGCTGACTGGAGAAGATCGAGCCGAATATCATGGGCGAACCCACCGGGCCTCGTACCCGGGGCTGCGGATGGTTTATGCCGGTCATACGAATTGCCGTAACGAATTCGGGCGGAAACTGGAGGTCGCCCTACGCGATCCGAAGACCGGTCTGGAAGCCGTGCAGCACTTGCAATTTTATGATGGGGTGCAGACGATCCGAGCCTGGGTGGAGTTATTTAACGCTGGTTCAGCGGCGGTGGGCGTCGAATATGTCTCTTCCTTCGCACTGACCGGACTGGATAAGGAAGGCGGACAAGACCGGGACGACAAAATGCGGTTGTCCATTCCCCATACCGGATGGCAAAGCGAGCTGCAATGGCGCACCTACCGCTTGCCCGAGCTCGGTTTATCCCATTTGACCGACCGCAGCTCTAAACGGATCTCCTGCAGTAATACAGGCTCTTGGTCAGCGGCGGAGCATGTTCCGATGGCGGTGCTGGAGAACCGGGAAGCGAACACCAGCTTATTCTGGCAAATCGAGCATAACGGTTCTTGGCATTGGGAAATCTTCGACCAGGTTGACCAGTTGACCTTGCTCCTGAGCGGACCGACCGAGCACGATAACCACTGGTGGGTATCGCTTGAACCGGGCGAGCGGTTCGTCAGCGTACCGGTCGCGGTTGGTGTAACCAATGGCGGCTTTGAAGCGGCGATCGGGCAACTGACCGCTTATCGTCGCCGGATTCGTCGGCCAAACGCCGATAACCGGGAGCTGCGGATTATTTTCAACGATTACATGAACTGCCTATGGGGCTCCCCCACGACGGAGAAGCTGCTGCCCTTGATCGATGCCGCCGCCGAAGCAGGCTGCGAATATTTCTGCATCGATGCTGGCTGGTACGCTCCTGGTGAATGGTGGGACGGGGTTGGGGAATGGCTGCCTTCTTCGGAACGGTTCCCGGTAGGGATCAAGTACGTGCTGGACTATATCCGGGGTAAAGGGATGGTACCGGGGTTGTGGCTCGAGCTGGAGGTGATGGGCATCAACAGTCCGAAGTTGGCGGACACCGATGACAGTTGGTTTTTCCTGCGGCATGGCAAGCGAGTGATGGACCGCAGCCGTTATCAGCTGGATTACCGGAACCCGAAGGTTGTCGCGCACGCCGATGAGGTCATCCGCCGGCTGGTGGAAGATTACGGGGTTGGTTATATCAAGATGGATTATAACATCAATGCGGGGATCGGGACGGAAGCAGCTGCGGACAGCTTCGGCGATGGGCTGCTGCAGCATAACCGCGCGTACCTCGCTTGGCTTGATCGTATCTTCGCTCGGTATCCGGAGCTTGTGATTGAGAACTGCTCCAGCGGCGGGATGCGGATGGATTACGCGATGTTGAGCCGTCATAGCATCCAGTCGACCAGCGATCAGGAGAACTTTGTGAACTATGCGGCGATCGCCGCCGCGTCCCCTTCGGCACTGACGCCGGAGCAATCCGCCATCTGGTCGTATCCGCTGCGGGAAGGCGATGATGAAGAGGTCGTCTTCAACATGGTCAACGCGCTGTTGCTGCGCGTGCACCAAAGCGGTCATTTGGCCGAACTGAGCCCGCGACGCCGGGAGCTCGTGAAGGAAGCACTGGATTACTATAAGTCGATTCGCGCGGATATTCCGGAGGCGTTACCGTTCTGGCCGCTGGGGTTACCGAAGCAGCAGGATGACTGGGTCAGCCTGGGCTTGCGGCGGCCGGGAAGCGATACGATTTACCTGGCCGTGTGGCGAACTCGCGGAGAGACTTCGTCTCAGATCCTGCTGCTTTCGACGCTGCAAGGGGAGGAACTTGACATTCGGTGTGCGTACCCGCAGGACTTGGGTTGTGCTTGGAGCTGGGAAGCTGCCGGCGGTCAATTAACCGTCACTCTGCCGCCTGCACCATCCGCTCGATTGTTTGAGATCCGCCGTCGCAAACAAGCTTAAGTAGAAAGATCCGAAAGATCCGCATCCCTGCTTATACGCAGGGGATGCGGATTTTTTTATGTGGACGGGGAAGGAAATGTTGCAAAATCTACAACATTTTCGTCGAGTCGTGAGGGTTTGGAGTCGATTTGTTGCAAAAAATGCAACATTATTGCAGGCAGGGGATCTAATACGCCTTAAATGCTGCACAAAAGGCAACATTCTGTATGTGGTCAGCCCGTTCGCTTCAAAATGATGCACTAAATGCAACAATCAATAAATTATTTGCAAAGAGGAGAATATATGATGGATCAGAATAATACGGGCAAGCTGCCGGACATTCGGCATACGATTCTGCTAAATGCACCGATCTCCCGGGTGTGGGAGGCGGCTGCAACATCGGAGGGGATTGCGGCTTGGTTCATGCCGAATACGTTCCAACCGGTAGAAGGGTTTGAATTCGTCCTGCATGCCGGTCCCTTCGGCGATTCCCCCTGTAAGGTGACGGTATTGGACCCGCCGCGCCGGTTAGCTTTTCATTGGGGCAAGGACTGGACGCTCACGTTTGAGCTGGAGGAGAAAGGCAATCAAACGGAATTTACGTTGATTCATAGCGGCTGGACTGCCGACCAAGTGACCGAGTTCGGCCAGCCGCACGAAGTGGTTCGCGGCAACATGGATCAAGGCTGGGCCGGTATGGTGCGCAAACTGGCTGAATACGTGCGGGTGTAAGCCATGGAGGAGGCGGCCTCTGCAAAGCATGATGTGTTCCAGGCGATCGCCGACCCGACGCGCCGGGAGCTGCTGCAGCTGCTAGGCGGGCGGGAACTGCCGTTGAAGGACATCAGCGGCCGATTCCCGATGAGCCGAACGGCGGTATCCAAGCACCTGCGGATCTTGGCCGAAGCCGGACTGGTGCAGGAGCGCAAGGTCGGTCGGGAAACGCGCTACCGTCTCGACGCGAATCCGCTGCTGGAGCTCAAACAGTGGTTGGCATACTACGAGCGCTTCTGGGAGAACAAGCTGTCCCTGCTCAAGCATTATGTCGAAATCGATCCGGACACGGAGCCGGCGGGGCTTCGCCCCGTTCCAGCTCCGCCGTCCAACATGACCAACGATTCCCCGGGCGGATAAGCCGGGGGATTTTTGGGTTGTCTCCTTTTTAGTTTGGTATATAATGGGTTTGTATTCATTCAAATTGTACCTATCCTACCCAATCGTTAAGGAGGTTGTTGACATGAAGTACACCAGTTTGGGAAGAACCGGATTAAAGGTGAGCCGTCTGTGCCTGGGGACGATGAACTTTGGGCCGACAACGGACGAGAAGGAAGCCTTTAAGATCATGGACGCGGCGGTTGACGCCGGTGTGAATTTCTTCGATACGGCCAACGTCTACGGCGGAGTAGAGCACCGCGGCTGGACGGAGGAGATCATCGGGCGCTGGTTCGCGCAGGGCGGCGGCCGAAGAGAGAAGGTTGTGCTGGCTACGAAGGTGTACGGAGCGATGAGTGGTCCGGAGGGAGACCCGAACGAAGGTGGTTCCGGCCTATCGGCTTATAAAATTCGCCGCCATCTGGACGATTCGCTGCGGCGGCTCGGCACAGACCATATCGAACTGTACCAGATGCATCATGTCGACCGAAACGTAACGTGGGAAGAGTTATGGAATGCTTTTGAGGTGGCGCAAAACCAAGGGAAAATCGGATACGTCGGCGCCAGCAATTTCGCCGGGCGGGATCTTGTGAAGGCACAATATGAAGCCAAAGCCCGCGGGGCGCTTGGGCTGGTATCCGAGCAACATAAATACAGCCTCCTTTGCCGCTTGCCGGAGCTGGAGGTGCTGCCGGCGGCCGAAGAGCTGGGAATCGGCGTTATCCCGTGGAGCCCGCTGGACGGCGGTATTCTCGGAGGTAACTTGAATCCACAACCCGGATCGCGTACGGCTAGGCAGGGCGAACGGGTTGAGAAGCTGCGTCCGCAGCTGGAGCAGTTCAGCAAGCTGTGCCAAGAACTTGGCGAGTCAGAGGCCACGGTGGCCTTGGCCTGGACGCTGGCCCATCCTGCGGTCACGGCGCCGATTATCGGGCCACGGACCTTGCAGCAATTTGAGGAATCGCTGCGGGTTGTTGAAGTTGAACTGAACGAGGAGACGCTGAAGGCGATTGACGGGATCTTCCCGGGGCCGGGCGGAGAAGCGCCCAAAGCCTATGCATGGTAATGCGGGCGAAGGAGAACTTGGTAATGATTCGATACGAACGAGGCACAGACCTGGAAATAGGGACGATTTATCAAGCGTTTCTGCGTGGATTCGCCGATTACATCATCCAATTTAACTTGACCGAAGCGGAATTTGTGGATCGTTTCTTTGGTCCGGAAGGCAACGCGCTGGAGCACTCCTTTGTGGCTCTTGACGGAGAAGAACCTGTAGGCGTCGTCCTGGGCGGTAACAAGATTTATGAGTCCATCCCGACGATGCGTTGCGGTGCGCTGGCAATCAGCCCGGAATACCGGGGCAAAGGCGTGAGCGCAGGGCTGATGGATCTACACCGAGAAGAAGCGCAGCGGGCCGGATGCATGCAACTGTTCTTGGAAGTCATTGCCGGGAACGACCGGGCGATTGCTTTTTACCTGAAGAGAGGATACCGCCGCGTTTATGATGTCTCGTTCTGTACGCTTCCCGATGCATCCCGATTGGAGGCCCCGCATGGGGCTTCTGCGGGAGGTAGGGTAGAGCGGATCAAGTTTGAGGCGTTTGTCGGCATGGTGGAGGCGTGGAAGTATTTTCACATCAATTGGCAGAACGATTTGGAGTACCAGCAACTGAGCCCATCCAATGTCTATTACGGATTCCAGACGGATGGCGAATGGGCAGGGGGACTCTCCATCAGTTCGAGCGGTAAAATCAACCTGCTGATCGTGAGTAACCGGCATCGGGGGAAGGGCATTGCCACCCGATTGCTGATTGCCGCCCGTGAAGAGTTGGGCTTTCTGAAGTTTACCGCTTCCACTCCCGACAATGCACTGCTGGAAGGATTCTTAGATCGGCAGGGATTCGTGCGTGATCAGATTCGTCTGCATGAGATGTATCTACGATTATAAAAAAGGGCATACCGGACCTCAAGTGTTGACACAAGACTTGGATATCGTTTATCATCATGTAGACCGATCGGTCTAATCTACGCGGAAAGGTACCGGTATGCATGCCTAATCAGAACACAACCCGGCAACTGCTGATCGAAACGACAGCAAAGCTGCTGCAGAACCAAGGCTACAACGCAACGGGCTTGAATCAAATCACCCAAATGAGCGGTGCGCCCAAGGGATCGTTGTATTACCATTTTCCCGAAGGCAAAGAGCAACTTGCCTGTGAGGCCGTCGTTTATACGAAGAACGTGACGTTAGCGAGTCTTCGGACCGTGCTGGACGCTACACCGGATGCAGTTGGGGCCGTGCAAGCGCTCCTGACCTTCATTGCCGATAACTATGACCGAGAGGATGCGGAGCTGGGGGTGCCGATTGGCATCGTCGCTCACGAGACCGCCCGCAGTAACGAGAATATACGTCAAGCCTGCTGCGGAGTATACAACGCCTGGATCGCCGAATTCGAGAAGAAGTTCACCGCCTCGGGTTACAGCGCGGAAGAATCGGCGGATTTAGCGCTCCTCATCAACGGGATCGTGGAAGGCTCGATCATCATGTGCTTAACGCAGAAGAGTAGCCAACCGCTTCGCACAGCAGCTCGACTGATTCCGCGGCTATTTCCTTCCTGAACGTGTTTTCATGGAGATATCTCAGCATGAGGTAGAGGAAGGAGTTTCGCGCCCCTATATTTTAAATTTTATATATAGAATGGTCTAATAGGAACGCTGGTCAAACCCCAAGGCAAGCTTTGCCTTGTTCATTATATATAAACCTAAATAGAGACAAAAAGTCCAAATAGGAAGATGTGGAGGTAACCCTACAAATGAATACGTCAACGCTGACATCGGTTCAAGGGACCGGTGTGGAAGGAATTAAGCGTCTGCCGATTACAATTGCCCTGGTCATTGGGGCCTTTGTGTCCATTTTGAACGAAACTTTGCTGAACGTAGCTTATACCGACCTGATGCAGGAGCTGAAGGTGGGGGCTTCAACCATACAATGGCTTTCTACTTCTTATATGCTGGTGATCGGGATTCTCGTGCCTATTACGGCGTTGTTGATCCAATGGTTTACAACCAGGCAGATGTTCCTGTCGGCAATGATCCTGTTCCTGGTCGGAACCGTCGTCTGCGGGATCGCGCCTTCGTTTGCCGTGCTGCTGCTGGGCCGGGTCATCCAGGCGATCGGGACGGGGCTGCTGCTCCCGGTGATGATGAACACCATTCTAACTATTTACCCTCCAGAAAAAAGAGGCGCGGCCATGGGTACGATCGGCTTGGTCATCATGTTTGGTCCGGCGATCGGCCCAACCTTGTCCGGACTTATCCTGGACGCTTTGGATTGGCGCTGGTTGTTTTATCTGGTCATTCCGCTGGCGGTCTTCTCCATCGCCTTTGGCGCCATGTATCTGCGGAACGTATCAGAATTAACGAAACCGCGGGTGGATCTGTTGTCCATTCTGCTGTCGACGGTCGGCTTCGGCGGGATCGTTTATGGCTTCAGCCATGCAGGGGAAGGGGAAGGCTGGTCAAGTCCGGTCGTTTATGCCTGCCTGATTGCTGGATTTATCGCTTTGGTTTTGTTCGTCTGGCGGCAATTGAAAGTCTCCGAGCCAACCCTGGACGTTCGCGTCTTTAAATACCCGATGTTCGCCTTGTCGGCCGTGCTGCTGATGGTCATGATGATGACCTTGTTCTCAACGCTGATTATTCTGCCGATGTACCTGCAAGGAGCGCTGTTGTTGGCGCCGTTCGCAGCCGGGCTCGTGCTGCTTCCCGGCGGGGTGATCAACGGCCTGATGTCGCCGGTAGCGGGCAGGCTGTTTGATAAATTCGGCCCACGCGCGCTGATCGCACCGGGACTCATCATCGTCATCGCGACATTGTGGTTCATGCGTGGTTTGACGACGGGCAGCTCAACCGGTGAGGTCATCACGTTGCACATCGCGCTGTTGATCGGGATTTCCCTGGTGATGATGCCAGGGCAAACGACGGGGTTGAACCAGCTGCCGCGCAGCCTGTATCCGCATGGTACCGCGATCATGAACACGCTGCAGCAGGTGTCCGGCGCAATCGGCACCGCCCTGTTCATCAGCATCTTCTCGCACGGCCAGGAACGTTACCTGAAGGCAGCGACGAATCCTCAGGACCCGGCGGAGCTTGGAAATGCGCTGGTGTCCGGGATGCAAAATGCCTTTACGATTTCCATGTACGTCGGCGTGGTGGCACTGCTGATCGGCTTGTTCCTGCGGCGCACCTACGCGCCGGAAGAACCGCAAGAAGCGGTGAGCAGCCATCCGGAATTCAAGCCGGAGGTTCAGTCGGAAGTACGTTAACATCAAGGACAATCACAGCCGTTATGCTTCAGGCTTGCAAAGACCGGTTCGGTGAAGAGACTTCCGCCGAGCCGGTTTTTTTGCACTCCATAAATGTGAACATTCTGGAAAACTTGCGAAATTGGATTGAACATCCGTCGTTGAACAGGGATGATGGCAGAGGAGGTTTTTGCGGAGTAAGCAAAATCCAATCTGAACGGGAGTGAGTCGATCGTGTCCCAATCATCCCACGTCATCGGCGTTCTGCTGGCGCAAGTCGGCACGCCGTCTGAGCCGACCGCCAAGGAGGTACGGCCCTTTTTGCGCCGCTTTCTATCCGATCGGCGCGTCATCGATTACCCGCCGTTGCTGTGGCAGCCGCTGCTGCGCGGCGTGATCCTGGCCGTCCGCCCGAAGCGCTCGGCCCGGCTGTACGCTCGCATCTGGGGCGAAGAGGGCTCGCCACTGCTGGCGATCTCGCGCCGGCAGCAAGCGGGCTTGCAGCAGCGGCTCGGCGACCGCTATAAGGTCGAGCTGGGCTTCGCCTACAGCGAACCTGACATCGCTCAGGCGATGAGCCGCCTGGAAGCGGCGGGGGCAGACCGCATCCTCGTCCTGCCGATGTACCCGCAGTACTCATCAACGACGACCGCCGCCATTTATGACGCGGCTTGCTTTGCCGCCCTCGGCAAGGCTCGACGCTCGGGGCCGTCCGCGAAGCGGTTCGTGCCGGAGCTGCGCCTGGCGGGTACGTTCTTCGACCATCCCGGTTATATTCGCGCGATGCAGGTGCATCTAACGTCGCTGCTGCAGGGCCTTTCGCAACCGCCGGACCGCTTCCTGCTTAGCTTTCATGGCATTCCGCAGCGTTATGCGGACGGCGGCGACCCGTACCCGGAACAGTGCCGGGAAACCGCGCGCCTCTTGGCTGAGGCTATGGGCTGGACGCCGGAGCAATGGGACCTCGCGTACCAATCGCGGTTTGGTCCGGAAACGTGGCTGGGGCCTTCAACCGCAGAACAGCTGCAGCGTTTGGCCGACAGCGGCGCGAAACGTCCGTTGCTATTCGCGCCTGGTTTTGTGGCCGACTGCCTGGAGACCCTGTATGAACTAGGGGTTGAAGCGAAGGAAGACTTCACCGCCCGAAGCGGCGGTGCCTCGGATGGTGACGGCTTTACAGTCGCCCCCTGCTTGAACGATCAACCGGATTGGCTGGAGGCCCTCGCAGGGATTGTCCGCGACCAAACCAAGGGCTGGGCCGACGCCTAGGAGGGAAGACAAGCTTCCGGAATGGCTATACTGTCAACAAGAGTGTACTTAAGGAAGGGGTATCTGTTTTTATGGAACGGTTTTTTAAGCTAAAAGAACATGGAACTACCGTCAGAACCGAGCTGCTCGCCGGGTTAACCACCTTTTTGGCGATGGCCTACATTCTGGTGGTCAACCCCGCGGTGCTTAGCGCCGCGGGCGTTCCGTTTGACCAAGTTTTCATGGCGACGGTCATTGCCGCAGTAACAGGCACGTTGTTTATGGCGCTGTTCGCCGGTCATCCGATCGCCATCGCGCCCGGCATGGGGTTAAACGCCTATTTTACCAGCGTTGTGGCCAGCACCGGGCTGTCTTATCAGACGGTGCTCGGAACGGTGTTTTTTGCTGGGGTGCTGTTTCTGCTGCTGAGCTTGACCCAACTGAGAGAAGCGTTAATCCGCGCGATTCCCGATTCGCTCAAGTTTGGAATTACCGCAGGGATCGGGTTATTCATTGCTTTCCTCGGTCTAAAAATGTCCGGCATTGTTGTCGCCAATCCTGATAATCTGGTCACCTTCGGTGATTTGCATCGTTCAGTAACCCTACTGACCTTATTCGGGGTGTTTGTCACGCTTGTCCTGATGGCCCGCCGTATCCCCGGCGCGTTGTTCATCGGTATGGCGTTGACCGCGGTGCTCGGCTATTTTACCGGACAGCTGAAATTAACCGGTTTCGTCTCCGCGCCACCAGCCCCGGTGTTCTTCGACATGGATTTAACCGGTGTCTTCAGCCAAGGGTTGTACACAACGGTATTTGCATTCCTGCTCGTAACGTTGTTCGATACGACTGGCACGCTGATCGGTGTGACCGAACAAACCGGTGCGATGAAGAACGGCGAGCTTCCGCGGGCCAAGGCCGCACTGCTCGCGGATGCGACGGCAACCACCGTCGGCTCAATGTTCGGCACCAGCCCGACGACCGCCTTCATTGAGTCGACAACCGGCGTGGCTGCAGGCGGCCGCACGGGGCTGACGTCGCTCGTCGTAGCCGTGCTCTTCCTGCTGTCGATGTTCATCTCGCCGCTGGTCGGAGCGATCTCGGGACTGCCGGCCATCACCGCTCCCGCACTGATCATCGTGGGGTGCTTCATGATGGAAGGGCTGGCCCGGATTCAATGGAAATCGTTCGACGAGGCATTTCCGGCCTTCGCCATTCTGTTGATGATGCCGCTCACCGCGAGCATCGCCACCGGCATCGCCGTGGGCTTCATCACGTATCCCGTGA
The DNA here is from genome assembly GCF_023195895.1 of Paenibacillus mellifer. Taxonomy (GTDB): domain Bacteria; phylum Bacillota; class Bacilli; order Paenibacillales; family Paenibacillaceae; genus Fontibacillus; species Fontibacillus mellifer. The sequence continues at coordinate 27,698 of NZ_JALPRK010000011.1, forward strand.
TGAAACTGGTCAGCGGCAAAGGGCGGGAGGTTCATCCGCTGCTTTACGTATTTGGCGTAATCTTCGTGATTCAGCTGGCCTTTTTTCCGGCGCATTAAAATAAGGAAATGAAGAAGATTTTGTTACCCGTTTTAACCTGGGTGTGACCCTTTTTTCGGCGGGCCGTCATATAATGAACCTGTAAGCCATACAATGGATATCCTGAGGCGATTCGATCGCCTGATGTGCTGACATGGAAAGGCGGACCTGAGATGAAGAACTGGTTTGCAGCGCTGCTTCCACTAGCGCTGGTTGTAATGTTACCTGCGCTCGACGCCAAGACACCGGCATCGGCAGGATTCCTGGCAGGAGCGGGGAGCCAAACGGCAGCCGTCGGTACGGCGGAGATCCGAGTACCGGAGACGGTCACGGTATATTTAAACGCCGTTGATCTTGGAACCGGCGGCGGAACGCTGGCGGGAGATCCGATCTTGTGGTATCAAGGAGAAGAAGCGTCGGCGGTCTTCTCGGAACGCGAACCGGATGCCGGGATCGACGGCCCCCCTGACGGCTATTATATTGTGAACGATACCGAGGAAGCGATCGCGTACCCCGTATCTCCGGAGGCCGAGGTTCGGCTGCAGATCTATGATCGCACCGGACAGCCGGAGGATATTGAAATCGTGGGGGATGAAGCGGTATCCTTGCAGAAATTCAGCGAGTTGTTCGAGAAATCGGACCTGCTCGACCTTAGTCAGTTCCCATATCATCTGACGATTCAGAACGGTCAAGTCGTGCGGATCGTGCAGCAATACGTGCCTTAACCCCAAGTTAAACATCTTAAATCCACAAGCCCAAAGCCGGAGAAACGATTCCGGCTTTTTTTATTTGCATGTTTGTCAACAAAAACGTGTAGCACAATTTTGTGATTGTAGTATAATATTTCCTTAGACATAGTTCTTTGTACCTAAAATTTCCCAGTCGGTGGGGTTAGGGTTAATCCTCATATCAAGGGGGTAAGGAAACGCATGGACGCCCATCAAATTCATAACAAGAACGTCTGGATGCTAAGGCTGCTCGCTGGCTTTTTTGCCGTTTCCAGTTTGCTCCTCATGATTGTTAACCGGAACCTCGACGCAGAAATTCCGCTTCTGGGCGGTTCGATGCTCTTGGTGCTGGCTGGAATGGTCGGCAGCCGCAAATGGCCGCGTTTTACGATGGTACTGACCATCGTCATGCTGTCTGTTTATCTCAACGTGATGGTCATGAAGGACATGACGGTGACGAGTTATATATTTTTGGGATTGCTGCCGCTCCTTAGCTTGATTTATCTCAATTATACGGCGGTTACCTTGGCAGGAACGCTTCATCTGGTATCGGGGTTATATTATGTTTTTGCCCACAAGGAGCTATTATTCAGTGGAAATTTGAATTTGAACGACGCAATGTATTTCTTGGTTTACGGATTGTTTATCCTATTGTTCACAGCCATCTACATCCTGGTAACCAAGAAATTGTCCCAACGCGCCGAAGACAGCGAACAGCGTTTGCGCGATATCCTTGAAAGCGTATCCGTTGGAATCTGGACCTATGATTTCAATACAATGGAGCTTGAAGTTTCCGATGGCTTTGAACAGATCACCGGGTATACTCGCCAAAGCCTGAAGGGTCAGGTAAGCCGTTTTCAGACGATGATCCACCCCGAGGATCTGGGCTTGTTTTACGAGATCCAGCAGGAACTGATTATCAAGAAATCCAGCTCGGTGAAAGAGTGCCGAATCATTCGGCCGGACGGAGAGATTAAATGGATTCAGGGGCGGGGACGGCCGTATTTCAATTCATTGGGGAACCTCGTACGTCTGGAAGGCGTTATTATCGAAATTACCGAACGGAAGCACTTGGAGGAAACGATTCAATTCCTTGCGTTCCATGACGAGCTGACTGGACTGGCGAACCGCACAAAATTTACGGCAAAATTTGCAGAGACGAAAGGGCAGGGGAAGCCAGTCGCTTTGATGTTTCTGGACCTGGATAACTTTAAGGAAGTGAACGATACATTTGGGCATGAAGCCGGAGATGAATTATTGAAGCATATCGCGGGACGGCTGGTGTCTTTGGTACGGGCCGAGGATATGGTCTGCCGCTTGGGCGGTGACGAGTTCGTGATTCTGTTGGCGGACCTAAATGAGGACGGAGTCTTAAAAGTCATGGAACGGATTCGGTCAAGCCTGGCCGAAGGGTATGTATATCGGGGGACGCTGATCGGCGTCTCGGCAAGTATCGGCATTAGTATGTCGCCGGACGGGAACGCCAACTTGGAGGACATGCTTCGGCTTGCGGATGCCACCATGTACGACGTCAAACGGGGCGGCGACTCCATCCAGCTTACCGCCGAACGGAATCTGCCGCTGCCCAGCTGACCTACTTCTTCGGGCCTTTGTTTTCTTTGTGTTCTAAATAGATAGCTCCCAGCCACTGGCTTGCGGCAAACAGCACCACCATGCCAAGGATCAGCAGAAACCGATCGTCCCCCTTGCGCAGGAGCAGCTGCAGGAGGAACAAGGCGACCGCAACCTCGGTCCACATCAGACCGCGTTTACGCAGTGCCTTGAGGTCGTACGTCCCGGAACTCATCTTACGCAGGTTCCAAAAGGCGACGATGCCCAGAATGAGGAGAAAAATCAATGACCCGATCCAATCTTCTCTAGAAAACATAGACAATATGCGAACCCCTCTTCAATCGTTTATGGTGCGACTTACTTTGCATTTTAGCTTAACGCATCCAGTCTGGCAAACCGGCCGGAGTTCAATCATCAGGCACTCGCGTTTGTCAAGGACATATCCAACAGCCATTATTTCAAAAATAAGATATCTTCCTTTTAACTAGACAAAAAAGAGGATGATGGAGAATGGCGATCACCAAATTTCTCAAGCTGGTCGAAATCCAGACCAAGGCGGCCAGTATGATTCCGCTGCTGTTCGGCACGATTTATGCCGTCTACCGGTTCCACGTGTTCGAGCCTTGGCATTTTGTACTCATGTTGGTTTCCCTGCTTAGTTTCGACATGACCACGACAGCGATCAACAATTATTACGATTACAAAAAAGCGGCTCGCAAGCACGGCTACGGCTACGAGAAGCATAACGCGATCGTGAAATATAACATGAGCCCGGCGGCGGTGCTGGCGTTGATTATTTTGATGTTCGTCATCGCGGTGACCGCGGGAGTAATCTTGTTCCTTCAGACAGGGTGGTTGCTGCTGTTGCTCGGCGGCTTGTCGTTTGCGGTCGGTATCTTGTATTCCTTCGGGCCGATTCCGATTTCTCGGATGCCGCTGGGCGAAATTTTTTCCGGCTTGTTCATGGGATTTGTTATTATATTTGTATCTGCTTACGTTCATGCGGGCGACCGTTTGGCGTCGTTGACGCTGGAGGGCGGCACGGTGACACTGCAGGTTCATTTACTGGAGACCCTGTTGGTGTTCCTGATCTCCATTCCAGCGATCCTCGGGATCGCGAACATCATGCTGGCCAACAACATTTGCGATATGGAAGAGGATATCGAAAATAAACGCTACACCTTGCCGGTGTATATCGGAAAAGGACCGGCGCTGATCCTGTTTAAGCTGCTCTACTATGCGGCCTACGTGGATGTAATTGTACTGGCCATTCTGGGGGTTCACCCGTTAATCTTGCTGTTAGTGTTCCTTACCGTGGTGCCGGTGTCGAAAAATATCAAAACATTTACCGCACAACCAACCAAGCAATTTACGTTCGGCTTGTCGGTACAAAATTTCCTGCTAACCAATGCGGCGCGGATTGTCGCGCTGGGTATCGCCGTCATATTTACCTTCTGACGATCCGACCGGTGACGGCGAATCCCCGCGACCCGTGCCTTCGCTTGCGTTAGCTTAACTTAAAAGCGGAGGCGAAGGAAGAGATGGACACGATTCGGATTGGCCTCATCGGCGGAGGCTGGCGGGCAGAGTTTTACTTACGGATCGCCCGCGCGCTGCCGGAGCGGTTTGAAGTTAGCGAGATTTATATGCGGGACGAAGCGAAAGGCCGGGAAGCCGCCCAAATCTGGGGCGTCCCGGTCACTTCGCATTTCGAGGCGTTCCTGGAGCGGCGAAACTTCGATTTCGCCGTGTTGTCACTGCCCCGCGCGGTTACGCCGGACTTCCTGATCCGGCTCAGCGCCGCGGGCATCCCCGTCTTGACGGAGACGCCGGCGGCAGCGGATTTGGACGGGCTGCTCCGGCTTTATAAAGCGGTGGGGCCGGCTGGACAAATCCAGGTAGCCGAGCAGTTCCTGTTCCAGCCGATGCATGCGGCCCGCCTTGCCATCGCTCGATCCGGCCTGCTAGGCGAGGTGTCGCATGTGCAGGTCTCCGCCGGGCACGGCTACCACGGCATCAGCTTGATCCGGCAACTGCTCGGAGTGGGATTCGAGGAAGCGGAAATTCGCGGGGAGCAGATTAATTCCCCACTGGTGCAAGGCTCCGGCCGCGGCGGATGGCCGGAGGAGGAGCGGATCGTCTCCTCGGCGCAGACGATCGCGCTGCTGCGTTTCGGCGAGCGGACGGCCTTGTTCGATTTCACCTACGATCAATATTTCTCGCCGATCCGACGCCATCGCGTGCTGGTGCGCGGAGTCCGGGGTGAGATGGAGGGCACGGAGCTGCGTTACCTCCGTGATTATCGCACCCCGGTCGAGCTGCAGCTGCGCCGGGTGGATGCCGGCCAAGACGGCAGCCTCTTAGGGTTTTACCACGAGGGTGTGCTGGCCGGCTCCGAATGGGTCTACGAGAATCCGTTCCGCCCCGGACGGCTCAGTGACGAAGAGATCGCTATCGCCACCAGTTTGGAACGCATGGGGCGTTACGTCCAGGGAGGCCCCTCCTTCTACAACTTGGCGGAAGCTGCGCAGGACCAATACCTCTCCTTGATGCTTGAGGAGGCGGTTCGATCCGGTCAGACGGTGCGAACTGAACGCCAGCCTTGGGCAACCCGCGAATAATCAACGCAAACAAAGAGCCGTCCGGATCAGCCGGACGGCTCTTTGTGCGTTTTTTGACGAAAACGATTAGTGTCGTTTCCTTGGGGCGATCATCACGCCCGCGCCGATGGCGATTAAGGCGATGGCCAGAACCGGCTGTCCGAAGATGAGTCGATTGTACAGCGAACCCAGCGAGAACACGGCGAAGAACAACAGCGACAGCACCGTTAAAATGTTGATCGGGATCAGCAGGTACTTGTTGCGGTTACCGAACCAGTAGAACTCAAACAAGCCGACGGCGGGGGCCAGAATGAAGCCTGGCCATAAATACTCCCAGCTGTTGAACAACGTAGCTAGCTGGCAGACCAGACCTACGGTGAACAAGATTCCCCCGGGGATGAGCAGTCCAGTCGCCTTCCGATTGGTAACCGAGAAATACATCCAGTGGAAGAATAAGCCAAGCGGAAGGACAAACAAGGTGGGCCAGAAGTTGCCGAATAACGTTCCCGCGCTGATCGCTTCCTTGCGGAAGAAGAGGAGGTAGAGACCGAGCAAGATAAGCGCTGGACCGATCCATGATTTTTTATTCAAATTCATATCCAATCTCCTTTGCCTATGTACTTAACTGATAACAGCATACTACAAAAGCGCAAGGATGACTTCGGTCTCTAGGGGAGCCGTGAAACTGGACCTAAGTCCAGTCCATCTGCCGAGAATAAAAACAGCCCGGGCAAGAAACGCTAACCCAAGGAATAGGCAGGGCGACCTTTCCCATCCATCACGAAACGCTCAGGAGGTTAGAACGACATGGAAAATAACAAGCAGCAACGGAAACCCGGCACCGGAAATGGCAGCAGCAACGGGCAGAACCAAACGACCGGCAATGGAGGAGAAGCGCATAACGGCCGCTTGGCAACGATCAAGAACCACCGTACCGAAGGCGGGGAGACGTTAAACGAATTTATTTCCGGCGAAGATAAGTACGAGGGATAATTGTAGAGAAGTCGAAAGCCGCTTCACAGGTCTTGTGAGCGGCTTTCTTACGCATTTATTTCTGCGTGCTATGCTGTTTAGTTGGAAGTTGGCCGGCCGGATTTCCGTGGCCGCGTTTTTTGTTCTTGGCTTGCTTCTGCTGCTGATCCTGAACCTTCTCGACGAATTCGTGCAGATTTTCCATGAGGTCATCGTCTCCTTGGGTAAAGTGTAGTTGGTAATCTAGTTCTCCTCGGTTACTATACCCCGTTTACGTGATTTTCATCAGGCGGGGGGGCTCTATACTTGCTATCGTCGGACAGGTACAATGAAGGGGACAACCACGGGAAAAGAGGGTGTATAGCCATGGAACATAGCAGCAATCGTCAACTGCGATGGGGAATCGTTGGCTGCGCGGGTATCGCGATCAACGCCGTAATGCCGGCGATTCAGCAGTCCGCCAGAGGGAGCCTTTCTGCGGTCTCTAGCCGTAACCTGGACAAGAGCCGGGAGGTCGCCAGTCGGTTTGACATCCCGAAAGCCTACGGAAGTTATGAAGAGCTACTGGCGGATGGCGATATCGACGCCGTGTATATTCCGTTGCCCAACCATTTACATAAAGATTGGGCGATTCGCGCGATCGAAGCCGGGAAACATGTGTTGTGCGAGAAGCCGCTCGCGCTGACATCTGCCGAGGCCGAAGAGATGGCGGCAGCCGCCGCCAAAGCCGGCGTCGTACTGGCGGAAGCATTTATGTACCGCCATCACCCGCGCTGGAGTCGGATTCGCGCCATCCTGGACGGCGGCGAGATCGGCGAACTTCGCGCGATCCGCGGGGCGTTTACGTTCAACAACGCTGAGGATCTGGCCAACATCCGGCTGAAGCCGGAATGGGGCGGTGGCTCGTTGTATGACGTCGGCTGTTACCCACTCAGCGCGGCGCGGTTCTTGCTCGGCCAAGAGCCGGAAGCGGTCACCGTGTTGGCCCAGTTCTCCGACCGGCACGGCGGCGTCGACATGATGGCTTCCGGGCTCGCGGAATTCCCCGGCGGCGTCGGGTTGACGTTTGACTGTGGCATGTGGACGGAACACCGCCAGTTGCTGGAAATCGTCGGCTCGGAGGGAACGATCGAGTTGCCGCTGGCCTTCACCGCCGGCGGGGAAGACGCCGCGTTTACCGTTACCGTGCACGGGGAGAAGCGCACGGAGGTGCCGGAAGCGGCCAATCCTTACGTGGCCGAGCTGGACGATTTCGCAGCCGCTGCCTTTGGCGAACGTCCGCAGCGCTTCTCCCCGGCTGACGCCGTCAAAGGCATGGCCGTGCTGGAAGCCTGCTTGGCTTCGGCGAGAGAGAGAAGACGGGTAACGCTGTAGGCTTGCGTTTGCCGCGGATACATTTGTACTACTTTCGGGGCATTCGCCCCGGTCCAGGCTCTCCAAACGGAGCTTGGGCCGGGGCGGATGCTTTTTTTGCCGTGAAGGGCCTTGAGCGCGTGATGATGCAGGCCGGATTTTTGGCGGCGTGGTGCTAACGGACACCATAGACGCTAAATGTCTTAGAAAGTAAGCCGTTAAATTGTAACGGACTGAGGAGACCTTATTTCATGCTAATGGCCCCTAATCGAGCCTTTTTAGCCCAATAACGGCTATGGAGTCCGTTAAAACGGGAAATGAGCGGGAAATACACAAATAGCGTCGCTACAGTCCGTTACGAGGTCGAAGGGAAGCAGAAGGGGAGCAGAAGTGAGCGAAGTTGATCAGAAGTCGAACCAGAACCCGAACCAGAGGCTAATCAGTAAAGTTGGAGCATTCGAAAGACTGATTTGTACAGGGTAATGGAACGGACTTCGTTAAAGTTTCAATTTTAAAATGGTTGACAGTGCCAAAAACGAGACGGTATAATTCAAACTAATTGATAATGAATATCATTATCATAAATCGTCTGTCCTGCCGGCAGCGAGAAACTTGAACTTCCTCATGGCCAGAGGAAGGACAGTAAGGACGAGGATTATGAAGAAAACTTACATGGCAGTGCTGCTGGTTGCTCTATCCCTTGTCTCCTTGTTTATCGGAGTCGGGGAACTATCCCTAGTCGCCCTGCTGCGTTTCGATCCGGAGCAATGGGAACTCTTGCGCATCAGCCGGATTCCCCGGTTAATCAGTATTCTCATCGCCGGCGTCAGCATGAGCATCGTCGGCTTGATCATGCAGCAGCTGACCCGCAATAAATTCGTGTCCCCGACGACGGCGGGAACGATGGACTCGGCGAGCTTTGGCATTATGGTATCGCTGCTTGTCTTTACGACCGCAGGGCCGCTCGTCAAGATGTCCGTCGCCTTCGGATTCGCCTTACTGGGTACGTATCTCTTCATGGCGATTCTCAATCGGGTGAAATACAAGGATGCCATCTTCATCCCGCTGGTCGGGTTGATGTTCGGCGGCATCGTGGCTTCGGCAACGACCTTTTTTGCTTACAAATACAATTTGATTCAGAGCATGTCCGCTTGGCTGTACGGAGATTTCTCCATGATCATGCAGGGCCGATACGAGCTGCTGTATATCAGCGTCCCGCTTGTGGTGCTCTCCTACCTCTACGCCAATAAATTCACGGTGGCGGGCATGGGCGAGGAGTTCTCCGTGAATCTCGGATTGAACTATAAGCAAGTCGTCAATATCGGATTGGGCCTGGTGGCGCTCGTGACGGCTGTTGTCGTGCTGACGGTGGGATCGATTCCTTTTCTTGGACTCATCATTCCAAACCTGGTAACGATGTTCCGCGGAGACAACCTGAAAGATAATTTGACCCATACAGCTTTGCTGGGGGCGGTCTTCGTGCTGGCCTGCGACATCTTGGGTCGAGTCATCATCTATCCGTACGAAATCTCGATCGGCCTGACCGTCGGGGTGATCGGAAGCGGGATCTTCCTGTATCTGCTGATGAGGAGAAAGACTTATGAGTCATAACGCCAAACTTTGGACCCTCGTCGGTATCGCCGTTCTGCTCGCCATCGTCTTTATGACGATCGATGCGGGAGGACAGTGGGACTACATATTACCGCGGCGGGGCAAGAAACTATTTGCCATCCTTCTTACGGGGACCGCCATCGCCTTTTCCACGGTCGTCTTCCAGACGATTACGAACAACCGGATCTTGACGCCGAGTATCATCGGCATGGATTCGCTTTACATGCTGTTGCAGACGGTGATCGTCTTCCTGATCGGCGGCACGGCTTTGACGATGATGAGCAAAAATTTGCGATTTGTCATGGCGGTTGGATTGATGGTTGTGTTTGCGATGTTGCTCTACCGCATGCTGTTTCGTAAGGAAGGGCGCAACATTTACCACCTTCTGTTGATCGGGATTATCTTCGGGACGTTTTTCTCCAGCGTAACTTCCTTTCTGCAGAAGCTGATCGACCCAAATGAATTCCTGGTCATCCAGGATAAAATGTTCGCCAGCTTTAACAACGTCAATTCCGATTTATTATTGATTTCGCTGGCCGGGGTGCTGCTCGTGGCGCTTTATTTTATGCGATTCGCGAAATATTTGGATGTGCTGTCCCTGGGACGGGATCATGCGGTGAACCTCGGCGTCAGCTATGAGTATGTCGTCAAGCGGATGCTGATCGTCGTGGCGGTCCTGATTTCGATTTCGACGGCGTTGGTCGGACCGATTACGTTCCTTGGTTTGCTGGTCGCCAATGTGGCGTACCAGTTTCTGAATACCTACCGCCATAAAACGTTAATTCTCGGCGCCTCCTTGATTGGCTTTATCGCCCTGGTTGGCGGTCAACTGATCGTTGAAAGAGTGTTTACTTTCTCTACTTCGCTTAGTGTCATCATCAACTTTGCCGGCGGAGTGTACTTCATCTATCTGCTGCTAAAGGAGAATAAATCGTGGTAAAGGTCAGTGGAGTAACCAAACAATATGGCGGCAAAAAAGTCGTCGACAACGTGTCGCTGGAGATTGCCAAGGGCAAAATCACTTCCTTTATCGGACCCAACGGAGCGGGGAAAAGCACCCTGTTGTCCATGATCAGCCGGCTCATTGTCAAGGACGCGGGAGAGATCCAGATTGAGGGCCGGGAAATCGGCAAGTGGAAAAGCGGAGAGCTTGCCAAGAAAATATCGATTCTCAAGCAGTCCAATCACATCAACATTCGCCTTACGGTGCGGGATCTCGTCAATTTCGGGAGGTTCCCGTATTCGCAGGGGCGCCTGACGAAAGAAGAAGAAACCTATGTCGACGAAGCGCTCCGTTATATGCATCTGGAATCGATGCAGCACAAGTTCCTGGAAGAATTGAGCGGCGGGCAGAAGCAACGAGCGTTCATCGCCATGGTCATCGCGCAGAACACCGAATATGTGCTGCTCGACGAGCCGTTAAACAATCTGGATATGAACCATTCGGTGCAAATCATGAAGGTGCTGCGCCGATTGGTGGACGAATTGGGGAAAACAGTGATATTGGTCATCCACGACATCAACTTTGCTTCCTGCTATTCCGATTACATCGTGGCGCTGAAGGAGGGCAAGGTAGTCAGGGAAGGCCCGACGGATGAAATAATCGAACCGTCCGTGCTGCGGGAGGTTTACGACATGGACATTCCGGTCCAGGAGATCGGCGGCAACAAAATATGCGTGTATTTTCATTCCATATGACCAGATAGGGGGAGTTTGAAAAGTGAAGGCGAAGAAAATTACGTTTATGCTTGCTACATTAACGTTGGTATTTGCGCTTGCGGCATGCGGCGCGAACAACAATAGCAGTAATGGTGGGAATAAGGGCGGCGGTAATGAAACAGCGTCCGGCACCAATACGGCGGAGCCGGTGGCGGCAGCGCCTGCGGAGAATGAGGAAATGACGATCAAGCATCAACTCGGTGAAGCGACCTTGAAGAAGAACCCGGCGAAGGTCGTCGTCTTCGACTATGGTACGCTCGAAACGCTCGATAAGCTAGGCATAGAGATTGCAGCCGTACCTCAGGGGAATTTGCCGAGCCATCTGGAGAAATATAACGATAGCAAATACACCAACGCGGGTACGTTGTTCGAGCCGGATTTTGAGAAGCTGAACGCGTTGAAGCCGGACGTGATTTTCATCTCCGGACGTTCTTCCGAAGCTTATGAGGAGCTGAACAAGATCGCACCAACGATCTTCTTGGGTGTGGAAACGCAGCGCTATATGGAGTCCTTCACGGAGAACGTGAAGACGATTGGCGAACTCTTCGGCAAAGAAGCGGAAGCCGAGAAGGAGTTGGCAGCCATCAATGATTCGGTTAAAGCGGTGAATGACCTGGCTTCGGCTGGCGGCAAGAAGGGGCTGATCATCCTGACGACCGGCGGTAAGGTCAGCGCGTTTGGTCCAGGTTCGCGCTTTGGCATTATTCATGATGTATTGGGTGTCACGCCGGTGGACGAGAGCATTAAGGTCGATACCCACGGGAACTCGATCTCGTTCGAATTCGTGGCCGAGAAGAACCCGGATTACCTGTTTGTCATCGACCGCGATGCGGTCGTCACCGAAGAAGGTAAACAGGCGACTCCTGCCAAGGAGATCGTCGAGAACGACCTCGTCAAGAAGACGAATGCCTTCAAGGACGGCAAAATCGTGTACCTTGATCCGAGCTATTGGTATCTCTCCGGCGGCGGGTTGATCTCGGTTCCGGAAATGATCCGAGAGGTGCAGGAAGGAATTCAGTAAATCAAAACGCGGGCTGCATGGGAATTCCCATTGCAACCCGCGTTTTTGCTTGCTAACGGACTCCGGAGCCCTTATTCCGGCCAGCAACGGTCAATTCGTTCTTAAAAGGACCCATTAAGGGCTTTGGGGTCCGTTACAGCGGGAAATCTACGGGAATTGGGCCAATAAGGTCCGTGGAGTCCGTTAGGATAAACCACAGCGAGACCTTAACGCACGTGCATCTCGTTTGGATGAGAACCTTTGCGGCGGTTGAGGTTCAAGCTGTCAATTTGCTTCATTTCCGCATCGGTCAGATTAAAATCGAACACGTTGAAGTTCTCTTCGATCCGCGAAGGGGTGACCGATTTCGGAATAACGATCGTGTTGTTCTGCAGATGCCAGCGGAGAACGACCTGGGCCGGTGTCTTCCCGTGAGCTTCAGCGATGGATTTGACCACCGCATGAGTGAGCACCTCGCCGCCTTGCTCCAGCGGACTCCAGGCTTCAACGAAGATGTCGTGCTTGGCGCAGAATGCCTTCAGCTCGTTCTGAGCCAGATGCGGATGGCATTCCACCTGATTCAACACCGGTTTGATTTCCGTTTCCTTCAACAGGCGCTCCAGATGTTCGATCTCGAAGTTACATACCCCGATCGCTTTGACGCGTCCGTCACGATACAGCTTCTCAAGCGCTTTGTAGGTCTCTACATATTGATCCACTTGCGGCATCGGCCAGTGAATCAGGTACAAATCGACATAATCAAGCCCAAGTTTCGCCAGGCTTTCGTCATAGGCATGCAGCGTATTGTCGTACCCTTGATCGCTGTTCCACACTTTTGTGGTAATGAACAACTTCTCGCGAGAAATGCCGGATTGCTTAATCGCTTTGCCGACGCCAACCTCGTTGCGGTAAATCATCGCCGTATCGATTGAGGTATAGCCTACCTCCAGCGCTTTGGCCACTGCGGCGGTAGCCCCTTCATCAGGCACTTGCCATACTCCGAACCCCAGCTTGGGCATTTGCAATCCATTATTTAAAGTAACGAAATCCATCTGTGTCGCTCCTTCTCTGTCTGCTTCTTAATTTCAGGGTGAGTATAGCATTCTCGGGTACGGTTTTCAAATAGCCGAGACCAAGATCCCACATGGAAAGTGACATACTGAGGTCACTCCCTCCATATTCTCATAATAACGAAGGTAAAAAGGGAGCGGCTGAGTTTTCTTCATCAAGCTCTCACGGAACCTTCATGCAGCCCAGAGGTGGACGTGGTAGTATTTATTATAGATTTTAGAATAAGTCTAAGTGCAATAATAAATTGAAAGGAATGATATAATGGATAACCGGCTGACAACGAATCAGGGAGCTCCGGTAGGCGATAATCAAAATTCACGGACGGCGGGAGGGCGTGGCCCCACGTTGTTGGAGGATTATCATCTGCTCGAGAAGCTGGGTCACTTCGACCGCGAACGGATTCCAGAACGTGTCGTACATGCGCGTGGTGCGGGTGCCCATGGCATATTCGTAACGGAGCGCAGCTTGGCGGAGTACACAAAGGCCCATTTTCTGCAGGAGGCGGGTCGTGAAACACCGGTGTTTGTCCGTTTCTCCACGGTCATTCACGGTCAGGGCTCTCCAGAGACGGCACGCGACCCGCGGGGGTTTGCGGTGAAATTTTATACGGAGGAAGGGAACTACGATTTGGTGGGCAACCATCTCCCGGTCTTCTTCATCCGCGACGCGATCAAGTTCCCGGACATGGTTCACTCTCTGAAGCCCGCCCCGGACACGAATATTCAGGACCCTGCCCGGTATTGGGATTTCATGACCCTGTCGACCGAATCCACACATATGATGACCTGGGTGTTCTCGGACCACGGGACGCCGGCGAATTACCGTCAAATGGACGGCTTTGGGGTTCACGCGTTTAAGTGGATCAATGCCGAAGGTAAAATCACTTACGTGAAGTACACCTGGAAGTCGAAGCAGGGGGTGGAGACCCTATCGGCGGCCGAGGTTCAAGAAGTGCAAGGTCGTGATTTCAACCATGCCACGCGCGACTTGCATGAGCATATCGAGAACGGAGACTTCCCGCAGTGGGAGCTGAACGTGCAGATGATGCCGGTGGAGGAATTGGACCTCTGGAGCTTCGACCCGCTCGATCCAACGAAGGTATGGCCGGAAGACCGCTATCCTTTGGTGAAAATCGGCACGATGACGCTGAACCGCAACCCGGAGAACTTCTTCGCGGAGGTGGAGCAGTCGGCGTTCTCGCCAAGCGTGCTCGTCTCCGGCATTGAACCGTCTGAGGATAAGCTGCTGCAAGGCCGGTTATTCTCCTACCCGGATACGCAGCGTTACCGGCTAGGCGCCAATTACTTGCAAATCCCGGTTAACTGCCCGTATGCCCCGGTGCGCAACCATCAGCGGGACGGCCACATGAATGTGAAGCAAGATCCATCGCCGATCAATTATGAACCGAACAGTTTCGACTCGAGCCCGAAGGAAGATTCAGCCTACCGCGACAGCGTGGTGCCGGTCAGCGGACAGATCGGCCGCGAGAAAATCGCCAAAACCGATGATTTCACGCAAGCGGGCGAGCTGTATCGGAGCTTTACGGACGAGGAGAAGGATCACCTCATCGCCAACCTGGTGAACGATCTGTTGCAGACACCGGAGCAAGTGCAGCTGCGCGCGGTGTGCAACTTCTTCCGTGCCGACCGAGAATACGGCATGCGTCTGGCGCAAGGGCTTGGCGTGGATATCAGCGGATTTATTCCGTCCAATTCTCAGGGATAATCAACATCCCTTTTAAATAAAGAAGGCATCTTCCGTACCTTAGGTCCGGGAGGTGCCTTTTTCTGTGAGGAATCACCCGCTTTCATTAGGAAATCTATGGTAAACTAGGGGCAGTGGAAGGGAGCTGAATCGATTTGATGACGACGACAAAGGATCCGGTGATCAAGTTGGCGAATTTGCGTATGAGTTACGGAGGACGCCAGGTTTTAAACGGGGTTGATTTGGAGGTGTACCCCGGTCAAATTATCGGTTACATCGGGCCAAACGGGGCGGGCAAGAGCACCACCGTGAAGATCATGCTTGGGCTGGTAGAGGGATATCAAGGCGAGGTACAGGTATTCGGACAACATCCGGGTGACGGCGACGCCAGTTATATGAAGCGAATCGGATATGTACCGGAAATCGCTGAGCTTTACGATACGCTGACAGCACGGGAATATCTGACTTTCATTGGTGAGCTGTACGGGTTATCCACTGATGAAGCCGAGATGAGGGCCCGGCGGATGATGACGGAGTTTAGTTTGGGGGATGTGTTTAACTCCCGGATTACGACGTTCTCCAAAGGGATGAAGCAAAAGGTGCTGCTGATCTCCAGTCTGCTGCACAATCCGGACGTGTTGTTTCTGGACGAGCCACTCAGCGGTCTGGACGCCAACAGCGTCATGGTCGTCAAGGAAATGCTTGCTCTGTTGGCTGCGCAAGGCAAAGCGATCTTTTACTCCTCTCATATTATGGACGTGGTCGAGAAGATCAGCAGTCGAATTGTCCTGTTGGACGGGGGCCGCATTGTGGCTGATGGGAGCTTTGATGAATTGAAGGCTCAGAACCATGAAGGGTCGCTGGAACAGATTTTCAACCAATTGACCGGGTTCAACGAACATCAGGATATCGCCGGACGGCTCGTATCTATTGTGCAAGAGGTGTAGCTTATGGAAGAGATGAAGAGCCTGCAGGTGTTGGACCGATTTCGCGGATTATTTGTGAAGATGGGCGTGGACTATCCGGTGATGCGGCGAATTGTTCAGGTCAAGCTGACGATGGATGCGAGAAGGGTACCGACGCTGGTCAACAAATCGAAGAAGAAATCGCAGAACGAAACCGAGGACGGGAACCAGTTCTTGCGTTCGCTTTGGTTGTATGTCATTTTTGGCGGATTCAGCTCGATGTTTGTATTGATGGGGGACAATTTGCTGTTTGAGGCGAGCATCTTGTTCGGCATCATCATGTTTATGGTCATGACCGCGATGATTTCCGATTTCTCCTCGGTGCTGCTGGATATCCGGGACCGGAGCATTCTGGCTACCAAGCCGATCAGCCGCCGTACCCTCACCATGGCGAAGACGGTGCATATCTTTATTTATTTGTTTTTCCTGACCGGAGCGGTCGCGGTCATTCCGCTGGCGGTCGGATTGTTTCGGCAAGGGATCGGCTTCTTTGCCCTGATGCTGCTGGAGTTGATCCTGATGGATCTGCTGATCGTGGTGTTGACCGCGCTGCTGTATTTGGTTGTGCTGCGGTTTTTTGACGGCGAGAAGCTGAAGGATATGATCAATTACGTGCAGATCGGAATGACGATCACGATTACGGTTGGCTATCAGGTGTTGGTCCGGCTGTTCGACTTCACGGCCATGGACATCGTTTTCAAGCCGGAGTGGTGGCAATACCTGCTGCCGCCGGTATGGGTCGGCGCCGCATTTCATACGCTGCTTCATCCGAACGGAGGGTTGACTTATGTCGGGCTGGCGGCGTTGTCTATCGTCGTTCCACTGGCGGCCTTCTTGTTGTACCTGAAGCTGATGCCGGCGCTGGAGCGAAACCTACAGAAGCTGGCGGAACCCAGTACCAAGAGCAGCCAAAGCTCGGGGAAGGCGCTGCGCCGGTTATCTGATTGGCTTTGTTCTACGCCGCAGGAAAGCGCCTTTTTCCGTTTTGCCTGGGCATTAATGGGCACGGAGCGGGAGTTTAAGCTGAAAGTGTATCCTTCCTTGGGCTTCTCCATCGTGTTTCCCTTCATCTTCTTGTTCTCGAACGGACTCGATCAGGGCTTGGAGGGGATATCCGGCACCCGGACGTATTTGTTCATCTATTTTAGCGGGATCATGGTTCCGTCTTTAATTATGATGCTGCGTTACTCAAGCCAATACAAAGCGGCCTGGATCTACCGGACCGCCCCGATCTCCGGCGAAGCGCCGATTTACAAAGGGGCTCTGCTGGCCTGCCTGGTCCGGCTTATGCTGCCCTTGTATATGGCGGAGGCTGCGATTTTCGCCGTGCTGTTCGGAGCATCCATTTTACCGGACCTTATTGTAGCTGGAGTGGCGATGCAAGGTTTCGCCATCCTTTGTTTCGTGTTCTTACGCAAGGGGTTACCTTTCTCCGAGCCGTTTGAAGCAGCGGGGCAGCAAAACCAAACCTTGGTCATTATGGGGTTGATGCTGTTGCTGGGCGGGTTCGGCTTGCTGCATTGGCTGGCGACGACCCTTCCGTTTGGGGTTGTCGCGTACGGCATCCTGATGATCGTAGGGACATGGCTCGGTTGGAGACGTGCCTTTCGGACGCGCGAAACGAAAAAGGAGGAAACGCCGGATGGCATCTAGCGTCAATGGGCCGCAGATTCGCCGCGAGAAGGAAACCGTGGCCCTGATGATCGCGTTGTATTGCCGCAAAGTACATGCCGGCAGGGAGCGGACCGACCCGCGAGAGCGGGTCCGGGACGCGGCAGCTCCGTTATGCGCCGAGTGCGCCGAGCTTCACCGCTATGCCGAGCAGCGGCTCGACCGCTGCCGGTTCGGTGAAGGCAAGACAACCTGCCTGGCGTGCCCCGTGCATTGCTATGCGACCGCCCAGCGGGATCAGATCCGCCGAGTGATGGCTTTTGCCGGGCCGCGGATGCTGTGGCGTCACCCGGTATTCACGCTACTGCACCTCCTCGACGGGTTGAAAAAAGGCCATTCACAGTAATGTCAAAATTGGCCAACCCTCAAAAAACGTTGATCTGACGCGGGTTTCGTCCCCAAGTTCGGAGTTGTGACATTTCTCATGTGATTTCTGTCACAAAATTATTATTTTTTGATCGTTCGTTTTCATGATCCGGTGATAGAATTCACATTAGATAATAATCATTAGAAAGTAGGGAAAAGAAATGCTGGATCCGATTGTACTTGCTCGCCTTCAGTTTGCGGTCACAACGATATTCCATTTCTTCTTCGTCCCGGTATCCATCGGTTTGGTGCTGCTCATCGCGATCATGGAAACGATGTACGTGACCAAGGGGAAAGAAGAATACAAACGGATGGCGAAGTTCTGGGGGAAACTGTTCCTTATCAATTTCGCGGTAGGGGTCGTGACGGGGATTCTTCAGGAATTCCAGTTTGGCATGAACTGGTCGGATTATTCCCGATTCGTCGGAGACGTCTTTGGTGCGCCGTTGGCGGTAGAAGCGCTGTTTGCCTTCTTCATGGAATCGACGTTTATCGGGCTTTGGATTTTCGGCTGGGATCGCTTGTCCAAGAAAGTTCACCTGTTGTGCATTTGGTTGGTTGCTTTGGGAACCACAGTTTCGGCTTTCTGGATTCTGGCGGCCAACTCATTCATGCAGCGCCCGGTTGGTTTCGAGATCAACAACGGACGCGCGGAGATGAACGACTTCTTCGCCTTGATCGGCAACGGGCAGCTGTGGGTAGAATTCCCGCATACCGTGCTGGGTGCCTTTGCGACGGGGGCTTTCTTGATTGCGGGTGTCAGCGCCTATAAAATGCTGAAACGTCAGGATGCTGCTTTCTTCAAGAAATCCTTTGCGATCGGGATTATCGTTGCACTGATTGCTTCGTTCGGAACGGCCATGTTTGGTCACCAGCAAGCACAATACCTGGTCAAGACGCAACCGATGAAAATGGCCGCCTCCGAGGGCCTTTGGGGCAAGTCAGGCGACCCGGCGCCGTGGACGGTGTATGCGCATATTGATTCGGATAATGAAAAGAACAATTTTGAAATTAAAATTCCTTACTTGCTGAGCTTCCTGTCCTACAGTAAGTTCTCCGGCGAGGTTAAAGGCATGCATGAGTTGCAAGCGGAATACGAGCAAACTTACGGTCCTGGGGACTACATTCCTCCCGTTCGGACGACGTTCTGGAGCTTCCGGATTATGATTGTTGCCGGATGCTTGATGATCGTGCTTGGTTTGTACGGTACGTATCTGGCTTGGCGCAAAAAACTCGATAAACCCAACACCTGGTTTTACCGCTTCATGTTGTGGTCGATCTCGCTGCCGTTTATCGCGAATACTTCGGGTTGGATCATGACGGAATTCGGGCGTCAGCCGTGGACGGTATTTGGGCTGATGCAAACGGCGGACAGTGTTTCACCAAGTGTAACGGGCGGGCAGATCCTGTTCTCGTTAATTGCTTTTACAGCGATCTATTCGGTACTTGGCGCCGTATTGGTTTACCTGTTCGTGAAAGTCATCAAGAAGGGACCGAATGACGAAACGGGAGACGGTGCGGATCATTCGTCGGATCCATTCGGTAAGGAGGGATATCATGCTGTCTCTTAATGAGCTCTGGTTTGTCCTTGTCGCAGTGTTGTTTATCGGCTTCTTCTTCCTGGAAGGTTTTGACTTCGGGGTGGGGATGAGTACCAAATTTTTGGCCAAAAATGATATGGAACGGCGCGTCCTGATCAATTCGATCGGACCGTTCTGGGACGCGAACGAGGTTTGGCTGTTGACGGCTGGCGGCGCGATGTTTGCCGCTTTCCCGAACTGGTACGCTACGTTGTTCAGCGGATATTACACCCCGCTTGTCGTCTTGCTGCTTGCTTTGATTGCGCGGGGCGTTGCGTTCGAGTTCCGTGGGAAAGTGGACAGCGGGAGATGGAAAGGCACTTGGGATTGGGCGGTCTTCATCGGCAGCCTGCTGCCTCCGTTCCTCCTCGGCGTTGTATTCTCCGGCTTGCTGAAAGGGTTGCCGATCGGCGAAGACATGGAAATGAAGGCCGGGTTGTTCGATATGGTTAACCTGTACACTTTGGTCGGCGGCATTACGGTTGTGATGCTTTGCCTCGTTCACGGATTGCTGTTCGCTTCCTTGCGGACGACCGGCAGCCTGCAGGAACGGGCTCGCAAGCTGGCTCACAAGCTGTTGATTCCACTTGCTGCATTGTTCGTCATCTTCGGCGTGATGACGTACTTCGAAACCGACGTGTTTGAAGTGCGAGGTGTGTTGATCAGCTTAGTAGCGGTCCTGGGCGTCGCGGCTTTCGTGCTGGCTGGCTGGTTCATCCGTAAACAAAGAGACGGCTGGGCGTTTGGGATGACGGGCGCGATGATCGTGTTGTCGATCGCTGCAGTATTTGTCGGCTTGTTCCCACGCGTCATGGTCAGCTCGATCAGCGAGGCCTTCTCCTTAACGATCGATAACGCGGCCTCCGGGCACTACTCCCTGAAGGTCATGACCATCGTGGCGTTAAGCCTGCTACCGTTCGTGCTGGGTTATCAAATTTGGAGTTATTTTGTCTTCCATAAACGCGTACACGAGAAGGAGCATTTGGAATATTAATGGGCCGCGGAGTCATGAAAATCACAGGGATCAAGCCGGTCATGGCGATCATGGCCCTGCTGACCCTGGTTCAAAGCTTTGCTATCATCTGGCAGGCCAAATGGTTGGCGGAGATCGTCTCCGCCCTGTTTGCCGGAGCCAAGCTGCAGGAACAAGCCGGCGGGGCCGGTTTGTTCCTGCTTGCTTTTATCGTACGGCAGGTCTGTGGCATGCTGCAGCAGAAAACGGCGTACGCTTTTGCTGAGGAGACGGGGCGGGGCCTGCGGGAGCGGGTGCTAGAGAAGCTGTTCCAACTGGGGCCGCGCTTCGCCGGAACCGAAGGAACTGGGAATTTGGTGACCCTCGTCCTGGAGGGTGTAACAAAATATCGGAATTATCTGGAGTTGTTTATTCCGCGCATGCTGGCAACGGGTTTAACGCCGGTTCTGATTTTGGCCTACGTTTACAAGTTGGATTTGGCTTCCGGGATTATTCTGACGCTGACAATGCCGATCCTGATCGCCTTTATGATCCTTATCGGGCTTGCAGCGCGCAAGCAAACCGAGCGGCAGTTGAAATCGTATCGGATCTTATCCAATCATTTCGTTGATTCGCTGCGCGGGCTGGAAACGTTGAAATTCTTGGGGCGCAGCAAAGCGCATGTGACGTCAATTGAGCGGGTCAGCGACTCCTATCGGTCGGCAACGATGCGAACGCTGCGAGTAGCATTCTTGTCCTCGTTCGCCCTGGATTTCATTACGATGTTATCGGTCGCCTCGGTGGCGGTTAGCTTGGGGCTGCGTTTGGTTGATGGCGAGATGGTGCTGCTGCCGGCATTAACCGTGCTGATTCTGGCGCCGGAATATTTCCTGCCGGTGCGGATGGTCGGCGCCGATTTCCATGCGACGCAGGACGGCAAAGCCGCCGGGGAAGCGATGAATGAGATCATCGCCACGGCGGATGAGGAGGCGGCCAAAGCTGCGCCGGTTCCGGCGGGTACGGTCTGGACGTGGACACCGGAGAGCACGCTGAGCTTGCGCGGGATTGGGGTGGTCCATGAGGAGGAAGCCCGTCCGTCGTTGGCCGAGGTGAACTTGACGTTGGGCGGCATGGGCACCATCGGGATTATCGGCGAGAGCGGAGCCGGCAAATCTACGTTGATTGACGTGCTCGGCGGATTTCTGCGGCCGACCTTGGGCCGAGTGGCCTTAAACGGTACGGAGCTGGGGGATTTGACGGCGCAGGGCTGGCGGGAGC
Source organism: Paenibacillus mellifer (assembly GCF_023195895.1). Lineage (GTDB taxonomy): Bacteria > Bacillota > Bacilli > Paenibacillales > Paenibacillaceae > Fontibacillus > Fontibacillus mellifer. The sequence goes on from NZ_JALPRK010000011.1 coordinate 48,918, forward strand.
AAATGACCTATATCCCGCAGAACCCGTATATTTTCAGCGGATCGTTGGCGGACAACATCAGCTTTAATGCGCCGGAAGCGACACGGTCCGAGGTGGAGCGCGCGGCGACGGCGGCCGGACTGGACGGGCTTGTGCGCAGCTTGCCGGGCGGCCTTGACGAGCTGATTGGCGGCGGCGGTCGGCCCTTGAGCGGCGGTCAGGAGCAACGCGTGGCGTTGGCCCGGGCTTTGCTCAGCCGGCGGCCGGTCATTCTGCTCGACGAACCTACGGCTCACCTGGATATTGAGACGGAATATGAACTCAAGAATACGATGCTGCCCTTGTTTGAAGGGAAGCTGGTGATCCTCGCGACCCATCGGTTACACTGGATGCGCGAAATGGACCGCATCGTGGTGATGGAGCAGGGCCGAGTGGCGGAAGCGGGGACGCATACCGAGCTGATGGCCAAGCGGGGAGCTTATTATCGGTTGGTATCGGCACAGCGGGAGGAGATTGTATGAAGCAGGAATCCTGGATTCGGCCCTATTTTCGATGGTATAGCGGAAGGTTTACGTTATATCTGATCCTGGGCGTGCTCACGCTGTTGTCTGCCGGGATGCTGATGTTTACTTCCGGGTTCCTGATCTCCAAGTCAGCGATGCAGCCCTATAATATCTTGCTCGTGTATGTACCGATTGTCGGCGTTCGCACATTCGGCATTAGTCGGGCGGTAATCCATTATGTCGAACGGCTGGTTGGCCATGATACCGTACTGCGAATCTTGGCGAAAATGCGCGTTCGTCTGTACCGCGTGCTGGAACCACAAGCCTTGTTTATCCGCTCCCGTTTCCGGACGGGGGATATTCTCGGCGCTCTTGCCGATGATATCGAACAGCTGCAGAACGTATATATTCGCACCGTGTTTCCGAGCGTCGTAGCGCTGATTTTATATGCCGCGACCGTGGTGGCCATGGGCTTGTTTGACGTCACGTTTGCGTTGTTGTTGGCAGCGTACATTTTCGTCCTCGTCGTGGTGCTGCCTTACCTCTCGCTGTGGTTCACACGGCGGACGAACGAGGAGGTTAAACGCGAGCGGAACGGGTTGTATCAGAAGTTGACCGATGCCGTCATGGGGATCGGCGATTGGGTGATCAGTGGGCGGACGGCGGAATTCCTGAAGTCCTATGCGCAAGATGAGGCTGCGGTGGCCCGTAAGGACCGCAAGCTGCGGGCGTGGGCTCGCTGGCGCAGCTTCATCGGCCATTTCGTCGTCGGCCTTGTCGTGGTTTCGATGGTTTATTGGGCCGGCGGCGAAGCGGCGGCCGGACGGATCGACGCGACGCTGATTGCGGCGTTCGTCTTGATCGTGTTCCCGCTGTCGGACGCGTTTCTGCCCGTGTCCGAAGCGGTGGAGCGCACGCCGCAATATCGCGTGTCGCTGGACCGGCTCGCCCGGATCTCGGGGGGCGGCGCTGAGGCGGTAGAGGCTGCGGCGGGCGAAGTAGCGCCTCGCACCGCTGCCGCTGATGTGCGGCTGCGAGACGTCCGCTTCGCCTACGCCGCGGAAGACGCCGACTCGGTTGACGGCTTCTCGCTGGATTTCCCGCAGGGCAAGCGGGTGATGGTGATTGGCCGCAGCGGCGCCGGCAAATCGACGCTGCTGAAGCTGATCCAGGGCGCGCTTGCCCCGAGCCACGGGACGGTGCAGATCAACGGCATCCCAGCCGCCGCTTACGGCGACCGGATGCCGGAGGTGATCTCCGTCCTGAATCAAAGCCCCCATCTGTTCGACACGACGGTGTCGAACAACATCCGGCTCGGCCGTCCGGAGGCGACGGACGAGGAGATCGGCCGGGCCGCGCAGGCGGCGCAGCTCGGTCCGCTGGTTGCGGCGCTGCCGCAGGGGATGAACACGCCGATGCGTGAAACAGGTCGGCGATTCTCCGGCGGCGAACGGCAGCGCGTGGCCCTGGCGCGGATCCTCCTGCAGGATACGCCGGTGCTCATCCTCGATGAGCCCACCGTCGGCCTCGATCCGCGCACCGAACGCGAGCTGCTAGCGACGATCTTCCGCACGACTCAAGGCAAGTCGCTGATCTGGGTGACGCATCACCTTGTCGGCGCCGAACGGATGGACGAGATCGTGTTCATGGAGCACGGGCGCGTCGTGATGCGCGGCAGCCATGCAGAGCTGCTGGCTCGCGAGCCGCGGTACCGCAATCTGTACCGGCTGGATTGTCCGGAGGAGTAAGACACATAATGAGAGTAGGCGGCGAGGCTAGGGAAACCGGCATCGCCGCTTTTTTTATGCAGGGTTTTCCTTACCAATATGCCTTTTGCGCTTCCGTTTTCGGAGGGGAGTCGGGTATAATGGTTTTTAATATATTTCACAGGGTGTAAGCTATATACGTACTCGAACAGGTTGGAACCAAAATGCGGCGAACGGGGTGAGGGGATGGAGCTCAGGCAAATCCAATACTTTATGGAGGCGGCCAAGCTGGAGCATGTGACGGAAGCGTCGTATGCCTTGCATGTGTCGCAGTCGGCGGTCAGCCGGCAAATCTTTAAGCTGGAAGCAGAGTTGGGCGTCGATCTGTTTGTCCATGAAGGCCGCAAGGTGAAGTTGACGCCAATTGGCCGGCAGTTCCTGCAGCATATGGAACAGATGATGAAAGTAATCGAGCAGGCGCAGCAGGAGATCAACGAATATCTTGATCCGGAGCGCGGGACGGTGCGGATTGGGTTCCCGAGCAGCCTGGCTGCGAACCTGGTGCCTACGGTTGTGTCGGCATTCCGGCGCCGGTATCCGGAGGTGCATTTCCAACTGCAGCATGGATCTTATCGAGAGCTGCTGGATTGGGTCGGCGGCGGCGTGATGAACTTGGCCATGATCGGTCCGGTGCCTCAAGGGGAAGCACAGGTAACGGGCGAGGCATTATTCCGCGAGAATTTCAAAGTGCTGTTGCCCGCTGGGCATCGGTTGGCCGACCGCGACTCGGTAGGGCTGGATGACCTGCGGGAGGACGTGTTCGTCTTATTTCCCAAGGGATTTATCTTGCGAGAAATCGTAGTCGACGCCTGTGACAAAATGGGATTTCAACCGAAGGTTTCGTTTGAAGGGGACGATTTGGACGCGATCAAAGGGCTGGTGGCCGCCGGACTCGGTTTAACCTTGCTTCCCGAAATTGCCCTAGGCGAGCATATTCCTTCCACGATCGTGTCGCTGCCGATGATGGAGCCGCAGGTGACCCGGGATGTCGGCGTGATCATTCCAGCCAATCGGGAGCTTGCGCCGACCGAAAAGCTATTTTGCGATTTTTTGAAGGAGACGTTACCGTCCTCTTACGGAGCTTAGAATTCATCGAAAATTGATATCGATAAGGGCCGTGAATTTTGTCACTTATACGGTCCTTTTTTGTTGAAAATATGTTACAATTTATTCGGATTGTTCAAGGTTAAGATGTGCAAATTTTCACTAACTTGAAGCGGTTAGAGGCATCCAAAGGAGGAACACTATGCATGAACTGTAGTTCGGCAGGGTCGTCCTCAGATTATCGCAAAGGAGAATCGGATATGTCAGAAACAGTTACTGAAACGAAAGCGGAGCAATCCGCAGCCCCAAACGCAAGCGGGCAGCAGGAGCTCCTGGAGCAGCTCTTGAAACCGGAGGTACAGCAATCGCTGACGGCTCTGGTCGAGCAGCTTCCTAAATTGAACGAACTCGTAGGAGTGTTGACGAAATCGTATGATTTTGCTAAATCCGTAGCTTCGGATGAAGTCCTGAAGAGCGACACCGTCGGCGCCATTTCGGAAATTGCCGGACCGGTCGTGGGTAAAGCGAAGCATCTGGCGGCTAACGTGATGGAAGCGAAGGACCGCGCCGAGGACAGCCAAGAGGTGATCGGTGTATTTGGGTTGATGAAAATGCTGAAAGATCCGCAAACCCAAAAGCTGCTTCGTTTCGTGAATGCTTATCTTCAAGTCTCCGGTGAACGGGACCGCCATCAAAACTAACGGAGGAATACGATTATGTCAAAACATATTGTAATTTTGGGCGCCGGCTACGGCGGTGTACTCAGCGCATTGTCGGCCCGTAAGTTCATGGATCAGTCGCAGGCGCGGATCACGGTGATTAACCAATATCCGACGCATCAGATCATTACCGAGCTGCATCGCCTTGCGGCGGGCAGCATTTCCGAGCGTGCCGTATCCTTGCCGCTGGAGAAGCTGTTCAAGGGGAAAGATATTGATTTACGGATCGCCAAGGTAGAGAATTTTTCGGTGGATAAGAAAGAAGTGAAGCTCTCCGACGGCACCGTCTTGACCTACGACGCCCTTGTCGTTGGTTTGGGAAGCATTACCGCTTATTTCGGGATCCCGGGCTTGGAGAAGTACAGTATGGTATTGAAGTCGGCGGACGACGCCAAGCGGATTCACGAGCATATCGAATCGCGTATTCGTGAATATGCGGCTACCGGCAACGAAGCGGACGCATCCATCGTGATCGGCGGCGGCGGATTGACCGGAGTCGAGCTCGTTGGGGAGATCGCCGACAAACTGCCGGAGATGACGAAGAAATACGGCGTTCTCCAAAGCGACATCAAGCTGATACTCGTGGAAGCCGGACCGAAGATCCTGCCGGTCCTGCCGGACGTGCTGATCGAACGTGCAACAGCCAGCCTGGAGAAACGTGGCGTGAAGTTCTTGACCGGATTGCCGGTAACCAATGTGGAGGGCAACGCGATCGATTTGAAAGACGGGCAAAAAATCGTAGCGAACACCTTCGTTTGGACGGGTGGCGTGCAAGGGAATCCGCTCGTTGGCGAATCGGGACTGGAAGTGAACCGCGGCCGCGCTTCGGTCAATGACTTCCTGCAGTCCGTCTCGCATCAGGACGTGTTCGTTGCCGGCGACAGCGCCGTTTACATGGGCGCGGATGGCCGCCCTTACCCGCCAACGGCGCAAATCGCTTGGCAAATGGGCGAGCTGATTGGCTATAACTTGTTTGCGTACCTGTACGGCAAACAAATGAACGCATTCAGCCCGGTCAACTCCGGTACACTGGCCTCTTTGGGACGCAAAGACGCCGTAGCAACGATCGGTGCGAGCAATACCCAACTGCGCGGATTGCCAGCTACGATGATGAAGGAAGCGAGTAACATTCGGTACTTGTCCCATATCAAAGCGCTGGACGCTTTGGCTTACTAATCTCAATCTAGTAAACAAAAGAGTCGCCTGGAGAACGAATCCTCCAGGCGACTCTTTATGTTTAATGGATTCCTTATACAATACCGTGAGCCAGCATCGCATCAGCGACTTTCAGGAAGCCGGCGATATTGGAGCCCACAACCAGGTTGTCGGAATAGCCGAATTCCTCAGCTGCGTTCACGCTACCTTGATAGATATTACGCATAATGTCTTTGAGCTTAGCGTCCACTTCTTCGAAGGTCCAAGCAAGTCTAGCGCTGTTCTGCGCCATTTCCAGCGCGGATACGGCGACCCCGCCGGCATTGGCCGCCTTAGCCGGTCCAAAGTATACGCCATTATTCAGATAAACCTCGATAGCCTCCAACGAGGACGGCATGTTCGCCCCTTCAGCTACGTATTTAACTCCATTGGCTACCAGCTGTTTCGCCGCAGCTTCGTTGATTTCGTTTTGCGTTGCGCATGGCAAGGCAATATCGCAAGGAATACTCCAGATCTTCTGGCAGCCTTCCACATACTCTGCAGACGGATGCTCGTTAACGTATTCACTGATCCGTTTCCGTTCCACTTCCTTCAGGCGTTTCACTGTTTCGAGATCAATGCCGTTCTTGTCGTATACATAACCATTCGAATCACTGCAGGCGACAACCTTGGCACCTAGCTGCTGTGCTTTCTCGATGGCATAGATCGATACGTTACCGGAACCGGACACCACAACGGTCTTCCCGGCGAAGCTATCGCCCCGGCTCGCCAGCATCTCGCTGGTGAAATAGACCAGCCCGTAGCCCGTAGCTTCGGTCCGAGTCAAGCTGCCTCCGTAGGTGAGGCCTTTCCCGGTCAATACGCCGGTTTCATTGCCATACAACCGTTTGTATTGGCCGAACATGTAGCCGATTTCCCGAGCGCCAACGCCAATATCGCCAGCGGGTACGTCCGTGTCAGGGCCGATGTATTTGGACAATTCCGTCATGAAGCTTTGAGTAAAACGCATCACTTCAAGATCCGATTTGCCTTTCGGATCGAAGTCAGATCCGCCCTTGCCACCACCGATAGGCTGGCCGGTCAGGGAGTTCTTGAAGATTTGCTCAAACCCGAGGAATTTGATAATGCTGGCGTTCACGGACGGGTGAAAACGGAGCCCGCCTTTATAAGGGCCGATCGCACTGTTGAACTGAACGCGGAAACCGCGGTTCACCTGCACTTTGCCTTGGTCATCAACCCAAGGTACACGGAAGCTGACCATTCTTTCAGGCTCGACGATCCGCTCGAGAATCCCTTGGTTCTGGTATTTCGGATATTTGGCGAACACGGGAACTAACGAGTCGAGGATTTCTTTGACGGCTTGATGAAATTCATGCTCCCCCGGATTCCGTTGTTGGACAGTTTCATATACCTGATTAACATAATTGCGAGCTACCTCCAGGCCTGCTTCGCGCTGCTGTGTTAAAGCCATGGTCCACTCCACCTTTCTTGTGATGTAATCGGATGAGTACGTTCACCTTTTCACGATATCTATGACCTTTATTGTAATATTGATGTAAGCTATGAACAAAGCTAATTTGAGATCAACTTGATGATCGCATGAGATGAACTGGAGCGGATGGGCGGCCTCGTGGCCCTGAATTTCAGGAGTATTATGCCCGGCAGAACGGGGGTTCAGACGAGAAAACGACCGGTTCCGCAGGGGAGATGATGCGGCACTGGTCGTTTATGGGTAACCATATTTATTTCTGGAAAGAGTTCCAATTCACCACTTGATCCACCGAAAGACGTGGCGTTGGGTGTGCTGCTTTTGCAGCTTTACCGATTGCAATGAGCAGGATGGGTTTCAAGGTTTCAGGGACCTCGAAAGCCTCAACAAATTTCTCAGCATGATATCCGCCCATCGGAACCGTGTCATAGCCTTTGGCTTTGGCGATCAGCATCAGCTGCATCGACACCAACCCGGCATCCAGCAAGTTGACTTGGTGAAGCCGTTCCGGCCCCATGCCGCCATAACCCTTGTGCAGACGCTCAACAAAATTGGTTTTGATCTCCTCCGTCATCGCACCAAGTCGAACGGCTTCAGCATAGATTTCTTCAGCCCGTTCGTAAGAGTGGAGGTCTCCTAATACAGCGATCACGGCCGCGGAATCAACAACCTGTTGTTGATTGTTGGCGATGGGGAGCAGCTTTTGCTTCAGCTCAGGTTCATCGATGATCAGAAAACGCCATGGTTGCAAATTGGACGAGGACGGAGCGGACAAGGAGAGCTCCACGATCTCTTTCAGCTCTTCACGGGGAATCTTGACGGTCGGGTCATAGACGCGAACGGAATGTCTTTCCTGCAGTACGGCATAAAAATCATCTAATTTAACTTGATTGAGTGTGCTCATCATTATACTCCACCTTTTCTAGATTTAACTCTTCTCGTGATCAGTATAAAACTTAACTGTTACATTTTCAAGAACAGTTCAATGAGGGCTTGATCGTTTGAAGCTTGTGGTTCCTTAGGATAACCATTATCTTAAAGAGGTAGTGGATCGACTTCGTATTTTTGAATCCAAGGAGGTTTTTACATGACATTGCAGATCGGAATCGTTGGTACAGGATGGTTCAGCAAGGTGCATGGTGACATCTTGGCAGGTATGGACGGCATTCGAGTAACGGGCGTTACCGGCACGACGGCCGCCAAAGCTCAGGCCTTAGCCGACCGTTATCCGGGAGCGATCGGGTTTGGCAGCTTAACGGATATGCTGGACTCGCAGAAGCTGGATGCCGTTTATCTCTGTATCCCTCCGATGGCGCATGGGGACATCGAAGCCGAGTTGATCGAACGAGGAATTCCCTTCTTCGTGGAAAAGCCGCTTGCCGCGGATCTGGATACGCCGCAAGGGATTCTCGCGCGTTTGGAACAGAAGCCGCTGGTCCATGCGGTAGGCTATCATTTTCGTTATAAAGAATCGATTCGAAGACTAAAGGAGTCACTGGAAGGCCGGACGATTGGTATGGCGCTGGGGGCATGGATGGGTGATATGCCGCAGGTAGCCTGGTGGCGAAGCCAAGAGGGTTCAGGCGGGCAGTTCGTAGAGCAGACGACCCATATCGTGGACCTGCTTCGCTATACGGCAGGAGAGGTCACGGAGGTTTATGCCGCCTACGGAAATCGCGTAGTACAGGAACACTTTGATAACGTGACCGTGCCGGACGTCGGTACCGTCACCATGAAACTCCAAAGCGGAGCGGTCGCCACGATCTCCAATACGTGCATCTTGCCGGGTGGTGTATCCGAAGTAGGTCTGCATTTATATACGGATTCAGGCATTCTGGCCTGGAGTCCGGAGCGGCTAGAAATCCATGTGCCGGGCACCAAGACGGCCTACACCGGACAGGATAATCCCTACGTGGCTGAAACCGAGGCGTTTATCCATGCCCTGCGTACCGGCGACACCTCGCGGATATTGTCTGATTATGCCGATGCCGTGAAAACGCAACGGATTACCTGTGCCGCTTTAGAGTCGGCTCGGACGGGGAATCCGGTATCGATGGGCGAGTAAAGAAAATTTTTACAGCGGGAGCAGGCGACTATTCCCCATGCAACTTTCACAACGCACAAAACGAACCCCCTCGCCATCTGGCGAGGGGGTTCGTTCACTTTATTCCAACGTAATGTTGTACGTTACGATATACGATTCCTGTTCCGATTGGTCCACCTCAACATCCCCTTGCAGCAGATGAATGATTTGGAGCAACGGACCGGTCAAGCGACCGTTGTAGATCTTCGTAGGCGTCTCTAATGGCGTCTCGGTGCCGTTGACGGTGGCCATGTCTGCACCAACCGCGACCTTGACCTCCCGGTCGCCTCGGGTTAAACTAGCGGTCTTATTGGCGGCGTCGTAGTTGAACTCGATGCCGGCTGCCAAAGCGAAGTCCTTAAGCGGTACGCGGACTTGATCGTCATCGGCGGGCGGCAGTTCACTGAAAGTGACCTCCTGGCCGTTCACGTTGACGACTACAGAATACACCGGGCCGTCCTCATTGATCACGAGACTTTGCACCTGTTCTTGCAGCAGTCGGTTGTTTAACTCCACGTTTGCCGCGGTGACCTGATGGGTGCCGTCGGCGATTTCTTCAACGATCCGGCGATTGATCGCGGCGGAGTGGTGCGACAAGTCCTTGTATTCGTCCAGATCGTAAGTGATCGTACTATCGCTCTGGAAGTCATACACCCGGACATTGTCATAGGCGCTAAATCGCTCGTACATGTACTTCTTCATCTCCAGCTGGTTGTCGAAGCGCTCAGGGTTCAAGCTATACCACATCTGCTGGCGTAATACCGAATAAGGAGGATAATAGATGATGAATTCGATGTCTGGATGCGCTTCGATGAAGCTCATCGTATTTTCCTCGAAATTTTGTTTTACGACCTCCAAAGCGGGCTCGTAATCTGCCGTCAACTGCTCTGACAATCTGGCTTCCTGCCACTTGGCGTACACCTGAGCCGGACCATAGTTGGCGGAGGCATCCCAATTGTTCAGCAGATCGAGGTTACGCAGTTGGGGCATTTGATCCTTTGGCAGGAGCAATGCGCCGAGGGCATGCTTAACATCGGACACATTGAGCAGATATTTATAATCGTTCCAGACCTTATCGTCGTACAAATAAAACGGGAAATTCGCCTCGTCCCGCACCGCATTGTCCCGGAACGAGAAATAGTCGATCCCCCAAAGCACCTTCTTAACCTGACCGGTGCCTACTGCAACATCGGCGATCATCCGCTGTTCCTTGGCGGTAGAGCCCTCCATCGACAGCTTCATGACCTTGCCGCCAAGTAGCTCGCCTACTTCCGAAGGAACGAAGTTCTCCGTCATGGAGCTGCCGAGAATGATGGTGTCATAAGCGTAACTTTTGGCCAAACCCGGGTTTTGATATCGCTGCTGCTTGGTAAAGAGCGGCGAGTAGGAGGCCTTCCGGTACAGCTGCAACGGATCGACGGCGTAAACGAACGAGCCGACCAGGACCGTAAACAACAGGACAAAGGCCATAAACCAGATGACGAAACGAATATTTTTCAAGGGGATTTCTCCTTTTGCCAACGTCAAAAATTAGAACGTAAAATACAAAAATTCGCTGACCTGGTTGAAATACAGGATCGAGAATACGAACAATCCGGCGATAAAAGCGGCATAACGTAAATTCGGTTTGAACTTTAACTTGAGTTCCATCGAATTACGTGCGAACATCGCCAGGGCGAAGGCAGCGAGGATCAACAGCACTTGACCGGCCAATGTCAGGGACACGTGGATTTCTCCGATGCTGATCATGCCGCGCAAGACCTTAAGCGCATCGTCCCAAGAGGTCGCTCGGAAGAATACCCAGGTGAAGTTGATGAACAAGAAGGTGATTAACCAGCCGCACCAGCGCGGCAGGGCAACCCCTGTCTTTTGCCATAATCGCTGGATAACCTGGGCGACGCCATGCATCAAGCCCCACATGATAAACGTCCAACCCGCGCCATGCCAAAAGCCGCCGATCAGGAAGGTCGCCACCAGGTTGAAATAAGTTCGGAATTTCCCCTTGCGGTTTCCGCCAAGCGGGATATAGATATAATCCTTCAGGAACCGGCTTAACGTCATATGCCAACGGCTCCAGAAATCCTTGATGCTCACGGCTTTATAGGGTGAATTGAAGTTGATCGGCAATTTAATGTTAAACAGCAACGCGATCCCGATGGCCATGTCCGAATATCCGCTGAAATCGAAATACAGCTGGAAGGTATAAGCCAAGGAAGTGATCCACGCTTCGACAAATCCGAGATGCGTCGAAACATCAAAACCCTGGGTGGCAATAGGGGCCAGTGTGTCGGCGATCACGACCTTCTTAAACAGCCCGACACAAAAAACAAAGAAGCCGCGGGCTACGTTGCCCGGGATGATCACTTTGCTCCGAGGCCGGTCGAATTGGGGCATCATTTCCTTATGGTGTAGAATCGGGCCGGCGATCAGGTGCGGATAAAACGTGACGAACAAGACATAACTGACGATGCTGTATTCCTTCGCCTTGCCGCGGTAGGCATCGACGAGGTATGCGATTTGCGTGAAGGTGAAGAAGCTGATCCCCAGCGGCAGTGCCAGTTCCAGCAGGTTAATATGCGAAGCGAACAGCGAATTGATATTTGTAATGAAAAAATCGGCATACTTGTAATAGCCCAGCAGCAGTACGTTGCCGGTGATGCCGAGGGTCAACAGCAGCTTCCGCAGCCGAATCGGCTTGTCAGCGGAATGGCTGATCGATCGTCCCATCACATAGTTGAAGGCGATCGACGCCAGAATCAGCGGCAGCGACTTGATGCTCCAATAGCTGTAGAAGAACAGCGAGGCCGCGGCGAGCCACAACTTACCGAATACGGGCGGGCATAGCCGGTTTAACAGGAAATAAACGATAAACGAGATCGGCCAAAACACAAAAATGAATTCGTAGGAATTAAAAAGCAAGACTACTGGCACCTCTCTCAAGCGAGAATCATAACTAATTAATCATATAATAGAATAGTAGGAGCGGCAATGACATTTCCGCCCAGGTATCGACAAAAAAAGCGGCCCCGCCGGAGCGGAGCCCAAAGTAACGCTATATGAAAAATTAGGAGGAACCACAAAGATAGGAATAAGATGTCGAACCTGGAAGCTTAAAAGTGCAGAACCGCAATAAGCATGGGAGCAACTCCTAATGTAAACAAGGCAGCCAAGATCATAGAGATGCTGGAGATCGTCCCGGTTAAAGAGCTTAGTTCGAACGCTTTGGACGTTCCCGTCCCGTGAGCGCTGGTGCCGAACAGTACGCCTCGAGCGACTTCCCCTTCGATGCGGAACAACTTCATGACCAGCGGCCCCAGCATGGCGCCAAGCAAGCCGGTCAGAATAACGAATACGGCGGTGATATTCGGTACGCCGCCGATGACCTGGGATACGTTCATGGCAATCGGCGTCGTGACGGAACGAGGAATCAAGCTGGTGATGAGCTGATCATCCAGGTGCAGCCATTCGGCCAAGAACGCCGAGGAGAACATGGCAACCACGGAGCCGCTCAGCACGCTAATGAGAATTTCCACAGCGTGTTTTTTCAGCACATTGTAGTATTTGTACAACGGAATCGCAAAGGCGATCGTGGCCGGCTGCAGCATGCTGCTCAGCCATTTGCCGCCGGTATGATAGGTTTCATAGGGAATTTGCGCCCACAGCAAGCCGATGACGAGAACCAACGGGGTGATCAGCAGAGGGGACAAGTAGACCTTTGGCCGAATCCGATACAACCGTTTCGATAAACCGTAAATGAACAGGGTAGTAGCTAAACAAAGTAGGCCTGCAATGATCATGAGATTCGGCCCTCCTTTCGTTTTTCGATACGTGAGGCGATCAGCCCGGAACAAATCATAACGATGACAGTGCTAAGGATGACAACGATCATGATTCGGAAGCCTTCGCTTTCGAGCAATGGGATATATTGCATAACGCCGACGGCGGAAGGAACAAAGAACAGCAGCAGCTCGGCCAGCAGCCAGTTCGCGCCACGTTCGATCCAGTTCAGCTTGACGACGCCTGTTTTCAATAGAGTAAACAAAACGGCAATCCCTAGAATCGAACCTGGAATCGGTAAATGGAGCAGCTCCGCGACCTTGTTCAGGGCCATTGAAACGAAGAACAGAATGGCGATCTGAAGGATCCCAATGCCAATCTCTTTCATCTTTTTCATATGAGCAGCTCCTTTCTGTTTTTGGTTGGTAATGAAATCTTACACCGATTGTTTTCATGAGTAAAATGAATATACTGAATGAGAAGCATTCCATTTGGTTATAGATAAAACGAATTAAAGGAGCGCAGGCTGTTGGATATTAGGCAAATGCAGGTTCTAATTGAAGTTGCCCGGCAACGAAGCTTCACCAAGGCCGCCGAAGTAATGTATATCACCCAACCGACCATCAGCAAAACGATCAAAGCGATGGAGGAGGAACTCGGGGTTGTGTTATTCGACCGGGTTGGCAAAAAGATCGAACTGACCGACGCCGGACGAATCATCGCCACGCAAGCCCAGCAAATCGTGACCTCCTTCCAGAATCTGACCGCGGAGCTCGACGATTTGCGCAATTTGAAGAAAGGACATCTTCGCATCGGGCTTCCGCCGATGGTGGGTGCGAGTTTTTTTCCGAAGGTAATTGGAGAATTCCATCAACGGTATCCCGATATTACGATTCAGCTGTTTGAGGACGGGGCCAAGAAAGTGGAACAGGACGTCGCCGGCGGACTACTGGATGTAGGGGTAGTCGTGCTGCCAACGGTGGAAGCGGAGCTTAGCTGTTTTCCTTTTGTCGAGGAGAAGTTGAATCTGGTCGTACATCCTTCCCATCCGCTTGCAGCGCGGGAATCGGCGGATTTGGCCGAGCTCTCCCAGGATGGATTTGTGTTGTTCCGCGAGGACTTTACACTGCATGACCGCATCATCGGAGAATGTGCGAAAGCCGGCTTTCAGCCTCATGTCATCTACGAGAGCTCCCAGTGGGACTTGATCAGTGAGATGGTGGCCGTCGGCCTTGGCATCACGCTGCTGCCGGAAACAATTTGTCGTGAGATCGACGATGAAGGCGTGCGGATCATCCCACTCGTGAAGCCGGTAATCCCTTGGAAGCTTGGCATCGTATGGCGTGACGATCGGTATCAGTCTTTTGCCACCCGCGAATGGATTCGGTTTGCTCAGGAAGTGTTGAGGCCACATATTGGTTAAAAATAACCAAATTGTCTGAGTTCTGACAAACAATGGGACACCAGACTACTTGTGCAACCGGTGGAGCCTGCCTATAATAGCGAAATGATTCATAAATTGTAGATTAGGGGACAAAGCTTAATGAGTTTGCTGCGAAAAAAATCGATCGCTTCCATGTTACTAGAGAAACAAAAGGCCGGATCCGGCGGAGGTATGAAAAAGGAGTTGGGCGTCTTTGACCTGGCTATGCTGGGCATCGGCTGTATCGTGGGTACGGGGATTTTCGTACTGACCGGAGTGGCTGCCGCCCAACATGCCGGTCCGGGCCTGATCCTATCCTTCATTCTGGCCGGCGTCGTCTGCGCCTTCTGCGCGTTGTGTTATGCCGAATTCGCCTCCATGGTTCCTGTGTCGGGGAGTGCCTACACCTACAGTTACGCCACCTTTGGCGAGCTGATTGCCTGGATCCTCGGATGGGACCTGATCCTGGAATACGGTTTTGCCGCTTCAATGGTGGCGAGCGGATGGTCGGGATATTTCCAAGGTTTGATCGCCGGTATAGGAGTTAAGTTGCCAACCGCGCTTAGCAGCGCCTTTGATCCGGCGAACGGCACCTATGTCGACGTCCCGGCGATCTTGATCGTGCTGGTGTTGACGTTTATCGTGTCCCGCGGTTCCAAGGAGTCTTCGCGACTGAATTCGATTATGGTTATCGTAAAAATCGCGGTCATCCTCCTCTTTATCGTGGTGGGTGCGTTTTACGTCAAGCCGGGCAATTGGACGCCATTCATGCCGTATGGATTCAGTGGAGTTGTGACCGGGGCGGCGACGGCGTTCCTGTCCTATATCGGGTTCGATGCAGTGGCCACCGCTGCGGAAGAAGTGAAGAATCCGCAAAAGGATTTGCCTCGCGGGATTTTATGGTCTTTAGTCGTGTGTTCCCTGCTGTACGTGCTTGTGACGGCTGTGCTGACCGGGATCGTACCATATGCCGAATTAAACGTGAAGAATCCGGTTGCCTTTGCCTTGCAATATATCAACCAGAATTGGGTGGCCGGTTTTATTTCTCTAGGAGCGATTGTTGGAATCACGACCGTGTTGTTCGTGCTTTTGTTTGGGCAGACGCGTCTGCTATACGCCATCGGACGCGACGGACTATTGCCGAAGCCGCTCGCCCGGCTCAATTCGAAAACCGGCGTACCGACAAACAGCACCTGGGCGACCGGCGTGGTTGTAGCGATATTCGCCGGATTGATCCCGCTGCGTAAGCTGGCCGATCTCGTCAGCATCGGGACTTTGTTCGCGTTCATTTCGGTATCGCTGGGCATCATTATTTTGCGCAAGGCTCGTCCGGATCTGGAACGGTCGTTTAAAGTTCCATTAGTGCCATGGATTCCGGCGCTGGCCGTGCTGACCTGTGGGTATCTGCTGATCAGCCTGCCGGCGGTGACCTGGATCGCTTTCCTGATTTGGATGGCCATCGGACTCATCGTTTACTTTGCTTACGGGTACAAACACAGCGAACTTTCGAAGTAAACGACGCTGGATGACGGCTGAATATTTCCCGGGAATTTAGCGGATCATAAAGGGGCATGTCGAAATTTGCATCACCCTATAAGCTACGAAGGAGAGACAGCTGTGAAGTTTGCCGTAATTTGTGCATTGCTGGCCAGTCTGCTGCTCGGAACGGGGATTCCCATCGCGTCAGCTCAAGCGGACGTTGCTCACCATTTCGGATTCAAAAAAAGCGTTGGCGGCCAGCTTCCCTCAATTAACGAGGAAGGTTTCAAAGACATCATCGACAAAAACGGCGCGATCTTCCTCGCAGATCCCTCGCGCAAGGAATTGTTCCTGACGTTCGATAACGGCTATGAGAATGGTTTTACCGCTCCAATTCTCGATACGTTAAAGGTGAAGAAGGTCCCGGCAATCTTCTTTGTCACGGGCCACTATATCAAGGACCAGCCGGAGCTGCTTAAGCGCATGGTTGCAGAGGGCCACTTGATCGGGAATCACTCCTGGAGCCACCCGGATATGACAACGATATCCGACACGCAGATCCGGGAGGAGCTGGAGAAGGTAAAAAGCGCGACCACCCAGGTGACGGGACAGTCCAAGATGGATTATCTGCGCCCGCCCCGCGGGATCTTTAGCGACCGGACGTTACGCGTGACGAAGGCGCTTGGGTATACGAACGTTTTCTGGTCCGTCGCATATAAGGATTGGGATGTCAACGACCAGCGCGGGTCCGATTATGCCTACCAGAAGGTGGTATCCCAGTTGCATCCCGGCGCGGTCATCCTCCTGCATTCCGTTTCCAAGGATAATGCAGCGGCCCTCGGAGCGATCATCGACGAGGCACGACGGCAGGGATACGAATTTAAAAGCTTATATGAGCTGAAACCGGAACAAGCATCTCCACAACCCTAAAATCTAGACCGTTACAGGTGGGCGATATGCCCCGACGTACGGTCTTTTTTTGCCTTATTTGTCTGAACTTTGACGGCGCTTGACTTCGCATTTGCAGGCTCTTATAATTAGGCATGCAAATTAATAGTGGCACTAATTATTAAACAATGAAAATAAATAGGGAGGGATTGGTTTGTTCACCGGTGATAACCCGCAGGCGCAACGGCTGCTGAAGGCTTTTCACCGCTTTCGGAGGCTTGATCTCAGCAAACTGACGCCGTCGGAGTTTAAACCTAGCGAAGTCAGATTGATGTTTTACATCTTACATGGCATGGAGAAGGATGAACGTGGGGTAACCGTGTCAGAACTCAGCGCGATGATGGAGGTTGCTTCTCCAACCGTCACGCCGCTCGTTCGCAGTCTGGAGGAGCGCGGACTGGTCCTGCGTTACAACGATAAGGAGGACCGCCGGGCGGTTCGAGTTAAGCTGACGGGGCAAGGGCTGGACCATGTCAAGAAGACGGCCAAGAAACGTTCGGCCCAAATCCAGGGACTAGTTGAGTTTCTAGGCGAAGAGAAGAGCGGGCAGCTCATTGAGCTGTTGGAGCAGGTGTATGATTACGTGGATATAAAACTTAATACAGACAAAAGCCAAGAGTAGTTCAATGAATAGAACAAGTGGAGTTGATGGGAATTGATTAAACTTTTCCGCAATTTGAAACCATACCGCTGGCTTGTGGCCGCGGTGCTTATCTTCGTCTTCTTCCAGACGTTATCTGAGCTGTACTTACCAACGTTGATGGCGGACATCGTAGACAAAGGGGTAGTGAACGGAGATACGCCGTACATCTGGCGCATCGGCGGGCTCATGCTGTTGGTCGCGCTGGGTGGGATGGCCTGTTCGATCGCAGCCAGCTACTTCTCGTCAAGAGCTGCAACCGGCTTTGGGAAGCTCTTACGCGGCAAGGTGTTCAAGCATGTCTCGAACTTCTCGTTAGAGGAATTTGATACGATTGGCACCGCTTCGCTGATCACCCGCACAACCAACGATATTACGCAGGTGCAGCAAGTATTGATTATGATTCTGCGCATGATGGTCATGGCGCCGATGATGTGTTTGGGCGGCATTATTATGGCCGTTTCCAAGGATGCGACGCTGTCTCTGGTGTTGGTGGTCATCTTGCCGGTCTTAGCTGGGGCGATCTTCCTGATCGCACGCAAAGGGTTGCCTTTATTTAAAGCGATCCAGAAGAAAATCGACAAATTGAATCTCGTCATGCGCGAAAGCTTGACCGGGATTCGCGTCATTCGATCGTTTAATCGGACCGATTATGAAAGCAAACGATTCGACGGAGCGAACCTTGACTTGACGGATACGTCGATCAAAGTGAACAAAGTTATGGCTTTTATGATGCCGATTATGATGCTGGTCATGAACTTGTCTTCCGTGGCGATCATCTGGTACGGCGGATTGCGGATTGACGCTGGGGATATGCAGGTCGGTGACCTGATGGCGTTCCTGCAATACGCGATGCAAATCATGTTCTCGCTGGTGATGGTGTCGATGATGTTCGTGATGATACCGCGGGCGTCGGCTTCGGCCATCCGGATCAACGAGGTGCTGGACATGGTGCCGGTGATTAAGGATTCGACAGTGAGCAGCCAAGCAACGGAATCCAAAGGACTCGTTGAGTTCCAAAACGTCTCCTTCAGCTATCCGGGTGCGGAGCAGCCGGCCGTTCAGGATATTTCGTTTACCGCCAGGCCGGGCCAAGTGACAGCTATCATCGGCGGGACGGGTTCTGGGAAATCCACGATGATCAGCTTGATCCCGCGGTTCTACGACGTGCAGGAAGGCAGCGTACGGGTTGACGGAGTGGACGTTCGCGAGCTGACGCAGGAGGAACTGCGTAACAAAATTGGCTTTGTTCCGCAAATGGCGGTGCTCTTCTCCGGAACGATCAGCGAGAACATCCGCTATGGGAAAGAGGATGCTTCTGATGAGGAAGTACGCCGCGCAGCGGAGATCGCCCAAGCGAGCGACTTCATCGGCAAGATGGAGCAGGGCTTCGAGTCGCCCATCGCTCAAGGCGGTACCAATGTGTCCGGCGGACAGAAGCAGCGGCTATCGATTGCTCGCGCGCTGGTCCGGCCTGCGGAAGTTTATATCTTTGACGACAGCTTCTCGGCGCTCGACTTCAAGACCGATGCGAAGCTGCGGGCAGCTTTGAAGCAGGAAACAAAGGAATCTACCGTTATCATCGTTGCGCAACGTGTGAGTACCGTGCTTGATGCCGATCAAATTATCGTGATGAACGATAGCCAAATCGCCGGAATTGGCACCCATCAAGAACTGATGGAGACTTGCGACGTCTATAAAGAAATCGTCTATTCACAGCTTTCGGAGGAGGAGATCGCATGAGTCAAGAGCAAACCGAGAAGAAACGCGGACTCGGCGGCCCTCGCCGAGGGCATGGCGGTCCAGGCGGACCTGGAGGTCCTGGTATGGGGATGCCGGTGGAGAAAGCGAAGGATTTCAAAGGAACCTTAAAACGGTTAATCCGATACTTAAGACCGCATAAGGTTCAGTTGGCCGCGGTATTGGTCATGGCCATTTTGAGCACCTTATTCAGCATCTTCAGCCCGAAGGTGATGGGGAAAGCGACCACCAAACTTTTCGAAGGGATCGTGGCTAAGTTTCAGGGTGTTCCCGGCGCGGAAATTGACTTCCAGTATGTCTGGCAGATTATCATGATTCTGGTTGGCTTATATGTACTAAGCGCGTTGTTCGGGTATGTCCAACAGTATTTGATGGCCGGCGTTGCCCAGAAGACGGTTTATGACCTGAGGAAGGACGTCAATGCCAAGCTGAATAAGCTGCCGCTGAAATACTTCGACGCCCGGACGCACGGGGAAATCTTGAGCCGGGTCACCAATGACGTCGACAACATCGCCGGCACTCTGCAGCAAAGCTTAACCCAGCTGATCACGTCGATCCTGACGATCATTGGCGTTATCGCGATGATGTTGTCCATCAGCCCGCTGATGACCTTGATCGCGGTACTGACGCTGCCGCTGAGCATCGTGGCGATCACCTCGATTGCCAAACGGTCGCAGAAACAATTCGTCCGCCAGCAAAAGGAACTCGGCCAGCTAAACGGTCATGTGGAGGAAATGTACACGGGTCACAAGATTATCAAGGCGTTTGGCCGCGAGAAGAAGTCATTGGAGCAGTTCGACAATATTAACGAACGGCTGTATGAGGCGGGTTGGAAGGCACAATTCATCTCCGGTGTCATCATGCCAATCATGAGCTTTATCGGGAACATCGGATATGTACTCGTTTCGGTGGTCGGCGGGATTCTCGTGACCAAGAAAACGATCGAAATCGGCGATGTGCAGGCGTTTATCCAATATTCCCGTCAATTTACGATGCCGATCACACAAACGGCGAACATCGCCAACATCATCCAGTCCACCGTCGCTTCAGCGGAGCGGGTGTTTGAAATCCTGGATGAGGAAGAACAGGTGCCGGAAACGGCGAATCCAGTTGTATTGGAACAACCTCGCGGCGATGTGGCGTTCAATCATGTCCAGTTCGGCTACGATCCGGAGCATCTGCTGATCGAAGACATGAACATTGACGTGAAAAAGGGTCAAACAATCGCCATCGTCGGGCCAACCGGCGCCGGCAAAACGACGCTGATCAACCTGCTAATGCGCTTCTACGAGGTGAACGGCGGATCGGTCACGGTGGATGGCATCAACATCGCCGAGATGAAACGCGGCGACCTGCGCAGCTTGTTCGGCATGGTATTGCAGGATACGTGGCTGTTTAACGGCACGATCCGGGATAATATCGCCTACGGCCGCGAAGGTGCAACGGAAGAGGAAGTTGTGCGCGCCGCTAAAACGGCTTACGCCGACCACTTTATCCGTACGTTGCCGGGCGGGTATAACACGGTCCTCAACGAGGAGGCGTCGAACATCTCGCAAGGACAGAAGCAATTACTGACGATTGCCCGCGCCATCCTTGCCGATCCGGCGATCTTAATTCTTGATGAAGCCACGAGCAGCGTCGATACCCGGACCGAGGTGCATATCCAGAAGGCGATGAACGTGCTGATGAAGGGCAGAACGAGCTTTGTCATTGCCCACCGGTTGTCGACGATTCGGGACGCCGATCTCATTCTCGTAATGAACCACGGAACCGTGATCGAGAAAGGTTCACATGAGGAACTGCTGGCACTTGGCGGTTTCTATGCCGATTTGTACAACAGCCAATTCACCAAAGGCGGCTTCGAGCCAGAAGCAGTATAAAACTGTTGATTGATAACAAACGCCCCCGCATGTGCGGGGGCGTTTGTTATTGGACGTGCACTCCTCGCGCCCGGACCGCGGGCGGCGCGAGGGGCCGAGACCGAACCCAGGTCCGGGTGTGCCTTTATGGCTCCTTTGCATCATTATCCCTTTTGTTAAGGTACGTGGGAGGTGGAGTGTGGAGTGTGGAGTGTCGTCTCTCCTCCATCAGTCTTGTCTGTTCGCAGTGAGCTGATCAAACGGGATAATCGTGCAAAGCTCCGGACAGAGGGGGCATCTGCTCGCGAACCGTCCTGGTTACAACTGTGCGTTCAAGCTTCCCCAGCCAGGTGGCGAAGCGCCGCCTCATCACGGAGAAGCAGCTGCCGCCGAGAAACGGTGAGCACTCCGTCATCGCTTAACTGACGCAGCTTGCGGCTGAGCGTTTCCGGCGTGGCGCCGATCAAGCCGGCGAGTTCTTTTTTGGATACAGGCAAGGTGAATTCCCGGGAATTCGGTGCGGCTTTGCGCCGGAAATATAACAGCATTTTGGCTAAACGCCGATCGGCCTCAAGCAAGGTCAGCACGGCAGCCCAAGCATCGGCCTCCTCCAGCTGTGCACTGAGTGCGGTCATAAAGCGGGCAGCGGTATCTGGATCACGGCGTAAGATATCGAGGAAATCGCTGCGGTGAATTCGACAGACGCCTGTCGTATCGGCTGCGATAGCGCTGGCATAATGGGGTTTCTCCTGCAGCAAGGCGAACTGGCCGAAAAAATCTCCGGGAAACAGCAACCGAATGATATGTTCCTTGCCGTTGTCTTCCAGCTTGGTCAGCTTAATGATTCCGCGGTTGACCACAAACAGCGCATCCGAGAGATCGCCTTCACGGAAGATGGTCTCGCCCTTGGGGTACTGGGAGGTCCGCATCACGGAATGAAGCAGCTCGACTTCCGCTTCGCGCAGCTGCGCAAAGACGGGAACATGTGCCAGACAGGACGGAGCATTAGCCGTATCTCTGGCGTGGCAGGCGCAGGAATTCATTAGTAACCCCTTCCTTTCTCAGGTTGACAGTGTATTTTACCTTTAAAATTAACAGTCTATGGATCGAAGGATAGTGATTATTATCACAATATTTCTGTTGAATTCTTGATCCATATCAAGGTGTAGTGTGCGTGGATATGGCAAATTAAACCTATCAACGGCAGCAATAGCCGGTTATCCAAGGATAGGGGGAAGTAGAATGAGAGGATATACGTTTCATGAACTGCGGCAAATTGACCGCTCACGGCTGGGGGACGAGGTGCCGCTGGAGTTGTTCCGGGCGATCCGCTTGATCGGGATGCAACAAGGACTGCCTTTGGAAGGGAAAGGAACCACCGCATCGATCGGTCGCAAAATCGGTGAAAGCCTTCCTGTGAAGACGTTAGACGAGTTGCTTGGCTTATTCGCAGAGCTGCGCATCGGGTTGCCGCGGGTGTTGGAACAAGGCGAACGATCGATTCGGATCGCCATTGACGATTGCTTTTGCAAAGGATTGCCTGTGATCGAGGAAAAGAAGGTGTGTGACCTGGAGGGGGCGATTCTGGAAGGGGCGCTTGGCAAAATACTGAACCGGAAAGTCAGCGTACGGGAGACGAAATGTAATGTTTGTGGGGACGAGCACTGCGAGTATGAAATCCGAATCTACGAGTGATATCGAATAATGTCGAATAAGACGCTAAATTTAGTAAATTATTCTACATAATACGACACGACCTGCCGATATTGATTTCATACGTCAATACTTCTAATGAGATGCGCAGGGGGTTATGGAAATGGCAGGACATGATGTCAGTGATTTTTTGTACAAGGATTTACGAAAGAGGAACCTGTTGATCTGCTCGACGTTAACGACGACGGTGATTCTCAGCCTCGCCATACTTCTGGGACTGCATACGAGCACAAAGATCATTACATTGATCGTGATCCCAAACTTGTTGATCTTGTTTCTGGTTTGGGGGGGATACTTGACCCGGAAGAAAGAACATTGGATTCCTTATACAGCGATCGTGGGCATGTTGATCACTTCGTTGATCACCGTTTTCCAGGGTGGCGGAGGGCCGCTCGGGGCGGTGTCGGCTTTCTTGGTGCTTAGTGTCGGCATTATGTACAACGATTTCAAGGTAGTGATGACCGCGCTTGTTGCGGCTTTGGTAGTCATTGTGGTTAAGTATACGGTATTCCATGAGCCGGCGGGCGAAGGCTCTAATATTGCGGTACTGATGTATTTCTTTATCGTGACGGCCTGGGTGTTGATGGCTCAATCTTCGCTGGGTCGCAAGATGCTGGCTAACTCGGCGAAAATGAACCAGGAGACGACGGAGCTGTTAGCGCGTGAACTGGAACGGGAGAAAATCACATCGGAAGCTACCCAGACAATCGCGGTTAGCATCGGAGAGATACGCGGAAACAGCCAGGATAACTACCACGCGTTTCAGGAGATGGCTACGGCATTTCAAGAGATGGCTTCCGGTGCAGCGGCACAAACGGAAACGATCGGAGGAATTTCGGAGAACATCGTCACCTCCAATGGGTATATCAACCGGATGACGAGCGCTCTGGGTGATCTGGTTACAACGGTGTCGGAGACGAAAGTAGCTTCCGATGAAGGTGCGGCCGTAATCGGGCAATTAACAGGGACCATTGATCGTTTCCATGCGAATATGAATGGTATGAAGGAAGATATCGGAGCATTGATCGGAAATATTCACCTGATTGCCGAACTTACCGCCTCTATCCGTGAAATTGCGGAACAGACCGGGCTGCTGTCATTAAATGCAAGCATCGAGGCGGCTAGAGCGGGTGAGCAAGGTCGCGGTTTTGAGGTGGTGGCGAATGAGATTCGCAAGCTGGCCGATTTAACGAACGAATCCGCGAAGCGGATTACGGACAATGTGGGACAAGCTACACGGCAGGCCGATTTGTCACAGGTACGGCTGGAGGAAAACGTAAACGACATGGAACAGAGCTTGGCCTTGGTGAGGAAAACGGAAGGTGCGTTTATGTCCATCAACGCCAATGTGGAGGAGCTTGCGCAGGGGGCGTCTGATATCAGCAGCGTGGCCGGTTCGGTGCAGGAGAAAACCGATGAAATCGAGCAGGCGGTCAATGACTTTGTGGCCGTGGTAGAGCAGTCTTCGGCCACGCTGCAGGAACTCTTGGCCACGGTCGACACCATGACCTCGCAGAATCTGCCGATGGTTCGTCGGATCGAGGAAACCGACCAGGCGGTCAAACAGTTGGTTGCCACGAAATCACAGGGGGAATAAGGTTAGGCATGTGCCTCGAAAGAAACGGCTTGGTCCAAGGGACCAGGCCGTTTGTGTTTGTTATTTGGCAAGCAAAAATACGCCGAGCAATATTACGGCCACGCCGGCTAGTTTGGTCAGTGTGATCGTTTCGTGGAACAGGAAATAGGCGGGAACCAGCGCCAGGACGTAAGCGAGTGCCTGGAGCGGATAGGCGACGCTTAGCGGAAGCCGAGACAATACGGCGAACCAGAGTAATGTAGCTAGACCGTATAGCGCTACGCCTCCGATCACCGCAGGTGAGGTGGCGAGCTTCCCCCAGTGAAGACCGCCGGAGCGTCCGAGTCCGATCTTGAACAGGATTTGTCCGGTCACGAGCAACAGGATATTGCCGAATAGCAGCAAGTAACTAATGGTTTTGTCCATGTTCGTGGACCGCCTCCCGTTCTTTAAGAATGACGATTTCTTGGGTTAAACGCAGCACTTGGGCCGTTAGTCGGGTGATGACGATCGTTAGATGCAGGATAAACGCAAAGCAGAAGAGCAAGCCGAACAGAAACAACACGGCAGGGGCATATTTAACCCCCAACTGGTTGGCCATCCATTCGACGAGCTGGACGTTCATCGAGCAGATCAGAAGAATCACGCTGAACAGAATCCAAAGCAGGGAATATTGCTCCCGCAGCTTTTGGCGACGAACCAGTTCCAGGACGAATACGAGAAATAACGCGGCAACAGAAACCGAGAGGATATAAATCGTCATTTATTCCGTCACCGCCGTCCGGTTGAGCGGTCGACGCAGTGCGCTCATGAGCACAGACAAAGTCACCTTCACCATGTAATAAGCGGAGCGCCATGGTGTAATGGACGATCTCCCGGTTGTGCGGGGGCGCATTTCGACCGGAATCTCCGCAATCCGGCATCCTTGGCGTTTCAAATACACGATCGATTCCACCTCGGGATAATCGGTCGGATAATATCTGGCATACAATTCAATGACCTTACGCCCTGCGGCGCGATAGCCGCTGGTCGTATCGGTGAAGCGTTCGCCGGTCACCCAGGAGACAAGCCGGGAGAAAAAGGCGATCCCCACCCGTCTCGCCGCAGATGACCGGAAGGAGGCGGCTCCCAGGAATCGGGAGCCAATCACGAGGTCCTGTTCTGCGACTCCGGCAATCAGACTCCGCAATTCGCCAGCCGGATGCTGACCGTCGGCATCCATTTGCACGGCGATGTCATAGCCCATTTCTTTGGCGTAGAGATAACCGGTCTGCATTCCTCCGCCAATCCCCACGTTATAGGGAAGCGTCAGCACCTTCGCCCCGGCTTCCCGGGCACAATTCGCTGTGCGATCGGAGGAACCGTCATTCACGACAAGGATGTCGGCTTCCGGTACATGGTCTTGAATCTCCCGGATCACGGCGCCGATACTGGCCTCCTCGTTGTATGCGGGTATGATGACGAGAATACGCTGTGCGTTCAAGTTCATGAGGCGGCCGCCTCCTTTCGTTCCGGCCGATGATGCGGGCGCCGTAGGAATCGAGAGGTTAGATCGCCGAGAAGGAAAGAACCGAACAGAATGAGTAACGTTATATTCGGATAACCGTAGCGGTTAAACGCAACGAAGGGAATGTAAATGATCGTGAAGTAAGCCAAGGCTAATAATAGCGGCAGCAAGCGGTCCAGCTTCAGGCGGTGCGTTATTACTGCCCACAGGATACCTGCCATGTTCACGTACATCAGTACCTCTTGGGCAATGTTCATCACCGGACGGCTCACCGGCCAAAAGGGCCGTGAATAAAACGGATGGAAATACAGCTCCACCCATCTCCCCAGTGTGTACCAATATAGGTATTTCATCGGCTCATGCGTAAAACCGTAACGGAGAATGTCCAGACCTTTGCGGATGGCCGTTGAATCGGCGCCTTCGAATATCGTCTTGGGATCGTACTGAGGGTAAGTATCGAAGAAGCCGGCTGGCGGCAATTGCCACCGGATGCGTGTGCCGAGCAGAAACGGGCTTCCGCCGGAGTTCGTAAACAGGATGAATTCATGAAACGTCACCCAATTGCGAATCCACCAAGGCGTCAGCAGAAGCGCATAGGTCAACCCCATCAGCAGGGTGTATTTCAGGATCGTCGGCCAGGGCACTTTCATCCGCAGCCACATTACTAGCAGCACAGCCGGATATAAAGAGGCATGCGGCTTCAAGTAAGCCGCCGCAGCAGTCAGGAAGCCGATGAGGAGGTATAGGGCTGGTCCGCGGCGTTCCCTGGCCAGGATCGTACAGCAGACGAGCAGCAGGAGCAGCGTGCGGAAGGTGGTTTCCGAAAGGATAACGCCAGACGAGAAATAATCGGGTGGATATAAGGCCGACACCGTGCAAGCGACCAATGCTACACGGGTATTGAAGATCCGCCGGCCGATCCAGAAGATGAGGTAGATGCAAAACGCTTGCTGAAGACACTGAAATAGGCGAAAAGCGACGATGCCGCCCTGCTCCTGGCCGAACACGGCCATAAACCCGGACAACATCAGCGGCAGCCCGGGCATGATAAAGGCGGACGGCGCCTCCTTGGTATTGTATGCCAGTACGCCTTCGTTCAACAGGAGGCGGGAGGACTGAATGTACTTCACGTCATCGTTGTTTGGGCGAACCGGGTCGCCTAAGAGGAAGTAATCGTTGTACATCAGGACGACAAGACTCGATACAATTCCCACAAATGCCATCAGACCGAGCAGATACCACTTGACCGGACGACGGACTTCGGTTAACGAGAACACAGCGATTCAACCCCACTTTAATTTATTTTTGTCTCTAGAAATAGGCAGGATCCCCTTCTAATTTATATTATATCCAATATCTTCCTGTGACAAGCTTAATCTGCTTGGACGCCGCCCAGCCGTTCACTAAAGGTTTCTCCGGAATCGACATGGCCCTGATTGATGGCTTCCCACAAATAAAGCGAGGCGATGGAACCGTAAGAAGGCCACCGTGTGGCTGCTTGCTGCAAGTATTTTCGATCGTCCCGTTCCTCCATGTCATACACCCATTTGGCCGCTCGCTGTAGACCGGCATCTCCATAGGACACGACATGCTCCCGGCCCAGAGCGAAGATCAGGAACATCTCCGCCGACCAGCGGCCGATGCCTTTGACGGAGACAAGCTTCCCGATGACTTCCTCATCTTCAAGCTCCTGCAGCCGGTCGAGGTCGAGCTGTCCGGACAACACTTTATCGCTTAGATCCTTCAGGTAAGCGACCTTGGAAGCGGACAACCCGGCGGCCCGCAGGTCGGCGTCGCTTTGGGCCAAGAGGGCGGCCGGGGATAATTCCCCGGCCAACTCAATCACCCGGCCGCGAATGGTGGAGGCAGCCTTGACCGAGATCTGCTGGCTGATGATGGATCGAGCCAGCTCCGTGAAGAGGGGGCCTTGCGGTTTGGTCGCAAGGCTTCCAATCAAGGCGATCAGCCGCCCCATCCGGGAATCGGCGCTGGCCAGCGCCTGGGCCCGGGGTTCGTTCGGGTGTAGCTCAAATACGGGTTTCCCGAGGTTCATGGGATAACCTCCTTCAGTTTGGATTCTCCTCCAGCAGGGTCACGTACTGCTGGAGGAGTTCGTCGGAGCGGAGCTGCAGGGCGTCTCGCCGCTCCTGCAGCTCCGCGAGCCGCGCGGCGTCGCAGGCAGCCTCCGGCTCCTGCATCGCCGCGTCCACCGCCGCCAGCTCCGCTTCGGCGGCGGCGTAGTCGGCCTCCAGCTTGCGCACGGAGGCCGGGTGGGCCCCGGGCTTGCGCGCCGCTCCTGCGGCCGCATCGCCTTCTGCGCCGCCGGCGCTGCCGCCTGTGGCGGCCGGGCCCGCTGCGCGGGGCCCTTCTGCCACGCGGCCCGCAGGCCCCGCGTCCCCGGCGGCGGCGGCCTTCCGGGCGAGCTCCGCCCGGTAATCCTCGTAGCCGCCGAGGGTGACGGTCAGGCGTCCGCCCGCCAGCGCCCACACCTGCCCCGCTACTTTATTGATGAAGTAGCGGTCATGGGATACCGCGAGCAGCGTGCCCGGGTACTCCTCCAGCGCCTCCTCCAGCGCTTCGCGCGAATCGATGTCCAGGTGATTGGTCGGCTCGTCGAGCACCAGGAGGTTTGGCTTGCGGTGCATCAGCACCGCCAACCGAAGCCGCGTCCACTCGCCGCCCGACAGGCTGCTCACCTTCTTGAATACGTCGGCGCCGTAGAAAAGGAAGCGGGCCAGCTGCCCGCGGGCTTCACCCGCTTCGAGTCCGATTTCGTCGCGGAAATACTGCAGCACCGTCTCGTCGTGATCGGCGGGGGCCGCCTGCTGGGCCAGGTAACCCGGTTCAATGCGCGCGCCGAGCCGGACCTCCCCCTCCTGCGGCGGTTCCTGGCCCAGGATGTTCTTGAGCAGGGTGCTCTTGCCGGCCCCGTTGTCACCGATCAGTACAGCCGCCTCGCCATAGCGTAGCGTGTGGGTCAGACCGCGGTATAAGACGCGCCCGCCACGGAAGTCACCCACCTCCTTAAAGACGATCACATCCTTACCGGAACGGTCCGCATGATCCAGTTCCAGATCGATGCGTTTACGTTCCAGTATCGGCCGTTTGAGCTTGACCATACGGTCCAACGCCTTTTGCATCGAAGCCGCCCGGCGGTGAAAGCCGGGATTCGGCGGATTGGAACGGTTGCCCCATTCGATCAGTTGCTTAATCGATTCCTGCATCTTCTTGATCTTCTTCTGCTGCTCCTCGTATTCGGCAAACTGCTGAAGCAGGCGGCGTTCCTTCTCCTCCTTGTAATAGCTGTAATTGCCATGGAACGTAAACGCTTCTCCATCCTCCAGCTCAATAACCTTGCCGACAACGGCATCAAGGAAATAACGATCATGGGAAATGATCACACATGTTCCCGGGAAGGCGCGGACGTATCCCTCAAGCCATTCTGTAGCCGCCATGTCCAAATGGTTTGTTGGCTCGTCGAGCAGCAACAAATCCGGCTCCCGCAGCAAAATGACCGCTAAGCCCACCTTCGTTTTCTCGCCGCCGGACAGCGAGGCGAACGGCCGGTCGAACTGTTCCTCCGGGATGCCGAGACCTTCGGCGACCCGAGCGATCGATGCTTCGATTTCGTAGCCGCCGCCGCGCTCGAACGTTTCCTGCCGCCGGCCGTATTGCCGGAGCAGCGAATCTAACGAACCAGTTTCACTAGCTCCTGCCATTTCTGCTTCCAGCCGCCGCATTTCTGCTTCCAAGCTCCGCAAATCCGCAAAAGCCCCCAGCAGGACGTCGTAAACCGTTTCTTCCCGAGTATAATCAGGGATTTGCGCCAAACTTCCGATTCGGGCGTTCTTTCGAACCGACAGCAGACCTTGATCCGGCCGCTCTCTGCCGGATAGCAGCTTCATCAGGGTGGTCTTGCCCGCGCCGTTGCGGCCAATCAGCCCGACAGTTTCGCCTGTTTTAATTTCGAACGTCACATCACTCAGCACCAACTCGGCGCCGTAATACTTCTGTATATTTTGACCTTGGATCATCATGGTAATGTTCTCCTTTAATCCCATGCCGTCCATACAAAAAAAGAAGGCAGCAGAAAATCCTGCTGCCTTCAAAGCTCACGCGTAAGTGAGGTTAAGGTAGGAGCGGCATTTCGCAATTTGGGTTGGATATCGAGTTTCCGAAAAAGGACAGACTTCTCCCGTTGTTGGCTGCTGCATGAACATTGCCAAACATTGCCATCGGCAGTTGGCTCACTCGACTCCACGCAAATTTGCGATCCACTTCCACCCACCTCCTTCACGAAATAATTACGACAATTATATTCGTTCATTTATGGAAAATCAAGTATTCCTCTATTGTGCGTACTAGATGGATTAAAAAAACAATCCCTATGAGTGATGGATGAACGCATTTGGAATATAATCGTGGACTCATTTCTACCTCTGCTTAAAGCAGGGGTAGCCTTTACGGTTCCGCTGACGTTGATTACGTTTGCGCTAGGGCTGGTGGTGGCGGTCCTGACCGCGCTTGCGCGGTTATCGAGCATCGGGCCGCTGCGGCAACTCGCCAGATTCTACGTTTGGATTATTCGGGGGACGCCGCTGCTTGTGCAGCTATTTGTCATTTTCTACGGTCTTCCGTCGATCGGTATTATATTGGACCCGTTTCCGGCGGCAGTGATTGGTTTACGCTCAGCGTCGGCGCTTATGGATCGGAAATCGTGCGGGCGGCAATCCTGTCCATTCACGAAGGCCAATGGGAAGCGGCTTATTCCCTTGGCATGACCCGGCTGCAGGCGCTGCGGCGGATTATACTGCCCCAAGCTTCGCGGGTTTCCGTACCGCCGCTGGCCAACTCCTTCATCAGCTTGGTCAAGGATACCTCACTGGCCGCTACTGTGACATATACGGAGATGTTCCGTACGGCTCAGCAAATTACGGCGACGACCTATGAACCGCTGATTGTCTACACCGAAGCGGGTTTGGTTTATTTATTCTTCAGCACCATCCTTTCGGCGCTGCAAAATCGGTTAGAGAAGCGATTGGATCGCTTCACTGCCCGATAAGGAGGTCTGACCATCTTGATACGAATCCAAGATTTGCATAAATCGTTTGGCGCACAAGAGGTTCTCAAAGGGGTAGATCTTGAGGTCCAGCAAGGGAAGGTGTTGATGATTATCGGCCTTCCGGTTCGGGAAAAACGACCCTGTTACGCTGTTTGAACCTGCTGGAAACCCCGACAAAGGGGACTCTTCGGATCAGCGATGTCCAGCTGGAATTTGGCGATGGCCGTAAGCCGAAGCAAAGCGAAGTGCTGGCCCTGCGCAAGAAGACGGGGATGGTGTTCCAGGCTTATTATTTATTCCCGCATATGACGGCGCTCCAGAACGTGATGGAAGCCCAGGTTCAGGTGTTGAAGAGGAGTAAGTATGAAGCGCGCCGGGTCGCCTTAGAGCTGCTGAGTAAGTTGGGACTGGGCGATCGGGCGGATTTCTATCCGCATCAGCTGTCAGGCGGCCAGCAGCAGCGGGTTGGCATCGCCCGTGCTATGGCGGTCAGCCCGGACGTATTGCTATTCGACGAGCCTACCTCGGCGCTGGATCCCGAGCTGGTCGGCGAGGTACTGAAGGTGATGAAGGAGCTGGCACGAGAGGGTCGGACGATGGTTGTGGTCACCCATGAGATGAAGTTTGCCGCCGAGGTTGCTGACCGTGTGGTGCTCATGGACGAAGGGAAGATCATCGAATCGGGGACGCCGGACCAGGTGCTAAATCATCCGTCCAGTGATCGAGCCCGGACGTTCCTGAACCGGATTGCACAGCGAGAATCGAATAAATAACAAAGAAGGGGCGGAGATCACACGATCTCCGCCTCTCTTTGACGTTCTTAATGAATGCGAATGTTGCCGGAAGTCGTCCGAACCTTGATCAAATCCTGCGTTTGCCGTAAGGAATCGGGAGCGCTGATGTTCCCGGAACCCGTATGCAGATCATAGAAGCCTTTGAACTGCGCATCGGTCGACAGCGTCGCATTGCCGGAGCCCACGGTGATGTCCAGATTATCCGACCTTTGCTCTGACAGGGTGATATTCCCCGAGGTGGACTTAAAGCTGCCGTCTCCTGTAAACCGTTCAAACCGGATATTCCCGGAGCTGACTGTAGCTTGGGAGGTTCCTTGAACCTGGTTTGCAGTGATGTTGCCGGAGGTCGATTTGGCCATCAAATCGCCTTGCAGCGAATCGATCCGGATACTTCCTGAGGTCAATTTGATCTCCGTATTTCCCTGAATGTTCTCTGCCGTAATGTTTCCCGATGTACTGGCTAATTTCAACTGACCTGCCGTGACATTCTCCGCCCGGAGATTCCCTGAGCCAATGGACATATCGATGTCGCCAGCTCGCAGTCCTCGAAATGTCCCATTGCTGGAATTGGACTTGTAGTCAATCCGATCCAATTTGCTCTTGTCGCTTAGCGCTACGGTGATCCGCTGTTTGGTGGACTGGAAGTTCACCGAGAAGAAGGTCCAGTCGAAATCATCCTGCAGATCTAACTTCAGCGTGTCCCCTGAGATTTGAGTTACTTTCAGCGTGTCGATCGTCCTCTGCTCCATATTCCCGTTGATTTCCACGTAGTTCGTCCCATCGGGGCTGTCGATCAACTCCAGCTCGACGTCATAGTCGCTGTCGATCAGCAACTTCTTCAAGGCGCCTTGCTCAAACGTCCATTTCTGCTGATGGGCCGGCAACTGATCGCCGAAATCAAAATGCTGGTAAGCCATGCCGGCAAACCCAGCCAGAATCAGCAGAATCCCAATGAACGACCATCTCTTCGTATTCATGCTTGATGATCCCCTTTCGCTACCCGGACATTCCAGCGCAGGTAAGCAGCGCTCAGCCGGAGCATTCCTTTATAAACGTATCGCGTGACGACAGCGAGCAAAATGCCCAATCCGACGGCAGCGACCGAGGCAAATATTTTTGACGTGAAGAGATCCCCATGCCATACATACTCAAGTCCGAGAAGAAGGGGACTTAATATTCCGGCTGCGGCACTGGCGGCTAGGCTGACGACCACCGCCCAGAAGGAGATCAACAACGGGACAACGATGATATTAAGAAAGAACAGGCCGATGTAAACCATCATGCTGGTAAAACCGCCACGCCGCCGAACTCCGCCTTCGTTCCGATAGGCTGCGGGAGCATCTGGTACTGAAGCAGGCTCTGCACCGCCAAACCAGTACACATGCTCGCGAGGCACGTAGCGATTACCAATGGCCTCCTTGGCTAGCTCCGCCGGGTCGCCCAGCTCCAGAACGATGTCTTCCTCCGTCCGTCCGCTTTCCAAACCAAAGGCGAAGTGGGCCTCGTAATCCTCCAGCAATTCGTTTTGCTCCTCCGGCGGAAGAACCGACAAATGGGCCCGGAGATTCGCCAAAAACTCGCTTTTATTCATAAACGGCTTCCTTTCTCGATTAATGTCGAAACATTATGCACGAACTGTTTCCACTCTACGACAAGTTTCTGGGTGTACGCTTCGCCTTCGGGAGTCAGCTTGTAATATTTACGCGGGGGACCGCCTGTGGATTCCTGCAGGTATGTCGTGCAATAACCTTCACTGACCAGCCTGCGCAGCAGAGGATAAAGGGCCCCTTCGGCCACCTCGATATGCTTCGATACCGATTGGGCCAGTTCGTAACCGTACCGGTCGCGGCCTTGGATCAACACCAGCACGCATAGCTCCAAGGCGCCTTTCTTAAACTGGATGCTGATATCCAACCATGCTTCGCCTCGTTTCCTCTGAAATTGGATGTTCGTTTTGAAATTCCGCTAGTACTGAACATTAATTAGTATCACTGAAAGCATAATATCACACAGTACTGATTAAAGCAAGGTAGTGAATGAAAAAAGGCATCTGTTCCGTTGATCCCCTCACCATTCAAGGAAATCGGGTGGACAGATGCGCTTTCATTTAGGGTTCAGCTTGGCGCTTGTTCGGGCTGGCGGCGGAGAATAGGCAGCGCCTCCGTGGCCGGTCCTTCGATCACTCCGCCCTTGTAATCAAATCTGGATCCATGGCAAGGGCAGTCCCACGAACGTTCCGCCTCGTTCCATTTGACCTCGCAGCCCATATGGGTACAGGTCGTGTCCACCAGGTAGAGCAGACCGTCCTCGTCGCGGTAGGCTCCGGCGCGTTTGCCTTGGTGCTTCACCACACCGCCTTGGCCGGGGACTAAATCCTCCGGTTTGAGGTGGACGAGTTCGATTTTGCCGGTCACGAACTCCTTGGCTACATCCGCGTTCTGCGTCACGAAATGCTTGATCGAAGGGTCCGCTTTAAACCGGGAAGGCGTAAACAGATCGGTATAACGGTTTTCCTTCTCCAAGATAAGGTCGCGGATCATCATCGCAGACAGCGCGCTGGTGGTCATCCCCCATTTATAGAAGCCCGTGGCGATATAGACATTCGGATGACTCGACGTAATCCGTCCGATATAGGGCACTCCGTCCAGCGTGACCAGATCCTGCGCGGACCAGCGAACCGGAATCGATCGAATCCCCAACGTCTCCCGTCCGAATTTCTCCAGAGTTTCGTAGGACTGAATGGTACAGTCGTTCTTACCGGTCTTATGTGACTCTCCGCCGACGAGCACAACCTCCTTTCCGTCCAGCTCGGTGGAACGGAGCGAACGCTTGGGCGAGCCGCAATTGATGTACATTCCGCCAGGGTAGGCTTTCTCCGGTTCAATCGCAACCACATAAGAACGTTCCGCATGCAGCCGGGTGAAAAACAACCCCATTCCGTCAAAAAACGGATAATGGGAAGCGGATACGGCATGGCGACAAACGATGTGGTGCCCGTCTTCTGTGGTTAATCGAAGGCGTCCTTCCGCTTCCGGCTCGGCGGCATCCTGCAGGGTTGTTCTCGCAAAAACGGAGCCGCCGTGGGAGGTGACATACGCCAGCAGTTCTCGCGAGTAGTGCAGCGGGTGGAACTGCGCTTGATCCTTCATCATGATGGCGCCTCGGGCTTGCAGCGGCAAATCGAGAGAGTCCCGCCATTCTGCGGGCAAACCTAATCGTTCGTAGGCCCGCCATTCGGTCTCCAACTGCTTGAGCTGCTCCTCGGAATCGGCATACAAGTAAGCATCCTCCGGGCGGAACTGACACTCGATCTTCCGTTCCTTCACTGTCTCGGCGATCCAACGCAGCGCTTGGTCATTGGCTTCGAAATATAGTCGCGCGCCTTCCTCACCGAAATGGTTGATCAGCTTGTCGTAGATCAGACCGTGCTGAGTTGTGATTTTTGCCGTCGTGTACCCGGTCGTACCATCCAGGATTTGGCCGGCCTCCAGGATGACGACCTTAACCCCGGCTTGCACTAGTAAATAAGCGGTGGTAATCCCGGTAATCCCAGCACCGACCACGGCCACATCGGCCTCGATGTCCTCGCTTAGCTTGCCGAAATCCGGCAAAGGTGCTGTCCTCCGCCACATCGATTCCGGGAACCTCGGAAGTCCACCGGACATGAAGGGAGTTTCCTCCATTATTCGCTTCCTCCTGTCAACTTGATCTCCTAATATAGGGAGCCGTTTCGGATACATTATTTCCCGCTCTAGGTCAGAAAAACCGCCAGACGGACGCAGGTTGTCGATGTCGACTCCTGTCGCATGAAAAAGGCAAGAGAAGCAAATAATGGAGATAAGATATGCAGAACAGGAGTTGCTGACATGCTGCGCCATTTATCCCGAGGCCGTTCCGGCCGGCAGAACAAAAGCAACGAACAATCCCAAATTACCGGTGATCTGCAGCAAATGCTGGACCGCGTCGTAGCGGAGTCCGGGCATAGCCCCGATATCGTCATTCGCCATATCAAGCTGGGGGGGCCTGTTCCGGTTCCTGTGAAGGCCGCGATCGTTTATCTGAATGCCCTCAGCAACCAGCAAATGATCAATAACTTCGTGATCAAGCCGTTAATGGGGCTGGAACCCGAGAAAGTGAACGCTTATCCGACCGATCGACTTATGAAATATATCCTGGAGGATGCGCTTAGCTTGGGGGAAACCTCGGTCGTGAAGGAATGGACCGACGTGATGATGGCGGTCTTATCGGGAGACACCGTACTGCTGGTGGAGGGGAGCGATCAAGGGATCGTTTCGGGTACGGCCGGCGGGGAATGGAGGGCCGTCAACGAGCCGACTTCCCAATTGGTCGTGCGCGGTCCCAAAGACAGCTTCGTCGAGTCCATCTCGACAAATATTTCGCTGATTCGGCGGCGCATCAAATCGCCAGACCTATGGTTGGAGTCCATGAAGATTGGCTCCGTCACGCATACCCATGTGGCGATGATGTATATGAAGGGCTGCGCCGATCCGGATCTGGTAGAGGAAATCCGGCAGCGGCTAAAAGCAATTCGAATCGACGGAATCCTGGAGTCGGCGTATATCGAAGAGTTTATTCAGGATAAGACGATCACCCCCTTTCCGACCATATTTAATACGGAGCGACCGGATGTTGCCGCCGGGAATCTACTTGAAGGCCGAGTCGTTATCCTGGTCGATGGTACGCCGTATACGCTGATTCTTCCGACGGTATTTGCCCAGTTCATGCAGTCGCCGGAGGATTATGCCCAGCGGTTTGATATCAGTATCCTGATGCGCATTATTCGCTACATCTGTTTCGTGATCTTACTGCTCGGGCCGGCGGTTTATGTCGCTCTGACTACCTTCCATTACGAGATGATTCCTACACTGCTACTGGTCAGCTTAATGGCACAACGCGAGGGGGTGCCATTTCCCGCCTTTGTAGAGGCGGTCATCATGGAGGTGGTGTTTGAGATCCTACGGGAGGCGGGGGTCCGGATGCCGCGGGCGATCGGTCAAACCGTGTCCATTGTGGGCGCGTTAATCTTGGGCCAGGCGGTCGTTGAAGCGGGGGTTATCACGCCGATTATGGTCATTGTCGTAGCGCTGACGGGGATCGCGAGCTTTGCTTTGCCCTCTTACAATTTGTCTATCGCAGGCAGGCTGTTCCGGTTCTATTTCCTGGTCCTGTCCGGTCTGTTTGGCTTTTACGGGATTACGCTCGGGTTGATCATGCTGATTGCGCACATGAATAGTATCCGCTCGTTTGGCGTTCCCTACCTGTCGCCGTTTAGCCCGTTTATCCCCCAAGCCCAGAAGGACGCGATTTTGCGCTTACCCATCTGGATGCATGGGTGGAAACCATTGATGTCCTCAAGTCAGCAAGATATGAAGAAAACGGGGGAAATCAAACCGCAGGGTTCCGCTAATTCTGAGGGCGGAGAGCAGACAAGTTCTAACGAGAGACAGAAGGGCCAGAACCAAGGCAGCGATCCTGAATCCAGACAAGGAAAGCAGGAGGAACCGAATGAGAACTAGAGGACTTTGGTTACTTGCCATCCTGTGCGCTATGCTGCCCCTATCCGGCTGTTGGGATGCGGAGGAACTTAATCGTCGGGCCGTTGTTGCCGGAATTGGGATCGATCTGTCCCCCGACAAGAAGGAATACCGGGTGTCCTATCAAGTGATTATTGCCGACGAGATTTCCGGGAAGACCGGGAGAGGCGGAACCCCTACGATGGTATATAGCGCCCAAGGGCGTTCGATCATGGAAGCCACTCGCAAGGTGTCCATGCTTGTGCCGCGGCTGGTCTCAACCGCCCACGCCCGGATCGTTGTCATCTCTGAAGAGCTGGCTCGCCAGGGAATCTCCGATATTGTTGACTTTCTGGACCGGGATTCAGACATCCGCCTGACGGCAAAAATTTTCGTAGCGAAAAATGGAGCTCGGGCACACGATATCCTCTCCGGGCTCTCCGCAATGGGCAAAATTACGGCTTACACGCTTGCTCAAAAAACCGAAATGACCTCCAAGGAATACGGGGCCAATTATCCGGTTGAAATCGATGACGTGATTCGGGATATTCTTGTGCCAAACTCAGGGCCGATCATCAACGGCGTTGATATTTTGGGGAATGTCGAAGATGTTCGAAAACAAAGCAATTTGGAGAAAACGGACGCCCTTGGCATTCTTCGGATGTCTAATATTGCGGTTTTTAGAGGAGCTAGGCTGAAAGGTTGGCTGACGGAGGACGAAAGCGTGGGGCTGCTCTGGGTCAAAGGCAAACTGAACAAGACGTCGATCGTGATCACGCCGGAGGAACAGGGGGAAATCACGCTTGACGTGCGCAGAAGCAAGACCTCGACGCAGGTCCTCCTCAAGGATCCGGAGCACCCGGTCGTCCTGGTGAAGGTCACGGCCCAATTGTCGGTTCGTGAAATGGACAGCACTATCGATTTGCGCGACCCGGCTACCTTAAATGAATTGGAAGTTTACGTCAATAAGGAGATCAGGAAGAAAATGAAAGCCGTCGTCGACAAAGCCCAATCGTTGAACAGCGACATCTTCTGCTTTGGACAGACGCTGGAGCGTCAGCATCCACAGAAATGGAAGTCATTGAAAGGGCAATGGAACGAGCTCTTTCCCAAGCTGGCGGTTGAATACCACGTCGACTCGATCGTTCGCAATTCCCAAATGAGGGATCGCTCCTTCAAATACGACCTCAACAAAGAATAGGAGGCGGGATACGATGGAAACCACGAAATTCAGTCCGCTGCAATTTTTCTCCATGTTGATCATGTTTCAGTTGGGGACCGCTCTGGTTGTGAACCTGGGGATGGAAGCCCGCAAGGACGCCTGGATCGCAGTATTATCCGGCATGATCATCGGGATGCTGCTCTACCTGGGATACGCCTTCCTGTACACTTCGTTTCCGGATAAGCTGCCCACCCAGTACAGCCGTATTCTTTACGGTAAATATGTCGGCTGGCTGATAGGTTTTGCTTACACGGTATTTTATATGAACAAGGCCTCCCGCGATTTAATGGACGGCGGGTTGCTGGTCTTCGCTTCGACCCTGAAGGAAACTCCGCTCTTCATCATCAATACGATGATGATGTTGTCGATCGTCTATGTCCTGCACAAAGGGATCGAGGTGTTAGCTCGGACGGCGTTTATCCTCCTTTGGGTCGTGTTTCTGATCGGAATGACCATATTGCTGCTGGTGTTGTTTTCCGGCATTCTGGATTTCACCCGGATTCTGCCAGTGCTCAGTGATGGAGTCCAGCCTGTGTTGAAATCCGTTTATCGCCAAAACTATCAATTCCCGTTTGGGGAGATTATTTGTTTCACCATGATCATGCCGTTTTTGAATAATCAAAAAGCGGGGGTTCGAGTGGGGCTGTTATCCATTCTGTTGTCCGGACTTATATTGTCGGCCACGGTGGTGACGACGATTTCGGTTCTTGGCGTGGAGATCGCGGAGCGTTCGATTTTCCCGCTCTTGACGATGGTCGGCAAGGCCTCCATTGCCGATTTTATTCAACGGATGGATATCTTAGTGGTGATGGTGCTGATCATCGGCGACTTTTTTAAGATCTCGGTGTACTTCTACGCAGCGGTGATCGGAATATCAGACCTCCTGCAAATTCCCTATCGGAAAATTCTATATCCGTTGGCCTTGATCGTGTTATTCTCATCGTTAACGATCGCCCGAACCTACAGTGAACACGTCAAAAAGGGCGGCGAGGTCCTGTATATGATCGACCCTTTATTTTACGTTATTCTGCCCGCTGCTCTGATTATTGCTGCCTTGATTTACCGAGCCCGCTCCCGTCGGCAAGCCGGGACCTGAATCCTCCAGTGCCGTGGAGGAATCATTGTTCGTCGAGTCAGATAGAGCCCCCTCGTGCATACCGGGCCCTTGGCTGGAGTGTTGCCCACTCCCCTTCCGCTTGCGACTTATGAGATGCTGAATATCCGGCACAACCAGAAACAGGACCAGGATATAAGCAAAGATGCGTTCGGCAGGATCTGTCAGCGAGTAATTCCAATTAATGAGAAAGTTATTCCATGGAAGCCCGATCAGCACATCCACCCAGATGGTATAGCCTATCGTAAACGCGGCGATGAGGAGGGTTGTCAGATATTTACGAATCAGCATGGAGGAACACTCCCTCTTAAATAGTGATGGTACGGTTTTAGTATGAGGGAAAGTACGATGGAACATGCAGGATTTGGGGAGATCAAGGAATTGACGAATCCTAAAATAAGACTTATACTAATTCTAAAAATAACTACAGGGATTGATGATAGATGAAAGCCTTAAATTTAACGACGCAACGCCAAGCGGTTTACGATGTCGTCCGCCATGCCAGCGACCATCCTACGGCGGCAGAAGTCATGAATCGCCTGGTTGAACAAGGATATAATTTTGCTTACGGTACCGTTTATAACTCGCTGCGGTATTTGACTGACAAAGAATTGATTCGCGAATTGAAGCTGGGCGAGGCGGCGAGCCGGTATGATGCGAAGCTCGACGACCATCAACATATCTTATGCGAGGTCTGCGGCCGAGTGGATGAGGTGATGTCTCATGTGCCTGAGGAGTGGAATCGTACGGTGGCCGAAGAAACGGGTTATGACGTGCATCATGCCCACGTCGTATTCGGGGGGGTGTGTCCACATTGCCAGCAGAAGAAGTGATCAAGGAGGGAATCTCCGGTAAAGCCGTGCCTTTCCGCCGGCCGTCGGGTGTCGAAGTTGCCGAGCAAGAGGAACAGACGGCAGAACGAATAGCTTGCCCGGTGACACAGCGCGTCATTCTGATCAGTCCTTTCCCAAGCGACGTTCATGAACTGGTTCGTGATCTATCCGAGAATTGTTTCGACGTGCTCGTGTTCCATCATTGGGAGCAAGGTATCCGCAACGCCTTGGCTGCCGACTTGTTGATCTTCGATCTAACCTCCTACCGGGAAGATGAAGAGATGGCGGCCATCCGTGCGCTTGTGGGGCAGGAAACCGGCGGAACCCCGTCGCTTTTGCTTGTAAGAGAGTCAATGCTGGGGCAATTGGACCAAGGTCTGATGAATCAAGAACTCTTGGTTTGGCCGACTAGACCGATGGAGATCGTGTACCATACCCAGCGAATTATCCGCAGCAGCGGTCCTCGACCATTGTCTTCCCGTTTGCTCGCCGGCACTTCGCCGGCCATCTTCAAAGATCTATGGATCGACCGTAAGAAGATGGCTGTTTATCGGAGCGGCGCAAAGATCGAATTGACTAAAACGGAATACGAACTGCTGATCAAGCTGCTTGAGCAGGAGGGAACTGTGTTGTCCCGTGAAGAGCTGCTGTCCGAGGTGTGGGGGACTTCTTTTCTAGGAGGCAGCAATGTCGTCGATGTTCATATCAAGAGTCTGCGCAAGAAGCTGGGTGACAACGCAGCGAATCCAACCTACATTACCACAGTTCGCGGCGTTGGTTATCGACTGGCGGATTGAGACACAATACCTGATCATAATGAAACCGTCTGTCTTAGGACTGACGGTTTTTTGACATCTATATCCAAGCCCCGGAGGAGCGAGTATAATTTAGGGTATAACCTATTAATCTGTTGAAAGAAGGATCTGCTATGAAGAAACGCGTAAGGCTATCTCTGTTACTGACAACCATTCTTGTGGCGATTATCCCATGTATTCTGGATGTGGTACTGAACGGCGAAATCGAGCCGACCTGGTATCTGATTGCGGGGACTTCTGTTGTACTGGCCGCCGTGGCCGCCTGGTTTACGATTCGTATGATCGCCGTTCCACTGGATCGTTTGACGGAAACCACTCGACAAATCAGCGAAGGGGATTTAACCAAACGCGTAGCTTATTTGAACCGGCCGGATGAAATCGGTGCCCTGGCGACTCAATTTCAGCGGATGGTCGACCATCTTCGGGAGATGATTGTTAACGTTCGAGATACGACGAACCAGGTGGTAACCTCGTCGGAGCAGCTGTCGGCTGGAGCGGAGCAAACGACGAAGGCCATTGAACATGTCCATGAGGCAATCCAGGAGAT
This sequence comes from Paenibacillus mellifer, assembly GCF_023195895.1. Taxonomy (GTDB): domain Bacteria; phylum Bacillota; class Bacilli; order Paenibacillales; family Paenibacillaceae; genus Fontibacillus; species Fontibacillus mellifer. Next base: position 90,260 of record NZ_JALPRK010000011.1, read on the forward strand.
CGCAGTCAGCAGCGAACGGCAGCTGTCGGAGCTTGAAGCCGGAGCCCAGGGGATGGGAGAGATGTCCAGTCAGGCCAACCTCATGTCTGAGCAAATTCATACCGTTAGCGAATCGATGGAGAAGACGACTGTAGTTGCGGAGGAAGGGAACTCGTCCGTGCTGAGTGTGGTGGAGAAGATGGAACGGATTCAGCAAACGGTTGATGAGCTGGGTGTGGTCATTCAGACCTTAGGCGAGCATACGGCGAATATCGGCGGAATTGTCGAAGTGATTACCGGCATTGCTCAGCAAACGAATTTGCTGGCGCTGAACGCCTCGATTGAAGCCGCGCGGGCCGGCGAGGATGGCCGGGGGTTTGCCGTGGTTGCTTCGGAGGTACGTAAGCTGGCGGAGGGCTCCGAGCAATCCGCGAAGCAGATTGCCGAGCTGATTAGCAGCGTCCAGGCTGAGGTTGAGCGGGCGGTTGTGTCCATGGAGGACGCGAAGCAAGGCGTTCATGAGGGGATTCTCGCCGTCGATACCTCCGGGCGTTCCTTCTCGCGGATCCGCAAAGCGGTTCGCAGTGCCGCTGAGAAGATGGAAGGGATCGTTGCTGGCGCCAAGGGGATGACCATCGGGACTGAAATTGCAAGGAACTCCATTAAGGGGAATCGGCAGGTTTCTGAAGATCTTGTGAGTCAAACGCAGACGATTTCTGCCGCAACGGAGGAACAACTCGCTTCCGTTGAGAGAATCGCGTCGTCTGCAGCCCACCTGACCCAGATGGCCGAACAATTAAAGACGATGGTGGACAAGTTCCATGTAGATCGGAAATAACCAATACCCATTGGATACATCGCTCTTCGGCGGATCGCCGAAGAGCTTTTTTTATCTACATAGATTTCCCAAAATGGTACATTCTACATCATGTCAACGAAGAATCGGCAGAGTGGCAAGGAGTGTTCCCATGAAGACCAAGGAACGTAAACAAGAGGATAAAATCAACCGAGATTTGGCGGAGAATATCAAGCAAGTGAAAAAGGTGTTTCAGGACTGCTCCGACGTGATCTACCGAGAGATTCAATTGTCAGAGCATATCCAAGGGCTGCTGGTTTATATCGAGGGAATCATCAAGGTCGAGGATGTTCAGCAGCATATTCTGCGTCCATTAATTGAGGGACTGGCCCAACACCCGCAAGCGGACGGAGAAATCTACCCCTTGTCGTTCACGCGAGTTTCCTTAAGCCAAGCGCAGTCCGCCACCGATTGGCCGGCGGTGATTAACGGAGTACTGACGGCAAACGTCGCTATTTTTGTCGAAGGCATGGACGAGGTGCTGCTGTTCAGTGTAAAAGGCGGTTCGCGGCGGAGTGTGACGGAGCCGCAGACCGAAGCGGTGATCCGCGGTCCGCGCGAAGGATTTACGGAGTCACTGCGGATCAATACCGCCTTAATTCGGTTTAAAATCAAAACCGAAAAGCTGAAGCTGCTTGATATGGTCATCGGTAAAGTGACCAAGACCGATGTCGCGTTAGCCTACATCGAAGGATTGGCCGAGGAGAATCTGATTGCCGATGTGAAGGAGCGGCTGGAGAACATCGATATCGATGGGATCCTGGAATCCGGATATATTGAGGAATGGATTGAAGATAATCCTTCCTCTCCGTTTCCGCAGATGCAGTATTCCGAACGTCCCGACTCGGTTGCCGCCCAATTGTTGGAGGGACGAGTTGCCATCTTCGTGGACGGTACGCCGTTCGTGTTGATCGCGCCAGTGACGTTATGGCAGCTTCTTCAGGCCAGCGAGGATTACTACGAACGATTCTTCATCAGCAATATGATCCGTTGGATCCGGTTCTTCTTCCTGTTCTTGGCCTTGTTCCTGCCAAGTCTCTATATTGCGGTAACCACGTTTCATCAGGATATGCTGCCCTCGACTTTGATCTTGAGTATCGCGGCCTCCCGGGAGGCGATTCCTTTCCCCGCCCTGGTGGAGGCTTTTATCATGGAAATCTCATTTGAAGCGTTGCGCGAGGCCGGCATTCGCCTGCCTAAGACCGTAGGGCAAGCGGTCAGCATTTTAGGCGCACTCGTGATCGGCCAAGCCGCGGTGCAGGCCGGTATCGTCTCCGCCCCGATGGTCATCGTCGTTTCATTAACCGGGATTGCTTCCTTTACGGTTCCCCGGTTTGGTCTCGCCGTCACGGTTCGAATGCTGCGGTTTCCCATCATGCTGCTGGCCAGTGCATTTGGTCTGTTTGGTATCGTAATCGGGGCGGTTTGGATTGTTGTTCATCTGACGCAACTCAAATCGTTTGGTGTTCCGTATATGAACGGGATTGCCCCCTATGTTCCGGAGGATACGAAAGACATCTTCAGCCGGGTACCGATGTGGAAGATGAAGAAGCGGCCTTCCGACGCTAGCCGGGCCAATATGCAACGGATCGGAAAATCCAGGCCTTTGGGGAGTGATTCCAATGAGGGTTGGTAAACTCATCCCCGCGTTCTTGCTTCCTGCGCTCGTACTGACCGGCTGCTGGGATCGCGTCGAAGTGAACGATGTAGCCTTTGTTCTGGCAACCTCAACGGACCTGGACCAAGGCCAAATCCGCTCTACCGCACAAATCGCCTTACCCAGCTCCTTGGGAGGAGCTGGCAGCCAAGGCGGAGGAGGCGGGACATCGGGAAGCAAAACCTACTTGATGGTTTCCCAGACAGCTCCTACGCCATATCAGGCCAATAAATCAATGCAGGGTAACCTATCCCGGATACTTAACTTCTCGCATCGACGCGTAACGATCTTTGGAGAAGAGTTCGCCAAATCGGGAATCGGAGAGATGGTGGATGTATTTGCCCGGTTTCCGCAAAACCGATTGACGACTTATATCGTGATGGCCCGAGGTCCGGGTTATAAATTGCTGGGGGTCGACGCTCCAATCGAGCAATCGCCTTCGGAAATGATCCGGGAGCTGACCAAGTCGGCGATGAAGGACCCGGTTAGCGTCCAAAGCATGGCCAACACTTTGCTGACGGAAGGGATTGATTTGGCGATCCCGGTCATGGAGACAAAGGAGAGTATTCCGAAGAAGGTCGGGGACGGGCAGAGCTTGGTTAAGCTGAACGGATTAGGTGTGTTCCGCGACAGCAAGCTGGTGGGCTATCTAACTCTGGAGCAAGGTCAGATGGCGATGATGGCAATGGGGCAAGCGATGAATCCCAAAGTGTCTGTCACGGTCGATGAGAAACGTCCGGAGGAGGGGGTTACGGTCGTGCTGAATCAAACCAGCGCAAAAACTCGCCCTCACCTGAGGGGTTCTAACATTTCGTTTGATATTAAAGTGAAGGCCAGAGGGTTGATCCTGGAAAATACGACCCGCCAGGATATTCAATCGACGATGATGGGGATTGTCGAGAAACGCTGCAATGAATACATCACGGAGGGGATACAGGAGGCGGTTAATGAGGCGATACGCAAGAACCGATCCGATATTTTTGGCTTCGGCGTTGCCTTGAATAATAAGTATCCTAACGAATGGAAGAAGATTCATGCCCGTTGGCATGAATTGTTGCCGGAGGTTGAGGTGAATGTCAGCTCAGATATTCGTCTGGAAAGCAGCGGTGAAATTATCAATTCGTTTGGTGTGAGGGAGGATCGTCTCGAAAATGACTAGTACCCATATATCGATGTTGCTGCTGATCGCTTTCAGCTTCTGGCGGGACAAAGAGGCGCTGCGGGAGGGAGGGCCGCTGAGCCGTTATGTGTTCTATACGCTCATGGCGGCTTCCTTCTTGATTCTGATCTATACTTCATGGGAGTCCGCCCCCTTTAATCCTGCAGAGTGGCTGGGCAGGATGTTAGCGCCGATCGCTCACTTCACCAAACCCTAGAGCGCTCGCCCGCATGAAACCTCGAGGAGTGAAGTTTTGTAATGAAAATAACCCAACGGCAAATTTTTCTGCTTGGACTCTTGTGCATCGGGTCGATAACTTATATGCAAACCTTCTCCTTGGTCAGCCAAACGGCGCATCAGCATGCGTTTATCTCTTATCTTGTCAGCGGATCGGTATGTCTCTTCGCGTTGTGGCTCGTTTCGTTTACGTTAAAGCGATTCTCCGACCGCAATTTACTGCAGGCCCTTACGGAACGGTTTCCACTAATGGGCCGGGTGCTGCTGGCACTGTACCTTCTGTTCCTGTTGTTTATCAGTGCGAGGGATATTCGAAGCATCTCCGACTTTACCAATACGGTGCTGCTTAATCGGACACCCATCCCCATTCTCGGATTAATGGTTACCGCGACGGCCGTTTATATCTGCCAAGGGGGAATCCGGGCCTTCTTAGGGCTCAGCGAAGTATATATCCCCGTTTTTATCGTGGTCCTGGGTTGCGTGATTCTAGTACTGGCGAGGGACCTTCACCCTCATTATCTCGTTCCTTATTTCTCACCGGATTGGCCTGGCATCATGAAGGGAGCTTGGTGTGCCTTCCCTTATCAGGCTGAGATCCTTGTGCTCCCACTCGTCATATCCGGCAAATACTTTAAGGCATCGGCGGGTTACATCAGTCTGGCAGTGGGTACAGGGATGATGATTGTCTTGCTGCTCCTTACGCAGCTTGTACTAGGTGTGCCCTTGTCAGGCAAACTGATTCATCCAGGCTATGAGATGATTCGACATATTCAAATTACCGATTTCATCGACCGCTTTGATTTACTTCTGATGGCCCTATGGTATCCGCTGGCGCTCGGGAAAATCGCCTTTGACCTTTATGTGTTCTGTTACACGCTGCAAATGGTTGTTCCCAAGCTGTCCGGCCGTTTGATGACGGCTCCTGTGGGGGCGCTAGCCTTCGCCTGCTCCATCTGGTTCTTCAAAAACGCCTTGCAGCTGTTTGATTTCAATTTTGTTTGGCCGATCATTGCCATCGTTTTTGACTTGGCTTTTCCGATTCTGTTCTTAGCGGTGCTTCGACCACGCCGGGGCAAACCCAAACTGAAGACGGGATAATCCATAATTTACTTCGCCCTCTCCCTCGTATAAGCTGAAGGTAGCAGAAATAGGATAAACCTGGGAGGTAGACGATGGCACGAAGACTGGAAGGAAAAAGAGTAGCACTAACCGGGCCCCGACGGGCGGAGGAATTAGGTAAGCTGGTGGAGAACATGGGCGGCACGCCGCTATATCGTCCGGCACAGGGAACCGTGCTTCTGGACGATGTGGCCTTGCGAAACGGCATTGTCGACTGGGTGGAGCATCCGCCGGATTGGTCCATCTTTACGACAGGAATGGGCCTTGATGCATTGTTTGAGATGGCAGGAGACATGAACGTCGCGGAGCGGTTGCAGGAGCATCTTCGAGCGGGAAAAATTGCGGCGCGGGGCTACAAAACTGTGAACGCGCTGAAAAAGCGAGAGTTAACGCCCATCGTCCGCGACGATGACGGCAGTACGGAGGGATTGATCCGCGGACTGTCGGAACATGAGCTGCGTGGAGCCAGCGTATTGTTGCAACTGCACGGGGATCCAGCACCGCGCCTGGTCGCCTGGCTGGAGGGACAAGGGGCACAATGCCGGCAACTCCTGCCGTATCGGCATATTGCTCCGCCTGCTGAAGAGCTGGAGCAGCTCTTGAGCGATATCCTCGCCGGTGAGGTGGATGCCGTGACGTTTACAAGCGGGCCGCAGGTGCGTTTCTTGATGGAGCACGCAGAGCGTCAGGGCCGACTCGCCGACTTGATGAAAGCGTTGGAGGGTCCGGTGTTGGCGGTGGCCGTCGGCAAGGTGACGGCAGCCGGTTTATACGAAGCCGGGGTGCCCCGGGTACTGGCACCTAAGGAGGAGCGAATGGGCAGCATGATGGTCGAGTTGGCCCGCTATTACGCAGGCGAAGTCAAGCCGCTCTATGGAGCCCATCACGGCGATGAGGAACAACAGGCGTAAATTGGGTAATGATAAGTGTAAGCAATATCCAAACCTCAGATGGAAAGGATGATGGGTAATGAGCGATTTACTGAAAAAAGCGATTTCCCTGGGATGGGGTTTGACAATCATGAGCAAGGAGAAAGTCGAGAGCATCGTAGAGGACTTGGTCAAACGCGGTGAACTGGCCCCTTCTGAATCGAAACAACTCGTGGAGAAGTTGATAGATCGCGGGGCCGAGGAGCAGAGCAAATTCAAAGAACTGGTGAATGAGCAAGTTCGGTCTGCATTGCAAGGGATGGGTTTAGCCTCGGCTAAAGAGGTGGAGGAATTGACGCGGCGGGTAGCGGAGCTGGAGATTAAGCTCGCCGAGATGCAGCAGCCGTAGGCGATGAGCAGCTTTGTTCGTCATACCGGCCGTTATCGTGAAATTGCCATGGCGCTTGGGCGTCATGGCTTTGGCTATTTAGCCGAAGAAGTAGGGCTGACCCGGCTCATTCGGCTGCCGCTGCGCCGACTGCGTAAGTCTGAACCGAGCTCCCGGACCTTGGCCGAACGGATCCGGTTAGTACTGGAAGAGCTAGGCCCTACCTTCGTTAAGGTGGGACAGCTGGCAAGTACACGTTCGGATTTGCTGCCGGAGGCGATTATTCAAGAGCTCGTCAAGCTACAGGATCAGGTGCCGCCTTTTCCGGCGGAGGAGGCCCGCCGGATTCTGGAGGCGGAATTGCACCAGCCGCTGACGGAGTTGTTCCAGGGCTTCGATGAAACCCCGCTGGCCGCCGCCTCCATTGGCCAGGTGCACCGGGCTCGATTGACGACGGGCGAGCGGGTTGCGATCAAGATCCAGCGGCCCGAGATCGTGCCGGTCATCGAGCTGGACCTCGACATTTTGCAGCACCTGACGATGCTGGCAAACAAACGCTGGGCCTGGGTCTCCCGGTTTCAAATTCCGCAGATGGTCGAAGAATTCGCAAGGTCGATCCGCGCGGAGCTGGATTATAGCTTCGAGGGCCGGAATATGGAGAAGATACGCCGGCAATTTAAGGCGGAGGAAGGCATATATATTCCCGGGGTGCATTGGCCCCTGACAACCTCCCGCGTGTTGACGATGGACTTCGTGGAGGGGGAGCATTTGAACCGTTTGCTGGCGATCGATGAGTTGGGATACGACCGCAAGGAGCTGGCGGAGCGATTGGTAAACGCGCTGCTTCGGCAAATTTTCGAGGGAGGCTTCTTCCACGCAGACCCTCACCCCGGCAACCTGCTGGTGACCCGCGAGGGCGAACTTGCCTTCATCGACTTCGGGATGGTCGGGCGTCTTAGCAGCGAGATGAAGGACCATTTATCTTCGCTGGTGATCGCCTTGATGCGGCGAAGCACTGAGGGGATGGTGCGGGCGGTTCTGCGTATGGGCCTCGTCGGAGATGATGCCGATACCGCAGGGTTGCGTCAGGACCTGGAACGGCTTCGCGAACGCTATTATGACATCCCGTTTGCGGAGATTCAGATCGGGCAGGCGCTTCAGGATCTGTTTGCCACGGCTCAGAAGCATCAAGTTGTACTGCCCGCAGACCTCTTATTGCTGGGCAAAGCGCTTTTAACCGTCGAAGGGGTGGCGCTGGCGCTCGACCCTGACCTCCGTATTCTCGATTTGGCGGAGCCCTTTGGGCGCAAGCTGCTGCGGGAGAAATACGCCGCACGTCGGCTTGGTAAGAAGCTGTTTGACGAGGCCGCAGAGCTGACGGATTCGCTGGTTGATCTTCCGCATCAGGTGCGTAAGTTATCTAGTACGCTGGCCCGAGGCAAGCTAAAGATGGACATGAACGTACCGGAGATGGAGCAGTTTCTCCGCAAGCTGGACCAGATCAGTAACCGTTTATCGTTCAGCATTGTGTTGCTGGCGTTCAGCATTATTATGGTCGGACTAATTATCGGCTCCTCTCTTGCACGCATGCCCACTCTGCTCTGGGACATTCCGGCGATCGAGATCGGCTTTATCGTTGCAACGCTGATGTTCTTGTGGCTGCTCTTTTCCATCTTCCGTTCGGGAAGATTCTAACGATGTGTTACAATAAGGAAGCTGAAGAATATGAGGTGAAACCTGTTGACAACTTTTGAAAATTTAAATGTATCGCCCATCCTGCTTCGCAAACTGCAGGGACAAGGGATTGTAACTCCGACACCGGTGCAGGCTGCTGCGATTCCCGTACTGCAGTCAGGCGAAGACGCCATCGTGCAGGCGCAGACCGGTACGGGCAAGACGCTGGCGTTTCTGCTTCCGATCCTGGAGAAAATCCGCCCTGATCGCACCGAGGCGCAGGCGTTGATTATTACCCCGACGCGGGAGCTGGCGATTCAAATTACCGCGGAAGCCCGCAAGCTGGCGGAGGCCCGTGAGGGATTATCCGTGTTGGCCGCATACGGCGGCCAGGACGTGGAGCGGCAGCTGCGCAAGCTGAAGAATGGCACGCAGCTGGTCATCGGCACGCCAGGCCGGCTGCTCGATCATTTGCGTCGAGGTTCCCTGAAGCTGGGCGCGGTCCGCATGCTGGTGCTGGATGAAGCCGACCAAATGCTGCATATGGGCTTCTTGGCCGAGGTGGAGGAGATCATTTCGCTCGTTCCGCGCAGCCGCCAGACGATGTTGTTCTCGGCGACGATGCCGGACAATGTGAAGCGCTTGGCCAAGACCTACATGGACAAGCCGCGCGACATTCGGATCGCCGAAACCTCGCGTGTCACGCTGGACAGCATCCGGCAGATCCTCGTGGAGTGCACGGATCGGACCAAGCAGAGCGCGTTGATCGAGACGATCCGCAGCCAGCGGCCTTATCTGGCCGTGATCTTCTGCCGCACGAAACGCCGGGCGAGCACGCTGAACGAGGCGCTGCAGGCCGCGGGCTTCCAGTCGGACGAGCTGCACGGCGACTTGTCGCAGGCGAAGCGCGAGCAGGTCATGCGCGCGTTCCGCGACGCGAAGCTGGAGCTCCTCGTCGCGACGGACGTCGCGGCGCGCGGGATTGACGTGGAAGGCGTCACCCACGTCTTCAATTACGATATTCCGCACGATGTGGACAGCTACATCCACCGCATCGGGCGGACGGGCCGCGCCGGAGAGAAAGGCGTGGCCATCACGTTCGCGGCGCCGAAAGATCTGGAGGCGCTGCGTCAGATCGAGCGGGGCATCGGCCGCAAGCTGGAGCGGCAGCGATACGAGAAGAGAGGCGCCGGTCCGGGCGCCGAGAAGATCGTCGCCGTAGGCCGCACCGGTACGGGTGCGGACAAGGCGGGGGGCCAGGGCCGCCGCAGCCGCGACGAGCGCGGCGGTGCACAGCGGCCCACCGGCCGCCGCAGCGATGCGGGCGGCGGCCGGGGCCGCTCGGCCGGCAACGCAGGCGCGCCGGCCAAAGGAGGCCGCGGCGCGGGCAGCCGCCGCGGCGATGACGCGCGCGCTCAGCGCGGCTCCGCCGGAGGCGCCTCGCGCGCGCAAGGGCCGGACCGCCGCGGACAAAGCGAACGCGGCGGCGGAGGGCGCGGGCGCCGGGGGCGGTAGCCGGCGCCCCCGCTATTTTCCATGTAACTTCTTGCTGGCCTAATGCGTTTAAAAGGATAGGATCAAAGATCAACATACAGAGGTTGCCTCATGCTGGGTCATGACAGGGCACCCGCGATAGGGGAGGAACCAGGATGTACAGCAAGAAAGGCGCGGTTACCGCGGCGGTTGCGCTGATGGTGGCGGCAATTGTGTTCGCAGGCTGCGGCAATCAAGCGGACAATACTCCGCAGACGCCGGTTCAGAACGGCACGAACGCGGCTGACTCGAACGCCAGTCCAGGGAATAACGCCGTTAACGATGGGGGCGCCAAGGACGATCAGGCGACGGATGGGAATAATGCAGCAACCGGCGGCAATGCCGAAACCGGGGATTCTGCCAATCCAGCTCCGGACTCTGAAGGTTCGGATACCGGCAGCAGCGGAGGGGACCGCGCGGCCATGGCCGACCCGCAGAGCGTTGCGGTGCTGATCAATAAGCAATTCGCGCTTCCGGAAGAATATGAGCCGAAGGATTTGGTTTATCCAGACGTTCGATTCACGTTTAAGGACAAGATTGAGAAACGCATGATGCGCAAAGAGGCGGCTGCGGCGCTCGAGGAGCTGTTTGAAGGAGCCGAGAAAGATGGCATCTACCTGGCAGGCGTGTCGGCATACCGTTCGCACCGTACGCAAACGGCGCTGTTTAACCGTTATGTGGAGAAGGATGGCGAGGAAGTGGCCAAGACCTACAGCGCGGTGCCAGGCCATAGCGAGCATGAGACAGGGCTGGCCATTGACGTCTCGGGCAGCGACGGCAAATGCGCGGCAGAAAGCTGCTTCGGCGACACGAAGGAAGCTGCCTGGTTAGCGGACCATGTGACCGAATACGGTTTTATCATTCGTTATCCGGAAGGGAAGGAAGACATTACCGGCTATAAATATGAGCCATGGCACCTACGCTATGTTGGGAATGAAATCGCTGCAGATATCGGGGAACGGAACATCACGTTGGAAGAATATTATGATGCCGTGCCGGTTTCGGGCCAGTAATTTCTTACACCGCCCGGGCCGTAGGTATAAAGGAAAAGACGCCTGTGGGCGTCTTTTTTTGCTTTTTTGAGCAGGCGATCCACCAGACTTAAATTAACAGTTGACATATGATAATGATTATCAGTATCTTTAAGATGATGAAATTTAAATGAAATTAAGATGAAGCCGTTATTCGGACTCTTTTTTTGATGATACATTTGACAGGTTTATTCAGTTGGACACGGAAAGGAAGAGTGCCATGGTCTCCTTAAAAACTTCACATCTGGACATTGCCTATGAGGATCGTCTGATTGTTGAAGACTTGAATATTTCAATTCCCGAGGGGAAAATCACGGCGTTGGTCGGAGCGAACGGTTCCGGTAAATCGACGGTCTTGAAAACAATGGCTCGGATTCTTCAGCCGCAGTCCGGCAGCGTACTGCTGAACGGCAAGTCGATTCATAAGCAGTCTACCCGGGAAGTAGCCAAACAATTGGCCATCCTTCCGCAGAACCCAACCGCCCCGGAAGGGCTTACGGTTTATGAGCTTGTGTCTTATGGACGTTTTCCGCATCAAAAAGGGTTCGGTGGTCTGAAGTCACAGGACCGGAATATCGTGGATTGGGCGATTGAAGCAACTCGCATGGGCGAATTCAGCGATCGCGCCCTGGAGCAGCTGTCCGGTGGTCAACGGCAGCGGGCCTGGATTGCGATGGCGCTTGCGCAGGAGACGGATATCCTGTTCCTCGACGAACCTACAACGTTCCTGGATATGGCGCATCAACTGGAAGTGCTGCAACTGCTCGAGGAGCTGAACGCCACTTCGAATCGGACAATCGTAATGGTGGTCCATGATTTGAACCATGCCGCCCGCTACGCCCATTACATGATCGCGATTAAGCAAGGCCAGGCGGTGGCTACCGGTACGCCGGAAGAAGTCGTGACATCGCCAGTGCTGCGCGATGTGTTCGGAATTGAGGCGGATATCGTCACCGATCCCCGGAGCGGCGTGCCGCTTTGTCTTCCTTACGAGCTATACCGGGCGGCATCCGAAGGCAAAGTCCGCAAAGGCAAAAATGACGGACCTGAAGAGGCTTCGCCTAAAGTGGTCTCGTTTCTATAGTGGAGGACCCCAATATGAATATGGATTATCAGTTGCTGGAGCAGCAATTGGGGATCGTCACGCAGAACCGGACGGATGCGCTGTTCACGATACCGGCAGCGAAGCTGTTGGATCGTGCGCAACTGATTTCTTTTTTGGAATTGTATCAGGAGAAGATCAAAGGCCTTGACCTTCAGGTATCGGCAACTTATTTTGCTACAAGCTGGCGGGTCGTGTGTGCGGCACTGCAGTATATGGTGTCCATAACATCAAGCAGGCTTCAATTTACGCTGGAAAATATAACGATTCAGCTCGTGATGGTGAACGGTTTTCCTTGGGTTTATTTTGTGCTGAATGATAATGCGGAACAACCCTGGCCCGCGGGGGATCGTTCGTTATGGAGCGGAGTCGAGCTCCGTCGTTTTTACGGGGAGGTGCTTCGTCCAGTCATGGAGAGCATCGCCGCGGTGTCAGGACTACCAGTCGCCCAATTATGGGGACAATTGCCGCTCGGCGTTCAATTTTACGTCGGCGCCATCGCTGGCCGCCTGGAGGATGAAGCCCTACGTTCCCGGCTGATGGAGGATTACGAGCTCGTTAAGCAAATGTCGGCAGAGGAGTTTGGCCTGAAACGCAACCCTTATCAGATCAAGGAAGTGTTGCTGGATGATCCTTACCGTCCGGGAGAGAAGTCGGCGATGAAGCCAACTTGTTGTCTCGCTTACCGAACGGAGACGGGCCATGGCTACTGTTACGGATGTCCTAAGCTCTCCAAGTCAGAGCGGGAGGCCAAATACGCCGAGATTCGGAAGCAACTAACCTCAGCCCAAGCGCAGTAATTCGCTGGATAGTGATTACATATGATTCTTTACGATAGCAAGCACCTGGCAGACCTGAGATCGTTCAGGGGTTCTGGCCAGGTGCTTTTTACTTCCTAAATGATTTCCTCAACCTACCTGCTTAGCCTTCCAAGCTGCCGGGAACTCTATAGTTCAAATTGTGAAATTTTAAAAAAAATCTTCCCACCCCTTGCAATGTGAAAAATGTCACACTATAATAAGAACTATGAGGTGAAACATTTCACAATTGTCTAGATAAATAAGTGATGAATTTCACAAAAGATGAATTAATTATGACAAACTACAAACAAGCAATGACTTTGGAGGAGGAAGAAATCATGAAAGTAGCAGTTATCGGATGTACCCATGCAGGCACGGCAGCGATTGTTAATACAGCAAAACTTTACCCAGACGCGGAAATTACGGTCTATGAACGGAATGACAATATCTCTTTCCTGTCGTGTGGCATCGCCTTATATGTTGGGGGAATGGTTGAGGATCCGCAGGGATTGTTTTACTCCTCGCCTCAGCAATTAGCTGAACTTGGTGTCAATACGAAGATGCGGCATGAGGTGGTGTCGGTCGATACGGATGCTAAAACACTTCAAGCCCGTAACCTGGAGACCGGCGAGGTGTTCGGAGATACTTTCGACAAGCTGATCGTGACGACTGGGTCGTGGCCAATTGTACCGAAGTTCGAGGGAAGCGAGCTGGATAACATCGTACTCTCGAAAAACTTCAACCACTCCAACACGATCATTGAAAAAGCGCAGCAAGCAAACCACATCGTAGTGGTTGGAGCCGGCTACATCGGCGTAGAATTGGTTGAAGCGTTCCAATTGAATGGCAAGCAAGTAACGCTGATTGATGCGGAGGACCGCATTTTGAGCAAATACCTTGATCCGGAGTACACGGATAAGATCGAGCAATCGCTCCGTGAACATGGTATCGAGTTAGCCTTGGGCCAAAAGGTCACACGTTTCGAAGGCGAGAATGGCAAAGTGACTAAAGTGATCACTGACAAAGGCACTTACGCGGCAGATCTCGTAATTATGTGTATCGGGTTCCGTCCAAACACGGATCTGTTGAAAGGGCAAGTCGACATGCTGGGCAACGGTGCGATCGTCGTAGACGAATACATGCGTACTAGTAAATCGGACGTTTATGCGGCGGGAGACAGCTGCGCGGTATTCTACAATCCAACAAGCAAACATGCATATATCCCGCTGGCCACGAACGCCGTTCGCATGGGGACGTTGGTCGCACGTAACCTGGTAGCGCCAACCGTGAAATATATGGGCACCCAAGGCACTTCGGGAATAAAGATTTACGAGGATAATATCGCAGGCACCGGGTTGACGGAAACGGCAGCGAAGGATGCCGGGCTGGACGCCGAAGCGGTATTGATTACCGATAACTACCGGCCGGAATTTATGCCGACCCACGAACCGGTCATGCTAAAGGTGGTCTATGAGAAGAATACCCGCCGAATTCTTGGTGCGCAAATCATGTCGAAGGTGGATCTGACCCAATCGATCAATACGATCTCGGTGTGCATCCAAAACAGCATGAAAATGGAAGAGCTCGCCTTCGTCGATTTCTTCTTCCAGCCGCATTACAACAAACCGTGGAATTTCCTGAACAGCGCTGGTTTAGGGGCTCTGCCGGAAGTTCCGCAGCGGGAGACCGCTCACGTTTAATGGCAACGATGCAGATGTAAGAATCCAACTTTCCAGCCGGTCAAACGGGGCGTTCGCCTCTTTGGCCGGTTTTTCAGTTTGATGTGAAATATTTCACCATATGAAAACGTTATCGTGATCTATGTTACTTATCCGAGATAAACCGTCACGCTACAATAGACACGGATCAAAGGATCAGGTAAGGATGACATGCAACAAGTCAAGCTACTTAAAAAGGAGACTGGATCATGGCTTACTATAAACCTGCGCAAATTGCCGAAGTTACTGTAGAGAATGGCATCAAAAAAGCGCATAATCCATTGCTGACTGTACTCATTCTCGGTTTTTTGGGAGGGGCGTTCATAGCGCTCGGCTTTCTGCTCGATATTCGCGTCATTAGTAGCGCTCCGGCGGAGTGGGGAAGCTTCGCTACCTTCATCGGCGCCGCTGTGTTTCCAATCGGTCTGATTCTCGTGTTATTGGCCGGCGGGGAGCTCTTGACCGGCAATATGATGGCCGTACCGCTGGCACGGATGGCGGGGCGCATTTCCACGGGGGAAATGTTGAAGAACCTCATCCTCATTACCTTAAGCAATTTTGTTGGCGCTTTGTTCGTCGCCTACTTTTTTGGCCATGTGGTCGGTTTGACGGCCAGCGGCCCTTATCTCGAAAAACTGGTTGATATGGCCGGTCACAAGCTGGACGATAACTTCTTGCAGGCATTTGTGTCCGGGATTGGTTGTAACTGGCTGGTTGCGTTGGCGGTATGGCTATCGTACGGCGCAGACAATATGAGTGGTAAAATTCTTGGCATCTGGTTCCCGACAATGGCCTTCGTCGCCATCGGCTTCCAGCACGTGGTCGCCAACATGTTCCTGATTCCAGCGGCCATTTTTGAAGGCTATTATTCTTGGGGCGAGTACTTGAAGAACTTTGTTCCGGTTTGGCTGGGCAACTTGACCGGCGGCGCCATCTTCGTAGCCGCAGCGTATTGGACCGCCTATTTGAAGGACAAAGGACAAACAGCCGCAGCCGCTCCAGCTACCGAGCATGCTGCCACAACTTCACACGCAACGGTAAGCAAAACTATATAACGCGAAAAGTACTCAACAGGCCTTTTTAACTGCTTCTCCATTTGGAGGAGCAGTTTTTTTGCTGGAACTGAGGGTGCTGGGTCATGGCTGGATGGCAACGGGGCGGCTATGTGCTGTATAGGCCCTTTGCACGATTATCCCGTTGGATCAGTTGATAAGAGAATACAGCCATACAAGCTTGCGGGGAGCAAATAGGTCACATAGAAGCGTTCGAAAGAGCAGCATTAGGTAAAAAAGCAGATAGGTTGAGTAGCAGAACGAAAGAGAAGCAAGTAGATCGTGAAGCTGATGGGTCGATCAGCAGACGAATAGAGAAGCTAGTAGACCGTGAAGCTTTTAGGTTG
Source organism: Paenibacillus mellifer (assembly GCF_023195895.1). Taxonomy (GTDB): domain Bacteria; phylum Bacillota; class Bacilli; order Paenibacillales; family Paenibacillaceae; genus Fontibacillus; species Fontibacillus mellifer. The sequence continues at coordinate 105,781 of NZ_JALPRK010000011.1, forward strand.
AGCAGCAGAATGAAAGAGAAGTAGGTAGATCGTGAAGAAGATGGGTCAATCAGAAGATAAACAGTAAAGAATAGAGTATCGATAGGTAGAGATAATTATAGGGTAGAGAAGCAGAGATCAGGCGGCGATTGCCAAAGGCAATTTCGGTTGGCGCGTGATCAGTTGGTTGTAAGAGATGGCTGGAGTCGCCATACACATGGTCACCAATTTCTGGTGCATTGTCATCCTTGCCGCAGGCAAGTGCAATCGACGGCGAACGGTGTATTCGTTCAGATACGCTTGCAGATACTTTGGTCCCAAGGCTACATATGTACTCTTCAGCGACTCCCACGCGTCTCTCACCACTCTCCGCAAGGGCAAATACAGTTTATAGGCAAGGGGGAACGCATCAACTGTGGCTGTTTCGACATCTACATGCTCGTTGATGAAAGCGGCGAGTTCGTGACGGGTTGCCCTATTCCCAGTACCTCGTTTATGTAGTAGCAGGTGAATTTTGATCTGGTCCAGATCGCCTGACTCCGTCACCGTACAACCAACTACGACTGCCGAAGCAAATGGATTGGGAAACTGACAACGGGATGGATTAGTGCCATATTGGTCGCAGTTGACCTTTACGTCACCGCTCAACCGTTCACGGGCATCGAATTCGCCAACGGCATGACGTATTTTGTGCAGCATCAACCAAGCGGTTTTGTAGGTGACCCGGATCGCCTTGTGCAACCGCATAGCAGAGATACCATCAGGGAGTAGAAACAATTCTATCGTCTGGAACCACTTCAACAAGGGCAGATGCGTTCCTTCAAAAAGGGTTCCTACCAAAGGTGATGTTTGATGCCCGCAACACCCGCACTCAAATAAGGGGATTCGCCGGGAGGTCAGGCGGCTGCAGCCGGTGTGATTGCATTTAGGGCAGACAAAGCCGCTTGGCCACTTCGCAGCGATCAGCGCATCCATGCAATCTTGCTCGCTCTTATAATGTTTACTGAATAGGTGATGAATCGTATCCAAATTGCCCTCCATATTCATGCAACTGGCTCCTACGTATAAGAATGTATGTTCTTATGATTCCATTATATACCAAACATGTGTTCGGTGCAAGCTTAATTTATCTATATCACTTAACAACTGAATAGCCCAAAGCCTAGCTGAACGAAAGGGATAATCGTGAAAAGGAGTGAACAGGACACTGGACACCGGACCAGACACTGGACGCATGAAACATGACACTGGACCGGACATTAGAGATTGTATCGGACATGAATGCACTATGGGGATCCACACAACCTTTCGATAGGAAATTACAGCCGGGGGTTTACGCCGGGGAACGTTTTTCCTTACAATAAGCTAGAGATAGGAGGGGTGGAACATGATCCATGAACCAAACGGGGTGTTTCCTGCGGTGTGCCCGCTGGATTGCCCCGATACGTGCAGTTTGCTGCTTCATAAAGAGAACGGGAAAATCGTCAAGGTGACCGGCAACCCCGATCACCCGATAACGCAAGGCGCGATCTGCAACAAGGTTCGCAATATGGCGGAACGGGTCTACCATCCCGAGCGGGTGCTGTACCCCTTGAAGCGCGTCGGAGCCAAAGGGGAAGGGAAGTTTGAACGCATCACCTGGGAGGAAGCGGTCAAGGAGATCGCCGATCGCTATCAAACGCTAATTCGCAAGCACGGGGCGGAGACGATCCTGCCGTACAGTTTTTACGGCAACATGGGGATTTTGAGCGTCGACGGCATGGACCGTCGGTTCTTCAACCGTTTGGGCGCGACGCAGTTGCAACAAGGCATATGCAATTCCGCGGGCAACGCGGGGTGGAGATATACGATGGGATTCGGCGGCGGGACGAGTCCGGAAGAGACGGTCAAGGCGAAGCTGATTATCGTTTGGGGCGGCAATCTCGTCAGTACGAACATGCATCAGGTCGCCCTGATCGAAAAAGCCCGTAAACAAGGCGCGCAGCTTGTTGTGATCGATGTGCATCGGAATCGAACAGGACAGCGGGCGGACTGGTTTATCCCGCTCTATCCCGGCACGGACGGGGCATTGGCGCTTGGGATGATGCATGTGCTGTTCGAGCGTGGCTTGGTGGATGAGGCGTTCATGGAACGCTACACGCACGGTCATGCCGAGCTGCGCGAGCATGTGAAGCAATACACGCCAGAGCGTGTGGCGGCGATCACCGGCGTACCGGCTGAGAGCATTGTGAAGCTGGCCGTGCTGTACGGCGAAACCTCGCCTGCCTACATCCATATCGGCAATGGCCTGCAGCATCACGATAACGGCGGCATGACGGTTCGCACGATTAGCTGCCTGCCGGCGCTCACCGGGCAATGGATCGTGCCAGGCGGCGGGGCCTTTAAGTCCAACGGCGCCTACGGCAAGATGAATTCAACTGCGCTGGAGCGGCCTGACTTGAGACCGAATCCGGGAGCTCGCACGGTGAGCATGAATCAGTTGGGGGATGTGCTGCTGACACTGGACCCGCCAATCCATGCGCTATACGTCTATTGCTCAAATCCAGCGGTGGTGGCTCCGGATACGGGCAAGGTGGAGCAGGGCCTCTTGCGGGAGGATTTGTTCACCGTCGTACACGATCTGTTTCTGACAGACACGACAAAGTATGCGGATATCGTATTGCCGGCGACGTCCTCTTTTGAAAATACGGACTTATACAGTTCTTACTGGCATCATTATATCCAGCTCCAGGAGCCGGTCATCGCGCCTCGGGGCGAAAGCAAGAGTAACGTTGAAACGTTCAAGCTGTTGGCGGAGGCGATGGGCTTCGAAGAGGAGGCTTTCCGTGACACGGAGGAAGATATGATTCGGCAGGCGCTGGAGTTCCGGCACAATCCGTATCTCGAAGGCGTGACGCTGGAGAAGTTGAAGGAGCAGCGGGCGGTGAAATTGAACATGGAGCCGCAGCAAACCTGGCTTGACCATCTGTCGACGTCTTCGCAGAAGATCGAGCTGTATTCGGCCACGCTGGAGAGGGCCGGACTTCCGCCGCTGCCAACCTATGTGCCGTTGGTTGAGGGCTACGACGGCGAACGCCGTCCCGGCAAGGACACGCCGTACCCTCTGATGTTCGTTTCGCCGCCAAACCATAGCTTCCTCAATTCGACTTTTGGCAATGTGGAGAAGTTGACAGCGCTGGAAAAAAGCCCGCTGTTGCAAATTCACCCTGACGATGCGGCGGCACGCGGGATCGTAGACGGCGATGATGTCACGGTGTGGAACGACCGAGGCAGCTACGAGGTCAAGGCGTCCGTGACCGACAGAATGCTGCCGGGTACGGTCGTCAGCCAAGGGCTATGGTGGCAGCAGGAGGAAAGAACGCGCTCACGTGCTAATGCCTTAACGCCGGATCGATTGGCCGATATGGGCGGCGGTGCGGTATTCTTTTCCACTGCCGTTGATGTAAAGCGGCGATAGATGTACTTGCCTGGCTTACACTTTTAGGCGATACTATTGTAATCTGGTAACAGGAGAGCCCTGTCGGCTCTCCTTTTTTTGTACATAATACGCCGATGTCTTGCAGCAAAGGGGGAGAACACAGTGAGATGGCTGCAGTCCTATCCGCGAGAAGTGAAAGTGTTTCTGGTCGCTAGCTTGATTAGCTCGGCCGGCGGTTCTTTGATGTGGCCTTTGGTCACGATGTTTGTGTTCAAGGTGCTGGGTCGGACCGTGACGGATGCCGGTCTGGTGATTCTGGTTATGTCGGTTGGCGGGATCGCCGGTCAGTTATTGGGCGGAGCCCTGTACCATCGGCTGGGCGTGAAGCGTTTGATCGTGGGAGGACTAGCGATGAACGCCCTGTTCCTGATGCTGCTGCCTTACGGGAGCGGCAACTGGCATTTGTTCATGCTGTTCATGCTGCTCGTTGGTTTCTTCAATGCGACGTCGATGCCGGCGATCCAGGCGTTTATCGGCTTTCGTTTCGCGGAGCGACGTGGAGAATTATTTAATGTCATTTATGTGGCCAATAATATTGGCGTAGCGTTGGGGACGGCGATCAGCGGATTTTTGGCGCAGATTTCGTATGATCTCAGCTTTATTTTGAACGGAGTGACTTCGGCTGCGTTTGCGTTGTTTTTTTGGTTTTATTTGAACAGGGTTCAAAAAAGCCAAGGCGAGCTGCACGTGCAGAAGCGCAAGAAATCAGTGGATGGGCAAAGCGTCTGGTCGCTGCTGCGTAGCTACCCGGTCTACCTGTTTATGGGCGTAGGGTCATTTTTTCTCTGGCTCGGAAACTGTATTTGGAATAACGGCGTATCGCCATTTACCATATCTCAAGGGATGCCGGAATGGAATTATAGCATTCTCTGGACGTTGAATGGCCTGCTGATTTTTGTGGGACAACCGTTTATTTTGTGGGTAAAACGCACGTTCGCGGGCTCTCCGCAAGCACAAATGACGGCCAGCGCGTTATTCTATATGTTGGGCTACGCAACGATATTGGGCTTCCATACGTATCCGAGCATGGTGGCGGCGATGGTGCTGACGACCTTCGGGGAGATGCTGATCTCGCCGGCGATCCCATCATTTATCTCCGACCGGACGGGGAAGGCCGCACCGTTCTACCTCGGCTTGGTCGGCGGAATGGGTGCGGCGGGCCGGGTTGTCGGGCCTTATGCGATGGGCGTACTGTTCGACTGGAACGGATTGGTTCCAGTCGCCTGGCTGGCGGTAGGCATCGCGGTGCTGTCGGTCGTTTCCTTCCTGGTACATGCCGCCATGAATCGGGATGACCGTCCGGAACCATCCGGTTTGCCGACCTGACGGGCGGCTAGAGCTTACTATGTTGAATATGCGAAGGGATGGATACTATGAATCATCGTGATATCCAGACGCGTCTTTCTGAAATGCGCGACGCGGCTAGGTTGATGGAAATCGACAACTTGGTTTGGGACCGCCTAAATACCCCTGCGGAGAAAATGGAGTGGGAGTCGCGGGAGAAATACCTGCAGAGCTGTCCGCCGGGCAACCAGATCGTGGCTGTTATCGGCGATGAGATTGGCGGCTACATCGGATTCAAACCGCCGACTCCGCTGCCGAGCAACGCCCATGTGCTTGAGCTGAACATCGCCATTCACCCGGCGTACCAGCGGCAGGGCATCGGGCGGGTGTTGATGGACGCTCTGGTGCGGCTGGCGGCCGAACGAGGCGTTCGCAAGCTGTCGCTGCGCGTGCTGGCGAGCAACCCTGGCGCCGTCGCCTTCTACGAAAGCTGCGGATTCGCGGAGCAGGGACGGTTGGTCGAGGAGTTTTGGCTGGACGGCCAATATGTCGATGATATTTTCATGTGGAGAAAGGTTTAGCGGATGAAGTTCTAAGGCATTGAACTATTCGGAAGATATCGGTATATTTAGAAGAAGAAAAATCGGGGAAGAACTCGAATGGAAAGGTTGATTACCCGTGGAGAACAACTTCACCCCTCCCAATTTCATAAAAAACATCATTACAGAAGATTTGAAATCCGGCAAGGTTAATACCGTCATCACACGGTTTCCGCCGGAACCAAACGGCTATCTACATATCGGGCATGCTAAAGCGATCTGGATCAATTTTGCGCTGGCGGACGAGTTTGGCGGACGCACCAACCTACGGTTCGACGACACCAACCCGGTTAAAGAAGACGTGGAATATGTCAATTCGATCAAGGAAGACGTCAAATGGTTGGGCTTCAATTGGGAAGAGCTGCATTTCGCGTCGGATTATTTTGAGGAGATGTACAACCGCGCGGTGCTGCTGATCAAGAAAGGTAAAGCCTACGTCGACGATCTCAGCGCCGATCAAATCCGCGAGCTGCGCGGGACGCTGACCGAGCCTGGTAAGAACAGCCCGTACCGCGACCGCTCCATCGAGGAGAATCTCGACCTGTTTGTGCGGATGCGCGCCGGGGAATTCAAGGACGGGGAAAAGGTGCTGCGCGCCAAGATCGACATGGCTTCGCCGAACATCAATCTACGCGACCCGGTCATCTACCGCATCGTACATGCGTCTCATCATAACACCGGTGATCAATGGTGCATTTATCCGATGTACACGTTCGCCCATCCGCTGGAAGACGCCATCGAGGGCGTGACCCACTCCTTGTGCTCCACCGAGTTCGAGGATCAACGCCCGTTCTACGACTGGACGATCGCAGAAACCGAAATGCCAAACGTATCCCATCAATACGAATTCGGACGGCTGAATTTAACGCAGACGGTGACCAGTAAGCGGAAGCTGAAAAAGCTCGTGGACGAAGGCATCGTTGACGGTTGGGACGACCCTCGTATGCCAACGATTTCCGGGCTGCGTCGCCGCGGCTATACGCCGGAGGCGATTAAGGCGTTCATTTTCGAAACGGGGATTTCCAAGAACTTCGGCAACATCGATCCGAAGATGCTGGAGCATTTCATTCGTGAGGATCTGAAAATGAAAGCTCCACGTACGATGGCTGTACTGGACCCGCTGAAGGTCGTCATCACCAACTATCCGGAAGGGCAAGTCGAATGGTTGGAGGCGGAAAATAACAGCGAAAACCCAGACATGGGCAGCCGTCAAATTCCGTTCTCGCGTGAGATTTACATCGAGCGTGATGATTTTATGGAAAACCCGCCAAGTAAGTACTTCCGTTTGTTCCCGGGGAACGAAGTCCGTCTTAAGAATGCATACTTCGTAAAATGCAATGAGGTGATCAAGGATTCGGATGGCAACGTGGTGGAGATTCACTGCACGTATGATCCGGAGACGAAGAGCGGCACCGGCTTTACCGGCCGTAAAGTCAAAGGCACGATCCATTGGGTGGAAGCGACTCAGGCGGTGCCTGCCGAATTCCGGCTGTACGAGCCGCTGATTCTGGAAGAGGAAGCAGAGGAAACGGCAAACGTAGGGTTGGAAGAAACGGTGGAAGGTCTGGTCGACGGCGCAGCTACTGAAGCTGCGGAGGCGGTTGTTGAAACCGCTGAGGAGAAAACGTTCCTTGATCTCATCAACCCGAACTCGCTGACGATTGCTCACGGCTTCGTAGAGCCGAACATGAAGGATGCGAAGCCGCAGGATAAATTCCAATTTTTCCGGCATGGGTATTTTAACGTTGATACGAAATATTCGAAGCCTGGATATCCGGTGTTTAACCTGATCGTTTCGTTGAAAAGCTCGTTCCAGCTGCCAAAAGCGTAGGACGGCAGTAACAGCCATGATGGCAGTGTCCGAGTGGCGGCACAACATAAAAGGAGCCTTGCAGACAAACTGCAGGCTCCTTTCTTTATTTCACACCGAGCTGCGCTCAATAAACCGGAAGCCAAGCTCCTCGGAGGCGGGTGTACCACCGCCGGCGGTAATTTGCGTGTGAACGATGGAAAAAGCGCGCTCCCCGATCTCCGACAACCGATTATCGATCGTGGTGATCCCGAGCAAGCTGGAGATCGGCTGATTATCGAAGCCGATGACGGCGAAATCGTCCGGCACGTCTAGTCCCCGCAGGCGTGCGGTGAGGATGAACCCGGCGGCAACCTGGTCGCCGGTAATGAGCAGGGCATCCGGGCGCTCGTTCATCGCGAGCAGCCGGTCCACCAGCGCGGCGCCCTCTTCCCAATCGATGCAGCCGTCCAGCACCCAATCCTCCCGGGCCTGACCGCCCAAGGCCGTGAGGGTGTCGGTATAGGCCAGCAGTCGGCTGCGGCTGCTGGGGCTGTTGCGGCGGCTGATCGTAAACGCGATGCGGCGCCGGCCCTGCTCCCATAGATAGCGGATCGCGGTTTGAAAGCTGGCGTAATGATCGATATACACCGAGGAGAGGTTGCGGTCACTCACCCGCTCGCATAACGCGATCGGCCCGTAGCCGGCATACGTCTCGATCTCGCTGAGCGGTAGCGCCCTCGAACAGATGATCAGCCCATCCATCTGTTTATTGCGCAGCATCTCCAGCACCTTCCGTTCCTCATTGGGACGGTAATCGGTTTGGCAAAGCATCAGCTGGTAGTTGCACTTCAATGCTTCCTGGGCCATTCCCTCCATGATCCGGGCAAAGTAGTAATGGTTAATGTTCGGCAGAATCACACCAACCGTTTGCGTAATGCCTTTGATCAAATGGACGGCATTCATATTCCGCGAATAGTTAAGTCGGCGCACAGCGTCCTCAACCGCAGCCCGCTTGTCTGCGCTGACGTAAGGGTGGCCGTTCAGAACGCGGGATACGGTGGTGACCGAAACGCCGGCAGCCTCGGCGATCTGTTTGATGTTCGGCAAAGCAAAACGCTCCTTTCCCGGCAGAGAATAAAAAATATCTTGCTATGGAATGCATTTCATATTTTACACTGGAGATGCAGCAAAGAAAACAATGTCCTCAGCCGGCGTTACCTCGTAAGCGAACGAGGGCGTTACGGCATCAGGCATTGTTTTCTTTCGTTTTACGGAGCGGCGAAGCCGTCCCTTCTTATTGCTCATCGCGTCCAATTTTCGGTGAGTATCCGTGATGACGAACTTGGTACCAAATCGCGGCGAACCCAAGCGCTCCGATCAGCGTTAATGCGACGCCGGAGCGGTACATCACGACCGAACCGAAATTTTGAAACAGCCAGCCGCCCCAGAACCCCGCAATCACGCCAGCAAGGCCGCTGGCGGCAAATGCATATACCGCTTGTCCCGCTGATCTTAGCGGTCGCGGCAACAACAGGGTGATGAGTTTGGTGCCGACGTAGAAGAATCCGCCAAACGTTACGGAATGCAGCAGTTGTATCAACATGATTTGTATCGGATGCGTTGCTTCCGACATCAGATCCCAACGGATGGCGAACAACAGGCTGACGATCGTGATACAAGCGAGCAAGTAAGACAGTTTGCGTTTCAAGAAGCGATCCAGCAAGATGAACGCCAACAATTCAAAAACCGTCGACAAGAATACAGCGCCGCCGACCGCAAGCTTCGACCCGCCGAGATCGGTCATGAACAACGGCATGAAGATGCTGTTCATTGCGTTCGGAATCGCTACCAGCATGCTGAATATAACGAAAGCGAGTAAGTATTTGTTCTGCAGCGCTCGGCTTAGTTCTCTGCCGCTCAGCCAAGGCGTCTGTGATGATTGCTGAATGGAGGGAAGCAGCAGTGTTGCCCCGATGGCGAGCATCAAGGTGACACTGAACAGCAGGGAGATCCCGTTGTGGCCAATGGAGTCGATGATCGGTCCGGCAGCCAGCGCGATAAAGGTCCACCCGAGAGAACCCCAAATACGGTACGTTCCGAATTGGTTCTCCGTCCCCACAGTATAGCCGAGTATCAGGGTATTGCTCTGAGATAGTAGCGGGCTTAGGAAAAAATAGAGCAGAATCATCGTCAGATACAACATGGTAAAGGTGTTGACCTTAAACATCATATGGCCCATGATGAGCAAGCCCAGCATCATAGCCAACAGAACGGCGCGCGGGTTTTGCCTCCGATCGCCGAGGTATCTCCAGAACGGATGAGCCAGCAGCGAGATTAATGGCCCAATCGCCATGAGGCTGCCGATTTCGAGCTTGTCCATGCCGATATCCTGCAAATATAATTGAAAAAAGGCGGCAAAAATGACCATGGTTCCGTAAATGAAAAAGTTAAGCAGCCCTAGCGGCAACAACGAAAAGGACGAATGTCGTCTTTTGTCCTGCAAACGCGCCATTCCTTTCTGTCCGGGTCCAAGTGGTTACAATAGGAAGCTTGTTACTCTGTTCCCAATGTAACACACAGGTGAAAGGGGATACAAACCAAGTTTTTTTGGATTTACCATAATTTATGCATCGGGGGACAAGTGATGAATACGACCGCCATAATTTTAGCCGGAGGACGCTCTAGCCGTATGGGCAGCGATAAGGCACTTCTCGAGCTCGGCGGATTAACGGTGGTGGAACGACTGATCCGGGAGCTGGAGCCGGTGACTTCGCGGATCGTGATCGCGGCAGGCAACAAGGCAGCCTATGAGCGGTTCGGCCAAGAAGTCTTGACCGACCGCTTCCCGGAGGCTGGGCCACTGGCCGGTCTGCACGCCGGGCTGGAGAGCTCGGCAACCAGCTGGAACCTTGCGGTGGCCTGCGATACGCCGTTCGCGAATGGCGGGCTGTTCCGCGCATTGCTGGAGCGCGCGGAGGCGGCGGAAGCCCGGGCGGATGGCCCGGCAGGCTTCGCTGCCGCCGAGGCGATCCTCGCCTGCACGGAGGGGCGGGCGCATCCTCTGCTGGCGGCCTACCGGCGCAGCGTGCTGCCGAGCCTGGAGGCACGGCTGCGGGAAGGCCGCCTCAAAATGACGGCTTGGACAGAGACGCTGCGCACCGAATATATCGAAGGGGAGACCCTCGCGTTAGCGTCGGGCCTCCCCTTGGAGTGGTGCGCGTTTAATATGAACAAGCCGGAGGATTACGAGCAGGCCCGACTCTGGCTGGAATCGGGCCGTCAGACGGACTAACCGCCGATCTGCGACATCCGGCGGGTTGTCGGCGTGTGGCTCTGCTGTTTATGTTCCAGCGCCAACGCCATTTCGTGGTTTTTCGGCTTAGTGCCAAGCGCCTTCAGGAACAAGGAGCGAATGCCCTCCTGGTCGCCGGCCGACGCATATGGACGGACATGCAACTCATCCGACCAATACAAACACGCTTTGATGTGTCCGTCTGCGGTCAAGCGCAGTCGGTTACAGTTATCGCAGAAATGTTCGCTGACCGGATGAATTAAACCGAACGTACCAGCCGCACCGGAGATCCGGCGGCTTTCAGCAGGACCGTTGCCACGGGGGCCTTCGACGCCTTCTACCTCCCAGCCCGACTCCCGGCAAACGTCTTCCACGGCCGTCAGAGGCAGGTAAGTTTTGCGCCAAGACTCGCTGGCACTGCCGATCGGCATGTATTCGATAAAGCGCACATGCAGCGGCCGTTCGATCGTTAACGCGAGAAAATCGCGGATTTCGTCTTCGTTAATTCCCTTCATCAGGACCACGTTCAGCTTGATCGGCTCGAAGCCAACTTTGACGGCGGCCTGAATTCCTTCCAGCACCTTCGACACCTCACCGCCGCGGGTAATCATGGCGAAACGGTCCTGCTGCAGCGAATCCAAACTGATGTTCACCCGCTTTAATCCCGCTTGCTTCAACAGCTCCGCTTTTTTGGCCAGAAACATGCCGTTCGTAGTTAGTGCAATATCTTCAATGCCCGGAATGGCCGAAAGCATAGCGACAAGTTGTTCCAAATCCTTACGCACCAACGGTTCCCCGCCGGTGAGCCGAATCTTACGGAGGCCCATCGGAGCAAGTGCCGATACCGTCTCGGCAATTTCTTCGTAGCTCATGATTTCCTCATGCGGCTGAAAAACCATTCCCTCGGCAGGCATGCAGTAGACGCAACGCAAATTACACCGGTCTGTGACCGAAATGCGCAGATAATCGTGCTTTCTCCCAAAAGGGTCAAGCAGTTGCTCCATGTGTACGCCTCCTTTCTATCTAGGTGCTTCAAATTTTATATATATTCAACCGGGTAGTCAATGCGTTGACACACACTGTTCAAGTATATTCTGTGGCGGACGATGATAAAATGGAAGTAGAGCAAGTGTAAAAAAGATCACATAAAAGCGCTTACATAATGGGGTATAATTCAGGTAAGCGATACGTGATCCCCCTTAATCATGTGTCGGTATATGCATTCGAGATGATTTCCGACACTTTTTAAGGAAGTCATCTTTTTTTGTCTGTAGGATCGGAGTCTGACTTTTTGAAAACCTATATAGGGAGATGAATTCGAATGGCTTTGCTGTTCAAACCTTTGGTCTATACACAGGAGCAGGTTCAGTGGCTTGAAACTCGCGGGATGGTTTATCAGTTACTGATGGACTTTCTGAGCCGCCCGCCGCGGATGTCCTTGATTGCTCAGTGGCGCCGCAAGGTGGAACAGCATCCGAAGGCGGCGGTCAGCCAGGGCGGACGGAGACTCAAGGCCTATCTGGAGAGCATTCCCGAAGAAGATTTTCGCAGCGTATGCCATCAAGAAGCGAAGGAATACGAGCGCCTTTTTACGGGCCGCGAGGCGGTGATCCCGTCATGCGAGAGCCTGTTTCGCAGTCGCCTAGAAGGGTCGAGTGCTTTAGCTTGCAGCGCCGAAGTCCGTAAGTTATATAGGGAGAACGCGGTCGTGTTCAATAAATTGAACGGGGAACGCGATGATCATATGGCGCTGGAGCTGGAATTTATGGCAGTTCTGGCCGAAGGGATGCTGGCCAAAGCCAACCTGCAGCAAAGCTGCCTGGCACTGGCGGACGCACAGATTCACTTCCTGGAGTCCCATTTGCTGAAGTGGGCCCAGCCGTTTGCGAAAGAGCTGCGGCAAGCCACGAATAGCCCGCTCTTTACCGGCTTGGCCGAAATGATGGATGAATTTGTAGCTAACGATCTGCAGCAGCTTCGCGCGTGGCGGGAAAGCCAACCGCCGGCGATGGAATAGTTAGAATAAAGCAAACACAAAGACGGCGCAGGGTTTAATCCCCCTGCGCCGTCTTGTGTTGTTATTACTCCGCTTCTTTGGCCGACAAGTCGCGGCGGCGGAACTTCATCAAGAATTCGTACACGATCGGCACGATGACCAGCGTGAGCAGCGTCGAGCTGATCAGGCCGCCGATGACGGTGATGCCAAGGCCGCGAGAGATGATCCCTGCGCTGTGCTCCCAGCCGAAGACCAGCGGCAACAGCGCGCCGATCGTCGCCAAGGCGGTCATCAGAATCGGACGAAGCCGCGTCGTTCCTGCTTCAAGCAGCGCATCGCGAGTCGACAGACCTTCGCGCTCCTTGTGGATGACGCGGTCGATCAGCACGATCGCGTTGGTAACGACGATACCGATCAACATGAGCACGCCCATCAAGGCCGAGACGTTTAACGTCTCACCGCCGATCAAGAGGCCAACCATGGCGCCGATGACGATGAACGGCAGAGAGAACAGAATCGTAAACGGCGCCAAGCCGCCGCCAAAGGTGACAACGAGGACAAAGTAGACGATGGCGATTGCCGCCAACATGGCGATGCCCAGCTGGCCGAACGTATCGTTGATCTGTTCGGTCACGCCGCCGAATTTAACGGTGACGCCGTCCGGCAGATCCAGTTTGTCGATTTTCTCCTGCAGGCTGGACGACGCTTTTTGCACGTCGGTAGACGTGATTTTCGCGCTGACCTCAACGACCATCTTCCCGTCGATCCGCATGATGGAATCCGGGGAGGTGCCTTTTTCAACCTTCGCCACGTCCTTGATCGGGACCTGGATACCCAGCGGCGAAGTCAGCGTTGCGTTTTCAATATCAGTAATGCTGCTGTAAGTATCGCTGTCGGTTTCGATATATACGTTGTATTTCTTCGCGTCGATCGCAACCTCTGTCAGGACCGGACGCTCACGCACCGGGCTTAGCTTCATGGCGAGTTGGCCCGGCGTCAAGCCGAGGGAGCTCAGCTTCTCCTGGTCCGCAACCAAGGTGTATTGCTCATAGGTTTTCGAGAGGCTGGTGTCGCCTTTCTCGAAGTTCTTCGTATCTTCCTTGATCAAAGCAAGGATTTGGTCAGACACAGGTTTGATTTGCTCAAGCTCGTCTCCGAAGACATTCACGCTAAGCGAGCCGCCGCCCAGACCACCGGTCATGAGCTCGGACATATCGCTCCATTCGCCCTTCGGAAGCTCGCTCCGCAGACCTTCCATCAGCTTCTCTTTCACGTCGCTGAAATGATCGGTATCCGGGTCGTAAGCGATGTAGAACAACGCCGAATTGGAGGAGCCCATCCCGAGCGGATTGTCGCCGCCAACGGAATATTGCATCTTGTCGACACCCGGTTGCTCCAGGATGTATTTCTCAACGCTCAGCATATCCTTCTCCACATCTTCCAGCTGAGACCCCGGTTCAGGGGAGTAGGTTGCCATCACATACTTATCCTCTTGTTCAGGCAGGAAGCTAACGCCAACCAGCGGGTACAGGAACAAGCTGCCGACCAGCAGGACAACCGCAAGCCCGAAGGTGATCAGCTTGTGAGACAGCGACCACTCCAGAACGTGCCGATAGCCGCGGGCGATGCCTTTTGGCTTCTCGTCATGGTTGTGCTTCTTGCCGAGACCCTTACGGAACAGCGTATGCGCAAGTGCCGGTACGAGGGTAATGGCCACCAGCAACGAGGCTAGCAGCGAGAAGACCATCGTCAGTGCAAACGGCTTGAACAATTCCCCAACCATCCCGCTGACAAAAGCAAGCGGCAGGAACACGGCGATCGTAACGATCGTCGAAGACATGATCGGGACGAACATCTCCCGCGTTGCTTCGATGATCAGCTTGCTGCCCTTCAGCTTCTCGCCGGTCAGGGACAGGCGCCGGTAAATGTTCTCGATGACGACGATCGAGTCGTCGACGACGCGGCCGATGGCGACGGTCATGGCGCCCAGCGTCATCATGTTCAGCGTAATATCCATCTGCTTCAGGGCCAAAATGGCGATCAGCAGGGACAAAGGAATCGAAATAATGGATATGATCGTGGAACGGATGTTGCGCAGGAAGATCAGGATGATCAGCACCGCGAACAAGGCGCCGAACAAGGCTTTAGACAACATCGTGTTCACCGAGTCGGTGATCGGCTGGCCTTGGTCCAACAGGACCGTAAAGTTGATATGGTCGTATTGCTTGCCCAGCTCTTCGGCTGCGTCCTTGACCTGGTTGACGACGTCAACGGTATTGGCATCGTTGGACTTAACGATCTGAATGCCGATCGACTCCTCCCCGTTGGTCCGGGAGATCGATTCGGCTTTGCCGATCGTTTCGATATCGGCGATGTCGCCAAGTTTGACGGTCGGGATGTCGAGCGGCATTCCCGCCATGGCGCCGCCAGCGGCGGGGTTCCCGGAGTTCATGCCTGCAGAGCCTGCAGCTTGGCTGGCACCGCCCGGCGCAGCGCCTCCAGCGGCATTACCGCCGGCTGACGTGCCGGGAGCGGGGCTGGGAACGTCCGGGATAGCCAGGTTTTCCAAGTCCTCCACGGTCGTGATGTTGCCATCGACGACGACGGCCTTCTGGGATTGCTCCAGGCTGAATAATCCAAGCGGAACGCGGAGCGCGGAACCTTGTACGATCCCTTTCACGGTATCTTCCGTCAAGCCCAGCTCCTTCAGCTTGGCTTGGTCGAATTTCAGGCTGACCTCGCGAACGTACTGTCCGGCGATTTGCACCGAAGCAACGCCGTCCAGATCCTCGAGCACGGGCTTGATGTCGTTTTCCGTAATCCGGGTCAGATCCTCAAGGCTGCCGGATTCCTTATCCGACAAGCTGAGGGACACCACCGGCATGGAACTCAGGCTGAAGCGGGTGATTTGCGGCTTCTGCGCATCTTCGGGAAGCTGCACGTCGTTCAGCGCTTCGCGAACGGCCGCGGTGGCGTTGTCCAGATTGGTGCCGTATTCGAATTCAATGATCAGCGAGGCGGCGTTCTCCATCGAAGTGGAGGTGACCGTCTTCACGCCGTCGACGTTGTGCAGCCGCGTCTCCAGCGGCTTGGTGATCTCCTCGACCACGCCCTCCGGCGCGGCCCCGGGATATACGGCCGTTACACTAAGGTAAGGCACATCAATGTTCGGAATCGTCTCCTGCTTCATGGTCAGACCGCTGTACAAACCAACGGCGGTAACGATGACCGTCAGTAGCCAGATCGCGAACTTATTACGCAGGGAAAACTGGATCATACTCTTCATAAGCGGGTTTCTGCTCCTCTCTTTCTAGGGGTGACAAAATCATCTACGAGTGCTGGGTATAAACCTGCAGCAGCTGCTCCAGTTCTGCCGAACGTGGGGCTAGCTCCGGCATGGCGGCTAAATTAGCCAGCATGCCCTTAATGATAGCGCGGCGCGGACGAAGCTCCAGAATTTCATGCTCAAGAATCTGAAGGGTTTCCAGCGCTTCCTGCTGTCTGTCCGGATCGGAGATATTATCTCCAAGTGTATCGCGCAGCCCTTTGATCGTTAACAAAGGATGCTGCTGCAAATCCAGACTGCCCGGAGCGCCTTCAGACATGAGCCGCAGCGTCTCTTCGGAAATCAGCGGGACAGGCCGGTTATTCAACTGATGCTGCGCCGCAAGATCGAGCAGGTCCATCAGATGTTCCGCCATTCGTTCCGGCGATACCGAAACATGAGGCTCAAATAATAGTCGGACATAAATACCGACCATGCCGTAAGCGATCGTTAACAGGTCGCCCGTGTAAGGCTCGATCCTTGGGCCATAGACCGCCTCCAGCTTGTTCTTGCCGTGCCGCAGCAACTTGGCGTTGTGGGCTTGGACTGCCGCCGGTTCTTTGTACGGTGTACCGTTCTTGTGCCAGTCCTGGAATTGCATGATCAGGAATTCACGCAGTTCAAGCACCAGTTCGAGCATGACGACGAGCTGGCGCCGCAGTTTCTCTTTAGGCGTCAACCCTTGCTGCAGTTCCACCTGCGTCAGATGGTCAAGCAACATCTGGTAGCAGTACTCGAACAAGCTCTGCTCCAGTTCCTCCTTCGATTTGAAGTGAAGGTACAGGCTGCCCTTGGACATCCCGCAGGCTTCGGCGATCTCCTGCATGGACGTAGCCGACGACCCCTTGGCCGCAAATAACTGCATGGCCGCGCGTAAAATCAGCTTCTTTTTGTCGATGGATGGTTGGGACAAAAAGGACCGAACCCCCTTTCTCTGACTCATGGGTTCTTGTTTTGACTTGATGGTCATTTTTGATTATAGTACAAAGCCCATACGGATACAAATCTGCGCGCAAGGACATTTTTCCCTCTCACCAGTAGGAAGAATTCAAACGTTCATGTAGAATATAATCATGCATCATATAGAAAAAGAAGGAGTACAACGATGAGACGGGGACTTCAAATCATTATCATCGCCGCGATTTTATTTGCTTTCTATTATTTCGGATTTGGCGTCTTCGGTAAATTCGGCGGTACACTCGTTAGTATTTTTCAAACGCTGACCGTTATCACGATCGGCCTCGCCATATTTATGGAGAACCGCAATCCGTCCAGCACCGTGGCCTGGATCATCGTGCTCGCTTTGTTGCCGGTTGTTGGGCTTTTACTTTATTTTTTGCTGGGACAAAACTATTTCAAACGGCGCAAATTCGATAAAAAAGCGGAACAAGACCGCCTCAGCTATGAGCGGATCGATCGCAGCGGACACCTGCTGCCCCGCGACTTGTCGCAGTTCAGCCCCGGCCAACAGCGCCTATTGCATCTGTCGCAACGTTTGGCTCGTACGCCTTATTCGATGGCGACCCGCACGCACGTGCTGACCAACGGGGAGGAGACTTTCACTAATCTGCTGCGCGAGCTTAAGAAAGCCGAACACCATATCCACATGGAAT
Organism: Paenibacillus mellifer; assembly: GCF_023195895.1. Classification (GTDB taxonomy): domain Bacteria; phylum Bacillota; class Bacilli; order Paenibacillales; family Paenibacillaceae; genus Fontibacillus; species Fontibacillus mellifer. The sequence goes on from NZ_JALPRK010000011.1 coordinate 123,139, forward strand.
ACTACATATACCGTGCCGACGATATCGGGCGGGAAATCCAGAAGACGCTGATGGAGAAGGCACGAGCCGGTATCGAAGTTCGTTTTATGTTTGACGCCGTCGGCAGCATCGGTCTACCTAAGTCGTTTATCGCCGAGCTGCGGGAGGCGGGGGTCAAGGTTGGCATTTACGGGCAGATGCGTTTTTTGGCCCTGTCGAGCCGAGTCAATTACCGCAACCACCGCAAGATCGTAGTGATCGACGGAAATACTGGATTTATCGGCGGCCTTAACGTCGGCGATGAATATTTGAGCCGAAGCAAAACCTACGGTTTCTGGCGCGATACCCACATGCTGGTCAAAGGGGAGGCGGTCCGGTCGTTGCAGATCATTTTCCTGCAGGACTGGCAATACGTGACTGGGGAGAAAATCATGGACCTCGCCTACCTGTCTCCAGAGCTTGAACAAGGCTGTAGCGGGGCGGTACAGATCGTACCAAGCGGTCCGGACAATGAAAGCCGGACGCTTAAGAATATCTTCTTTGCGATGATCTCATCGGCGAAGAAGTCCGTGTGGCTGGCGACGCCGTATTTTATACCCGATGAGGATATCCTGACCGCGCTGCGCGTGGCCGGATTATCGGGGATCGACGTGCGTATCCTGTTCCCAGCTAAACCGGACAAATGGTTACCTTTCTTGGCGTCCCACTCCTATTTCCCTTCGCTGCTGGAGGTTGGGGTGAAAATTTTCGAGTATGAAAAAGGTTTTCTGCATTCAAAACTGCTGATCGTGGACGGGGAAGTGGCCACGGTCGGTACGGCCAATATGGATATGCGCAGCTTCCACCTGAATTTCGAGGTCAACGCGCTCTTGGTGCAAAGCGACAGTGTTGCTAAGGTCGTGAACAATTTCGAACGTGATCTGCTGTCAGCGAAGTTAATCGACAAGCATGACTTTATGAATAAGAAAATCCCGGTACGCCTCGCGGAATCCGCAGCCCGGCTGTTGTCCCCGCTACTGTAGCGGTGGAGGTATAAGGTAAAGGAGGGTCCTACGGTATGGAGCCAACATCGGAACGCAAAACGGAGCATATTCGCCTCTGTCTGGAGGAGCAAGTGAATGCGGAAGGTATCCGCAACGGGTTCGAAAAGTTTCGTTTTCGCCATAACGCACTGCCAGAGCTGGATTTCGCCGAAATCAGCTTAAAAACGGCGTTTCTCGGCGCCTCAATTCGCACACCGCTGCTGATCAGCTCGATGACCGGCGGCAGCCGACTAGCCGGTGAAATTAACACACGTCTCGCCGAAGCGGCGGAACGGCGCGGTTGGTCCATGGGCGTCGGCTCGGTCCGGGCTGCCGTCGAGCGGGACGAGCTGGCCCCAACGTTCGCCATTCGGCGGTTTGCGCCGACCATCCCAATCATTGCGAACTTAGGCGCGGTGCAACTCAATTACGGCTACGGGCCGGAGGATTGCAAGCGGGCGGTGGGGATCGCTGGAGCGGACATGCTCGTGCTGCATCTGAACAGCCTGCAGGAGGTGTTCCAGCCGGAGGGAGATACGAACTTCGGCGGGCTGCTGGAGCGGATCGAGGAGGTTTGCCGCGAGCTGCCGATCCCGGTTGGCGTAAAAGAAGTCGGCTGGGGCATCGACGGCGCTACGGCGAGACGACTGCGCGAAGCGGGCGTCGCCTTCATCGACGTCGCAGGCGCCGGCGGCACTTCGTGGAGCCAGGTCGAGAAGTTCCGCGGCAGCGACCCTGTGCGCCGCGCGGCAGCGGAAGCATTCGCGGATTGGGGTATCCCCACCGCCGAATGCATCCGCGAAGTACGGGCGGCGCTGCCGGACGCCGCCCTGATTGGCAGCGGGGGCCTGAACACCGGCGTGGACGCCGCCAAAGCGCTGGCGCTTGGCGCGGATCTGGCCGGGTTTGGCCGGGCGCTGCTCGAACCAGCGGTGCATTCGGAGGAGCGATTGGACGCGCTGCTAGAGCGCGTTGAGCTGGAGCTCCGCACCGCCATGTTCGGCATTGGCGCCGGGAGCATTCCGGCGCTGCGAGGGACGCCGCGGCTCGTGCGCCGCGAGTAGAGGCGGCCCCGGTTCGGCGCTACGGCGCGGCCTGCGGTGGCAAGATAGAGCGGGACGCGCCGGGAGCGGACCGTTTGGGGGTCCTGGCCGGCTCTTTGCACGATTATCCCCTTTATTCAGGAAAGCGGGTGGGGGATAGAAGTGGGAAGAATTTAGCGGAGACATATTGAGGTAAATGGAATTGGATAAGATCGGATAAGATCGGATCGATCAGATAAATTGGATAGACCAGATAGACCAGATAGACCAGATAGACTGAGTCAACGGGATAAAGGGCAGGTTAGTAGGTTTTTCAGTACTCTGAGTCAACGGGATAATGGCAGGTTAGTAGGTTTCTCAGTACTCTGATTCAACGTGAGAATGGGCTGGTTAGCTGGTTTCTCAGTACCCTGAGCCAACGGGATAATGTTTAAGATAGTGGGCTTTTCCGTGACCTGATTAATAGGGATAATGGTCAAAAGGGCCGGACAAACGAATATGGCCCTCCGTTTAAATCCAACTAAACCAGTAAGAATTTCATTGCAATTCGACAGGTTAGCCCTTATATTGTAGGTAAATACCGGTCCGCTAGGACGGCAAACCGGTTCATACATATTCGACGGTAGAGCCCGAAATTAGGTTGGGCATTGACGCAGAGGGGGAGTTGGAAATGAAATCTTCATTGTGGAAGTGGAACACGAGGACGGTGGTGACCATCGGGATCGGGGGCGCATTGTACGGGGCAACGAGCTGGATCGGCATCCCGATTGCACCGGATACGCAGCTGCGCCCGGCTATTGCTTTGCTGGCGATCTTCGGCGCGTTGTTTGGGCCAATCGTTGGTTTTATCGCTGGATTTATCGGGCATGTCATCAATGATTTGATTACGAGCGGTACCGTTTGGTGGGGCTGGGCATTGGGCTCGGGTATCACCGCAGCTTTTATGGGCCTGATTTATTTGGCTAAGGATTTCAACGCCCAGGAAGGACAGATGAAGAAAAACCACGTGGCCTGGTTCGTCGTATATGGAATCGTGGGGATCTTCGTTTCGCTGGCGTTTTCCGGGTATTTCGACATCCTGGTGATGGGCGAACCTAACGACAAAATCGCAATTCAGGTCATTTCTGCAGGGCTGGCGAACTTAGCCGTGTTTCTTATTCTGGGACTGCCGGCGGTGCTGGCTTACGTGAAGCGTAACCGCAACAACTCGAATTTAAGCGTGGACAGATAGGAGCTTACTGAAAATGCAAGCAGTCATAACTTTCCGACAGTTCAGTTTTCGCTACAAAAATCAAAGCGAACCTACGCTAAAGAATATCCATCTGGAGATCGCACGCGGGGAGAAAATATGGATCGCCGGCCCCAGCGGTTCTGGAAAATCGACATTAGCCCATTGTATCAATGGGCTAATTCCCTTTTCGTACGGCGGTGAAATGTCTGGTCAATTGCTGCTGGACGGGCAAGACGCCTCGGGAATGACGATCTTCGAACGCAGCCGCCGGGTCGGGACGATCCTGCAAAATCCGGACGCCCAGTTCGTCGGCCAAACGGTCGGGGAGGACGTGGCTTTCCAACTGGAAAATGAAGCCGCCCCGCAAGAAGCCATGAAAGCGGCTGTCTCCTCCGCACTGGAGTTGGTCGGGATGCAGGCTTATGAGGCGCAAGGGCCCCACGAGTTGTCCGGCGGGCAGAAGCAGCAGGTGGCCTTAGCTGGAGTATTGTCGGCGCAAGCGGATATTCTGCTGTTCGACGAACCGCTTGCCAATCTAGACCCGGCCAGCGGAGCCAAGGCGATGCGGCTGATCGATGAAATCCACCGCAGCCAAGGAAAGACGGTGATTCTCATCGAGCATCGGGTTGAAGACGTGCTGCTAGAGCATATCGATCGAATCGTCGTTATGAACGAGGGAGAGATCGCGGCGATGGGAACGCCGGACGAGTTGCTCGCGGCGGGGGTCCTCCCTCGGTATGGCTTGCGCCAGCCGCTGTATCTGGAGGCGCTGGGCCATGCGGGCTTACCGCTGACCGAATTTGCGGGCTTAACCCGCCCAGAGAGCGTTAAGCAGACGGAGGGCGGATCGGAGCAACCGGGGCCGCCGGGACTTAGCGATTTGCAGTTGAAAGAACGACTGGAAGCATGGGCAGCCTCTGTCCCTTCGGTCGCACGAGGCCGCCTCGGCGATCCGCTACTTGAGCTGCGGGGTGTGTCTTACGCCTACGAGCCGGGCACGAATGCGGTATCGGACGTCTCTCTGATCGTCCGGTCGGGTGAAACGGTGGCCCTGCTTGGCAGTAACGGGGCCGGCAAATCGACGTTGTCGGGGTTGATCACCGGCTTGCTTAAGCCCGCTACCGGCGAGATTTGCCTCCGCGGAGAGGTGATCAACGGCTGGTCGGTCCGTCGTCGCGGCGAAGAAATCGGCTATGTGATGCAGCATCCCCATCACATGCTGACGCAACATATGGTGCGGGACGAGGTTCGCATCGGCTTGGCTGCGCGCGGCGTACCTGAACCCGAGCAAGAGCGGCGGACGGAAGAAGCGCTGCAGATCTGCGGCCTGTATCCGTATCGGAACTGGCCGGTCTCCGCGCTCAGCTTCGGGCAGAAGAAGCGGCTGAGCATCGCAGCCATCCTGGCGCTGCAGCCGAAATTGATGATTTTGGATGAGCCTACAGCGGGACAGGATTACCGGCATTATACCGAATTTATGGAATTCATCGACCGACTAGCCGCGGAGGGAATGGCTTTTCTGTTCATCACGCACGACATGCACTTAGCACTGGAATATGCGGACCGAGCGGTGGTGATGGCGAAGGGACGGGTGATCGCAGAGGATGAGGTAGCCCGGATTTTAGCTGACGGGGAAATCACCTCCCGGGCCAACCTGCGGGAGACGAGTCTGGCGCGCTTTGCTAGAGCCCAGGGGTTAGCTTCGCCTTCGCGATTCGTCGAAGCTTTTATCGCCGCAGAGAAGAAGGTGAAACGAGCATGAGTCAGGCGAGTGGGTTGTACGTTGCGGGAGACTCCTTTTTTCATCGGATGGACGGAGCGGTCAAGCTGATTCTGCTGCTGATCTGGACGGTCGTCACCTTCCTGTTTATGGATTTGCGCGTATTCGCCGTGATGCTGGCTGTCGGAGTCTCAATGCTGCTGCTGGCCCGGGTTCCGTTCCGAAAAATGGCGCTGCTGTTCTGGGCGCTCACGATTTTTACCGTCGTCAACAGCGTCTTCATTCTGCTAATCACCCCCCGATTCGGTACGACGCTGACCGAGAGCGATACGCCGCTGATCCCGCTCGGATACGATACCGTGAATACGGAAACGTTGTTTTACGTACTGACTTTGTCGTTTAAATATCTGACGTTACTGCCGATTACGCTGCTGTTCATATTCACGACGCATCCGAGTCGTTTTGCCGCCAGTCTACATAAGCTGGGGGTGTCCTATAAACTGGCATATGCCGTTAGCATTGCCTTTCGTTATATTCCCGATCTCACAAAAGAGTTCCGCACGATCCTTAACGCGCTGCAAATGCGCGGTCTGGGCATCTCCCGCGGCGATGGCACACTGCTTCAGCGGGCGCGGAATCTGACGCAGGCGGTCGTGCCGTTACTGCAGTCCTCCCTGCAGCATATTGAATCGGTCTCTGACGCCATGGATTTACGCGGGTTCGGAACGAAACCGCAGAGGACCTGGTACATGGGCAAGGTGATGACGGAGGGCGACAAGTTGATCGCATTGTTGTGCGTTATTCTGCTGGCTGTTGGAATTTGGCTGAAACGCAGCCTGTTTCCGGGGTTTTGGTACCCGTTTGGTTAGGGGAAAGATCACTACGATCCTTGATGGATCCGCAAAGAGAGGGATATCTATGGTGCAGTTGATTCCAATGTCGAAATCAGAATACCAGGTCTTTCGCAGCCGCTCGGTCCGCGAATATGCGGAAGAGAAAGTCGCAGCCGGTGCCTGGAAGGCCGAGGATGCTCCTGCGCTATCCGAAGCGGCATTCCGGCGGTTCCTCCCGGATGATCAGGAGACGGAAGGGGCATATCTGTTCAGCGTTAAGGAGAATGAACAACTCAATCCAGTCGGTCATCTCTGGTTTAATGTGATGGAGCAAGAGAAAGGCCCAGTTGCATTTATCCTGGATATTCTGATCTATGACGAGTTCCAAGGCAAAGGTTATGGTCAAGCGACAATGACCGCGCTGGAAGAGAAGGTGCGCGAGCTGGGGCTGAAGACGATCGGTCTTCATGTGTTTGGTCATAATCAGCGTGCCTATCAGCTGTATCAAAAGATGGGCTACATCGTCACGGATATCCAGATGAGCAAAACCTTGGAGGATCGTGGCTAAAGCTATGGTCCCGGAGGCGGCGGGAGATCGTTATCCTTGAAATATTCCTGGCGTATCGTTACTATGGTTGAAGGAAGATGAGCAATTACATGAATGAGGAGTTGTCAATCATATGGCTTTAAAAGCAGGCATTGTGGGTTTGCCGAACGTGGGGAAGTCCACATTGTTTAACGCGATAACCCAGGCGGGGGCCGAATCCGCCAACTATCCGTTTTGTACGATCGATCCGAACGTCGGCGTGGTGGAGGTGCCGGACGAGCGTCTCGACAAGCTGACCGAATTGGTTGTTCCAAATCGCACCGTTCCAACGGCATTTGAATTTGTTGATATCGCCGGTTTGGTGCGCGGCGCGAGCAAAGGCGAAGGCCTTGGCAACAAGTTCTTGGCCCATATTCGCGAAGTGGATGCGATCGTTCATGTGGTCCGTTGCTTCGAGGATGAGAACATTACGCATGTGGACGGTAAAATCAATCCGATCAGCGACATCCAAACGATTAACCTGGAGTTGATCTTGGCTGACGTGGAGAGCGTGGAGAAACGGATTGAACGCTCCAAGAAAAATATGAAGGGCGGCAATAAGCAATACGCCCAGGAAGTCGAGGTCCTGGAACGGATCAAGGAGGCGCTTTATAACGATCAACCGGCGCGCAGCATCGAGCTGAACGAAGAGGAGAAGCTGATCGTACGTGACCTGCACCTGTTAACCCTGAAGCCGGTGTTGTATGCGGCCAATGTCAGCGAGGATGGCGTGACCGAGGCCGACAGCAATCCTTTTGTTCAACAGGTCAAGGAATTTGCTGCAGCCGAAGGTGCTGAAGTGGTACCGATCAGCGCCAAAGTGGAGGCGGAGATCGCCGAACTGGATGGCGAAGACAAGGCGATGTTCCTGGAGGAGCTCGGTCTGAGCGCTTCCGGTTTGGATCGCCTGATCCAAGCGGCTTACCGCCTGCTTGGCTTGTACACGTACTTTACGGCCGGGGTGCAGGAGGTTCGCGCCTGGACCATTCGCAAAGGGACGAAAGCGCCGCAAGCGGCGGGCGTCATCCACACCGACTTCGAACGCGGTTTTATTCGCGCCGAAGTGGTCTCTTACAATGACCTCGTCGCCGCCGGTTCGATGAACGCAGCGCGTGAACGCGGCCAGCTGCGCCTGGAAGGCAAAGAGTACGTCGTTCAAGACGGCGATGTCATGCATTTCCGCTTTAACGTATAACTTGTTTTTTAACGGTATGAAATTACTGCCCCAAGAATCGCAGGGTGTCTGCGAGACTTGGGGCAGTTTTATTAGGATTTGCACTATTTTCTTATATTCAAAAGGGTGAATAATGGAGGCGAGTCCGGCATAACTTTGGTAAAGAAAGATGTATACTTGGGAAAAATTTGCATTGTTTTCATAGTAACGAGTTTGTATACTTAATTCAAGTTTTTATTTTTCTTACATCTAGGGGGAGTTTTAATGAGTATGGATTACGCCTTGCACCGCAAATCCCAATTGGATACCCGGGAACTGCTGCTGCTGGAATCCGAGGTGAAAAACCAGGGGAAAAACATGTTTGTTGCTTACATTCTATGGTATTTCCTCGGAGTCGTTGGGGGCCATCGTTTCTACATGGGAAAAATCGGGACGGCTGTAACTCAGCTGATCTTGTCATTGACGGTCGTTGGGCTGATCGTCACTGGGATCTGGTGGATCGTGGACGCTTTCCTGGTGCACTCTTGGGTGAAACAGCACAACGCTGAGGTGGAGAACCGTGTCATCGATCGGATCTTCTACGATCGCGGCAGATCTCCGGAGTACCCAATCTAATTATGCTGACCAAAGGCGATTTGACCACGAGCGAACTGCTGCTTCTGAACTCGGAAATGAATAAGCGTGAGAAATCGTTGGGCCTGGCTTACCTGATGCTGCTGGCCGGTCACTTAGGCGTGCATCGCTTCTACCTGAAGCGGATTGCCAGCGGGGTCGTGCAGCTGTGCTTATTTATCCTGGCGTTCGTACTTTACTTTGTGTTCGCCATTGCAGCCGGGATCGAAAGCGTAGATTCACCCGAAACGGCCTATTCGCTGCTTCTGCTCATCCCGGTTATCCTATTTGGATTGGCACTGACCGTCTGGGTTATTGTCGATGCTTGCTTGCTGCCGGGCTTGGTTCGCGACTGGAATGCCAAGCTGGAGCAGTCACTGGTTGAACAGATCAGTGCTTTTCGTGCAACCGCGGAATTTGCAAAACCAGAGGCGGATGGGACGGGGAATAGCGGCCGTCCGCTTGACCTTTAAGATTTATCTTTCATGAAAGCCAAGAAAGGACGCCTACGCGGCGTCTTTTTTTGGTAGAAAGATCCAAGGATGAAACAGGGATTCCAGGGCGGATGCGGCCTAGCCAAAACACGGGTTCCATGATATAATAAAAAGTCGTTTATCCCTGAAATACTAAGCCTGCGGATGAGCGGCTTTTTATCAGATAAAGTGATTGAATGAAGAGAGGTGACATCCCTTGTTGGACCGACTACAATCCCTGGCTGACCGTTATGAGAAGCTGAGTGAGCTGCTTTGCGATCCGGACGTGGCGAACGACTCGAAACGTCTGCGGGATTACTCCAAAGAACAATCGGATTTACAGCCGGCTTATGAGGCGTACACCGAATATAAGAATGTCGTCGAAGAGCTGGAAGCCGCTAAAGCCATGCAGGCCGAGAAGCTGGATGATGAAATGCGCGAAATGGTGAAGATGGAAATCGAGGAACTCAGCGCACGCCACCAGGAGCTGGAAGAGAAAATTCGCGTATTGCTGCTGCCGAAGGATCCGAATGACGATAAGAACGTCATTGTGGAAATTCGCGGTGCGGCTGGCGGGGACGAAGCGGCTTTGTTTGCCGCCGATTTGTACCGGATGTATACGCGGTATGCTGATTCCCAAGGCTGGCGCATTGATATTATGGACATGAATGAAAGCGACCTGGGCGGTTTTAAAGAGGTCATTTTTATGATTAACGGCCGGGGCGCATATAGTAAGCTGAAATACGAAAGTGGCGCACATCGCGTGCAACGTATCCCTTCGACGGAATCCGGCGGACGGATTCACACGTCGACCTCAACGGTGGCTGTACTGCCTGAAGTAGAGGACGTGGATATTGAAATTCTCGATAAGGATATCCGTGTCGATACGTTCTGCTCCAGCGGAGCGGGCGGCCAATCGGTCAACACGACGAAATCCGCCGTGCGCGTGACGCATATTCCTACCGGGATCGTGGCGACTTGCCAAGATGGTAAATCGCAAAACTCGAACAAAGAGAAGGCGCTCCAGGTGCTGCGCGCCCGGATCTTCGATCTGAAGCGGCAGGAAGAGGAAGCGAAATACGCCGGCGAGCGGAAGAGCAAGGTCGGCACCGGGGACCGCAGTGAGCGGATCCGGACCTACAACTTCCCGCAAAGCCGGGTGACTGACCACCGCATCGGCTTGACTCTGCACAAGCTGGACCAGGTGATGAACGGTGAGATCGGTGAGATCGTATCGGCATTGACGATTGCCGAACAAGCTGACCTGATGGATAAAGGAGAATAACGTGTTGCACAACGAAGGATACCGGATGTCCGGTGCAATGACGATTTGGGAAGCCCGTAAAGAGGCTTCTTCTTTTTTAGCGGCGGCTGGCGTGCGAGAGCCGGAGTCGAACGCGGAGCTGCTGCTCCGCCATGTGCTGGGCCTTGCGGGCGCGGCGTATTTGGCCGCGCTTCGTGAGCCGTTCCCGGCGGACAAGCAGGACGCCTGGGAAGGGGTGATCCGCCGCAAAGTGGCGGGCGAGCCAGCGCAGTATATCATCGGGGAACAGGAATTCTACGGGTTGACCTTTCGGGTCAACCCGGCGGTGCTGATCCCCCGCCCGGAAACGGAGCTGCTCGTGGAGCGCATCGCGTTGGAAGGCGATGCGTTGTGGCCCGGCGGCGCGCCGTACGCCGCCGACATCGGCACGGGCAGCGGCCCGATCGCCGCGGCCCTGGCTCATCTGCGCCCAGCCTGGCGCGTCGCGGCGAGCGATATCTCGCCCGACGCCTTAGCGGTGGCGCAGGACAATGTCCGGCGGCTCGGCCTTGCTGTGACGTTCAAGCAGGGTGACCTGCTTAAACCGTTTGCCGGCGAGCCGCTGGACATCGTGGTGTCGAATCCGCCGTATATCCCGGCGGAGGACATCCCGCACCTGCAGCCGGAGGTGCGGGACTTCGAGCCGCGCGGCGCGCTGGATGGCGGTCCGGACGGGCTCATGCCCTACCGGACCCTAATGGCGCAGCTCGCGCTGCTGCCGCGGCCGCCTCGCCTGATCGGCTTCGAGCTCGGCCAAGGCCAGGCCGCCGACGTTGCGGAACTGCTCCGCGCCGCCGGCCATTGGGACGAGATCGTGACGGTTCCCGATCTCGCGGGCATCGACCGCCACGTGCTGGGCATCGCGCGGACACGTTAACTTCCGCTATCGCGCGATTCTATGAAAATAGGTGAAGCGCCTCAACCAAAAGCCGCTTACTTTGAAAGGGTAGTTTCATAGAATGTGGTATCTCAAACCGAAAGGAGGAGATTCCACATGGCGTTCACACTGACGTATCCGTATGCGCAAGCAGCGGGCGTCGGCCAAGGTTATTTCGTGGCCGCCGACCCGCTGGGCCCAACCGGGATCGTTACGGTTGCGGCTACGCTGGGTAACGTCGAACTTCGTATTACCCGGTACAACGCGCCGGATTTTATTCAGACCGTGACTCAAGGCAGCACGTTTACCGTTCAGTTGGGTAACATTCAAACCATCGGTATTCTCGCGCTGACCGCCGCCACGGGTGTCTTGACTCTCATCACTCCCGTCTAATTCGTTTAACTCGTTTAACCTTCATTCCCCCATTTTCCCCTCCCTATCCCGACCCCCATTTCGGGCGCCGACGTTTTCGTCGGCGTTCTTTTTTTTGCGTGTTGACGAGAGAAAACCCGTCTCCGGGTAAAAATAACCCCCGAAGGGGAAACCTTTTGCTTGTTTCACCCGTTATTTGGGTCGAAGGGCTCATTTGTAGTTAAGCGGGGTTTCTTTTAAAGTAAAGATACGGGGTTTCTAGATAAAGAAAAGAGGATGTTCATGCTGAGCAAACTGAAAAAAATCGATTACTCCATTGTCTTGATCTTGCTGCTGCTCATGGTCATCAGTATCGCGGTGCTGTACAGCGCCACGTCGCATACCCAATATCATGGCTACCACCTTCGCATGCTGGCGTATTATGCGCTGGGGTTTGTCGTATTTTTTGGAGTCTCCATTCTCGACTATCGGCTGCTCGTCAAATACGCGCCTTATTTTTACTTGTTCGGTTTCGGGCTGCTGATCGTCGTCATGTTTATCGGCAATACGTATTACAATGCCAAGGGATGGTTGACGATTCCTGTCATTAATCAAAGCTTTCAACCGGCGGAATTCTTCAAGCTGTTGCTGGTTATCTTCCTCGGGTTTATGCTGCTTCGCAAACGCAAACCTCGGCTATCGTTCTGGCGTGATGTCGTGCCGATCTGTCTGCTGACCTTCGTTCCGTTTGTCGCCGTGATGGCGCAAAACGATTTGGGAAATGCGCTGAGTTATGTCATTATTTTGGCAGGCATGTTGTGGATCGGGAACATTAAATACTGGCATGCCCTGATCGCTCTCGTCATCTTCGCAGGTTCGATGTTTGGCGGAATTACCGCCTACAAGACCTATCACGACCAAGTGTACAACTTCTTCGTGGAGATCGGCCGGGAGCATTGGATCAGCCGAATCGATCCCTGGTTGATCCCCGAGAAAGCGTCGGAGGACGCTTCTTATCATACCCGGAACGCCAAGCTGGCGATCGCTTCCGGGGGGATGACCGGGGAAGGGTACATGAAAGGGGAGACCGTCCAGTCGGAACGCGTGCCGCTCACGTATTCGGACTCGATCTTCGTGGTGATTGCCGAGGAGTTTGGATTTATTGGAAGCTCCGCGCTGCTGCTCTTGTACTTTGTGCTGATCCACAGGCTTATCCTGATCTCCCTCGAGAGCCGCGAGACGAGCGGACCGTTCCTAATCGTGGGGATTGTCGCGATGCTGCTGTATCAGATCTTCGAAAATATCGGCATGTTCATCGGCTTAATGCCGTTGACGGGAATCACGTTGCCCTTCATCAGCTACGGCGGGACCTCGCTGCTGATTAATATGGCGAGCATCGGCGTAGCGATGAGCATCCGGATTTACGGCCAAGAGAAGGAAGAGGACAGCCCGGTGCCGTCATCATCAACTTCGCGTTACGCCCTGCTGAGAACGAAACGCCGGCCGGAGAAGCAGGGGTGAGCGGAGGACGTGTGAGGTCATTTTGAGTTCTTCGAATAGAGTTACTTGATCATCTTATTATTACGCGGTGTCGGGATACCGCCGAAATAAGGTGATTTTTTATGCTTATTTCCGGATACGGTGGCTCTAATAGCGGATTTGGAGGGGATAAGGTGAAAGTTTCATCTTATTTGGCTCGAAAAGGAGAGATCAGCGGAAATAGGGTGATTTCTTCACTCTATTTTTCGCAGGCAAAAAATTACTAGATTCCGAGGTTTAGAAGTCTCTTAACCGGACATAATGATAGACATCAGCTGCTGAAATACCGGTTTTGGTTAGGAGCAAGGAATCATGAGCCAACGTACACCTTCCCGTAAGAAACTCGCCCTTTTCTTCTTTTCTATTGTGATGTTATTGATGTCCTGGGAGGGACAAATGGTTGATACTGCCGCTGCGGCAGGCACGCAGGGGGTTATTCCGCAGGAATCCATTCGGCTGCGTATTCTGGCGAATTCGGATGGAACCGGCGATCAGCTCGTCAAACGCCGCGTTCGCGACGCTGTGGTTGAGCAAATGAATGCCTGGGTGGCCGAGCTGGAAAATCCGCAAAGCCTGGATGAGGCTCATCGGGTGATCCGCGATCATCTGCCTGCTATCGAGGAACAAGTTGGTCAAACGCTCAAGCAATATGGGAAAAGCTACGACTTTCAAGTCGAGCTCGGAACGGTCCCTTTTCCGACGAAAATGTACGGCGGGGCCATTTATCCGGCCGGCGATTATGAAGCGCTGCGCGTGACGCTTGGCGAAGGGAAAGGGAAGAACTGGTGGTGCGTGTTGTTTCCGCCGCTGTGTTTCGTCGACGCCGGGAGCGGAGATGCGCTGGCTAAGGATACCGGCACGGCAACGGTAACAAAAGCTTCGGCTGACGGAGTTTCAGGGGATGCGGTTCAGGTTGAGCCGGAACAAACAGAGGTACGGTTCTTTCTGTGGGACATGCTGGTGAAATTTTGGAACTGGATTACAAGTTTATTTGCTTAATGGTTCATAGGAAGAAACACCGTTCGGAGGAATCCGGGCGGTTTTTTTGCGGGCTTCTTTGGGACGGGCTATGCGCATGGACGGGTTCGGGTATAATAGTAGAATAGATCGATAACGAACAGTTTGGGATGAGCGAGAATGAATGGAAATCAATCTATTGAAAATAAAGCCCTTAGAGCAGGAAATCTTCCTGCTCTGGGAGAGGTGGCACCAAAGTCGACTCAATGGTGGAGAGTAGAGCCGGGAACGGGGTTCGCGACCCCTGGGGGACAAGTTGCCGATGCTGGTATATTGGAGGCTCCAACTGCGGGGGAGGAGACGGCGGCCCTGAGAGAAGCCGCCGAGGTGTTAGCCTCCGGCGGGACGGTGGCGTTCCCGACGGAGACGGTGTACGGGCTTGGAGCGGATGCGCGGAATCCAGCGGCGGTGGAGGCGATTTTTGCCGCCAAGGGCCGTCCCTCCGATAATCCGCTGATCGTGCACATCGCCGACGTGAGCCAGCTGGACGGACTCGTCACGGAAGTGAACGAGACGGCCCGGCGGCTCATGGAGGCGTTCTGGCCCGGGCCGCTGACGCTGGTGCTGCCCGTGGCCGAAGGCGCCGTCTCGCCGCGCGTGACGGCGGGGTTGTCCACCGTGGGCGTGCGCATGCCCGCCCACGACGTGGCGCTGCGGCTGATCGCCGCAGCGGGGTGCCCGGTGGCGGCGCCCAGCGCCAACCGGTCGGGGCGACCGAGCCCCACGTTGGCGAGCCACGTGGGCGAGGACCTGTCCGGCCGCATTGACGGCATCGTCGACGGCGGGCCCACCGGGGTGGGCCTGGAGTCGACGGTCGTGGAAGCCGGCCGGGACGGGGTTGTCACCGTGCTCCGCCCCGGCGGGATCACGGCAGAGCAGCTCGCCCGCGTCGCCGGCGCGGGCGTGCGGCTGGACGCCGCCCTGCAGCCGGAGGCGGAGGCGGGCGGCGGAGCGGCCCCGGGCCCGGCGGCTGCGCCGCGCGCGCCGGGCATGAAGTACACGCACTATGCGCCGCAGGGCGTGCTGCGCATCGTGCGCGGGTCCGCCGCCAGGGTGGCGGACCGCATCCAGGCCGAACTTGCGGCGGCCGCGGCGCGCGGGGAGAAGACGGGCGTGCTCGCCTTCGACGAGCGCCTCCCGTCCTACCGCGCCGACTGCGCGCTTTCGCTCGGCCGCGAGGCCGAGCTGGAGACGGCGGCGCACCGTCTCTACGCGGCGCTCCGCCGCTTCGACGAATGCGGCGTCACTTACATCCTCGCCGAGGCCTGCCCCGAGGAGGGGCTGGGCTCGGCGGTGATGAACCGGCTGCTGAAAGCCGCCGGTCACCGGGTGATCGAGGCCGGCGGCGATTTGGAATAGCGCAGGGGGTGAGACGGACATGATCCGTATCGGCCTGGCCGGCTGGGGGGATCATGACGATTTATACCCTGCCCGGACGCCGGCCAAAGACAAGCTCGCTTGGTATGCGAAGTATTTTAATATGGTGGAAGTCGACAGCTCTTTTTACGCCGTGTTGGGGGATGAGGTGTACCGCCGCTGGCTGGCGGAGACGCCGCCCGATTTCACGTTTGTGATCAAAGCCTATCAAGGGATGACCGGCCATAGCCGGGGTAAATCCCTGTTTGGCGGGCCGGGCGACATGTTCCAGGCTTATCTGGATTCGATCCAACCGGTCGTGGAGGCCGGCCGGCTTAAGGCCGTGATGTTCCAATTCCCGCCCTGGTTCGACTGCACACCGGAGCATGTCCGTCAGCTGCGAGCGATCCGCAAATGGATGGGGGATTTGCCCTTGGCGCTGGAGTTTCGACATCAGAGCTGGTTTGCTGCAGACAATCAGGAGCGTACGCTGGATTTCATGCGCCAAGAGCGCTGGATTCATATCGTCTGCGATGAACCTCAGGCGGGGCAAGGCTCGGTCCCTACGGTGCTGGAGCCGACGGATGCCGAGCTGACGATCGTTCGGATGCACGGCCGAAATGCCGCTGGCTGGAGTCAAGCGGGCTCATCCAATTGGCGGGAGATCCGCACGTTGTACCGCTATTCGCAGGAGGAGCTTGCGGAGTGGACCGAGATGCTGAACCAGGTACTCGACAAAGGAACGAATGAGATCTGCATGATCTTTAACAATAATTCCGGCGGAGATGCCGCAGTGAACGCCCTGGAGATGATGGGCCTGCTGGGTCAATCCCCTCGCGCGCTTCCGCCGCGCCAGATGGATTTGTTTGGCGGCTGGGAGGACGGGTGGAGTTAACGACTAAACTTAATCTGCTGAATCGTTGGACAGCTGAATCGTAGTCTAGTATATTCGCTTGAGGCTCGTTCGGCGTTGGATTGTAGTGGATAGCGGTATAAAGGGGCGTTATGTTTAGGGGGCGCCCCTCGTTTGGGACAATAGCGGTATTTGATGTCGTTATTTCTACGGATATTGGGGTACCAGCCTCCTACGGAGAGGAATAGCGCCACGAATTTCCGTTATTTCTGCGGAAACCTCGGATTTTGAGAAAATAACGCCATTTTTTACCGTTATTTCACAGACAGGCGGGGCGAGCGGGGATTGTAATGCCAAGGGGGTGCCTAACTCCAGTGAGGTCGCTAACCGTCTTCCACCATAATCTGCCAATCCTGCTCCTCCGCCAAGTCATGAACCGGAACCTGTCCGCATATGGTTGTACAAAAGACTGGACAAAAGGGGATTCGGTTATGACGGTGGCTTATGAGCGGCTGGGAGAGCTGTTGACGATCCTGCTGATGGCGGCTGCGCTGGGGATGGACGCGTTATCGCTGGGCGTCGGCATCGGCATGAAGGGAGTCCGGCGCAAGGACGCGCTCCGCATCGGAACGATGGTCGCTCTCTTTCACGTGCTGATGCCTCTGCTTGGGATAGCGGCGGGACAATATGTCGGCGCGCTGTTGGGAAGCCTAGCGCGGTATGCCGCAGGGGGGCTGCTGTTCCTGCTCGGGGCCCATATGATCCTCAGTTCGATCAAAGGCAGCGGGATGCAGTCGATCAACCACCGGACCTGGTTTGGGGTGCTGTTATTTTCGCTTAGCGTCAGCATCGACTCTTTTTCCGTGGGCGTGTCGCTGGGGATGTTTCATGGAGATTGGCTGCTGACGGTGCTGGCCTTCGGATTTTTTGGCGGCGTCATGTCTTTGGTAGGGCTTGCGATGGGACGAGGCATGGGACGTTCGCTGGGCGATTACGGCGAGGCGGCAGGCGGTGCGATTTTGCTAGCTTTTGGGTTACTGTTCATCTTTTGAAACTACGGTCATTCGTGTTAAAATAAAGGTCCAAACGCGGGAATACCTCCCGCTTAACCAGGAGGTGAAAGGGCATGCGCATCTTATTTGTTTGTACCGGGAATACCTGCCGCAGCCCGATGGCCGAAGGCATGCTGCGTAAGCTGGCACGAGACCGGGGGCTGGATGTGCAGGTTCGTTCGGCCGGCGTGGCCGCCATGAAAGGCAACACCATTTCCCACCATGCGGGAGCGGTTCTGCGGGACCGAGGGATCACGGATGCCTTTGAATCCACCCCTTTATATGCCGAATTGGCGGATTGGGCCGATCTGATCCTGACGTTGACACAAGGGCATAAGCGACAGGTTGTTCATTCATTTCCGGAGACAGCCGATAAAATATTCACGTTAAAAGAGTACGTCGAGGACGACGCCTCCATTCTAGCCAACCTGGAGGAGTTCCGGCGCCTGGCGGCGGACCGGGAGTTAGCCCGGGCGCTCGGCTGCGAGTGGACTGCGGCGCAGCAACGGCGACTCGATGAGCTGCAGCAACGGTTGCCAGCCTACGACATTTCTGATCCATTTGGCGGTTCGCGGGTGGATTATGACCGGGCGGCGGCCGAGATTGCGGCGGCGCTGGAGAAGCTGATCGTCAAGCTGGAGCGCAGCGAGGGACATTAAACCTGTTGCATTTGCTTCGTTGATGCTTTATTCTAAGAGCAGATAATTTCTAGTTCCGATGTAACTGGCGACAAGAGTGGATCAAACCACGATGGAGCATCGGAGAATACGGCCGGTCGCCTGGGCAAAGAGCACGACGCGCGTAAGCTGCGTTATGCTCTTTTTTTGTTGGGTGGTCATGTGTTGAGGGGAAACGTCCTCCGTTTGCGGCATGCCTTTCTCTGTTATAATAAGGACAGACTATGTTTACATGTTCTTGGTTGGTGGAGAAAGGAGCGGGCATCAGATGGAGCGTGAAGAGCTCGGAACGATTCGGACACAGGTGGCAGCGATCGCGGAGGAAGTCGCCGCCGTTGCTAACCTGGGTCCGGGGAAGCTGCTGGTCGTCGGAGCCAGCACCAGCGAAGTGGCGGGCCAACGAATTGGCACGGGCGGAGCTGAAGATATCGCAGCCGAGTTATGGGCCGGGATAGAGCAGGTCCGGGTCAAATATGGCTTTGACGTTGCGTTTCAATGCTGCGAGCATTTGAACCGTGCGCTGGTAGTCGAACGTGCGGTGCTGGAGCGGTTTTCGTTGACGGAGGTAGCTGCGGTGCCTGTACCGAAGGCTGGCGGATCGATGGCCGCGGCGGCTTATCGCCGTTTGTCGGCTCCGTGCCTGGCGGAAATGCTCGAAGCTCATGCCGGGATCGACATCGGAGAGACGCTGATCGGTATGCATTTGCGCCGGGTGGCGGTGCCGTTTCGTCCTTCGCTGCGCAAGGTTGGGCAGGCGCGCGTTACGGCAGCCACCACCCGTCCGAAACTGATTGGCGGGGAACGGGCCGTTTATGTACTTCCGCCGGATTCGGGTTCCACGCTTTGCGATTAAGGTTGGTTATTTATTATAAGGGGGATAATGGAAGATGGAAAATTTGAGAAATCAAGATCCAGCGGTGCTGGAGGCCATGAATTTGGAGCTGAAGCGTCAGCGCAACAATATTGAGCTGATCGCTTCCGAGAACATCGTCAGCGAGGCGGTAATGGAAGCGATGGGTTCCGTACTCACGAACAAATACGCCGAAGGCTATCCGGGCAAACGTTATTACGGCGGTTGTGAACGTGTTGATATCGTGGAGAATATCGCGCGCGACCGGGCCAAAGAATTGTTTGGCGCTGAGCATGCGAACGTGCAGCCGCATTCCGGTGCGCAAGCGAACCTGGCGGTTTACCTTGCTGCGATCAATACCGGCGACACCGTGCTGGGGATGAACCTGGCGCATGGCGGTCACTTGACCCATGGCAGCCCGGTTAACGCTTCCGGTTTGTTCTATAACTTCGTGGCGTACGGCGTACAGGAAGATTCGTTCCTGATCGATTACGATGAAGTGCGCAAAGCGGCGTTTAAGCATCGCCCGCGCCTGATCGTGGCCGGGGCGAGTGCGTATCCGCGGATGATCGATTTCGAAAAGCTGGCTTCCATCGCAAACGACGTGGGCGCTCTCTTCATGGTCGATATGGCGCATATCGCCGGACTCGTAGCTGCAGGACTGCATCCGAACCCGGTGCCTCATGCTCATTTTGTAACGACAACAACGCATAAGACGTTGCGCGGGCCGCGCGGTGGGATGATTCTGTGCAAACAGCCATGGGCGGCTGCGGTTGATAAAGCGGTATTCCCAGGTACGCAAGGCGGGCCTCTGATGCACGTGATCGCTTCCAAAGCGGTTGCATTAGGCGAAGCGCTTCAGCCTTCTTTTAAAACCTATGCGGAAAATGTTGTGAAGAACGCCAAGGTTCTGGCGGAAACGCTGATGGCCGAAGGTCTGAACATCGTCTCCGGCGGTACGGATAACCACCTGATGCTGGTGGATACACGCAACCTGAACATCACGGGCAAAGACGCCGAGCATGTGCTCGATTCGATCGGGATCACCGTGAATAAAAACGCGATTCCATTCGACCCAACTAGTCCTTTCGTCACTAGTGGGATCCGGATCGGTACGCCGGCTGCTACATCTCGTGGCATGGATGAGGAAGCGATGAAGGAGATCGGCCGGATTATCGCAATCGTGCTGAAATCGCCAAAAGACGAAGCGCTGTTGGACAAAACTCGCAAGCAAGTATCCGAGTTAACCGACCGTTACCCGCTGTACCCGAACCTGAAATACTAATACGTTGTCACAACAAAGCCGGGAGCTCATCGCTCTCGGCTTTTGATGGTTACAGGGTTCTATTCCGTATCTTTGATCGCCAGAACGCGAAGTCGGCTGGTATCCAGCATCCACTGTCCTTCCTTATACAAAGCTGGTTTTGCGAGGGATACAATGGCGTCATACAAGGGAGCTCTCTCCGAGGCAGGGATCCCGGTGAAAAAATAATCAGCAAAGCTGTTGAGCCACTTTCTTAAAGCCTCTTCTCCTTTTAACTGCGTGGGAAGGTCGAGGTGCCGGGCGAACGTCACGCGGAATCCGGTTCGTTCCAACAGGCTGGCGTACTCCCCGATACTGGGGTGATACCAAGGATTTCGCCCCTCCCATGGATACCCATTTGTCTCCAGGGACTGCCGGATGGCCCCGGTTAACGCAGCGACATTGCCTTTCCCGGCAAATTCAGCAACAAACCGACCGCCTTTCCGAAGGGCGAGGTGGATCGTTTCCGCGACGGCAGGGGCATCCTGGATCCAATGTAAAGCGGCATGGGAAAAAACGGCGTCATAACGTGTGTCGCTCCGGTAGTGCCGAGCATCTCTTGTTTGAAGGTTCAACTCGGGATACCTTTGCTTCGCCCGATGGATCATATCTTCGGACGCATCGATCCCGGTGGGGATGGCTCCGGTGGCGGCTATAGCTGCCGTGAGGTCTCCATTCCCGCAGCCAAGGTCGAGAATACGTTCGCCCGGCTCAGGCTGCAGCCAGGATAACAACTCGACGCCTGGTCTGACGGCTGCATGTCGATGATCGTCTTGGCTCATTCAATCCCTCTCCCTCTCCATGCCTCCAGATTCAGTTCATTATTCAGCGCCGCGGCGGCCATTGCCCCAGAGGAAGCTGCAGCGATGGCTTGATGGCGCATCGTTACGGCGTCTCCGGCGCTATACACACCCGGCACAGTCGTTCTCCCGAATTCGTCAACGTTAATTGTTCCCGTTTCGGTGACCTGACAGCCCAAGGTTTGGGGAAGGGGAGAGCCGATGATCAGGTCCGGCCTAAAGAAGATCCCTCTGCATGGGATCGCTGTACCATCCTCGAGAATGACTTGCCGCACGATCCCGTCTTCGGATTCAATGGAGCGGATTTTTGCGTCGTAAAAAGGGACACCGTGCCGGCGCAAATCCTCGCGATCCGCTTCCGTCAGCCCATCAGGGCCGTTCGTACATAACGTGAAACGATCCGTCCAGCCGGAGATCAGCGGGATGAAATGCATGGCCTCCGCCCCTCTCGTAATGATGACCAACGGCTCATCGCGTAATTCCCAACCGTCGCAGTAGGGGCAAACAAAGGCGCTTTTCCCATAAACCTCGGGAAGTCCCGGAATGTGCAGCGGCTGATCCTTCATGCCGATGGCGAATAGCAGCTTCTTGCTGTGGAAGGTGAGGCCTTGGGTGGTCGTGATCTGAAAATGACCGTCCGTCCCTGAAACGGACTGAACGGCTTCCTCGACAAATGAGATGCTGGGATAACGGACGATTTGTTCCTTAGCAACCCGCCGCAGCTCTCCTGGCGGGATCCCATCCCGCGTCAGAAATCCATGGGCTTCTCGCGTCACGCGGTTGCGGGGTTTGCCTTCGTCGATGACCACAGCCTTCTTGCGGGCTCTTCCTAACATCAGAGCGGCGTTTAAGCCGGCGGGACCGCCTCCAATGATGACGGCATCAAACATTTCTTCATTCATCTTTTTCGCACCTCCATGGATCTTTAATATCCATAATTAAAATGCAAGAAGTGTCGTTAGCTCACTTCTTGTTCGCAGGGAACTTTCCGGCGGCAACGGCTGCGTCAACCACCGATTGAATGGTATGCTCTTGCAAATATTGATTCAGTTGTCGTTCAGCCCCGTCCATGACCTGCTTTACAAGGCATACGCATCGTTCCGAGTCATGATCGGCTTGATAACGATCGTCGCTTTCTTCTTCGGCCAACAAACGATGTTGATTCGACTCCATATTCGAACATTCGAATAAATGCTGCCGACCTTCGATGACCTGGACAACCTCAAGAAATGTGATCTGATCCGCAGGGCGGGCCAACTCGTAACCGCCGTTCACACCCGGCACCGCGCGAACGATGCCGTCCTGACGCAGTTTGGACATGATTTTGGACAGATAACTCTCCGATACACCAAGCGTCTCAGACAATGGCTTGATACCGACGTTCTGGCGTCGTTCTGCGCTCGCTAGGTGAATGAGGGCGTGCAGTGCATAATCGGTGCTTTTGGAATATTGCATGGCCGGTCCCTCCCTTAGTATTAATTATGGATTAAGTGTATCCATAATAACGAATTCGTATCCCGACTGTCAAGGCATTCCTATAGCATGGGGCTGATGCAAGTGAGTTGCTTCATATATAAACGGTTTCTTTTTGACGGCTTTGCAACATGTTGGAGCGAGGATGAAAATGCCAACTTGGAATGATATAATAGACAAGATTTGTGGAGCGTTCGAAGAATGGGAACGAGATGGCAAGTAAAGACTTAGCAATAAAAGCGGAGGGACGAACAAAAATATGGGAAAATTGGTGGTATGCGATCACCCGTTAATTCAACACAAACTGACTTTTATCCGTGACATGCGGACCAACACGAAGGATTTTCGTGAGCTGGTGGATGAAGTAGCTACTTTGATGGCTTACGAAATTACGCGGGAAATCCCGCTCGAATCGATCAAAGTGCAGACGCCGGTGGCTGAAGCGGAGTCCAAGGTTATTTCCGGACGGATGTTAGGGCTCATTCCGATTCTTCGCGCCGGACTGGGGATGCTGGACGGGGTGTTGAAACTGCTCCCTGCGGCGAAGGTCGGGCATGTCGGGTTGTTCCGCGATCCGGACACCTTGCAACCGGTTGAATACTACATCAAGCTGCCTACGGACGTTCAGGAGCGTGAACTGATCGTGATCGATCCGATGCTGGCTACCGGGGGATCCGCCATTGCGGCAATTACGGCTTTGAAGAACCGCGGCTGCACCCAGATCAAGATGATGAATCTGATCGCTGCGCCGGAAGGGGTCAAGGCAGTGCATGATGTGCACCCTGACGTAGACATTTACGTGGCCGCTTTGGATAGCCACCTCAACGAACATGGCTACATCATTCCAGGCCTAGGCGATGCCGGTGACCGGTTGTACGGCACGAAGTAATTTGTGATCCGAGCTAACGGAACTCAAGGCCCTTATTTCGACCAATTTCCGCGTTTTCAGAAGCTAACGGAACGCAGAGCCCTTATTTGTCTTTAGGCAAGTGTTTTGGGGTGTTTTCAGGCAAATAAGGTCCCCTAGTTCCGTTAGAATCGGAAACTTGGTGTTTTCGGTCAAATAAGGTCATCTGGTTCCGTTAGCCTCGGAGCGACAGTCTGAATTCAAGATTCGACGTCGAAATCGCATCTTTGAACTCGCATCGCGATGGGAGGCCTGGTTTTAAATTACCATTTCAATCAAGATTAAAAGTTGGGTTTTCAGCGTCGAGAAGGTTGGATGAAGCTAGGGAGGGAGTAGCGGAGCGTAGCTGGAGGCTACGTGAGCAACGGAGCGACCGGCTGAATTCAAGATTCGACGTCGAATCAACTTCAGTGAGTATGCATCGCGATGGAAAGCCTAGTTTTATATTACCTCTATTAAGGAAGGAATTGAGTAGGGTGGGTAAGATTAAGGTAATGACCATCTTCGGCGTCAGACCCGAAGCGATTAAGATGGCGCCGTTGATTCTCGAACTGCAAAAGCATCCCGAGCAGATCGAATCGATCGTTTGCGTGACGGCGCAGCATCGGGAAATGCTCGACCAGGTGCTGGATGTCTTCAAGATCGTCCCGGACTTTGATTTGGACGTCATGAAGCCGAATCAAACGCTGAACGAAATTACGATTCGCGTGCTTCAAGGGTTGGAAGGTGTCCTCAAAGAGGCCAAGCCGGATATCGTGCTGGTGCACGGGGATACATTGACCACATTCCTGGCGAGTTATGCCGCCTTCCTGCAGCAAATTAAGGTGGGGCATGTCGAAGCCGGCCTGCGTACTTGGAACAAGCTGTCTCCTTATCCGGAAGAAATGAACCGTCAGTTGACCGGCGTTTTGGCCGATCTGCACTTTGCTCCGACGGATTGGTCGGCTGGTAATTTGCGTAAGGAAAATAAGCCGGAGTCAGCTATATATGTCACAGGCAACACGGTTACGGATGTGTTTCAATATACAGTACAGCCGAATTACACGAACTCTGTGCTGGACTGGGCCGCCGGAAAGCGGCTTATTTTGATGACGGCGCACCGCCGCGAATCGCAAGGCGAACCGCACTTGAACATTTTCCGTGCCGTGAAGCGAATTGCCGATGAGTTCGAGGATGTAGCCATCGTGTATCCGGTTCACCCAAGCCCTGCGGTAAGGGAACCGGCTTACGAAACTTTGGGAAGTCACCCTCGTATTAAACTTATCGATCCTTTGGATGTAGTGGATTTGCATAACTTCTATCCTCATACGCATTTGATACTTACGGATTCGGGCGGTTTGCAGGAAGAAGCGCCTTCTTTTGGCGTTCCGGTGCTTGTGCTTCGCGATACGACGGAACGTCCCGAAGGGATCGAAGCGGGAACGCTGGAATTGGTCGGCACAAATGAGGAGATGGTTTATGAACGGACAAAGGCGCTGCTCAGCGATCAGAGCTTGTATGAAACGATGAGCCGGGCGGCAAATCCGTACGGTGATGGAAAGGCATCGCAAAGAATTGTCAATGCGATATGTCACCATTTCGGATTTTCGGATCAGCGTCCGGAGGAATTTCACAGAAAGTTCACAAACTAACGAAAATTTGTTTTGATCGCGAGCTTAAAAAAGTATACAGTATTACTGTACGCTGTATGCGTTTTATTCAGGATGGCAAGGGCAAATTTAGCATTTCAAGGCTTTAAATCACTAAAAAACCTCAATTGACAAGATCTCTTCACAATTAGTAAAATAAATTGGGATTATTAGGGTGATTGAAATGGAAGACCCGACAAAACCTGGTAAAAACAACAACAGCGTTGGAAAGGCTGTCGCTGTGGTAACCGCTTTAGGAATGAACTTTGCCGTATGCGCTGTAGGAGGTTACTTCCTTGGCGCCTGGATGGATAAGCTGTGGTTCAAGAACGGCCTGGGCATTGGTTTGGGCGTTTTGATCGGCATTGCAGCGGGCATCCTCGGCATCGTCGCTCTGATTAAGTCGGTTGTGGGGGGAAATGATGGATGAGCTGTCGAAATACAGCCGTGCTTTGACAGCCGGAACCCTTGGTTTCCTGGCCCTGTGTTTTCTCGGAGGCGCTTTATTGCCGGAGTATCAAAGCATTATGCTTGGCATAGCGCTCGGTTCGGCGGTAAGCTGGATCAATGCGGTTTACCTTAGCCGTAAAGTCCGGCAGGTGCTGGATGCCGCGGTAAACGGCGGCTCAAAGCGGTTGAACATGGGGTTTCTGACCCGTGCGGCACTGGCGGTTCTGGCGGTATTTGCCGCTATGAAATTTCCGCAGCACCTCAATGTGTATGCGGTTGCCGGCAGTCTGGTTTTTGCGCAATTTTTGCTTCTTTTTATAGGCATTCGTTTTTCTCGTAAGCCTGAGGCTTGAAACATTCAACTTGGAATGGGGGTGAGAAAACATGCATGAAGCTCCGGTCATAGAATTGGGCGGCCTACATATAGACCTGTCCGTTGTTTTGATGCTGGTGGTGACTTGCACGATCGTGTTTGTGATTGCCCGCCTGGCGACGCGGAACTTATCCGTAGAGAATCCCGGGAAATTGCAAAATTTCTTGGAATGGGCGGTGGAATTCGTTCAGAACATGATCTCCAGCACCATGGATTTAAAGAAAGGGAAACCGTTTCTTTCTTTGGCCATGACGATGATTATGTTTATTTTTGTCGCAAATATGCTCGGGCTTCCGTTTGGTGTCGTCACAGAGTATGATAATCCGGCAAAAGCAACCATTTTCGGTCAGGAAATCACCTCGGTGACCAAGGTGCTTGCGGAAGAACACGAGAAGCACCCGGGCGAGGAAGCTCATGCCGAGGTAGCCTGGTGGAAATCCCCAACGGCCGATCTTAGCGTGACGATGGCACTTGCGTTGCTGGTATTCGTAATATCTCACGGTCTTGGGATGATCAAGAATACCAAAAATTATTTCAAGCATTACGTACAGCCGTATCCGTTTTTCCTTCCGATTAACATCATTGAGCAGTTGTCGAAGCTGCTAACGCATGGCGTTCGTCTATATGCGAACATCTTTGCGGGCGAGGTACTGATCTCCACGATCATGACTTTGGCTAAAGCGAGCGTGGTCGGTGCGATCTTCTCCGTTCCGCTGCTGATGGTTTGGGACGGGTTCAGTATTTTCGTCGGTGCGATCCAGGCTTTTGTCTTTGTCATCTTGATGATGGTGTACATCTCGCAGAACCTCGAAAGTCACGAGGAAGAGCATTAATCGGGGAGTTTGGATTCCCACGCTTCAAAGCTAAGCTAAGCTAAGTTTCAAGTTACGGATTGGAGAATGACTTCAACCTGACTGAACTATAAAAATTTGATTTTACATTTAAGGAGGATATACAAAATGGGAGCAATGGCATTATTGGCAGCAGCTATCGTAGCAGGTTTGGGCGCGTTTGGCGCAGCGCTGGGTAACGGTATGGTTATCAGCAAAACAGTTGAGGGGATCGCGCGTCAACCAGAAGCAAAGTCCACTCTGCAAACAACGATGTTTATCGGCGTAGGTTTGATCGAGGTACTTCCGATCATCGGCGTGGTCCTGGCGTTCATGTTCTTTGGTCAGGCTTAATAGAATTTCCAGAAAGAAATGGCGGGGAAGGCCACAGCCGTCCACGCCTTCTTTTTAGCCCGGGCAGGGCGATAAGCGAATGCGGATAGGCTTCGGAAAGGAGTGACTTAAGTTTGGAAATCGTATGGGAAAACACCGTCATCGCGTTGATCGCGATCGGGATTTTATACTTCTTATTGAACAAATACGCTTTCGGTCCGTTGTTGTCCGTGATGGAGAAACGTCGCGAACTCGTGCAGCAACAGCTTAGCGAAGCGTCGCAAACACGCGAGCAGGCAACTGCCTTTGTGGAGGAGCAAAAAGCGGCCCTTCAGCAAGCGCGCAAAGAGGCGTATGACATTATCGAGCAATCCAAGCAAACGAGCAGCAAGCAAGCCGCTCAAATGCTGGATCAAGCCAAGGACGAAGCAACCCGCTTGAAAGAGGAAGCGGTACGCGACATTCAGAACGAGAAGAACCGTGCTGTGGAACAACTTCGCAGCGAAGTCGGCGCCGTGTCGGTGAAGATCGCATCCAAGCTGATCGAGAAAGAGGTCAGCGAAGAAGGCGTTCAAGGCGAACTGGTCGACAAGTACCTTAAAGAGGTCGGTGGCCGCTCATGAGCCGCGAGACCGTAGCTGCAAAACGGTATGCCAAGGCGTTATATGAAATTGCCGCGGCGGAAGGCCGGACGCTAGAGGTCGAAGAAGAATTGAAGGCGCTGGCGGCTGCTTTTCAGGCTGGGGATGACATCGAGCATTTCATCGCCTCGCCGAAAATTACGGAAACCGCCAAATGGGAAGCCATTTCCCGCGCGATTGAAGGCAAGCTGTCCAAACCCGTAGTGTCGACGGTGAAGCTCTTGGTGGAACGCGGAAGAATCGGGCTTTTGCCAGAGTTGGTGGACGCTTATGTGAGCATTTCCGGCGAAGCGCTGGGGCTTGCTAACGCAGTGGTTACGACCACGTACCCGCTGAACGAGGACGAGAAGCAGCAAGTTGCTGCGGAGTTCGGTACCCTTGTGAAGAAGAAGATTCGGATCGAGAATGTGATCGATCCATCGCTGCTCGGCGGGATGAAAGTGCGAATCGGCGATACGTTGTACGATGGAAGCTTGGCCGGGAAACTGGAACGGCTTGAAAAGTCTTTTCGAAGACAAGCACTGTAGATAGGGGTGAAACACTTGAGTATCAGACCTGAAGAGATCAGTACTCTGATTAAAAGTCAGATCGAACAATATAAATCGGAAATCGAAGTGGCCGAAGTTGGCACCGTTATTCAAGTTGGTGACGGTATCGCCCGTGTCCACGGACTAGAGAACGCCATGGCGAACGAGCTGCTCGAGTTTGAGAACGGCGTTTTTGGTCTTGCCCTTAACTTGGAAGAAAGCAATGTCGGTGTCGTTATCCTCGGCCCTTACAGCGAAATCCGTGAAGGCGACCAAGTGAAACGGACCGGCCAAATTATGCAGGTTCCGGTAGGCGAGGCGATGTTAGGTCGCGTCGTGAACCCGCTCGGTCAGCCGATCGACGGCAAAGGACCGATCGAAACAACGGAATTCCGTCCAGTTGAAAATAACGCTCCAGGCGTTATCGACCGGAAATCGGTTCATGAGCCGATGCAAACCGGGATCAAAGCCATTGACTCGATGGTTCCTATCGGCCGCGGACAACGGGAATTGATCATCGGTGACCGTCAAACCGGTAAAACGGCAATCGCCATCGATACGATCATTAACCAAAAAGGCAACGGCGTGAAATGTATTTATGTCGCCATCGGCCAGAAGCAATCCACCGTCGTTAACGTAGTGGAAACCCTTCGTCGCCACGGTGCGCTGGATTACACGATCGTCGTGTCGGCTTCCGCTTCGGAACCGTCGCCACTCCTTTACATCGCTCCTTATGCCGGTGTAGCCATGGCCGAGTACTTCATGTACAAAGGCGAGCATGTCCTGATCATCTATGACGACTTGTCGAAGCAAGCGGCGGCTTACCGCGAATTGTCCTTGCTGCTTCGCCGTCCACCGGGCCGTGAGGCGTTCCCTGGTGACGTCTTCTACTTGCACTCCCGTTTGCTGGAACGTGCAGCTAAACTGAGCGATGAGCTTGGCGGCGGATCGATCACGGCGCTTCCGTTTATCGAAACGCAAGCTTCCGACGTATCGGCTTACATTCCAACCAACGTGATTTCGATTACCGACGGCCAGATCTTCCTGGAGTCCGACCTATTCTACTCCGGTCAACGTCCGGCGGTTAACGTAGGTATCTCCGTATCCCGGGTTGGCGGTTCCGCGCAAATCAAGGCAATGAAGAAGGTTGCCGGTACCCTGCGTCTGGACCTGGCTCAATACCGCGAGCTTCAAGCGTTCTCCCAGTTCGGTTCCGACCTGGACAAATCGACGCAAGCCCGGTTGACCCGTGGTTCGCGGATGATGGAAATCCTGAAGCAAGGCGTAAACCAACCTCTGGCAGTCGAACTGCAAGTTGTCAGCTTGTACACGGCAGTTAAAGGTTACCTGGACGACATTCCTTTGGCCGACGTTCGCCGGTTCGAATCGGAATTCCTGTCCTTCGTCCAAAATCAGCATGGCGACGTCCTGCAATCGATCCGCGATACGAAGGATCTGACTGCAGACAACGAAACGAAGCTGAAAGAAGTCATCGAGCAATTCAAACGCGGTTTCGCGACAACGGCATAAAGATGTCTTGCGGCACAAACCGGCTTTGGCTAAGCGCAAGCCGGTTTACGCCTGTGTGTAAAAAATACTTTGGGGATGCCAAGTTTTACGGTTGAATGAATCCTTAAGCAAAAGGTTGAAATGATTCTGAAGAAGCGAAGCGTTCGCCTTTGTGAGCGGATTTCAACTATTTCTGAATTCGTCAATTCAAGAAATCCGCGAGCAACAGCGATCGTAAGAACATTTCAATATTGCAAGCTTTATAGATTCATGCAATTGAATTTTGGCCACGTCAAAGTTAAGCTAATGCTTACGAAGCTAGTTTTGGCTCTGCCAAAACTTTAAGGTGGTGAAATCATGGCAAAAGGGATGCGCGAAATCAAGCGTCAGATCAAAAGCGTTCAGAACACCCGGCAAATCACCAAAGCGATGGAAATGGTAGCTTCGGCGAAGCTGCGTAAAGCGCAGGAGAGAGCGCAAGCCTCCCGGCCTTACGCGGAGAAGCTGAAAGAAGTCGTTTCCAGCATTGCGGCCGCCTCCCAAGGCGTCAGCCATCCGATGCTCGTAACGCGTCCGGTGAAACGGACCGCTTACATCGTGATTACGTCCGACGGCGGTTTGGTCGGCGGATATAACGCGAATATTTTGCGGAAAGTGACCGATATGGTTCGTACCCGCCACGCTTCATCCTCGGAATACGAACTTTTCGTGATCGGCCGTAAAGGCAGAGATTATTTGAAACGCCGTAACTATCCGGTGTCTCAAGAAGTAACCGAGCTTTCGGATTCGCCGAGATTCGCCGACATCAAGTCTTTGACTTATGCGGCGGTGCAAGGCTTCGAAACCGAGCAATTCGACGAAATCTACGTTTGCTATAACCGGTTCGTTAATGCGATTACCCAACTGCCGACCGTGGAGCGTCTGCTTCCTTTTGACTCTGTTGAGCATGAGGGTCTGGCCAGCAGCTATGAGTATGAACCTTCGCCTGAAGGGGTATTGGAAGTGCTGCTTCCGAAATATGCCGAGACATTGATCTTTGGTGCGCTTCTTGAAGGCAAGGCGAGTGAGCTGGGCGCGAAAATGACCGCCATGGGCAGTGCGACCAAAAACGCGTCGAAGATGATCAATGAACTAACCCTGACGTACAACCGCGCTCGCCAAGCGGCGATTACGCAAGAAATCACGGAGATCGTTGCCGGAGCCAACGCAGCACAAGGCTAATCGATCCGGAAGCAATTTTAGGAGGGAAACGAAGATGAACAAAGGACGCGTTGTCAGCGTAATGGGTCCGGTTGTTGACATCGAATTTCAGCGCGGTCAACTGCCGGAAATCTTCAACGCTATAAAAATTGAGAAGCAGGACGGCCAGTCTGCGCTGGTTCTGGAAGCTTCCAATCATCTGGGCGACAACCTCGTTCGTTGTATCGCTATGGCCTCGACGGACGGCCTGGTGCGCGGTACGGAAGCGATCGACTTGGGAGCGCCGATTTCGGTTCCGGTCGGGGAAGCGACGCTCAGCCGCGTGTTTAACGTATTGGGCGAACCGATCGATAAGAAAGGCGCAGCCGCTACCGAACTGAAATATCCAATCCACCGCGAACCGCCGAAGTTCGATGAACTATCGACGCAAGCGGAAATGCTGGAAACCGGGATCAAGGTTATCGACTTGCTGGCTCCTTATGCGAAGGGCGGTAAAATCGGCCTGTTCGGCGGCGCCGGCGTAGGTAAGACCGTAACGATCCAGGAATTGATCCGTAACATCGCGCACGAACACGGCGGGATTTCCGTATTTGCTGGCGTAGGGGAACGTACCCGTGAAGGGAACGACCTTTACATGGAAATGACGGAATCCGGCGTTATCGAGAAAACTGCGATGGTATTCGGACAAATGAACGAGCCGCCGGGCGCGCGTTTGCGCGTAGCCTTGACGGGCCTCACGATGGCTGAATATTTCCGCGACCAAGAAGGCCGCGACGTATTGCTCTTCATCGACAACATCTTCCGGTTTACGCAAGCGGGTTCCGAGGTTTCGGCCTTGCTCGGACGGATGCCTTCCGCGGTAGGTTACCAACCAACGCTGGCAACCGAAATGGGTCAACTTCAAGAACGGATCACTTCCACCAAGAAAGGTTCCGTTACTTCGATCCAAGCGATTTACGTTCCTGCGGATGACTATACCGACCCGGCTCCGGCTACGACGTTTGCTCACTTGGACGCAACGACGAACCTGGAACGGAAAATTTCCGAAAAAGGGATTTTCCCGGCCGTGGACCCGCTGGCTTCCAGCTCGCGGATTTTGACGCCGGAAATCGTGGGCGAAGAGCACTATGCCGTAGCCCAAGGCGTAAAACAAATTTTGGCTCGTTATAAAGAATTGCAGGATATCATCGCGATCTTGGGTATGGATGAATTGTCCGACGACGATAAAACGTTGGTGGCTCGTGCCCGGAAGATCGAACGTTTCCTGTCGCAGCCATTTAACGTGGCCGAGCAGTTTACGGGGATCGCTGGTAAGTACGTGCCGATCGCGGAAACCGTACGCAGCTTCAAGGAAATTCTGGACGGCAAGCACGACGACCTTCCGGAAGCGGCGTTCCTGTTCGTAGGAACGATCGAAGAAGCCGTCGAAAAGGCGAAAACGCTGTAAATCCAAGCCGAATCCGGATGCTTCAGAAATGAACTGTCCCACGAACAGGAGGGATAAACTTGAGCAGCTTTTTATTGGAAATCGTTACGCCGGAGCATGTGGTGTACTCGAAAGAGGTGGACAGTCTTACGGTCCGCGGACTTGAAGGGGAGCTTGGCATCTTGCGAGGCCATATTCCACTCGTCACACCGTTGCAAGTTGCTCCAGTGGTTGCGAAAACCGGCAAGGAAACGACGACGATCGCAGTACACGGCGGTTTCATCGAAGTGCAAAGCGATAAAGTCATCGTGCTTGCCGAGAGCGCAGAGCTGCCGGAAGAAATCGACCTGGAGCGGGCAATTGCTGCCCGTGAGCGTGCGGAACGCCGTTTGGCGGCTCGCAGCAACCAGGACCGAGTCGATCATCGCCGCGCAGAGTTGGCGCTGCAACGGGCGGTTACGCGGATCAACGTATCCAGCGAAAACCGTAATAAGCAATAGACCTGCGGGATAACGGGCACCTTCTGGGTGCCTGTTTTTTCTTGCAGAATGACGTTTCGCTGATATTTAAATAATAGATGAATTTGGAAGCCTTTGCAGGGCGAAGAAAAGCTGGATTATTGCTGCGATGGCAAGTATGATATATAAGGTCTATATTTTTACAAGTCCATAACCGATATATATTACAAGGTTGTGAATCTTGGATCAATGCGTAACAGATCGGGATTAACCGTTTAGGTACTTGCAGCATAAATATAAATGTGATGGGGGATTTAGTCATGAATCCGGTCGACCAGGTATCGGCTTCGGTCGGCGTGGGCGGCTTGACAGCCATCCTCGTCTCCTTGGCATGCATTGCGCTGTCTTGGTGGGCGCTGCAGAACTTGAAGTTGGATCTATTCATTCGCCACCCGAAGGGACCGCAGGGTAAGCTGCTGCAGTTGCTGCTCGCGGTAGTATTGGGGCGTTTTGTAGCCGCTTTTGTGCTGGAATATTGGGGTTACACCCAAATGTTGAAGTACATGTTTTGATCATTGGAATTTGTCGAATAACATCATTTCATTGTGTCAACAATGGTGAGTAAGGACTACGACTCGAGAGCATGTCCATAAACGGGGCAAGAGGCGATTTCTGCGCCAAAACACGCTTTTTCGACAGGATTAGAGCCTTGTGTGCCTTAAATGACCGGTGGTATGATGAAATTTAGGGAATGAACAGGTTGATCTTTTTCCAAATCGGGAAAAAAGTGAAAATGAACGCGCGGAGGGAACCATGATGAGCAAATTTATCGTCCGCGGTGGCAATGTTTTGGCCGGGAACGTAAAAGTCAGCGGTGCTAAAAATTCAGTGCTACCGATCATTGCAGCGTCTTTATTGGGTGAAGAAGGAGTTAGCATCATTCGCGATGCGCCGCCTTTAGACGATGTGATGACCATTAATAAAGTGTTGGAGTCGCTGGGAGCGGCCGTTACCTATGACCGGGAAGTCATTACGGTCGATGCGCGGCAAATCGCTTCATGCGAAGCGCCTTATGAATGGGTGCGAAAGATGCGGGCGTCTTTTCTTGTCATGGGTCCGTTGTTGACACGGATGGGTTTCACCCGGATTTCCCTGCCGGGCGGCTGCGCGATCGGGACTAGACCGATTGACCAGCATTTGAAGGGCTTCGAAGCGATGGGCGCTGAGATCACCCTCGGCCACGGATTTATCGAAGCGAAAGCGAACGGCCGCCTCCGCGGCGCTAAGATCTATTTGGACGTTGCCAGTGTAGGTGCGACGGAGAATATTATGATGGCAGCAACCTTGGCGGAAGGCACTACTATTATTGAAAATGCAGCCAAGGAACCGGAAATCGTTGATTTGGCTAATTATTTGAACAGCATGGGCGCCGTTGTCCGCGGAGCGGGAACCGGAATGATCCGGATTGAAGGTGTCGAACGGTTGCATGGATGCGAGCATACGGTGATTCCGGATCGGATTGAAGCCGGTACGTTTATGGTTGCCGCGGCGATCACCGGCGGAAACGTT
The DNA here is from genome assembly GCF_023195895.1 of Paenibacillus mellifer. GTDB lineage: Bacteria > Bacillota > Bacilli > Paenibacillales > Paenibacillaceae > Fontibacillus > Fontibacillus mellifer. The sequence goes on from NZ_JALPRK010000011.1 coordinate 157,114, forward strand.
TTTGTTGAAGGAGCCATTGCGGATCACCTGGGTCCGGTCATTTCCAAGCTGGAAGAAATGGGCGTAACGGTGGAAGCGCAAGAGAACGGAGTGCGAGTTATCGCCGATAAGCCGCTGAAAGCCGTTGACGTCAAGACGTTGCCGTATCCGGGCTTCCCAACCGACATGCAGTCCCAGATGATGGCCTTATTGCTGGTATCTGAAGGCGCAAGCGTCATTACCGAAACGGTCTTCGAGAACCGCTTCATGCATGTGGATCAGTTCCGTTTGATGAGTGCCGACATTAAGGTGGAAGGACGCAGCGCGATCGTCTCCGGGGGAAGCAAGCTCAGCGGAGCCAAAGTTTGCGCCACCGACCTTCGTGCCGGAGCTGCACTGATCCTGGCAGGCTTGACGGCGGACGGCACGACAGAAGTCAGCGGTACGCATCACATCGACCGCGGATACGTGGATTTGGCGGAGAAGTTATCCGGCTTAGGCGCTGATATTTGGCGGATCTCGGTGGAGGAGACAGCTCCGGAAACGGAGAAGGTTTCGGCCAGTGTAAAAGAAGAAATTCCGGTATTGAAAATCCAGCCTTCTTGGGCCTAATGGATAAAGGAATAGGAGTACGGAGGAAAACCATGCCGGAGGCGTGGTTTTTTTCATCTATAGAACCTTCTTGTGCATCCACTCAGGGTGCAGGAATGCGTGATCGCAAAAACGGATACGGGGAGTGCCCCGAGGAAGACGGTATCATACATCGCGAGGTGTACCATAAAGTGCCGCCGAAGGTAGAATACTCTTTAACGGAGTTCGGCCAGACCTTGATTCCGATCATCCTGAAGATGAAGGAATGGGGCGAAACCTACAAGCAGACGGCGCCGTTTTTGAATAAAACGGAAGTGCAAGGATAAGTAATAAGCGAAGGACCTGGGAAGCCGGGTCTTTTTTTTGTTGGGGAAGGACGGGCTTGCGGATTTTCAACGGACCTAGTCTGGCTAAATGTTGCATTTTTTACTTCTTACAACAATTTGCCTCCTGGGAGAAAACGGGTTCTAGCATTTCGCCAAAATTCATATCTATAAGTATAGCGGGTAAACGATATAAGGAGGGAAAAGCTAGGTTGCTAGCTCGTAGACGTGATTAGCGTACGGCAGCACGAATAGAGGCGGAGGTAAACGAATCGATGCAGGAACGATCTCAGGTGGTAAAAATAAATGTGGCACCTCGGCGGGAGGAGAAGCACGGTAAGGGAGAAAGCGGAAGCCTCCCGACTTGCGAAAGGGCGATGCAACGTCGATCAGGGCAGAACAAGAAGAAATCGGCTACGACGACAGCTTCCGCAAACGGGGTAGAGGTCCGCAGGAAACTGGAGCAAGTGACGGAGAGAAGTCAGGAGCGTGGCGAGGGAGGAGTCGGGAGGGCCCGGATGGTCCCACCGGGCCCGACTCCGCTGGCGGCACCCGGGACAGTGCCGCCGGAGGGCCGCGTGCGCGTGAGCGTCCGCACGCGGTCAGGCCGCGCCATCTCCC
>NZ_JALPRK010000012.1 GCF_023195895.1 Paenibacillus mellifer
GGAATGTTGTAGAAAATGCAATATTTCACATCCACAGGCCTGTTTGACCGCTCAAATCTTGCACAAAATGCAACATTTCCGCGACCAATTCCACTAATTTCTGGGACGAACCTCGCTCTACGGGTTTAAGCGACCGAGTTCCGCGACTCATCCAAACGGAAGCTTTCGATTGTGCCTTGCAGTTCTCTTCCGAGTGTCTCCAGTTGATCACCGGCGGTGGACATGGTTTGAATGGATTCGTGGATCTGCGCCGTCAGCATGACGATGTCGTCGATATGCCGCGTGGTTTCCGAGGAGGAACGCGCCATCTCATCGACGGTTGCAGCCACCTCCTGGCTTCCGGCCGCCATTTGCTGCCCAGTCGCGGAGAACCCGCTCATTTCGGTATTGATCGTTTCCACCTGAGTAAGAATATCGTGCATCACCGTCTCGGTTTTCCCGAGAACCGTGATCCCTGCCTGGATCTCCTGATGGGACGTGTCCATGGCCGACTTCGATTGGTTGGATTCCTCCTCGGCCTTCTCCAGCAATTCGCCGATCTCCTCGGCGAAGCGGTTCGCCTCGGAAGCCAGCTTGCGGATTTCGGTGGCGACGACGGCAAATCCTCTGCCTTGTTCGCCTGCTCGGGCGGCTTCAATATTCGCGTTCAGAGCCAGAATATGCGTCTGCTGCAAAATCCCCGTGATGGCATCCGTAGAAGTTGCGATATCCTCGCTGCGTCCTAGAAACTGCGAGATCGTTTCGGTTAGAACGCGAAAGGATTGATTCATCTTGCCCATTTGCTCGTTCATCGCCAGCATCTCTTGCCGGGTTATCTCTGCCATGGAAGCAACCCCGCTTGAGGATTCGGTGACCGACAGAGAGATTTCAGAGATATGCCCGATCCCGGTAGCCAATTCCTCAACGGCTTTGGCGCTTTCCTTGGCGGCGGAGTATTGCTGTTTACTGGCAGCCGCGATAACCTCCATCGCCGCAACGATCTGGTCAAATTGTTCCCGATTCGATTGGAGCCGTTCATGCAAATCGCGAATCTTTAGATTGACCTCGGTTGAGGTCTGTTTCACTTGGAGCACGAGTTGACCCAGATGCTCCCGCATCCCCTCCATCGGCACGCCGAAACGCTTTAAGCTGCCCAATTGATCCATCCGGATCCGGTGCGTCAGGTTGCCTGCGGCAATTTGCGAAATGAATCGTTCAATTTCCTTAAAAGGCTTGGCATAAGCTAGGAAATTCCGGATGCCAAAACCGATGGTGGCAACGATGATCAGCAGCATCAAGACGAGGTGTCGGCTCGTCAAGATGGGCTCGCCGGCAATCAGCGCACTGAGGGTTATAGCAAACGCTCCCATCAGTGCCCCTTGGATGATCATGTTGGCGAAGTAGCGGATAAAGTTACGAAGGACTTCATTGCTGTTTCGCATAGGGCACGCTCCTTAGTATGTATAATTTGAGGCTTTATCGTGATGAAGGATTCTGTCTTTAGAATAGCACTTTCTTTTTTTTAGCGAAAGAGAGAAATGCAGAAATATGTCGTATGATGTCAAACTATAGCGAATCGAAGACGTGCTTAATTAGGTACCTGGCTGTTTTCATTGACAACTGAAGCGGAAGTTCGGTATATTGAAGAAGAATAACGTAAACGTTTACGTTGAATGGAGAAGTGGATACAAGCATGAGTGCAACCATTAAAGACGTTGCCAGATTGGCAGGCGTATCGGTAGCGACCGTCTCCCGGGTGTTAAACGATTTACCGGGTTATTCGGAAGAGACGCGGGTGAAGGTGCTGGATGCGGTGGCTGAGCTAAAGTATCAGCCAAATGCAATCGCTCGAGGACTCGTTAATAAGCGGACTCAGACGATCGGGGTGTTGTTTCCGAGCGTATCCAGCGCGTTCTCCTCGGAGATCCTGCATGGGATCGAGGAAGCGGCGCAGGAGCGCGGTTACAGTGTGGTCGTATGCAATACAGCCGAAGACGGCAAGCGAACGATGAAATATTTACAGGTACTGCGGGAGAAGCAGGTAGACGGAATTATCTTCTCGAGTGGCGTGTTGAAAGAGGAGTATGATCAGACGCTCCGGGCGATGGAGGTGCCGGTCGTCCTGGTATCCACGAAGTCCGAGTATGCCGACATCCCTTACGTCAAGGTGGATGACCATCAGGCGGCGTACGACGCCTGTGCTTATTTGATCCGGCAGGGGCACCGCCGGATTGCGATGATCAGCGGACCGGCCCATGACGAGATCGCCGGCGAGCCGCGCATCGCCGGGTTCCGGGCGGCCCTGGCCGATCACGGCCTGCCGGCGGGTGAGGCGCCCGTGCTGGACGGGCGCTTCCACTTTGCCGGCGGCTGCAAGGCGGCGGAGCAGCTGCTGCGCCAATCGCCGGAGGTAACGGCCGTGTTCGCCGCCGGCGACGAAATGGCGATCGCCGTCATCTCCACGGCGGCGCGCCTGGGCATAGCCGTTCCGGAGCAGCTCTCCGTCATCGGCTACGACAATCTCAAGCTGGCCGAGATGTGTTATCCGCCGCTGACCACCGTTGCCCAGCCGCTGGCGGAAATGGGCCGTCTGGCTGCGGCCAAGCTAATGGCGCGGATTGAGACGGGCCAACCCGAGGGCAGCGAGATCATGCCCCATCAGATCATCGGGCGCGGCACGGTAAGCACGAGGGAGTAAGGAAGTCAGGATCTGTTTGCCAACGGAAATAGCGGTAATAAATACGAGGCAATTTATGGCCCGAGCAACTAAATAAGGACAAAAAGTACCGCTATTATCGCGGTAAACATGAACCCTGGAGAAATAAGGCCATTACATGTTCTTATTTTTCGAGCGCATTTCTTGCTCACCGATACGTAAACGTTTACCCAAACTGCTGTATGTACTAGTAAATGCAAAATAGCACGGTGAAGGGCAAAACTAATTAGATCTATCCAGAGGAGGACCTATTTATGGACAAAAAGTGGTGGAAGGAAAGTGTCGTCTATCAAATTTATCCGAGTAGCTTCATGGACAGCAACGGGGATGGAATCGGCGACTTGCGGGGGATCATCTCTAAGCTGGATTATTTGAAAACGCTGGGCGCGGACGTAATCTGGTTATGCCCGGTGTACGAATCGCCGAACGACGACAATGGGTACGATATCAGTAATTATCAATCTATCATGGATTCCTTTGGCACGATGCGGGATTGGGAGGAGCTGCTGGACGGACTACATACGCGGGGCATGAAGCTCATCATGGACCTGGTCGTCAATCACAGCTCGGATGAGCATCACTGGTTCGTCGAATCGCGTAAATCGAAGGATAATCCATACCGGGATTACTATATTTGGCATCCAGGTAAGGAGGGGGAAGCTCCGAATGACTGGGGTTCGTTCTTTAGCGGACCGGCTTGGGAGTACGACGATGCCACCGGCGAATATTACCTTCATATGTTCTCCAAGAAGCAGCCGGACCTGAACTGGGAGAACCCAAAGGTTCGCCGTGAAGTATACGACATGATGACCTGGTGGCTCGATAAAGGGATCGACGGGTTCCGCATGGACGTGATCAACATGATCTCCAAGCCGCCGGGGTTGCCGGATGGCGCAGACGGCGGGACTTGCATCAACGGCCCCCGGGTTCACGAGTTTCTGCAGGAAATGAACCGCGAGGTTTTGTCTAAATACGATATCATGACGGTGGGTGAAACCCTGGATGTTACGCCGGAGGATGCCGCCCTCTTCGCTGGAACCGACCGAGGCGAGCTTAGCATGGTGTTCCAGTTCGAGCTGATGGGTATCGATTCGGGATCCGACGGTAAATGGTGGGGCAAACCGTGGAAGTTGACCGATTTCAAACAGATCTTCTCTAAATGGCAGACCGATTTGGAAGGAAAGGCATGGAACAGTATCTACCTGAACAACCATGACCAGCCGCGCCTTGTATCACGGTTCGGTAATGACCGTGAGTATCGTAACGTATCGGCTAAAATGCTGGCCACGCTGCTGCATACACTGCAAGGCACGCCTTACATTTATCAGGGCGAGGAAATCGGCATGACCAATGTTCGGTTCAAGACGATCGACGAGTACCGCGATATCGAGACGTTAAATATGTACAAGGAGTACCTGGAGAAAGGCCGTACGCCGGAGGAAATCATGGAGGCGATTTACGCCAAGGGGCGGGACAACGCGCGCACCCCTATGCAATGGAACGGCAGCAGCCCGCATGCGGGATTCACGACCGGCACGCCATGGCTGGCGATCAACCCGAATTACCAGGACATCAATGTGGAGCAGGCGCTGGCGGATGACAACTCGATTTTCCATTACTATCGCCAATTGATCGAACTTCGCAAGCAACATGAGGTGATTGTTTACGGGAGATATGAGCTCATAAACGCCGACGATGAACAGGTGTATGCATACACCCGGACGTTGGGACAAGAGCAATTATTGGTGGTGTTGAATTTCTACGACCAACCAACCCGGTTTGACTGGACGACACCAGAAGCATCGCCCATCCTTTCGGAGAAGACCCAAGCGGCCAAGCTGCTTATCGTAAACTATGACGATGTGCCTGCAGACGCAGACGTGCGGAGCATGGATTTGCGGCCTTACGAGGCGCGTGTATATAAACTTAGTTAATTGTAGCAAAAAAGAAGAGGACGCCTGAGATCCGAGGCGTCCTTTGAATTGTTCATATTTTCACAAGGTAGTGTAGTTAACGAGGCAATATGCCGGTTATTACGCGTCTAGCCTTAAGCTTTAAAGACTCGAATTTGCTCCTTCAGCTCATTCATTAGCTGGTTTAGCGATTGCGCGGAAGCCTCGATGCCTTTGATAATCGCGGCTTGTTCCTCTGAGGAGCCAGCAACCGATTGCGCACTTAGTGCAGAATCCTTGGCCGTGCTTAGCATATCGCCAACTGAGGCGGCAATTTCTTCGGTGCCTGCGGAGATCTGCTGCGTTGTTGCCGACACGTCTTGGATTTGAGAGGAGACGTGATGGATCGACTCGCGAATCTGGCCGAACGATACGCCAACATTTTCCATTCGGTGGATGCCTTTATTGATCTCCTCAATGCTGTTCTTGACCGATTCCGCAGCTTGAGACGTGGAACCCTGGATGAACTGGATCAATTCGACGATATGGGCGATCGATTGACTGGTCTGCTCGGCGAGCTTCTTGACCTCACCGGCTACGACGGCAAAACCTCGTCCCTGCTCCCCGGCCCGTGCGGCCTCGATGGAGGCGTTCAGCGACAGAAGCGCCGTTTGGTTCGAGATATCGGAGATGACGTTCACGATCTCCCCGATCTCAGTGGAATGGGCGGTTAGCTGCTCGATATCGGTCGCCGTTTGATTCGCAGTCGATTGAATGTGCGCCATTTGCTCAATGGCCGACTGAATTTGCACATAACCATTCTCCACCTCGCTGGCGGCGGTTTCGGCCCGCTCGGAGACGCTGCCGGAAGCTTCGGCGATTCGCTGGACGCCAACGGCCATTTCCTCGGTCGCCCGTGCGGACTGCTCCGCGCCCATAAGCTGAGTTTCCGTACCGCCGGCGACGCCTTGAATCGCGGTGGTGATTTCCGCGGTAGCTTCGGTTGATTGACGTGTGGCATTGAGCAATTCGTCGGAAGCGGCGGCGACCTCCCCAATCGTACGATTGATCTGCTTCACCATCGTCGCCAGAGAATCGATCATCAGGTTGATGTTGCCGCTCATCTGCCCGATTTCGTCCTTCGAGGTGACCTTTACCCGCTCGCTGAGCTGCCCGTCGGCGACTTTCTTCATGACGGCGGAGACTAAGCGGATCGGCTTCACGATTTGGCGTGCCAAGAAGAAGGCGATCACGAAGACGAGGATGGCGGTGGCAACGGCGATGGCGATAGACAGGTTGCGTGCATTGTTCACTTCCGCGAAAATTTCTTGGGTAGGCACGGTAATCACCATCTTCCAGCCGGTGCTAGGCACTGTGCCGAAGTATGTAATAACTTCCTTCCCCGACTCGTCGCGGTAGGTGACATGCCCGCTCGGATTGCCGAGGATGGTCTTGACGGTTTCCTTCAGCGCCGGCGTCTTAGCGTAATCCTGGATATTCTTGTTGAACCGTTCGGTGTCCGGATAGCTGTAATACACGCCGGTATTCGAGATGACGTAAGCATAACCGGTGTCGGCGATCTTGATTTTGCCGCTTAGCTGGGACAACACGTCCGGGGTAACGGAGAAGGCGACACCACCCAAGAACTGCCCGCTCTTATTGTTGACCGGTACCATGGCGGCGATGAAATACTTGTCCAGCGGCTCCAGATAACTCATCTCGGAGTAGGCTGTGACTTTGTTCTTCTTGGCTTCGATGAAGTAAGGGCTCTTCGAGGAGTCGGCGCTCATGCCGAGCATATTCGTCAGCGTCCCGTTCTTGTCGATCACGCTGAAGCCTTCCGACTGTTCATCGCTTTGCTCGAGCACATTCAGAATCGGGAAGATCCGATCCGGCTGGAACGTCTGGAACTCCGGATCCTGCTGGACGAGATTTTCGACGGCTTTGGATTTGCCCGAGATCCATTCGTCGATTTTGGCGATGTTCATATCCAGTGTGGATTGGACCAACTCTTCGTTGTTCTGCGTAATGACGTCCCCGAAATAGCTGACGAAGAATACGCTTGCGCCGAGGAGCGGGAGGAGAGAGGTCGCAAGAATAATCATCAACAGCTTGCGTTGAAAAGATCCGGACTTCTCTTGGGACTCACGTTTCTCTTTCTTGAACTTGAACATAAATTACCCTCCTGGTGTGCTTGTGAAAATATGACTTAAGTTCATGTTATCACGAAAAAAAGGGGTAATTTGGCACAAAATAGAGAACTATAGGACTCAAATTTCGTCGCTTTTTGGGGAATAATGACAAACTTCGTTGACTGATGCAGGACATTCGTTTTAGATAGATCAAGGGAACCGGTACAATGGGAAAACGGTTGTTATTCGATGGACGCTATGGTACAATAATAATGCTGTTTTTGTATCGTAAATATCTGAGTTTCTGGAATAGATGAAGGATGTTTCTCACTTAGGAGGTGGATTGAATGGATATTTTGCTGAAGGTATTGCTCGTTATTTTCTCGATCGGTTTGATCGCAGTTGTGTTGCTGCAGAAAGGGAAGAGCGCGGGTCTAGCCGGTGCCATCTCCGGGGGTGCTGAACATCTTTTCGGAAAAACGAAAGCGCGCGGCATGGAGCTCGTTCTTGAACGGATCACGGTCGGATTGGCAGCGGGTTTCTTCATCTTGTCAATCGTCGTTGCTGTCGTGTTGGACTAACCTACAACAATTCTAGCCAGAGTAAGTCCTCGTTTCCCTCGGGAGACGGGGGCTTTTTTTGCGTTGTTTTATGAAAACAAATCGTAACAATATTGAAAGGAATTTATTAGTAATAAATGTTAGATTATGTAGGATTTTCGTGGCTTGCCATAGGTAAAAATATTACAATTTTGGTACAGACAATGAGAGGAGGAAGGAAATTGTACAAACTGGTGGAATCGCTGGAGGAAGGAACCTTGTTTCACTCGATTTGGATGGAAGCCTGGATGGAGAAGGGCTTTGAACCGGAATTTGCCGACAACGTCTTGGGTCGGTGCCTCGTTTATGACGCCTCGGGGGTACCGGTGGGGACCGTAGAATTCAAGCCCTATGTGCCTAGATCGGACGAGCCCTTAAATGAATTGGTGCCGTTTGATGACCATCCGGCCATATTACTCGCAGACCCGGGGGAAATCGCCGAGGTTGATAAGGTGGCGCTGCTCAAACGGTATCGCGGCCGAAACCTGAACAGGCTACTCGCAACGATTGTATTGTTTGCTCAGCAGAACGGGATTCGCCATTACGTCACGCTGCTCGAGCCCACGTTGTTTCGGGCGCTTCGCATCTCCTTTCATGTCCCGATGTCCCAGGTTGGCGAACGCCAATTTTACAAAGGGGACGATGTCGTACCGGCCATTATTCATGTGGCGGAATTTTACGAGAATGCGGAACGTTTTGCGTGGTATTTGGATACACTCGAAAGCTTAGATCAAGAAACGGTCTTATCTACATAACCTAAATACAAGAGAAGGCTTGCCCGCGGGCAAGCCTTCTTCATCTCTACGAACCAACCGGGATCGGCTGCTTAGCGTTAGCTGACGGAACGGACGCCGATTGAACCGCTTGAGGCGCCTCTGCGGTTTCGCCCGTTGCGGTGGCCGACAAGGAGAGAATCAAGGTGTCGAGATCCTGATAATGTTGAACGATCTCGTGGATTTTACCATCCTGGGCTTCGATGCCCGCCAAAATTTGCTGGGCCGCGCTCATATTATGTTCGGTGCTTTCAGCCAGCTCCATGATTTCCGCCATGATGCTGCCGTAACGGTCCTGCATCTGCCGTACGGAACGATCAACCTCACTGGATTGCTGATTGACCGTCCGGGCATTGCCGGACACCTTCTCCACATAGCTCTGGACTTCTTGTGCTTCTTCCTGCCCGGAATGGATCGCGGTCGAGCCAAGTGTAATCTGTTCGGCGACGTTGTTGATTTGCCCGATGACGTCCGCCAGAATGTCGTTAATACTTTGCGTTGCTTTCTGCGAATTCTCCGCCAGCTTACGGATTTCCGTAGAAACAACGGCAAAACCTTTACCATGCTCCCCGGCATGTGCCGCTTCAATGGCGGCGTTCATGGCGAGCAGGTTCGTTTGCGTGGAGATCCCATGGATCGTCTCGACGATTTGGCTGATTTGCTCGTTCTGATCGCGAAGCTTCTGCATTTGCGTGACCGTTCCAGCAATCACCTGCTGCAGATGCTCAATATGTACGGATAAGGAATTCATTTTCGCCCCGGCTGCCTCTGTATTGTGAAGCATATCGGTGGATAACGCTTGAAGCTGAGCCGAAATCTCTGCTGTGACCTCCACGGCCCCGCCAACCTCTTGCACGGATTTGGTCGTTTCCGTAAGCCCCAGGGTCTGACGCTCCAGAGTGGAGGAGACGCTGCCAAAGGTTGTTGTAATCTCCTTCGAGATCGAGCCGGTGACGTTCACGTTATCCCGCAGCTGTGTGCTCAGACGGCCCAATACGTCCAGCGAGGTTTGCAAATTCGTGAGCAATTCATCGCTGCGGCGTTTAGCTTCTGCGGTATCACGCTGCTTCGTTAATACATCCTGCTGCAGGCGTTCGCTAAACCGAGCGGCAAAAGCTAAAGCCACGGTCAGAAATCCCAGGAACAGCAACAGATAACTGAGCGACTCCCGAGGGAATAATTTATCGTGGTAGAAGGGAACGTTGAAGAAATAAATGGTGATCCCTATACCCAATACGCCTGCGAAAATAATCGGTTTGTAATTGGAATACAACGTCATGATGCCAATGGATACGTAGACGAGCAAATACGTGCTGACAATGGGGTCCGGATCATGATAGATCAGCAGAAACGTCAGCAGTTGGGTGATCACAGGAATGACGAACATGACGTAGCGTGTCCCTTTGTTCGCGTAAGTCATGTAGGTCGCAATGGAGCAGCAGATTCCGCCGACGATGATCAACGTATACAGGACTTTGCTGTCGACTTGGATCATGATGTCGGTCAGGACGCCGAGGGCGACCATTCCCCAAATGATTTTGACGAATAACTTGTTGCGTCGTTGCAGAATGCTATTGTTCTCCATACCTTCTCCCTCTCCTAATTCGTGGAATTCCTCCATTATATTGTCGGCTGGATTTTCATAAAAATTAAGCTTTTTTCATGAAATCCATGTAATTTCACGGGAATCCCGGGTGAAAACGGATGCCAATGACGAATTTCGTGTATACTAGGGGATATACGGGTAAAGGAATATCATGGAAAGACACGTGCAAAATTACACCCCGGCAACCCAAGGGACAAGCCGGGTTTGAGGTGAAATCATTTGAAATTAATCACAGAAGCAGAGCTGCTCGCATTTATGCGGGAAACCGCGTATAAACCGTTGACGTATCAGGAACTGGAGGAGCATTTTGGCATTACGGATGCCAGCGATTTCAAAGAGTTCCTGAAGATGCTCAACCGCTTGGAGCAGGAAGGACAAATTATATTAACCCGCACTCATCGTTACGGCGTTCCGGAACGGATGGATTTGGTGCGCGGGCGTTTGCAGGCCCATGCCAAGGGATTTGCGTTTCTCATACCGGAGGATCGCGATCATCCGGATGTCTACATCCATGCGAATGACTTGAAGAGCGCGATGAATGGCGATACCGTGCTGGTGCGCGTCAGCTCGAAAAGCGCGGGCGGCGGCAAGCTGGAAGGCGAGGTCGTACGCATCGTACACCGCGCGGTTACTCAGGTAGTGGGGGTCTTCCAGAACAACGAATCGTTTGGTTTCGTCATCCCGGATGACAAACGGATCAACAAGGATTTGTTTATCCCTCGCGAAGGCTTCGGCGGGGCGGTGGACGGCGAGAAGGTTGTGGCCGAAATCGTGGAATACCCGGAGGGGCGCTCCGCCGCAGTAGGACGGGTTATCGAGATCCTCGGACACAAGGATGACCCGGGCGTCGATATCCTGTCCATTATCCGCAAGCATCAGCTGCCGGAGGCGTTCCCGGAGGACGTCATGGCAGAGGCGCAGGATGCGCCTGACGAGATCGAGGAGGCGGAAATCGTCCGCCAAGGTCGGCGGGATTTGCGCGACAAGGTGATCGTAACGATCGACGGCGAGGACGCGAAAGACTTGGACGACGCCGTCAATGTGGAGCGCCTGCCAAACGGGAATATCCGGTTGGGCGTGCATATCGCGGACGTTGGGTATTACGTAAGAGAGAGTTCCAAGCTGGATCAAGAAGCTTATAACCGCGGATGCAGTGTGTATTTGGTGGACCGCGTCATTCCGATGCTGCCGCACCGGCTGTCGAACGGGATTTGCTCGCTGAATCCGAAGGTGGACCGCTTTACGTTGTCCTGTGAAATGGAATTTAACGAGCAGATGAAGGTCGTGAAGCACGATATCTTCACCAGCGTGATTCGCACGAAGGAACGGATGACTTACACCAATGTGCGCAAAATCCTGCAGGAGGAAGATCCGGAGGTAACGGAGCGTTACGCCGATCTGGTCGAGACGTTCCAACTGATGAAGGAGCTGGCGCTGAAGCTGCGGGGGAACCGCATGCGGCGGGGCGCGGTGGACTTCGATTTCGAGGAATCGAAGGTCATCGTCGATGAGAACGGCAAGCCGGTCGACATTGTAAAGCGTGAGCGTTCGATCGCGGAACAGATTATCGAGGAATTCATGCTGGCGGCGAATGAGACGGTGGCGGAGCATTTTCATTGGCTTAAGGTGCCGTTCATTTATCGGATTCACGAGGATCCGGACCAGGAGAAGCTGATGAACTTCATGGCGTTTGTCGCCAACTTCGGGTACGCGGTCAAAGGCGGGAAAGGCAACAAAATACACCCGCGCGCGCTGCAGACGCTGCTGGAGGACATCCAGGGTACGAAGGAGCAGACGGTCATCAGTACGATGATGCTGCGCTCGATGAAGCAGGCGAAATACGATGCGGAAAGCACCGGGCACTTCGGGCTGGCGGCGGAGTTCTACACGCACTTCACCTCGCCGATCCGGCGGTATCCCGACCTGGTGATCCACCGGGTGATTCGCGAGGTGATCGAGAGCAACGGCGCGTTAAGCGAAGCGCGGATGGAGTATCTGGCCAGCCGCATGCAAGATATCGCGCAGCAATCGTCTGAGCGGGAGCGTATCGCCGTGGAGGCGGAGCGCGATACGGAACAGCTGAAGAAAGCGGAGTTCATGCTGGATAAGGTCGGGGAGGAATTCCCCGGCATTATCAGCAGCGTCACGAGCTTCGGCATGTTCATCGAGCTGGAGAACACGGTGGAAGGGCTCATCCGGCTTAGCGCGATGACGGATGACTATTACCATTTCCACGAGCAGCACATGGCGCTGATCGGGGAACGCACGTCGAAGATCTATCGGATCGGCGACGAGGTCAAGATCCGCGTAGCGCGCGTGAACATGGACGACCATACCATCGACTTCGAGATGGTCGACATGAAGCCGCGGCAGCGCGGCGAGTTCGGCGGCGGGCGCGGAGCCTTTGACGGCGGCCGGAGCGGCGGTGGCCGCGGCGGCAAGCCGGGCAAAGGTGGCAGCAAGGCCGCCGGCAAGGGCAAGGGCGGCCGCGGCGCAGGCAAGCCCGGCCGGGGTGGAGCGGCGGCGGGGATCCTCGCCGCCGCCGAGGGCGTAGGCGCCGGGGCGGGCGCCCCCGGTGGGAAGCGCGGCAAGCGCGGCGGAGCTGCCAAAGGCAGCGGCGGCGTCGCGCTTGGCAGCGCCGTGGCCCGCGCGGACAGCGGCGCGGGCGAGGGCCCGGGCGCCGCGTCGGACGGCGCGCCCGCGTTTGGCTTCGGCTCCGGCAAGGGAGGCTACGCCTCCGGGACGGTCGCCGTGGCTCGCGATGCCGGTCGCGGATACCGCAGCACCGGCGAGGACAAGGGCTCGCGGCGGAAGAAGACTTCCGCGAGCGGGGTCTTTGTCGGCGCCGGAGAAGCCGCCCCGGGCCGCAAGCGGGGCGGCAAGGGCAAGAAGAAGAAGTAGGCCATATCTGGCCTTGAGTCAGATGCGCAGGCTTTGATTTCTCAGTGCGGAATCTGGGGGAAGCCCGAAGGGTCAGCTGCGTTAGGTCCTAAATGTATGCGAAAAATCAAATATAATGAGGGAAATTCGGCGATTTCAACGGAATGTATATGAAAAACCAAGTACAATTGCCCATCAGGAGGGCGTTGGCCTAGAATCTGTATGAAAAACCGAATAGATTTCGTGTTTTTGGAGGCTAGCACCGTTTTGTATGCGAAAAATCGAATACAATGGGGCGGGGCAGGGTTATCGCGCCCATAAGAAACTTAAACAAGAAGGCAAGCGGTTTGAACTGCTCGCCTTCTTGTTTTTTTTGCGCCCAATTTCTTCCGTGGCTGTGTGCTGTTGGAAGATTAATGACCATATAAATTGAATTACATAAGCATTAACCTTGCGCAAACCTCCCGCTAACACTCGCATAACACTTGTCCCCTACATTAGGAAGGGTAGGTTTGCGACCTTGGGTCTTGCAAGCAATTCAACAAGGAGGAAGGATCATCGTCATGAAAAGGTTAAAAACATCCATCGTATCGACACTACTTCTCTCGCTGATGGCGGCAAGTCCGTTGGGGAGCGCGGGCGTGGCGAGTGCGAACGTCGCCGCTCAGGTGTACCCCACTAGTGTGGCCCCGGTTGAGGCATCTTCGGGGGCTTTTGCCGATCGGTACAAGAATAACGTAAAGGAAAATGCGACAGTTGAAACCAACCCGGCCATCGAGGCGCTCTCGGGTTATCTTGAGCTGTGGACCCCGGGGAAGACCTGGGATGGCGGCACGATCCTGGAGCAGTCGGTCTTGGACGCGAATATTCGTAAAGTCGTTGAGATCACGGCCAAACGCACCGAAGCTGAAGGGAAAGCGGCGTATCTCGACGACCGGAGAAACCAAAGCTACAGCGTAATCGACGGTTTAGGCCCGCTGGCCGACGTTTATCGCCATTTAACCGGTGCCCAAACGACGATCCTCGATATCCCGGCGGATGCGACCGAAGTTAAATACGACGATAAGGGCACGGGTGCCGGCGATCCCGAATCCAAACTGGGGAACATGGTGAAGTTCGTAAATACCGTGCGGGGTAACTATTCCTCTTCGAATCCGGCCAAAGGGTACTATCAATACCCTCGTCCGTTCCGTTGGAGCGAGGAGGTTAGCGTACTGCCGACGCTTATTCCCGCCAAAAATCCGGACCCGACCAATGACGGCGGATTCCCGAGCGGACATACCAATGCAGCGTACCTGGCGGCGTTTGCCATGGCTTATGCTGTACCGGAGCGGTATCAGGAGCTGCTGACGCGCGCTTCCGATTTGGGGCATAGCCGTATCGTGGCCGGGATGCATTCTCCGCTCGACGTGATCGGGGGACGGGTGCTGGCTACGGCGTTGTCCGCCTCGATCCTGAACGATCCGGAGAATCAGGGCTTGAAGGAAGCCGCCTACAAGGAGGCGCATACGAAGCTGCTGAACCAGGTCGTTACGGGAACCGATCCTTATAGCAATTACGAGAGCAATAAGCAGAAATTCACGGAGCGGCTGACGTACGATTTTCCGCAGATTCAAGATCAGGGCAAAGCCGTGACGGTGCCCAAAGGGGCCGAAGTGCTACTCGAAACTCGTTTGCCTTATTTGGATAACACGCAACGCCGTTGGGTGCTGGCAACGACCGGTCTGCCATCCGGGTACCCGTTGCTGGACGACAAGGAAGGCTGGGGCCGCTTGAATTTGTTTGCGGCGGCGGATGGTTTTGGCGCCCTCGTGAACGACGTGACGGTGACGATGGATGCTGCGAAAGGCGGATTCCATGCGGCTGACCAGTGGCGCAACGACATTTCCGGCGCCGGGAAATTGACGAAGCAAGGAACCGGCGCATTGGAGCTCACGGGTAACAATACGTTTACGGGCGGAGTGCAGCTGGAGCAAGGCACGCTGATTGGCAGCTCGGCTACGGCCTTAGGGAACGGTCCGGTCGTGAACAATGGCGGGATTTTGCAGAAAAACGTTCCCGGCGAGCTGATCGTCTCCAGCAACTTCAAACAATCGTCTAAAGGGACGTTGGAGTTGGCTTTAGCTGGACCGGACAACGGACCGCTCCGCATTAAAGGCACGGCCACGTATGGAGGCAAGCTGCGGGTGGATCTCACCGGCGTGGAGCTTTCCGATAAGCAGCGCATTACGGTGATTACGAGCGGCAAACGCGATCCGAAAAGCACCTTCGCTTCGATCGAAACGAAAGGCCTGCCGGCTAAAACGCAGGTCAAAGCCATCTACAACGCACATAGCGTGCAACTGTTGATTACGAAGAAGTAAGGCTCGCAAAGAACAGCCCCCGGAGTTATGGCTCCGGGGGCTGGTTGCTTTTAGGCATCGGCTAACGTAGGGGTGGGCTCTTCCAGCTGCGCCAGGCGTTTCAGCAGTTTTTTCAGCATGACGGAGGCTTTGACCTGGAGGGGCAGGCTGTCGGCGATGCGCAGCTCGTAGGCCCCGCTCAAGATGGCCTGCTTCAGCTCGGCGACGGAATCGCAGGGGCGATGCAGCTCGTTATACAAGCTGCCGTATTGCAGGCACTGATGGGTGTCGCTCCCGGCGGTCACCGGCTTACCCAGCTCGGCGGCGAAGCGTTCGACGTTGGCACGGTTCACTTCGTTGCCGTATTCGTACATATCCTTGGCGTTCAGGTCAAAAGCGTCCAACCGCCGCAGTTGCTCCGCCTCCAGATGATGGAGCGGGGTGGAGACGCGGAACGGATGCGCGCCGATTTTGAGCAAGGGGTAGCGTTCGGCCAGCGTCATCAGCTCGTCGAAGGGGATGAAGGAACCTTTTTCCGTATAGTTGTCCAGCGCGTGGCGAACCTCCAGAATATGCTCCTTGCGCCCGATCAGCAGAATATGGCCGGTTTCGCGGATATCCACCTCCATGCCGGGGAAGATGCGGAGGCCGTCAGCCTCGTAGTATTCCCCATTGAAGGGGTACAGGCGGTCGAGGTTGTCGTAGACCTCATGGAAGTTGCGCGTATTAAAATGCTCCGTCAAAGCGAGGGCATTCAGCCCGTTCGCCTTGGCTTCGGCAATCATTTCTTCGTAATAGGCCGGCGAGAAATCGGTGGCCTTGGATAATTTCGCGTGGGTGTGCAGGTCGATGCGCATCGAAACAACTCCTTGTTGGTTAGATAAATGAAGCGGAAGTCCAGAACAATAACGCCACATAAAGCGCCGATCCGCCCAGAAAAAGAACATCGCGCCGCTGCAGCTTCAAATGCGACAGCTTGAGCTTCTTGGCGGCGGGGTTCTTCATGCCGTACGAGAAGCCGCGCGTTTCCAGCGCTTCTACGGTGGTGCGGGAGCGTTTGGCTGTCGCCAGCATCAGCGGGAAAAAAGCGTACACCAGCAGCTTCAAATAGTACGCGCCAAGCCGCCAGTACAGAACTCCGTGCCGCTCGGGCGCTTTGCCGCGCAGCCGGTAGGAGAGCAGCACGTTGCGGAACTCCTCGAACAATACCGGCAGAATGCGGTAGCCGTAGGACAAGCTGAACGAGAAGGCGGCGGGGACGCCAAGGGCGAGCAGGCCGTCGCTGATTTTTTCCGGATCCATGCCCGAGAACACGGTGATACTGGCCAGCGAGACGATCGACAGCTTCAGCGTAAGCTTGAGCAGCGGCAGGGCGGAAGAAATGTCTCCTCCGAAGAAAAGCGAGATAATAAACAGCCAGCCCACCTGTCCGATCAAGCCAAGGCAGAGCACAATGATGATGAACGGCGTGACCCGGGACAACACCGTCGTGATGATGACGAACAGGCACATGCCGGCTAAGACAACGTAACTGTTAAGAAACCACGGGACGATGGCATAAAACAGATACCAAATCAGCAATCCCCGCGGATCCAGCCGGGAAAGGGAAGCATGGCCGCTGCCGTAGGCCGTGTTCATTAATTCGAGCTGGATGCGGTCGAGCGAGATTTTGTTAAACCAATTGCGGACGAGCTGCATGCGGGTGGATCTCCTTTCCGGTGAGGATGCGGTTCAGGCGGTCGGCCAGCTCGATTGGCGAACCGCATGGCGGCTGGAGGCCAAGGGCGGCGGACAGCTCCATGCTTTGCGTCAGCGCCAGGCCGGCGCGGCGGATCAGCTCCGGGTTGGCGAAGACCTGCGCCGCCGTCCCGTCCGCCAGCACCCGGCCGTCGTGCATGACGATGACGCGCGTCGCCCAGCGATGAACGAGCTGCATGTCATGCGTGGCGATCAGCACCGTGCGGACGTGCTGGTTCAGCTCCTCCAGCGTGCGGAGCAGCTCTTCGCGGGTGGCCAGATCGAGATTGGCCGTCGGCTCGTCGAGCAGCATGATCGCGGGCCGGATCGCCGCCCCGATGGCGAGCGAGACGCGACGCTGTTGGCCGCCGCTCAGGAGGCGCGCGTCGCGGTCCTGCAACGGCTCCAGCCGGAAGCTGTGCAGCATGCGTTGCAGGGTATCGTCCGCGTCCGGGTAGCCGCGCCGTTTCAGGCAGTAGGCGATCTCTTTGCGCACGCTGTCCTCGATGAACATGTCCTCCGGGTTCTGGAAGACGAAGGCGACGTCCCGCGACAGCTGCTCGATGGAGATGCTGCGGGTATCCTGCTGGAGGACGGCAACGCTGCCGTCGGACGGCTTGGCAATCCCGGCGATCAGCTTCAGCAGCGAAGACTTGCCCGCGCCGTTGTTCCCGATGAGCGCGATCCGTTCATCCTCATAGAGCGTCAGGTCGATGCCGTACAGCACGGTTCGCTCCGCTTTGCGGATCGTGCGGTAGTTCAGGGAAGCGCCGTTGAACTGGATGACGGGGTTCCGTTGGTTGTCGGGCTGATGATTATCATCGGCGGACAGGGAACGAGTGCTGACCCAAGGAGCAGGCGTTTCATTCGGTAGTGTTTGAAGCTGCCGCTGAAAATAAGGGATCGCGGTTTCGGTCGTGATCGGATAAGTTGCCTGCTGGGCTTGCTTGTTGTTGGGATTCCATCGCATTGGTATGTTGGTGTCCTGCAGGGCTGCTAGATAGGCCGCGGCTTGGGTGACCTCGGGCGGCTGAATGCCCAGCCGCTCCAGATCGTCGAGGCTGTTCAGGGCTGCGGTGACCGGGCGTTTCCACAACACCCGGCCTTGATCCAACAGGCAAACCTCCTGACAGTAGTCGGCGATAAACTCCGAATGATGCTCAATCACGATAATCGTCTTGCCGTGGTTCTGGTTCAGCTCCTGCAGCACTTCGTAGACCTGACGGGCATGGCTCGGATCGAGCTGGGACACCGGCTCGTCGACGATCAGGATCTCTGCGCCCAGCGAGAGGGCTCCGGCCAGGGCGAGTAGATGTTTTTGTCCGCCGCTCAGCTCCCAGATGTAACGGTGCTGCAAGTGTGTGAGGCCGCAGAGCTCCAAAGCGTGGAGCGCCCGATCCTTGTAGTCGGGCAGCCCGTAGTTCAGCGGGGCGAAGCAAGCCTCGTCCAGTACGGTGGGCCGCACGAGCTGGTTGTCGAAGTCCTGATAGACGTAGCCGACGCGGCGAGAGAGTTGGGCGACGGTTTTTTGCGCGGTGGATTGGCCGTGAATGTGTACCTCGCCTTCAAAGTCGCCGGAATAATAATGCGGAATGAGCCCGTTGAGCAGCTTGCATAATGTCGATTTGCCGGAGCCGTTGCCGCCGATGATGGCGGTGAAGGAACCGGGTTCAATCGTCAGGTTCACCTGGTTCAGCACAGGCAGCTCCGAGCCCGGGTAAGTAAACGACACGTTGCGGATGTCGATCACAGGGCCGCGGGTTTCGTTGTTCGGATTAAGCATACGGCAAGTTCTCGGACTCGTCCCCGGTTTGAATGCTACGCGCCCGCTTGGCCCGCATGATCAGCAGGACGATAACGGCTACCACGGCTGCGGCGGCAATACTAAGCCAGATAGCGCCCGAGCCCAGCCGGTCAGCCAACCCGCTGTCCCACTCGCCGAAGTTCCAGTCCGTCTCGGACAGCGATTCCGCGCCAAAAGCGATCAGCGCCAGCGCAATCCCGCTCAACACCAGCTTCGGCGAAATGACGCCGGCGGCTTCGTATTTGGTGGATTTTTCGCGCGGTTTGATGCCAAGGAGCGGTTCGATTTTTCCATAGAGTCTAGGAACCAGGTAGAGGGTAGGCAGCAGGGCGAACAGGATGCCGGAGAACAGCACGTCGTTCAGGAAGCCGACGCCTTCGACGATCACGACGCTTTGCGCCAGCCCGGGGACGGCTTCGAATTCTTCGACGCCGATCCAGACTTTGCCGATGTCGACCAGGCTGCTGCACAGTTGATGGATGATGACGCCCGTGATGGCGGCGGTGCCGACTTGCAGGCGGTTTTGCGGGTTACGGACCATCCGTCCGGCGACGTACATGGCGAAGGAGAAGGTCAGGAATTTTTCCAGCTCGCCCAGTCCGCCGAATTGTCCCAGCATCAGCTCGCCGAAAATCACCTCGCCCAGCGCCGCCCCGACCGCCGCATACAGCGGGTGGAACAGCATACACAACGTGAGCGGGATAAACGCGAAGTACTCCACCGAGAGTTCGATCGGCCCGAGGCGAAACTCGGGGATGAGCTCGGTGAACATGTTGGACAAGCCGTACAGGGACATGGAGAGGACGAAAATCATCATTTTTTGCGAGGACGTGAGGGTGTACAGGGTTTTGCGGTTCATGAAGGGAAAACCTCCTTTAATGAGTCGTTCTTCCCAAAGTGTAGAGGCCGAGTATTAAATGAGACATGGGTGTATGTCAACGGATTGTAATATTTTTTACATAGTGAAAATGATGTAAATAAATTTACATAACAATGGCTTGTTAGAATAGGAGCAGAACAGAACGAGACCCTAAGGAGCGGAGCCCATGTCGAAGTATCGGAATCAACTATTTGCGAAGCAAGTGAAGTTCTCCCCCGGCCATCAAAAAATCGCCGATTTCATCGAGCGGCATCCCGACGAGGCTTTGTTCATGACGGAGCAGGAGTTGGCGGATCGGGTGGGCACAAGTATTGCCACGGTGTCGCGGTTTTGGCGGTCGGCGGGATACGAGAACGGCAAGGACTTCCGCTTGCGGCTTCGCCAGGCCATCGATACGACCCCGGCGCATAAGCTGGAGGCGACCATCTCCCGGCTCGATCCGTCGAGCTTGCCGCTGAAGCTGCTGGAGCAAACGAGCCTTCACCTGCGGGAGTCGGCGGAGCGGACCGACCCGGAGGAACTGAAGCATGCCGCCGCCTTGATGGCAGGAGCCAGACGGATCTACGTCTACGCGCCGGGGCCTTCCGTGGCGTTGGGAGAGCTGTTATTTTACCGGCTGTCCCGATTCGGGATGTCGGTGCGGATGATGGCGGCCAGCGGCCATGAGCTGCTGGAGTCGCTGGCGCATGTGCAGCGGGAGGATGTGGTGCTGCTGTTCAACTTCACCCGGCTGCTGCCGGAGACCGAGGTGATCCTCGACTGCGTCAAGCGCATCGGATGTTCGGCCGTCATGGTGACGGACCGCGAGGAGTTCCGGTATGGGGCGCAGGTGGATGCTGCTTTTTACGTGAGCCGGGGGGACTTGGGAGAATTTCATTCGATGGTGACGCCGCTGCTGCTGATTGAGCAGATGATTCTGAGCATCGGACTGCTGAATAAAGAGAAGGTGCTGGCCAAACTGGAGTACTTGGGGGAACTGCGGGCGAGGTATGCGGATAAGCTGCCACGGGGGAAGGCGTGAAGTGGGTGGCTGGAGGGCGCTCATCCTTGCTTTTGACCGCCTAAGTTGGTACAATAAATGTCTGGTAAACTGCCCTGTGGGGCTTCAGAGGAGAGTGAGAACATGGGCAAGAAAAGTGACGGTAAAGTGCTGGCGCAGAACAAAAAAGCTTCCCATGACTATTTCATCGAAGATACCTACGAAGCGGGCATGGTGCTCACCGGCACGGAGATCAAGTCGATTCGGAACGCCCGGGTGAATATCGGGGATGCGTTCGCAACGATCCGGAACGGCGAGATCCATATCCACAACATGCATATCAGCCCGTTCGAACAGGGGAACCGGTTCAATCCGCTGGACCCGACACGGACGCGCAAGCTGCTGATGCATAAGGTGCAAATCAACAAGCTGCTGGGCTTGTCCAAGCAAGAGGGGTACTCGATCGTACCGCTCAAGATTTACATCCGTAACGGATATGCGAAGCTGCTGCTAGGCCTGGGCAAAGGGAAGAAGCAATACGACAAGCGCGACACGGCCGCGAAGCGTGATGCTCAGCGTGATATTCAACGGGCGCTGCGCGAGAAGCAGAAGGTCGCAAGGTAAGTTTGGTCGGCTAAGGCGAAGTTCCCAGCGTTTCCATCAAGTCCATAAACATCGAGAAGCGCAAACATGGTATACTAATTGATGTAAGAGATGATCACGTTCCTTATTATGGAGAAGGAATGGTGATAACGAACAACAGCAGGCCCTTGCAGGCTGCACCTTGATCCAACACCCTTTTATTTCGGGGGCGTTTTTGGATTCGACGGGGGTAGATCGAGCATGGGTAGCGGGTAGTGGGGACGCGTCCACTTCATCAACGCTAAAGCCAATTAAACGGCAAACAAAACAACAACTTAGCTTTCGCAGCTTAATAACCTGTGAGCTAGCTCTATCCCTGCATCGCCCATGTGCCGGGAATAGGGCCCAACTTTAGTGGGATACGCCGTCTGGTCTCCGCCTGGGGTCAACGGAAGAAGATAATCAGGCTGACCCGAAGGGAATCCGGTGACAGGGAGTCTCTAGGGTGACATCAAAACTGTCACTACACCCGTAGAAACCTATGTGGCGTTGCCTTCGGACAGGGGTTCGACTCCCCTCGCCTCCATATGGTAAATCCACAAAAACGAAAAGGAGCTTTGAGAGTTAAACCAAAGCTTTGCCGCCGCGGCAAGCATATGCTTTAATAAACTCGCGGCAAACATTTGCTTTAATATTTAATTTCTTTTGCTCGGGGCCGTTTATGGATTCGACGGGGATAGTTCGAGCATGAGTAGCGAGTAGTGGGGACGCGTCCACTTCATCAACGCTAAAGCCTATTAAACGGCAAACAACAACAACCTTACGCTTTAGCAGCTTAATAACCTGTTAGCGTGCTCCTCCTCAGCATCGCCCATGTGACTGGGAGAGGGGCTCAACTATAGTGGGATACGCCGTTCGGTCTCCGCCTGGGGTCGACGGAAGAAGATAATCAGGCTGACCCAACGCAGAGCCGGTTACGGGGCGCTGCTCGGGTGACATTAAAACTGTGACTACACTCGTAGAAACTTATGTGGCGTTATCTTCGGACAGGGGTTCAAATCCCCTCGGCTCCATACTTAAAAGACTAATGCATATTTTTGTCCGAAATCGGACGGAAGTATGCTTTTGTTTTATCAATATAACCGCTTAAGGTGGAGTAATGGTGGATAATTTCCCTTCTGTTGGAGAAAGAATAAAATCAATAAGAAAACAACATAAATTAACGCAAATCGAATTTGCACAAAGCTTGGATATCTCTCAAGGAACACTTAGCGAAATTGAGTCGGGAAAAGCTAAGCCATCATTTGATGTGTTAGTTTTGTTGAGTGATATGTATTTGGTTGATATGAATTGGTTGATTATAAACCGAGAAGCAGAACTACGCGTCGGCTTGAAAAATGATGAGCTTTTTTTGTTGGAAAATTACCGAAAACTTGAGCAAATTGCCAAAGATGAGTTGCTTGATTATACAAATTTAAAGTTGTTGCGTTTTCAAAGAAAAAAATAAATTCCTAGATCTTCATAAGCCCAGTCGTATTTGTCATTGAGGTATGTGCCTAAATGAAATAATAGACTAGGGCTTTTTCCGTTGAGAAAAGTGGGAACTAAGGTAAGAGACTTGATACAGGTCGAGAGTATCTGCAATGGGAACATATGTTGGACTGTTTATTGATCTTTCAAAATTAACCAATTATAATAGAAATAGACCTGATTTTGCGATCAATTCGCAAAGAGAGGCCGGAAAGGAGCTTCTATTGATTCTCAGGAAAATCATATGCAGATAATAAGAAGTTGATATTTGACACTATTTATTTCTTCAATTATTTGCGAATTCCTGCTTGTTCACATTTATTTCACAAATAATTAGGAGGAATCTGTTTGTCACATTGCCAAAAACAATTTGAAGAATTTCATGACAATATTAAATTAAGTGATGAAGACAGTATCTTAAAAGAAAAGCGCGACATTATAATTGAAAGACTCGAATCTAAGATGCCAAAGGATGCCAAATCGTATTCTCATTTTAACCAGGGAAGTTACGCGATGAAAACTGGAATAAAGCCTTTGGTAGAAGGTAAGTACGATATTGATCTAGGGTTATTTTTTGATATGTCGAAGGATGACGTTGGGTCGCCTGTCGAAGCGAAAAAATGGGTCTATGATGCACTTGTAGGTCATACAAATGACGTTACGATGAAAACGCCATGTGTTACTGTGACATACGCGGCTGGGTATCATGTAGATGTTACTGTTTATGCAGCTAACAATAGTGATGACAAAGTATACTTGGCAAAAGGAAAACTCAGTACCCCAATTGAAAATCAAAAATGGGATGAATCAAATCCAAAAGATTTAATTAAAGAAATTCGTAATCGATTCCCAAATTCAGATGACCGAAAGCAGTTTCGCCGAATAATTCGTTATTTAAAAAGGTGGAAAGATGTTCAGTTCAGTGATACAGCCAATGGTAAACCAACGGGAATTGCTCTGACGTCAATTGTGTATCATAACATTCAGATTAAAACCGAGGTTGTGGACTTGTTTTCTGGAAAAAAAGAGTATCGTGACTTGGACGCAATCATTCATGTAATATCATCTTTTATATCGCAATTTACTACAAAGTATGAATTGGAGAACGGCGAGTGGGTTCCTTATCCGTTTGTGACAGTTAGTTTACCAGTATCACCATATCCTAATCTTTTGGAAAAAATGACTTTAAAACAATTGAAAGTGTTTAAAGATAAGCTTGAAAAACTTCTAGAAGCATTAGAGGCAGCAAAAGCTGAGGTTGACCCATCAGAAGCTGCTAAAATACTTAAGAAACAATTTGGAGATTCTTTCCCGGTTCCTTCAAAGGATGATACGGGTAAAAAAGCTTCTGCACCAGCTGTTATACCCAGTTCGGAGTCAGCATGAGGAATACATTAGAACAGGACATTGACATGCTCAGCGAGACAATTCAATACATTAAAGAGTATGGTCGCGAATTGGTTGAAGAGATCACGCTTATTCCAGAAGAACATCTGGAATCGTATCGGAAAGTTGCAACTGCATTTCGAATTCAAGTTGAGATTTTGGAAGGACCGACTACACTTGTGGTCGGTCTTCCCCCCGATTTCCCTTCACAATTGCCTATGTTTTTCGATTCTAATAAGCAATTCGGTTTTGCCCCACATATAGAGAAAGATGGGTTTATTTGTTTTACAAGAAATGAGAACTTAGTACTTGATGAAGAATATCCAGGGGCCATTGTTTTAGATTGTCTGAAAAAGGTAATAAAAGTATTGGAAAAGAACTTGTCGGGTGATGTTAAAGAAGAATTTCTAGAAGAGTTTGAAGTGTACTGGGGCAGAAGTAGTGCGGTTACGGCACATTGTATCATTAATGAAGAGAATGACTCGGTGAGAGAGTTAGATTTTAATTGGCTGTCTTTTGAGGATAACTATTATTTTTTTATAAACGAAAAGTCATTTGATCCGACTTCTTATATTCAAAAACTTTATAATTACGAGCTAGGCAAAAGCGACATAAGAAGGCGTTGCTTATTTGTCCCACTGCTAACGGGAACTTTTTTTATGCCACCTAAACCCGGGGAAAACTGGGATTACGATACTTTTTATAATAACTTATTTTCAAATATATCTAAAGAGAATAAGGAAGCTTTACTTCGATATTTAAAACGGACTCCTAAAAGTAATTCAACCATGGATTTTTTTGTAATTTCAATGCCGATTGAAAATAAAAAAAGATCTCTCATTGGTATTGTGTTAAGTTATCCAAAAGGAATGGTTAGAAATTCAAAAGCTCGTGTCGATCTGCATCCATTAATACGGAAACCCAACGAAATTAAATTATATCATTTTGATATTGAACGTCATAATAAAAATTTTCTTTTAACCAGAACCGGTGGAGATACAGAGTTATCAAAAAAACATGCAGTTGTAATAGGTGTCGGTTCTGTTGGTAGTGTTGTGGGAATGGGATTGGCTAAACTTGGGTTTGGGGAAATCACGCTTATAGACAAAGAACTATTGTCTATTGAAAATGTTTATCGACATGAGCTCGGCGTAAATAATATATATTCAGATGCTGATAAATCAAAAAAATATGAACTTTCAAAAGTGGCTGCCTTGAAAGATGAGATAGAAAGCAAATATCCTTTGACTACTGTTAAGCCGATGTTTAACGATATTCGTAATGTCATTGAGAAGGGGTTAATTGATTGGGCTCAGACCGACATAGTTATCATTTGTTTAGGTTCACCCAATATTGAAATGATGATTAACCGTGTTTTTCATAAGATTCATAATGCTCCACCAGTACTGTACGCATGGGTTGAGCCTCTAGGCATTGGTGGACATGTTCTAGTGACTCTTAATCATCAAAAAAAAGGTTGCTACCAATGTCTATTCAGGCGTATCTCTGAAGGTGAGGCAATTAGAAATTTATCTTCTTTCGCTGCACCTTATCAATCATTTTCAAAAACCTTAAATGGGTGCGGATCATACTTTACTCCCTATAGTTTTCTGGATAGTGAACAAACTGCAATATTGGTGCTTCGGTCCGTAAGTAATGTGTTTCGGGCGAAAATACAAGGAAATGAAGTATTCTCGTGGAAAGGTGAAGCGGATACATTCTTAGATCAAGGTTTTAAACTTAGTGAGCGATACTCTATGACTGATGGGGAGCTTATGGAACGGCGTTCTATGTTTATTGACCCTAAATGTCCGGTATGTTCAGCAAAGGAGTCATGAATTTTTATGTTAGACCACCAGTACCAGCTTCCTTCAAACCACTTCTTAAAAATTACATTGAATTCTTATCAAGTAATGAAGTCGTTTATTCAACTTGAGAAAAATTCTTGTGAAGCAGGAGGTATATTGGTGGGGAGAGTTTTGGATGAAAGCAATAACTTTATTATTGATGATGTATCAAGTCCAATGCCTACTGATCATCGGCGTAGGAATCATTTTTATAGACATCCTAATGGACACCAGGATTTCTTCGATAAAAAGTGGGGGGAAAGTAAAAATACTTGCTTTTATTTGGGGGAATGGCATACACATCCTGAACCATCTCCCTATCCTTCGCATATTGATTTTCAAACGTGGAGAAGATTGTTAAAGTTTCCTACACAAAATATAAGTGTGCTTTTTTTTATCATATTAGGAACTTCCCAAATGAAAATATGGCAAGGTACTAATAATAATGGAGCAATCAGGATCGAATTAGTTGCCGCATCAAAAATTGATGCATAGGGGGGACAAAAATGGCCAGAAGACAGAAAAATCAAAGTGAAAAAAAGCGAAGGGAGTTAACTAGAGCAGAACTATTACATTTATGGATGGTTTCTGGGGGGATCTGCACATTTGAAGGGTGTAACAAGCGGCTGGTTGCAAACACAGACGGGAAATTAACTAACGTCGGAATAATAGCCCATATTATAGGCCATAAAGGCCCAAGATATGAATTTGCGCAACAATACGGATTTACTGATGATACCTTGGAAGATGTAAGGAATTTAATGCTGATGTGTTATGATCATTCAAAACTTATCGACGATGATCATACCAAGGAACAATTTCCACCGGACAAGCTGTTTGAGATGAAGGCTAATCATGAGGCATGGGTAAGATCATGGACTGATGAGAAAAGGAAAAGCCTGGCGATTGTTCATAAACGTTTAGGTCCTCCAATGGCGACTATTCCTCAATTAGAACAGACTCCAAATATTATATTGCAGGCTGTGGAAAATCAGGACGAATTCAATGATTTCTCCCCTGAAGGATGGGCTGAAGGAAAAGATGATAACAAAAAACTCTATAAAAAATTCGTTGAGTGCATCAAAAAGGGAGAATATGAAGTTGCAGAAGTTTTCGCGTTATCTCCGATACCTTTATTAATTCATTTGGGCATTTTATTGTCTGATACCATACCATTCACGATTTATCAATATGAACGTGACTCGGAATTATGGGTTAGTAAATTGCCAGAAGGCCAAATGCTTGAACCAATAAACCCATCAATGCAACTTAGCATCGGTAATTCAAAACAATTAGTGGTGGCAATAGCAATAAGTGGGGTGATTACTCAAGAAGATGTGGAGAATATAGCATCAGAAGCCGATCAATTGATTATTAATATCGAAAATCCACATGTTAAAAGGATTTTGTATAGAGACCAAGTCAAGGAAGTACAAAAGATTTTTAAGGAAAAAACAGAAGAGTTAATCAGGAGAAATGGTTATAAGAAAATTCATCTGCTATATAGTGGTCCAGCTGGACTAGCAATTGAACTAGGAAGGAGTATAAACCCTAATATGTGGCCAGAAGTTTTGATTTACCAATTTAATTATAGGGCTGAGCCGCGATATAGTTTTGCATTATCAGTTTGACTAATCTTTAATGAGTAACCAAGATGACGATGTTTGAAAGCCGCCAGAGTAGCTATCAAGAGAGAAAAGAATGGTGAACCTGTACAGTACGTGATCGAATTCATCACTGAGGCTATATCAAATTCTAGGATGAAGTTTATTCCCAATCCCTTTATTACTGTTGGACTGCCAAGTATCATTTTCACATACCTTGCATTCGAAAACACGATGAAGCTTTTTCTCTCCGTATATCTGACTGATTACGAGTAGATAAGAAAGCAATTATGTGCAAAGGCAAAGTAGTCGATCCTGATGGAGCTAAATTCGACAAACCTATAATCTTCTTCAAGGAAAAGATTTGGATGGACGTTGAACGGGATGAACGTAATCAATGGGTTACCAACGCCGTAATGCTATTCACGCATATAAGAACAGAGAGATTGGTCCAATTGAGGAGTTACATGAGGTCGTTAGGGATTATTTGGATCTTATTAAAGATGAACGTTAGGTTGCCCTGACCTGATTACTAATTATACATGCTGTTAGATGAAAATAAAGTATTAGACTAACATGCTGTTTTTGCAAACCACCTACAAGAAAAAAGCTAAAGAGAGTGTCCCAAAAGCATTTTTGTGATTTTTCAGCCCCCACTGAAGTTCGATTATAAGCAAAATGATAACCTCCATCCCTACTTATATAGTGGTTTTGGAGGTTTTTTCGTTCCGATTTTGGGACTGGCTCATCAGAATGCACCCTTTTGGGACAGCTTCATTTTTATTTTTTATGGCTGATACCATTGAATCTTGGAGAAAAGTCATATACATACGAAAGACTAATGAACTAAAGCAAGCGTTACTATGGGCTTGCTCGTATTCGAGCACGCCTTCAGACGACGAGCTAGATCGTCATTAGCTTGCAGTTCCTCGTGATGAATCTGGAGCGAAGACTACGGCTTCTTTTTTGTCGTTCATCGCATGGCTGCAAGCGTTTCGGCGGTGCTTGAATGAGGCATTTGCCGTCAAATTGAATTAACCGGTTTCGATCAGCAGCCCGCAGAAGCACTGTTGCAGAGCGATCAATTGCAACTGAAGCCGTACATAGCTAGTACCGCTCTCAGCAGCATGCCTACCTGTCTGTACCGATGAGAGGGCTCCTTCTTGACCAAACGATGTAGGCGGCGTGGGCTCTTGCATCGAAGTGGCGATGCCGAAATAACGCTATCTAGTCCCCTCTCAGGAAAATACTTACGAATCAAAGGTTGCAATCCTCGTCACAGATTAAGGCATTGACAATCTCTTGGCATTATTATACAGTGATTTTGTGAACAACGTTCACAAAAATAAATATAAATTGTGATTAAAATTAAAAATTGGAGGGTGGCATATGGCAATTATTAATTCTGAGAACATTGTTGGGACAAAGGAAATAGGAGATTTGTTCGGAGTAAGCTCTTCAGCGGTAGTAAATTTGCAAAATCGTTACATAGATTTCCCCGTTCCGATAAAGAGACTTGAGTCCGGGCCGATTTTTGATTTATTGGAAATCCAAGAGTGGGGTGTGAAGCACAACCGTATTCCAATCAGGAATACAGTTCCGATTGAAGCTGGGGATCATAAGTCTATAGCTATCGTTGGACTCCCAAGGACAGGAAAGAGTTATTCTTCTTCTGTGTTTGTGGCAGAACATGAGTGCTTTGTCCTTCGTCGCGCGTTCAGTGGGGCTGGTGACGACTTCACGCAGTGCGCGGTAAAAATCATCGTTTCGTCAAAAATAATGGAGCCGTATGCTCAGTTCAATACAGAAAATGAAGAAGAGAGGCAATATTCGCGAATAGATGAAAAAAGCCTAATTAATTTTGTGACCGAAATCAATGCGTACTTAAAACAAAAACGCGAGTCAGGCGCAGAAATTTCACCCTCTGAATATATTGAAATTTTTGTTCAGCCAAGCCAACTAGCGGCAGAAATCTTGAATGAAAACAAATTATCCTACTTGATTATCACCGATACGCCGGGCGTGTCAGATTCTTATGAACTGGTGCAAATAGCAGAAGCACATCTTGTCATGCTCGTCTTAACCGACAGCGGTGGTGAAACCGCGCGAGCGGGATTCAAAAAAATTGTAGAAGGTATTGCCCCATTAGTAGCTGCCGGCGATGCATGCTTTCTATATAACCTGAAAAAACCGTGCGATGATGAGGAAGAATATGCAGATATGCAGCGGGAAGCTGAAACAGCTATGCAAAGCTTCGAAGCGGAGTTCGCACCACTTAGGAAAAGCATTATTGATACTTCAATGAATATTCTTCATCCCTCGAAGTCCGTGTTAGGAATTCCAGGAATGAAGGATAGGAGAATAAATTTCGCAGAAGAAGCGTTCAGGCAAAGGCTCAAGGAGGTCATCAACCGTTCTTTCAAAGGTGAGGGGTTGGAGTTGATTAACAAAGAACTGCAAGACTCACTTAAGGAAGCGATCACGGGAGCCGAACAGCTTACCGAAGAGGGCATTTGCAACAGTTTTCTCAACTTCTTAACAAACGTTTTATCGCAAATTCCACGCTTGGCAAGCGATCTAACGAAACCTGATTACTTCCAAACATTTAAAAGTAAAAACCATGCTCGTGTAAAATCTCAGGACGGGTACAGGATCGATAATGCCGTAAAGATTGAACGTAAAGATTCATTGTCAAGGCTATACCAGTCCTTTAGTACATATACGGCTGAAAACACGCCCGATCTTTTAAAGCAGGCCGGAATAAAGCTGTTTTATAAACTTATCTCCGAAGAACTTAAAAGTGATTCTGGGATTGGGGTCGGGATTCACCCATGGGAGGATTATCCGCCTATTACAATGCGAGCGATTGAGTATACTTTGGCATCAGAGCTTGAACAGGCGTTCCTACAAGGAGCTAATGATCCCGCACACACTTATTGTGACACGATGAAGAGAAACGGAATCATTAGCAAGTCATGGCATTGTGTTCGCATCGATGTCAACAAGCTATATTTGTTACCAATCCTCAAAAATTGTGGTGTCTTATCTCTGCATTCCTCTAATCTTATGGAACTTGTACGTAATCGATATATTGGAGGATTGAGAAAGGTTGGAGAATTTAAGGCATGGGAACAATGTTTAGAAGCTTTCGATACCAAAATCACTGCAAATTTTTCCCCAAATAACCTTGTAAAGTCAACAGGTATTTAGCTTTCTTTTTAGTGTCTAGTACCTCACTAGTTCTAGAATACGTAAACCTCAACGAAATAGGCCAATCTTGCCAATAGATGTGGTACACAATGAATCAAAAATCGTTAGGATGTTTCCCATGGCAATAGGACTAAAGGTAAGTGAAATCTTCATTAGCGATAAACAAGGTGAGATACTGGAACAACTGATTCGGTGACGGAACATTTCGTAGTCTCTGGCCAAGCAGACGCGGCTTGTGCTGGAGTTGGCCCGTTGACTCACCAACACGGCAATCAGCCAACTGCTGCCAATGAATCGTTCACAAGTCTAATACTTTATTTCCTGCTGATACATGCGTTCCAAAACGGGAAGCACCGCCTTATCCAGATATGGTTAACGGCGGTGCCAGAAGTTACATTTCGATTAAAGTTTCGTAACGCCATATACAAATCATGCACCGATTGTGATGGAGAGAGCTCGATTCAACAAGTAACCTGTTCCGTTATGAAGTGCTCCCCAAATATCTAGGCCACGTCTATTTCTTTTTAAAACGTTCATATTCGCCATCATTTATTACTATTATATAAGCCGCGGCGCTTGCTCCAACTTTCTGAATCCGTGATGGACGTGATGGGTGACGGCATCTTTGCCGCTCTTTTGTTTCTGTAGGTCCAGGGAACAGTAGACAGGGAACTTTTGAGAAATGCCGAGCTTAACCAGTTCCGGAGGAGTGACAACCAGCCACTGGAATTTTAACAAATCCGCAATGACAAATATCGGGTCCACTACGTGGGGCGATATGGCATTGGCGAACGGGTTATCCGATATGAGGACCGAATACCGCTGATCGGTGCTCTTACGTTTGAAGGTTAACAGCATCATCATGACCAGCGTCCGGGCCGCAACCAATTGGCCACCGCTACCGGCAGTCTCTGTATGTGATCCCGTATTCATCGTTTCCCATTCCGTAAAATAGTGGCTCAATGGCTGTTCCGTCAAAAAGGTATTGTCCGTATTCAGATTGTAGATTTCCAAGATTGGAAATTGATTATGAAGAGCCGCGAATACCAAGTCGCTTGGATTAATTTTTTTCTTGATGATCCCCATATCAATCCCCTCAATGGCTGAATGGGTTCTTAAGAGTTCTTTTAAGACATTATCAAAAAACTCGAACATATAGATTTCGATATCTTCGACTAGCTTCGGCAGTCGTTCCGCATGCCGAAGGCGCAGGAGATCGAATTTGTGGTTCCCTCTATTTCGAATGGACATTCGCTGGGTCATCTCCCGTAACCCTTTGATAATCGAAATACAAAACTTAGAGGCATGTTTTCCCCAGTTTCTACGTGCCTCTTCCGCAATCCCGATATCGTCTTTTTGTTTTTCCAACTCAAAGAGGGCGTAATTTCGGTTTTCTTTCAAGATTTCCAACTTTTCTTCAGGCTCCGAGTCTCTTAGCAGGCGATATTGGCCGACCATGACTTCTTTTAAATACTCGTCCCACGAAGATCCCTCAATAACTGACAGATGTTTTTTGCAAATCTCATCGGCCTTTTTCATAACCGATTTATACACGTCTTCTTTCTTCTTCCGGGAATCATTCCAGGAAGAGATGATATTAGGATCTTGCCTGATTTTATCCAGTAAAGAAAAATCTAGTGAAACCTCTGCTTGAACGTCATCCTTATCCAGGTATGCTTCCAATCTGTTGTGCATTAACTCAAAACGATTTGCGTTACCTTGAAGATTTTTGATTTGAGTTGCAAGGGTTTGAAGCTCTGCTTCGACCGCAGCAAGGCCGCGTTCGATTTCCAGTTCTTTGGCTTCGATCACAACATTTCCCCAAGGATCAGGGTTCTTTACGCTGCTCTCTGCTTTCTGTCGGTCTTTCACCAAATGGTCCAGACTGGTTTGAGCTTTTCCCAATGCATTTTCATAGGCTCGTTCTGCATTAACGGCTGCTTTGACTTCCTCTTCCAAGACACGTTCGCGACGTTCCAGCCAATCGACCGATTCTATAGGAACTGGGATACGATCCCAATTCAGTTCAACACCTTCGAGATGGTCTTTTGCTTTTTGCAAATCATCGAGGGCTCGCTTCATTTCGGTCTGCAAACGGATTAACTCCGCATTATTCATGGAAATATCCTGGTCAATGCTTCTCATGGTTGATATGATATGGAGCAGACTTTCGCTGTGAACGTGCAGATGAGGAGGCTCTTCCGATGGTTCGGTTTTGGAAACGGAAGGGAGCGCTGCATTGTCCACATAGAAACGAATTTGTTCGATTTTCCCTTGAATTTCTTGGTTCCATTTGGAATAAGCTATACTCCAGTTAAATAGCAAATCCCCCACGTTCTTGGCTTGTTCGACTACTTCATCATACTGTTTTCCCAAACTCCGTTCCTGTTTCTCCTGCCGGTCCTTTTCATTCATGCGATCCAGGGTTCTCCAATAATCCGTCACATAGGTCTCCAACTCTTGTACACGGGATCGAAGCTCACGAACAGCTAACTCCAAATGTTCCTTCTCTTCCTTCGCTTGATCAACTAACTCCACCTTCACCTGCAAGAGATTCCGGCTTTCCTGTAGGCGTAATTCCACATGTTGAGTCTCGCTTTTTTTCTTCTCATACTCTTGTAAGAGGAGAGTAGAGGTGGTGTGAAGGAGAGTTGATTTCACCTTCTCCAACAGTTGTCGGTGAATCTCTTCTTGCTTTTGGCACTTCCCCATCTGATCAGTCAAGTCCTGCAGCCGAACAATCATGGTTTGTTTCCGTGCATCCCATGCCCCGGGAACGGCAGACAGCTCATAAGCCTGGTTTGCTGATATCGCAAACAGATGGGTCTCACTGCCCTCAAGGCGTTCAGCAGCATAAAGAGGGACGGGAGAAAAATGAACGTCGTCCTGGAATAAATCTGCCTGTAGAATACTCTGAATATCCTCATTCTTATACGCCACCAGTGCATAAGGGAGAAGAGGAAATGATGCCAACATATCTCTTCGTTTGGAAATCTCTAAATGATGAACATATTCTGTGCCCAACATGATCGCGAAGCCACGCTTCTCGAGTTTTTGTTTGGCCAGAAGCAGACTGGCGTTAGGTACCCAAACCGGCGAATCATCGGTGCCAAGGTCCAAGTCTAGCTCCTGATTCAAGGTCCAGATCTCTTCTTTAAACTGCAATTTGCGTTGTTCCCAGTGCTGAATCTTAGCCTTCAAAACCGCCTTTTGAGCGCGTAAAAATTCCGGTACAGGCACTTCTTCTAAAGGGACAGCTCTTAGCTCGCGAATCAACTCACCGGTCAGGGTTTCTTCGCTCTGATATTGTTTATGGTACTGTTCATATAAATGAGATGCTGCTTTGGAAGCTTGAGTAAACTGCTCTTCTTCCTTTTGCACGCGGCCAAAAAGCTCTGTGCTTTCTTGCGATAGCTGTTCAATTTTTGAGGATAGCTTCCGCACTTGCTCAACCCGGGATTCGAGCTCGGTTTGTTCAGATTTAAAGATCCCTTCCGGATCTAAACGAATGGCGACTCCATGTAAGTTTTCCATCTGACAGGTTTTGGATTCGAATTCATCGATTTGTGTTGCCAGACTTTGTATCGTTGCCTTTGTTTGAATTAGTTCGTCATTAAGGTTCTTCAAGGTCTGATCGCGCTCGGTTTTAGATTGAGTCAGATGATTATTATACGCTTCATATTGTTCTTGAACATTCTGCAATTCCTGACGGAGGATGTTCCACTCGGAAAGGGCCTTTTGCCGAAGTTCAGTCAACTTTTGTTTATTCGCGTTCACTTCGGCAGAGTTTTCAATGGCGTCCATTTGAAGTTTGATGTTTTGGACAATCTGCCAACAGTCGTGCTGAATTTTCCTTAGTTTTTGGAGCTGAGCTTTTTTATGGGTATCCTGTTTACGCTTCAATTCAGCTTTGGCTTCACTGTCTCTATTCTCTGCCTCTTTGCACACTTCTAGCTGATGCTGTTCCGCCCGTAAGGCGCGTACATAGCCTAGATTACTTTGCTGCCAAGTAAAGTCTTCTTTTTGTTTCTGTAAGGCGCTCTGATCGGTTTGCTTTTGTGCTATATCCGCTTTGGTCATGCGGAGAAGCTCCTCAATCGACCTGAACAACTGGACACCTTCACTTTCTGTGTTCTCCAAATCCTCTTTGGCGGTAACACAAGCAGAAACAGCAAGTTCCAGCTCAATACACATTTCAATAAGCACATGTAGTGCTTCTTCCCGGTTTCGCAAAAATGGAAGCTGCTCAGCAATAACAGCTGCATCTTTAAATAATTTGGCCAGATCTGTGTTGCTTTCCGAATCGTTGTGCATGCGTTCGGCAATCGTTGGAATTAAAAGCTCTTTAAACAACCCCATATTGGTACGTGAATTGGGAAACACCTTCTCAAAATAATCCTGAATCCCGGCCTCATTTCGATTCATTTTGACCATTTCTGCCCAGTCATCCGCATAAATGCCGTAGGACGCCAGCGTTTCCTTGTATCTTCTTTTATCTTTGGAGGAGTTTGTGAAATATCGGAATTCGTCTGCTCCGGAGCGAAGAAGATCGCACCACTCTTTATAAGGCATAATTGAGCGGTTCTGCTCGTCGTAATATGACAAATCACGAATAGTAAAGCGTTCGTGTTCCCCATATTCCCGAACAAAGGTCGTATAGTCCACCTCAACGTTTTCGGTGTTATCTTCTTTTTTCATGGATTTCGTTGCAAAAAATGCAATCCCCGTAACTAAATAGCGCTTCGGAGTCGTATCCAGTACCCATTCGACAGATACATAAAAAGGATATGGTTTAAAGTTTCCCTTCTCATCATAAAAGAAGTGGCGTACGGTGGAAGTCCCCTCCTTGCCCCAAGAGACCATGGGAAGGACCACTTGAAACAACAATTGCAGCAATACGCCCTTTCCGCCGCTGTTAATCATGGATAGAAGGGTGTGGTCGGCATTGAAATCGAACATGCTGTTCAAGTAAAATTTAAGCTGTTTGTTATAGCGCGGCCCGGTTATACGCAAGGCATTAATTGCTGGCATCCTGGTTCCTCCCTGCATCAATAATGGATTTTAGCTGTTTAAACCGGTCATGGTCGTGATAGAGAAGATCAAGCCGGTCATAAAGTTCATCGGTTGGGAGTAGAATGGTTTGATCGTCATCTTCGATAATTCGAAGAAGCCGTTCTTCCACCAGCAAGTTTGCAGCTAAGGTGCAATACGAATACTTTGTTTTCGTAGACGCTACAGGCTTACCGACTCCGTCTTCATACGGCTGTTTGGCAAACCACATGTCCTTAATCTGAACAATAGCGATGCCCCATTCGGCTTCAATTTCCGGCTGTTTCTGCAACTCTTGTTCCCATCGGGCCATGGTTTGGTCCACCAGCTCAATCCATTTATGAATGGTAACCCCGCTGATTTCCTGCTCGTTACGAATCAATAAATCCCCATCCATTTCAGACAGCAGCACCATGAGGAGGATGTGAAGCAAATCCAATTCGTCCCTGTTTTTAATTCGTGAATGCTTGTCCTTTAACTGTGTAAAAGAAGAGGCGTACACACTACCTTCCGGTTCCACAACCAAATGGAGTTTCGTTGGTGTCTCCAGAATCATAGTTCCAGATTGTTTGGCAATGATGTTCGTGGCCTCGTGAATTTCTTGTTCGGAAAAATAGGGAGCCAGAAAATCTTGATTTCGGTCGACCATTTTATGACGGAGCAAATAAAAATAAATGGACGCGCTTTTATGAAGTTGTTCTGCTGTAAATGGCATTGGAAGTATCCTCCTCGGCAGGATCTTTGATGCTGATAATGATAGGGGAGATGCGAACCCCAAAAAACTGAAGGGGAGCTCCTCGTTCAAAACGAGCCCGTATGGTTTTTCCTGCAATCTCGCTAAAAAACGGATCTGTGTTGATGAGATGCCGAATCAGCTCCATCCGCTCATCCTCATAAGGTTGATGGGTTGTAAACAGGTGAGGGACTTCCAGCACATCCGTTTTAAAGATCATCCACAACTCCAGTGCTTCAATAGTCCATTCTTTTGCAGGGATGTCCCGTAAACTGACTTCTCCCGTGTAAATCAAATCACGGACTACCGGGGCCCAATACCGGCATAAAGCGGACCAATCTCGGGTTTCTTTCGGTTCCAAGGACTGTTCTTCGAGCTCATCCTCTTCTTGGATCTCATCATCATGATGACGTACTTCCTGTTCGCTCCAGACTAACCCCATTGGATAAATAAAAGGCGCTCGAGGGGAAAAGAAGGGGGAGAGCAACTTCTCCATTGTATTGGCCGGAATTCCTTTTACCAGCAACTCATTTTCCCAAATATCGGTTTTAAAAGAAACGTTACGCCGCTTCATAAAGGCCGACGGACGGTACTTCCGAATGGAAAGCTCCAACTCAATATTTTGGTAAAGTTCTGCATGCAGTTTGGCCGATAAAGCCATGGTAGCATGGACTTTCATTTCCATTTCGAGAATGTGGAAACGGGCTTCCGGTGTGGCCAAATCCACGTTAGCCAGCATCCGAATCATTTTATCAAATCGCTGATTGGATTCTTCAAACTGACGCTCAATTTCATTCCGTCGTTCTTTTCTTGCCTGCGTTCCTTGTTCCATGAGGATTTTGGGATTGCGGTGCAGATGCCTCCGGTAATCATACTCTTGTGCGATCAATTGCTTGATTTTCGTAATCAATACATCTAGTGACTGAAGGGCGGACCGAAAATTATTGTTGCGGATCAGTTTTAAGGTATAAAGCTGTTCGAACTCAATGGAAAACTCTAAAATGACCTCTCGACTTAAAAAGATCATATTTTGAGAAGTTTGCGTCAATTTATAGATGGCTTCCCGTTTTCGGTATTCGGTATCGATCGTCAAATACAAGAATGGTTTATCGCTAAACAATCCACTCGATGGGTCGAACACTTTGGCGTTGAACGGGTTCCGTAGATTGGGATTTCCGTAGGACACAAGGCCACTAATTAACCGTTCGGCTTTGTCATCGTCATGGGGTAAGTTTTGATGTTCCATGATTGTTTTGGCGATGGCAACGAGATCAGACCGAGATCGCTTCCCATCATCCTTGATTTCCCGGTAAAAGACCTCCAGTAATATTGCCAACAACAGTTGGGGGAGATAAGGCGCCAAGGTGGCCCCGACTTCCATCCCTTTTCCTAACATAAAAATGGGGTTTAGCATGGTGGTTCGTTCCCGGAACCCTTCCCAAATTTCAGCGTTCATGTGAGGCCCCCTTTCTGCATGTTTTCGTAGGAGATTGCTTCTTGAGGGAAGCGAACCCGGTTGCTCCATGATTGTTCGGCCTTATCCAAAATAAGTGGATACGGTTTTACTTCTTCAAAAAAAAGCGCGACTTGTTCTCGGTTTTGAACTTGACCCGGTTTTACAGGAACAGGCGATTTGGCTTGCTGAGCCATTTCTTCATATAACGTTATCGCTAGCTGAATAGGATAGTCGGGGGAGGAGCGTTTCAAACTATCATAAATAGCAAAGCCGCTAGGGTCATAGTCTCCTGCATACCAAATGGTTGTTAAAGGAACAGGGACTCGCAAGTCTTCCAAGTATGACAAGGAAGAGACAATATGTTTCCCCCGTCCAAAAATCAAGAGTTCTGGGCTTAGGCCATATATGTTCCCGCTTTCCTCTAGCACCCTTCTGCATGAGTGAAAAAGGGAGCGGTTTTCAACGATCAAGATGCGGCGTACGTCCTCTGTCAGCATACGGGGCTGGAGCCAATACACAAAAGGCTCACCATAGACCCGAGCATAAAGGTCAGGAAGAGTTTTTTTGATCCGCCGCAAAAATTCTTTCCCCTCGCTGGTATCCATCCATTTTTCATCATGGAACAGCTGGTACGATCGTTCTTCCCGGGAAACCCAAATTTTAGGGCCGTGGCTTTCTAGGAAAGCGGCTACGGCCAAAATGCGACTCCAGGCTTCTTCAGTTTGTTCTCCAGGGTGGGATTGATAAAAGGACAAATCAATGAGCGAAGCCAAGGTCATAAACTGTCCTATATTCCACCTCGATTCAATCTGTTTTTTTATCAATCGCCATTCCACAGGGAGGTGGGGGTCCTTTCCATTGTGGATATTTTGTTTATTTTTTACAGGTACAATCTCTCCATCATATTCTAAATCCCGCACAAAACTGGCAAACTTTTTATAGGAAAAGGCATCTATACCAACGGCGGACATAAATGCTTTCTCCAGCCGATGGATATCAAAAGTACGATTTTTTTGGGTGTTCAAATAGTTCAAAAGCCATTCTTTGTTCATATAATCTGTCCTTTTTGTCGTTTCCTATTATTATAGCAGTTTCGACAAATTTACAGAATTATCGGTAGGCATCCAGATAAACGATCAACTCCTTTTTAATCGTTAACGAAATAATGAGTAGTTATTCTGAGATTGTGCTAAAATACGGACAAAGGGTAGAGATACAAATGAGTTTTTATGAAAACTTGGCACTACACAATTTTACATGGATTGGATGGTTGTTGATGAATCGGTGGTTAGATAAGCTTGAGAATCCAATTTTTAAAGTTTTAATTATAATAATGCTTGGATTGGGGACAGGTTTTTTACTGAACCATGACTGGAATAGGGCCATCGAATCGATAACGATTGGTTTTATGATGTTCTTAATTTACCGTTCGGGCAGGAAGGTGGATGGTTTTATAAAGGATGATGAAAATTAAAGAGGGATTAGGATGATATTCGAAATCACTAAAAAAATGGACGAAAAGATTAGGGAATGGGACACATGTAAGGCAGTAGATGTGTCAGGAGCAAAGTTTTCTTACACATTCATTCCAACAAGCATTGGACTAGTTATCAAGGTTCGATGCGATATCTGCAACAGAGAATTGGATCTTACGGAGGACTGGGGATAGGAAAAAAAGAAAGGGGGCGATGATGTCTCGCGTTTCCCCTTGTACCATCGGAACATCTCTTTTTTTCTATTCGATCTTGCTCTTAAAGTTTAAAGGATCAATATATATTAAACCTTTTGTTTGTGCTGCTCTTATTTTTGCATCCAGCATTTCGAAAAATGATATGTTTCCGGAGAATACCATTGAAAGGTCACCGCCGTCAATCAGGATTGTCTTAATTGATTTTCCGGCAATTAAAGCCTTAACGGCATCCCGTGAGTAGCCGTTTATAGAAATGAATAAACCCCGTCCGTACATTTTCCCTTCAACCTTATATGCAAAATGATAAAGTGCATCGCTAGCCGTCAAACTATCATGCCATTTTGCTTCTACTAAGTAATTTTCCCCATCCAATTTTAATGAACCATCTAATTGTTCCCCGTTAAGCTTAAAGGGCTCTGAAAAAGGCAAATTTGAGAAATCAGATAGCTTCTTTAGAAGGATTTCTAGCTGGTAACCCCTATTTTGATTTGAAGAATTTCCGCGGTATAGATTAATAAATTCTGCCTCTAGATCGACTAATGAGATCTTGGGAGCTGCCGCGGCTCTCCTTTCATCAGCCTGCTTCCTTAATTCTTTAGTTTTTGCATCACGTAACTCTTGAACTTGTTTCAAGTGATTTATGCAACGTTTCGCCTCTGCCTCATCTAAACGGTTTAGCTGTTTAAAATAATATGGATCAAAATGATCCCAGTTAATAATGGAAGCTAGCATTGATCTAAATTGCCCAATTCCTTTATCGTCACGTGCATTTAATTGGCCGAAAACTTCATCAATAATGGCAGCTCGATTTTTTTCTAGTCCCTGGCTTAAGACGGTTTTTAAGTCACGATTCGTACAACCATTATTTTTAAAAAAATCGATGATCTGCTCTTTTGGCCAAAAAATAGCTAAGATACAGGTACGCATCGCATCAGTAATATCTTTAGGAAAGGTCTGCATTGTAATCACTCTTTTTCAGCAAATTCATTACATTCTCTTCCAATATTATCACAGAGACATGCCTGATTGAAGTAGGAATCCTTGTGATGAAATGTGCTGTGAGGTATAGGTCCTTAGAACCGAGTTAAATGGATGTACTACGTTCAAATTGGCAGGAAAAAAGAGGGAATATGTCGAATTATTGAGATGTCTTGGAGTACGTTCGATATTAATTAATAAAGAGGTGCACTGCAATGTGGGCGGATAATGAAACTTCGCAAGACTTGTTGGGTTTTAAAGTACATGCTGACTTAATAAGATCAGTTGTTACCAATCCCAAGCTACTACCTGTTACATTAGGGGTTTTTGGGGACTGGGGTAGTGGAAAAACAAGTATTATGAAAATGTTAGAGCATGATTTAGATTCCGAAAATTATCCTCCGGATTCGCCCGAAAAAGAGAAATATGAAAAAATCGCAGTTTTATATTTCAATGGTTGGCTTTTTGAAGGATATGACGATGCCAAGTCTGCGCTGCTTAGCTCAATTTTATTACAGCTTGGGGAACACAAGAGATTCGGACCTAAAGTTAAAGAAAAAGTCGCTGGGCTAATAAAGTCTGTTAA
Organism: Paenibacillus mellifer; assembly: GCF_023195895.1. GTDB lineage: Bacteria > Bacillota > Bacilli > Paenibacillales > Paenibacillaceae > Fontibacillus > Fontibacillus mellifer. The sequence goes on from NZ_JALPRK010000012.1 coordinate 40,971, forward strand.
TTGGATGCGTGTAGCAAAATTCGGTGTAAAAGAAATCGGCATGCCTGCTCTGGCAGCATATATAACGGGCGGTGCAAGTATTGTACCGAGTTTAGTGGGCTCTGGTAAAAAAATATTGGGTTCAATACTGCCTAAAAAAGATGATGAAGAGGAAGGCGGAGAAGAAAGTGAATCAAAATCTGAAATCAATTGGGAGGAAATGATCAAGGAAGATAAGAGCGAAGCAAGTGCCATGGATGTTCGAACTTTTCGTCAGGACTTTGAAAAGCTGCTTAAAGATACAAATATTGAATCCTTAGTCGTATTAATCGATGATTTAGACAGGTGTTCAAACGAACGCATAATAGAAAATTTAGAAGCGATTAAGCTGTTTTTAAATGTTGAGAGAACTGCATTTATAATAGGAGCTGATCCTCGGATAGTGCGTCATGCAATTGAGGTTAGGTATGCTCAAATGAAATTCAAGGATGAGCGGGACCCTGCTGAGGCATCAGAGAGGCTTGTAACCGATTACTTAGAGAAGTTGATACAAATTCCATATAGATTGCCTAAGCTGTCACCGGCTGAGGTGGAAAGCTATATGGCACTGTTGTTCTGTGCTAGGGACATTGAAGATGAAACCTTACTTGGAAAGGTTCACAAGGCTTGCGAAGATCAAAGGTGTGCGAATCGTTATTCCGTATTCGGTTACGCTGCCGTGAAAGAAGCATTTGGAGAGGCCGAACTTCCAACTGCGCTAAGCGAGAGTTTAATTTTCAGTTCCAGCATTGCCCCGCTCATTACTGAAGGACTTAAGGGAAATCCAAGGCAAGTTAAGCGATTTTTAAATGCCTATTTTCTGAGAAAGGAATTGGCAAAAGTTGCAGGATTGCAAAGTATCCGGGATGACGTTCTGGTAAAATTGATGGTTCTTGAATATGGACACTCTAAGCAATTTATGGATTTATTCGAATGGCAGGCAAAACAAGAAGGAAGGTCTAGCGAATTAAAGCAGCTTGAAGCGGTTTTGGCACCACCTGATGGCAATGTTGATAACGAAGAAGAGGCTAAAAAAATTGATTCACAATGGTCTTCTTCTTTTATGCGCCGCTGGATCGCAATGGAACCGTTATTGAGTGAGATAGATTTAAGAGATTATTTCTGGGTAGCGAGAGACAAGTTGAGTTCAACTTTATCCGGGGTATCTATGATTCCGCCACTTGTAAGGACGATACTTGACGATATTCTTTCTTCTAACGCAGGAAAGATGAGGCCTGCGGTTGAGTCTGCATTAAAGTTAAACGCAGATGATCGTATTTTATTGTTGAATCTGATTGAAAAGCATATTCAGCGTAATCCAGATCAAAAAGTTGGTTATGACGCATTGAGGGGGCTTATTGAGAAGGATGTTGTAGAAAGTATTGAAAGTCTTACTCGCACATTATTTAATGTTCCTGCTGGTGCTATTCCACCAGCGGTTGGTAGTGATTTGACCGCCTTAAATAGAAGTAAACCTATGTTGAAAGAGCATTTTGAACCTGTTATGAATCACTTGAGATCGACCGAGACACGAATTGGTCGAGCTTTAAGACCTATTGAAGGAAAGAGGTAATTTTAAATGGGTACATCTAAAGGTTATGATGCCCCTTCAACCCCTCAGTGGGGAGATTTGAAGGGAAAAGTCTCAAGGTTGGCTAAAGAAGGTCGTCCAGGTTTGGATAACTCCAAGCAATTAGTGGGACAGTTTATTCGTGCTAATGGCGGATCGCAAGGTGTGGCAAGAAACGGCGGCATGGGTGCTAAAAGCGCACAGGCCGTCGCGAGAAACTTAGGTTCTTTTCTTTCATTAGTTAACCGTGTTGGTCTCGACGAAGCACTGAAACAAACAGGACTAGAGCATTTAAAAGGTAAGACCACATCTGATATTATACTTTCACTTATTGACTATTTCGGAGAAGACGCAAGTACTATTGATCAAGTGGATGCTAGAAATGCCCTTTCTCAACTTATGGATGAGTTGTTCAGTGAGGCTGAGGGGATTGATGGTATTGGTCAAATATTAGAGGAATCTGCTCAACCTGACAACCTTACCGAGATGTTGGAAAGGTTTTTTGGTTACTATGTGTATCAACAATTTTGTCGCTCCTTTTACGAAAGATTGGCTTCTAAAGTTGGTAATGCTCAAGCTGATGCTTTTCTCAATGATATATTGGATTATATTAAATCCGAAATAACAGTCTTAGCCCTTGATAGAGACATTTCACAGATCGATTGGAATGGACAAGAAGGCGAAGCAATTTGTGTTCAAGTGTTAGAAAAAACACTAGATGTGTTCGGAGGTTAGCCATGATAAACGTAACGGTAAGCGCGACGGAGAAAACCAAACTCGAACTAGCAAAAGTATCCATTCATAATACTGATACTGAAGAAACCTGTAATCTCGATTTTGATTTTAAAACAGTATACCAAAGATGCGGAATCCCAAATTTAACAGTTTTGGACTTTTTATTTATGGCTTCTGTGTTTTATGCAACAGACAAATTTGTTGGAAGAAAAACAACAGAGGATAAATGGACTCGTGATATTAAGCTTAAAATCCCTGTATATGAGCTGACGAAGTGGCAAATGACAAAGGAGAATCTAGATAAGTGCATGTCATTTTTGACCGGGGACGTTTGGGATATAGAGTTTTATCTTAATAGCTCTCCTTTACATAGACCAACTGAAAGAAGACGTCGGCCAAGGCTAGTCTTGCCACATGTGCAAGCAGACATGGTTTGCTTATTCTCAGGTGGATTAGATTCATTAGTTGGCGCTATTGATTGGTTGGAGAGCAACCCAGAGAAAAATATTTTGTTAGTAGGGCATTATGATGGTCAAGTAAGTGGACCAAAGACGGATCAGAGCAATCTTTTCAATCATTTACGGCCACAGTACTCTAATAGGATAGATTCATTACAAATTAGGGCCGGCCAGCATCCATCGGGTAAGGAGACAACTTTCAGAAGTCGTTCCATTTTGTTTCTTGCAATCGGTATCTATGCAGCCGCGAGTATCGGTGAGGATATTCCATTGATGATACCGGAGAATGGAACAATCGCTTTAAACGTACCACTTACACCGTCTCGAAGAGGAACTTGTAGCACCAGAACTGCTCATCCGAATTATTTACGAATGCTGGGTCATGTTCTTCAAAGCGTTGGGATATCTAACCCAATATTAAATCCATTAGGTGAGAAAACAAAAGGAGAGGCAATTAGCCAATGTAAAAACCAACAAATACTACGAAATGCGATTCCTGATTCAGTCTCCTGTGGAAAAAGCGGTCACAAGTCCAGCTGGATTAGAAGAGATGCAAAAGGTTGTGGGAGATGCGTTCCGTGTATTTTTAGAAGAGCATCATTGCATGTAATCAATGCAGATTCTGAAAATTATGGGATAGATATTTGTAGTGATGAAATCGATTTGACTGGCAACAAAACTTCTGCTTATGATTTTAGGGCTGTGTTGGCGTTTCTTGGGCATAAATATAATATTGAGGAAATAAAAAGGTTGCTGCTTTCAAGTGGCGTGCCTATCGAAGAAATTGATAAATATTCGAGTCTTGTTGTTCGAGCGATGGCCGAGGTACAGGAACTTATTAATGACAAAGGGACAACCGATATCAAACGATTAATTGGTCTTACTTAAGGATGTGAATTAAAATGATTGATGTTCATTGCCACATAGATTTGTACAAAAATCCCTATGTGGTAGCGAATGAAAATGAAAAAAAAGGTATTTCAACAATTGCGGTTACAAATTTACCGAGTCACTATGAATTGGGATATTCCCATTTAAAGGATTTTAAATATATTCGAGTGGCTCTAGGTTTACACCCACTCTATGCAAATAAACATACGCCTACTGAAATGAAACGATTCATTGATCTTGTGAAAAAGACATCATACATCGGAGAGATAGGACTAGACTTCTCACGAGAAGGCATTGCTACTAAAACAAAACAAATCCAAAGTTTCCGTCACGTGTTGACTCATATCAGTGATCGCCCTCGATTTATTACGCTGCATTCAAGAAGGGCAGAAGCTACTGTTCTGCAAATGTTAGAAGAGTTTTCAATAAAGGGAGCCGTTTTTCATTGGTATAGCGGTTCATTGTCCTTTCTTAAAGAAATTGTTGCAGCAGGTCATTACTTCTCAGTTAATCCGGCAATGCTCCAATCGTCAAACGGATGTAAAATCATCGCAAAGATTCCTCGAAACCGATTATTAACGGAAACTGATGGGCCATTTGTCAAAATTGAAGACAAGATTGTTACGTCCCAAGATATATCGCTTGTTCAGAAATACTTAAGCTCGCTTTGGAGTTGCTCATATGAAGATGTTGAACGACAAATAAAAGATAACTTTAACCAGGCTTTGCTTCCAATCAAACAGTATAGTATTGGGGGTTGATGTACTGTAAATAATGGAAGGGAAACAAGAAATGAGGTGTTTGGGATGCTTCCGTGCAGATCACCAGAGGTTAGAGAGAAGCTGGTTCAGGAATATGATATAAAACCCATTGCTCATGTTCGTTTGTTAAACGGGCAAGAACGTAGAAGTTGTACTAAAGACTCACTTACTGACAGCTATTATTGCTTTTCTTATCGAGCGAAAAATGGTGATGTTACCGGAACTTTTTTATGCGGAATCTATGCAGCAAATCATTTTCTTGAATTGATTCATCATCCTAAATTAACACTTTTTGACCCATTAGCATCTGAAACCGTTGGAACGGGAACAAGCAGCGCAAATGGAAATGCAGTTCTCGATGAAACATGGCATCCGGCTGCAAAGCAACTGTTTAATGCAATTAACTTGTTAATCATATGTTGGGGAATTGCTCCTGGAAGCGCACTGCAAGAAATCAAGAACGATCTTGAGAAATATAAAAGTCGCGAACCACTCCCCAGACAAATTAAAGCGATCAATACGATTATTTCAAGGGATAGGGGAGGCCGAACGCTTCAACAAATGCTTGATGAGTTGCGGAACAAAAATAACACAATTCGAAAGTTTCGATTTGATTTATTGAATGAGGCTCTAATCAAGTATAAAATTGAAAAATCTTTTTTTGGATAAGCACTGTGAACTCATTGGTCGGAGTGTTTGATTGATTGTACTGATCTACGCTGGCTCAATGACAAAAAACGTCAGGTTCGTTGAAATGGGTTTAGACTGGTACGAATATAAAACCAGCGACAGCCTAGGACCGGAAAATAGTCCTAGACTGTCGCTGGTTTTTCTAATCGATGCTACTTTACATTTGGGTAGGAAAATGCTTCGTGAAGTGCTTTTTCGTTTCACGAGCTATTTAACTTTTGAACGCTTTTTCAAGACGTTCTTTAATGAATTGACTGCTTCTCCGTCGATTCGCCTGCGGCTCAAGTATAACTTGCGCCGCGCTTTTCTTAGAAGGTGCAAATAACAACGCATCTTTGGGTTGCGTGCCTACTGCTTCCGTAACAACTTCGTTCAAGGATACATATACCATTGTCTCCATGATCCGCCCTCTTATCAGCATTCAAGTATAATCGAAACGTCGTGGGAATTACACCATTCACCAGAATAAATCATAACTTATAACGCCCGCCGTCTTAATTCATGGATCTGGCGTTTCTTTGCGTTGAAGAAATAAATGGCGTAGCAACCAAAAAACCACTAGTTATATCTGTGTTTCAATAATTTATTATAAATTTATCGAAATATAAATATTACAGGTGGTGGGTGGGAATAATGTATAAATCGGAAAAAGCAACAATAACCCCAAATGGTATTGTATTTAACACACGAACGTATACATGTAGGCGAGCAATAAAGGAACAATGGTTTGGATGCTCAACACATTATGAAAGAACTATACCGGTATTATATCGTCTTGATGATATCTCAACAATGATTATAGGGAATATCGAGGATGGAGATGTCTGTAGACAAGTTATGATTACTCCTTTCGAGGGAAAACGATTGACAGAATATCATGAGGCACTTGACTGTTTAAAAATCGCAAGAAAGAGATTTGGAAAATCTGGATCTAAATACCGTCGGAAGGTACCTCGGTGATGAAAGCAGTACATCATTTTAAGACCTGGCACGATACGGATACCTCTCTTGATTGGAAGAGAACAACTAGGCTATTTCAGCTATCACCACAAGGATTGGGCACTTCGATGGTTGAAAGTCTCGCTGGTTATATTGTGAGATTGGCTAATGAACATTGTATTAAAACCGGTCGATTGTTTATCGATGTGCTCACTCCGTACCTCAACAAATTTTATTTAAATGAAATATCGAAGAGGGGTGGAAACGGATTTTATGATTCATCACACATGATTAATGGAAACTCAGTCGCTGCCGAACAGTTTTCGACTATGTTGAATGATCTAACGGGGAATACAAATCTGCAACAACTCACTTTGCTGAGATTTGCAAAAGCTATACCCCAAAGAGGATTACTGAGAAATGTGAGAGCATGGTGTCCTGAGTGTTATGAAGAAATGAAACAGTCAAATTCGGCCATTGTTTATGAACCCTTAATATGGTCGCTAAGAGCAGTCTCTATATGCAGAAAACATCATCGGTTTCTAACAGATCTCTGCCCGAGCTGTACAAGAACAAATTTATTAATTGATCGACGTAGTTCTTCAGGATTCTGTTCGCACTGTAATGCTTGGCTTGGGAGAGCAAATACAGAAAAAACGGATAGATGCGATTATGAACAATATAGTAAAGCAAAAATGGTAGAGCGTTTGTTAGAGAGTATGCAAATTCCGAATAAAGATGGGATAGTAGTTTCGTTAAATCGCATTGTAGATCAAGAAAACTCAAATATTACTGGTGCGGCAAGGAAATTATCTGTACCGAAGACGACTTTTTGGACATGGTACAAGGGAAGAAACCTTCCTCAATTAGAAGATGTACTTCGAATTTGCAATAAGTATGGAATCGATATTGTTGATTTCTATTTAGGCCATTTTAATGATGATCACTCCCCAGTTATATTTGCGAAAAGAAAAAAGAAAATAAATATCAAGTTAACAACTCGTCCTCTTATCGAAGTAAGGTCGATAGCTAAGAATTTGGTGATGAATTCAGCAAATGGTTATATGCACGTACAGGCTATGGCAGATGAAATCGGGTGTAATAAAAAGACACTATACAATCACTTCCCTGCCCTTTGTAAAGCCCAGGCAATGAAATGGAAGCAATATTTGAAGAAGCGGAAACGTAATCGATTAGAAAATATTAGACGAGAAGTAGACACTGCACTTATGTGGAGTTCCGAACGAGGGGAACATCCAACTGTACCAAAACTGGAACAGTATATGAAAAAACCAGCTATTTTCCGGGAAGCTGAAGTTAAGAACCATCTAAAAAAACGATTACTGGAGGCAAATTATGAACGAATTAATTTTGGAGGTTGAAGATATAATCAGGACACAGAAGCTCATAATTGATCGAAATAAAAAATATCACGAGTACCCTTTTATGAATGATTGCGACCATTTTTATAGGCTTGTTTTACTTCATAAAACATTGGAAGTTTGGGAAAGATGTCTCCAGTTGTTGGAGAGGTATCGGAAAAAACGTTGTATCCCGATTGAGTCTTTTAAGAGCGATAAATTTGAAAAAATATTTCAGGTCGATAGTAGGTATTCAGGTTTCATACCTAGGAAAACGCAGGCTGAAGTTATTGAGTATATCAAGACTCTAGAATGGAAACTTCAGGAGAAGGCTAGATAAGCACAGGGAATAAATAAGTATTCAGAAAACTGAAGATTTTTTCCAATGCAGAAATTTGTTATACTATCGGCGATTGATTGGTATTTTTAGGATAGGAGAAGGATTCATGCTTCCTGCTAATTTGGTGAACTTATTTACTAGGAAAGGGATAAGTCCAGAGACTCGTAGAATAATTGAAACTATTCGCTCCTCGGAGCCGTCCCGTCGGGTAAATAGTGGGCGGGGGAATACTCCTGGGAACTACCCCAGTAAAAAAATGGGGGTAACAATACAATTTGAAAGCCATAGGGTTGAGTTTGCCGGGATTTACGAAAAAGAGCATGATCTAAACGTGTATGAATTTTATGATCAACCTCCTCCATTTACAATTAGGTACCAAGTAAATGGGAAAAATAGCGGACGTATGTATCATCCTGATTTCTTTGAAATCGGCGAAGACTTTATTGGTTGGGAAGAATGGAAAACTGAAGAGGAACTCATTAAGCTTTCGCAGGAGAAACCTTATCTTTATGTACGAGCAGATGATGGAACATGGTATATGCCTCCAGCTGAAGAATATGCTAAGAAGCTTGGTTTATCGTTTAGAGTTCGTTCGTCAAAGGATATTAATTGGGTTTATTTAAATAACATTAGATTTCTGGAGGATTATCTACTTTCGGATTCTTTAGTTGTAGACGAAAATGCCAAGAAGATTTTACTCAATAGTGTGATGGAGCAGCCTGGAATTTCTTTAAAGGAGCTTCTAGATGATCAGAATGGTTTTGTCTCAGATGATATTTATAAACTTATTGTTTCTGATGATTTATACTTTGATCTAAATAGAGTACGTATCACACAAATTGATAGGGCTAGAATATTCCCCGATAAAGAAATGGCACAAGCTTACTCTTTTTTAGATGAGGACGTGGGTGCTGGATCAATTCCAATTACAAAAGTGGAGGTTTGTCCGGGGAATACCATCCAGTGGGATGGAAGAGCCCATATTATTCTTAATGATGGAGAAACGAGTATTTCCTTACTGGCACAGGAAGGTCAAAAACAAATAGATCTGCCGCGTGAAAGTTTTATGACATTAGTTCAGAAGGGGAAAATTAAAGGCCTTTCAATTTCTCAAACGAAAAAAAAGCAGGAGGTTATCGAAAAATTAAAGAGTGCATCAAAAGAGGATCTGGCAGCTGCCAACGACAGATATCAAAAAATAAAGCCAATACTGGATGGTTACCGAATTCCGTATGGGGATGTCCCGGAACGAACTCTTCGGTATTGGGTTTCCAAATATAAAAATGCAGAGCATTTATTTGGCTACGGATATGTGGGTCTATTAAGAGATGGGAAGCCAGGTAATTATGTTAGAAGATTCTCGAAGGAATTAATTGAGTTAATGAATACTTTTATCGAGGACAAGTATGAAACTGTTGTAAACCGAAACGCAAGCACAGTCTGGAAGATGCTTGTTACGGAATGCGAAGAAAGGGGTTACCATGCACCTAGCCTTACAAGCTTTCTGAAGGAAATAAAGAAGCGGCTGCAATACGATATTACTTTAAAAAGGGAAGGTAGGAAGGTCGCCTATGCACTTGAGCCAAATTATTTGGAGCTATTCTTAACCACCCCTCGTCATGGCGATTACCCTTTTGAAATATGTCACTTGGACCATACTCAGCTAGATATAGAGCTAAAGTGCTCGAAAACACAAAAAAATTTAGGAAAGCCTTGGGTTACTTTTTTAGTTGACGCCTTTACTCGAAGGATTCTAGCTATATATTTAACATTTGATGAGCCCGGATACCGTTCGAACATGATGGTGCTAAGGGAATGTGTCCGAAGGCATTCAAGATTACCTAAGCACATAGTAGTCGACGGTGGTAAGGAATTTGGCAGTACTTATTTTGAAACGCTGCTCGCCCTCTATAATGTAGGTAAGTCACTGCGTAAGGGTAAACCAAAGCATGGCTCTGTAATTGAGAGATTATTTGGCACTAATAATACAATGTTTATTGATAATTTGCTTGGAAATACACAACTGATGAAGAACGTTCGGCAAGTAACAGCAGCAGTTAATCCTAAATATAAAGCAGTTTGGACATTTGGAAGATTTCTTGATAGGCTGAAGGAATTTGCTTATGAAGTTTATGATACTATTGAACATCCGGCCTTGGGGAGAACGCCTAGAGATGAATTTTTAAATGGCATAGCCATTTCGGGGGAAAGGACATCTACTTATGTGGCGTATGACGAAGTGTTTTATATGCTCACTCTCCCAACGACTAAAAAAGGAACAGCTAAGCTAGATCCCAGTAAAGGGATTAAAATCAATCACATATATTACTGGTCAGAGAGCTTGCTTGATCCTGAGTTTGCTGGAAGACAAGTTCCAGTTAGGTATGACCCCTTTAACATGGGTGTAGCGTACGCTTATATTCGTAATACATGGATATACATGAATTCTGAGTATTACAGCGTATTTGTAGATCGGACAGAGAAGGAAGTTCAACAGGCATTAGAAGAGCTTAAACGTAGAATGAGGCTTCGCGGCGAGGAAGTATATATTTCTGCCTCTAAGTTGGCTAATTTTTTGAAATCTGTTGAAGCAGAGGAAGCCTTGCTACTTCAACGCCTTCGAGATAGTGAAATGAGAAGTTCGTTTACAGTGATTGAAGGTGGTAAAGCGAGCGAAAGTATCAATAATTATGCAGCAATTAAAAACAAAGAATCGAAGACTAAACCGTTAGCAGTTGTTTCTGACAAGAAGGCTGGTTCGAAGGATACAGATTCAAGTTCTTTTAATGCAACGTTGCGGGATCAAGGATCTAAGTATAAAATTTTTGGGGAGTTTTAAAATGAATGAAGTTACTGGATGTGAAGTAGAGCAGGAAGAATCATTTGGATTTCCAAAGCATTTGCTCGATAAATCAACTAAAGAGAAAATAAATTATTTTAAAAAATATACTGTTGCTCATCCGTTATTAACTGAAGCCTACAATAAATTTATTGACAACATTTTTAATCCTTCTAATAGAAGTATTCAGTTTTTGTATGGTCCAAGTGGAGTGGGGAAAACAACCATTTATAAAAAGGTGCAAAGTACGATCATCGAAAGAATGATGCCTGTGCTTGAGATGGATAAAGGAGTAATTCCATATGCTGCTTTAGAAGCTGTTGCTTCAGATACTGGTATTTTTGACTGGAAGGACTTTTACATTCGATTACTTGAAGAATTTAGAGAAATAGCAATAAACAATAAAATCGATTACGATGCGCTACGTGAAAGAGATGGATTACCAAAAACAAAAGCGCAGGACCCGAATCGCAAATTCAGAATTGCGGTAGAATCAACATTAAAAAATCGTCGCCCAATTGTTTTGCTAATAGATGAAGCTCAACATATGATGAAAATGGCTAACGGGAGGAGATTAAGAAGCCAGATGGATGCCATAAAATCAATGGCCTCTCTTTCAAATACTCCGATTGTTTTAATAGGAACGTATGAACTGCTGCAATTTACGAATTTAAGTGGGCAGTTATCGCGGCGAAGCGACGATGTTCATTTTCAACGGTATCGTATGGATAATCCGGAGCATATGGATTGGTTTGAGAGTTCGCTATATATGTTTCAAAAGAACATGCCGTTAAAGAGTGAACCCGACCTTGTTGGGAACACCGATTTTTTCTACGAAAGATGTATCGGTTGTATTGGTACCTTGAAAGATTGGTTGACTAAAACATTGGAAATGGGATTGCTAAAGGGGAATGAGTCATTAACAATGGATGATTTCCGAGAATATGCGCTTTCCCTAGATCAGTGTATAAAGATGGCTCGAGAGGCGACCGAAGGCGAGGCTAAGTTATTAGATAGTAATGAGAAAAGAACTAGGTTATACAACTTATTAATGGCAAATACATTGCCAGTAGAGGAAAACGAGGAGGGAGAGAAGTCTTCCACGGCGCAGGGAAAGAAAGATAATAAGACCAACGGTAAAGGTAAATCAAAAAATCCAAAACCGGGGAATAGAAAACCGAAAAGAGATGCTACCGGATGGAGCACCGGAGAAACTAAAGCAGAATCAGATGCGGATGCTGTGTAATTTCTCTGGAATTAATAATGGAGGATAATTTGTTGTTTGATGTTCTTAGCATAGACGAGGATAAAGTTAAGCATATTATGGATACTAGGAGTCGTCTTTATCCGCTGCAGCCAAGAGGATTGGGAACGGCAATGAAAGAAGGCTTAGTTAGTTATATAACCCGGCTGTCAGAGGCTCATTGCACTGACGTCGGGTCTTTGGTTTCCTATGAATGTTCCCCGAATTTTGAGAATCCCAGAATCTATTCTTACCAATCAAATAAAGTGAATAGTTCGTTTTATAAAGACGCTTATACAATTAATTGCTTTGGGGCCATATGCACGGATATGGAGTATGCTCTTACAAAGTTAACCCAGAGATCAGATATTTCCGAAATGAATCTAAATAAATGGGTGTTTACCCCTAGAAATAAGGCAATTGTTAAGAAGCAAAAACATTGGTGTATACAATGTTATTCTGAATGGGAAAAAGAGGGGAAGGCTCTTTATGACCCTTTATTATGGTCGATTGAGTTAATAAAAATATGTCCAGTACATAAGACATTGCTTCAGACAAGTTGCTCTGGTTGCAATATGCAGATACCAATTATTAATCAGCGCTCTTTGCTATCTCATTGTATTTATTGTTTCAAGTCTTTGGTTTCCGTTAATGAAGTCAGACTAGTTGAATCGGAAGACGAGCTTTTATTCCAAGTGTGGTTATGTGATAGTATCGGAAAATTACTGATGTATTCAAAAGAATTTGTTGACACATCCTCAATATGTAATGCACTACAGTCTTTCCGAGAAAATTACTGTGATAATAATGACAGAGTATTATCCAGGCTTTTTTTGTTGGAAAATAAGAGAAGACAAATAAATGCTTATTGCAGGGGCGCAGCTAACCCCCATTTTAATTTATTATTATGGTTTTGTTACGTTCTAGGGATAGAATTAATCAGCGTGTGCACTGGAGGGGAGTTTACTCAAATTGAAAGAAAGCCTAGTGAATTACTACAAGACTCAAAAAAGTATTTCATGCTCGAGAGTAAATGGTCAAAAATTGATAAGGAGATCGTGCGAGAAAAATTAATGGATTTTTTGAGCAATGACCATCCTCGTTCATTTAATAGTATATCTAGGGAACTTGATATCCAAGAATCATACCTTCGGAAAATGTTTCCCAAAGAATCAAAATTACTTACTGCGAAATATACAGAATATAGAACAAATAAAAAGAACGAGAAGATGCGGTTGCAAAAAGAAAAAATAGAAATTGTCTTAAATGATTACTATCAAGCCAACGGATCAGTACCGACAATATCAATGTTAAAAAAGCTTTTGGGAAATTCTCATGTAACCTTTAAACAAGAATTAATGAGTCATTATCATGATCAGATTAAAGAATTTGTGGAAAAGAAGGTGTGAGGCACTTTCGGCAATCGATTGATTTAATAAAAAACTTCCGGCAAAAATATGCTTTAATATAGTTTATTATTACTACGAAAACACTGTCCAATCAGCAGTCTTTTCGGCAAATATTTGGTTCAAACTCCGGCAAACTTTTGGTTTAAACGATAAGCTTTGCTACTGAAGTACGGTGGTAGGCTCCTTTTTGTGTTACATGGCATCGTTGCCGAAAGCGAAACAGTTCTTTCTTGTCCATGCGGTGGCGAATTGTTCGATATCCTATCAGTTCGACGGCTTTCCAGCCACTATTGGTACTGAGTTCTGCTACTCTTGACTCTGGAAATCTAAGAAAATGTCATCTTGACTAAATTGTATTACTTCGATACGATCTTTGTATCGAAGTAATACAATTTAGGGGGTAATATTGTGACGGAACATTTAGCCTTGTTCAAGGAGACACATTGTTTCAATAAAGCACATGTTCAATTAGCTTTTAAGAATTACATGGAGCTAAATGTACTTGATCCTGAAGAACATTATCCAGAGCCCTGCAGAAGCACAATGATTGACTTGTGTAAGAGATTCCAATTTGCACTTGATAATTGTAGTTTGCCACAATTAACTGATGATTGGTGGTTTTATGATTATGAGAGGACAAATGATGGAATAGACCTTAAACTTTATTTCTGTGAAGAGTTTGAAATAGGTGAGAATGGTATAGAATCCATGACTTTCACAGAGGAATTTACTCTTTTAAGCGTGAAATGTGATTATGTTAATGTGGAACAGTTTGCTGCAATTAATAATGTGACGGAAATAACGGTTCGCCAGTGGATTCGCCGTGGAAAATTACGGACAGCCAAAAAAGTGGGTAGAGATTGGCTTATTCCATCAATTGCAGTAAAACCAGCAAGGGGATTTAGTCCTGCATCTTATTTCTGGGATCGGCTTCCAACAACATTATCGGATTCTTATCCGTTTCTTATTGGGTATAATTGTATATATATCTTTCAGAATGAACAAGTAAAACAACATTTTGATTGTATCTTAGGCTATCCGGGTCAAAATGATCGAATGAAAATTACCATAACAACCACGGAACGTGAAAAGTTAGAGTTAGCACTTATTAGTAGTAGCGTTGTTCGAGTGGAAGAGTATTAATATGATCGAAAGCTTATAATGGAGTATAATAGACTGCGAATAGTTCTGGGAGGAATGTTATGGATAAATCAGTGTTCGACCGGTTTAAATACTTTATGGAGCGTGAAACACCTGTTTTCAGATCCTATGTAATGAAGAAGGCAAACGGCGAAATACTGGACATCGAAACTCTTCCTCCAGATGATTTGCAAGAGATGTTTATAGATGAAGTAATAACTGATGGAGTGATTGCGGATCTCTTTGATGTGGAGCAGAAAGTAGTAACAAAGAAGAGGTATAAGCATGGGATTAAGTTCGGACAAACTCTATCTCGTAAATCAATTGAATTAATTGAAAATATATCAAAATTAATCGAGACTAAAGATGTATCTGAAGATATCGAACTTGTACTGATTCCAATAAAAATAATTATTCATCCGGACGATGATCTTATATTCGCACCTTATCATGCGTTTGAAAATGATGGAAGGCAGTATCCCTTTTACGATTATGAAGGTTTGGAAGAAGTTGATACTGAAACTTTTTGTGTAAGGATTAGTCGGGTGAAACGAGAGATCGAAAGCATGTTGGAGGAGATTATTGAATTTCTATGTGAATGTGAGTGGGAAGATGAAGTATATTTTGAACGAGAGAATGATAGCAAAGTAGACGTATCAGCAATCCTCTTCGCTGATGAGGATTCTACTGCTGCTAAAATTAACTTAGCTGTATCACTTCATATTTCCGGTCTGCATAAATCTGGAGATCTAATTTTTGATACGGAGTACGATTTGGGTACAGGTAGCCTTAGTTTTCAGACGGAAGGGTCTGATTTTGAACTAGATGTTGACGATATTCAGGATTTATTCTTGGAATGTTGGAGCAGCGTTAACCATTACGTTCAAATTCAGAATGAAATTGAATTGGAATTGGAAGATGAGATTTAGGTTAAACTACCTCTCTAAACATCCGCAATAAAAAGCCACGGATTGTGGATTTGCCAGGCCATGGTTCGGAAAATTGAGCACTTTTCCGAATAAAACCATCTTTTATGCAGGACAGGAGTTCGTTACGACTACTAACTCTACATTGCGTCGGTACAGTAAATTTTGTCTTGATGGCGCTATTGACGGTACTTTTATTTTTAAGGGAGCACAGCTCCTAAGGGGCATACAGAACCGTTATTGACTAAATAAAGACAATACTTATTCTTAGGTATGCGAGGGCGAAATGGAAAATCGTAATTGATGAGGTGTTTGAGTGTAGCACAGGCTACTTTGATTAAGAGAAAATGTGATTGAGATATTTTCTAATGATAAACCAAATCCCACTGTACTTACTGTTAATAGTATAAGGGGTAGCAAGTCAAATCGAAAGTACCGTTAGGTTGGGTTAGCAAACACAATTTACGGTACTTTTTTTGTGTGTTCAAGTGGGGCTTTTTGCAGGAATATGATGGAAGGGGTCGAAATGAATACATACTACAGAACCAAAAATTAGATTCCGGAGGTGTTTTTATGGCATACACAGTTACTTTACCTGATAACTTTTTTAGTACTGAGGAACTGGAGAAGCTTTACAAATTATTTGACTCAGCAGATCCAATTAGTTTTGAACAGTCCCTTAATAAATTATGTCAAGCAGCACTGACGGAATATAAAGAGATGTTATTAGGTAAAGGACTGCCGACAAGAGCTGACGAAATTAAGCAACACAGATTACTTCACCTGATTACATACTTCTTTCAAAATTCTTTACCTAATGAGGCAGAAGTTAGCTCAATGTTCCAATTAACTGAGACAGAAGCAAGAGCACTGATAAGAAATGTATGAACAAGGTTCAGATATCAACTAGATGAACATATTCTAAATACACTGAGGGATATTCTTCAACAGGCTACCCTAAACATAGCACAAAACGAATACCATGTAATAATTCAGTCCAACAATGTCTTAGAGGAGCTGAACCGAATAGTCGATCAATATGGGCCACACCTTGATCCTATATCCCATGTTCGAGGAAGTGCAAAGAAATTCAAAATTATGCCGGATACTTATAACCTGTTACAGGTGAGATTGCTTCCTACCGGGCAAGTAGCAGTCGCAAATCAAAATAATGCATGAACATAGAGCAAGTATTGGATAAGGCATTTGATGCGATAAGTTTACTCTTAGCATTTTCATCTATTTTATTTGGAATCAGATATCCTGAGGCTAAAAACGCATTAGATATGATTCTTGATCCACATAAACCATCTGAACTTAAAACAAAAAGAAAGGACATAAGGAGTACTCTTTGGTTTAAATGGATGCCAGTTGTTGTTTTATCTTTCATACCTGCTTATTCAATGTCACCAGTTGCAATAGAGATCATCAAGCAGTCGGATATAAATCTACTCCACTTCGATACAGTAAGAACTGCGTTTTTTCTAACATGGATTGTGTCATTAGTATTTTTCTTGTCGTCCATAGTTCTAGCTATACAAATTGGCGTAAAGGGATATGGGGTAAAATAAACCCATATGTCCCATGCTTAGAATAGAGGGATAAACTAAATGGCTATTAAAGTTAGTATTATAAATTTCAAAGGTGGGGTTGGAAAAACAACTGTTGCTTTACATTTAGCAGCAGGAATATCCCATTATCACAAGAAAAAGGTTCTTGTTGTTGATGTTGACCACCAAAGTAGTTTTTCAGTTGTGTGTTTGAAAACTGAATGGGCAAAAATTGTTGATAATGGTAAGGTAGTGAATAAAATTTTTGAGCATTTTACAAAGCCTAATTATCCAATCCCTGGAAGAGAAATTATTTGTGAGGGACCATTGTATGGGTATCCTAATTTAGATATTGTTTCCGCTAGCTTGGAACTTGATGATATAGAACTTGATTTAGCGTTTACAACAAGTGGTGACCCAGTGTCATCTCAGTTTTTAAAACGGACATTGATATGTTCTTGGATTGATGAAAACGACCTAGATGAGGTCTACGACTACATTATTTTTGATTGTCCACCAGCAACAAAACTTGTTACTCAAAATGCAATTGCTGCCTCAAATTATTACATTGTACCAGTTATTCCTGATGCTGTTTCAAGCCGGGGGCTCCCACACCTTGTTAACTTACTACATAATAAAGTTGATAAAGAGATTTCAAGTTTGGCAGCTTTTTTAGCAACTAAGAAGATGGAGATACCCAAAAGTTATGTTCCAGAGACAAAATTCGGTGGGATAATAATTTCAAAGATTAAGACTGCAGGCAATTCGTACAGTGGATATCAAAATGATCACACACGACATTTGAAACAAATAATGAATGATTGGAACGATCATATTATTAAGCCATACATTGACGAAGGAGCAGGGGTGACAGAGGCTATGTCTTTGGGGTTTCCTGTATATAGTTTACCTGATAATAAAAATGTTCAAAATAAAGGTTATATAGGGGATTTCAGACGATTGGTAGAAAATACATTAGGGAGGTTAATTTAATTTATGATAGACGATCCCTCTTTTAGTGACCATGATTTGTTGTCAGAGGGGAAGGCGGGTAAAAGTCGAAAGAACTCTTCGGAAACTAAGTCAAGAAGATCACAAGGACCTAAGGTTAAGGACCTAATTCTCCTTTTGCAAGATTGTATTGATATTGTAAGTAACCCGCTTTTTGGTGGGAAAACCGACAAAACCCTATACTTAGAAAAAGTGAAAAATGCTTTATTGAAGCAGAAGAATTTATCATTAAATGATTTTATTTACAAGCTAGAGCAGTTGCCTTCAATTAAGGAAACCCGGGAGACCTCAACTGTAAATGATTTAACTCTTGAAGAAATTCAGAAACTATCTCCTAATGATATTCGTGCTCTGTGTGAAAACTATGCAGAAGTTAGCAAAGCGACGCTTGACCGAATAGGGCACGAAAGATTTGGAATATCAATGTCGCAATTGAAATCAGGTAGCAAAGAAAAGTCTATACGCTTAATACTCTCATCCTTAGAAAATCTTGATATTTTAAACTCGATTGCAGAAAAGGCTAAATCATCATCAACTGATTACAACTAAACACTAAAGTTATCTGGTAGTTGGTTTGTAATAGGTTTTATGATGTGTTGCTTCCAAACAACCTAATTATCACGCAGCGGCGAATTGTGGATTTACCAAGCCGCACTTCGTCTCTATAGAAGAGCGCAAAAGCGACCTTAATTGGTCGCTTTTTGCTGGTTAGTACTACAAGTGGAGAAAGGAGACCCGCTTGAAAAAGCCGAGCATTTGGATTCATATAAATTATTATATACCAGACAACATTTGAAGGTGTCTCTTTTATTATTGTGTTCCAAAAGACATATGCGTATATATTATTTTTTTGAAAATAATATGTGTAGATTACGCTGTTTTACTGATTAAGCATATCCTGAAGGCGAACTATTGTTTCAAGCTGGTTTTTCCTTTTTAGTTCACATTCCCATATCCGCATGACAGTCCAGCCGCGTGACTCAAATCTTTCTGTGATTTTTTTATCATGCAAAATGTTACGTTCACGCTTCTTATCCCAATAATCAGCATTTTCTTTTGGACGTATATTTCGACAATTGTGACCGTGCCAAAAGCAGCCGTCCACAAATAGAGCCATCCGTTTTTCAAAGAATACAAAATCAGGATGTCCTTTCACAGAATAGTTTCGCCGCCATCCTGTAATGTTATATTCATTAAATAGGCTAATCAAAAGTAACTCTGTTGATTTGTTGCCTTTCGACTTCACCTTTTGCATCAATGAAGAGCGCGTCTCCTTGTCATACACATCAGCCATAGTTGATCACTCCTCTTGAGCTCCACCTGCAGAAGGTACTATAAGTGGAAATTGACCTTCAATGACATCATGCATGACAACGTCTATTTCCCCAACCAAAGAAACATATTCTAACAACTTATTAATTAAGTTAAGCAAATCAATAACATCGTCGCGTGAAAAGACAGAATGAGTGAAGTCGTATGAGTTGAACTTCATCCAGACATTTTTAATGATATCATAACCTGCGATATTGATGCGTTGCACATCAAGAGGACATGGAATCTCTAATTTAATTGTTCCATCAGAAAGAAAGAGAGTCTCGTGCTCTTCGTCAAAAGGCTGATCGATAAGCTTTAACTTGAAACCTTCTGGAATCATCGCTTGGATAGCTGCAACATCAAAGCCCATACGGTTTGCGGGGATGTAGTCACGCTTTTCAAGCTCGGCCACCCTTCGTCCAAGCAAACTTAAGCGACGGAATATATCCGCATCATTTACAATCGGTATGCGCGGCCGCATATCAGCACGATTTACGGTAAACAAGGCGCCTTCGAATTCGTCTAGATATACCTGTGAACAAAGAACAGCAAACGTATAGAACACCACTTCTGTTGCGACAACATCAGTTGGGACTTCTAATAATTGAGATAAGGTTGCGCTTAGATCAGCATGAATATTGTTGCCGATAACTTTATTCTGAGTGCCTTTCACAGGATACTGATTAAGGTAAATGTAAGAGTTGCCTCTCCGGCATAAATCATTATCAGGATAATACCAACAAAAAGAAGCAAACTGCTTAAGCATATCTTTTTGATCTTTAGGGGAATGTGAAAGCGCAAATCCGATAGTTCCCTTAGCATTGTATGCCGCGCTGATTTCGGGGCGTCTTCGTGTTCCACCGCCTCCAACTCGACTAAATCGGTGTAATAGGTCCTGCCAGAGAAATGCTTTCATGGGCAAAAATGGCCTGAATGCATAATCGACAATGTTTGTATCAAGTAGAGTGTCAACGGCTCGCACGTTTCCGTAAGAAGCTAATTGTTCGGCAAAGAAATTTGTCTCGACAGCTTTTGGTGGTTTGTCTTGTTTTGCCAGCCATTCATCCGCAGCGGATTCCCTCAATTGCATTATTTCCTTGCTGCGCCGCTTAAGCATAGGCGCTTTCATGTGAGTGAAGATACTCGTTGGAGCCAATTTAATACCAGAACAGTATTGCTGAAAAATCGCGATCTCATCTGCCTCGCTACTTACAGGCCAATATGATGAATAAAGCTCTTGGTTGAAAGGCATCGATGGACATAGACCGTAGTTAGACTCGTCCATGTCATGTTCCGTAAACATCTCGATTATATTTTCAGCACGCTGATCAAGTAGTTCTGTTTTTTCTGCTTTTGCACTACGGGAGAGATCGAAGTACATATATTGACTTATTCCAACGGTTTCTCCATAACGGCGTGTTGCAAAAATTATAGCTCGTCCTTGTTGGGTATTAAACAAGCTGTCGGATCGAATACCGGCTCTTGCATCGGCATCTACCGATACGACCCACACATTTGAAAAGTGTTCTACAATGTACTTTCTTGCAAACTTGTATGAATCGGCTTCGAGAAAACTGGATGGCACGATCATCGCCAACACGGAATGATTCTGAGACGCTTCTAGTTTTTTGCAAGCCCAACGCAAGAATTGCAAGTAAGGATTGTTAATTTGTTTTTGAGTATTCTGGCGACTACGACGGTTTTGAGCAGGTGGTCTAAAATCATCCATGAGATCTAGGATTACCGAAAAATCATCACCTGCGTTGATCTTCGATGAATCTGAGGATGGAGGATTCCCAATAACAAGAGTTATAGGTCTTGAAGCAATTTCATAAGCCCTAGTTAATTCATAGCCCTCAACCGTTTGGGCATTTGCAGGAATGCCAAAAAGAGAGTTGCTTAAGGTGTTTGCTAATAATAATTCATTTTGGGAACGGGCTTCATTAAACTCATTATTAAGCATCGCCATTCGATAATTCGCAAGCATATATGGAGCGGGTAATATTTCTATGCCACATAACAAGTACGCCCCGCTTTGCACATCGTTTCTTCTTATACTTTCGAGAAATGATCCCGTTCCGCAACATGGATCAATAATTGTGTTCCCGTCTGAAAAAATACTGTTTCCATCAAATGTGCGTCTTGCGATAACTTCAGTTAACCTAACTATAAAGTCAGCTAATTCGATGGGAGTATAAAAAGCGCCATAATCGAAACGAGAACGAGCATCAAATTTAGATAAAAAGAGTTCAAACAGTTTATGATAATCGGGACGCCGGCGCTGTTGCTCGGTCATGTGAACGAACGATAAAAAACTTATGCACTCGTCAGTCCATGTAAGGATAAAACTACTTTCGTTACCAGGACTATTTATATATTGAATAATAGTAAGAAACGGACGAAGGGCTTGTCCTTTAACAATTTCTCGCGACAGATACTCCCTAATTTTTCTTTCTTTTTCAACCGCTGAATCAGCATCAGTACATTCAACTCGATGTGCAAATAAAATCGTAAACATAATAACTTGCGCTGCAAAATCTGCGAACACACTGTCTTCACGCATATTCCGATCGTTATGGTTATATACCAATTGTTTCAATCCATCCAATAAAATGATTGCACTTCTCTCATCTTCGTCCATTGCTTCGTCTAACGGGATAGCAGAAAAGCGAAGTATTTCATCAGACAAATTACGCGTTCTGAGCGCAACTTGCTCTACCAATGTCCCTTCGTCGTAATATTGAGGTGACGGTTCGGAAAAGAACCTACGCATCATGTGCTCAAAATGCGGATTTGGAGTAAGCCGAGACCAATCGGAACGATTCATTAGTGTCTTATCAATCAATGAAACGACTTGTGGTCTCATACCGTCAGTAAATAAGTAAACAAAGTCAATGCCATCAGTTATAATAAGCTTGTGTCCCAAGGAAAGATAACGATTGAATTGCTCTTCATACGGAGTAATATCAAAAGCATTCTGGCTCAAGCCTTTGGCTTCAATATAACCGTATACGCCCAAAGTATTCCTGTCATGCATACGCCAATCGGGTCTACCCATACGAGCCTGGTTCCTTGGTTCGAGTACGACCACGATATTAGGATTTCCATTTAGCTCGGTGGCCAGCTCTCTAAACATAGTATCCAAGGGTGGTCTGAAAGAAAGTTCTGCAGTGTGTTGATTACCTGCCTGAGCGTCTCGGTAATCCTGATGAAGGCTTGTCAGATATTTTCTAATGATTGCCTGATAGGACAAAGTCTCTCACTTCTTTCCTCAGGTAATATTCGATTATGCTCTCACCAATAATTTTTGCTAGTTTCGGAGGGACAGCGTTTCCTATCTGCCGAGCAATTTCAACTTTTGAACCAGAAAACATAAAGTCAATTGGGAAAGTTTGTAACAACGCTCCTTCGCAAAGCGATATGCTCCTCAATTGTTCAGGGTGGCCAAACATTCCGCGCGTGAAACTATCAAAACGTGCTGTAATAGTAGGAGCCACGTCATCCCACGACATTCTACCATATACATTCCGATGGCCAATGATTGCACTATCAATCCGATGACAATCTGCTAGTAACTCAGAGGGAAGGTGGTCGCGTCCCTGGCCTTGCTGAAGCGCCATAAGGCGCTTAATATTTTTGTCAGAGAGTCGATCTCTCCTATGAAGAGGATACTCTGGATGCGAGGTTCCATCCTCCGGAGGCTCTGGTAGGAAACCTATTGTTTCCCGTACTGTACGGCGTTCGCCTGTAAGTTCTGGGAAAGTGTATTCCGAGCCTATATCTCTTCTTTCTCCGACCAAAATAATGCGCTTCCTGCGCTGCGGAACACCGTAGTCTTCTGCATTTACAAGTTGCTTGTGTACAACATAACCAATAGCCTCCATATTACTTATCAATTCGGAAAGGATCGTTTTACCTCGTTTGCCTTGTATGCCTGATACATTCTCCATTACAAAGAACATCGGTCGAACCTCGTCGATGAGGCTTCCGTATTGAAGAACAAGGTCATTTCTGCTATCAACATCTTCACCGATACGTTGTACTGAAAACCCTTGACATGGCGGCCCTCCAGCAAGTAGGAATAGCTCCCCTTGTTTTAAACCAATTTCATTTAGTAATCGTCCACCAAGCATATTTCTTATGTCTTCACACAAAGCGGGGTGCGAAAAGTATTTTTTATTGTTGTTGATCGTCTCAATACATTTTGGCTCAATGTCAAAACTAAGCAAAACTTCAAATCCAGCCTCCTGAAGACCTAACGATAAGCCTCCCGCGCCTGAAAAACTATCAACGCAAGTTAACCGCATTTTTAAGCCTCCTTGTACTTTTAATTCCTGCGATAACACTCGAGTATGAATTACTCACGGGCAAATCTACAGTTTGGATACTCGCACTTAATTGAGCTTCTGTTGGTTCACAGGAAAGAAGTTCAATTAATACGCTTGACGCAATACCACATGACAACAGGGGTGGTACGGCTTCTCCAATTTGACGGTAAATGTCATCAAATTTTCCTTCAAACACAAATCCATCTGGGAAACTCTGTAATCGGGCCGCTTCTCTTGCAGTAAGTCCTCTATCTTGTACAGGATGCGTGAAACGTCCACTCGCAGGATTTCGGGCGTAATGAGTTATTGTAATAGAAGGTTTGTCCCAACTAAGTCTTCCGTAAACATCTGAAAATCCTTTCACCTTTGTTAAACACTCGGGGCCAATTCCTTCAGGTAATTTACCACCGTCATGAGGGACTTGCCTAATTACTTCGAGAGTACTTGCCTTGTGAGCCACCGCTTTATGCATCCAATCATCAGGTGAAGCCTCGCCTGCGGCAACTGGACTTAAGGAACCAATAGCATCGCGTACGGTTCTATATGATTCGGGAGAGTAGACACCCTCGGGTAACAGGAATTCCTTTTTCATACCAATAATAATCGAGCGAAAGCGTTCCTGTGGCACACCGAATTCGGCGGCATTGTAAATGTGTTGCTTTACTGTATAGCCTGCGTCAAAAAAGGCTGTTCTAGCTTTACTAAAATATTTCCAGTACTTATTAGATAAGAATTCAGGGACATTCTCCATTATGAAGACTGCGGGATTAACTTCTGCAACAATACGAGAAAATGCTATCACTAGGTTGTTTCTCTCATCGTCTTCTTCATCCCACCGTGTTTTCCTATGAGAGGAAAATCCTTGACAAGGAGCACAGCCAATCAGTATTGTTGGAAGTTTTGGGTCAAAATTGATGCTCTCCAGAAAACTCTTAATGCTCTCGCTACTTTGGGATATTTTTAGAATATCTTTATTCAACAATGGAGTCCCATAGTTTTTACTATATGTAGTCGCAGATATAGTATTAATATCACATCCTCCAAGGAAGCGAAAAACTGGGAAGATGCGGTTTATTGCGGCAAAGCCGAGAGAGGTTCCTCCTGCACCACTAAAAAAGTCAAGTACTTGAATAGGGTTGGTAGATGACTCTCCAATACTCATAGGCTCAAACGTAAATAGTGCATCTTCGGATGCGGTGAATAACTCTGTCTTATAATCTCTATAGTCATTTGTACCAAAAGGGTTCAAAATCGCATTTTTAAGTAACACTTGTAATGTTTGCATACCTGCACCTCTAAGCAAAAATTATTTATCATTAGTAGCAAGCAATATTTGGACTATTAATTTTTAGCGCTCTTGCCGCTCTTTACCCATTCGTCTATCTCAGATAGTTTGAACTTCCACAGTTTGCCGATTTTACAAGCGGGAATGTCCTGCTTCTTTATCCAGTTACGAACAGTATCCTTATTGACTCCAAGATACTCTGCCACTTCTTCGAGACTGGACCATCTTTCGTTTTTAATTTCCATACTATTACTCCTTCCGACAAAGTATCGGGTCTCGATCTATTATACATGATATAGTACGGGATATTTAGTTTTAACTTAAAAAAGTGGATTTTAGACGAATTTGGTATGAACTAATAAGAATTTATATAAGCAGTGTTCCAAAGTAGTTATGTCATATAAATAATCATGTCCCCAGAAAACCGCAGATGAGGCATTTCATCCTAAATTGATTAGCCTGGGTAAACCGCCTTGGATTTGCATTGATTTTGGGGTCAAATCAATTTTCCTAGACTTAAAGATCTCAAAAAAACTGATACCCACTACTTCCTGCTTCAAGTCTACCAAACAAGTGTTCGTTAGGAAAGGGGGGCACAAATTAGTTTGGTTTAGTACATAGGTTGAGTCAATGTTAACTGTATCGTTACGAATTAAGAGAGAAGATTAAGCAGTGGTGGGCAGGAACAGCCCAAAAGCCACTTCATACGTCAAAGTAAGAGATTTCGCTTTCTTTAGGGGCCAGTATTAGGCTCATGAAAAACTATGATTACCCAGTAATTCCGAAACTAGATATGAAAAAAATAAAATCGTTATGATATATAGAAATATAAGAAACATAGTTTTATTAAGAGCAGTCCTGTTGGTTACCTAATATAGGATATGATAGCTAACTGCAAGAGAATTGATTTTATGTTGCTTTCGATTAGAGATATCTTACGGGAATGCAGTTGCCTTCCATAGACAGTACCTGGTGCGAACAAGACATATATGCTGTAATAAATTATTTTGGGAATTACTGAAAAATTATTCTGCAAACAAAAATAAAAATGATATCATCCGCTTCAAAATCGGTGCATTCTGATATTTTCACAACATAGATTTTATGTATGAGCAAATGTTTCTCTGGTTTGATTTGGGAGAACTGACTTGATTGAAACATTTTACATAGATTGCTAGTAGAATCTAAAGACTACTGTTTTCAATGCCGCGTTGTTTCAAACAACAATACAAAGAAAAGATCCCAAACATTTCATATCACTTGAGTTTCCGATTATTGGCGATGCCACTGAAATTTACTTATTAGTAAGAGGTGATGTAAGTAGTGAAGACAACTTTTCGCATATATAAAGGCCACTCCTCGAAGAAATATTCCTCATTTTTTGATCTTATTGATGGTGACAATGAGACCAAACAAACCAAGGGATTGGCATATACCTTTTCTAAGTATCCGAATCTAGTTTTTATGTTTATTAAGTCCGTCCTCTCCCCTGCAGCACTGAGTGGACTTCCCTTAAATGAGGTCGATTATGTGCAGGTTGATGCCGAAATGCTTTCGGAGGGCCATATAATTATCCGTAGGGACATCACCCTCTCCTTCTACCGGGGGAATGTGAAGTGTTTTGTCATTATCATGGAAGCTAAGAGTTCGAAGAAGGGTCTTGTAAAGGACAATGATCTCACGCTGCAGCTATCCTCGTATCTTAATCCAGAATACTTTCCTGGCGAACAAGGAATCCCCATCATAGGTATTACAATTACCAAGTACCGGGTTATACACCCAATTGAGACTGGATTCATCAGTATCTCATGGAATGAGATTATTAAATTACTGAATGATTTTATGCGGTCAAGGAAAAATCAAAACATTGATCTGGACATTGCTCGTGAGTATGCAGATTTTCTGACGGGAGTGAAAAACGGGATGAACTTCTATGAGGTAGAGGTTTTATCTGTAGCGGCTGGTGAAACCCTTCCATTAACGATGAAACACTTTATTCATGCTTGCCCTCATCATCGCAGAGGATTTACCTATAAAACCCCGATCTATATTACATTTCGATCAGCCGGTGGCGGTGAGATGGAGTTTTTATATAAGATTAAAGAAATTGTGGTATTAGACCCGCTTTCACCGAATCTTGATGTGGTTCTGGACGGTATCGAAGCAGAATTTGCTGAGCGAATAAAAAGGTACATTGTAGATCGATCAGCAAGCAAATTTGGCTTTGAACATAAGGATGAGGAGTATCGTTTTTACAACCTGGACAAGCACGAGGTCATTCATCTCAAGCATCTTCCTAAACCGGAGGTCAATAATGCCGGCCCACGGTACTACACAATCGCGGAGTTTTTTAAGGGTAATAAAATCATTAAGGTAGCAAGTCAGGATTAGGACAAGACAAGTACGTGGGTTACTTTATCAGCTCAATGACTTCCTTCGCGCCTCCATAGTTATATCCTTTACAAAGAAAGCTGCATTCACGCCCTCATAATTTTAAGAAGACCCACTCTGAGAAGTTCTACAATACAGTAGGCACGAAGCACAAAGAAACCTTCATAAGTACGAGAAGATGCTAAATGAATTAACATGTGATGATGAGGCACTATCGTGTATTGAACTCATAGACACAAAAAATCACCTGAAAGGGTGATTTTTTGTTAAAACGTCCTATATACCTCTCGGAACTGGAGCTCCGCCTGCATGGTGAGGTCATCTTTAAGCTGCAACTCGAAGTCTTCCCATTCAAAATGGATTACAAGCGCGATTACGAAGTGATTCTGCGAGAGGTGAATGAGCAGATCTATAATCTGTCTTTTGACTTCTTGCGCAAGACGTTTCATCTGACCGGGTTAAGGGAGACCCGGCATCAGAGTGTGACGGAGTTTTTTACGATATTACAGCAGGTTTTTGGGCAACTGACCCAAGGGATCGATCGGATCAAAAATACCCCCCACTATAAAATGCGCCGTGAATCTCATCTGGTGGAGGCGTCGAGGGCGAAGCGGGTGGGGAAGGAGAATATCGCCTTTTTGCGCAAAAGGCCGGAGCTGTTTGTTCCGGGGCAGGAGCTGCCTACGCATGTGCTTGAAACCCGGCGGTATATGGACTTCGATACGGCGGAGAATCGGTTCATCCGCTGGGTGTTGCTGCGCATTACCTCGAAGCTGAAGGAGCTACGGTCCTACGTTGCGAAAAAAGGAACCGCGGATCCCGTCTTACTGAAGAAAATTGACGTGATGCGTTCGCAGTTGCAGCGGCTGTTGCAGCAGGATTTTTTACAAGTCGGGGATATGAAGCAGGTTTCGATCACGCTGGTCCTGCAGATGGCTCCGGGGTATCGGGAGGTCTATGGGATTTATCTCTTGCTGATGAAGGGGCTCTCGATTCAAGGGGATCTGTTCCGGTTATCGATGAAGGATCTGGCGCAGTTGTATGAGTACTGGTGTTTCCTGAAAATCCACGATTTGATGCGGCGGAAATATGAGCTGGTGAGCCAGGATTTGATTAAGGTGAATCGGACGGGGCTATTTGTGACGCTGGATCGCGGGCGGAAGGCGAAGATGGTCTATCGAAATCCGCGAAATGGAGAGGTGTTTACCCTCTACTACAATTCCTTGCCTCAGGGAGACAGCCACTCTACGTTGGCGCAGAGACCGGATAATGTGCTGACTTTGAAAAAGAATGACGCGGCGATTGAGTATAAGTATATTTTTGATGCGAAATACCGCTTGAATCCGGCCTATGAGGGGACACCTTACTGGAAGAAATATAAGCAGCCGGGGCCTGAGGAGGACGACATCAACACAATGCACCGGTACCGGGATGCGATTGTGTACCAGGATCAACGGAACGGCGAGTATGAGCGGAGTATGTTTGGGGCGTATGTGCTTTTTCCGTATCCGGATGAGGCGAAGTTTAGGGAGCACCCTTTTTACAAAAGCATTCAGCTCGTCAACATCGGGGCGATCCCGTTTCTGCCGAACACGACGAATTTGATGGACCAGCTGCTGGAGGAGATCATCCAAGACAGCCCGGAGAAAGCCTACGAACGTTCCACTCGCCCTCGCGGGACGAAGGAATATTACTACAACAAGTTTGCGGGCAAGAATGTCCTGGTAGGTTCGCTCAGGGAGCCTTCCCAACTGGAGATGGCTTTGAAGCATCAGTTTTACCATATGCCGCTGAAAAATATCGCTGACCACAAGCTGCTGACTCAAATCGAATACATCGCGATGTGCCAGTCCCGCAAGAAGTTTCATGGCCCCGGCAACACAGGCATTCACTGGTTCGGCCGCATCCTGGATTGGAAAGTGGTCCGGAGACGGGAAATCACGGAACGGCCGGCTCGACCCGGGACGGAAGAGGAGCTCTATGTGAAGTTTACGATCGAACGTTGGGAGCGGCGGGGCCGGCCGATTGCTCTAGGAGGGCAGGGGATTTACACCTGTCTCTACACGAGCAAGTACATGTTTGATCGGGCCAGTGAAATTGCGGAATTGAAGCTGGAGAATGAAGAGGATTTACGGGAATGGCGCGAAGCTCGCAGATTGGGCAAGGTGAAAGTGCAACTGGATCATACGGATGTGGATTTGGCGGAGAAAGTGGTGGGGATTCGGGTAAATCCTCTATAATGCTATGATCACAACAGAGGGGCGACTCCCGTGTGGCTTAGAATCGGTTGACGTCATAACTGTCACTACACCCGTAGAAACCTATGTGGTGTTGCCTTCGGACAGGGTTTCGACGCCCTTCGCCTCTATACCGCTTATTAGAAGAGACACCGGGTCAGGTGTCTTTATTCTTTGATATTTTTGGTATATATAGTACTCTATTGATATCAGTTTAGTGGAGGGGTTGTATGTTAGCATATATTGACGAGAGTGGCTTTCCTCATCCGAATGATGAAACCCAAAACCCCGTACTTGCAGCAGTATGCATCCCTAAGGATGAAGTAAGGAATATCATGCAGCGAATGTACAATATCAAAATGGATTTGTACGGGCGTCATGATGTGGAACTTAAAGCAGTGAATGTCCTTAAGCCAAAGTCAATTACTAAAAATATCAACAATAAAGTATTTGCAGATCGAGTTGTAAACGAGATTCTATGTAATATTATGAACTTGAAAGTTTTTGGAATAGTGATGGAAAAACCTGAAGAACCGCTTCAAGTGGAGGGAGGTACATTCCCTAATCACTACAGGTTCTTGCTTCAACGTATTAATGGGTATTCCTATATGCGGGGGAAGAAGTGTATAGTCTCTTTCGATTCTCAGGATGAGGGGAACGACATGTTAATCTCTCACAAAATGAAAAACTATTTATTCCGCTCTGGGGAAGGAAATAACTGCACTTCAATTGTGGAATCGGCATTCTTTGTAAGTTCAAAGGTAGAAGAAGGTATACAACTTGCTGATATGCGCAGGTGTCATCAGAAAATACCATGAACTTTGTGTCGGGGCAACTACAATGGCCCCTTTCTCAACTTGGGTTAATGAATTATATTCTAAAATTCAATCACGAACTTGTTTAGTTCCCTCTCCTCATGGCGATCAACAACTGCATGGGATTTACAAAATTCCATTACGCTTATTGACAAGAGGATAGAATAATTTCATTCCAAGTGGGTTATATATGTAGTGAGACTGGTGTTGTGGTTCTGTCCAGGAGCTGCCTCGTGCTGGTCTTGTTTTATTTTCAAGGTGATATTTGACTTCAATAATGTCACTGCACCCCTTGCCTCCATATGTATAATAAAGGCCCTGACCGAATGGTCGGGGCCCTTCTTCTATCTATAATTCAAACTCAAAGCTACCCTCTTCGCTCAATTCAAACGGACCGGGTGTGACATCTGCATCAGGTCTCCTGTTTCCGAAAAAGTCGGAGTCAAAACGATAAGGAGTGCCGTCCGGCTCCTCATACTTCATCTCGGCGTGATAAGTCTTGCCCAGCAGATCGGTGGTCACCAACATCGCAGAGGCCCCTCGAAGCCATTCGGGCGCATGGACCTGAATTTGCACGCGGCCTTGCGCAGGATGAACCTGAACGGTGATGCCCTTCTGCGGATAGATTTTCGCATGGGGCTCATGGCTGCCTGGAACCGCATGGTTAAGATATACATTTCCACCCATCGCCACCGGAAGAACGGCATTTCCGATAAAATAATCCTTGGCGGCGTCGCCAAGCGCAGCAAGCTCCTCTTTGGTGTATTCCCACCATTTCTTATCTTTGGCATCGGGATGGTTGTCGTAGCCCCTCAGTCCCACGGCATGCAGATAGCAGATGGAATCGTCCGGAACCCCATCCATGACCGTCTTCCCGTTCTCTCCCACTTCATCCCTTGGTTTAAGCGGAAGATGCTCAAAAAAGGTAATGGGAACAGGCTCCTGATTCGCACCCTCATCCCCCAAGAAGATATTGTTATAGTACCTGTCATCGCCCCCGGTGATATTGGAGTACCCTGCCATTGCCGTCTCGTGAGGGAAGTGATACGGCGTCGTACGGGTAATCTCGGAACGAACGACAAACCGGCCTGCAAACAAATTATGGACAAAGGCTCCGCCCTGCGCCATATTTCGGAAGTTCATAGGAGAGAGGAACAGATTGTGATCCGCCATATACGGACCATGGCAGACCTCAACGAACAAGTCTTCAGATAGGTTGTCAAAAAAGACATTGCGGCTGATGCGGGTGCCCTGTGCTTGCCAGTCAAGCCAAAGTGCTCGGTAACAGCTATAGATGATATTTTCGCTAATTTGAGTATCCAGGGAAGCATGCAGTTTGATTCCTGCGACTTCGGCACCGCGTCTGAGTCGTTTGTGGTGAATATTGTAAATGCGGTTCTGATAAATGCGGCTGAAGGCTGCCCCCATATGGCCCACGATCCCTGCCTGTTCGCAATCATGAATCACATTGCCTCGAACGATGTGGCTGCCGATGCGATCCTTATGCCAACCGGAGCGTAATGCCCGTAAAATAACCTCCTGCTCGCGTTGCGTACCGCCTTTAATATGCTTCCCGGAAGACTTAGCGTGACCTGTACCGATTGCGGTACCCAGGCTGATCCCCACGCATTTGGATTCACTGATGATATTGTTTTCAATAATCCAACCCTTGCTCCAGTGAGGCCCGATCAAACCCTCCTGATAGTCCGTAGGCGGCGCCCATTGTGGAGAGGCTTGGCGAAGCGTGAATCCGCTTACAGTTATGTAGTTAAGTCCGGGTTTCTCAGGCCAGAAGCAGTAAGGACGGACATTGATTTCTACATTTTCCTTACGAGGATCTTTTCCGCCAAAATTGGCCCAGATCTTGGTTGTTGCAGATCCAACTTCGGCATACCACGTTAACAGGGAGTCTTTGGGATATCTGGCTTCGGGCCAAACTTCGGGCTGGTGAACCTTCTCGACACGATCGCATTCATACAGAGATTTGCCATCCAAATAAACATCCCCGAGATGGACCGGGAAGGGCCCGTCAAACACCCAGTCTCCACGGAGCTCCACTTCAAAGGGATTACGAACGGAAAATAGGGAGTTGGGTACTTCTGTACTCCAAACAGGGCCTCCCTCCGACTTCCAGTCCATAATCCGTTCAGCGCCTGTTATGACGACTTCCCCGTCGCCTGCGGATCGATAAAGGATTCGATGTTCCGCTGTTCCTCCATTGGCCGGGTTCACCCATTCTCGGTATACTCCGGCATGAACGATAACCGTATCCCCGGCCATGGCAAGAGCCGCAGCGCGTGATATCGTACGAAAGGGTTGATCGATTGTTCCACTTGCCTGATCCTTCCCATGCATGGATACATGGTATTCCATAAGAATCTCCTTCTTCCTGCCTATCGGATGTCGCCGGTTCTAACGGCTATAAATATTGTACAAATGATAGCCGGAATGGTCAAAAAGAGTCCTCAAACTCAAACCTCACCTGCGTCAGCTCCTCCGAAACCGTCCACAACCGCCGCGCGGCGGCTTCGTCATGCGAGCGCGGACTCGATTCGACCTTCTTGGGGAAGCCGCGCAATTCGAGAAGGCTTGGCCCAAAGTAATCGCTGCCTCGGACGTCTGGCGCGGTGGCCGCATAAAGGGTCGGCAAGACGCCCATTTTCGGGGGTTGCGCGAACATCGGGTTCAGGTGTCGCATGAAGTTGGAATGCCGCAGCGCATTGGTCGCGGACCAGCCCGGATGTGCCGCTACGGCCAGCGTGGATTGGCCTGCGGCCACAAGACGACGCTGAAGCTCGTAGGTGAACAGGAGATTCGCCAGCTTGCTCTGAGCATAGCCGAGCGATGGCTTGTAATTCCGTTCCAGGTTCAGGTCATCAAAGTGAATGACTCCCGACCGATGTGAAATGCTGCTTACGGTCACAATGCGTGCGCCTGGCGTCGCGCCAAGCAGATCCAGCAGCAGACCAGTCAGCGCAAAATGCCCCAGGTGGTTGGTCCCGAATTGCTGTTCGAAGCCCTGCACGGTCTTCCCGTAAGGGGGATGCGCCACGCCGGCGTTGTTGATCAGGAGATCCAGCCGGGGGTAGTTCTGGCGAAAGGCCGTCGCAAAAGCGCGAACGGAGGCCAGATCACCTAGATCGAGCGCCATAACTA
Source organism: Paenibacillus mellifer (assembly GCF_023195895.1). Taxonomy (GTDB): domain Bacteria; phylum Bacillota; class Bacilli; order Paenibacillales; family Paenibacillaceae; genus Fontibacillus; species Fontibacillus mellifer. Next base: position 74,378 of record NZ_JALPRK010000012.1, read on the forward strand.
CGACTTTGCCCGACGGCTTGAGTGCTTGAATCCGATCAGCGGCAAGGTGGGCATTGGCGATACTGCGGCAGGCCATAATGACCGTCGCCCCTTTGCTGGCTAGCGCCCGCGCCGCTTCCCAGCCAATCCCGCTGTTGGCTCCGGTTACGATAGCCACACGTCCCGTTTGATCCGGCATGTGGTCTTCTGTCCAGGATGTTGTCATAGGCTTTCGTCCTTCCTTGGTAATCCTACCTACTTTATAGCTTTCACAGACTACACTGTCTATGCTAATCTTATCTAAGCGATTTGGCTCATACAACCAATAAACCGGCGCATTCGTGGCTTATCCAACACATGCTCGGATTTGTTGTTTTTTTATATCTTGATAGAGAGGAGAGGCTTAGCATGCTCACGAACCCCAACGATCCCCGTGTGAAAAGAACGCGTCAGCTCCTGATGCAAGCTTTCATGGAATTGCTGGAGCAGAAGAAGAATGTCTCTTCAATTACCATACAAGATATCACGGCCTACGCGACCGTAAATCGCTCGACGTTTTATGCACATTTTGAAGACAAATTCACGTTTCTGGAGAGCTGGATGCGAGAGAAATTCCTGGAGAAGCTGAAGGATGAGCTGCCGAATGCTTCGTTATCCGATATCGGGAGCCTGCGGACGCTGATTTTGATCGTTTTCGATTTTCTTTTCTGTACGCGTCCTTACATGTCTTTGGCGGATCGCCAGTATGAGACCCTGTTTGAGCTCGTGATGCAAAAGGAACTCTATGATCTCTTATTTGCCTGGTTAAGCGAACAAGCGGAACCCTCCCTTTCGCGCAAGACAGTGGAGACGACCGCCCGGATCGCAAGCTGGGGCATCTTTGGAGCGGCCATGGAGTGGAGCAGGCAACCCCAGCAGAGTTCGGCGGAAGACACGGTGAAAGACGTTCTGGTGGTCGTTGCCGCAGGTTTAGCCCCCGTCACCGGATAATAGAAGAGCAGCATCCCTGTTAGACAAAACAGCCAGAGATTATTTACAATAGGCATAATAGAATGGGTGGGGAGGATACAGGGCGGTTGTGATGAATATCCTCGAAGACTTATTGCTGCAGGTGGCGTTCGTCGTTACGTTGATTTTCGCTTTCCAATTATTTTATTCGATCGGCTTCGGAAGATTTAAGTATTTCAGGCTGACGCAGGCGCTCCTATTCGGAGTCGCACTTGTGTTATGCATGACCTTTCCCGTCCACGTTACCGATCAATTATCCATCGACATCCGTATCGTTCCGTTGCTTCTGGGGGCGTTCTACGGCGGGGTCGAGACGACGCTGTTTCTATCCTTGCTTATTCTGCTCTACCGCTCCTATCTTGGGATGGATGGCGGATTTTATGCGACGACGTTGGCCGTATTTATGTGCATCCCGATCTTCCTATTTTTTCAGTCCCGATTCATGCAAGCGAATAAGAACCAAAGGCTGTTGATCGCGACAGCTCTAACGGTTAGCTATTGCATTTGCAGTTTTCTTTCAATGGCCCTCTTTATTGGCTTATTCGATACGTTCTTGAGCTCTATGCTTCTGTACACCCTGGTTATGGTGGCCGTCGTGCTGGTCTTTGTTGCGTTGAATGAGACGGTGAAGGAGACGATCGTGAAAAATCAACAGCGGCTGGCGGAAGCCAAAGATGCGGAGATCGCATTTTTACGTTCGCAGATTCAGCCGCATTTTCTAAACAATGCCCTCAATTCGATAGCCGTTCTCTGCGTAGAAGACCCCCCACAGGCGAAACAGCTTACGCTGGACCTCTCTCAATATCTCAGATCCGGGCTTAACTTCAAGCAAATGGACACGTTCACGACATTGGAGAACGAGTTGGAATTGACCCAGGCTTACGTCAACATCGAAAAGGCACGATTCGGCGAACGGTTGGCCATCGAGTACGAAATCGAGGCCGATCCGAATCGCCTCATTCCTCCGCTCATCTTGCAGCCCTTGGTCGAGAATGCGATCAAGCATGGTCTGATGTCCAGCGTAAGAGGCGGCATCGTCAAAATCTCGGTTCGGGAAGCGGACGGAAATCTTCGGTTCAGCGTCGAGGATAATGGATGCGGAATGAGCGAGGCAAAGCGGCAAGAAGTGCTTGGCTCGGATTCGGGGCGCAGAGGAATCGGGCTGAGAAACATAGCACGACGAATCAAGCTGCTGTACGATGCAAGCTTGCAAGTCAAAAGTGCGGTCGGAGTCGGAACGAAGGTGTTCTTCGAGCTCCCTTATCCGTCAGACAGGAGGAAGTTGGATGATTAGAGCGATGATCGTGGACGATGAACCCTTGTCGGTGCGAGGGCTACAGCATCTGCTTGCCGAATATGAGGACCTCGAAGTATGCGGCGCGTTTCTGACTCCGCGCGAAGCGTATGAGTATGTGCGGGCCAACCCCATTCAAGTGGCTTTCCTCGATATCTCCATGCCGGAAGTGGATGGGATGTCGATGTCCCGATTATTGCTGGAGCAGGATCCTTCCATCTCCGTCATCTTCGTCACGGGCTTTGACGATTATGCGGTACAAGCGTTCGAAGTGAACGCATTAGACTACTTAATGAAGCCGGTGATGGAACAACGGTTTGCTCGAACGTGGGAGAAGATCAAGGAGAAGTATCGAGAGGATGCTTCCGAGGAGGAGTTGCCGGCCGCAACCGGCTTGCTGACCGGACAGGAGACGCGAATCGTCCAATATATGGCGGAGGGGTTATCCAACAGGCAAATCGCGGAGTCCCTGCACATCACTTCGGAAACGGTGAAGTATCACTTGAAGAACGTCTTTCGGAAGCTGGACGTCAATAACCGCGTAAAGGCGCTGCAGCGCGCCAAGGAATTGAAGATTATTTCATAGCCGGCAGGCGCTCCTTCCAATCCCCCCCATTCGGGGGATTTTTTAATAGGATTGATTATTCTACATTAATAGACAATGGATCAATCAAATTGGAGGAGAATTATGCGCCGAATCTTTACCTTGTTCATGTTGTGCGTGATGCTTGGGGGCAACTTGTCCCTGCCGACGGCTCACGCGGAGGAAAATCAGGACAACGATTTTACTTATGTGGTGCAATCGGACGACACGGTCACGATTACGGGTTACACGGGAATAAGCACGGAGGTCGTCATTCCGGGCGAGATCGAAGGCAAGCCGGTCACCGTCATCGGAAGTAGCGCATTGTCCAACGCTGGACTTGCCAGCGTTACGATCCCGGTAGGCATTACAAAAATCGAGAGCTTCGCCTTTTACCGTAATCAGCTAACCGATATCACGATTCCGGATGGCGTGACGTACATTGGCGACAATGCCTTCGGGTCCAACCAATTATCCCACGCCGCGATCCCGCCGAGCGTTGCGGAGATTTACGATTATGCCTTCGCCGACAATCGATTGGGCGCGATCGAGCTTCCCGGCGTAACGTACCTCGGTAAAGGGGCTTTTCAAAAAAACCTTCTGCAAAGCGTTACGTTCGGAAACTTAACCTTCCTGGGTGCGTATGCCTTCGAGAACAATCAGTTGGAAAGCCTAACGCTTCCCGGCAGTCTGGCTGTCATCGGAATGGGCGCTTTCCAGCATAATCGTCTGGCCAGCGTTGCCCTTCCGGAAGGACTAACTCGAATTGAGGATTATGCCTTCGCTAACAATCAATTAACGACGCTTCAATTCCCCAAATCGGTAACCGCCATCCACGTCAAAGCCTTCGAGAGCAATCAATTGGGCAATGTTGCGATCCCACCGAATGTCGATTTGGGCAGCGGGGATATGTATCCCGTATTCGGTCTGAATCCGAATGTTGCGATCTATGTTCCGCTCGCCGGCGACGTATCGGTTCAAAACCATGCCAGCAAATACGGTCTCCAGATCGTCCCTTGCAAATATGGGATTACTTATGACGGGAACGGCAGCACAGGGGGCACGCCTCCCTCGTCGACGCCTTATGTGTGTTATCGACAGTTTGCGGTTCCGGATCAAGGCTCCTTAACGAAGGACGGTTATACCTTCAAAGGATGGAATACGATGCCGGATGGAAGCGGGACGAATTACTTCGGCGGCAACTATCCGATTATTTATGGCATTCCGTACGGGAACTTGACCTTGTATGCCAACTGGGAGGCGAGTTCATATCAAGTAACGTTCGATACGAGAGGGGGAACGCCCATCGCGTCCCAAACGGTTGCCTACGGAGAACAAGCAACCGAGCCTCCGGTGCCGACGAGGGCGGAATATGCCTTTGACGGATGGTATCAGGACATCGGTTACTCGCAGCCATGGGATTTCGCCCAGGGCACCGTCTTCGGAGATATGACGCTATATGCGAAATGGAAATGGAACGGATCGGCAGCGATCACTTCACTGGAGCTGACGACAGATAACGAGGATGTGACGGGCGGCGATACCCTTACGGTAATCGGCGTGGTGAAAGACGAGAACGACTCGCCTGTTGCGAACGCCGTCGTGAATTTGAATAGTACGATGGGCAAATGGAAACTTACGGATGGCAGCGACGCGTCCGCGACAACGGATGTGAGCGGCAGGTTTACCGCGGAATGGACGGCTCCTTGGGTCACGGATCCTGAATCCGTGACCCTTACGGGGAGCGTAGACGGTACAATCGACGTGATGGACAGCCGGACGCTTCAGGTCGTCCCGTCGGAGAAATCCAATGCCCGGTTAAGCGGCTTGTCGCTAGATTCCATGACGCTCAGTCCGGAATTCTCGGGCGACACGTACAATTACACCGTTGCGGACGTCAGCCATGTCGTCACGAGTATCGGCGTGACGGCAAGCACAGCCAGCGATCTGTCCACGCTGAGCATTAACCATATGCCTGCCGCCAGCGGTTCAGCCGTCCGGGTACCGTTGCAAGCCGGGTTGAACTTGATCCCGATCGTCGTAACCGCGGGGGACGGACTCCACACGCAGACGTATACGCTGCATGTCCGCAGAGCCGATACGATGACCAGCGGAGATTATGCGTACCGTCTGAAAGACGACGGCAGCGGGATTGTGATTACGAGGTACAAAGGAACGGATTCGAATGTGGTCATTCCCGAGACGATCGACGGCTATGTCGTGATGGAGATCGGAGAGGGTGCTTTTGCGAACGAGGAGCTGACGGCGGTAACGCTGCCGAATGGCTTAACTTCCGTGAACAGCCGTGCTTTCGAGAATAATCGGTTAACCTCGATGACGATCCCAAGCGGCGTCACTCAGGTAGGTGATTATGCATTCTATAACAATCTTCTCGAGAATGTAATGTTCGCCGATGACGGGCTGCAAGAGATCGGGTTCGGCGCGTTCTCCGATAATCAGTTGTCTTCCATCATTCTACCGGGGACGACAACTTACTTGGATACGAATGCTTTTAAAAACAACAGGCTCACTCAAGTGATCCTGCCTGCGACCTTGAGGCTGGGGGACGAAGTGTTCGGAGGGACGCAGAATGGAGTCAAGCTCATCTTCCCGGCCGTTGGCGACCGAGACATGGTCAATTATGCGACTTCGAACGGGTTCCCTTATGAATCGAGCGATGTCCTCGTCGAATATGACGGCAACGGGCAAACCGAAGGGGAAGCGCCGGTCGACAATACGCATTACAGTTATTATTCATCGATGGTCATTCAGCCGGGCGGGAGCTTGAAGAGAACGGGATTTACTTTACAAGGATGGAATTCGGCGAAGGATGGAAGCGGAGATTTCTATGAGACGGGTAAAAGCTATAAATTCAAGCTCATACGCGGAACTGTGAAGCTCTATGCCGTATGGGAACCTGCTCCCGCGCAATATTCCGTTTCGTATGAGACGAACGGGGGAACGGCCATTCCTGCGACGACCGCCAGCGAGGGGGCTTATCTTGCCGAGCCGCCGACGCCAGACAAGGACGGTTACCGGTTTGCCGGGTGGTACAAGGACCCGAGCTACGCGACACCATGGAACTTCGAACAGGATACGGTTGCCGGGGACATGACCTTATACGCCAAGTGGGAGAGCAAGCAGCTCGCGATCCGTCTGTTCACGTTCAGCAATGTGGTGTCCAGCGGCGAGGAAATTCGGGTTTCCGGTACGGTTGTGGATGAAGACGATACGCCTCAAGCGAACCTCTCCGTTCACTTGAGCAGCCCGAACGGAGGTAAGTGGATCCTGACGGAGACCGACACGGCAACGGTGAAGACTGATGAGAACGGCGCTTTCGAAATCATTTGGAAGGCCCCTCATGTATCTCAGACAGCCATGGTCGAGCTATCGGCAAGCCTCGACGGATCGAGTGCGGAGCCGGCAACGGTATCGATTCGGGTGAAGCCGCTGCCTGGAACAACTCCAAGTTCGAATGCCGACTTAGCCGGCTTGACGCTGAGCGTCGGAGATTTGACGCCGGGCTTCCAACCCGGAGTTACCGGCTATACTGCCGACGTCGGACATGCGACGAGCAGCGTCACGATCGTGCCTGAGGTATCTGATCTGGCGGCGATCATCACCGTCAAGGGGGAGGTCGTGGAGTCTGGGCATCCCGTACTGGTTGATCTGAATGTGGGTCCCAACCCCGTAACGTTATTCGTCATAGCGGAAGATGGAACGCCCAAAGCTTATCGTGTTACGATCACGAGGGCTTCGGCCCCGGTCGTCCCGATCCCGGTTGCCAGCATTACGGTGACAAGCGTCACCTACTCCGTTTATGAAGGAGACACGCTGCAAATGACCGTCCGCGTGAATCCGGACGATGCCACCAACAAGCAGGTGTCGTGGTCGATACAAAGCGGTACAGGTAAGGCGGTCATTGATGAGAATGGATTGTTGAAGGCAAAACAGGCCGGCATCGTGACGGTTCAGGCGGCGGCTCAGGATGGTTCCGGGGTCGTCGGAAGCCAAGAGATCACGATCTACGGGCGTCGACCGGGCGGCGGGGATACCCCGACAACGCCAACGAACCCGACAACGCCGACAGGCCCGACAACGCCAACGAACCCGACAACACCGACAGGTCCGGCAAAGCCAATGGACCCAACGAAGCCGACGGACCCGACAACGCAGCAGCCAGAGAAGCCTAAGGTACTCAACGTCGTTCCCGGCCGACCTCCGATTGACGTAAATGATACGGGAGCGATCCAGATGATGCTGGAGGCGCTGACCGCCAAAATCAACGATCCTCGCCATGCGAACGTTCCCGTCTTTCCGGATACGGTAGACCACTGGGCAGCGGATAACATCCGCTTGTTCGCAAGACTCGGGATTGTTCAAGGATACGGCGACGGGACTTTCAAGCCGGACGCGAACGTCACGCGAGGAGAATTCGCTTCGATGCTCGTGAGGCTGTTCCCGTTTACCCAAGGCACCGCAGCGACGCCCGGCTTTACCGATCTTGGGGACAGTTGGGCGAGGGAGGCGGTCCTTACGCTGGCCAGTAACGGAATCATCAATGGCTATGAGGACGGCATGTTCCATGCCGATCGAAATATCACGCGTGCCGAGATGATTGCGATCCTCGCAAGGATTGTTAATATGGCGGAGGTGAAGCCAGGGAAGACGGTGAATCTGCAGGACATCGAACATACGTGGGCCAAGGATCAGATTCGGCTAGCCGCGAATGCCGGCATTATCAATGGCCGGGGCGAGAATGGATTTGGCCCGAATATGAGCGCTACCCGAGCCGAAGTGTTGACCGTCCTCTTGCGAGCGATCTCGATAAGTCCTGAAATCGAACAACTGTTGGAGGGGATGAACTAATCCATGGCTGCGAACGAATATTACATGCCGACCCATTGGCGGGTGAAGGGGAACATCTGGGAGATCTATGAGATATGCTCCGACTTCTTGGACTATCCACGCTGGTGGCCTGAAGTGTACTTGAAGATTCAAACGGGAGGCACGGACGAGGAGACAGGCAACGAGGTCTATGATATTCTCTCCAGAGGCAAGCTGCCATACAAGCTTCGCTGGAAGTCATGCAAGACGGCCGAACAAGCGCCGCATTCCATCGCCTTGAAGTCTTCGGGCGACTTGGTCGGTCACGGAACATGGCGGTTCGAGCAGGACGGAGAATACGTGAACGTACAATTCGATTGGTATGTGAATGCCGAGAAGCCCTTGCTCAAACTGTTCTCGCCGATCCTGAAACCGCTCTTCACTTCGAACCATTTCTGGGCGATGAGCCGAGGAAGAGAGAGTCTGGAGAAGGAGCTGATTCGAAGGCGCGAGGCTTGATCCGCCAGGTGGCGGAATAGCTAATTAGAACCCCCCATTTGCTCGTCCCCAAAAGCTCAGGCGTATTCAACGCCTGGGCTTTTGTTACGGCCAAAATAAGTGTTGACTTCGTAATGAATATAAAATAACATACGTAATATAACGACTGTTACATAACAAAAACAAGGAGGAAATCTCATGCCCCCGAAACCGAAGGTCACGCGGGAGATCGTATTGAATGCGGCGCTGGAGCTGCTCCGTGATGAGGGAATGGATGCCGTCAATGCGCGAAACGTCGCGAAGAAATTGGGCACCTCCACGCAGCCGATCTTTAGCCACTTTGCTTCGATGGAGGAATTGAGGGAAGCGCTCTACGCTTATGCCGAGCATCTATACAACACGGTGATGCTGACGGCGATGCAGGGCGGCGGGAACGGCTTCCTGGAGATGGGTCTCGCTTATATCCGGTTTGCCCGGACGGAAAAGAAGCTATTCCAGCTTCTATTTATGTCAAACCGGCTGCAGCAGGAGAAGGTGGCCGAGATTGCCGGCTCCACCGAAGGCGACGACCAGGTGATTGCGATGATCGGAAGCATGACCGGACTTTCCCCCGATTTAGCGCGCAAGCTTTATGCCGGGATTTGGTATACGACGCATGGCATTGCCTCTTTGATCGCAACGAATAGCAGCACGATGGACGACGCGGAGGCGCGAGACGCATTAGGCAACGTATTTAAAGGCTTGCTGGTTGTACTCAAAAAAGAAGGCGAGGAGCTTTAACCATGTCCGAGAAATATATCACCAAACATCCTTATGTCGCCGCCGTCATCGCGGCACTGATTTGCACCTTTCTGACCGCTGTCGGCTCCGCGGCGGCCCAAGTCGCCGAATTGGCGGAAGTCCCGGCTTATCTCGTCATGACGGCGTCCGTGATTTTATCCATTTTGGCGGGCCTGTGGTTGCTGCGCCGTTCCCGGATTTCGGCCGAAGAGGTCGGCTTTCGCCGCCCTGTCTCCGGCAGCATACGCTCCATTTGGCTATGCGTGCCGCTGCTGCTGGTGGAAGTCATTCCGTTTGTAGCCTATGGTCCCGACGCATTTACCCGTCCGGGCGCGGAATACGCGGTACTGGCTCTGTTCACCATTGTGGTTGGCTTTAACGAAGAGCTTTATTTTCGGGGATTGGCCTTCTCCTTCCTGTCGCGAAGAAGCCGTAAACAGGCCGTGATTGGCTCGTCCGTCGTCTTTGGCGTGCTTCATGCCGCTAACGCCCTAAGCGGAACCAATCCTGCCGAGGTGCTCCTGCAGATTGTCTTTGCTTTTCTCGTCGGAATCGTGCTGGCACTCATCGTCAGTATCACTCGAAGCCTTTGGATCGGTATCGTGTGGCATGCGGTCCATAATTTCCTCTCCTTCAGTACGGAGGTGGTCTTCGACCAAACGGCGTTGATCGTGGTTTCGGCCCAGGTCTTGATTTTGTTGGTCTTCACGGTCGGGTTATGGAAACGCGGAACGGCAGCAGCCTATACGGAACCCAAGTCGGCCCCCGCCCTAGCCTAAAGTCTAGCTTCCAAACACCCCCTAAGACGGTTATATCGCGCCAATACGGTAGTTATAATGGGTTTATAAACTTAGCGCGTGACTGATGAAGGTAAAGGAGTGTTTGAAGTGAAGGCAGTTGAAGCGACGAATGTGGCGAAAGTAGGGAAGGTGAATTGGGCGCTGTTTAATCCCAAAACCTATGCAACGATGCTCTATTTGCTGTTATCTCTCCCGTTAGGGATCATCTATTTGACGTTAGCGATTACGGGGCTGGCCCTTTCCATTGCGTTGACTCCGGTATTTATCGGGATCCCGATGTTTTTTGGAATGGCCAAGCTGTTGAATGGGATTGTGAGCTTTGAGCAAAGTCTGATTCGGCATATTTTAAGGTTGCCGGTTCCGCCCGCCGCGGTTCCGAACCACGTACAAGCAGAGGCTGGACAGAATTGGTTTATGCGTATGGTGAAGGGGTTTGACGGGGAGTTGTTCTTCCGAAATCTGATGCTCGTGATCCTTCGTTTCATCACCGGTATCGTCTTCTTTGCGGTGATGGTTACGGCTCTTGCCCTGGGGATTGGCTTTATTGCCCTTCCCGTCGTGCATATCGTTCTGATGAATGAAATGAAGCTGGATATCTTGGAAAATACCCTGTTCACGTACTTTCATATCGATTGGACCTATAATCAGCAGTATCTGCTCTCCGAAGGCATTGGCCTGGTATTGTTCTGGGTCGCGCTTCGCGTGGTTAATGGACTGATGCAGGTTCAGCGCAGAATCATGTATGTGGACGAGGCGTATCTGCAACCGACGTCAGAACCGGCTCCCGCACAATTCCATGCGCCTGTTCAACCGCAATATGAGGAGTTCATGGACGAGCAACATGGGCAAGAGAAGTTGTGGCTCGCTTAAAAGAGAAGAGCGCTATAGAAATAGAAGTCCGAAGCAAGTCCTAGCTATTGCTAGGGCTTGTTTTTTTCTCTATAACCTCATCCTCTCCTATGACACTGTCATCTCCACCTCCTGACAGCTGTGAATTCCGCCGCTCCGGCGATCGAAGGTAGAATGAAGCTACCAAGAGAACGAAGTCGAAGGGACGGGAAGAGGATGGAGAATCGCGGCGGGAGAATTCGCTTGCTGGATATTTTGAGAGGGTTCGCGGTGTTGGGGACGTTGGGGACGAATATCTGGATTTTTGCGCATCTGGGGGATGTGAATTATGTCTTTACGTTTGATCATGCGGCGTGGTGGTCGTCGTTCCAAGACTTCGTGCGAGTTTTCGTGTTGTTCCTGGTCAACGGCAAGCTGCTGGGCTTGTTGACGATGATGTTTGGCGTTGGGTTGGAGATGAAGTATCGCCAAGCCCTGAAGCGGGGGAACGCCTGGCCGGGAATGTACCTGTGGACGTCCTTCATCCTAATGGCGGAAGGCTTGCTGCATTTTATGCTGGTGATGGAGTATGACATTTTGATGAGCTACGGGATCACGGCGGTTTTCGCCGCATTTATCGTCAAAGGCGGGGATCGGGCGATCCGGCGAGCGATGTGGATCTTCGGCGGGGTGCATGGAGGGATCATGCTGCTGATTCTGGGTTTCGGGATCTACCTCGGGCTCTCCGGGGCGCATATCTCCATGGGGGACATGAGTGAAACGACGGCCTTATATGGCGGCGGCAGCTGGATACAGCAGGTACAGGATCGGCTGGTGAATTTCGTGTCGCTTCGTTTGGAAGCCGTGTTCGTGATTCCGATGAATCTGTTTCTGTTCCTGCTGGGCATTCGGATGATGCGGTCCGGGGTGTTTGCCCCGGATGAGCAGGGACGGCAGCACCGAAGCAAGCTGTTGAAGCTGGGCTTGGCGATCGGACTTCCGCTGAATTTGCTGATTTTTATCCCGGGCGGATATCTGGATTTCCCTGTGCGGTACTTATTTGCACCGATCCTCTCGCTGGGATATCTCGCGCTTATCGCGAGGCTGGTTGAACGATACGAGGGCCTGTGGCTGTGGAACCGGCTGGAGCAGGTGGGTAAGATGTCGCTGAGCTGTTATGTCTTGCAAAATATCACCGCTTCCCTTATTTTTTATGGATGGGGTCTTGGCCTGGGAGGCAAGGTGGACTCATTTAACACGGTTCTCCTCTGGATGGCCATCTCCAGTTTCCAAATTGTCTTCGCCTCGCTGTGGTCCAAGCGGTTCCGATTCGGTCCGATGGAAGCGGCGAGAAGGTGGATGACGAACCTCGCGGGCAAGCTGGTCGGCTGAGGATCAAGCATAAGGTGGGAATGCCCATTGTTACGGAAGCTGTATCCTGCGGACCAGATCGAGAAATTTTTGCTGCTGGACGTCATGATTATCGTATTTCTAATTTACCGTGTGCTGGTGCTGGACGTTCCTTATTCTCTCCTCCTAAAAATAGGGTTCCTTCTCCTGTTCTTAGCCGCCTATTACATCTGCTTGTGGCAACGTCGGTGGCTGCTGCTCCTGGGCAGTTATGCCGGCTTCCTGCTAATTCTCGCGCTGAGCGTCTATGAAGGGATCGGGGTTTTGCTGTATGGGTTTGTGTTTGCGGATCTAATGGGCAGGGCGGATCGCAAGCGGGTGATCGGCATCGGCATGGTCGGCATCGCCGCGATGTTTATTGTGGCCGGATGGATCCATGAGGGGGAGTCGGCGGGGATCTTTCGGACGGTTTATTTTCCGGTGATGATCATTCAACTGGCGGTACCCCTCGTTCTTCAAGCTCGGGAGAGCAATAAGGTCCTGAAAGAGAAGCTCAACCTCGCCAATGCCCAGCTGGAACGGTATATCCAAGAGGAGGAGCGGAACCGGATCGCCCGGGATCTGCATGATACGTTAGGACAAACCTTGACGATGATTAAGATGAAAAGCGAGCTAACCATCCGCCTAGTCGATCAACGTCCGGACCAAGCCAAGGAGGAGTTGCGAGATATCGTGAACACCTCCAGGCACGCTTTAAAGCAGGTGCGGGAGCTGGTGACCGGAATGAAGTTTGTTCCGCTGGAGAAGGAGATCGAGCTGGCGGGGGATCTTTTGCAAAAAGTAGGGATTCAGCTGCTCGTCTCCAATCAGACGCCGTTAACTCCGCTATCCCCGGTGGCCGAAACGATGCTGGCGTTATCCGTCCGAGAGGCGGTGACGAATATCCTCAAGCACAGCGGGGCGAGCGAATGCACGATCACCCGATACGAGCGGGATCAGCGTCTTTATCTTGAAGTGAAGGATAACGGGAATGGCCAACTGGAGCCGGGAAAAGGCAACGGCGTGCAGTCATTCCAGGAGCGGGTGGCGATGCTGCAAGGGGAAGTCGAGATGAAACCGCACTCGGAGCGAGGGACATCGATTACGTTCATCGTACCGCTTACGGGAAACAGGGGGTGAAGCCGGATGATCCGAATTGTGATTGCCGAGGATCAGCAGATGCTGCGCGGGGCATTTAAGTCGCTATTGTCTTTTGAAGAGGACATGGAGGTTGTCGCCGAAGCGGAGGATGGGGAAGCTGCATGGGAAGCGATTATGCGCCTGAAGCCTGATGTGTGTCTGTTGGATATAGAGATTCCGGGGCTGACGGGGTTGGAGATGGCTGAACGGCTCAAACGGTCCGAAAACCCGGCGAAAGTCATGATCGTGACGACCTTTGCCCGTCCGGGGTATTTGCAGAAAGCGATGGACCTCAAGTTAGAGGGGTATCTATTAAAAGACGAGCCAATCGAGTTTCTGATCGACGCGATTCGCAGAGTGATGGGCGGGGACCGTGTGATCAGCAAGGACCTGGCGGAGGTGCTGTTTCTGAACGAGGACAATCCGCTGACCGAACGGGAGACCGAGGTGCTGCGGTTATCGCATGCCGGACGGACAACCCGGGAGATCGCCGAAACGTTGTACCTGACGGAAGGAACGGTCCGTAACTATTTGTCCCTGGCGATTCAGAAGCTCGAAGTGGAGACGCGGCAGCAGGCCACCGAGCGGGCGAAGGAGCGGGGCTGGATTTGACGGTTCTTGCCGCGCGCAGCGGGTGACCGTGAATAATTGAGTATATAGAGGGTCCTGGCATTCGTGATTGAATGCAGGGCTCTTTTTGCTAGGCGGAAATGATCATTCCTACCTTCTATAACCGGGTCTATAACCGTGGTTAGATTCGATGACCGATGAGATCTTTTATAATTTTAGAATCATTATCATTCGGTAAAGGCGAGAAGGAAGGGTTGATAGGAATGAAGTGTTTGTTCGCATGGTTTATAGTTCTGTCGCTGGCGTTGGGGGGCGTGCCGGTGACCGTTACTGCCTATGCGGAGGGAGCAGCGATGGAGGGGAGCGGGACGGCGGGGGATCCCTTCATCGTCACAACTCTAGATCAGCTAGATGCCGTACGGGACAACTTGACGGCCCACTATCGGCTGGGTGCGGATATCGACGCGTCGGGGACGGCAGGCTGGGACGGGGGAGCGGGCTGGATGCCGATCGGGGAAAAAGGCAGCGGCGGCGACAGCTCCATGCCGTTCACGGGGGTGTTCGATGGAGCGGGGCATGTCATCCGTAATCTGACGATTAACCGGCCGACTCAGGATGGCGGCATTGGGCTGTTCGGCATGATCGGTTCGGGAGGGGTGGTTCGCCATCTGAGCATGGAGGGCGGTTCCATCACGGGCGACGGTTTTACCGGCGCTATTGCAGGGAACAGTAACGGGACGATCGAACAGTCCCATGCCGGGGTCGATGTACGGGGATCTGGAGTGGTTGGGGGGTTGGTTGGTTACGAGTACGGCCAAATTCTCGCCTCGTACGCCACGGGGAATGTCAGCGGAACGAATAATGTCGGAGGATTGGTAGGACGCAGCGATGGAACGGTAACGGAATCGTATGCAACCGGTCATATAGAAGGTAACGACTCGGTTGGCGGACTTATCGGAATAAAGGAAGGGGGGCTGCTAAATCGATCCTACTTTGCCGGTACAGTTCATGGGAGTGGGAGTTACATAGGCGGTTTGACGGGGTACCTGTTCGGTGGAATCGTAAGCACATCCTATAACATCGGGTCTGCCAGCGGATACAAAATCGTTGGCGGGCTGGTCGGTATGTCGGTAGATGGTTATATCGGCAAGTCTCATTCCTCCGGGGAGGTTACGGCTGCCACAGGGGATATCGGCGGCGTGCTTGGTGCCAATAACGGCACCATTATGGAAAGCAACTACTGGGATGCTGAGACTTCAGGACTGGCGGATGCATGCGGCTTCAATAACGGTGATTACGGAGTTCCGTGTGTCGTGGTAAGCCTTACATCCGCAGAGGCGCTGAGCCAGGCGAGCTACGCGGGGCTGGACTTCGCGGCAGACTGGTTCATGCTCGAAGGTTCAACGCGGCCTTTCCTTCGTGCGGAATGGTCGCAGGTCATCGGCAACGCCCATCAACTGCAACTGATGGCGATGGATCTGACGGCGGGCTATACGCTGGCGGGTGATATGGATTTCGGCACGGTGTTCACGGACGATAGTCGGGCCGATATGTGGGCCACGAGCAACGAGGATGGGGCGGGCTTCGCGCCGATTGGCGATGCGACGCTCGGCCCCTTCACCGGGCAGATCGATGGCCAAGGACATGCGGTTCGCGGCTTATTCATCAACCGCCCGGGAACCGTCCAGGTCGGGTTGATTGGGAATCTCGGCGATGGAGGCCACGTGCACGGCATTGGGGTAGAGGGCGGCCACATCAACGGAGGATACTCCAGCGGCGGCTTAATCGGGGATATGAGCGGGGGGACCGTCGAGTTGTCCTATTCGACAGCCAGCGTAAGCGGCATTGAGAAAGTCGGGGGCCTGGTGGGTAATATGTATCCCGGCGTCATCAGGAAATCGTTCGCGGGAGGTGATGTCTCCGGCTGGCTGGCGGTTGGCGGCCTGGTGGGCCGTGCCGATCTGGGGAGTTTAATTGAAGATGCTTATGCCACCGGTTCCGTTGCGGGGAGCTCTGAAACAGGCGGTCTGATCGGACGGCATGTCGGAACGGTCAACCGGGCTTATGCCGCAGGGAATGTCCCAGGCTCCGGTTCCGAAATCGGAGGGTTGGTAGGCCGGGATTTCAGCCCGACTTCCAGCGTCACCGCGGGATATTATGATGCTGCAACAACGGGTCATGGAGGCGGAAAGTCGACTGCGGCGATGAAGCACAAGTCCACGTTCGAGACATGGGATTTTACCGGAACCTGGTCGATAGAGGAAGGAAAATCGTATCCGGCCTTGCAAGGCATTGCCGCAAATCTCGGCATCGACACCGCTCCCCCGGCGATCGTGAACCTACGAGTCGAAGCTCCAAATCACCTCGTGATGACATTGGATGAAGAGGTAAACCTGCTTGCAATGGGAGGGTTTTTCGTATCCGCAGACGGTGTTGGAATTGGGGTTCTTGATACCGTAAAAACCGGAGCGAAAACCTTAGCGTTGACAGTCGGCGAGGAACTGCATAGCGGACAGGACATCCAGCTGTCCTATGATGCGAATGTGGGAAATGTCTCCGATCTGGCGGGTCATCCGCTGCTCAGTGTGGCAGACCAACCTTGGCCGCCGGAACTCACGATTACGATGGCTACGTTACATGGGGATGAATATCTAGACGGCACGTGGACGAACGAGCCAGTGACGGTCAGCGCTTCGGTTTATGGAGATTCTACGGACGTCACCGAGTTCGTTTATTCATTGGATGGCGGGGATACCTGGACGGCGTACTTGTCGAGCCTTGAGCTTCGGGATGACGGCGTACATGTCCTCGATTTCAAGGCGGCTAATTCGGCGGGGATGGAAACGACGATACGGCGTACGGTGAAAATCAGCGCCAGCGGGCTGACCTTAACCCCGGAGATGGTTCGAGCGGATGGCAGCCCTTACGGGGATGGGGACTGGACGAACCAGAGCGTTATCGTCAGTGTATACGCCGTTGCGGGATTCGGCGAGATCGTTTCCTTGACCTATACAGTGGATGGCGGATCGCCGCAAGCTTATACGAACGGGACGCCGATCGAAATCACCGGGGATGGGGAACATCGAGTCGTTTTCCAAGCGGAGGATGAGGCTGGCCATCGTCTGTCCGAAGAGCTAAAGGTGAGGATCGATCAAACGCCTCCAACTGTCGATTTCTCCCCGAACGGGCGGGAAGTCGCGGATGGATCAGCTTCCTCTCGGACGACGGTAGGGGATGCCGGAAGCGGGGTTGATGCCTCAACGCTTCAATATGTATGGACAACGGATCCCGCTTTGCCAACGGATGGCTGGGTACCGTTCGTTAGTGGCGCCCATTTGACGAAGAGCGGAGCGGACGGCGATTGGTACCTGCATGTGAGAGCGGCAGATCAGACGGGGAACGGGATGACTGCAACGTCCCTGCGGTTCCGACTGGTCCAGAGAAGCAGCAACCCGGCGCCGGCGCCATCGCCGGGCAATACGTCTTCCAACAGCGGGGCTCCGTCTTTACCGAACAACGTCTATTCGTTTGGACCTGCCGGCGGCACAGCGAAGTTCAGTGGAGGGGAAATCCGGTTTCCCGAAGGTGCGATGGATCGTCCGTTTCAGGTGACGATTGATGAAATCAAGGATACGAGTACCCTGCCGCTGTCCGAGAAGGAACGTCTGGTCAGCCGGGTATTTGAGTTCAAGAAGAACGTGCCGGGGAAATTTCTTCTGCCTGTGACCGTCCAACTGGATCTGAACGCTGACGTTACGCGGGAGGATGGCAATCAGATCCTGCTAGTTTGGCTGAACGAGGAGACGGGGCAATGGGTTGCGTTGAACGATCCATTCGTTGACTACGAAAACGGCACCGTCAGCGGCACAACCGATCATTTTACGAAATTTGCGGCCCTCTCCCGAACGGTTGAGATCCAAGAGCCAGCGGTCGTACTAACGGATATCCAAGGCCACTACGCCGAGCAAACGATCCGGCAACTTACAGAGAGCGGGATCGTCAGCGGGTACCCTGGCGGCACCTTCCGGCCCAATCGTCCGATTACGCGGGCGGAGTTCGTGTCGATCCTGGGCTCGGTCATGCCATGGCAAGCAGCGGCGGATAAGACATTCGCCGACACGGAGAAGCATTGGGCCCGTTTGGAGATCTCCACAGCCTACACCAACGGAATCATTCAAGGGGTAGACGACCATCGCTTCGCGCCGGACCAACCGATTACGAGAGAGCAAATGGCGGTGATGGCGGCGAACGCCTTGCATCTGGAGAAGCCGAAGAGCATTATGTCCTTCGCGGACGGGGAACGGATCTCGAGTTGGGCGAAGGAAGCCCTTGGAGCGGTGACGGAGCAGGGGATCATCTCCGGATATCCGGATCGCACCATACGCCCTCAAGCCCAAGCGACTCGGGCGGAGGCTGTGATGGTCATTGGTAGAATGATGAAAACGATAGAAGGATAACCCACACTTGTCGATTCTCCTTCGAATTCCCAGCCTTCATATGCAATTTCAAAAGTGAGCGACCTGCAAAGGTCGCTTTTTTGTTTTTAGAGGGGGAAGCCCCTAAGAGAAATCGTAATCTACGCTAAAATTTGTGTACTATATGACATGATGAATATATTATATATAATTGAAATAGTATTATGATTTTGGGAGGGATAAGCTTGAAGAACAAAATCGTTCATGCGGATCGGGATTGGGCATCGTACGTCAATACGAATATCGGAACGTTGTCCTACAAAACGTGGTCGACGTCTCCAACCGTACAGCTTCCTCATGGGATGATGGAGATCGATCCGGTCACCACACCGGGCATCGGAGACAAGTATTTGGCGGATAAGATCTTCGGATTTTCCTTTGGGCCCGCAACCGTGACGGTTGCCGGCAGCCCTTTGTCCGATCGGCTGGAAGCGCTTGCTTCTGCCTTCGACCATGATTGGGAGGAGACCCGGCCCTATAAGTATCGCGTCTTCCTGGAGGATCATGACATTGATGCCGAGATGACCGTGGCTCAGCGCAGCGCTTACTTCCGCTTTCACTCCGTCGGGCCGGTCCATGTTATCCTCAACGGCGGCGAGACGACGCAAATTCACAAGCACGATGGCCGCGTGATCGAAGGGGAACGCGCCAATAAAGGGCATGTTTGTTATTTTAGCTTGGAAATGAAAGAGGCCGCATCGTCATGTGGCTCCATCGAAAACAGCCCCGCCATCGATTTGACCTATGAGCCGCAGCAACAGGAACAAACGATAGAATTGAAGGTAGGGATCTCCTACATCAGCTTGGAGCAAGCCCGGAAGAATCAACAGCAGGAGCTGCCGGACTGGGACTTCGAAGCCGCCGTTACCCGGGCCCGCGACGCTTGGAACCACGCACTTTCCGCGATCGAGGTGGAAGGCGGGACGGAGGAAGAACGGACGATTTTCTATACGGCGATGTACCGTACGCTGCAACGGATGCGGAATATTACGGAAGATGGCCAATATTACAGTGGCTTCGACGGAAATGTCCACAAGACGGAGGGGCGGGATTTCTACACGCACGACCAGCTTTGGGATACGTACCGCTGTGCCCGCCCGTTGCAGAGCCTTATCGAACCTCGCGTATTCGAAGATATGGTGTACTCGTTGGTCCGCATGTACGAACAAGGCGGGTTGCTGCCGAAATTCCCTCATCCGGGCGGAGATCATGCGGTGATGATCGGCCATCATGCCGCTTCGCTTATTGCCGATGCCTGCGCGAAGGGGCTGGATAATATCCATGTTGAGAAGGCCTATGAAGGAATGCTTAAGGATTCGACGGAAATGTCCCTGATTCCCTGGCGGACGGTGCCGGCTACGGAATTGGACCGGGTGTACCATGAACAAGGCTGGTTTCCGGCACTCCCCGTTAGGGAGGACGCGAAGGTAGCGGATCCGGACGAGTGGAGAAAAAAGCTCTGGGACCTCGTCATGGAGAAGATGCCGAATCAGATCACCTGGGTCCCCGATGTTGGCGTCGACGAATGGGTGCCCGAGGTCGATCCTTGGCACCGTCGGCAATCCGTGTCCGTGACGCTGGAGCGAGCGTATGACGATTGGTGCGTCGCCCAAGTGGCCCGTAAGCTGGGGCGGGAAGAGGAAGCCGAGCTATTTCTTCAACGGGCAGGCAACTATCGCCATCTGTTCCGCCCGGACCTCGGGCTGATGGCGCCCAAGACGGCGGAAGGGGAGTGGGTCGAACCGTTTGATCCGAAATTGTCCGGCGGATTTGCCGGGGAGGGGTATTTTGCTGAAGTAAATAGCTGGATTTACACCTTCCATGTGCAGCACGATGTGGAGGGATTAATCCGGCTGATGGGCGGGAGAGAGGCTTTTGTTCAAAAGCTCGATGCATTGTTTACGGAGCAATACACGATGGAGAAGCCGTGGTTTCTCGGTCAGTTCCCCGACATGTCGGGACTGATCGGGATGTATGCGCATGGCAACGAACCTAGCTTTCATATCCCGTATTTATACAATTATGCCGGGGCCCCTTGGAAAACACAGCGGCGTGTACGCGATATCCAGCACCTGATGTATAACGCCGGACCGGCGGGTCTGTGCGGAGACGATGACATCGGTTCGCTGTCGTCCTGGTATGTATTTAGCGCTATGGGCTTCTATCCGGTGTGCCCGGGCCGGCCCGTCTATGACATCGGCAGCCCGATCTTCGAGAAGACGACGTTACGTGTCGGGAAGGGCCAAACCTTTGTTATTGAAGCGCGTCATGTCACCAAGGCGAACAAGTACATCCAATCCGCCGTCTTGAACGGGCAGCCGCATTCACGGCCTTGGCTGACCCATCAGGAACTGATGAGCGGAGGACAGCTTGTGCTGGAGATGGGGCCGAGACCGAACAAGGCATGGGGAAGCTCCCCGGAGGATGCCCCGCCTTCGATGACTTCACATTAGGATTTCGGTGAAAAGGAGAAAGGTGACATGACCTTAGGCAAGCCCATTTATCATTTTACCCCGCCTGCGAATTGGATGAACGATCCGAACGGACTTGTTTATCACGAGGGTCAATATCATTTGTTCTATCAATACAATCCGCATGGGGATCAGTGGGGAACGATCCACTGGGGGCACGCGGTGAGCACGGATCTGGTGCATTGGCAGCATCTGCCGATCGCGCTGGCACCGTCCACCGAGCTTGGCGAGGTGCATTGCTACTCCGGCTGTGCCGTGATCGATGATCAGGGCGTGCCGACCCTGTTGTACACCAGCATTGGTGAGGGCGAGCGGAATGCCGAGACCGGCGCGGAGCATTGGATGGCCACCAGCCCCGATGGGCTGCGGACCTGGGTGAAGCCTGAAGCAAACCCAGTGTTAACCTCGGTTATTCACGGCAAGGATTTGATCGTTCGGGATTGGCGCGACCCTTATGTCTGGAAAGAAGAAGACCGTTGGCTGATGGTGCTGGGAGGAAGCGTCCAAGGTAAAGGCAACGCGTTATTGTACGAGTCGGCGAACCTGCGGGAGTGGACGTTCCTGCATGTCCTACATACAGGGGAGGAAACCCTGTGGGAATGCCCGAACGCCTTCCGCCTGCAAGACAAAATGGTTCTGATCTACTCGCCAAGCGACAAGGTCAAGTATCTTGTAGGTTCCATGGGAGAGGATCTGCGATTTGTGAAGGAGCAGGAGGGGGTTGTGGATCATGGCGGTTGGGAAGGGTATTATGCACCGCAATCCATGTTGGCTCCGGACGGCCGCCGCATCTTGTGGGGCTGGCTCCCCGACAACGCGCGTGGCGAGATGACGGAGATCCAGGGATGGTCGGGGGTGCAATCGATCCCGAGAACCGTGGAGCTTCATCCAGCCAAGTACACGCTGATCATCAAACCGGTTGCGGAGCTTCAGGTGTTGAGAGAGAACCCGTTTGAGCTTCCAAAGACCGTCCTGCCTCAAGGAGAACATGAGCTGGGGATCCAAGGCAAAGCTGTCGAAATCAAAGCGGAGTTTGAGCTGACCGGTTCGGAGACATCGTTTGGCTTCGAGGTATTCCGTTCGCCGGACGGGGAAGAACAAACCACGCTGAAGTTCGATGTAGCGCGAGGGCAGATTGTACTGGACCGCTCCCGATCCAGTCAAGCGGCGGGCGCTCATACTTGGGAACTCGTTGCCCCTTACGAAATGCGGCACCTTGAACAGCTTCGAGTTCACCTCTTCATCGACCACTCCATTGTTGAGGTGTTCGTCAATGACGAGCTTTGCCTGACGGGTCGAGTATACCCTCTTCGTGAGGATAGCGAGTCGATCCGGTTATTCATTCAGGAGCCAAACGTGACGATGAAGTCCCTCTCCGCCTGGAATTTACGCGGGATTTGGTGAAGAACTATCATTTCGGTTTTCGCTATGTCACAGAATGAATCACCTCCTCGTTATATTGTCGTACGTGATCAAACAGGGAGGTAGATGAGTGATGTCACAACGTATTAATTACATGCAACAATCCCCGGGATTCTTCAACAAATTGCTGGAATTCAGCGGGGCCGAGAAGGATAGCTCCATCGAGGAGAAGATTCGTCATCTCGTTCACATCCGAGCTTCGCAATTAAATGGATGCGGATTTTGCCTGGATATGCACGTGAAGGAGGCGAAAATCCACGGCGAAAGCGAGCTGCGCCTGTACCACATTTCGATTTGGCGGGAATCAACGCTGTTTAGCCCGCGCGAACGGGCGGCGCTAGCCTGGACTGAGATCCTGACCCAGTTGCCGGAGCATGGCGTGCCGGATGAGGTCTATAACCGCGTACGCGAGCAGTTGTCCGAACAAGAGATTTCCGATCTTACCTTCTCGATCATGGCGATTAATGCCTGGAACCGGGTTAACGTCGCCTTCAAAACCGTACCGGGCTCGGCCGACGCCGCCTTCGGATTAACGAAAGCGGGTCTGAGCTAAGAGGAAACCTCTGATGTGAATCAAAGAAGCACCAAGAATCCCTTGAGGACGCTTGGTGCTTCTTTTCATTCTCCGAAATGTTGTAGTTTATCCGGGTTTCTGACCAGATAGATGTTGCGAATTTGCTGGTTCTCCACATGGAAAATTCCGACGGAATGAATCCCTTCCTCAGATCGAATCCGAAATGCCGGCTGCCCGTTCACCCCAATCACCTCGAAATGAATACCCTCGATCGTTGTGGCTTGCCGGAATGGACCCAGCAGGAATTGGGCCACCCGTTCTCGGGTTGGGATCGGCTCGGCAGCGGCCAAGACTTTGCCTCCACCATCGGCGACAAGGACAACTTCTTGATCCAGGATGGATAAGATTTGTTGGAGATTGCCTTGTTTGAGCGCATTCAAGAATTGATGAACGTGTTCGGGCGCGGATCCCTCCGAAGCAACGAGCTGGTCGGGGTTCATCCCCATTTTCGCGTGGGCCCGACTGAGTAGTTTGCGGCAGTTCACTTCGCTCTTCTCCACCAGCTCGGCGATTTCCCGATACTCAAACCCAAGCGCCTCTCGAAGCACAAATATGACGCGCTCCGTTGGGGATAACTTCTCAAGCAGAACAAGCATTGCGTAGGACAGAAGATCGTCGCGAACGACCCCCTCCATCGCATCCTCATTCAGGTTGTGCAGCGGCTCTGGAAGCCACTCCCCATAATATTGCTCCCGTTTTCGGCGTGCCGATTTATACAAATCCCGGCAGCGGTTCGTGACCATCTTGCAAAGATAAGCTTTCGGTTCCGTCAGCTTCTCCGGCGGGACATCCACAAGTTTCAAAAATACGTCTTGGACCACATCCTCCGCATCCGTAACGGATCCGGTCAGCTGGTAGGCGAGCTTAAAGAGCAGTCTTTTATATTTCTCGTAGAGCTCCTTCATCTGTTCACTTCCTATCGGTTCCCCGTTTAATAACCTATGCAGAATAGGCCTTAATCATAAGACGAGTTACCGAGTCATTCTGTGACAAAGGAATGGGATGTTCGAATTTTACAAGCCAATGCGCGTTTTGTGAATGTAGTCCTCGCCCAGCTCTCCCTAAAATAGGGGTGAAGCTTATTTTCATTTAAAGGAGGTTCATTATGAAAGCGCTTTGAATTTCGTCGGTGAGGGGGTATGCGAGCTGAAATCCGCCTGCGGGCGTTGGAAACGGCGAATGAATCGTGTGAATCCAGTGGAACCACCCGAAATCTATGACCGATTGAAGGAGGAGATCTTGTTGAAGAGAAAAACGAAGCGGTTCCTGCAATCCTTAATGATGATGTTGATCGGCGTATCCTTGGTGTTGGCGAATGCTCCGGGTTCGTGGTCCGAGGCTTCTGCGGCACCCAATCCAGGCAAGCCTGCACCGGGTGATAAGAGTGGACCGGATGCCCAGGGGAGAATGGTAGCCACCTTCGGTTCGCCCGTAATTGACGGCGATATCGACAAAGCCTGGAGTAAAGTGCAAACGGTTACACCTAAATTCCCTTCGGATCAAGTGGAGGCTTCCGCCACATTGAAGACTTTATGGGATGACCGCGCCCTGTATATCCTGGCTGAAGTCAAGGATAAGCATCTCTCCGCTGAGTCGGTAACGCCTTACATGCAGGATTCCTTGGAGATCTTCCTGGACGAGAATCACGATAAGACCCAGGAATATGGCATAGACGATTTGCATTTCCGCGTCAATTACGAGAATGCCCAGTCCGTGGACAACGGGAAGGTTGAACGCTTCTACACGGCTTCGAAACGAGTGGATGGCGGTTATGTCATCGAAGCTAGGGTGGCCCTCCATTCCAAGCCGGAGAACGGAAAGGTGCTGGGCCTCGAATTGCAGATCAACGATGGGAAGGATGCAAATCGAATCGGGACCTTGAATCTATTCGATTCGACGGGCAGCGCTTGGAATGATACGAGCAAATTCGGTGAAATCGTGCTCACGGGCAAGACCAAGGGGGATGTCAGCGGGGTCAATCCCTATGACCTTTTGAATCTAATCAAAAGCACGTTGATGCTGGACTTCACGCTTTATAAAAACTCTGGCGTGGTGACAGATGCTCTGATGAAGGTAGTGGCCACCAATGTATTGAACGACAAAAAGGCCACTCAACCCCAAATTGATGAGCAATACGCGGCGATCCAGACTGCGGTTAGCAAGCTGGAGATGACAGAGGAAGCCGCGAATGAGAAATACTTCAAGGAAGTTCCCGACGCCTACCGAACCGAAAGCAACAAGCCGGGGACCATCGAGAGCTTGACGTACAAAACACCGAATGTAACCGGCGGGATGGACGAGAAGAAGCTGAACGTTTATCTTCCGTACGGTTACGACGCGTCCGACTCCACGAAGAAGTATAATGTGCTTTACTTGATGCATGGCGGCGGGGAGAATGAGAATTTGATCTTCGGCGGCCCCGGCCAAAGCAAGGAATTGAAGAAAATCATCGACCATATGGTCGCAAACGGCGACATTGAACCGATGATTGTGGTAACCCCTACCTTCTACGGCGGCAAGAATGACACAGCACTTTTCCACGAGGAATTAATCCAAACCGTGGTGCCGTTGGTGGAAACGAAATATCATACCTATGCGAAATCCGCCAGCTTGGACGATTTGAAGGCCTCCCGGGCTCATCGGGCGTTCGGTGGGTTCTCGATGGGTTCAGTGACGACATGGTATACCTTCATCCATAACCTCGACTACTTCAAATATTACCTGCCCTTAAGCGGGGACAGCTGGATATTGGGTCAAGGGGGCGGAGGCAGCAAGCCGAAGGAAACGGCAGAATATCTGGCCAAGGTCGCCAAAGATGCTGGATATAAACCACAGGATTACTATATTTTCAGTGCGACGGGCAGCTTGGATATCGCCTATCCGAACTTGAAGCCCCAGATCGACGCGATGAAGCAGCTCACCGATACCTTCATTTATTCGTCGGATCCGGCGAAGGGGAATTTCTACTTCATCGTGGGCGATGGAGGTACGCACGCTTGGAACTGGGTGAACCAGTACATCTATGATATTCTGCCGGATCTGTTCAAATAGATTCCGCAGGCATAATGGATAAGCCGAGAGGCCTCTTGTCCTAGCGCGGCAGGAGGCCTTTCACGCGTATCGTCTAACCTTTTCTCTACTTCCGGTTGCGTTTTCAAATTGTTCGGTACGGTAGACTATCGATATAATGAGGGATGTGGGAGTTTACGGCATAAGAAGCGGGGGAACAGACGGTGAAAACGCGGTTGATCGAGAGCATACGTTCCTTAAGTCACGGCAGGCCCAAGAAGCTAGCTTTTAAGATTCCGTTTGCCTATTTCTTGGTGATCTTGCTGACGGTCGGTTTTAGCTATATCGTGCTGAACCAAATGGCGGCCAATTCGGCCCAGAAGAAAATTAATGAGGCATCACTGCAAACGGTGACGTCCATAAGGACAAACGTAGATTTAATGATCGAGAACGTCAACAACTATTCGAAAATGATCTTCTCGGATCGCAATTTGCAGAACTTGCTCCGGCAGGGAGATGTTTACGCGAATCTGCAAACCCAGTCAAAGGTTAGTTCTTATTTGTATAATCTCATGCAAGCGGTCCCAATCATTGACTCGGTGCACATTTATGATCAGGCAGGACATCGTTTCACCGTGGCAACCCAGGAGTTGCCGACGTACATGGAGGTGGATATCAAGGACGCCCCGTGGTATGACCAGGTGGTGAGCAACAAAGGGAAATATATTCTGAGGCTGGATCGTAGACGCCCGCTTGCGGAAACGGCCGACGGCAATATCGTCTCTTTTATTCGCTTGATTCGCGACATTGACAATACGGCCCCTCTCGGGGTGTTGGTTATAGATATTAAGGACGACGCATTAGTTCAGGCTTATTCTAATCTGCAAAACGGGAGCTCCTTGCAAATCGCCATCTTGGATGAGAACAATCAGACCATTGTGGCGGATGCAACGAATGAACAAGGCAGTGCCGTTCTGCATGAACTGCTCCATACGAATAAGGCGATGTTGGAGGAACAATTTCGGCAGACGGACTCCGGCTCCTTATCCTTGAATTTGGGTTCCCGGAAATATACCGTAACCTATTTGTCGGGCGGGGCTTATAACTGGAAGTTTGTGAGCCTTTCGCCACACAACAGCATGGAGTCACGTAACCAATCGTTGGTGGTGTTGACGCTGGTCCTGCTCATTATTAATGGCACGATCTTCTTCGTCAGCTCTTTCGTGATTTCACGCAGTATCATCAAACCGATTCAGAAATTGCTCCGAGCGATGAATAAAGCGCCCAGCGGCAATTTCATGAAGGTCACTACGGAGCCGAACAGCTTCGAGCTGGAGCAGTTGTATCACGGATACAATCGGATGATTGAACAGATTGATCAACTGCTGAAGCGAGTCATCGAGGAGCAGAAGACGATACGCAAAGCGGAGCTCAATGTGCTTCAATCCCAAATTAAACCCCATTTCTTGTATAACACGCTAGATTCGATCACATCGCTAGCGCTATCGGGAGATAACGAAGAGGTATGTGAGTTGATCGAGGCGTTGGGAAGCTATTATCGACTCAGCGTTAGCAAAGGCCAGGACGTGATCACCGTCGGCGAAGAAATCGAAATCGTCCGGAATTATTTGAAAATCCAAAGCGTGCGCTACCCTGACGTTTTTGAGGTCCAGTTCGAGGTGGAGGAGGATTGCGGCCAGACCCCGATTCCGAAGCTGGTGCTTCAGCCGTTGGTAGAAAACTCGCTTTACCATGGCATTCGGCCTAAAGGGACGAAAGGGACTATACGGATCACCGCGAAACAAGTGGATGAATCTGTGGTCCTCTCCATTTCCGATGACGGTATCGGTATGTCGCAGGAGGAGATCGAACAAATCTTGTTTACGGAACGACAAGGTCAAATCAAGAGTTTTGGCTTATGGGGGACGATGGAGCGCCTGCGTATTTTCTATGAAGACAAAGACGTATTCCACATCGAAAGTGAATCGGGGGCAGGGACCACGATAACGCTAATTCTACCGAATGGAGTAGATTCGCCATGGAAAAGTTGAAGGTTCTGATCGTTGACGATGAACATTTGATCCGGAATCTGATTCGCATGCGCATTGACTGGGCACAGGAAGGCTTCGAGATTGTTGGCGAGGCTTCGAATGCCCATGAGGCGATGGAGCTGGTGGAGCAACAGAAACCGGATGTCATCCTCACCGACATTTATATGCCGAACATCGACGGGATCGAGTTTAGCCGAAGCGTAATGGAGAAGCACCCGCAGATCAAAATCGTCGTCATCAGCGGACACGATGAATTTGAATATGCGCAGCAGAGCATCAAAATCGGAGTATTTGATTTCCTGCTTAAACCGATCCGGGCGGCAGATCTACTGCTTGTCACCAACAAGCTTAAACAGAAGATTGAGGAGGATCGATCTCGGGAGGGGGAGCTTGCGAGACTGAGGGAAGAGCTCACGCGGAATCTTCCTTATCTCCGGGAGAAATTCTTGCTGCAGTGGTTACAGGGGACGCTGACACGGGAGGATATCCGGGAGCAGGCGGAATATTTCCAATTGCCCGCTTTCCGGCAGGAAGCTCCTTACCAAATCGCCGTTATCGAAATTACTCCGTTCTCTGAGAAACACACCGAGGAGCAGTTGATTCTGCTTGGGATGGCTTGCAAGCGGAAAATCGAGTTTTTCTTTCAGAGGGATCCCTTGGTCACCATGCTGTCGGATACTCGGAACCAGTTTGTCCTGATTTCGTTTCGTCAGGAGGGGGATTTAGCCGGGGTTTGCGAAGCGTTAATCGACCGATTGATTGATTCTCCGGAAGGTCTAGTTACCATCGGACTTGGGCGGACGCGCTATAGCTTGCAGGAGGGACATTTGGGATACCAGGAGGCGTGCAGGGCGATCCGCTATAAAGCGTTTGTCGGGAATAACCAGGTGATTTGCTATGAAGATATGGTGGGTAGCAGAGGGGAAACGTACCGAGCTAACCCGGAGCTGCTGCGTGAGCTGCAATTTTACATCAGCGTCGGTTCCTCTGAAGGTGCCTCGGAGATCCTGGAGCAAATCTTTGACGTATCTTTCTCTAGCGTGTCCCAGTTTCGTATGGCGGCCATGGACGTCATTCATGAATGCCAACGCGCAGCGATGGAGCAACAGCTCGGAAGCGAACAGGGGCTGGACAAAGAAATGCTAGTTTCGATCATTACGGCCGATAATTTACCGGAGCTGGTGCAGATCTTGAAACGTTGTATCCTTACTGTTTCTAATGCGATCCAAACAAGAAGACAAGCCAAAGAAGGGAATCTGATTCATCAGGTGCAGGCGTACCTGGAACAGAACCTGGGCGATCCCGGGGTAGGGTTGGCCAGCACCGCGGCGGCTTTCTTCGTTAGTCCGGGCCATCTGGGCCGACTCATGAAGAAGGAAACGGGACAGACCTTTGTCGAGTACCTGACCAATCTGAGGATGAAGAAGGCGGAATGCCTCTTGAAAACGACGGATTTCAAAGGATACGAGATTGGTGAACAGGTAGGCATTTCGGATCCGCATTATTTCAGTATCCTCTTCAAGAAGGCGACCGGCCGATCTATGAACGAGTACCGAAGCGCAAGGTGACGAGTTAGGAATGCTTGAATTTTAAAAGGGGATGCAGGTATTTTGAATGGAGTAAGCGCTGTCACTCCCCTAGAATAGCCTTAGATGCATCGAAACTAGTTGGGAGGTCAAAGAGATGAAAGCGTTATTAAAAAGATCTATGAGTCTCGTCCTGGCATTAGGCCTAGCAGGGAGTTTAGCGGCATGTTCGTCCAATTCTTCCGGCGGGAAATCTTCGGAGGGAAGTGGTAGCGGTTCTATCAAGCTGACACTCTGGGATCAATCGGTAGGCAACACGGACCCGTCGGCGAAATTACTGCCGCAAATCATCGAGAAGTGGAATAAAGAGCATCCCGACGTCCAAATCGAACGGACGGGTACCACCGGCGAACAGTACAAGACCAAAATCAAAACATCGTTGGCCGCTAACGAAGCGCCGGACCTCTTCTACGGGATGGGCGGCGGCAGCTTCATGCAGCCCTATATCGAATCCGAAAACGTACTCGAAATCTCCAGTTATCTGACCGATGAAATCAAATCGAAAATGGCACCCGGGATGGCGGAGGCCATCGAAACAGATGGTAAAATCTATACTCTACCCGTATATACCCATATTGCGAACTTATATGTAAACACGGAGTTGTTTGACAAGGCGGGGGCGAAAATCCCGACAACTTATACAGAACTGCTCGATGCGGTTGAGAAGCTGAAGGCGGCGGGAATTACACCGGCGCTTATCGGGGAGAAAGACCGTTGGCCGGGCATGTATTGGTACGACATGATCGCGATGCGTCAAGCTGGACATGACGCGGTGATCGAAGCCTTCAAGGATCCAGCCAAATGGGATTCGCCGGATTTCGTGGCCGCTGCAGCCAAGATGCAGGAACTGGCGAAGGTAGGCGCATTTAATAGCAGTATGCTGAGCATGAGCTATGATGAGATGCTGGGCGCCTTTAATGCAGGTAGCGGCGCGATGATGTTCCAAGCGAACTGGGTGAATGCCGGGATTGAAGATCCGTCCTCGGCAACCAAGGGGAAGGTTCAGGTTATTCCCTTCCCGGTGTTCGAAGATGGAAAGGGCAAAGCAACGGAAATCTTCGGCGGGGCCGTAGACGGGTTCTATGTCAGCAGCACAACGAAACATCCGAAAGAAGCGGTTGATTTCCTGATGTATCTAAGCGAACAGCTGGGTACGCAAGGTTATCTCGCCGGTGCAGGACTCCCAAGCTGGAACATTGATGGATTGGATACTTCGAGCCTGTCCACGCTGGATCAGTCGGCCGCCGACATTATGAAGACCGCAACCTCGTTTATTACTTGGTGGGATAACATTCTTCCTGCGGAATCTGCAGAAACGCATAAGAACCTGATTGCTTCGCTCCTGGCCGGCGACATTACGCCAGAAGAGTTCTGCAAACAGATGGCGCAGCTCAAACCGACGGAACTAACACTTTGATCCTTGAATAATCTCAAACCCGAGGTGGTCAGGGGAAACCCTGACCACCATTTTTGAGAGGAGAACTCACGATGAATTCAGTGTTTTCGAATAAGACCGCGATTGCGATATTTGTACTTCCTACCCTTCTCATCTTTTGCGGGATTGTATTAGTTCCGATCTTTGTCTCAAGTTACTATAGCGTGTTAGATTGGGATGGCGTCGGTAAAGGTGCCTTTATTGGACTAGATAACTATGTAGAAATGTTCACGGATGCCAGAGCGCTGCATTCCATCCGGAACTCTTTCCTATTCGCGGCAGCTTCTATCTTCATTCAATTGCCGATTTCTCTGCTGCTTGCCTTGATCCTGGCTTCTTCGGTGAGAGGCGAAGGCTTTTATCGGACGGTGTATTTTATTCCGGTGTTGATATCCACCGTGGTCATCGCGCAATTATGGTCCAAAATCTACAATGCGGATTATGGCCTTCTAAATACATTGCTGGACAACATCGGCCTTTCGGGGCTGGCTCAGGACTGGCTTGGACAGAAAAAAACCGCTCTCGCAGCATCGTTCATTCCGACCTTATGGCAGTATGTCGGTTACCACATGCTGTTGATGTACGCGGGGGCGAAGTCGATCTCGCAGGATATTCTTGAAGCGGCCAAAATTGATGGGGCTTCCCGCATCCGGACAGCCTTCTCAATTACGATCCCGCTGATGAAGCCGATCCTCAAAGTTTGTCTCGTCTTCTCGGTCATTGGCGCCTTCAAAGTATTTGATCTGGTGTATGTTCTCACGGGCGGCGGCCCCTTGTTCGCTACCGAGGTGCCAAGCACCTTGATGTACACGACGATCTTTAATACGTACCGGTATGGCTACGGCAGTGCGGTATCCGTCTTTATTATTCTGGAATGCTTGATCTTCACGGTGCTGATCAATAAATTCTTCAAGACCGAATAGGGGTGAGTTTGATGAATACTGCAGACGCAAGGTTGCCTAAGAAGCCGTCATTCCTTGGGAAGGTCCTGTTGCAACTTTTTCTAGTCATCGTGGCGATTGTTCAAATTTATCCCCTGATTTGGCTGGCGTTCTTCTCTTTGAAAGACAACAGTGAGATCTTCAGCGGCGATGTGGCAGGTTTTCCGAAGAAACTTCTCTGGAGCAACTATGCTAAGGCGTTATCGGATGGCAACGTCATGAATTACTTCGCGAATAGCGTATGGGTAACGGCAGCCTCCATTATCCTGGTATTGATCTTATCTTCGATGGCGGCTTATGCCATCACGAGAATGAACTGGAAGCTAAGCAATTTGACGATGACCTTGATCCTTCTCGGAATGATGGTTCCGATTCACGCCGCGTTGCTGCCGTTGTTTATGGTTCTCAAAAATCTGCATTTGCTGAATACCTACTGGGCGTTGATTATTCCCTATGTCGCTTTCGGAATTCCGATGGCCGTGTTCATCTTGGGCAGCTTCTTTAAGGGGGTTCCCCGCGAGATGGAGGAATCCGCAGTGATAGACGGATGCGGTATCTACAGAACCTTCTTCCACATCATTCTGCCGTTGATTCGTCCCGCAATCGCTACTGTGGCGATCTTCACCTTCCTCTCCTGCTGGAACGAGCTGATGTTTGCGGTGACCTTCATCAATGACGCGCATTATCAGACGTTGACGGTCGGGATGATGTCGATGGTCGGCACGTACATTACACAGTGGGGAATTATCGGGGCGGGGCTGATGATTACGACCGTTCCTACCGTAGTCATTTATTTGCTGCTGAACAAACAAGTCCAACAAAGTATGATTGCAGGCGCAGTCAAAGGATAAAGACGTGAAGGGAGAAGGGAAGATGAAAGCAACGATCACGGTTAACGCCGACCAATCAGTTGCGCGGATGGGCTGAGGGCAAGAAGGTCACCGGGCGAGTGTTGACGCATGCCGATATGAACGCGCATAATACCTTTGAGCAGCCGGAGAAGGTGAAATCGCAAGTTTTTGACGGGGTAACGGAATTTAGTGAGAACGGTTTGTCTGCAAAGCTGCCGCCGATGTCGGTCGTTGTGCTGACGTTGGCCTAAGCTAAGTGAGCTGGTATCTTGATTGGTTCGGAGGGAGGTTAAGAGGATGACTAAGGCTTCGTTAGTACATCGGGTGCCAACCGGGGAGAAGGCAGTGGCCTTTACGTTTGACGACGGGCCACATCCCGTTTATACGGAACAAGTGCTGGAGATTTTCCAGAAGGTGAACGGGAAGGCGACCTTTTGCATGATTGGACAAGAGATCGATCAATTTGGTGAGATCGCAGCTAAGGTTCACGCCGCCGGGCATGAGATTGCCAATCACACGTATTCGCACCCGGATTTGACCCGGTTGACGCTGGAGGAGGCACGAGCCGAAATTCTGCTGGGAGACGAGCGAATCCGCCGGGTGACGGGGAAGCCGACATTAAGCTTTCGACCGCCGTATTTTGCTGTAAATGAGGTCATCTTGTCGCTTGCCGAGGAGTTCGGTTATCATTCAATCGGGTGCGTGAACGGCGAGGCGAAGGACTGGGAGCAGCCGCAACCTGGCGTCGATCATATTCTGGAGCAAACGAGAGCAACGGTCGAGAACGGAAGTATCTTCCTGTTCCATGACGGCTATGGCGATCGGGCACAGACAATCGAGGCGGTCCGGGTTCTGGTCAGCGAGCTGGCTGCTGACGGATATCGGTTTGTAACCGTTAGTGAGTTGATCGAATTGACCGGAACCTAATGCTAATGTTACAGCCAATCTTTGAATCACAACAGGGACTATCGAAAGGGCAGGTTGATCCAACCCTTGAGAAGCCCCTGTTTTTTTGTTCCATAGAACTCGGAACATCATTTGTGATGTTACATAATATATGCTAGTATTAAATTAAGTAACATTATTCGGAGGGGTTTTCTGTGGAGTACGTTAATCCGATTCGAGATCTAGAAACCATTCGGGCGATGAAGGAGGAGCTGCGGAAACACTCGGTCAGGGATTTGCTGCTATTCGTACTGGGGATCAATACGGGGATTAGTCTCATTGACTTGCTTCATCTTACGGTGGAGGATGTGTGTGACGGGCAGAACCCGAAACAGTTTCTCTATATTAAGGATGAACGAACGGGGGAAGAGCGAGCCCATTATCTAAACAGCAATATTCGAGAGATCCTGAAGGAATATCTTCCGATGATGGATTGGAACCCAGGCGATTATTTGTTTAAATCCAAGAAGGATTGCCGTCCGATTACCCGCCAGCAGGCCTATCGCATTATCAACCATTCGGCCAGAGAGGTTGGCATTTCGGAGAAGATCGGCACACATACCTTAAGGAAGACTTTTGGTTACCACGCTTACTATAAAGGGGTGGCCATCTCCATCATCAAATCGATTCTGCATCATCATTCGACCGCCGAGACTCTGAAATATTTAGGGATCGATAAGAATGAGCGGCTGCCAATCAAGGTGGATGTCAATTTATAAACGTTCGATGTGAATATGAAAAAAAGAACCCTCCGCACCAAAGGCGGAGAGTTCCTCTATACAAAATGGCGTTCCGTTCAGAATTCCCTCGATTTACGATTCATCCGCGTTATCCCGAATCATCGCGGTTTGAAGGTCCACGTTCTTCAGTTCTGTGACGATGCCTTCTGTCACCTGCACCTGAAGCGTCTCGTCGTCCTTCATAAAGCGAAAAATCCCATGATTGAAGTCGGTATCGGCTTCTTTAAAGAATATACCTTCATACAAGGTATCTTTATGGTGGTTGAAGCTTAGGTTATAACGATCCCCATCTTTGATCAAATAAGCGCGAATTCCCTTTTCATAAATTCCCTCTTCATCCCGGATATAACGGGCGACCGAAATGATATGCAGGTCGACGAAAGGGATCTCCCGGACCAAAGCATTAATGATGGATCCCTTCGTGATTTGTTCCCAACGGCTATGGGCGGTTTGCCCTAGTATGATCTGCGTAATGTTGTTCTCCCTGGCAACTTCGGCAATGACCTTGGAGACAGGGCGGCTCTCATTGTCCTTCATCATAAATTGGGCCGTGGCATGAGTATTCGCATACTCTTTCCACTGCTCGATATAGAAGACCTTCTCCGCATCCAGTTCATCGAAGGGCTTAGGATCAATGGTCAAAATATAGAGTGGAGCCTGCATCAGGTTAGCGATCTTGCAGCCGCGTTTGATTAGTCGTTCCCCGTTGGGACCATAATAAACGCAAACTAAAATGCTCTCATTACACGGAGTATCCATTTCGAACTTTTCACCTCAAGGCTTATAGTAGAGCTTCATGTAAACTACGTAAGACTATAATTGATGTTCCATTCGGAGTCAAACCTTAATTACCAGGAATCATTTTCTAGTAAGGAGGAGTGCGCTTGGTACCATTTTATGCTTTCATTTTCCTGCCGTTCATCTTTGCCATCATCGTCCCGTTTCTATACAAGTATTTGAATCGTCAAATACATACCGGATGGTTTGTCCTGCTAGTACCTCTGTCGATCTTTATCTATTTACTGCTATATATACCCTCCGTGGCAGCCGGGGAAACTTATAGGTATACCTTGCCGTGGATTCCGACTTTGGAGATTAACCTGACCTCCTATCTGGATGGGCTGAGTCTCTTGTTCGGCTTGCTCATCTCTGGCGTTGGAGCATTGGTGATTCTCTACTCCATCTTCTATATGTCCAAGGAGCGGGAGGCTCTTCATAACTTCTATGTTTACCTGCTTATGTTTATGGGAGCCATGCTTGGCGTTGTGTTCTCGGACCATCTGTTGGTCTTCTATGGATTCTGGGAGTTAACAAGCGTCTCTTCCTTCCTGCTGATCTCTTATTGGTATGAACGAAGAAGCTCGCGTCAAGGTGCTTTGAAGGCCATGTTGATTACCGTCTTTGGCGGGTTCGGGATGTTGGCCGGGTTCATTATGCTGATCCTGATGGCCGACACCTACAGCATCCGGGAGTTGATTGCCAATCTGGACGTCATCCAAAATCATGAATTGTTCCTTCCGGCCATGCTGTGTGTCTTGGTGGGGGCCTTTACGAAATCCGCGCAGTTCCCGTTCAGCATTTGGTTGCCGGATGCGATGGAAGCCCCAACTCCGGTGAGCAGCTACCTGCACTCCGCAACGATGGTCAAGGCGGGCATTTATTTGGTCGCACGCATGACGCCAATCTTCGGCGGCAGCTCCGTATGGTTCTGGCTGGTTGCCGGCGTGGGTCTGATTACATTGCTGTACGGTTCATTGACGGCGATAAGACAAACGGACCTTAAGGCATTATTAGCTTATTCGACGATTAGCCAGCTGGGGTTGATCATGTGCCTGCTTGGAGTGGGGTCGCTTGCGGTCTACTTTGGTCCGGGGGAGAGCGGTACGGTCTTTACGGTAGCGACCTTCGCGGCGCTCTTTCATCTATTTAATCACTCCACCTTTAAAGGAAGCTTGTTTATGGTCGTCGGCATTATTGACCATGAAACGGGCCGGCGAGATATCCGCTTCCTGGGTGGGTTAATGCAGGTGATGCCCATCACGTTCACGATCGCGTTGATCAGCGGTTTGTCGATGGCGGGGTTGCCGCCATTCAACGGTTTCTTGAGCAAAGAAATGTTTTTTGGGGCGGTGAATGAGGTATCCCAAGCCGGGATCTTCGGACTTGGCAGCATCGGTGTGGGGTTCCCGATCATCGCTTGGGTGGCCAGCATCTTTACGTTTGTATATTGTATGATCTTTATCTTCAAAACCTTTGGAGGAAGATTCCGCCCCGAAAAATTGACGCGAGAAGTGCATGAGGCACCTTTGGGGATGCTGATATCGCCCCTCGTATTGGGCGCCCTCGTCATCCTCATCTTCTTCTTCCCTAATGTACTCGGGAAATTGATTCTCACCCCGGCTTTAACCGCGGTGTTACCGATGATGGACGTGACGCCGTACGACCTCAAAATCAGCGCGTGGCATGGGCTGAATCTGGAACTGTTGATGACGTTTAGCGTGATTATTTTCGGGTTGCTGCTCTTTAAGACCGCGAAGCGATGGATCGTGGCCCTACGAGGTTTCCCGCAGGGGTTGATGTTATCCCATTGGTTTAACCGAGGCATTGAGGGGACGGAGAAGCTCTCTGGCTCGCTGACGAATCGGTATATGACCGGTTCGCTGAGACATTATCTGATTTATATCTTCTCGTTTTTTGTGCTTCTGCTGCTTAGTTCGCTGCTCGGGCTCTATGGCTTGCACTTTGATTTCTCGCAGGATGCGCCCATTGGGTTCTTCGAAGCGGGGCTCGTGATCGCCATGATCATCGCAGCTATCACGGTCCTGATGGCCGGCAATCGCATTATCGCGATTGTAGCATTAGGGGCGATGGGTTATATGATTTCGATGTTTTTCGTCATCTTCAGAGCTCCGGATCTGGCTCTGACTCAAATGGTGGTGGAGACGGTGACGACAGTCCTGTTCTTGTTGTGCTTCTATCATTTGCCGAAGCTGAAGAAGAACATCGAACGCATATCCTTTAAGTTGACGAATGTCATCATCTCGTTGGCGATGGGACTGACGGTCAGCCTGTTGGCCTTATCCGCAAACGGACATAAGCTGTTTGAGCCGATCACTGCGTTTTTTGAAAATGCGTATGAGCTGGCCGGCGCTAAAAATATTGTGAACGCCATCCTGGTAGATTTCCGCGGCTTTGATACCTTGCTGGAGATCTCCGTGCTGACGATCGCCGGGCTAGGGGTCTATCTCTTGGTTCATCAGCGTGTCAAAAGGAGGGAGTCCAATGAAACCGAATGATGTGATCTTAAGAAGCGTAACCCGCGTCGCCGCCGTGATCATCTTGACCTTCTCCATTTATCTGTTCATGAACGGCCACCACCATCCGGGAGGCGGGTTTATCGGCGGGTTGAGCACGGCCTCCGCCATCGTGCTGCTTTACCTTTCTTTTGGCATCGAGAAGGTCAGAGAGAACATCCGGCTGGACTTCAAGAAGCTAGCCGCCATCGGCGTGTTGATTGCGGTGGGAACCGGAATGGCGGGAGTGGTCTTCGGCCAGCCATTCTTAACCCAGACCTTTGGCCATGTCGACCTGCCGATCTTCGGGGATACCGAACTGGCTTCCGCCCTCATTTTTGACACGGGGGTGGCTCTGGCGGTCATCGGGACAGCGGTCAACATCATTCTAAGCATAAGTGAGGATCGATAATATGGAGACGCTCATCGTCATACTCGTCGGGATCTTAGTATCGATCGGAACCTATTTGATCCTATCGAAACAATTGCTGCGGATCGTGCTGGGAGCCTCCATCGTCAGTCATGCCGTGAATCTATTGATCATCACCTCCGGCGGCTTGAAGAAAGGGAGTGCCCCTCTTCTGGGAGAGAGAGAGGTTGGCTTTGCGGACGCGCTGCCCCAGGCTTTGATCCTAACGGCCATCGTAATCAATTTCGCCGTAACGGCACTAGTCTTGGTTTTATGTTACCGGGCCTATCAGCACTTCCGGACGGATGACATGGAGCAGTTAAGGGGACATGAGAATGAATAATGGGTTGATTGCTCCGGTGGTTATTCCTCTATTAACGGGGATGCTTTTGATCATTTTTCAAAAAAACATCAAACTGCAACGGACGCTAAGCTTGCTTGCTTTATTGGCTGTAGGTGTGATTTCCGTGTTGCTGATGGTTCAGATCAAGGAGGGCGGCATTCAGACGCTGCAATTGGGCGGTTGGGAAGCGCCGTATGGGATCAGCTTCGTCGGCGATATGTTCAGCGCCTTGCTGCTGCTCGCGACCTCGATCGTCTCGGTCTGCTGTCTCATCTATGCCTTTCCTACGATCGGCCGGAAACCGGAGAAGCTCTATTTCTATCCTTTATATCTGTTTTTGATTACCGGAGTGAACGGTTCGTTCTTAACCGGGGACTTGTTCAATTTATATGTCTTCTTCGAGGTGTTCCTGGTTGCTTCTTATGTGATGATCACCTTGGGCGGAACGAAGCGGCAACTGCGGGAGTCGCTGAAATATATCTTCACGAATGTGATCGCATCGGCATTCTTCTTGATGGGAGTAGCCTATTTGTATTCGATCACGGGCACGCTGAATCTCGCAGACTTATCGCTCCGGGTTGCGGAGGCAGGCCAGGATGGGTTGATCACGACGGTAGCCTTGTTGTTTCTGATTGTGTTCGCCCTCAAAGCCGGGTTGTTGCTCTTCTTCTGGCTGCCGGGGTCTTACAGCGTACCGCCCACAGCGATTGCGGCCATCTTTGCGGCGCTGCTCACGAAGGTGGGGATCTACGCCATCTTTCGGATGTTCACGCTGATCTTCTATCATGAACCGCAAATCACGCATCTGTTGATCGGGCTGATGGCAGCGGCAACAATGATTTTAGGGGGACTGGGCGCTGTCGGGTTTGGGGATATCCGAAAAATATTAACCTACAACGTGGTAATCAGCGTCGGTTTTATCATGCTGGGGCTCGTCTCTTCCACACCGGAAGGGATGGCAGGCTCGATCTACTATCTGCTTCACGATATTCTCATTAAAGCCCTGATCTTCCTCATTGGCGGTACGGTCATCCACTTAACGGGAACCAGCCAATTGAAAGACATCAGCGGCTTGATCCGGCTTCACCCCGCATTGGGCTGGATGTTCTTGATCGCAGCACTTTCGATGGTTGGCATTCCTCCGCTGAGCGGTTTTCTCGGTAAAGTGTTTACGATTCAAGGGACCTTCGAGGCCGGGTATTACGGGTTTGGGGCCATAGGGCTTGCGGCCAGCTTGTTTATCCTATTTTCCATGATCAAATTGTTTATGAACGTATTCTGGGGAGAGACGGTCCTGTGTGAGGACGAGGAGAAGGGATCGATGAAGGGGCTCTTGCTTCCGATCGCGCTACTCACCTTCGCCAGCCTTGCCTTGGGGATTGGGGCGGAAGGAATTGCCCCGTATGTTGCCCAAGCGGCAGAAGAATTGCTCGATCCAAATCGGTACATCCAAGCCGTAATGAAATAGAAAAGGGGGGAGTCCGCCATGCCCGTCCAAGTGCTGCTCAATATCGTTATCGCTTACCTGTGGATGTTCCTGAAGGATGACATGAGCGTCTTAAACTTTATCAGCGGGTATATCGTGGGGTTGTTTATTTTACTCTGCATACGCCGGTTCTTTAAGAAGCCATTCTATGTCTTTACGTTGGCTGCGGTCGGTAAGTTGTTTATCATCTTCATTCATGAACTCATTACTTCATCGATGATGGTCATGAAGCATGTGCTCCGGCCGAAGGTGGACGTGAAGCCGGGGATCTTCAAGGTGGAGACGGATTTGGAGGGGGATCTGGAGATCACACTCCTCTCGCTCCTGATCTGCCTGACGCCGGGCTCGGTCGTGATGGATATCACCCCTGATGCGAAGACGTTGTACATTCACGGGCTGAATATGCCGGAATCCAAGGAATCTGTCATCAAATCGAAATCCGTGTTCGAAAAAGCGATAAAGGATGTGACCCGAAAATGATCTTCAATACGATCCTAATCCTCGCCTTAGTTCTGCTGCTGGCGGCGATCTTGTTCAACTTGTACCGTGTCGTCAAGGGGCCGTCCAGTGCGGATCGGGTTCAGGCGCTGGACTCTGTGGGCATTAATTTGATCGCGAGTATTGCGGTTTATTCCGTGCTGCTGCATACCCATGCCTTCTTCGATTTGATCCTGCTGATCGGGATATTATCGTTTATCGGGACGGTCGCCTTCGCCCGGTTTATGGAAAGGGGGGCTGTCATTGAGCGCAAGCGGTGAAGTGGTTGGAGCCATCCTGATTCTCCTGGGAGCCGTCTTCAGCTTGATCAGTGCGATCGGCATTATTCGGTTACCCGATGTATACACCCGATCACACGCTGCCTCCAAGAGCTCGACCTTGGGCGTGTTGTGCGCGTTGGTCGGAACCTTATTGTATTTTCTAATTTCCGAGGGGTATTTCAGCATCCGTCTGATCCTGGGTATCTTCTTCGTGTTCCTCACCGCGCCGGTGGCGGCTCACGTGATTTGCCGGGCCGCTTATCGTCATTGTGTCCCATTGGCGGAGGGAACGGTTGAGGATGAACTCCGGGAGTATTACCAGCCGGACGAGGATTTTGAAGGCGAGGATCAAATCCAAGCGCAGGGGAATGAGACGGAGAATCCCGCGCAGGCGCCGCTTCAAATGAATCACATGAGTTAAGCACCCGCAAGGGTGCTTTTTTGATCGTGTGGGATTAAGTCCCATGCCCCCTCATGTATGCCTGAATCCGATTGAGAAACCCTAAAGTTACTACATGACAAGTTGGGTGAAATTGATGATGAAAGTAGCGATTATGGGAGCGGGATTATCCGGCTTGGCCTGCGCGATTACACTGGAACGAAACGGCATCGAGCCGGTCATCTTTGAGAAACGGAGCCGAGTCGGCGACCGGTTTGTGAATGCGGAGGCGCTTCTTTCTATTTTTTCGCGGCCGGGTCAGGATGTGATCGCTAAGTTTTCCGAGGAATATGGACTTTATCTTCACCCGACTGCGAGCATTGAGCAGATGACGATCCACTCCCAGCGGGAGAAGGCCGTTCTGAAGGGGCCGTTAGGTTTCCTCAATATCCGCGGGAGAGAAGAAGATTCGTTCGAAGCCCAGCTCAGCCGGCAAGTGAAATCGCCCATCCGTTTTCATTCGGAAGAAACCTATGAACAGCTGCTGGCAGACTATACCCATGTGGTCATGGCAACGGGGGATGGAGACTATGCGAAGAAAACCCACAACTTCCGAGAAGATCTCACCGTATCGTTGAAAGGGGCAACCGTTGAGGGACGCTTCGACCGCTATGCGGTGAAGGTTTGGATGGATTACGACCTAGCGCCAAAAGGGTATGGTTATCTCCTTCCCTTTTCCGAGACTGAAGCGAATGTGGTGATCGGCATCCCTGATATCCCTGAAAACCGGGGAGTGGAGCTTGAGAAGCTCTGGGAGCCTTACTACCAAAAGGTTCGAACCGAGCTGGGCCAGGAGCTTCCAGTGACCGACGAATTTCAAATCACGCATTACCCGATGGGGATGTGCAACAGGGCTCGGATCGGCAACACCTTCTATGTAGGAAATTGCTTTGGCAGCTTGATGCCATTTCTGGGATTTGGACAATATGTGGCGCTGCTGACCGGAGTGTTCGCGGCATATGATCTATGCGGACTCGGCAATTACGAGGAACTGACGGCGCCTTTTCGCCAAAGTTACGAGCATTCGCTGGTCCTGCGCCGGGCGATGGAGCAGCTCGACAATGCCGATTTGGATCGGATTGTCCGGGTGCTGGATGGACCTCTGGGGAACAAGCTGTATTTTGCCAAACGAATCAATCCCTTGAAAGTAGCCAGTTATTTGATGCGTCCTTATGTGAAAATTAAACAAGGAGTAACCTCCTGATTGGAGCCTGGGAGGGATCACGTGATCACCGTACTGAATCTGGATGGCCGGCAGTTAACCCCGTGCACGCTGGATCGCGCCTGGCGGGAGGTGAACCGGGAACGGGCTGTCTGGCTGGACGAGCAGACCATCCAATTGCTCTACAACCCGTTCTTGTTTCGGGAGTATCGGAAGATTGCCTTGAGACGAGATGATTACACCTGCTTATGGTGCGGTGCCCCCGCAACGACGGTAGATCATCTCATTCCCTCAAGCAAAGGCGGCTCGGATTTACCCCATAACCTAATTGCCTCGTGCAGCGAATGTAACTCAAGACGTGGAAACCGTTCGGCGTTTAGTTATCTGAAGGAAAATAAGCAGGCGGTTCCCCATCCATTTAAACTCCGATACCGCATCATTAGAGCGACGATGGGTCTGTTCCTTCCGTTCAAACGGAAACGAAGGCTTGAAACGTAAGGAAAAAGGCTTCAGACCGCCTTCCCGGTCCGAAGCCTTTTAGGTTTATGACCACTGCAATTTCATGAACTTCGGATACGTATCCGTCGCGCAATCCAATAACATGACCAGAATATCAAACAGGTCCTGCGCATCAGTTGGGAAGTGTTTGCTTAACGAGTAGGATAGATCAACACGTCCCTCGCTTAAGGTGAATTTCGAGTAGCGATACGTCATGTTCAATTCGTTAATGAGCTGGAGGGCCGCTTCTTTCTTCAACGGATTCTGAATGTTGGCGATATCATAAATCCGGAAGTCGATGCTGGATTCGTTAAAAGCGACAATCAATAACACACTCCCGCCATTCTCGATCGCTTCCCGTCTCCGAAAGAAGACAAATCCATCCTCTTCGTGGATTTCTTCCATAGAGATATTTTTTCTTTGCAGGAATTGCTTAAAATCACTCGAAGTAATCATTAGACCCTATCAATCCTCTCTAGTAAGCTGTGCAACCAAGATGCATTTAATCATATTCGACAAAAATCGATAAATTTCCTTCTTTGCAAGCCGAATGTCTAATTTGTGAAACTCCTGCCCTAACGGTTATATTCCAGCATCCCGGGTATATTAATTATGAAGACTTGGTGAAGTAGATTGACGTTGAGAATGGTTCGCATATAATAATTAATATAAATAACTGCTGAAACCAAAACAAAGGAGAGTTCAAATCATGTCATTGATTGGAAAAGAAGTATTGCCTTTTAAAGCTCAAGCTTATCACAACGGGAAATTTATCGACGTCTCCGACGCCGACTTCAAAGGAAAATGGAGCGTTGTATGCTTCTATCCAGCTGACTTCACATTCGTATGCCCTACGGAGCTGGAAGACTTGCAGGATCAATATGCTACTTTGAAAGAGCTTGGCGTTGAGGTCTATTCCGTATCGACCGACTCCCACTTCGTGCACAAAGCTTGGCACGACAGCTCTGAAGCGATCGGCAAGGTTACTTACATTATGATCGGCGACCCATCCCACACGATCTCCCGTAACTTCGATGTTCTGATCGAAGAAGAAGGTGTAGCTGACCGTGGTACCTTCATCATCGACCCGAACGGCGTGATCCAGGCCATCGAAATCACCGCTGGCGGAATTGGACGCGATGCAAGCACATTGATCGACAAAATCAAAGCAGCTCAATACGTTCATAACCATCCAGGCGAAGTTTGCCCGGCGAAATGGAAAGAAGGAGCCGCTACCTTGAAACCAAGCCTTGATTTGGTTGGCAAGATCTAAGGAGAGAGAAATATGAAACTGGATGCAGACATTAAACAACAATTAGAGCAATACCTTCAACTTCTGGAAGGGGATGTTCTGCTGAAAGTCAGTGCC
Organism: Paenibacillus mellifer; assembly: GCF_023195895.1. Lineage (GTDB taxonomy): Bacteria > Bacillota > Bacilli > Paenibacillales > Paenibacillaceae > Fontibacillus > Fontibacillus mellifer. The sequence continues at coordinate 118,331 of NZ_JALPRK010000012.1, forward strand.
GGAACCGACTCGGTTTCGAACGATATGCTGGACCTCGTGAACGAGTTGTCCAGCATGTCGAATAAAATTACCGTCAAGCAAACGACTTTACCCAGAACCCCAAGCTTTAGCGTGAATCGCGTTGGGGAAGAGACCGGCATCACCTTTGCCGGTGTTCCACTGGGCCATGAGTTTACTTCCCTGGTACTGGCTTTGTTGCAAGTCAGCGGAAGACCTCCGAAGGTTGAACAGCACATCATAGATCAAATTAAGGGGGTTCGAGGCGAATACCGCTTCGAAACCTATGTCAGCTTGACTTGTCATAACTGCCCGGACGTCGTTCAGGCGTTGAACCTGATGAGCGTACTGAATCCAGGCATTTCCCACACGATGATCGACGGCGCGGCTTTCAAGGATGAAGTTGATAGCAAAGAGATCATGGCGGTGCCGACCGTATTTCTGAACGGGGAGCTGTTCGGTAACGGCCGGATGTCTGTCGAGGATATTCTGGGGAAACTGGGCTCGTCGGACACGACGGCATTTGAAGGCAAAGAGCCTTACGACGTTCTCGTTGTAGGGGGCGGACCTGCCGGCGCCAGTGCGGCGATTTATGCAGCACGCAAAGGCATCCGTACCGGGATCGTTGCTGAACGCTTCGGCGGACAAGTGAACGACACCCTTGGCATTGAGAACTTAATCGGCGTGAAGTATACGGAAGGGCCTAAGCTTGCGGCCAATCTGGAAGAACACGCGAAGGAATACAATATCGACATCATGATGTCGCAGCGGGCGAAGGGCCTTCAGAAGAAGGACCTGATCGAAGTGGAGCTGGAGAACGGTGCGGTGCTGAAGAGCAAAACGGTTATCCTGTCCACCGGGGCACGCTGGCGCAACATGAATGTACCGGGCGAAGCGGAATTTAAGAATAAGGGCGTGGCGTATTGCCCGCACTGTGATGGTCCGTTGTTCGCAGGGAAACGTGTCGCTGTCGTCGGCGGAGGCAACTCCGGCGTTGAGGCAGCCATCGACCTGGCGGGCGTGGCATCGCATGTGACCGTACTTGAATTCATGCCTGAACTGAAAGCCGACTCCGTCTTGCAGGATCGTCTGAACAGCTTGCCGAACACCACCGTAATCAAGAACGCGCAAGTGAAGGAAGTTACGGGGGACAGCAAGGTGAACGGAGTGACCTACATCGAGCGGGAAAGCGGCGAAGAGAAGCATCTCGAGCTGGAAGGCGTATTCGTTCAAATCGGACTTGTGCCGAATACGGAATGGCTGGAAGGCACGCTGGAACGTACCCGGGTGGGCGAGATTATCGTCGACAACCGTGGGGCAACAACCCTTCCAGGCGTATTTGCGGCCGGCGATTGCACGAACTCGGCTTACAAGCAAATCATTATTTCGATGGGTTCAGGCGCGACAGCGGCCTTGGGCGCCTTCGATTACATGATCCGCAATCAATAATCTACTAGGTATGATATCAAGCCCGCTCATTGAGCGGGCTATTTTTGTGTATAAATCTAAAGTTTGTTGACTATAGTATCAAGTTTATAGTCTGGATGTAAGCGCTGTATTCCCGATAAAATGAGATTATACAGAGCAGTACACGCTGAGGGAAAGAGGTGACGGAACATGAAGTCGAAGGAAAACAGAAAGCGCTTACACACACGTTGGCGCAAACAAGACACGGAGCTGACGTTATTGGCTTTGCCAACAACCCTTTGGTACATTCTGTTCAGTTTCCTGCCGATGTTCGGCATCATTATCGCCTTTAAGAACTTCAAAATAACCGGTGGGTTTCTGAGTAATGTATTCAACAGTCCCTGGGCAGGCCTTAAGAACTTTGAGTTCCTCTTCAAGTCGAACGATGCCTGGATCATTATTCGGAACACCATCGGGTACAACCTGATCTTTATCGTCCTTGGGATTGTGATCCCCGTGGCTTTAGCCTTGATGATCGGGATGCTCCACAACCGCCGGGCCGGGAAAGCCTATCAAACGATGATGTTCCTGCCCTATTTCCTCTCCTGGGTTGTAGTCTCCGCAGTGGGTTGGGCGTTCTTAAGCTTCGATAAGGGGATTCTCAATCAAATGTTGGTGAATTGGGGAAATGAGCCGGTCAACTGGTACATGGAACCGAAATATTGGCCTTACTTCTTGATCTTCATGAATATCTGGAAGGGGCTAGGTTATGGAATGGTCGTCTATCTGGCGACGATCGCCGGGATCGATAAGACCTACTATGAAGCGGCCGTGATCGATGGCGCTACGCTCTGGCAGCAAACCCGGTTTATCACGTTGCCGCTGATGAAACTGGTTATCGTGATGATGTTTATCTTGGCGGTGGGACGAATATTCTACACGGACTTCGGGTTATTCTTCCAGGTGCCGAGGGACTCCAATTCCCTGTTTAATGTGGCCACGACGATTGACGTATTGGTTTACAAGCAGTTGAAAACGGCGACGGTGGGCATGGCTTCGGCAGCTGCCTTCGTGCAATCGGTTCTCGGCTGTCTGATGATTCTAGCGGCGAACTGGACGGTTCGCAAAATCGATCCGGATAGCGCGATGATCTAAGGAGGTGCGTTTATGGCAACAAGAACAGTTTACGAGAGCGGCCTGGATCGCTTTAATCGTCCAAGTAAAGGGGTGAATATACTCCTCCATCTCCTCTTCTTCTTCCTTGCGGTGATTTGTGTCCTGCCCATGCTCGTGGTCTTGTCCGTCTCGCTGTCCAGTGAAGACTCGATTCGGGAGAACGGTTATCACTTGATCCCAACGGCCTTCTCAGGGGATGCCTACGGGTATATCGCGAAGCAGGGAACGATGATCTTGCAGGCATTGGGGATCTCCGTCTTTGTCACGATCGTTGGAACCGTGTTGGGGATTCTGCTCACTACCTCGATGGGGTACGTTCTCTCTCGGCCGAACTATAAGTTGAAGGGGTTCCTGACGTGGGTCGTATTTATTCCAATGGTGTTCAACGGCGGGTTGGTCTCGAGCTACTACATCAATGCGAATTTGCTCGGGTTGAAAGATACCGTTTGGTCGCTGATTCTGCCGCTGGCGGTCTCCTCCTTTAACGTCATTATTTGTAAGACCTTCTTTAAAAGCACGATTCCGGACGGATTAATCGAATCCGCGGAAATCGATGGAGCAGGCCAGTTACGCATTTTCTTCTCCATCATTTTACCGATCTCCTTACCGGTCATCGCAACGATAGGTTTGTTCCTATGTTTTGGTTACTGGAATGACTGGTTCCAATCAATGTTGTACATCAACAATCAGGACCTGTATTCGTTGCAGGCACTGTTGAATAACTTGATGAGCAATGTGGACGCGCTGGCAAGAAACGCTTCAAGTTTGGGGATTAGTTATGCCGAGCTGGTTGCTACGATGCCTAAAGAATCCGCTCGTATGGCGGTGGCCATCGTGATTGTGCTCCCGGTCGCTTTTGCGTATCCCTTCTTCCAGCGATACTTCATCTCCGGCTTGACTGTAGGCGCAGTCAAAGGATAATCCGAAATAAACTGGGCTTGTCTCAGTTTATGTATATTAAGAACACAAAAGGGAGGAAATATCTATGAAAAGGTCTTTGAAGCTCATCTCTACCCTCTGTATTATGATGCTTCTCATGTCCGTTCTTGCCGCATGCGGTTCGAAGTCGAACACTCCGTCGGCGAACAACTCGCCAGACGCTTCGACGAACACTTCTACAGACACGCCGACAACTTCGGGGGAGATCCCGACATTGGTATGGTGGACGATCGGCGGCCAGGTTCCGGATAACTTCGAGAAGGCCATCGAAGCCATGAACGAATACACAGCCGAGAAAATCGGCGTGAAGATCGACATCAAGGTGGCAAGCTGGGGCGATTGGGATACGAAAATTAACACAATCGTAAACACGGGTGAACCTTTCGATATTCTCTTCACCAATGTCTCCAAATACAATCAGCAAGTGACTATCGGGGCGCTCGCGGACATCACCGATTTGGTGCAAAGCGAGACGCCGGAACTGTACAAGTTCATTCCGGAGAAAGTATGGGATGGAACGAGAATCGGCGGTAAACTTTATTCTGTGCCAACCTATAAGGACTCCTCGCTGACCCAATATTGGGTATTCGACCATAAGTATGTAGAGAAATACGGCATTGATTTGAACAACATCAAAACCCTGAAGGATCTGGATAAACCGTTCCACGACATGAAAGCCGGAGAGGGCAAGAGCTTCTATCCATTGCCGATGACGCAAGGCGACGGATTTAACGGATTCTTTAACCGGTATGACGATCTTGCGTTGGGATTCCCTCCGATTGGCGTGTCGGTGGATGACGCCTCCCGCAAGGTGGTATCCGTTCTGGAACAACAGGATGTCATGGACGAACTGAAGATTTTGCACCAATGGTATAAGGATGGCATTATCAATCCAGATGCTCCAACCAAGCCGGAAGCGGACAAAGGCCGCGCGTTCTTCAGTGCTCAAGGCTTCCCAGGGGCGGATATTACTTGGCAAATCAACGAGGGCGTCGAGAAGTACGACATGACGCAGGTTTACGGACCGCTCTACACAACGGCAACGATTCAAGGTTCCCTCAACGGAATTTCGGCCAATTCCAAGTATAAGAAGGAAGCTTTGAAGTACCTGGAACTGGTGAATACCGATCCGAAGCTTCGCAACATGTTGGCCTTTGGTGAAGAGGGCGTCGACTACGTGAAAGTGGACGGTGAGAAAGTCATTGAACGTATTTCCGATACTTGGCCGCTGGCTGGATATACGCAAGGGACCTTCTTCAATATGGCGACAACCAAGGGTGCTCCGGAAGATCAATGGTTACAAGTTCAGAAGCTGAATGAACAAGCGACCGCTTCGTCCTTGCTCGGGTTCTCGCTCGACACGACGAATCTGACTACTGAAGTTGCGAACGTGAAAGCGACGTGGGATAAATACCGTTATGAATTGCTCACAGGCGCATCCGATCCGGAGAAGATGGTACCGCAGATTATCGGAGAACTGAAGAAGGCGGGAATGGATACGATCATGCAAGCTGCACAAGAGCAGATCGATGCCTTCTTTAAATAAGAGTTAAGGCTGCACTCGATTGGCCCGGACGGAAGGGAGATCTACCGTTCGGGCTTTTCAATATGATGGTATAATGAGGACAGAGGATGGCATTGAATCAGCGCCGTAGAACACAAGGCAAAGGAGGCGCCGAATGGGGTCCTTTTGGCAGATAAAAATATACCGAAGTAAATTCATTGCCTATACGTTGTCTGTAGTGACCATCGGTTTGGCGCTGGGCATCATGACCTGTGCAGTTCTCATGTATCAGTGGATCGAAAGTGCTCGAGCTGAGGCGATCAGCACGTTTGCCCGAATCGAGAACGAGCTGCAGTATGATACCGATCGAATTGAAGCTTATATGCAGCGAATTTACTCGAATGATCGCCTGATGACGGATGTTCGCTTCTTTCTAGGCAACACCGCGGAAGGTTACCAGACGAGCAGGCTGCAGAATAGCCAATACAATGAACCGCTGGTCTCCTTTCCGGAAGATATGAGGGCTTTCTTACACAGCTCCATGAAGGGGGATCTGACCCAAGTCAGTCTGCATACCGAGTCCGACAGCAACGTGGTACGGTTTGATGACAACGGCAATCCCAGCTTCCTGTTTCGCGTTCCGAACACGGATGAGATCTTTCGCGAGGCGATGGAGAAGGGGTTTGTGTATCGTAAGAAATTGTCCGATCCCAACCAGATCTCTCGCCAAATTGGGGAGTTCCGCTTCTTGATCGGCAGTGATCCGTTGTTCAAGAAATTGCAAGGCTATAAGCTAGACATCGCCGCGGCCGTCAGCGATTCGGGTGAAGTGTATATGATCTCCGGTATGGACCATGGAACCAAGGAGATGGCGCTCAAAGCCACGGAGGAGAAGCGAAGCAGCGGATATTCCTCCTTGGGGGGGATGAAGAACGTGTTCTTCATGACCTTTACCTCCACCAAGTTTGATTACCGATTTGTATTTTTCGTAGACTTGTCTCACCTGATGCGCCAAAAGGCGGGCATCCTGGTTACCGTCGTAGGTATTGTTCTGTTGGCCATGATCAGCGTATTGCTGCTCATCGCCTACAATATGCGCGACGATGCGAGATTCCTGCGACACATCATCCATTCCATCAAACGTGTGAAGACGGCGGATTTTACATCGAGTTTCCCTGCTCCTTACCGGCGTAACGAATACGGCATGATTGCCCGCGAATTGGATGATATGGTGCATGAGCTGGATAAACATATTCGCACCGAATACTTGTTGAAATTGAAGCAGCAAGAAACTGAAATGAAAGCGCTTCAGCATCAGATCAATCCGCATTTTCTATACAATACCTTGGAGTCGATTCGCTCCACCGCTTTGCTTCACCGTGACGTTGACACGGCGGATGCCATTGCGACCTTAGGTTCGCTCTATCGCGATATCGTTCACAAAGATAATATTATTTCGATCGGGGAAGAGCTGGAGCTCTTGCAGAAGTTTCTGAGCATCATGGAGCTGAAGTATCCGGGACGGTTCTATTATCAGATCAATGTGGAGGAGGCGCTAATGCAGCTCCAGACGGTTAAATTCTGGATGCAACCTCTGGCCGAGAACTTCTTCGTTCATGGATTCAATTCAAGCAGTGAGTTCAATTTACTCGTCGTGAACGGTTGGGAAGAGGAAGGACGGTTCATCCTGGAATTTATGGATAACGGGAAATGTATACCTGAAGCGCGATTGGAAGAAGTGAGGCAACAGTTGAGCTGTCGTGATGATACGCCTGTACGTAGTATTGGTCTGCGGAATGTGCATACCCGGCTGCATTTTTTCTATGGTGAGGCCTTAACAATGGATATTGAGAATAATGAGGAAGCCGGAGTCAAGATTACCGTGAGGATCACAAAGGGGTGACTTCAGCATGTATAAGCTTCTGATCGTTGATGACGAACCGCAGATTCTGGAGGGCATGAAGCGAACCTTGGATTGGGGGGAATACGGCTTTCACCAAATCGAAACGAGCGAAACGAAAGAAGACGCGATCGCTAAATCCGTGGAATTATTGCCGGACATCGCCATCTTCGATGTATGTATCGGCCCTGATCTTGGGTATGAGATCATCCATCAGCTCAATGAGCTGCGACTCCCTACCCAATATATTATTATGAGCGGTTACAGTGAATTCGAATATGCCCAAGCGGCGATTCGCTGCGGCGTGAAGGACTATCTGCTGAAGCCCGTTGAGCGTTCCAAGCTGCAGAAGGTGATTGAGAAGATTATTGTGGAGGATTTGCAGGGGAACTTAAATGGAATCAGCAGGAAAGATAACACTACGGATCCGATCCTGGGAATTCCCTATGAGGAGTTATCCAAACTGACCAACCGAATCCTGCTTATGGTGAAGGCGGAATATGCCCAGAACATCACGTTGAAATCGGTGGCGGAGCGTTTTCGCATGAATAGTACGTACCTTGGGCAGTTGTTTTTGAAGGAAACCCACATGAAATTCTCGGAATATTTGATGGCTTACCGTATGCTTCAAGCCAAGGAGCGTATTCTCGCCACGAATGAGAAGATCTCCAGCATCGCCCAGTCCGTGGGATACCCCAATTTGAATTATTTTTACACGCATTTTCAAGGATATTATGGCATGTCCCCTTCGGATCTTCGGAAATAAAGCTAGTGCTCCACAGGGCGGAAAGGAGGATGGGATGCAGCGACGCTTGGTGTTTAATCGTTTGGTCCTATACGTGATGTTGACCGGCATGTTATCTCTGCTTGCTGCGGGCTGTTCGCCTTCCTCTGACAAAGGGGAAGCGATACCGCGCAAGGACATGGTCAATTTGGTCTACTATACGATCGGGGAGCCGGATCCGGACCTGAAGAAGGTGAATGACAAGATCAATGAAGTATTGGCTAAGAAGATCGGAATCACCATTACTTATATCAAGGTCGGATGGCAGGAATACGATAATCGCCTCAACACGATGTTATCGGCGGGAACGCCCTTCGATATCGCTTATGCCCCGGAGTTCACCACTTACGTGAAGCGTGGAGCTTGGCTGCGGCTGGATGACTATCTGTCCAGTACGGGCAAGGATATGTACGATGTGATTGACCCTATATTTTGGCAGGGCGTAAGGATGGACGATGGAGGAATTTATGGCGTACCCACCAATAAGGAATTGGCAGTCCGCCAACAGTGGATGTATCCGGAAGAGCTGGTGAAGAAGTATAACATCGATATTAACAAGTACAATACCCTGGAATCGCTTGAACCCTTGATGCGGATGATTAAGCAGAAGGAATTCGATTATTTGCCGATGGAGCTGGACAAGGATTCCCATAATTTCTTCGCTTTATATGGGTACGAGTACGTGATCGATAAAGAGCTCCCGTTAATGCTGCGGTCTTTAGATTCCAGATCTCAGGTCGTGAGTATCTTCGAAACCGAGGAAGCCCGGCGGGTGCTGGATACGCTTCGGCGATATTATCAGGCAGGCTACATCAACGAAGATGCGGCTTTGCGGGAGAGTCAGGAGCTGGAAAGAGGGAAGAAAGTGTTCTGGAAGGCTTCGAGCGGCGGCCCCCTCTCCGAGAATAGCTGGAGTAAGGATCGCGGCTACAAGATTGTAGCGAATCCCGTCACGACAGAGGTGGTCACAACCGAAGACGTGCGGGGAGGCGTCATGGCGGTCAGTTCGGATACGAAGTATCCGGTTGAATGTATTAAGTTCTTGAATCTGCTCAATACCGACCCTGAGGTGCGCAACCTGTTTAACTATGGGATCGAAGGCGTGCATTATACCTTGGACAAAAATGATCAAGTCGTGCTGATCCCGCCAAAGGACGCGGACGGTCACCCCGTATCCGACGTTTCGTCCAACTACATTGGAGTTACGTTTACCCAAGGCAATTGGTTCATCTTAAAGACGATGGGCGGCGAGAATCCGGAACCGTTAAATAAATGGGAGGAATTTCGCGCATCCAACGCTAGAGCCGTCAAATCAAGCACATTTGGGTTTACGCCGGATTTATCGATGATGCCGATTCAGATACAGAACATCAAGATGGTTTGGCAAAAATATTACCCGAGCCTCATGACCGGCAGCGTCGACGTAGACACGGAGCTTCCGAAGTTCAATGAGGAGCTGAAGCAGGCCGGCTTGGACGAGGTTCGGGCCGAGGTGCAGAAGCAGTTGGATGATTGGCGTGCTTCGAGTAAGCGATAACGCCGGAATAGAAGACGGCGGTGCAGGGGGAATCCCTGGCACCGCCGTTTTTGTGCGTCTATTTCTTCTTCCCTTTTGGGACTTGAACCGTAGTTTGAGCGGTCGTCTTGTTGCCAGCTTTGTCGGTAGCTTCGTAGGTGATCGTGTAAATTCTTCCGTTTCCTTTTCCCGATCGCTCCGCACGAAGCAGGAACTCTTTATCAGCCTTTCCGTAATCCGCGCCTTGGATGTCATTCGCTGTATCACCGTCGCCCAGCCCATTGTCGCTTTCGTTGCTGGTGATGGAGACCAGCTTGATCGAAGCGATACCGGAGTCCTTGTCGGTCGCTTTCCAAGTGACCTTGATCGGAACCATCTTGTGGTTCGGCGTCGAGAGAACAGCGGGGCTAGCGGTAATCTTCAAAACGGGCGGCGTCGTATCGACGTTTCCTTTTCCCGTCAAGGTCAAGATGCCATAGACAGAGGTGTCTTGATACCCGTTGCCGGTCGTATCGTTCCAGGCAGCCACGCTTTGACGAGCGCCGTCTTTGGCATCGTTGATCTGCACATCGAAGCCCACTTTTACGTTGTTCGCCGGGCTGACCGTTTTAAGCGGAATCTTCATTTCGACCGTATAGTTCGTACCGTCGACCTTGGTAGCCGATACGAAGCCTGTGGCGAGCTTCTCTGGATTAAAGCTGGCCTCATTCGCATAGTTCACGCGGAATTGACTATCGTCGTCTTGATAGAACGTGGTCTTGGCATTATTCTCGTCCAGGAATACCTCGACCGAATCCTGCTCCCATGCGTTGGGATTGTTCTTATCCAGCTGCGCGTCGTTGACTTGGATCAGGACGTACAGGTTGTGATCGTCCCAGAGCGCTTTGGCTGTGCCGGTTGCCCCTTGCCAAGCCGATTGGTAACGCTGGATTGGCATCGCCGGGGCTTTGCTCCAAACGGCATCCGCCGCCCCATCTACGGTAGGCGTACCATAGAAAGCGGTAGACTGGCTCGCTTCCGACACATCCGGTTGGTGTTCTTCAATGAACTTGGCGGGGTTAATCACGCCGTAATAAGCCGATTTGGCCTGAAGATTCTTATCAAAGAGCAACGGGTTGGAAGAAGAGCGCCAGCTAGTGCCGTCATCCAATCCCCAGAAGGTGACGCGGGCAATGTGATCCGCGTGGTCCTTGAAGATCTGCATCAATTGCGCGTACAAATAACCTTGCGCATTCGCCAGCTTCTCAGACAGCTGGTAGTTGCTGCCGGCCTGAATGTCCAGCTCCGTGATGCTGACTTCCACGCCCAAGGAGATGAATTTCTCCAGGGACAGTCGAACGTTCTCCGGGTTCGTGTTGACGTTATAGTGCGCCTGCATGCCGACGCCATCAATCAGCTTTTTGCCCGGATGGGTCAGCGCATATTTGTCATTCAAAGCTTTGACCATATTGTAGATCGCTTGGGCTTTGTTCTGGTTATCTTCGTTGTAATCGTTGTAATACAGCTTGATATCCCACTCTGGATGCCGGTCGAGTACTTCTCTGGCTGCCAGGAACGCTTGCTCGACGTAGTCGGCTCCGATCGCGGTCTTCCATGGAGCTTGCCGCAAGGACCCTTGCCAATCCGCCGGATTCCCGGGGTTATCATTCATCGCTTCGTTGACAACGTCCCAAGAAATCACCTTGTTGCCGAAATGCTCCATCACGGTTTGGATGTGGGTTCGCAGATTTACCAAGGCCTCTTCCCGGCTCAATGGGGCCGAGTTCCCCTGCGCATCGGTGGTCGTATTCATCCAAGCCGGCGATTGCTGATGCCATACCAATACGTGGCCATGCATTTGCATGCCTTCCGCCCGGACTTTATCGACCATGGCATCCGCCGCGGTAAACGTAAAGTTGCCTTTCGTCGGCTGCAGGCCGTCGGGTTTCATGGCGTTGCCGGCCGTGGCGACGTTATGGTGCATGCCGAGCAGCTCCAAGCGTACGCCTTCCAAATCCTCGGCCGAGATAGCGTTACCGATCAGGAAATCGTTTTGGTAAGCGGTTTTGAGCGGGACCAGGTCTTTTTGGATGGCGATCGGACCGGATCCGGTGCTTTCAAAACTCACGTCATCAATGTAAAAAGAAGCGGTCGCGTTATTCGAACTTTCCACGTAAATCGTCAAAAATTCGCCGCCTACGCTGTTATAACGGTAGGTTCCTTCAAACTGAACCCAATTGTCTCCGGTGCTGAGAGTCTTGGGGGAAAGGGCGACGTAATTCGCGCTGCTGCCTTCGCCGATTTGAGTAGACAGCTGGATTTGCGAGCTGGCGGGATCGATCAGCTTGACCCAGGCCGAAATCTTGTATTCGGCACCTTGGTCCACGTATTTCTCTACGCGCAGCGTTGGCCCGTGCCAGGTGTCGGTACGGCCTTCAACCTTGAGCGCATAGGAACCGCCCGGCGTATGGTTCGCCTCGTTCGTCACGGTCAGCGTTTCGGTACCTGCTCGGCCCGCGAAGCCGCCGGATTTTTGATCTTCAAAGGTGATCATAGAGAAAGGCAATGCCGGGTCTCTAGGCGGCTGTTCACCACCGCCGGAGCTGGCTTGCTCCGTGATGCGAATGTCTCCGATGTAGAAAGGAACCGCAGCACCTGCAGCATTAGAGTTGATGCGCAGCGCCTTGTCCGCGCTTGTATCTACAGTAAACTCCTTCGTGAGAGTCACGGCTTGGCCAGCGACATAATTCGCCTCGGCATAATTGCCATAGCTGTCAACGGTTTGAAGGGCGGCTTTGGCGTCAGCAGGCACGCTAACGGCGGCGTCCACGTATACGGTAACTTGGGCCGTATAGGTTTTGCCGTTCACCAGGCCGATGTCGCTAAACCGGAAGTCGGCTGCATCCCAGTTGTTTACCCGGTTACTGACGTATAATGTGCCTCCGTCCTCGTTACCGGTAAACGTCTTGCCGGTGACCGACGTCAGGGTCGCACCTCCCGATTGGCCCGCTTTGCCGATTCCGTTCGCGAAGTCCTCATGATACACCGTGACCGTGCCGTTCGGAGCTGAGGTGTCAGCCTTGGTTACCGAGGCCGGCCATCCTGCAGGCAGCAGCAAGACCGCGGCGATCAGCAGCATGAGGACACGTTTCATCGTTTGATTCATTCAAACACTCCCCTTTGATTTTGAATATGGCAGTTAAGCGCTTTCATTTTGCTTGAAGGTTCCTCCTTTCCTGCCTCAAATGATATCACTCCGCTGAGAAGCGCGGCTTTCTCTAAATTAAAGGGAATATCGTGGTTTTTTTAGAAGAAATGGAAAAAACGCCGCAAGCCGGCAAAACGTAAATTCGTTTGCCTCTTGCAGCGCTTGGACCTGGTTGTGAATTAGGTGCGCTTACTCATACACCCGAATCTCGATCACCTCTGCCTGCCGCGACCCACTTGTCTCTTCAACGACAAGCCGGATGGCTTTGACCGGAATGGCGGTTTCCAGGCGATGTACTCGTTTGCGCCAACGATTGCCGGTTTCCGTGATCAGCGTAATCCAGTTCCCGGCGGGATCCTGGGTCTCGAGCCGGTAGTTCTTGACCAACTCAGGGATGATCTCGAACGGCGTACGGTGATGGTGCAGATTGATCAGGTCCTCATTGACATCATCGTTAAAAATCAACTGAATTTCGCGGACGACTTGCTCGTTTTCCCATTCTAGCTCGACCCAAGGTTGGGCATCCCGGGCCATCGGCTCCGACAGCCAGAGATGCGGCCCGCCATACGGGCGCTTGTAGCCGTCCAGGATATGCTCGGGACGGTAGGCGTCCGTGGCGAAATCCGCGCGGAAGCAAAACGTTTTGCGCACCAGACGCTTCATGCTCCATTCCACAACGGGCTGGCTGTCGTCATGATCCTCCAGATCCTTCGAGACGCCGGCCGCCGTGCCCCGTTCGAAGGCAAGCAGTCCCGTCAGCGGCGTATGCGACAAGTACAATTGGACCAACGGATTACTTCGTATGATGACAAAAGCGTTCTGCGCTTCCTCCGGCGTCCAGACGAGCCGGACGGGAACCCATTGATCGTCTCCCTTGGTTACGGCGACGGTCGTTTGGGATTCGAGAGCGGCGGGCACGTAGTTTTCCGGCCGGCCGGTACTCCACACCTCGACGGTAAGCTCCGTATCTTGCGCCGCGTCCAGCCGCCATTCGATCGTTCCGGCGAGGCCGGGATCGGCCGGAAGCAGCAGGGCGACGTCGCGCTCCAGCGGATACGCCTCATCGGCCGATTCCGCCGCCAGCCGGGACAGGAAGGAGGAGGCGCTCAGCTTCGCGCTCCGGGCCAAGTCCGCGGCGTCTTCATTCGCGACGCCCAGCACGGAGGCGTCCTGCCGCAGCAACGTTTGCCGCAGCAGCGGGGTGTGCAGGCGCGACAGCTCCCGCGGCGCGATGCCCAGCTCCGCGCACAGCGCCGCGGCGGTCCCGGCGGCCTCGCCGATCGTGGCGCAGGTCGCCATGACCCGCGTCGTGCCGAACGCGACGTGCGTCGCGCTGATGTTGCGGCCCGCGAACAGCAGGTTGGACACGTTCGCGGAGTAGAGCGAGCGGAACGGGATATGGTAGTTCCCGTCCGCGTGCAGATGTTTCGAGCCGCTCTCCGTGGCGTACATCCCTTGCGGCGGATGCAGGTCGATCGACCAGCCGCCGAACGCGACCCGGTCCTCGAACGGCTCCTGCGCGAGAATGTCGTTCTGGGTCAGCGTGTAGTCGCCGAGAAAGCGGCGATATTCCCGCTTGCCGGGGATCGAGCCGACCCATTCCAGGGTCATGTGGTCGGCATCGAACTGTCCGGAATTTTTGATGTAATCCCAAATTCCGTAGATGACGGCCGACAACTCGTCGCGGATGCGTTCGTTGTCATGCACGGTGTCCAGCTCGCCGCCCCATTCAATCCACCAGTAGTGGCAGCCCGAGTCGCCGCTGCGGATCACGCGCTTGAGCGGGATCGGGGTCTGCGTAATATCTTTGGCGAAGGACGGCGGGACGAATTTCACCGGGTGCCCGGCGTCCTTCGTGTAGAACAGCAGCGTGCTGCCGAGCGTGATGTCGTCGGCGACCTCGGGCGCCCAGGCTTCGCCGAATTCGTGCCGGGCCTCCCGGCCGAGCCGGTATTTGGCGCCGGCCAGGAACCCGACCAGCCCGTCCCCGGTGCAGTCGAGGAAGATCGGGCTCTCGAAGCGGATACGCCGCTCCGAGCCCATCATCCAGCCGGTGACGGACCGGATCTGCCGCGCCTCCTCTTCGCCGTCCGCCTCGACCTCGTGCACGTCGGTGTTCAGGTATAACGAGAGGTTCGGCTCGGTCAGCACCGTTTCCAGCACGACCATATCCCAGAGATAGGGATTGCCGTCGGGATTGCGGTACTGGTTCTCCACGAACATTTCGCCCATGATCCCGGTCTCGCGAGCGTACCGGTTCGTGCCGTGAGCGGTCGCTCCGCAGACCCAGACGCGCACCTCGCTACTGGAATTGCCGCCGAGCACCGGGCGGTTCTGTACGAGCGCCACCTTGCGCCCGAGCCTGGCCGCCGCCACGGCGGCGCAAACGCCGGCCAATCCTCCGCCGACGACCGTAATATCGCTGCGTATGGTTTCGTTTCTCATGCTTCTTCATGCTCCTTTCGCTAATGAAGGGTTTAGAATGCTTTTGGTGTTTAGGGTGACACTCGAAAAGTTGTACTTTGTGCAGCATTTTCCCCGTGAAAAGGTTGGAGCTATCGCAGTATGTTGTAAAAACTGCAACATTTCTCAGCTCAACGGCTCATATCGAGCCCAAATGTTGTACTAAATGCAACATTCCGGCCAAACCTGCCGTAATAAGCGCAGTAATGTTGTAGAATCTACAACATTTCCGTAAACTAACGACTCCCCACACCGCCGCCCATCCAGCGAGCAAAGGGGGCACCTCGCCTCACCCCTTCACCGCCGAGCTGGCTACGCCTTCGATAATGTACCGCTGGCCGATCAGGAAAACGACGATCATCGGGATAATGCCGGCGGCGGCAGCGGCCATCATGCCGTTGTAATCCACGGTGTTTTCCAGGATGAAGTTTTGCAGGCCAAGCGGAACGGTAAACAGTTTATGGTCGATCAGGAAGACCAGCGCGTTCTCGTAATCGTTCCAATGCCAGGAGAAGTCGATGATCGCCAAGGTCGCAAGCGACGGCTTGGCCATCGGCAGAACGATGCGGGAGAAGATGCGGAAATGGCCCGCCCCGTCGATAAACGCCGCTTCGGAAATTTCCGCCGGCACGGAGAGGAAGAACTGCCGCATCATAAATACGCCGAAGATCGTGAACATGCCGGGCAAAATCAGCGCCCAATGCGTGTTGAATATCCCGACCCAGTCGAACATGATGAATTTCGGCACGAACAGTACTTGCGGCGGGACCATCATCATCGAGAGGTAAATGAGGAACATCGCGTTCCGTCCCTTGAACTCGATGCGGGAGAACCCGTAAGCGGCGAGGGACGAGAGCAGGACGGCCCCCGCCGTGCTGATGACGGCGACCTTCAGCGAGTTGGCGTAATACTGCACGAAGCTGTTGTCGCCGGACCAGATTTTGACGTGATGGCTCCAATTGAAATGGGCCGGAATCCACCGGATCGGATATTCGAACACCTCTGCGGGCGTCTTAAACGAAGTGCTGATCATCCAGAGGAAAGGAACGATCATCACGATGCTGAAGAACAACATGACAACGGTTAGGATCGTTTTGCGGATCATGGCTTTAGACATGTCGGTTTTCCTCCTCCTTTTAGTAGTGGACCCAGCGTTTTTGACCCAGCCACTGGACGATGGTGAAGATCAGGATAATAGCGAACAACGCCCAGGAAATCGTGGAGGCGTAGCCCATTTCGTAATAGCGGAAGGCGTTCTGGTAAATGAACAGCGACAAAACGGTGGTGCTGTTGCCCGGGCCGCCTTGGGTAATCGCCTGAATGATCCCGAAATGCTTGATCGACATAATGAGGCCGGTAATCAGCAGCAGGAACGTGGTGGGGCTAACGAGAGGCCACAAAATGCTGCGGATCATCTGCCAGGTCCGTGCACCGTCGATCTTGGCGGCTTCCAGCAGTTCGCCGGACACTTCTTGCAGCGCGGCCAAATAGATGATCATGTTGTAGCCGAGCATAAACCAGATCCAGATGATGTCGATCGCGTACATCGAGGATTCCGTCGTCGACAACCAGCCGGGGGGATGGGCGATGCCGATCGACCGCAGGATTCCGTTAATCGGCCCGTTGTTCGGGCTGAACAGCAGCATCCACACGAACGCCACGGCGACGCCGCTGGTAATGTAGGGCATGAAGTACAGCGCGCGAAGCAGGTTCTTCAAATAGACGGAACGGTTCAAGATGACGGCCACCACGAAGGCCAGCGCGATCGAGACAGGGACGGACACCAGGAACAGCAACGTGTTTTTGATTGCGATATAAAAAACCTCATCCCCGAGCATCCGTTGAATATTAGCGAGTCCGACAAATTTCGTGTCCGGGCTCATGAATTTGTAATCCGTAAACATGAGGTAAAACGAATAGAGGGCAGGCAGGATAAAAAACAGGATCACGCCGATCATGTTCGGCCCGATAAACAGATAGCCGAGATACTGCTGCCGTTTCATCCAGGAACTTCTCACGCGGGTCTCACTCCTTAACGTCGTTTGCTTGCAACTCCAGCATATCAATCGGGGCTTAGGCGGTTAAGGAACAAAACCCCCGACTTGATGCTACAGAAATACGCAATTTCAGGGCTGGGGCGAGCGGACCGGATCATAGTTTTGTTCTATTGCAAGTGCATGCTTACGTGAAAAAAACAGCGGCACTCCACTGGAGCACCGCTAACCGCGAAAGGGAAAGTTTATGAGGATACGGCCGTTTCGGAAGGTCTTCCCGTTTTGGCTGTTTGCCGGTATTGACTGGGCGTTTGGCCCGTCAGCCGTTTGAAGATTTTGATGAAGTAGTTGTCGTTCAGGAAGCCAACGCGATGGCCTACCTCGTACACGGGCAAATCCGAATGGCGGAGATAATGGATCGCATGGTTGACCCGCACCTGATGCAGATAATGGATCAACGTGTGTCCGGTTTTCTTCTTGAACAAGGTGCTGACGTAGTTCTCGCCCATCATCACGAGCTGAGACATCGATTTGACGGTAATGTCCTCCGCGTAATGGGCATGAATGTATTGCAGAATCTTCTGGATTTCCGGATGGGAGGTGACCTCCTCATGGAGAAGGGGCGGCGCTCCCGGAGGGCGATCCGCCGCCGCCTCGGCAGGCAGGGTTCCGGAGGCTTGCGGTTCCCGGCTAAGCAACTCGCCGCGGATCTTCCGCAGCGTATCCCGCAGCGAGTTCACGCTCATGGACAACTTCAGGATATAGTTTGAAGCCCCGTATTCCATCGCCTGCCGCACGTATTCGAAATCGCTCATGCACGTCAGCATGACGAACCGGGAGTCGTGTCCCTCGGCCCGGGTCTGCTTCAACAGTTCAACGCCGTCCATGTCCGGCATGATGATGTCGGTAATCACGAGATCGGGTTCTTCCCGCCGGATGAATTCGAGCGCTTCCGTGCCGGTTCCGGCCTCTCCGCAGACGGTAAACCCAAGCTCTTCCCAGGCGATGATCTCCCGCACGGATTCCCGTACGAAGACTTCGTCTTCTACCAGCAACACTTTCCACATGATCAACAACCTCCCGTTGCAAAGATGATTAAGCCGGATGCTCGGACCCGTAAGGCGTGGACAGCAGGAACGGGATCGCGAACCGCACGGTGACGCCCTGCTCGGACGACAGCACTTCCATGGTGCCTTGATCGCGGAACAGGAGCCGGAGTCTTTCCTTGACGTTGCTTAGCCCGATGCCTGGACGTTTGCGCTCGGCCTGGTTTTTTCGCGAGGGGTCCATCCCCACCCCGTTATCCTTAACCTCGACGATCAGTCGGTCCGAGTCCTCCAGGTACACGCGGAGATGGATGAACCCTTGACCGCGCAAAGGGGCGATGCCATGGATGATGGCGTTCTCCACCAGCGGCTGTAGGCTGAGTTTCGGTACCAGCGCGAATAGAATATGGTCTTCGTATTGATACGTGACGTCGAATTTATGGGAATAGCGGACCTGCTGGATGTGCACATAAGCCTGCACCAGCTCGATCTCGTCCTTCAGATAAATAAGGTCCTTCTCGGTATTCAAACTGGCTTCCAGCAGTTTACCGAGGGACAAGGTCATGTTCGTAATCTCGTCGTTATGCTGACGGATCGCGATCCATTTGATCGTGTTCAGCGTGTTCAACAGGAAGTGGGGGTTCGTCTGGGCCAACAGCATCTGGAAATGGACCGCTTCCTTCTGGCGTTCTTCGGCGTTCAGCTTCTGGATCAGGAGATTGGTGTCGTCCAGCATCGTATTGAAGGTGCGCGTCAGGTCCAGGACTTCGCCATGGAATTTGTGCTCCGGCAGGCGGATTTTCAGGTTCTTCTGAACGGCGGCTTTCATCTTGGCCTGCAGATGGGATAAAGGACGGGTAATCGTCGTCGAAATGACGAAGGTCATGATCAGGAAGACGCCCATCAGCGCGAAGAAGGTCACGAAATATTGACGCTTCAGCCCTTCGATCTCCACGAACAACACGGACAGCGGGATGCGGTTGACGATATACCAGTCCAACGACTCGACGTAAATGTAATTAATGAAGGAGTTGGAATCCTTGTCGATAAAATACTGCTTCCCCGGTTGGTTGGCGATCTCCGCTTTCACCTTTTTCGGCAGCGCCGTATCCGGAACCGACTGGGAGATGTCCTCTCCCGCGCTCGTCATGATAAAATACTGCTGCTGCAAATCCGATTGCTTGTGAATGGTTCGCAGCCAAGACGAGTAATCGATGCTGATGCGGGCTAATCCATAGGGAGTATTCCGGCTGTCTTCCAAATACGCGTAGAGGGACAGCAAATACGTACTAGTCGAGACGTCCCGCAGGACGTAGTTCGGATCATTGGGCACCCAATGGTAGGAACTTGCGTTCATGAGCTCCTTGCTGAAGCCCGGCAGGCTTCGCAGCTTGTCGTAGGCCAACGGTTCCTTGGGCAGATACGAGGTGTATGCGTTTTCATTTAGGTCCAGGATCAAGAAATACACCGAAGGATTATACAGGAAGAAGCTATTGTTGAGATTGTTGAAAATACTCTCCATCTGCCGTTTGTTCTCCAGCTCATCGTGCTGTTCGGGATAGCGAAGGACGGATTTGACCGTGTCTTCCTGCTTCAGGAAGATCAACGTTTTGAAGGCGATGCCGATCTGGTCCTCCAGCGTCCGGTACATTTGCTCCAGTTGGGAGTGGCTTTGTTGGCTGATTTTTTGCTGGACCAAGGTTTCGATGCGTTGGTAATTGTACAAATTCAGGGCGCTGAAGGGGAGAATGATCAGACAGACGAACGCCATGAACAGACGATATTTCAGCTTCTGCGGGATCAGGTATCGCAGCAGTTTGGACATGCGGAACGCCCCCAATATGGTGTAACCGGTGTTTGTGTCCATTATATCACACGCCTAATCCCGCAAACGCCTTCTCGAAAATTGCATAGTTTTGTATCAATCATGCAAAGATTTGTTCTATTCCGATGTCATAAGCGCCGGCTTTGAAGCAACGGCCCCATGAAAGCCGCCAGCCGCTCGCCGATGCGGACCATGCCGAAATTGCCGGGATGCAGCAGGTCGTGGGACAAGCCCCGCCAGTCATCGAGAAGCTCCTGCCCGTCAACGTAATGGACCTGGGGTTGCCCGGAGCATCGCACGATGTCGCGCAGCGCGTCCCGATACTCCCGGCTGGCGGCGTTGACCTCTCTCTCCGGCCAGGCCCAGCCCAAATCGGCGAAGCTCGGGAACAAGCCGATGCAAACGAGCGGTTTGTCCGGGTGGGCCTTGGCGATGGTCTGCACCATATAGGCGGCCTTTGCTTTGAACTCCTCGGCAGATATGCCTTGATTCAGCATGTTGATCGAAAGGCATAACGAAGCGATGGCCCAATCGTTCCTTGCGGCGATATGGTCGGCCATCTCTGGTTCGCAGAACGCGGCCCCCGGCATGCCCAGGTTGATCGGATCCAGCCCTAACCGCCAGGCCGTTTGGCTGACGTAGGAAAGGTCCGGCGTCGAAGCCGAGATGCCGAACGTAATCGACGTGCCGTAGGCCAAGTATTTGAGGGCGGGCTTCTCATGCGGTTGCGGTGGGCGGACCCTGCCGCTCGGAAGGTCGATCAAGTGAACCTCGAATCCCTGCAGCACGATCCGCCAGATCGGGCCATACGCGGAGCGGGGGACTTCCCCGCGCCAAGGCGCCGCGAACTGGAACATCGGCTCCCGTTCTTGAAGGTGGATCGTCGTTGGCGCCTCGCCGAGGCGTACGTCCTCCACCCAGTAATCGCCGTAATATACCTGGGCTAGGCTGATGCCGCCATAGCTGGCGAGCGTCACGGGCACTGCCATGCCCTCCTCTGCGCCAAACCGGATTTCGATGGCGGATGCCCGGCGGATTTGCTCTTGCCCCTTCTCCAACAGCCCGGTCCGTACCGATTCGGGTACCCGCTGCAGCAGCAGCCCGGGACGGCCCTCCACGGGGACGAGTTCCGCGACGTTATGGAATTCGGCATTGCCGTACAACATGTTGCCTGCCTCCTTAGTCCTTATGAAAAATGCCAAAAGAGGAGAAGGCCGCCTTAGGATGCGGCAACGTTCCTCCTCTTTATTTTGAAACTGGCGCGTTTATTGGTTTTGTTTCAAAAAGGTGTTATGCCGGGCGACCATAGCTTCGATCGTCTGGTCAAGCGTTTGGGCACCGAGGAAATACTTCTCGTATTCCTGGGCACGCAGGTCCATGACTTCCTGCGGGAGGCTGCGCACGTAAGTCGGCGTCGTGTTGTCGAACATGACGTACATCAACGAGTCGAGATCGTACGTATCGCGTTTGTCGCCCAGCAAGCTGTTTAACGCGTCGTCTTGGTTGGCGTCCTTGGAGGCGGGCAATCTTCCGCCTGCGGCCATCGGGGCCATGCCGCCGTCCGAATACCATTTCAGGAATTCCCAGGCTTCCGCCTGATGTTTGGATTTGGCGTTAATGGAAATATAGTCGCCCAGCCCGCCGCGGGTCACGTATTGATCGGCGCTGTCCACCAGCCTTGGTACCGGTGCGAAAGCGATGGTGAAATCGCGCGGGAAATCCGTGAAGTTGTTCGAGCTGCGCAGCAGCCAGGCGCCGATATTGAGCATCGGCACTTCGCCGCTCAGGAATACCTGTTCGACCGGCATTTTGGACGTGAGCTGCTCGCCGAGCGGTGGCGTCGTTTTGTCTTCCTTCATCATCGTGTTTAGCGTTTCCAGCCATTTGGTCACGAGCGGATGGTCCAGGTTGGATGTGCCGTCCGCCTTGGTGTAACCCTCTTGGGATAACACGGAGTCGATCGGGTCTACGAAAGGCTCCATATTTTGAATGAACCCGTATTGGTTGCTGCCCTTCAACTTCTTGGCGTATTCGCGCAATTCATCCCAGGTCCAGTCCTTGGGGACCGGCAAACCCGCCGCATCCAAGGCTTCCTTGTTCATCGCGATGAAGAAAGGGCTTTTCGTGGTCGGCACGCCGTAGTATTTGCCGTCGATTTTCCAGCTGGCTGCGTCCCCGCCCATTTTCTCGTCGATGTTGTAATCCGTGAATTGACTCAGATCCAGGGCCAATCCCGAATCCTTGCGCTTGGAGGCTTGCGAAATCGTGTAGTTGACGAACAAATCGACGTCTTGACCGGTGATCATCGCCGTATCCAGCTTCAAATTGCCGTCATCGTCATTCACGAAGCGGACATATTCGATTTGAACGTCGGGATGCTCTTTGTTCCAGTTGTCGATCACTTCCTGCGGCCCCGACTCCGGCGGAACGCCGCCCCACATGGTTAACTTGACCGGGCTTTTGGCCGTCTCCGCGCCTCCGTTGCTAGCGCTTTCATTCTTGGCGGCGGAAGAGCCGTTGCCATTGCCGTTCCCCCCGCAGCCCGCCAAGAGGCCTGTCAACAGTACAAGCGCCGCAGCCCCGGCGATCCAACGTTTTTTCTTATTCACAATTGACACCCTCCCTAAGCAAACTCATTATTGTCTTTGCATCCTCAGCATAACAAACCGGGTAAACCGTCATAAGTAACAAAATACCAGAGAATATGGAACAAACCTGTGCATTTTGCCGGGAGGCGGGGAGGGGAAATGTTCTATCGGACTAGAGAAATAAAGTGTTAAAGTCATCTTGACTTTCCAAATCCGAATCGCTACGATGTTCTGGTTGTTAGGATAGAAATGTGGCAGAGAGAGGATTAGAGTTGGGATGAAAAAAAGAATCGCGGATATCGCTATTATTATTGTGGGGGCCTTTTTATTTGCGCTGGCCGTCAATTTGTTTATTATTCCGAACGACTTCGGCGAAGGGGGCGTTACGGGGGTCACGATTATTTTGTACTACCTATATCAGTGGTCGCCATCGGTGGTCAATATCGTGATTAATGGCGTGCTGCTCATCGTCGGGTACAAATTTCTGGATCGTCGGACGACGATTTATACGGTGATTGCGGTGGCCTTTAACTCGTTGTTCCTGCATTTGACCGAGAACTGGAGAATCGATTCGCACGAGCCGACCATCAATGCGGTGTTTGCCGGCGTGATCGTGGGGGTTGGCATCGGCCTGATCGTGCGGGTCGGCGGAACGACGGCGGGAACCGTCATCCTGGCCCGGATCGCCAATAAATATCTCGATTGGAATATCAGTTATGCGCTGCTGTTTTTCGACCTAATCGTGGCGTTCTCCTCCTATTTCATCATTGGCGCGGAGAAGCTGATGCTGACGATCGTCATCTTATACGTAGGCACGAAAGTGATGGACTTCATGATCGAAGGGCTGAATCCCAAGAAAGCCGTCACGATCATCTCCGAGAAGCAAAACGACATCGCCGAGAGGGTCATCACCCAAATGGACCGCGGCGTAACCGTCCTGTCGGGCCATGGCTACTATACGAAGAACCCGAAGGAGGTTCTCTATATCGTCATCAGCAAGCAAGAGGTGTCCACCCTGAAGAAAATCGTCCGTTCCATCGACCAAGCGGCGTTCCTTACGATCCACGATGTGCGGGATGTGTTTGGGGAGGGGTTTTTGGATATTTCGAAGTGAGGGGGTGTTGGATCGAGGGGAACTTACTCAACGGTCAATTCATTACTCTTTAGACAACAAGTTTGTCGCCATACCGTGCTGTTACTCCCGTGTCGTAAAGAGCGAGATTCTTGATGTTCTGAACATAGGAATCGAACTCGGCGGGCGTTCTAACCTTCTCGATCTGGTAGTATTAAAAACGTCGTCCGATTTGCGATAAACTTTTGACAGAATAACGGCAACAATCCCGGAGGGGAGCTCACTCAAATATCATTTCTTTTTTAGCATTGTAGATTTGAACAGATGATCTTCCGTCCGATGCCTCGTCGTAGTCACCGGAAACGATATAGTTCCTTTTAGAGCTATCTATGTCTAAACGATGCCATTTATTTTGATTGAAAGTGGCATAAATCTGGTCGCCCTCTTTGAGAAGGTGATCATCATTGATTTGAATCATAAGATAAGGATATCCCGTTCGAATTCCAAAAACTTGGACAGGTTTGTCCTCATCCTCGTTAAGCATGAAATCCATGCCGTAAACCAACTTATCATTAATGACGCTTAGATAGTATGCCCCTACTTTCACGCCCCGCTTGTAAAATACATAGGCAAAGGGCTTATCTAGGTCGTTTTTCATTGCGACATCGAGGATTTCAATGTGTTCCTTTTCACTTAGCTGTTGAATATGAAGATCGGAAATTTTGCTGTAAGAATCCCTTTGAGAGAAGTGAATCAGGGCCAAAAGTGAGAAAAGCAGAAGGAGGGCCAATCCTTGAAGGAACCATTTCTTTTTCAGTACTGGCGTCAAATAAATCCCTCCATTCATGACGGTTCCAAGTATGGTTAAATTATACTATTATAACCGGAGAAGTGTACACCGAAGATAAACGTAACCACCAGCAATCTCGGCAGGCATCTTGCTTGTTGGGATTGTTTCTTATTGAGTTTCTTATTGAGTTTCTTATTGAGGCTTTTCACTCGTGTATTGGTGAATAATGACAAATTTTGCGGTAGAATAGGACTGGGTTCTATGCTAGTCGTAATATTTTTCATTACCTTCTTGACACAAAGCAAAGTGATCCAAAGGGCTATGCTGATGACGGACGAGGCCCGCAAAATGTTTCTGAAAGCATGGCAAACCAAGAAGTAAGAGAATATTACATACCCCTATCTGGGTGAAAAAATCCCTTGGGGGCGGGTCCCTTACTTTCAAGCCTTATTTTTGGCCCGATTTTTGTGCGGTGATTTAGATGAATAATCGCCATTTTTTATGGAAGTAGGTGAGTCGGGATGCCTGTACTCATTACTTATGATGTTCAAACATCAGTTGTGGGAGGTGCCGCGCGGCTTCGGAAAGTGGCAAAAGCATGTCAGAACTACGGGCAGCGGGTGTAAAACTCCGTGTTTGAATGTATCATCGATACAGCACAGTTCACTGCTCTGAAACTGGAACTATCCCAACTCATTGATCAAGAAAAAGACAACTTGCGGTTTTATCGGCTGGGCAATAACTACAAGATCAAAGTAGAGCATATGGGTGCCAAACCGTCATTGGATTTAGAAGACCCCTTAATCTTTTAATGGCTAATGGTGCGAACCCCAAGTTCACATGAAATCCCTGGGAGGTTCGCACCCCACGCCATTATAAGGTTTATTGAGATTCTGGTTGAAATAAACGGTAAAATTTCGCACTTACACAATAGGTTCGCACTTCTTGGTACGTGAGGCCTTGCGGCTCAAGGCTTCACAAGGCCCGCTGTCGCACTCCTTGTGAGTGCGTGGATTGAAATTGTTTTTAGGTGGTGAAGCAATGGCCAAGACAAGTCGCACTCCTTGTGAGTGCGTGGATTGAAATCGAGCTGATGCTGTTAAAAGGGGCCATTCGCGGTTACACTCAGATAGGTTTGGCCAGATTAGGAAACATGGCGGCCAAATCTCGTATTTGATTTCCAGATTAAGCAGATCATTGTATCTATATAAATTGTTATTTATCTACCGGAAGATCGTATGTTTCTGGCATTTACAAGAAATCAGGAGGTTATTAGATGGAGGTTTGAAGGGGAGGGATTGAAAAAGGTTCGATGAGATTGAAATGGGTGTGGCTGCCGAAAAATTGGAGAAGTGATTACGTAAATACGTACCACATACTGCCTCTGATTCTGCTATGCTTGTGGTAAAAAGGAGGAATCCCATGCCATCCCTTCTCGAATCCCTCTATTACGGCCACCTTCTCCCCGAGGAGCAGGTTGTCCCCAAAGACCCGCAATACCGCCAATTAAGCAGAGAACTATCCGAAGCAATGCTGGCTTGGAGGGAGAAGCTATCCGGCGAGGATTTCAACGATTTGGAGACTCTAATCGATTTACAACAGAAGATTCAAGGAATGGAAATGACCGAGGCGTTTACGAATGGGTTTAAGCTGGGGGCGGGACTCATGATCGAAGTTCTCATTGGGAGCGGGCCGGAGGGGGGCATGAACCCAAGGCAACGACCGGCCGAGTATAGCAAGGCATCGCAATAGGAAACCTCAATGCCCGTACCTAACTTCGGGAAAAGCCCAAGCATTTCCCCAGCGCAACCCCATAAGCTACCATAGTAGCTCCGCTACTTCACTTTCTTACCACAGCCCCTCCCTAAAACACCACCAATACCACCCACAACCCCACCAACGTCGCAAACAAAATCGGGATCGTCAGCACGATGCCGACTTTGAAGTACGTGCCCCAGGAGATGCGGACGCCCTTCTTGGCGAGGACGTGGAGCCAGACGAGGGTAGCGAGCGAGCCGATCGGCGTAATCTTCGGGCCAAGGTCGGCGCCGATGACGTTGGCGTAGATCAACGATTCGCGGATCGTGCCGGAGGTGGCGGTTTCGGCGATGCCGAGCACGCCGGTCATGACGGCCGGCAGGTTGTTCATGATCGACGACAGGAACGCCGAGATATAGCCCATAGCCATCGTGGACACGAATAGGCCTTGATCTGCGGCCGCTTGGATGAGGTCGGCCAAAACATCGGTCAGCCCGGCATTGCCGAGGCCGTATACGACGACGTACATCCCGATCGAGAAAACGACGATGTTCCACGGCGCGCCTTTCATGACGGCCTTCGTGTCGACTGCTTGACTTCGGCGGGCGATGGCCCAGAAGATCAGGGCCACTGCGTCGGCGAGCAAGGACACCGGGAGGTGGAGAAACTCGCTGACCAGGTATCCGATCAGCAGGATCCCCATCACTACCCAGGACAGGCGGAACAAACGCTGGTCTTTAATGGCCTCGGCCGGTGCCTTAAGCTTGGATGGGTCATAGGCGCGAGGGATGCTTTTGCGAAAATAAAGCAGCAGCACGGCAATCGTCGCCGCGAGCGAGAACAAATTTGGTATAATCATCCGGGCGGCGTATTGCGCGAAGCCAATCCCGAAATAATCCGCCGATACGATGTTCACCAGGTTGCTGACGACGAGCGGCAGCGAGGTGGTGTCCGCGATAAATCCGCTCGCCATGATGAACGGAAAGATCATTTTCTCCTCAAAATTCAAATGCCGGACCATCGCCAGCACGATCGGCGTGAGGATCAAGGCCGCCCCATCATTGGCAAAAAACGCCGAAACGACCGCCCCCAGCAAGCTGACGTAAACGAACATGCGAATGCCGCTGCTCCGTGCGGCCCGGGCCATATGCAGCGCCGCCCATTCGAACAAGCCAATCTCGTCCAAGATCAGCGAAATGATAATGATCGCGATAAACGTTAAGGTGGCGTTCCACGTGATCTGCACGACTTCCCCCACGTCGCCGAACCCGACAACGCCGGCCAGCAGGGCCAGCACTGCGCCGCCGCAGGCGGACCACCCGATATTCAGCCCCTTCGGCTGCCATATAACAAAAGTTAAAGTAATCACAAAAATCAGCGATGCCGCCAAGATGTCAAATTCCATCGGTTTCTTCTCTTCCCCCAAACGCTCTCTATCTTTCTGAGCTCTGTATGCGAGCCGTTAATCATTGTCTCACTGCTTTCTTTTTTTGTACATAGATTTCAAATATTCCTTTACAGGAATATTCAGAATGGTGTATATTGTTCTCATAAAACCTAAATCTCTAATCCCAATGAGGAGGATTTGTCGATGTCGAATCAAACGATGGTTCACCGCGTGGAAAATGAAACGATACTGGTACTGGAACGGGTGTTCAACGCGCCGAAAGAGCTGGTGTTCTCCATGTTTAAGGAGGCGGAGCATTTGAAACAATGGTGGGGGCCAAGGGGATTTGAGGTTACGGTGTGCACCGTCGATTTCCGGCCTGGCGGCGTTTGGCATTACTGCATGAAATGCATGGACCCGCAGATGGGGGATTTTTACGGAACGGAATCCTGGGGCAAAGCCGTATACAAAGAAATTGACGAACCGGACGGTTTCGTTTATACCGATTACTTCTCGGATGCCGAGGGGAACGTAAACGATTCGTTGCCAGCCACCGTAGTTAAGATGGAGTTCATTGATTTGGGCGGCGGACAAACGAAGCTGGTCAGCCGCGGGGAATACGTCTCCTCGGATTCCCTCAAAACCGTTATGGATATGGGCATGCTGCAAGGTATTACCGAAACGTGGGATCGCCTGGAAGAGCGCTTGAACGAAGTGAAATAAGCTAGAACGCAAGAGCAGCTGTCGGCTTGAAGTGCCGGCGGCTGTTTTCTTTTGCCTAAGAAGCCGTAGAGACGCTAACTAATGGATCCCTCCAAACGTAATTCCGATATATCGGAACCTCCTTGTGGGAGGTGACCCAATCAAGGAACCAAGGAAGGTGTGTCTACAGTATGGATTCCCCGTTCGATCGCAGAAGGAGCGTCATATCCAGCCAAGCCAGGACCAGCCGATGGCTGCTGACTCTTTTTTACTTGCTATATTTCGCATCTGGTTTATTTACGCTTCAGGTGATTTTGTTTAAGACTGTTCCGTTTTCGGCGATCTTCTACCACGCCGGAGTGCGGTCGATAAGAAGCATCAATTGGATTCCTTTCTATACGATCGCGGAGTTTTTTACAAGCCGGGACATTGGGATAGGGAGGGCGTTCATTAATGTAGGGGGGAATATCGCAATTTTTGTGCCCTTGGGGATCTTGGCGGCCCAGATCGGGAACGGAAAGTCTTTTCGCATGCAATCGCTTTGGTTGCTGATCGCTTCGCTCCTGCTTGAAATCATCCAATATGTCCTGGCCTTGGGCAGCAGCGATATCGATGATGTTCTATTGAATACTTTCGGTGGGGTTATCGGTATCGGGATCTATCGTTGGTTCCGCAAAAAAACGGCCACAACCAATCGCCTTCTGACGGCTTTGATCGCCCTCTTCCTGCTGGTTGGCTTGGCCGGAGGCGCTTCCGCCAAGATGCTAGGGTATGACAGCCTTTTGCCATTCTCCAATACAAGGGTTGGTTTTGTCGACGAGAACAAAGTGGTGATGGCGGGATGGGACGAAGTCCAGGCCGACGTGTTTGGGAATTTGATTGCCGTAGGGGCACAAGAATTGACGGTGCATGTGAATCCGATGCATAGACAAACGTCGGAGCCAACAGAAGCGGAGGGGCAGGAGGTCCGAATCCCGATCACGGATGCTACGAAATTCTTCATCAGCCATATCCGTTCCCATAAACATACCGTGATCAGCGACTATCAGGAGGCAACAAATTCCGAAGTCGTTTCTTTGTTGAAAACGAGGGATATGGCTCCCCCGGTTAAAGTCTGGTTCTCCAGCGATGATCGGCAAGTGGCCGAAGCGGTGCTGGTTAGCGTGGTTGAATAAGGCGTGCGGGAGTACATCATGGATTGTGGGCGCGCGCGGAAATAAGGGTAAAAAAGGGCCTTATTCGCTGCAAACTCGGAGTTTGGCTTGAAATAGCGGACTTTTTTGGCCTTATTTTGGCTAAATGGGCCGGAAGGGGCGGTTTTGGCAGGTCGCCCGGATTGATAAGGGCATAAAAGTCCCTTATTTTCGGGACATGGACCCAATCAACGCAAATAAGGCCCCAAAAGGGCCTTATTTTGCATGCGCAGAAACCGCAGAAGGAGCAGATTACAAGTCACAAGGCGCGTCCCCTTATTCCCCTCTCACAACAGAAGCCAGGCGACCAACGGCGCCAACACGGAGCCGAACACGGCGCTAAAGGTCAGGGCTACCGTGCTGGTCGAAACGACGGTAGGTCCAAACTCCGCGGCTTTGCCCGTTCCGAGGGCGTGGGAGGCGGCCCCAAAGCCAATGCCCCGTCCGTTGTCATTGGTGATGCCAAAGCATTTGAAGACGATAGGACCTAGGATCACTCCCGTAAGCCCCGCGATCATCACCAGCGCAGAGGTAATGGAGGCGTTGCCGCCCAAGCTGCTGGAGATTTCCATCGCCACCGGCGTGGTAATCGATTTGGGCAAGATCGACAGGATGAGCTCACGTGGGTACCCTGCCCATAGGGCAAACCCGATGCCGCTGATCATCCCGGCCGCAATGCCGACGATCGTGCCCGCGAGGACCGCTCTCCATTCTTTTAGCAATGCGTTGAGTTCTTTGTACATCGGGTAGGCGAGCGCTACGACGGCGGGGCCCAGACCATACTGCAGCCAACGTCCGCCTCTCATGAAATCTCCGTAGGAGTTCCCCGTCGTTAGCAACAAGCCGATCACGAGCGTGGAACAGGTCAGGACCGGAACGAGAACGGCCCACTTCAACTTGCGGTACAGCCCGCTCATCAGGAGGTACAAAAGGACAACGCCCAGCACTATGCCTGCTTCGTGAAAGATTTCACGCATGGGGCCGCCTCCTCTTTCGGTTTCGGGGTCCGTTGGGCTACCCATTGCGTAGTCAACCCTGCCAATATCATGGTTAAAAGCGTGCTGAGCACAACGATCAGAATCAGCCATTGTCCGCCCGCAGTGAACACCTGGAAATAGTCCATGACGCCAACCGTGGCCGGTACCAGGAATAAAGGGATGAACTTCTGCATAAACCCGGCCCCTTGTTCCATCCACTTCGCAGGAACAATCCTCAGTTTAAGAGCCAGGAACAATAGCACAAGGCCGAAGATGCTCCCGGGAATCGGTGCCTTGCTTACCGTCTGAAGCAACAACCCCGCACCATAAAACCCCGTGAGCAGGGCAATCTGTAAGAAGAACTTGATGACTTTCATAGTTGATGAAGAGGGATCCCTTCATTGCGCCTCCTTGCTGCCGAAAAATGTCAAAGTAATCTTATCCCTTCCGGAGCGCACTTTACAAGGGCGAATTATCGAACAAAAATGTAAGCGCTAAGCATGATGCGCTTGGTGAGGACAGATGTGATAAGGGTAAAAAAGGGCCTTATTTCCTCCAAGGATAGAGTTTGACGTGAAATAGCGGTCATTTTTACCCTTATTTCAGAACAGTGGGCTGGAAAAGGAGAGTTTGGGCGTAGATCCGGCAAAATAACGCCACAAAATTCCCCTATTTAACGCATAACGGGTTCAAACGTCCAAATAAGACCATAAATGTCCCTTATTCCGCCAACTGCCCCTGCTGTGCGCCGATCCGACCTCTTCGCGCTCCCAACCCTTCCATACTTCCGCCATCCCAGTTTTAATAAACTTCACCATTTCCATTAATCCAGCGCAAACAGTCAAAACCTATACTCTAGTTGGGTCGAAATCAACAGAAATACATGGCGAACCCACAATAATCCACAGGGAGTGCATGAAAACCATGAAATTCGGGTTAAAGAAGCAGTTCACGCTGGGTCTGGTTTTATCCTTGTTTGTATTGATGCTTGCGGCTTGTGGTGCGGGAGGCAACGGCGGCAACGCGGCCGCAACGGACACGAGCCAGGCGGCGCAGGCCGAGGAGCTCTCGCTGGCCGATCTGGAAGCGAAGGCGAAAGAGGAAGGTTCCGTCGTAAGCGTCGGCATGCCGGATACGTGGGCGAACTGGAAAGATACATGGGCGGATCTGAAAACGAAGTATTCGCTGGATCACACGGATACGGATATGTCGAGCGCCGATGAAATCGCCAAATTCGAGGCGGAGAAGGACAAGCCGACCGCGGACATCGGCGACGTGGGCATCGCGTTTGGCCCGGTCGCGGTGGATAAGGGCGTAGCCCAACCGTTCAAAACCTCGTACTGGGACGAAATTCCGGATTGGGCCAAGGACAAGGACGGCCACTGGATCGTAGGCTACCAAGGTTCCATCGCGTTCTTCACGAACACGGACCTGGTCAAACAGCCGCCGCAAAGCTGGGAAGATCTGAAGAACGGCGACTATAAAATCATCGTCGGCGACGTGACCAAAGCCGCGCAAGCGCAAATGGCCGTCTTGGCCGCCGCCATCGCTTACGGCGGGGACGAAACGAACATCGAGCCGGGGATCGCATACTTTGAGGATTTGGCGAAAAAAGGCCGCTTGTCCAGTGCGGAAGCTTCTCTGGCGAACATCGAGAAAGGCGAAGTGCAAGTGACCCTGTTCTGGGACTTCAATGCCCTGAACTACCGCGATCAATTGGGCGGCGCGGAGAAGTTTAACGTGGCGATTCCGAAGGAAGGCAGCGTGGTCAGCGGTTACGCCACGATCATCAACAAATACGCGCCGCATCCGCATGCAGCCAAGCTGGCGCGCGAGTACATCTTGAGCGATGCCGGCCAAATCAACCTGGCGAAGGGTTATGCCCGTCCGATCCGCGAAAGCGTACAGCTTCCCGAGGAGGTTGCCTCCAAGCTGCTGCCCGCCGAAGCGTATGCCAACGTGAAGCCGGTCGGCGACTACAAGGCTTGGGAAGAAACGACGAAGAAGCTGCCGCAGCTGTGGCAGGAGCGCGTGCTTGTTCATATGAACTAATCGGTCGAATCACGAGTCCGAGTTCAACCATTTGAAGCGGTGCGTCAGACGTCTTGGACGGAGGGCGCCCCTTTTTTAAATAAGGAGGATGTGGCGTGAAGCGGAAAAATCGCTGGTATTTGCTTGGGCTGCTTCCTTTCGTCGTCATGGTTGCCCTGTTCCAGCTGGTGCCGATCGTGTCGATGTTAACGGGAAGCGTTCGCCCGGAGGACGGCGCCGGTATGACGTTCGGGTATTACGCCCGAATTTTTCAAAGCGATTATTATCTTAAAGCCATTCAGAACAGTTTGTTGATATCGGTCTTCTCGAGCGTGATCGGGATCGTCGTCGGATTGGCGTGCGCCTATTCCGTAACGCGGTTCGCGCCGAGGATGAGAGACCGTCTGATCATGGTGTCCAATATGACCTCGAATTTCGCCGGCGTGCCGCTCGCCTTCGCGTACATTATCCTGCTGGGCAGCAACGGGGTTTTTACCTTGCTCTTTAAGCAGTGGGGTTGGGACGTGTTCGCCGGTTTCAACTTATATAGCTGGTCGGGGCTGGTCCTGGTGTATGTGTATTTTCAGGTTCCCCTGGCTTTATTGCTGCTGTACCCTTCGTTTTACGGGATTCGGGAGCAGTGGAAGGAGGCGGCGTCCCTGCTGGGCGCGAGCCATTGGCAGTTTTGGAGAACGATCGGGATCCCGGTGCTGATGCCGGCCGTGTTCGGCACGCTGGGCATTTTATTCGCCAATTCGATGGGCGCTTACGCGACGGCTTACGCCCTCGTCGGCAGCAATTTCAACTTGCTTGCCGTGCGGATCGGGAACTTGGTCTCGGGCGACGTCGTGACCGAGCCGCAGCTGGGGAATGCGCTGGCGGTCATTCTAGGCCTGTCGACGCTGCTGGCGGTGTACCTGAACCATAAGATGACCCAGCGTTTGCACCGGTTCCAACCCGGCTCGGCGGAGCGGAAGGTTCGCAGCCGGCGGAAATGGTCGAGGCTGAAATCGCCTGCGCTGAAGGAGGAATTGTGATGCAGACGCCAAGCAAGAAGGCGGGCTGGGCCCCGCGTTCCCTGATGCTGCTGATGATGGTCTACTTGCTGCTTCCTCTGCTGGCGACGATGATTTACGCGTTCGCGAAGGAGTGGCAAGCCACGATTTTGCCGGAGAGCTGGACGCTGGAATGGTTCGGCGGGATGTTTCAGGATGCGCGTTTTCTGGACGCGTTGTGGAAATCGCTGTACCTTTGCGCGATCAGCATCGTGCTTAGCCTGGCCGTCATGCTGCCGGCCGTGTTCATCATTACGGTCTATTTGCCCCGGCTGGAGAGCTTCATGAAAGGGATCGTCGTTCTCCCTTATGCCGTGCCGGGCGTCGTTGCCGCGGTCGGGCTGATCCGCGCGTATTCCTCCGGCCCAATGAACATTTCGGGGACCGCCTACATTTTGATCGGTGCGTATTTCATCATCGTCCTGCCTTACATGTATCAGGGCATCCGCAACAGCCTGTTGACCGTATCGGCGCCGGAGCTGCTGAATGCCGCGGAGATGCTCGGCGCCGGCCGCATGCGGGCGTTCGTGACCGTGATTTTGCCGAACATTTGGCCGGGAGTGGTGACGTCGACGCTGCTGTCTTTTTCCGTCCTCTTTGGCGAATTCGTCATGACGAACATGCTGGTGGGGGGACACATTCAGACTATCCAGGTGTATCTGTCCCGGCGGATGAACGAAAGCGGGCATTTGGCCAGCGCGATCGCGATTTCCTATTTCTTGTTTATCCTGGCGTTGTCCATGATCTTGATGAAACTCGGCAAAAAAGTAAACAGGGGGATTTCAGAATGAAGCCATATCTGAAGCTGGAAGGGATCCGCAAGCAATTCGGAACGACGACGGTGCTGAATCAGGTGAATTTGGACATTCGCGAGGGGGAGCTTGTCACGCTGTTAGGGCCTTCGGGTTGCGGAAAAAGCACGCTGCTGCGCTGCATCGCCGGCCTGACGGAGATCGACGAGGGGCAGATCTGGCTCGACGATAAGGATATCGTCAATCTGCCTCCCCGCAGCCGGGAGATCGGCATGGTGTTCCAATCGTACGCCTTGTTCCCAAATTTGACGGTCCGCGAAAATATCGAATACGGCATGCGCATGCGCGGGGCGGCCAAGGAAGCCCGCCGTCAGAGATCCGACGAACTGCTGGAGCTCATCGATTTGGCCGACAAACGGGACGCTTATCCCGCACAGCTGTCGGGGGGACAGCAGCAGCGGGTGGCGCTCGCCCGTTCTCTCGCCGTCCGCCCGAAGGTACTGCTGCTGGATGAGCCGCTGAGCGCGCTGGATGCAAAGATCCGCAAAAATCTGCGCATGGAAATCCGTGAAATCCAGAAGCAATTCAACATGACCACGATCTTCGTTACGCATGATCAGGAAGAAGCGTTAACCTTATCCGATCGGGTCTGTTTGATGAATCAGGGGAATATCGTACAGCAAGGGACGCCGGAGGAGTTGTATGCCAAGCCATCCACGGAGTTCGTCGCCCGGTTCATGGGCAGCTACAACGTGTTGACGCGGGCCGAGGCGCTGCGGCTGTTCGGTGCGGTCCCCGGCGATGGGGAGAGTTATGCCATCCGGCCGGAGGCGCTCACGCTTGTCGGCCAGGATCAAGAGACTGACCTGGGCCATGCGGGCAAACCCATCGTAGAGGGGACCGTTCATTCGGCATCAATCCTTGGCAACGTCATCCGTTACGCCATCGATGCTGCCGGGATCCGCCTGACGGTGGATGCGCTGAACGACGGGCGTTCCCGGCGATTGGAGGAGAACCGCAAGGTCGCTCTGGCTTTCGATCTTGCGCAGTTGCTGCAACTGGAGAAGGAAGGGGCATAAAGCAAGTTGTCGATTTCATCCGAGGAACGCAAACGGGTCATCATGGAGCAGTTGAAGCAGGAAGGACAGGTGAAGGTTCCCGATCTATCGCATCGGTTTACCGTATCGGAGGAGACCGTCCGCCGCGACCTGATCCTGCTGGAGAAAGAAGGCTTGGCCAAAAGAGTGTACGGCGGCGCGGTCCTGACCAAGCTGACCAGCTACGAACCGCCGTATTTGCAACGCCAGAAGGTCAAAGCCGAGGAAAAGGAGCGGATCGGACGCGCTGCCGCCGAACTGATCGAATCCGGCGATACGATCGCCATCGATATCGGCACGACGACGCTGGAGATGGCCAAGGCGATTGCGGGCCGGGAGCGGCTCACGATCCTGACGAACTCGCTGGCCGTGGCCTATCACTTAATGGAGTCGCTAAACGGAGGAAGGTTTTCCGGGAAGATTTTCGTGGTGGGCGGGGAATTGAATCCGGAGCAGCAGTCCATGTCGGGGACGATCGGCGAAAGCATCCTGTCGCAATTCCGGGTCGACAAGGCGTTTATCTCCATCGGAGGGATGTCCTTGGAACGGGGAATCAGCGACTATGACGTCGACGAAACGGGCATGTCGCGCCGGATGATCGAGGCGGCCTCCCGCACGATCGTGCTGGCCGACGCCTCCAAGCTGGGCAAGGAAGCGTTCGTGGAGATCGCGCCGCTCGGCAAGGTTCACGCGATCGTCAGCGACGCCGCCGCGCCGAAGGAATGGCTGCAGGCGCTTCGCAGCCATCGCATCCAATGGATTGAAGCCACCAATTAAAGGGGGAGAAACGAATGTCATCAGCAGAAGCAGAAGCCAAGAAGCTCGTCGTCGTTGTACTTGACGGGTTAAGATATGATGCCGCCCGCAAGTATCTCGGGTATATGGAGCATCTCGTGGAGCAGGGAGAGATGGCCTGTTATCAAGTACAGTCGCAGCTTCCGAGCCTGTCTCGCCCGCTCTATGAAGTGTTGCTGACCGGTACGCCGGTTGCCAGAAACGGTATTACGGCCAATCACATCGCGCGGCTGAGCCGGGAGCAAAGCGTGTTCCATCTTGCCGTAGCCGCTGGATTAAGAACGGCCGCCGCCGCGTACCATTGGGTCGGCGAACTGTACAACCGGGCGCCGTTTAACCCGGTGACCGACCGGCATCAGCATGACGAGAACCAGGCAATTCAGCACGGAATTTTTTATTTCGAAGACCACTATCCAGATAGCCATCTGTTCCTCGATGCGGAGCATTTGCGTACGACTTATGACCCGAACTTCCTCTATATCCACTCGATGAATATCGACGATATGGGGCATAAGCACGGCGGGGAAAGCAAGCAGTACGAAGGCGCTGTTCGCGCGGTGGATGGGATGCTGGCTACGCTGGTCCCGCTTTGGAGATCGCAAGGGTACGAAGTCATCGTCACGTCCGATCACGGCATGAATGCGATGGGCCAGCACGGAGGCACCGAGCCGGAGGAGCGGAACGTTCCGCTGTATGTATTTGGCGAGTTACCGATTCCGTCGCCAAAGCTCCAAGGGAATCAGGGCTTGTCCCAGCTCTATCTGGCTCCGCTGATGTGCCATTATCTAGGGATCGGGCCATCCGAGGCCATGGTGAAATGGGAATAGACAAGGAGGGAGTTTGCGGGTGAAGGTTGACATGCATTTTCATCTGGAAGAAGGCCCGTATTCTTTGCGCTGGCTATCGCGTACTTTGCAAGGATTGGCTGCGACCGAGCCGGGACCGGATCCGGCGCTCGGGCATCATACGATCGAGTATGCCGAAGAAATGAAAAAGCTGTTGTCCCGGCGTATGGAGCAGGGAGCATATAGCGAGGAATGGTTGGACCGTTACCTGACCCGGGGACGTGAACGGGGCATCCAGAAGTTTGGTGTCGTCGATCATTTGTATCGGTTCCGGGAGTGCCGTCCGTACTACGAGAAGCACATGCTGCTGGACGACAGCCGGGTTGGCAAGCTGCAGCGGACCTGGCTGGACCAGGTTTGCGTAGCTTCGATTGACGATTTCGTCGGCTTCGTCACGGAGGCCAAGAAGACGCGGCCGGATTTGGCT
The DNA here is from genome assembly GCF_023195895.1 of Paenibacillus mellifer. Classification (GTDB taxonomy): domain Bacteria; phylum Bacillota; class Bacilli; order Paenibacillales; family Paenibacillaceae; genus Fontibacillus; species Fontibacillus mellifer. Next base: position 155,538 of record NZ_JALPRK010000012.1, read on the forward strand.
CTCGGCATCGAAGCGGATTTCTTCCCCGGGTGCGAAGCGGAGCTCCGCGATATCCTGGCCGGCTACGATTGGGATTATGTGATCGGCTCGGTGCATTTCCTGGATGGCTGGGGGTTCGACAATCCGGAGGCGAAGACCGGATTCGACGGCCGGGATCCCGTACAAACCTACGCGGATTATTACGAATTGCTGCGTCAAGCCTGCGTCTCGGGGTTGTTCCAGATTATCGCCCATCCGGATAACCTGAAGGTGTTTGGCTTCCGGCCGGCCAATGAGAAGAAGCTGCTGCCGTACTACCGGAGTATCGCCAAGGAAATGGTGCGTAGCGGCGTCATTACCGAGATCAATACCGGTCTCGCGTACCGTTATCCCATAGCCGAGAGTTGCCCGAGTCCCTTGTTCTTGTCGGTATTGGCCGATTACGGGGTTCCGCTGACGTTATCCTCGGACGCTCACTTTCCGGACGATATCGGTACCCTGCTCGATACGGCTTTGGCCGATGCGATCAAGCTGGGTTACAAGGAGCTGGCGGTGTTTCGTGGCGGGGAGCGGCGGATGCTGCCGATCTTCAAGAATAGCGACGTGGAGGTCAAGTAACCCCTATTGTCCGCCTGCTGCATAGAACGCTTCCTTTCCGCGCAAGTTACTTTAAAAATAGGGAGGAGTGTGCAGCATGCACCAAGATTATGAATTCACCGACTTACAGGGCAAAGAGCCATTGGTTCAGGAGATCCGTAGGCTGGAGGAGAAGATCGAGCAGTCCCTTGGGGAGAAGGTCAATCTGATCGCGTACTCCGAGAAAAAGGAAGAACCGGACCATTAAGAAGTTTATACGCCCCTTTAGGGTCC
>NZ_JALPRK010000013.1 GCF_023195895.1 Paenibacillus mellifer
CAAGGTGTTTGACTTGCTCATTTAAAACAAACTGACGAGATTTAAAATCTCAGTTATTACTCACTCGTTGTTCAGTTTTCAAAGATCAACTTCGTTTGCTGCCGGCCATTCAAGCGCCGGAAGACTAATATATCATTTCAGCAAGCTTCGTTACAAGAAGTAAATCCTGCCATTTCGCTTACCGCCTACCGTTTATCCGGCAGGACATTTAATATAACATAGGAACAACGCTCACATCAAGGCGTAAGTTTTTCCATTTCTTCCTTCTCGCTTTACTTGTTTACGCATCCTCCGCCCTATTCGAAGCAATCATCTTTCGATGACCACCGTGGGCCGGACAATTAATATATCACTCTTTCAATCTTGCGTGCAAGTAGCAAATCTTACCACTTCCGCCGCCTACCGTTTAACCGGCAGGAGAATCAGTTTAACCTATCGGCTAGGCTCGGTTCAAGTCGTAAGTTTTTCCAAGACGGGCGCGACCCCATAATACAAATAGCCCTCGAAAGGGCCATTTGTAGGAGGTCACCTGCATTTTGATTATAGCGGAGAACTCATGTACCCCGCCGGAGAGACGTATTGATAAAGCGAAGCCATCCGGGAGACGTCCGCTTGCGGCATCGCCGGAACTTCATAATATCCGCGTTCGTTCATGAATTGAAACATTTCATAGGCCATCTGTTGACAGTTATTAGCGCACATCACATGAAGCGAACGCACGTCCGGATCCACGCATTCGGCTGCCCATAACATTCCGATCGCCGAGCCTGCTTTATGGGAATTCAAAAGAATCGTCGATATGGTCATGTCGCTTAACTGCTGGACATTCACGGACGGAGCCGGAATCGATTGCGGTTGTTGAAAGCCGACATGAGGCGTTTGTTGGAGGTTGAGACGGTGTGCAGCCGTGGTTTTGGACACGTCCATCCCTTTAAACTGCATGAGACGGATCACTTGATGATAAGCTCCATCCATCATTTGAATATGGCGCTGTAAAATCGTTCGTAACGCTTGGTCGTTCGTCATTCCGGCAAACAGCGCATGAAGCTCGATATCCGCCGTTAATTTTCGAAGCAATTCGTTTGTTTCCAGAAACTCATGGGCTCCCCAATTTCTCATCATCGTCAATCCTTTCATTGATATGGATATATGGATATCCTGCAGTGGATACCAACGTAGTATTGAACTTACCCGGTCCCCCTTATCCTCCACCATTTGATGGAAACCACACAAAACTTGCATCTTGCAAACAATTGATGATATAAAAGAAACAAGAGGTGAGTTCATTATGGAGAATCCACGTGAGTTGTTTCAAATCATGACCCGCCGTTTCGGGCTGTTAAACAGGAACTGCTGCACCGTTGGCGGCTGCGACATTTCTCTGGTTCAAAATCATATCTTATATGAGATCGACCGCCGCCATAAACCGTCCATGCAGCAGATCGCCGACACCCTGGGGACCGATATTACGACGTTCAGCCGGCAAATCCAGTCGCTGATGAAGCTGAACCTGGTTGAGAAAACGACCGATCCCGACGACCGCCGGGTACAAACCTTATCGCTGACCACCGAAGGCAAATACGTTGCCACGACCATCGATACGCAGATGAACGAATATTTAGAGGAAGTCTTTTCCTTTATGAGCGAATTTGAAAAAGAGACCGTCCTCCGTTCCGTCAAGCTGTTTAATGAAGCGATGGCCAAATCCAGCAAATGCTGCGCTCCGATTTCCGTTTAACCCTTCATAAATTGAAACCAAATAAGCCGGTCAGCGACCCCATGTTATTGTGAGATCGCTGCCGGCTTTTTCACCATCCGCCAGATATTCAAGATTTCAGTTGATTCTCCGCTTCCGCCAAAGCTGCCTGGTCTTCGGCCAAATCCTCTTTAGCCCGTTCCATCGGCTCGGTATTCATCCGGCCGTCGGCTTGGGCGATGGCGTGTTCCGCTTTTTCGATGGCGTTGCGGGCACCTTCCACCGTTTCGTCGCTAGGATGCGATTGAGCTTGGGTTACCGCGCGATGCGCTTTTTTGACCGACTGCTGTGCGAGTGAAATCGGATTTTGCGATTGCATGCTGGAAAACGGATTTTCCATGTTCAGCCTCCTCAAGCGATGATGAGGTTAGGATGCGAAAATAAAGCTGAAATCATGCACAAGGCCGCATCATCCGCGCCGGAACGCCTGCTCTTCCCGCTCCCGCAGCTCGACCCGGCGGATTTTGCCCGTGTTGGTTTTCGGCAAATCGTCGATAAATTCGATTTGACGCGGATATTTGTAAGGGGCGGTCCAGGTTTTGACATGCGCTTGCAGCTCTTTGATCAAATCGGCGTTTCCCTCGATGCCTTCCTTCAACACCACGAACGCTTTGACGATATGGCCGCGCAGCTCGTCCGGGCTCGCGACCGCCGCGCATTCCTTGACGGCCTCGTGTTTCATCAAGGCTTCTTCCACTTCGAACGGCCCGATCGTATAGCCGGAGCTGATAATGATATCGTCTCCGCGTCCCTCGTACCAGAAATACCCTTCCTCGTCTTTATGAGCCCGATCCCCGGTCATGAAATAAGAGCCGCAGACATTTTGCGCCTTCCGCTCGGGGTCCAAATAATAGGATTTAAATAAGGCAGGCATATCGACATGCACCGCAATGTTCCCCACGACTCCGGCCGGCAGCGGCAAGCCTTCTTCGTCGACGATTTCCGCCACGCCAGGTGAAATGGCCTTGCCCATCGAGCCAAGCCGCAGCGGGGTGTCCTTCAGGTTTCCAATCAACAGGGTGCTTTCCGTTTGCCCGTAACCATCACGGATCGTGATATCGAATACGCTTTGGAACTTGCGGATCACTTCCTGGTTTAACGGTTCACCCGCGGAGACGGCACTGCGTAATCCGGACAAATCGTATCCCTCGAGCCCGTCGGTCTTGGACATGATCCGATACTCCGTCGGCGTGCAGCACAGCACCTGAATGCCGTGTTGCTGGATCAGCTCCAAATACCGCCCGGCCCGAAAAGAACCATGGTACACGAATCCGGTCACGCCATTGCCCAGAACCGACAGAAACGGGCTCCAGATCCACTTCTGCCAGCCCGGCGCTGCCGTAGCCCAAACGATGTCGTTCTCCCGGATATCCAGCCATGAGCGGGTGATGCGCAAATGGGCATATCCCCAGCCGTGACTATGCATAACGCCTTTTGGATTCCCGGTCGTCCCGGAGGTGTACGCCAACACGGCTAGATCGTCGCGGTGCGTCTTGACGGCTTCAAATACCTCCGGCTGCCCGTCCATCAGCGATTCGATCGGAGTCCAGCCTTTAGGGATGGACGACATTTCCGCTGCGTCCGATCCAACCAGCAAACGGAAGGCCAACGCAGGCAGGTCATCGCCGATTTTTTCAACCTCCGCCGTCACGCCATGCCATACGACGACGGCGCGTGCCTCGGAATGCCGCAGCCGGTAAGCCAAATCCTTGGCACGCAGCATTTCCGATGACGGAATGATCGTCAGTCCCTGCTTCAAGCAAGCCAGATAGATCGCATAAGCCATAATATGCCGGGGCATCATCACCAGTACGCGATCGCCCGGGCGCAACCCCAAGCCACTTAAGCCGCCGGCCAACCGATTCGCCATGGCCAGCAGCTTCCCGTAAGTAATCTCCTCGTATTCTCCCTGTTCGCTAAGCCACTTCAGCGCGATTTTACCGGGATCATGCCGTTCCATCTCCGAGGTCACATTGTAATATTCGGGAGCGATCCATTGCTCATATGGTTTCAATTTATCCTATCCCCTTCGGAACTCGGTTATCGAGTTCTTTTATATAAACTATTGGACTCATTATAGCACGTAATAGTACCAGGTGCTAAATTTAGCCAAACCCAAGTGTGCCAATAAATCGACAATCGATTGCAGGGCAAAAAAACAAAAAACCCGCGAAGTTGCAGGTTTTTGCTAAGCCCTAGTACATCGCTCGGCACGCTTATTGGCTGTTCGTTTTGTTGGCGGCTTCCTCGATCCGTCTGCGCTTTAGCGTCCCTGCACGCCGCTGCTCGCGATCCAACACGGCTTGGCGGTAGAGCTCCAGCAGCTGGCGGCTGGGTTCGTCCCAGCCAAGCCCGCTCGCTTCCGACCGGGCCGCGGCGCCCATCCGGCGCAGCCGCTCGCCGTCCTGCAGCGGCTGCGCGGCCCGCACGAGCCCGTCCGCCGCGCCGGGCTCGTACAGAAAGCCGGTCGTCCCTTCGGCGACCTGCTCCCGGGTAGGCGCGCTGGCGGCGGCGATCACGGGCAAGCCCGAGGCCATCGCCTCCAGCAGCACCAGCCCCAGCGTTTCCGTGGCCGACGGAAACGCAAACACGTCGCTCGAGGCATACGCCTCCGCGAGCTCCGCCCCGTGCAGGAAGCCGGTAAACACCGTGCCCGTACCGGCGAAATAAGCTTCCAGCGCAGCGCGGTGCGGGCCGTCTCCGACGACGGCCAGCCGGAACCCGCTGGAAGCGGCCAGGAGATCGCGCAGCCGCTCGATCTCCTTCTCCGCCGCCAGCCGGCCGACGTACAGCAGGAGCCGCTTCTCCGGCTCCCCGCCCGACAGCCGGAGGCGCATGGCTTCGCTGCGTCGATGCGGGCCGAACAGCTCCGGATCGACGCCCCGCTTCCACAGCCGCACGTTCCGAAACCGACGCGCCACAAGCTCGCCCCGCACGGCTTCCGACGTGCAGAGATTCAGGTCCGCGCGGTTGTGCAGCAAACGCAGGTAACTCCAAAGCGCCGGCTTTAGCCAAGGCAGCTTATAGTAATCGGCGTATTGCGGAACGTGGGTATGATAGGAAGCAACTAGCGGATACCGCCGCCCAAACCAGACTCCGGCGGCACCCAGCATCGCCGGATTCACCACATGCACCACATCCGGCGAGAACGCGCGCAGCAGCTTGCCTACCCTCCGGCCGGGCAACGAAAGCGGAAGATTCGGATACAGGAAGAAACGAAACGAGGGAATCCCGTAGATTTGCGCGCCCGCGTAAGCCCCAACCCCCTGATCGGGCGCAATGACGATCACCTCATGCCCCTGCTTCGTCAGCCAGCGGATACTGTGCGTTAGCCGAGTAACGACCCCGTTCGTCGACGGAAAAAACGTCTCGGTCACGATCGCGATTTTCATGGACGACCCGCCTCCTTGTTATCCCCATTTCACGCCGGGCAACACGTTGTCCTTCACCACGCGGTCTTTATGCTGAACGGCCGTGCGGAAGATGTCCAGCAACACCTCGTCGGTGAGCAGATTCGGCGTAAGGCCCAACTGCTGCAGCTTGGTGTTTTTGGCATGGTAATAGTGGGTCTCTTTTTCGATCCGCGGATTTTCCAAATGGGCGATGCTCACGGGAATCCCTTCCCGCTCGGCCACTCGCTTCACCTTCTCGGCCAGCTCCAGCACGGAGAATTCCTCCGTAAACTGGTTGAACACGCGGAATTCCCCGCGATCGGCCGGGTGATTTGCCGAGATCTCGATGCATCGCACCGTATCCGTGAGGTTCAGGAACCCCCGGGTTTGCCCGCCGCTGCCGTAAACCGTCAAATCATGCCCGATCGCGGCCTGGATCAGAAAACGGTTGAGCGCCGTCCCGAACACGCCGTCATAATCAAACCGGTTGACCAAAAGCGGATCCAGCTGCGTTTCCTCCGTATGCAGCCCGTAAACCACGCCCTGATTCAAATCCGTCACCCGAATGCCCCAAATCCGGCACATGAACATCAGGTTATGGCTGTCATGAACCTTCGACAGGTGATAAAACGACCCCGGCTGCTTCGGATATGGAAGCACGTCTTTCCGGCCGTTATGTTCGATTTCGAGGTAGCCTTCTTCAATGTCGATATTCGGAGTTCCGTATTCCCCCATCGTCCCCAGCTTGATCAAATGGCAATCGGGAGCAAACTCGCGGATCGCATATCCGACGTTTAACGTTCCGATGACATTGTTGGCTTGGGTGTACACCGCATGTTCGCGGTCGAGCATCGAGTAAGGAGCGGAGCGCTGCTCTGCAAAATGAACGAAGGCATCCGGACGTACCTGGCGCATCACCTCGCCCAAAAAGTCGTAATGGTTCAAATCGCCGAGAAATACGCGGATCGTACGTCCTGTCAGCTCTTTCCAGCGTTCCACTCGCTCTTCCAGCGAGGCGATCGGGGTCAAGGAATTGGAGCGCAGCTCGTCGTCCCACTTGCGTCTAGCCAAATTATCAATGATGGCAACCTCATGTCCCCTTTTGGATAAATACAGCGCCGTCGGCCACCCGCAAAAACCATCGCCGCCCGCTACGATCAAGCGCATCGAAATCGACCTCCTCCATGGCGTCATGAAAATATAGGTTAAACATAACACCCGAATATTAAGGAGGCATAAACTGAACGGAACTTTACGGAGAACGTCCGCCGACGCTTTTTCACTCCCCGCCCGTTCGTGCTACAATAAGGGTTGTTTGTACATAGGAAAAAACGAAAATACGAGAGGAGTCACAACGATGGAAGCTTTCGAGGTACTTCTTGAAAAATACGCCGAATTGGTCATCCGGGTCGGCGTCAACATCCAGCCCGGCCAAAACCTGATGCTGACGGCGCCGCTGGAAACCGTGGACTTTGCACGGATGCTGGTAGCCAAAGCCTATGACGCAGGAGCCAAATACGTCCACGTCGACTGGGAGGACGAGCAAACGACCCGCATCCGCTACGAGCGCGCGTCGGACGAATCCTTGTCCTATTATCCGCAGTGGCTCGCCGACATGGCCGAGCAGTTCGGGGAGGAAGGCGGCGCGATCCTTCGGATCAAAGTGCCGGATCCGGAGCTGTTCCGAGGCATACCTTCCTCCAAAGTATCCACCGCGGTCAGGGCGGCGGCCAGGGCGCGCGAAAAGCATTCCGCCCAAACGCGCAACAACCGGATCACCTGGTCGCTGATCAAAGCGCCAACGAAGGCTTGGGCCGACAAAGTGTTTGCTGATTTGCCCGAAGCGCAGCGCATCCCGGCCATGTGGGAGGCGGTATTCCAAATGAACCGCGTTGACCGCGAGGATCCGATTGCCGCCTGGCGTGAGCATATCGGGCAGTTGAAGGAAAAACAGGAACAGATGAATGCCAAGCGGTACAAAAAGCTGCATTACCGCGCTCCGGGCACCGACCTTCTGGTGGAGCTGCCTGAAGGCTATTTGTGGCTGGGCGGCGGAGATAACAATGCGGCCGGCGACTATTTCGTTGCCAATATGCCAACCGAAGAGATTTATTCGATACCGCACCGTAACGGCGTAAACGGCACCGTAGCCAGCACGATGCCGCTCAATCTGAACGGCCAGCTCGTCGAAGGCCTGACGCTGACGTTTAAGGACGGCAAAGTGGTCAGTTATGACGCGAAATCCGGCCGGGAGCATATGGAGAACCTGCTTAGCACGGACGAAGGAGCGACACATCTAGGCGAAATCGCCCTGGTGCCGCATGACTCGCCGATATCGCGGTTGAACCGGATCTTCTACAATACCGGAATCGACGAGAATGCCTCCTGCCACTTTGCTTTGGGCAGCGCTTATCCGGTCAATATCGAAGGCGGCGCCAAGCTGAGCAAAGAAGAGTTGCTGGCTAGGGGCGCCAACGTCAGCCTGACGCATGTCGACTTCATGATCGGTTCCGCGGAGCTCGATATCGACGGCGAGCTGCCCGACGGCACGATCGAGCCGGTATTCCGCCAGGGGAACTGGGCGTAAGCCACGCCCTCCTCAACGCAAAAGCTCTCCTCCCCGCCAAGCGGAAAGGAGAGCTTTTATTACGATTTCATCCCGGTATAAATATGAACCGCATCCCGCAAGAACTCGGCCGTCCCTGGCTGGTCCTTATCGTAATAAGCCTTGAAACGCTCATCGTCGACGTACATTTGCGCCACCCCGGCATGGGCGTCCTTGCTGTACTCGCTCCAGTAGAACGTCAGCCACTGCTTATGCAAATCGGCGGCTTTCTGGGCGAGTTCACCGGCGGGATCGCCCGTCTTGAAGGCCTCGGCCAGCGTGGCATTCACCTCGTTCGCCAGCTGCGTTACCTTCTCGTATTCCTCTTCGGTCATGTTCATCAGTTTCCGATTGGATTTCTCTACCGTGTCTTCCCCGTATTTTTCGCGGATCTCCCGGCCATATTTTTGCTCGTTCTCCTCGATCATCTGTCGTTTGAAGCCTTCGAATTTTTCTCGATCGCTCATCGTGATTCTCCCTTCCTGCGACGCCATCGTTTTTTCCACATTGGCGATTAGCGCGTCCAATTGCTTGCGTTTGTCCAGGAGCTGATTCCGGTGTTCCCTCAGCGCACGGGCACCGTCGAATCCGGGATCGGTCACGATGGACCGGATGTCCTCCAGGCTTAGGCCAAGCTCCCGATAGAACAAGATCTGCTGCAGCAGATCGACTTCCCGCTGACCGTAAATCCGATACCCTGACGAGCTCGTTCTTGCCGGCTTCAGAAGGCCGATCTCATCGTAATAACGCAGCGTTCGGGTGCTTACCCCGGCGAGGTTACCCAGTTTCTGAATGGTGTATTCCACACGCTCACCTCCTGACAACACTCATGATAAACGTTGACGTAACGTGAAGGTCAAATCTTTTTTTTAAAACATTTTAAGGCCCCGCTCGGACGTGCGGCAACCCCATTTCTTAATTAAAATAAGCTCCAATCAAAGGTTCGCGACAACCGCTCGATCAACTGGACCCCGGCGATGCTGTTGCCTTTGGGGTTTAGTGCAGGCCCTACGACGCCAATGCCGTATCGTCCGGGCACCAGCGTCAAGATCCCGCCGGACACGCCGCTTTTAGCCGGCAGCCCCGCGCCGATGGCGAACTCGCCCGACCCGTTGTACATCCCGCAGGTGACCATGAATGTTTTGGCAATTTGTACATACCGCCGCGGAATCAGCGTTTTGCCGGTCGTGGGATCGGTTCCGTCGAATGCCAGCACCAACGCCATCCGCGCCAGATCCTCGCAGCAGACTTGAATCGAGCAGTGGCGGAAGTAGATGTCCAGCACTTCCTCCACGCCGCAGCCCAAGATTCCTTTATCCAGCAAAAAATAAGCCATCGATCGGTTCAAATGCCCCGTCTCTGACTCCGAGCGGTAAACCTGCAAATCGTAATCCAAACCGGGGTTTCCGGCCAACTCACGAAAAAAGGATAAAATTCGCGCCGATTTCGCCTCCGCATTCTCCCCCTTGATCATCGAGGAGACCACGATCGCGCCGGCGTTGATCAATGGATTAAACGGAATCGCCGGCTGCGCCAGCTCCAGCTTCATGATCGAGTTGAACTGATCACCGGTCGGTTCCATCCCCACTTTGGAGAATACGGCGGATTCCCCATGGTCCATGAGCGCAAGGATCAACGTAAACACCTTCGAAATGCTCTGCATCGTAAAACCCGTCCGGGCTTCGCCGGAGGAAATCGATTGCCCCCGGGGATCCCGAAGATGGATTCCGAGCATATCCTGCCTCGCCTTCGATAGCTCCGGAATGTACTCCGCTACCTTGCCTGCAGCGCTTATTGGCCGGCATTCCTCCACCCACTCTTGAAGATGGAGCTTCAGTTGATCCCACTCGTTCACGACCATGGCAAACCTCCGTATGGTTTATTTATGGCTGATCGTTTAAGCGCTGCTTCGCCAAACGGATCATTTCCTTGACCATCGATCCGCCGATCGCGCCGCCGACCTTGCCGGCTTTCGCCGTCGTCAACTCGCCGTTATCGCCTTCCCGCAGCGTCACGCCTAACGATTGAGCCACTTCATATTTCACGTCATCCGGCCGCTCCGGATTGACGTTGTACCCCTCACGCATCATGACTTCCGCCTTAAACCGGCTTAGGCGCAGCGCCGGATCCGTCTCTTGGCGGCCGTTCCCTTTTGGTTGTACCATGGATATCCCTCGCTTTCAAGTGAGAATTATCCAATAAGATGCCCGGATTGTCGACCGTCAATCCGGTAAACCCAGCTTCATAAATTTAGCGGAATATGGTAATAGTAGGATCATTGTTTTTGGAATGCGTAGGAGGAGGAGTCATCTTGCACGAAAAAATCAGCGCAGGCCAACTGGCTTCGATCGTCATCTTGTTTCAAATCGGCAGTTCCTCTTTATTTTTGCTGGCCAGCGAAGCCAAACATGACGCTTGGATCTCCGTCGCCATAGCGATGGTCCTTGGCATGGGCATGCTGTTATTCGTCACGATACCGATTCAGAGCCGAGCCCCGCATTCGGACTTGATGGAAATGCTAACCCGCTATTTCGGCAAATATCTGGGTTTTATCGTAGGTTTGGCTTACATCGGATATTTCATTTACAAATCGGTACGTAATGTGAGGGAGTTCGGGGATCTGGTGATTCTGTACCTTCTTCCTGGAACCCCGCTGGACATCGTGATGATCGTACTGTTGGCTGTAGGGGCTTACGCCATCATCCAAGGGATCGAAGTGTTTTTTCGGGTAGGACAATTAATGCTCCCTTGGCTGCTGTTGATCTACATCCTCTTGTTCGGCCTTATGTTGATTTCCGGTCTTGTTGATCTCAAGAAACTGCTGCCTCTATTCGAACGAGGATGGATACCGGTATGGAAGGCCGCCGTCCCGGAGGTCATTTCTTTTCCTTTCGGAGAGATGATCGTATTTCTTATATTCTGGAAACATGTCGTCCGGTTTAGCGATATCAAAAAGTTCACCCTGATTCCCTATACCTTCTCCGGCCTCTTTATTGTCCTCACCAACATGCTGATCATCGCCGTCCTCGGTGATTTGTCGGGAGCTTATGTCATCCCGTTCATGTTTGGGACCAGCTTGATCGAAATCGGCGGGTTTCTGGAACGGATGGACCCATTCGTCAGTTTGTTGCTCTTCGGAGGCGTTTTCTTCAAACAGGCGACCTATTATTTGGCGGCGGTCCTGGCGGCGGCAGAGTTGTTTAAAGTAACTCGGCATATTGTGGTCGTTCCCGTTGGTGCCGTCATCTTTGTCGGAGCCAAAATGTTCAAAAGTTATATGGAGCAAATCCAGCTTGGCTTTGAACATAATCTTAAATTTCATTTTCCGATTTTTCAGATCGTTTTGCCCATCATCCTGCTGCTGGTTATGGTCATTAACCATGGATTCAAGCGCAAAAAGGAAAAACGCCAGTTAGACGCCCCTTCAAACGAATAGAAAGGAGAAAAAGCCGTGGGTCAAAAGCATAGGGAGAAGATGCCTCAACCATTATCATTGCATCTGGAAGATAATCTGGCCAGCCTGCGAGCCGCCGCAGACAAACGTTCGGATATGGTGATCCGATCTTTTCACGTTCCTACTGTTAATCAAATGGAATACGCGCTTGTGTATATTGAAGGGCTTGTCGACCTAACCTCTATCAATGAATCGCTCCTTCGCCCGCTCATGTCCGTCCTTTCCGTCCATGACGGGGATTCGGCAGAACGCTTCGCCGCAATTCAAAACTGCGCTTCCGCCGCGGGGCCGACCGTCATCGTTGAAGATATGGAATCGCTGTGGCAGCAAATTATGCAGGGGGATACCGTCATTCTCGCGCAGGGGTATCGTCAAGCCGTCGCTTCCGGTACGTCCGGCGGCGAATGGAGAAGCATCGCGGAGCCAACGACGCAAAATGTGATCCGCGGTCCAAAGGAGGCATTTACAGAAAGTCTGCGCACCAATACGTCCATGATCAGCCGCAGGCTCAAATCCCCGAATCTCCGTATCCAGAACAAAATCATCGGAGAGCAAACCCAAACCAGCGTATCCGTCTTGTATCTAGAGGGTATTGCTGATGACTCCGTTGTCCATGAAATTCAACGTCGCCTTGACCGTATTCAAATTGACGGTATCCTGGAGGGGGGATATATCGAGGAATTGATCGGGGATGCCGCGTTAAGCCCTTTTCCTACGATGTTCAACACGGAACGTCCTGACGCTGTAACCGCCGGCTTGCTGGAAGGACAAATCGCTATTGTTGTCGACGGCTCCCCGTTTGTGCTGCTCGCCCCCGTCACCTTCTTTGCTTTTTTTGAATCCAGCGAGGATTATTATCAGCGGTTTTACATCGCTTCGTTCCTGCGTTTGCTCCGCTTCGGCGCTTTTTTCATCTCCTTGCTGCTGCCCTCATTGTATATCGCCGTGACAACGTATCACCAGGAAATGCTCCCCACGACTTTGCTGGTTAGTTTAGTCGCCCAGCGGGAGGGCGTTCCCCTCCCTGCTTTGATCGAAGCCTTCTTGATGGAAATTACGTTCGAAGTCTTAAGGGAGGCCGGTGTTCGCATGCCAAAAGCCATCGGCTCCGCTATATCGATCGTGGGGGCGCTCGTACTGGGGCAAGCGGCTGTGGAAGCCGGCCTGATCTCCGCCGCTATGGTCATCATCGTGTCTTTTACGGCTATTTCGAATTTCGTGATCCCGTCTCCCAACTTGTCGGTCACGGTAGGACTTATCCGTTTCACGATGATGTTGCTTGGAGGAACCTTGGGACTATACGGCGTTATGGTGGGGTTGATGCTGCTTTGCATACATCTTGCCTCCTTGCGCTCATTTGGCGTGCCGTACCTCATGCCGGTTGCTCCGCTCATTTGGTCGAACCTGAAGGACGTATTCATTCGTTTTCCTTTATGGAGCATGCGTACCCGTCCCGACGGCATTGCGGGTAAGAACCGAATACGGCAAAAGAAAACTCTTAAACCCCAACCGCCCCAGCCAAATCCTGGAAAGGAGTGAAATCATGCTTTTATCGCCCCAAAGGATGAAACCGATTTTTGCGTTTATGATTTGCATCTGCCTTTGCGGATGCTGGAGCCGGAAAGAACTGACGGATTTAGCGATCGTATCGGCGACCGGAGTCGATAGAAAAGATAACCAATGGGAGCTGACCTACCAGCTCGTCACTCCGGCAGCTTCTGCTTCAGGCACGTCAGGGGGGAACGCAAGCTCCGGTCCGCCTATCAGCGTGCTTTCGATTCAAGGAGACACGTTGCGGAAGGCATTTGCTAACAATGAACTGGAGAACACGCGCCAACTGCATATCGGGAATAACCGCGTATTTGTGATCGGCGATGCGGCCGCTAAATATGGGCTGAACTCGCTGATTGACACCTATTTACGGAATCCTCAAGCCCGGGAAACCGTCAGTCTGTTCGTGACCAAAAATAATCCCCGGATCGTCGTGTCCCAATTGATGTATCTTGAAAAAAACACCGGCGAGGGCATTCACAAATTGATTGAAAAAGAAACCCAAAATACGTCCATCCTGCCTAAAGTCAATATGTTCGATTTGGCTACGGAATCGGCAGGTGCGTCCAAATGCGCCGTAATCCCGGAACTGAGGATCTCCGGTAAAGGCGAGCCAGGTTCGACCAAGGCGCTCGAAAACACAACGACGGCTTCAAAACTAAAGTTGGGCGGTTTGGCCATTCTCAATAAAGGAAAGCTGGTCGGATGGCTAAACCAAAAAGAGGCGCTTGGAATCGCCTTTATCCGCAATCGCGTGAACAGGGCCGTCATTTCCTTCGAATTTAGCGGAGGCAAGGAGGGAGACAAGGCAAAATCCACGTTTGAGGTCTCCGACACCACTACCCGGCTAAAGATGAAACGAAAAGAGGGGCGAATCATCGTGACCGCAAACATCAAAGCGAAAGGCATGATCACGGATACCGGTTCCCAACTCGATGCGATCGATCCAAAGGTAGTACGGGAGTTGGAGCAGGGTGTCGGAGACGAATTGCTGCGCATCGTACTAGAGGGATGGCATGCCATACACGGCTTGCGGACGGATGTCGTGGGATTCGCCGATCTATTCCATCGCAAATACCCGCGGGATTGGCAAGAAATTAAAGAGGACTGGGCCGTAGCTTTTGCCGGAATCGAATTCCAACCTTCCGTTGAGGTAACGGTTGAACGCGTGGGATTGATCAACCAATCTTATCAAAAACTTTTGGAGGAATAAACGATTGTTTGTCTAGAGGTTGATAAATGTCATAGTCCAACAGACTGATAAAAAAGATAATTTAAGCCGATAACAATATTTTATAACAATGATCGTAAGGAAGGCATCGACATGAATTTGGACCAGTACCGCCCGATAATCGAAAAACCGCTTCGGGCATCCCTAAAACCCGCGCAGGAGGTTGGAGTCATCCTGCTTTCGGCCTTGCTTGTCGCTGCAGGGCTCGACTTGTTCCTGATTCCGCACAAGTTGCTGTCCGGCGGCGTAACCGGCGTCGCTTCCATCATCAGTTATTTGACCGGATGGAACATCTCGATCGTCTACTTTCTGTTAAACGTTCCGTTGATTTTATGGGGATGGAAAGCCGTAGGCCGGCGTTATATTGTGCTCAGCTGCGTCTCCGTCGTTAGCACCACCTGGTTTATCTCGATCATCCCGGAGGTACAGGTCACGCATGATCCGATTCTTGCCGCGGTGTTCGGCGGGATCATCTCGGCGGCGGGCATCGGATTTTCGCTTCGCGTAGGCGGCTCGACCGGCGGTTTCGATATTCTCGGGTCCATCGTAACGCGAAAAAGGGACGTCCCCATGGGGAACATCCTCTTTCTGCTTAACGGGCTCGTCATTTTGGCCCTCGGCTTTTTTCAAAGCTGGGATCTGGCCCTGTATTCGATGTTATCTACCTTCGTGAAAGGCAAAGTCGTGGACATGATCCACGTCGGGCATATCAAGGTGACCTGCTTTATCATCACGAAGCGCAAAGATGAGGTGCTCTGCCAGCTGCGCAAGCTGCATCACGGCATCACCTGCCTTCATTCCGAAGGCGGTTACCGCGAAGAGCAGAACTATACGCTGATGACCGTAACGACCCGGTACGAGCTGGCGGCCGTTCGAAAAGCGGTGGTCGACACCGATCCTCACGCGTTCATGAATGTGGTCCAATCCATCGAAATCCTCGGACGGTTTGCCAGACCGGTCAAATAGACTTTTTTACTCTAGTTCATAGATTTTATAAAGCTCGTCAAGCAGCAGATTAGCTGCTTTGATGCCGCCGGCCGTGTTCCAGATCGCATCGTCGACTTTGTAGGTCTTTCCGTTCTTGACGACGTTCAAATTTTTCCACAACGGGTCGTTTGTCCAGTCCAGTTCAGTTTGATTCGCTTTGCCGTCGCCCGTCTCATAGGTAAAGTAGAACAACCGGTCGGCATCCACTTCCGGCAGCCGTTCTTTGGTAATCTCATCGACGAACGTATCCTTGGCGTTCAGCGTCATCTGATTTCGGGCCAGGCCCAGCTGTTCAAAAATAATGCCGGAGAACGTGTTCGTATGGTAGACGCGCGTTTTCCCGTCCATGAACCGGACGACCGATACGGTTTCT
Organism: Paenibacillus mellifer; assembly: GCF_023195895.1. GTDB lineage: Bacteria > Bacillota > Bacilli > Paenibacillales > Paenibacillaceae > Fontibacillus > Fontibacillus mellifer. Next base: position 15,350 of record NZ_JALPRK010000013.1, read on the forward strand.
TTCGCCTTATCGCCGGCTTTGGCTTTAAAGTCCGCGATCCGCGTTTCGAAAGCGCCCAGCAGCTCGTTGCCTTTATCGGTTTGTCCCAACGCTTCCGCATAGAGCTTGAAGTTGTTCATCCAATTCCCTCGCAGGTCCTCGGACATCACCGTTGGAGCGATCGCCTGTAATTGCTCGTATACCTTCTCCTGACGCATCTTGTTGCCGATGATGAGGTCGGGCTGCAGTCCGGCGATCAGCTCCAGGTTCGGTTGGCTTTCTTCGCCTACGACCGTAACCCCTTCCATCTCGTCTTTAATATGCGGATACCAGGGGTCCCCTGTCCAGGAGCGGACCGCTCCAACCGGCTTGATGCCCAAAGCCAACAGCGCTTCCGTTCCCTCATTGGTCAAAACGACGACTTTTTGCGGCGTCCCGACGATCTCGGTCTCTCCCATCGCATGCTTCACGATACGTTTGCCTTCGGCCGACGCGTTATTGTTTCCCGCCTGGTTCTCCGCCGCCGCGCTGCCGTTCGTATCGGCATTGCCGGACGCTCCTTGATTTCCGCCATTCCCGCAGCCCGTGACAACCAGCACAAGCGCTAGCACAACGAAGGCCCACCATATAGAGCGGTTACGAGTTGGATTCATGATTCAATTTCCCCCTTAAAATGAGTCTGCGTGCACAGATTGATAATGATTATCATCTTCACGAATATAGGGCATGATCCTTCCGCTTGTCAATACACGAAGAGAATGATTCTCATACTCATTGACAGTGTCTTCCCCATCTTCTAAGATTTAATGGACATGATCTATTCGATCTGGAAAGTGGGAAACTACCTCATGAAAGGACTCGGCTTGTTGGTTTGCGCTTTGGCGTTGGCCGCAGCGCTCGTATGTAGCATCAGCTTCGGCGTGACGGACATCCCTTTCCCTGCCGTCTGGGAATCCTTCGTTCATCTGAACGGCAGCAACGAGCACCTGCTCATTCAAACGGCCCGCGTGCCGCGCGCCTTTATCGCTGCCGCCGTCGGAGCCTGCCTCGCTGTTGCGGGCGCGCTGATGCAAGTGATCACCCGGAACCCGATCGCTTCGCCCAGCACGCTGGGCGTTAATTCGGGGGCCGCTTTCTTTATCATCCTGGCCACCGGATGGCTGGGCTTATCCGGAATGCAAGCCTTAACCTGGGTGGCCTTGACCGGTGCCGCCCTCAGCGGCTCGGTAGTGTTCCTTCTCGGAAGCTTGGGACGCGACGGCATGACGCCGCTGAAGATTACGCTCGCCGGCGCTTCGATGGCGGCGTTCTTCTCCTCGCTGACCCAGGGCTTGATGCTGTCCGACGGCAAAATGTTCGACCAGGTGCTCGTCTGGCTGGTCGGATCGGTAGCGGGACGGGGGACGGATCAGCTCCTTAATGTGCTTCCTTATATGGGAGTCGGGATCATCATCGCCTTATTATTGGCGGGACAACTTAACGTGCTCGCCATGGGCGATACCGTGGCGCAAGGGCTTGGACAACGCACTGGCCTGATCAAGACGTTGGCGGCAGCCGCCGTGATCCTGCTGGCCGGGGGCTCCGTGGCCGTGGCCGGACCGATCGCGTTCGTCGGCATCATCATTCCGCATATTATCCGCCATTTCGTCGGAACGGATCACCGCTGGATTTTGCCTTATTGCGCCCTGTCCGGGGCTCTACTGCTCGTGTCCGCCGACATCGGCTCCAGATACATCGCCATGCCGAAGGAAATCCCGGTCGGCGTCATGACCGCGATATTGGGCGTCCCGTTCTTCGTTTACATCGCCAGGAAAGGGGTGAAGAACTGATGGCCAAATCCGGTAAAATTACGGTGTTACCCGTTCAATCGCTCGTGCAGGCGAAGAAGAAAAGAACCTTGTGGATATGCCTGCTCTTGTCCGTTCTATGTCTGGGAATGATGGTCATCAGCGTAGGGATCAGCAGCCACTACCTCCCTCCCCTGACCGTTTTAAAATCCATATTCGGCATGGCCGAACCCGGGGATCAGGTCATCGTAGTCAACCTCCGCCTGCCGCGTATCCTGATTGCCGTGTTGGTCGGGGCTTCCTTGGCCGTGGCCGGGGCTATTTTACAGGGCGTCATCCGCAACCCGCTGGCTTCGCCCGATGTTGCAGGAATTACCGAAGGTGCTTCGCTCGGCGCCATTCTGTTTATTTACTTGTTCCAAGGCACGATTTCGATTCACTGGATGCCGCTCGCGTCGATTCTCGGCGCGTTCCTCGTCACGGCGTTGCTGTACGTCTTAGCCTGGAAAAAGGGGGCATCCCCGCTGCGGATCATCCTCATCGGGATCGGCGTATCCGCCGCCATCAAATCGCTGTCCTTTATGCTGATTATCTCCGGACCGATGCAGCAGGCCAACCAGTCGCTCACGTTCATGACCGGCAGCATCTATGGCGTCTCCTGGGAGAACGACGTGCTGACGCTGCTGCCTTGGACGGCCGTCCTGCTGATCTTGACCTGGCTGCAAGCCCGCCAGGTGAACATCCAGGCCTTGGGTGACGATATCGCCACCAGCGTAGGCTCCCGCGTACAGCTGCAGCGCTTGCTGCTGATCGTGCTCAGCGTATCGCTCGCCGGTGCCGCGGTGGCGATCGGCGGCGCCATCGCCTTTATCGGACTGATGGCGCCGCATATGGCCCGCCGGCTGACCGGCCCGTCGTTTTCCGGCGTGCTCCCGGTCAGCGCATTGCTGGGAGCGTTGATCCTGCTTGTCGCGGATCTGGTCGCCCGCACGGCTTTTCTGCCCCGGGACGTGCCTGCCGGCGTGTTGACAGCCGCCATCGGAGCACCGTTCTTTATGGTGCTGCTGTACCGGAACCGAAATCGGCTTTAAACTTTAGCTCAAAACAGCGATAATCGCCTGCATTTTACATCTGGTACGCCTAAATAGCTCCTTTCTGCGAGATTGAAATGCACTTTTGCATTTGAATCGCCTAGCGAACGAAAGCCGGCGCCCCCTCAGGGACGCCGGCTTAATTTATTGATGTGTGATTTACGACCCAGCCCCTCGGTACCGCTTAACACCGTAATTCCAGGAAGTCAAACCGATCGCAAGGAATACGAGGCCCACCAGTGGGGTCAGCCAAGCCATTTGCCGCATCTCCTCGCGTTCCAGGAACAACGAAGCTGGATAGACGCCAACGAAAGCAAACGGCAAAATCCAGGTCAACAACACTTGAATCGCCCGGTTGTAAATCGTCACCGGGTAACGCCCATACCCCTGCACGTTATACATAAGTGGCAGGATTCCGGTTGGCGCATCGGAGTAAAACGACAACGAGGTTAACGTTGTATAGATTCCGGTATAAATCGCTACTGCGCTGAGCGTAAACAGCAGCATAGCAGGAATCGTCCACCATTCCAAGGTAAGTCCCAACTGCCCGCCGCTGATCGCCATGATGATGCCCCCGATGATCGAGCCGACGAGAGCCGGCGGATCGACGTTTTCCAGGAAGATCTGGAATAGGTTATACGCCGGACGTGTCATGATCCGGTCCATTTCGCCTTTGACGATATACCGTTCGCTGAAATTCCAGAGGTTAACAAAGCAGCTAAACACACCGAACGGCACCATGAAGAAGCCATATACGAACACAACTTCGCTTTCGCTCCACCCGCCCAGACTGTTGGTGTGCATGAAGATCACGAAGATAAAGATCAGGTTAGTCGCCTGAAAAAGCAAATCGGAGATGACCTCCACCCAGAAGTCGGCGCGGTAAGTCATGCGGGTTTTCATATAATTTTTCAAGTATTCGCCCATGAGGCCCAAGTAGTACATACTTCCTTAACCCCCTTGCACGAACAGGCGTTTCCGCGAAGCACGGTATAAGCCAATCATCGGTATGAGCAGGATAACAAACCAGACGACCTGAATGCCTAGCACGTTCCAGATCGAAGACCCTTGAATCCGGCCGGTGAAGACCGAACCCGGCAAATACGTGATCGCCTGGAATGGCAGGAACGACATGATACCGCCAAGCCACGCTGGAAACAGGCTAATCGGAATAATCAAACCCGAAAATAAATCGACGACTACGCGTTTCATGCGCATGAAGCCTTCGTTATTTTCCACGAAAAAGGACATGAGTCCTGTGATGACATTTAACTGCGAGTTGATCAGAAAGCTGAAGAATAACATTACGAGAAAACCGATCCATGCGCTTGCCTCCGTCGGCAGCTTGACCGGAAATAACAGCATGGCGATGGCCATACCGGGAACCATTAGCATGATGAAGCGGAACATGCCTTCACCGAAACCTTGCATCATTTTGACGATGAGGTAGTTATAAGGGCGGATGAATTGAATGGCGATGCTTCCGTCGCGGATGTCCGTGGAGATCTCCCGGTCCAGGTTATTGAAATAAAACGCCCGTGCCATCCAGGATACGGCCAGATAGGTCGTCATCTGCGAGGCGGTAAACCCACCCAACTCGCCGCCGCTTCCGTAAATCGCCTTCCACGTAAAATAGTAAACCCCTATGTTGAGCGAATAGATCAAAATGCCCGAATAATAGTTCACCCGATACGCCAGCATCGTCAAGAACCGGATGCGGATAAAATCGAGGTACGCCCCCCATTGGTTAGACATGGATGACCGCACCTTCCTGGCTCTCCATTTCCGCGTCCGTCGGTTTGTCCGCCGAACCGGATTGGTAAATGCTGCGTACGATTTCGTCGGTGTTGGTTTCGATGATTTTGATGTCGGTGATATCCGCCTGACCCACAACCTGTCCCAGCACCTCAGAGACGCCGATATCCCGCGGAATCCAGACTTTGGCGTTCAGGTCGTTTTCCGCCGTCCAGATCACAGGTTGCGCTCCCGTCCATCCCCGCAGCTGGTCGAGCTTGGTGGCCGTTCCGAACTGGAACAGTACCTCCTTGCCCGTACCCCAGCGGTCCTTCAGCTCTTCCAAGCCGCCGTCATAAATGATCCGGCCGTCGTCGAGCATGATGACCCGGGAACACAGTGCTTCGATATCCTGCAAATCATGTGTGGTCAACAGTATTGTCGTGCCATACTCACGGTTCATGTCCTTTAGGAAATCGCGAATTTCCGATTTGACCACGATGTCCAGACCAATCGTTGGCTCGTCCAGGAAGACAATCGACGGATTATGCAGCAACGCCGCAACCAGCTCGCAGCGCATCCGTTGGCCCAAGCTCAGCTTACGAACCGGGCGGTTTAACAGCTCCTGCAGCTGGAGGCGCTCCACCAACTCATCCAGACGTTTCTTGTATTCGTCCTGTGGCACGCGGTAGACCTTGCGCAGCAGCTCGAACGACTCGATTACGCCGATGTCCCACCAGAGCTGGCTGCGCTGGCCGAAAACAACCCCGATATGCTGCACGAACTTCTCGCGTTCGGCGTAGGGCACGTAACCACCGACTTTCAAATGCCCCGATGTCGGCACGAGAATGCCGGTGAGCATTTTGATGGTCGTCGACTTGCCAGCCCCGTTCTCGCCGATATATCCGCAGATCTCCCCCTCCGGAATCTGAAACGAGATATCTTTCACGGCGGCCACTTCGTTGTATTCCCGCTTGAATAAATCAAGAAAGGCCCCTTTGAGGCCTTCGCGGTTTTTCTGCACCTTAAATGTCTTGCGCAAATCGCGCACTTCAATGGCAGCCATGGTATCCCTCACTTATAGAAAATTTTGAACCCGTTATAGAAAATGATAGTCCGCTAAAAATTATATAGTAACTTCCAACAAAGCACCATACCCTCTTTCCACCATTATCCCTTTTGATCAGAGAACAAGAGCACGCCCGTACGTCCCTTGACTTTGCTCCCTTAAAGAAAGGGATAATCATGCAAAACAGCAAACCGAAGCACTTATAGGTTGAAGCGATAACCAACGCCCCAGATCGTCTCGATAAACTGCGGCTTTGATGGATCACGCTCGATTTTCTCTCTTAATTTGCTTATGTAGACGGTGACGGAAGCCAGGTCTCCCAGCGAATCCATCCCCCATATTCTTTCGAATAGATCATCCTTGGAAAATACCCGGTTCGGGTGCATCGCCATAAACAGCAGCAAATCGTATTCTTTACCCGTCAGTGCAAGCTCTTCACCGTTTACCGATACCTTCCGCGACATCTTATCGATATACAAACCGCGAATGCGAAGTTCGTCTTTGTCAGCCGGGCGGGATTGGTTCGTTAACCGAGCATACCGCGTTAGATGCGCCTTGATCCGGGCCATGAGCTCACCCACGCTGAACGGCTTGCTCACATAATCGTCGGCGCCTAATCCGAGTCCACGGATTTTATCAATGTCTTCCTTCTTGGCGGAGACCATCAGGATGGGGATATCCTTGGCCTCCCGTACTTGCTTGCAGATTTCATAGCCGTCCACCCCTGGTAACATCAGGTCGAGCACAAGCAAGTCGTACGGCTCCGAAAGAGCACGCCTCAACCCCTCATCTCCATTAACGGCGATATCCGCCGCATACCCGCTCGCCTGCAAATAATCCCGCTCCACCTCCGCAATCACAGGATCATCTTCAATAATTAATATCCGTTTCATTTACGTTCACCGCCCGTCCGTGAATATGTCTGCAATGGCAGCGTGAATGAGATAGCCGTTCCTACGCCGGCCCGGCTGTCTGCTCGAACGATGCCGCCGTGTGCCTCGATGATCTGCCGAACGATGGCTAAGCCCAAACCGCTGCCGCCGCGGCCGCTAGAGCTGCTCCGTGAAGCTTCGGCGCGATAGAACCGCTCGAATACCTTTGGTAATGCCGCTTCATCTATGCCTGCTCCATTGTCTCGGATGCGTACGAGAGCCTCACGAGGACTAGCTTCGAGCTCCAGGGACAAGCGTTGGTCGGGCTTATTCATATAATGCAAACTGTTGTCCGCAATATTCATGAGTACCCGCTTGAGTTTATCCCGATCGGCGATGGCATACAGCGGACCCTCTACGGCGGTGATAAGTTCAATCTGCACCTGTGCAAAACGCGGGTCGGCTTTCAACTCTTCGCTGCAGCTCTGCAGGAATCCCAGTACATCCACCGGTTCAAAGTCAAATGGCAGGCGCTTCAGATCCAGCTTGGAGAACAAAAACAGTTCCTCAATCATCCGGTCCATATCATCCGCTTTTTGTCCGATCATCGTGATGTATTTGTTGCGTTTCTCCTCCGTATCGGCCACACGGTCGCGCAACCCCTCGACGCATGCTTTAATTCCGGTGATCGGGGTTTTCAGATCATGTGAAATATTAGACAGCATTTCCTTGCGGTTCTCCTCGTACTGGAGCTGCAAATGGATGGAATGCTTCAGTCGCTCGCGCATCTCCTCGAAAGCTTCCCCCACTTCACCGAATTCATCCTTGCGCTGCATCAGGAGAGGATGATCCAGCTCGCCTTCCTTAATCCGTTCCGCCGCGCGTTTCAGCGTGTACAAGGGCCGAAGAATGCTGCGGGATACAAAAAACGTTAGCAGCAAGTTCGTAAATGCAACAATAACCAGCAACGAAAAAAACATCAGTGGCATAAACCGCGACATTTTGCCGAGCAGCGGATTTAAATCGGATAAAAGGTATAGCGTTCCCACGCCTTGGTCGTCAAAGGTAAAATCCACGCGCTCAGCCGTATAGCGGCCCCCAACTTCCGGCCCTCGGCTCATCATCCATCTTGAATGCCCTTCCTGAGCCGTATCGATCCGAGCTAATTCCGCTTCTAAATATTCTTGATCCACATCGGCGGAAGCATAAGTCACTTCACCGTTTCTGACGATCACGAGTCCCGCTTGAAGTTCCCGCAGCGTCTCCCCCGTATCCGCTAGGAAATTCGGGTCAGCCAACAATTCGGGATCCTGCTCGGCAACGAACTTGACGCCGTTCATCAGCTGTTCACGTTCGTTGATCTTCTCCCAAAATTCTGACAGCGCATGTCCATGGAACTGAAAGCCGTCTCCACCGCGGACAGAGGTATCCTCCGTGCCGAAGAAGACGCGCGTCAGCACCATAGCGGTGAGCAGCGTCAGAAATATGGGGATCAACACCATCGCAATGTAAGATAATATCAGTCTTAACCGGATCGTCATCAGCGGCCGTTCCTTTCAAGGAAATCTCAGAATGACTTGCGTTCAAAGCGGGTGACGCTGCTTACATATGCCATCATACTATAAGCCAGCAAAATGAAAAACGATTGCAGCAATTTGCCGTTCCCGGCTCCACTGCCCACCCATAACGCGTACCAATCCGTGTAGGCAAACGGCGACCAAATCGCAAGTGCCGGGAACAAGACCGGCAGCAGCTTCGCGGCGGCAAAAACAAGAATCATGGAGCCCAGGGCCGCGGCGCTGCTCGAGAAGAACATCGCAACCCATACGGCGATGAGACTAAGTGCCGCCATCGGAACAACGGACACCACATAGGCGATCAGGCTATCCGTCCATTCCAGCATCGATGAGGATGAGATGGTCAGCAAACCGCATATCGCGGAAGCCACTCCGGCAACGACCAAGATCGCGGCAGCAGCTGAGCCAAGCGCCAAAGCCTTGGCTGCGAACAGCTTGGCGCGGGTCACCGGACGCACCAGAGTTAATTTCATCGTTCGCGCGGCTGTTTCGCCAGGAAATAAATCGGCGGCCGAGATAAACAAATACAGGGGCAGCAGGAATCCGGTCAGCAAATTCAGGGTGATGATAGAGACCTGGCCGCCCAGCGCTGAAGATAGCCCCATCATACGGCCAAGAGATGAGATGCCCAATGTTAAAACCACAGGGACAAGGATGGCCAGCGCCAGAACCGCCTTGGTTCTTTTTCGCAGCCACAGTTTCTCCACCTCGTTTCGCCAGCTAGCCAGCAGTGCGTTCATGTACATCTTCTCCTTTCCCTGATTGAATCGCCTCCAAATAATAATCTTCTAATGTCACGTCCGGCGGCACCAATTCAAAACGGCGGCCAAAACGTATCAAGTCCCCACGGTGAAGGATTCCAACCGTAGTCACGATCGGCTCAAGATGGCTTAGCATATGGCTGGAGATCAGAAAGGCAATCCCCTCTTCACGTGCCAACCTGGCGATCGTTCCGCGAAGCTCGACCATTCCTTCGATATCCAGGCCGTTCGTCGGTTCATCAAGGATCACGAGCCGCGGCTCCGGTAGTAAGGCTGCCGCCAGCGCTAGTCGCTGCTTCATCCCTAACGAGTAGTGCTTCGCCCGTTCGTTCTGATAAGGCGCCAACCCCGTCATTTCCAATACTTCCTCGATCCGCGAAGCCGGCACATCCGGATAGTAGCGGGCGGCCTGACGAAGGTTCTGCTTCCCTGTCATATAGTCGTACGCATCCGCCGCCTCGATCACGCAACCTACTCGGGTCATTGCCTGTTCGAAGTGTGTATTCAGATCGAAGCCGAACAGCCGGATCGTGCCTTCGTCAGGTCGGCATAAACCCGTCACCGCCTTGAGCATGGTTGTTTTTCCGGCCCCGTTTTGCCCGAACAAGCCAACGATGTCCCCGGCATTGACGGTAAGACTTATCTGGCCGATTCCGCGTCCATTGCCGAAACGTTTGCTTACCCCTTGTGCCTCCAAAATCGTCTCCACATCCATCAACTCCTATCGATCCATTCTAGAAAACGATGCCGGGCCGCCTGGCCCGACACCCGGTAACTTCTTTATTATCGATGCCAACGTGATTATCGATGCCAACGTGGCATATGTTCTTGGCGCTCGATCGTTTCAACCTGCTTCCCGCTCAAGTCCACGGTATCCGGCGTTGTTTGTCCAAACCCGGATAGATCAAAGCTGGCTTTGACGACGAGTTCATGTGTTTGACCCGCCTCGTCTGTTCCCCGGACAATCATCTGTCCTTGCTGGTGTTCTACATATTGTTCCTTGTTGATCTCCGCGTCAAAACGGATATCCTCCACCTTCACGTCCTTCGTTAAAGCCGGAATATCGAAATCCGTCAGAGAAGGATGCATCGACATCATCTCGTCAGAGGGCGCTCCGGTCATGCCATGACCCATGTGCGCATTCTGGCCGCCTTCGGCCATCATCTGGTCAGCCGCTGCCATATGTCCGGCTGCGAGGGAACCTACTGCTTGCACAATTGCTGGAATTTGGCTGCCGGTTAAATGCAGCGACGTTTGTTTGCCGCCCGACGGCAGCTCCTGCACCGTAGCCAAATCCGTGATGTTGCCTATCAAAGCCTCCATCAACTGCTCTGCATGCTGCGGAGGATCAAAGTCCCCATCGTGGAACCGCTGTTCATCTTCTGCAAGTGGCAGAACCCGATAAATATCGGCATCGTCGCCGCCGACGAACACCATTTTTCCGTCTTGCTTATACGCCTGGAACGTTTGGGTTCCCGAAGCTCCAGTCACCTCGATATCCGCGCTCAGGGTGTTCTTCTCTTTGTTAAGCTTGACCTCCAGCTTCGCGTTCGCAATCGTCTTGCCGTTGTCGGTCACTACAATGCTTCCTTGGTTAGTCAAGCTTGACGCAGCATACGTCTGCTTGATCGCGGACTTGTAGGTTTCGTACCCGGACGTTCCCGCCATGGCAGACAATCCGCTGCCGAGCAGCAGGGCGGCCCCGATTCCGAACACCGCTCCACGCTTCATCCATTTTTGATTCATCTTCTTCTTCCTTTCCGTATGGTTTGGTCTTTCCTTTATTAGCTTAGCCCCCGGCTCTAAAGCGCTTCTAAACGAATTCTAAAAAAAGTATAAAAAAGCCGTCCTAAAGTCGATTTTTTCAGACTTTGGGACGGCCATTCACTTGTTGTTATTCTCAATCGGGAGTATCTCTTCGCACCGCTGCTGCAATTCGATCAATCCGGTTGGTCCAAATCCAACCGGTATACCCCGCCGGCAGACGTTTGACATCCTCCAGCGTATCGAAGCCGCTGGAGAAGTCGCTGCCGTCGCCGCCAACCACGATGACGCGCGTGTTTGCTCGTTCCATGCGGCTCAGGAATTTATCCGGCCAGCCCCACAACCAGGGCGCTATTTTCTCGGGAATATGCAGCTCTGTGTTACGGCAAGCGTCCGGGATGTAACCCGACCAGCCGGAAGCTTCATAGGAGAGCATACATTGCTTTAACGTCGCTTTAGACATGACCCGCATCTCCGGCAGCTGTTCCTTCAAGACCGCGATGGGCTGGTCACCGCCATAAATGGTCAGCAAGGCCCGCTCCTCCTTGGACAGGGTCGAAAGGTAGGCTGCCAGCTGCTTGCCTTCTTCAGGATCGTCGCTTTTGATGTGAAGCAATAAGGCTTTGCCAGGAAAATGCTCCACAACCTCGGGTAACGACGGCATCAGCCCAACGCCTTTGCCGCGGAACGGATATGTCTTGCCTTGATCGGCCGTATATCCGTACCCGATGTCCAGCATTTTCAGCTCAGCCATCGTATAGTCTTTGGTCGTTCCTTCGGCATGGGTACGGCAATCCAAGGTCCAATCGTGGAACACGGCGAACTGCCCGTCCTTGGTTGGCTTCAGATCCAGCTCCACCATATCCGCGCCTGCCGCAAACGCCGCTTCCATGGAAGGCAGCGTGTTCTCCAGATATTCGTGCTCCGGCTCGTAAATCCGCTCGGCCGTACATGTATCATTCTCAATTCCCTCCATCGGGAAGGTTTGCGCTAGCCCGCGATGGGCTAACAGCTTCGCCTCACCGCCGCGAGCGGCGATCAAATGCGGCGTATTGTTCAAGTAGACAAATGCGATAAAGACAAGCACGATCCAAAACGTTCTCGTTCTAAAGATATTTTTGAACCTACGCAAACCAATCCCCCCCGATCCTCCCCATCCAATTCTTACTCTGTCTCTAAAATATATCCGCTCCCTCGGATCGCATTGATCTGGAACGTGTCTCGACCGAATTTCTTGCGAATCCGGTAGATCAGCGTCGTTAGCTCGTCGATCGTCACATCCGGCAGCCCGTCCGGGCCAGGATTGCGGTCGTACCACACCTTCTGCTTGATGTCATGAATCGTCACCAGACGATTCGGGTGCTCATGCAGCAGTTTCAGCAGCAAATATTCTTTTTCCGACATCGAAATTTTGACCCCATCCACGACACACTCCCGTTTCTCCCAATGAATCGTAACGGGTCCCTCTATCGGCTCCGGGTGCGCCGAGCTAACGACCGGCTCAAACTCCAGCGTCTGTTCCCCAGGCGAATAGGAGAAATGCAGTACGCTCGTACCCCGTGCCAATTTCAAGATATCGTTTGTTTCAAGTACGTAAGGGGCATGCGCGATCATCCGCACCCCGTTCAGCTCCGTGCCATGACGGCTTCCCATATCGTAAGCAACTGCCCGGTCCCCTTCCTTCCGAATCAATAAATGCTTGCGGGAAATAAAAATGTTCGTAAACGCCATATCCGGAAAGTTATCCGAAGAAGTGCGACCGATTTCCGTCACATCTTGATCCAGATACAAGCAGGTTCCCGGACGAAACGGGTCGCCGCGAAGAATATAAATACAGGCAAAGGTATCCACACCTAGTCCCCTCCATTTTATCATCCATCATCATCTTATCTTAAGGGACGGGCGAAGAATATGGCAACCGCAGTGATATTATCCTCACAGCTGGCTGATAGAACCACTCGTTTTTCAACCCGCGTTTTTCTGTTATCATAAGAGGAGAACAAAAGGCGAACACTTGACGAACGGAAATGAACGAGAGAGGAATCAGTCCATGAGCTTTCAATTAACGCAGCGCGTCATCAAATTGTTATGCGGCCGGATCTCTTACGAGCGCGGAGAAGCCTATTACCGAACCGGTAAAGTTACCTTTCTCCGAATGGACCACAGCTCCCGCGTTTATGAAGCGGCGGTGTCCGGGACCGGTCACTATCATGTCGCGCTGCAGATCGATCAACATGGCGACGTGCATGCGGAATGTAATTGCCCCGCCTTCTACTCCTATAACAACTATTGCAAACATATCGCCGCCGTCTTGCTGGGAATTCATGACATGCTGCAAGGCGGCAAGGCACCTGTTCGTCCTTCCCCCTCATTACAGCATGAGGACTGGACGCAGGGCGACGACCTGAATTTCGCGGGGGACACTTGGAACGGATCTCTAAGCGAGCTGCAGAAGAAACAACCCGGCGACATCCCCTCCCGTGATATCTGGATCGCACGCGACATGATGCGTCTGTTCGAAGAGAACGCTCAGCCTCCGCTGCGGACCGGCTTGAGATTCGATCAGCGAACGCCGCTGGAAGCGGAATTTACGCTCCGTCCGTTGCCGTACGGATACCGCAAATATCTGTTTGGACTGGAGTTAAAGATCGGCGAGAGACGGCTTTATATCGTCAAGAACATTCGGGATTTCCTCGATAAACTCTCACGACGTGAGCCGTACAGCTTCTCCAAGCATTTTAACTACGACCCGGAACGTTACGCCTTCAAACCGGAGGATGAAGCGATCCTGCAGAAACTGGCGGAAATCCAGCGAAATGAACAAATGTACCAGGAGAGCTTAGGGGGCTACACGGCCAAATCTTACGGGCACTCCGATCGTTTGCTGCCGGTACCTCCATTTTTTTGGGACGGGTTATTGCCTCTGCTGACCCTGGCACCGCTCGTACAGCTGGAACAGGACGGTCAAATTTGGCCGGGCCTTACGGTAACAAACGAACCGCTGCCATTAAGCTTTGATCTCGGTCAGGCTGGGGATGAGAGTTATCAATTTTCCGCTCAGGGCCTCGACGACGTGACAGTGATGGATGCCTACGGTGTCATTCTGTCGGAAGGCAAGCTGATCCGGCGGCCACCCGCGCAAACTCGGCGGCTTGCCGAGATGAAGCACATGCTCGCCACCGCACGCAAGCAACACATCTTGATTTCTCCCGACCAAATCGAGCCGTTTGTTGAACGGGTGTTGCCTGGACTGCTTAAGCTGGGGACCGTAAATGTCGAAGACAAGGTAGCCAGCCGGATGGTGCGAACCCAACTCAAAGCCCGCTTGTATCTTGACCGGGTCAAGGATCGGCTGCTGGCCGGCTTGGAATTTCAATATGGAGATGTTGTGTTTAACCCCTTGGAAGAGCATGGTCCTAAGAGAGGGACCGATTTGATTCTCCTGCGCGACAGTGAACGAGAGCGGCAAATTCTGGACTTGCTGGAGTCCGGTTTGTTTGCGAAGACGGAAAGCGCCTATTTCCTCGACGATGAGGAAGCGGAATACGAGTTCCTGTACCATGTCATGCCAGAGCTTGAGAAGCTGGCGGAAATCTATGCCACCTCCGCCGTGAAGACGCGACTCATTTCTGACCTCCGCCCGCCGAAAATCTCTGTAGAGGTGGACGAGCGTACGGATTGGCTCGAGTTCCGATTCAGCATGACCGGGATCGGCGAATCCGAAATCCGCGGCCTGCTGGAGGCGCTGGAGGAGAAACGTCGCTATTACCGGATGCCCAACGGGGCGCTGATGCCATTGGAAAGCGAAGAATTCCAAGATATCGTCCGTTTCCTGAACGAGTTTGGCTTGCGTCAAAGCGAGATCCACGGACCGGAGTTCCGGCTGCCGGTTCTCCGGGGATTGCATATCCGGGACGAGCATGGACAAGGCAGTCCAGTGAAGCTCGGCAAGGCCTACCGAGAGCTGCTGCATAACTTGCAGCAACCCGGGAATCTGGACTTCCCGGTGCCGCCGCAGCTCTCCGAAGTGCTGCGCGATTACCAAGTCCACGGCTATCAATGGCTAAAGACGTTAGCCCACTATTGCTTTGGCGGCATTCTCGCCGACGACATGGGACTTGGGAAGACGCTGCAAAGCATCGCCTTCCTCGTCTCCGTATTACCGGAAATCGCCGAATCCGGACAGCCGGCACTGGTCGTCTCCCCGGCTTCACTCATATATAACTGGCGAAACGAACTCACGAAATTTGCCCCGGACATTAAGGCGGTCATCGCCGATGGGAGCAAAGCCGAACGGGTGCGGACGCTGCGCGAGGCGTCGCAGGCCGACGTGATCATCACCTCCTACCCGCTGCTGCGCCGCGATATCGAGCAATTTGCCGAGTTGTCGTTCCATACGTTGATCCTGGACGAAGCCCAAAGCTTCAAAAATTACGCCAGCCAAACGGCCCAAGCGGTGAAGAGCTTGCAGGCGAAATACCGTTTCGCCTTAACCGGCACTCCGGTGGAGAACTCGCTGGAGGAGCTATGGTCCATTTTCAGCGCGGTGTTTCCCGATTTATTCCCGAGCCGACAAGCGTTTAACGATCTGTCCCGGGAGACGGTGGCGAAGCGAATTCGCCCCTTCCTCTTACGGCGGTTGAAAATCGACGTGCTCAAGGAGCTTCCGGAGAAAATCGAGTCCCTCCAGGCGTCCGAGCTGCTCCCGGAACAAAAGAAGTTGTACCTTGCCTATTTGGCCAAGCTGCAGCAGGAGACACTCAAGCATTTGGACGAGGACACTTTCGGTCAAAACCGCATTCGCATTCTAGCCGGATTAACCCGGCTGCGGCAGCTTTGCTGTCACCCGTCGCTGTTCGTTGACGGCTATGACGGCGGTTCGGCGAAGTTTGATCAACTGATGGAAATGATTGAGGAATGCCAGAGTGCCGGCAAACGTGTGTTGATCTTCTCCCAATTTACGGAGATGCTTGGGCTTATCGGCCGTGAGCTGGGTTATCGGGGGTTGCCTTTCTTCTATCTCGACGGAAAGACCCCGGCGGCCGAACGGGTGGAGCTCTGCAACCGATATAACGACGGTGAGCGCGACATGTTCCTCATCTCGCTGAAGGCCGGCGGCACCGGCTTGAATCTGACCGGTGCGGATACTGTCATTCTCTATGATTTATGGTGGAACCCCGCCGTCGAGCAACAAGCCGCTGACCGGGCCCATCGGATCGGGCAGAAGAAGATCGTTCAGGTCATCCGTCTGGTCGCGCAAGGCACCGTGGAGGACAAAATGTACGAGCTGCAGCAAAAGAAAAAAAACCTCGTTGAAGAGGTGCTGAAGCCTGGGCAGGAAACGTTATCCGCCCTCACTGAGCAGGAAATTCGCGAAATTCTGATGATATAGTTTACGACGCAAATAAGGGTTCGAGACCGCCAAACTGAAATGGCGGACTCGAACCCTCTTATTTTTACTGCCCCGTAATCTCGAACTCGTAAAGCGAATAGCCGTACGGTGTCCCCCGTTCGATGCCGTACATGCGAACATACCTCGCCGCCTGCGGAGCCAGCGGAATCTCGTCGAGTCCTCCGTTCCCGCTTGCGGTCGAATACACCTCTTGCCAATGCTCTGGAGATCCGCTGTCGGTGGAGATTTCGATCTTATATCGCTTGGCGTATGCTACCTCCCAGCGCAATTTGACCCCGGTGATTTGCTGTACCGATCCTAAATCCACGTAAATCCATTCGGGATCATTGCCCTCCCGGCTGGCCCATCTCGTGATTTGGTTACCGTCCAGCGCTTTGCCCGCCTCAAACCCAACGCCTTCGTCCGTGCTGGAGACGGCTGATTTGTTTAGCGCCAAATTTGGCGCTTCCGGCACCGGTGAGCCGCTAGGTTTCCACCAGTTGCCCGTCAGGAACAGTAGATTCAACAGATTGTAGCTATCGCTAAAGTAATCCTCTTTCTTGTTCTTCATCCAATCCCAGCCGGCATTCACCCACGCCTGGTTAGCCGGATTCGCGGTTCCCGCTGAGATCAAAGGTGAGACGAACACCGCGGTGGCATAATCGCCGAAGGCCGTGCCGTCCAGCTTATATCCGTTTTTGATGTTTGCCGGTGATCCGCCGGTTTTGCCTTTGATCCAGCCCGCCATTTTATCAGCTAGTGTTTTCGCCCGCGGGTCTCCATAAAATGCATAATCCATGACGATGCGTAGCGGAACCCGGCTGGCGTTATAGGAATATTGATTCGTTTCTTTGAATTCGTCCAAATACCACTCCGGCGCCGGCTTCGGCGGATTCCCAACCACAAAATCGGAAATGAGTCCCGTATTCGGCGAATAACTTGCCGTAAACTGCTGGTACACCTCGTATAGATTATCGATGACACGAATCCAAGTCTCATCTCCGGTCACCTCGTAGAAGGCTCGCAGATGACTGAACATCCAATCGGATGGGCGCGTATTTAGCGCGTCCTTGCCGTCCCAATCGCCTATATTCAGACGGTACCCCGTCGTTACGTAGCTGGCTTTGATGCCGTCGGTGATCATTTTCTTCGCTTCCTGCAGATAGTTTACGGACCCGCCCGATCCCCATTGGTTATGCGCCAAAATCAGCGAGTAGGCAATATCGAGGTCGCCGTCGGTGGCCGAGCCAAAATGTCCTTGGGCCGCTTTGCTGTCAGCCACAACCCAGCCCATCAGGTTCGGGTTGCCGCTGCTCTTAAACGCGCGGGCCGTTTGGAACAACCCGTCATAAATCGCCCGGGCGTTTGGATCATATCCGGCCATCAGCACGGTGATAATCATGCCGTAACCTTGGCTTTCCGAGGAGCCCAGTGCCGTAAAACCATCGGGATCGCCGGTGATATTCCCCTTCACGTAATTACCGCCAGGCAAGGAAGCCAAATTACTCTCGAGATAAGTCGATTTCCAATAATCATAGTAGGCTGTAACCGCCTGATTCATCGCGGCTTGAGTCACGTGGCTGGGCTTCAAGACGCCCGGATAGCTGACCTGCTGCGGGAAAGGTTTCAGTTCGCCGACGGCGGAAGCCGGTGAAGCCGGACCTATCGCCCCTACTGAGACCGTAACAAACAGGCATAACAACAAAAGACAAACCTTTTGGAGCATCATCTCATTCCTCCTCTAATCGAAAGTGCAAACCTTCATCTTTCGTTAAGCGTCTTCGGAATTGCTTATCATGAAGCAGCAAGGATGTCTTATTTGTATTTTATTACAAATCACTACGATAATAAACCGGACGGCCCCTCCCGAAACAGGATGTTTGTAAATGCAGCGATCGGGATACCCTAATGAAGGTACTAACCACCCTAGCAGACCGACATAAGGAGGATCAACATGGAACATCAAAATGGACAAACCCGCGATGAGGCCGAGCTGCGTAACAAGCTAGATCAGCAAGGCGATTCGTTAGCCGAGAAGAAGAAAATGAAGAACGGCGTGGATATCGAACCGGAAGCGGATGAATGGGTAGCCAAACCGGTACCGTTCACCGACACGGATTCCGCGAAATAATCGGCACTTCCACGAAGCTGTCCGCAGGGCCCGCATGGGTCCTGCTTATTTATGCCTGAATTCGCCCCCAGGGAACAGGATAATAAGCTTGGCAGGCGAATATCTTTGTATCAGTAGCAAAAATGGATCAAGGAGCGTGGAATGATGGAAGCGTTTGCGAAGGACCTGCTGAAGGAGAAAACAATCCTGGTAACCGGCGGCGGCACAGGACTGGGCCGGGCTATGGCGGAACGGTTCCTGCAGCTTGGGGCCAAGGTTACCATCTGCGGACGTCGCGAGGAGGTATTGCGCAGTGCGGCGGAGGAAATGATGGAAGGCAGCAGCGGCGAGGTGCTCGCGTTGCCCTGCGACGTACGCGATCCCGAACAGGTACGCGCCTGTGTCGACGCGGTATGGCGGCATTTCGGGAGCATCGACGTGCTGGTCAACAACGCAGCCGGCAATTTCATCAGCCCAACCGAACGTTTGTCGCCACGAGCTGTTGATGCGGTGCTGGGCATTGTGTTACACGGCACGTTTTACATGACATTGGAAGTTGGGAAACGTTGGATTGAACAGGACCACTCCGGGACGATGCTGAATATCGCTACCACCTACGCATCAACCGGTTCGGGTTACGTCGTTCCCTCTGCAGCTGCCAAAGCCGGTGTGTTAGCCCTGACCCGATCGCTGGCCGTCGAATGGGCACCCTACGGTATTCGCCAGGTCGCGATAGCTCCCGGTCCGTTTCCGACCGAAGGAGCCTGGTCCCGCCTGTCCCCTACGCCGGAGCTTGAAGCAAAGATGTTGGGACGCATTCCTCTAGGCCGGACCGGACGCCCTGAGGAGTTGGCGGACCTAGCCGCCTTCCTTATATCGGACGCCGCAGCCTATATTAATGGTGAGGTCATCACCATAGACGGCGGCGAATGGTTGCGGGGCGCTGGCCAGTTCAACGATCTTGCCGAGGTCACCGAGGAGGCATGGAACCGTCTCTCCGAGCTGACACGCAAGGGGAAATAATTAGCTCCTTTTTACGAAGCGACATCAGATCCCCTTTTATTTTTGCGAACCAGCATAAGTATCATGAGGATAACCGGCAACCCTATTTGGATGATGGGGTACCATTTCAGGACGACGTCGATCCCAACCCACAAATGATGCGTAAAATTGGGGGAAATAAACGACATCCCAAAAATGGCGATCCCAAATGGGATCACCCACTTCTTATAAGGGGTGCCGGTAATTCGCGAGCCTCCCGCAACCGCGCCAATATAGAAGAGAACCAGCTTCGTCCCCAGACCGATAAACAGAACGAGCACAAACAAAATATCCATTCTTTCAAAGACCTCAACCAATTCGATGAGCTGGACGGACTGCAACAATGGAAAGGTTACCGTCTCAGCCAGTTTAGGCCCCAGAACCAGAACATTCATCTGATTAACGAGAATGAGAAATATCGCGGTTAACCCGTAGGTGACCAGAACCGCTCTGCGCATATTTTTCTGCTGATGGATCATCGGAAAGAAGACCAGAAACAACACGGTCTGTCCAAACGGGAAAGCGATGACGTCCGGAACGTTCTTCAACACCGGCAATACCCCGTTCTCCATCCCGGGCAGCATATTCTCGAAATGAATCAGACCCACGCCGGCAATCATCGATATGAGCACGAAATAACTCACGATAATAAATGGAATCATCACCAGGCAGCTTAGAAACACCACTTTGGCTCCATATCGGACGCTGTTGGCAATCACCAGTGCGGCAATCAGGATAATGATCCCAATCGGGGTTCGATTTAATAGCACATACGAGGCGAGTTCACCTAAATCTCTCAGGTTGCGCGAAGCCTCATAGGCGAAATACGCCGCAAAAATACTACCAAAAAACATACCGGCGACCTTGCCGAAGTAGGTTAGGCATAATTCGTACAAATCCCGTTTCGGGTCGAGGCGGTGAATGAACAGATGCATCAAGAGCAGCAGCAATCCAGCCAACGCCGCGACGAGCATCACCAACCAAGCATCCTGCTTGGCTTCGGCCCCGATCTGGAACAAGGTGGTGCTACCGACTTCAAACAACGCAAAGCTGGCGATAAACTCCGGCAGCCGACTCTTAGCAAAATTCATGAAGTTTACCCTCTTTCCTACGGATCATTCTTGCCTGTTGTCTTGATTCAGCAAGGTGTCGAATGATTTCTTGGTTAAGCCGGGACGCTGCAACTTCACTTTGACCTGGACCTCCAACTCAATTTGCGCTAACTCTTCGCTCCAGTTGTTTTGCAGCCTCTTCCATGCTTTCGGATCTTTGCGGTGAATTTTATCGGCGAATCCGGGTAAATCAGCCCGAAGCTTTCGACTCGCTTCCCATCCCGTTTCGATGGAATAAACGATCTCCGACGCGATCGCCTTTTCAATGCCTTCAATGCTGTTTGGCTTGGATAAATCCTCTTGACAAGTATATTCCATCAGTAGATCCCCGCTCGCTTCAGTTTCCACGTGCATATGATAATGTTCTCCTGCTCGTACCGGCGTCACCTTGGTTTTGGCGCTGGTAATCCGAACCGTTCCGTCTTTTTTCTTGGTGTGAGCGCCTGAGCAAGAGAACGAAAGCGTACTGCCTTTGACCTGGTTTGTTAACCACGAAATGCCATAACTTTCGTTCCGGTTAAGATAACCGATCAATTTGTCTTTATGGAAGACACCTAATCGTTCAACCTTCATCTTCACGGGCGGCGATGTAGTTTTGTTCACGTCAAGAGACTCCAGCACTTTCTGGTCACCGGGGGTAACAATAATCTCAGGCACTCCGACCGTCTGGGCATCTGATACCAGCTTCTGGGCCATTCGAAAGACATTAACGATCGGGAAATAAGAAGAGAAGCTATTTTGCTTCCGCAAAATATCGGCCAACGCCGTTCCTGGAATTTTCTCCGGCGGGACCATCTTCCGCATAATATTGCTAGCTTTCCCGTCCGTAATTGCAACGAGTACTGTCTCGCGAGCGTCAATGTTGCGAAAATAGACATCGAGAATTTGCTCGATTCCCTTCTCAGCCGCTTCCTTCCCGATTACGAGGATTTCAGTATGTCCGAAATACAAGCGGCGCGGGTTTTCCGTATAACCGCGGTCAGCAGCTTCGCGAATCGTTTTGCCTTTGGTCGAGAATACATACACGCTAGGCTGGGAGCCGCCAGAGCTTCCTCCGCCTTGGCTCGCACCGCTTGCCGACGGCACAATGACCTGGTACGTCATTTCCCAGTCTACTCCGCTGCGGTCAAAGCCGGTGGCAACGGTAATGCCCAATTCGTTTAACTCCGAACGGTTCCAGCAGCCCGCCGTCGCCAAGCACACTAGGATCGCTGCGCAACATAACAGAATACGGCGCATCTGAGCACTCTCCTACGGTTCAGATTGTCCCTCTTCCGGGCCGGAGCCTTGCCTCACTTGGTTATGGAGACTGATGAAATCAGGACGCTTATTCATTCTGGGCCATGGCATACGGATGAATACATCCTTAATGTTGGACCAATTTAGCGGTGCGACCGGCAGGAAATAAGGAACGCCAAAAGATTGAAGCGATACCAGATGCATGAGAAGAGGGATCACGCCGGACAGAATGCCATAAAGGCCAAAAGTCCCGGCTAAAAACATGAGGCCGAAACGGATTAACCGAACGGCCGCCGACATGGCAAACGTCGGGATCACAAAACTGGCAATGGCCGTAAACGACACAATGATGACCATAACGGCGGAGACGAGTCCAGCCTGAACAGCCGCTTGGCCCAGTACCAACGCACCCACGATCGAGATCGCAGGACCTACTACCCGAGGCATGCGAACGCCCGCTTCTCGAATCACCTCGAAAGTAATCTCCATCAGCATCCCCTCAAGCAACGCCGGTAGCGGCGTCCCTTCGCGCTGGGCCGCAACGCTGATCAGCATCGTGGTGGGGAGCATCTCCGGATGAAATGTCGTCACCGCAATATACAGGGAAGGGAGCAGCATCGCGACCAGAAAGGAAAACAAACGAATATTTCGCAGAAAAGAAGAAATATCGTACCTTTGGTAATAGTCTTCGCTGGATAGAAAGAACTTAAAGAACGTCACCGGACAGATCAAGGCGAAGGGAGTACCGTCAATCAGGATGGAGACCTGCCCATCCAAAAGAGACCCGGCCACCGTATCGGGACGCTCGGTATTTAAAATTGTCGGAAACGGAGTAAACGCGCGGTCCTGAATAAATTCCTCGATATACCCGCTCTCCAGAATGCTGTCGGTATCGATGGCATCCAGCCGTTTCAAGACTTCCTCCACCACGGACGTCTGGGCGATTCCTCGAATATAAGCCACGACCACCTGAGTTTGGGTATACGTGCCAATTACACGGTTTTCAAAACGCAAATCTGGCGTTCTCAGCCGTTTACGGAGCAACGATAGATTCGTTGAGATATCTTCCGTAAAGCCTTCCTTCGGCCCGCGGATCACCGTCTGGGAAGACGGCTCTTCGACGGACCGCCGCGAACCTCCAGAAATGGATACAACCCTTGCTCCTTCCACTCCGTCGACAAGAACTACCGCTGCTCCGGATAGCATCCCGGTCAGCATATCTCGTCCTGTGCTCGCCACCTTCACGCTTCCCGCGCTGATGGAATCCGCAAACCGCTCTGTCGAACGGACCTCTTCCCCTTCTTCAAGCATCGATTCAAGGTTGCCCATCAGTTCGCTTAACAATTGGGGATCAATCAAGCTGTCGATATAACTGATGACAAATGTATCGTTCGCCATTTTGCGGATGTGAATATCCGGGCTGCTCCCCAATGCTTCTTGAATCAGTACGACCGTTTCAGCGGGGGAACATCCTAATGGTCGATCAGCCGCTTCACTTAGCCCATCCACGATTCCCTCCGCTTTGTTCTTCCGCCGGATATGGGGCGGACGATTTCGGTTGACTCTTCTCATGCCGTGCCTCCGGATCTTAAGCGTAGTAATTTGTATTATGTGCTTTATCCAAATTATGTATGCGTCAGAACGATCCCGTTGATAAATACAAGAAAAAAGCCCCAGCTAAAAGCTGGAGCTTTGTACGTTGGCAACCGATGGTTTATCGTGCATGGAGCCTTCCCGCTTCGACCGTCGGGTTCGTTTCGCTATCTGTACTGCGAGATAAAACACCAGGAATAATCCCATAAATCCAGCAGAATATCGATACATTACGGCATAGTTAGTCCCGGAAGCAATAGCTCCAAGAATAACGGCGCCAACAGCGACACCCAAATCCATGGAGTTATAAAACATACTGTTGGCACTCCCGTATTGCTCTGGTTTACAGGTACGAAGCATCCAGGCTTGAATCGTTGGCTGAATCGCGCCGAAACCTAGTCCGTAAAGGAGAGCCGATACGATTAACAGTGGCAGCTTTGTCGTATAGGACAGGATGAGCATGCTTGCAATGACGCAGACCGCAGCCGGGATCAGGACGGCGGCGTGACCTTTGGCGTCAAAGATTCGGCCGGAAATCGGACGAATGAGAACCACGGTTACTGCGTTAAACAAGAAAAATAATCCGACCTGCTCCAAATGGATGAACTCGCCAAACAACGCAATAAAACTCAAGAGCCCGCTGTAGGTGATGGCTAGAATCATGTTTAGCAGAGCAGGAAACACAAGCCCACGGTTAAACGACGGACGTTGTTTCGCGTTGGTTCCTTCTCCGCCCTGCGTCGCACTAGAACGCCGCTGCTCCGTCACTTTCATCGGCCGAATTGCGGGAAGTGCTCGAGTTAGCAGCAACAATGGAAACATCAGCAGAACAGCAGTAGTTCCTATCAGCGTGAGTGTGCCAAAACCCAACTCCCGCATGACGTTCAAGCCGATCATCGGACCGATCGACATCGCCAGGCTGCTGGATAACCCGAAGTATCCGATGCCTTCCCCCATACGTTGGAGCGGAATGATCCGCGAGGCAAAGGTTGGCAGCAACGTACTACCGATACCGAAGCCGATCCCGTAGACGGCCCTTACTAGCAAAAGACCCTCTACCGATCCGGCAACACTGTTAAGCCCCGTCGCCACGGCCGCAATAATTAAACCGATGAACAATAGCACATTGGGCGATAGTTTACGCAAGAGCCCCGCCGCCAGAAAACGAGTAAGGATGGCCGACCCGGCAAACACGCTGGTCACGAGGCTAACCTGAAGATCACTGGCTGAAAACTCACTTTTTACATAAGACGAGAATGTAGACAATAACATGTGCAAATTTAAAAACAACAAAAAAGCAGAGATCGTTAATGAAATAAACGATCTCGTCCAAAGTCGTTCCGATTCAGTTTGTAAATTCGATGGTAAACTCATATCTTCTCTCTCTCCTTCTCCTTGCTCTTATTTCTCTATATCGCTGAGATGAATTTGAATCCGTTGAAGCAGCTCCATCAGCAGTTCATATTCCTCTCCGCTCATGATCCCCTTGACCTCTTCGGTTACGCTTTGTTCGATCGGCAACGTCTCTCGGATAATCTCTTTCCCTCGCTCTGTGCTGTAGACAAGAAAGGATCTGCGGTCCTGCTTCCCCGCCTGCTTAAATATGAGTCCCTTGCTCTCCAGAAGGTCGATGATTCGAGTTGTCGTCGGCTTGTCCTTCCCGGTGCGATCTGCGATCTCCTTCTGGATCAAGCCGTTCGCTCTATCGATCTGGTTCAGCACCGACCACTGCTCCGGCGTGATCTCATAACTTTTCAACCGGTGCTGAAGTAAGGCTGCGATTTTCCGGTAAGCGACACCCATGATAAATCCAACCGCCAGTTCGCTTTGCGAATGATCCGTCGTCATACCCAATTCGTCCTCTCTCATATAGTTGTCATAACAATTATATGCCGGTGAACTAATTACGTCAAATGACGACCTACCTAAAGGTGTCTATTTTCCGGTTCGGTAGGTGATTATCTTCTCCCTTTTCAAGACGAAGGAATACACTACCCTATACGAACTTGAAGGGGATATTCACTTATGAAATCTTCACGGCATCCGCGTCATATCACGAGTAAATGGAAAAAAAACGCAGTCTTAATGGAAAGCAGCAAGCTGCGGTCCTACCTCCCCGAAACACGCCGGTTCAGTAAAGAGCATCTGTTGAATATGCTGATGAAATATAAAATGGTCTACGTTAAGCCCGTGAACGGCACCTGGGGAAACGGGGTCATGCGAGTCGAGTACAAACCCCACCAGCGGCAGGGGAGTTACCAATATCAGCGGGAGAAAACCATACGTTTCTGCGGTTCGTTTGACGAGTTGTACACATCGATGTGTAAGCATAAACTTCGTGGAAGCTACCTCGTCCAGCAAGGTATCGACCTGCTCAAATACGACCAACGCCGATTTGACTTGCGCGTTATGGTCCAGCGCACCCCGCAGAAAGTCTGGACTACAACAGGGATCATCGGAAGATTAGCTCATCCGAAGAAGATCGTCACCAACTATCACAGCGAAGGAAAACTCGTAGCTGCTGAGAAGTTGCTCTCGCCGTATCTGAAGGGTTCTCGCCTCAATTCATACATGTATACGCTGCAGGATTTTGGTGAGGATATAGCCAATCACTTGAAGATCAGTTTTCCCGGGCTCCGTGAGATCGGGGTGGACGTCGCCATTGACCAGAAGCTGCGCCCCTGGATCTTGGAGGTCAACACTTCCCCAGACCCATTCATCTTCCGTAAACTGAAAGACAAGCGGCTCTTTCGTACGATCATGAAATATGCCCGGGCATATGGCAAATATAAATAAGCAAAAAACAAACGAAACCGGACGGAAGTGGCATCCTATCGATGCCTTCCGTCCGGTATTCGTTTGTTCAAGTGCCAAACTGTCTGTAGATCCCCATCAATTTACCGGCAGTTTGCTTCCAACTAAACCGCTCTACGGCATCCTTCCGCGCTTGCCTGGACAACTTACCCGCCAGCTCACGATCTCGGGCCAGCTTCACGATCCATTTGGCGTGCTCCTCTGGTCTCGTATACGCATCCACTAGGTACCCGTTAGTTCCATGCTTGACGATCTCCCCAATCCCTCCGATATGGGACGCGACGACGGGAAGCCCGGAAGCCATTGCTTCCACATTCACAAGTCCAAACGCTTCATGCTCCTGGGAAGGACAAGCAAACAGATCGGCCGAACGGAAATTACGGTGAATGGCTTGATGAGGGATTTTCCCGGCGAACTTCACCGGAACTCCCTTGGCCCGCGCCAGTCGCTTCAGTTCCTTCATGTAGCCTGGCCGGCCTCGGCCTATCACCGTCAAATCGATGGCCCGATACTCCTTCCGCGCGAGTCCCACCGCCCGGATCAGTACCGGGACGCCTTTTCGCGGAATCACTCGGCCAGCGAATAACACGCGGAACCGGCTGCCTGATTGGCTGCCCCTCCCCCCTGCAGGTCTGAACCTGCCGGTATCGACGCCTAGATGTATCTTGCGGAGTTTGCCCGCATGACGAGGGAACCGTGCGGCCAAACTCGCTTTTAGCGAATCGCTGTTGGCGATGATCAAATCCGCTTTACCTAGGCTTTCGTTTACCCGCGCCGTCGGTTTTACGAACGTTAAAGAATGCAGAAATAGGGTTACGGGAGTATGCGGAAATACGGCCTTGATTTTGGCCATGTAATGCGGACGATTATCTACTTGGATCAGATCGTAACGCCGTCCCCGGATATATCGAAGCACCGACGCGATATAACGGCTTGGGCTGCCGGTCCTCACACGAACGATCGTTAAGCTCCCCATTCGGCTAACTTGCGGCAGACCTCGGCCTGTTCTACTAATCAGGGTTACCGTGTGGTTAAGCGCCAGCTGTTTGGCGATGGCCAGCATGCTGATTTCCACCGAACCGCTGCCGGGAACCGGAATTTGCTCGGGCGCCACCAATAATAGGTTCATAGGCTCCTCCTTGCGCGTATGGCTTGCGTCTATTTACCATATGCACATTTCGAGCCGCCTGCACCGAGGCAATCACCTAAGCGATCAGGTCACGCGGAACGTTCCCGTCCCAAAAGCGCAGATTTCCCCTTGGTCCAGCCGGGCATACGCCATCGTTGTCACCGATTTGCGAGAGACGTGGACCATCTCTGCTGTCACGATAATCCGTCCCTGTTCGGCTTTAGCCACATAGTTCAGATTCAAATTCGTTGTAACGACGCTCGCTTCCGGTTTGGCGATCATCGCCAGCAGTCCCATGGCCGAATCGATCAGCGTTGCATGGACGCCGCCATGAACGATGCCGATCAAATTCAGATGATGCGGACGGATGTCCAAAGTCATAACAACCCTGTGCTCGTTCGCTTCCTCTACCTGGCAGCCGAGAAAATCGACGAACGAGCCAACCGCGGCTTGATTCCACAGCTCCAGGCGCTGCGGCAGCCCTTCTGAATCCGCTTTCATTTTATGACCTCCCGTTCTTTTGGCCGCATGTTTTCTTCTCGTCATCGGTGTACAGACTTCAAATCCAACCGGTCCTTCGCTTAATTCGCTTGCGGCGGTTTCTGGCGTTCCGCTTCTTCTTCTACGAGCTTGCGGCGCAGTACTTTACCGGCAAGCGTCTTGGGTAGACTGTCACGGAACTCGTAAACCTTCGGAACCTTGTAGACGGCCAGCTTCTCCTTGCACCAGCGCTTGATTGCATCCGCATCCTGTGCGCTGCCTTCTTTCAACACAATGTAGGCTTTGACGGTCTCGCCCCGGTACGGATCATAAATACCGGCTACGATCGCCTCCTCCACATCGGGGTGCTCGAACAGCACCTCCTCGACTTCGCGCGGGTAAATGTTGTACCCCCCAGCGATGATCAAATCCTTGCGACGATCCAGGATGTAGAAGAAACCGTCCTCATCCATCCGCCCCAAGTCTCCGGTCAGCAGCCAGCCGTCACGCAGCGTCTTGTACGTCTCCTCCGGACGATTCCAATATCCCCGCATCACCTGGGGTCCCCGGACGGCAAGCTCCCCGATCTCACCGATTGGAACCTCCTCGAGAGTGTCCGGATGCACAATCATCGCGTCGGTGTCGGGAAACGGGATGCCGATCGACCCGCTCTTCCGTGTCTCCCAAATATTGTTGGCGTGGGTAACCGGTGAAGCTTCCGTCAAACCGTAACCTTCAATCAACTTCCCTCCGGTCACTTCCTCAAACCGAGTCTGGACCTCCAACGGAAGTGGAGCTGCGCCGCTTACGCATACATTGATCGAGGATAAGTCGTACCCCGCGATGTCCTTGTGGTTAATGATGGCCACGTACATCGTTGGTGCACCGGGGAAGACCGTAGGTTTCTTAGAATGGATCGCCTGCAGCACCTGGTTGATATCAAAACGCGGCAGCAACAGTAATGTACCGCCTAAAGCCACCGATTGATTCAGTAACACCGTCATTCCAAACACATGAAAGAAAGGAAGCGCGGCCAAGTATTTCTCTTTCCCCAAGCGCGAACGGTAGAACCAAAGCTGATTCTGAATCGTGTTAGCCACCAAATTCATATGCGTCAGCATGACACCTTTGGCAAACCCCGTCGTCCCGCCGGTATACTGCAATAAGGCTAAGTCCTGTTCGGGATCGAGCTCGACATGACAAGGCTCTGGACTTCCGCTGGTCAGAAACAACGGGAAGGCCAGCAATTGGTCGGTATAGTTCAAATGAACGGCCATTCCGTCTTTCTTCGCTTTGATTGGATACAAGAGGTTCTTGGGAAACGGCAAATAATCCTTAATCGATGTTGCAATGATGTATTCCAGGGGGCACAGCTTCATCGCTGTCCTCACGCGTTCGACGAGCGGGTCGAGCGTGACCATCACGCGCGCGCCGGCATCGTTAAGCTGATGCTCCAGTTCCCTGGGCATGTATAGCGGATTTGTCATCACCGCAATGCCGCCCATCATCAAGGTTCCGTAATAAGCAATCACGGCCTGCGGACAATTGGGCAGCATGATGGCTACCCGGTCGCCCTTGCGAATGCCCAGCTTTCGCAGGGCATTCGCAAACCGGTACGTCTGTTCCAACAAAACGCGGTACGTCATTTTCTTTCCCATGAATTCCAGAGCCGTGACTTCGGGATACCGATCAGCGGAAAGTTCCAGGAAATGAGCGAGATTTTGCTTTGGATAGTCATAGGTGGGCGGTACTTCAGCGGGATAAAACTTCAGCCAAGGTTTCCTTGTCATACGCCAGCCTCCCAACCTCGCAAATTTTACACAACGTATTTCTCTGCCTGAATCACTTTGGCTGAGATTTGCCGTTTTAATGACAGCGTATTCACCGCCGAACGCTTTGTCAATTTCTTGAGGATGGATAGCTGAGTACGCAGCAGGTCCCCTTGTTCCATGTAGCTTAACACCTCTTTGGCCCAAGCTTCGATCTTACCGAATTCTTCGTGGATAAACACACTCGTCATCGCAATCGGCAGCTCCGCTTTGTCTTCACCCGCACTTGCAATGATCTTCTGCGTGCGGAGCAGCGCGCTTTCCATCGCATAAATGGCGATCATGATATCCGCCAAGTGACTCAGCACCTCTTGCTCGCGCTCTAGCTTCAGCTGATATTTCTGCACGGCCTGAGCCCCGGCCATCAGGAAGATTTTTTTGGACATGGATAGCAGGTGTGCTTCCTCCTCAAGCGTCCCTTCGAACGTCCGGCTTGGCATCGGCTCCATCAGCTCCGCTTGCAGCTTCTGGGCGGCGGGAAGCAGCGGCAGTTCACCTTTCATTGCACGTTTCACCAAGCTGCCGGGGATCAGAAGACGATTGATTTCGTTTGTGCCTTCAAAAATCCGGTTGATCCGCGAATCACGGTAAATCCGCTCGATCCGGTACTCCTGCGTAAATCCGTAACCGCCGTGGATTTGCACCCCTTCGTCCGCAACGAAATCCAACGACTCTGAACCAAATACTTTGTTGATTGAGCATTCCAGCTGATATTCGGCGATTGCCTTGGCGGATTGATAACCCACGTCGGCACTGCCGTGATCCACGTCGGCCAAACCAACGTCAAACAGGCCAGCGGTGCGGTACACCATACTTTCCAGCACGAACGTGCGCGTATTCATCTCCGCCAGCTTCTTACCGATCAGCGGGAAAGACGAGATTTTTTGCCCGAATTGGGTCCGCTCATTGGCGTATTTCGAAGCATATTCGATCGCATCTTTGGAGGAACCCAAGCATCCGGCAGCT
This sequence comes from Paenibacillus mellifer, assembly GCF_023195895.1. Classification (GTDB taxonomy): domain Bacteria; phylum Bacillota; class Bacilli; order Paenibacillales; family Paenibacillaceae; genus Fontibacillus; species Fontibacillus mellifer. The sequence continues at coordinate 45,689 of NZ_JALPRK010000013.1, forward strand.
AATTTGAAACGCCCGATGTTCAAGATGTTAAAGGCGATTAGATGGCCTTTGCCGACTTCCCATAAAAGGTTGTCAACCGGCACCTTGACGTCTTCCAAGATCAACGGGCACGTAGAGGAGCCCTTAATCCCCATCTTTTTCTCTTCCGGTCCGATGCTGACTCCCTCCATGCTCCGCTCCACGATAAATGTACTAAAGTCCGTACCGTTCACCTTGGCGTAAACGATGAATACGTCGGCGAAACCGGCGTTCGTAATAAACTGCTTGGTACCGTTCAAAATATAATGCGTTCCGTCTTCCGACAAAACCGCGGTGGTTTTGGCTCCCAGCGCATCGGAGCCCGAGGAAGGCTCTGTTAGGCAATAAGCCGCGAGCAAATCGCCTGTCGCCAGCTTCGGCAAATACTTCTGCTTCTGGGCTTCGGTTCCAAAGTACACGATCGGCAGCGTCCCGATCCCGACATGGGCCCCGGCTGAAAGTGCAAACGAGGAAGCTTTGGTCAGTCTCTCGCTGATCAGTGTCGTGCTGACCTTATCCAGCCCCATGCCCCCGTATCCCTCGGGTACGTCAGCGCCAAGCAGTCCAACCTCACCCGCTTTGCGCAGCAAATCGGCGGTCAATTCATAATTTAGATGCTCGATCTCCTCGTCCCGCGGGAGAATTTCCGTCTTCACAAATTCCTCCGTCGTCTCCCCAATCATCCGTTGCTCTTCGCTGAAGTCCTCCGGTGTGACAACCTGGGTGAAGTCAATGTCCGCGATGACAAAGCTGCCGCCTGCGATTTTCTCCATCGTTTCGTTACTCATGCGATCCTCTCCTTTATTTAATTAATGGGATGAACTTCTAATACCCCTGCCGCACCCATGCCGCCACCGATGCACATCGACACGACTCCATACCCGCCGCCCCGACGGCGCAGCTCATGAATCAACGAAATCGACAGCTTGGTACCCGTGCAGCCGAGCGGATGCCCCAGTGCGATCGCCCCGCCGTTCACGTTCACTTTGTTTTCATCCAGGCCTAACTCACGTATGACGTGCAAGCATTGGGAAGCAAACGCCTCGTTGATTTCAAACAGATCCACATCGTCCAGCGTAATGCCCGCAGCGGACAACGCTTTCGGAATGGCCTTCACCGGGCCTACGCCCATCAACTCCGGCTCTACGCCGGCCACTGCAAAGGAACGAAACGTAGCCAGCGGCTGAAGCCCAAGCGCTTCGGCCTTCTCTCGGCTCATCACCACGACGGCCGCCGCCCCATCATTCATCGGTGACGAGTTTCCAGCTGTCACGGTCCCTCCTTGCTTAAAGCTTGGTTTCAGCTTGGCTAGAGCCTCCGCGGTCGTGTCGCCCCGTACGCTTTCATCGGTGTCGAAGACAAACCGCTTCACTTTGACTTTCCCTCGCTCATCGAGACTGCGCTGCTCCGCCTCAAACGGTACGATCTCCTCCTTAAACTTGCCTTCGGCAATCGCCCGGGCGGCTTTCACATGCGAGTTCAAAGCAAAGAGGTCCTGATCCTCGCGTGAGACGCCAAACCGCTCCGCCACGCGTTCCGCCGTGTGGCCCATGGCCATATAAGCCTCCGGCAGCTCGGCAACGATCCGCGGATTCGGTGATACCTTAAAGCCGGTCATCGGCACGTGGCTCATGCTCTCCACGCCCCCGGCGATCAGCACATCCGCCTGCCCGAGCATGATCCGCTCTGCCGCGAAAGCGATGGCCTGTAATCCGGAAGAACAGAAGCGATTGATGGTTAATGCCGGCACCGTTACCGGAAACCCGGCGTATAACGCCATGATGCGCGCGAAGTTCAGCCCCTGCTCCCCTTCCGGCATCGCACAGCCGATAATGATGTCCTCAACATCCGCTTTGCTAAGGCCGGGAGCACGCTCCACTGCTGCCTCCAACACGATCTTGCCCAAATCGTCGGCGCGTGTTTGGGTCAAGCTGCCCTTCTTGGCTCTACCCACCGCCGTTCGGGCTGTCGATACGATCACAGCTTCTTTCATCGTCTACTCACTCTCCCCCTCATTTAGTTCCGCAGCGGTTTTCCTTTTCTCAGCATGTGCTGCATGCGCTGACGTGTCTTCGGCTCGCCGCATAAGCTCAGGAATGCTTCGCGTTCCAGATCAAGCATGTATTGCTCCGTCACATACGTTCCCGCCGGCACGTCGCCGCCAGCAAGCACATGGGCCAGCTTGTTAGCGATCAGCAGATCGTGGTCGCTGATGTACCCGCCCTCATGCATGCCAAGTGCGCCCAGCTGGAGCACCGCTTTCCCTTCGGAGCCGACGACGCGGAACTTCGTTTCGGGAATCGGCTCATACCCGCTTCCCGCCAGCTTCAGGACGGCTTTCTTCGCCTCATAGATCGTATGGTCGGGATTCAGCACGACCCGGTCGGAAGGTTTAAGCAGACCTAGCCGTTTAGCATCATGGCCACTGGTTGAGACGGTGGCGGTACCCACCGTTTGGAAATAATGATTGAGATAAGGCTGCAAGTCGGCTTCGGCAAGGGAAACCTGATGGCTGGCCCGCAGCGCCAATTCCTTGCAGCCTCCGCCTGCCGGAATCAGGCCGACGCCGACCTCAACGAGCCCGTAATACGTTTCGGCCGTGGCAATGACCTGATCGGCCGGCATACATGCCTCTACTCCACCGCCCAATGTCATGCGATGCGGTGCGGCGATTACCGGCTTCTCGAACCGCTTCAACCGGTACATCGTGTTCTGGAACAGTCGTATAATGTCGTCGACTTCATCCCATTCCTCATCCTGCGCTTCCATCAAGAGCAACATCAGATTGGCGCCAACGCAGAAATTACGCCCTTGATTGGCTATGACTAGACCTTGGAAGTTATCCCTTACTTCGTCCATGCTGTGCGAGATCATCTGCAAAATATCCGCGCCGATCGCATTGTTCGGCGAATGGAACTCTAGGCAAGCTACGCCGTCGCCGAGGTCGATTAGACTGGCGCCGCTGTTGCTGCGAACAACTTTGTTCTGCGACTTCAGATCGCGAAGCGAAATTTGTTCCTGCGGGAGCTGAACGGGGGTATACCCGCCAACTGCGGCTTGAAAGAGGGAGCCGCCGTCTTTCTTATAGAACGAGGTATTCCCTTCGGCGATCCAATTTTTAACCCAAGCCGGCACCGTCAGCCCTTCTGCTTCCATTTTCTCAACCGAGCGGACCAAACCGATGGCATCCCATGTTTCGAACGGCCCTAACTCCCAGTTGAAACCCCATTTCATCGCCTCGTCTATTTCGCGTATGCTGTCTGCGATTTCGCCCATCTTGGCGGCGGAATAGATCAACACCTGCTTGAGTACGTCCCAGGCTAACTGCGAGTAGCGGTCTTGGGCACCGAGCAACGCTTTTGTTTTGGCAGCCGCGCCTTTCGCCAGCTTAGCGGCCTCCAAGGAAGCCGACGCCACCTTGCGCTGCGGGCCGTAGTCCATTGTCTGGAGGTTCAGAGACAAGATCTCACTCCCCCGTTCCCCTTTGATTTTCCGGTAAAACCCTTGCCCGCTCTTCTCACCCAGCCAACCGCGGGATACCATCTGCTTGAGCGACTCCGGCGCGGCAAACACCACCTTCTCCGCCTCGTCCTTCACGTTCGCGTACACGTTATCGGCCACATGAAGGAACGTATCCAAACCGACCAGATCCAAGGTACGGAAGGTCGCGCTCTTCGGGCGTCCCATCGCCGGTCCGGTGACAGCGTCCACCTCTTCGACGGTGTACCCCTTCTCCTCCATCTCGCGCAAAGTAACCAGCAGCCCGTAAGTGCCAATCCGGTTGGCGATGAAGTTTGGCGTATCCTTGGCGAGTACGACCGTTTTGCCCAACGTGCGCTCGCAGAAACGGCTTAAGTCTTGAATCAGCTCCGGATCGGTCATTTGTCCGGGGATGATCTCCAGCAGCTTCATATACCGCGGCGGATTAAAGAAATGAGTGCCGAGAAAATGACTCCGGAACTCCTCGGACCGCCCTTCCGTCATCGCGTTGATCGAAATGCCCGACGTGTTCGAGCTGACGATCGTTCCCGGCTTCCAGTGACGTTCCACCTGGGTGAGCAGCTTCTGCTTGACCTCGAGATTCTCGACGACAACCTCGATCACCCAATCCACATCGGCGATAAGTGCGAGGTGATCCTCCAGGTTGCCAGGCGTAATCCGCTCAGCGAAAGCGTTGTCATATAGCGGGGCAGGTTTCGTCTTGAAGAGGCCGGCGATCGCCGCCGTTGCTAGGCGATTACGTACGGACGGATGATCGAGCGTAAGTCCTGCGGCCATCTCCGCGTCGGTTAACCGCTGCGGGACGATGTCAAGCAGCAGGCAAGAGATGCCTGCGTTAGCCAACTGGGCGGCGATGCCGGAGCCCATGATACCGGAGCCGATTACGGCTGCTTTCCGGATCCGTTTGTTCATTTGATCTACCTCCTATGACATTGGAATTTCATTGCGATAATACGGGGACCGGCTCGGCTGCCTGTTCGCCAAACACCGAGAGCTCCAGGATTTCTGCGATGTCTCTTGCCTTTACCTGGCCGTCCACTTCCTTCAATTTCGTACCGTCCTCCAGCATCGTCAGGCAGTATGGGCAGGCACTGCTAATCATGCTGGGGCGGACCTCCAGCGCTTGCTCCGTTCGGGCGAGGTTGATCCGTTTACCGGCGTTTTCCTCCATCCACATCAGCCCCCCGCCGGCGCCGCAGCACATCCCGTTCTCCCGCGACCGAGCCATCTCGACCAGTTCCACGCCGGGAACTGCCCTCAGCACCTCACGAGGTGCGTCGTAGACACCGTTATACCGCCCGAGATAACAAGAATCGTGGTAGGCGATCCGCTCGCTCACCCGGTGGGCCGGCTTCAACCGCCCCTCACGGATTAGCTGCTCGAGCAGCTGCGTATGATGCAGCACTTCCACCTCCTCCAAACCGAATTCGGGATATTCGTTTTTCAACGTATTAAATGTGTGCGGGCAAGCGGTGACGATTTTGCGTACCCCATACCGTTGGAACGTCGCAATGTTCTCCTGGCACAACTGCTGGAACAGAAGCTCATTGCCCATCCGGCGGGGCGTGTCCCCGGAGTTTCGCTCCTCATTGCCGAGGATGGCGAAATTGACTCCAGCTTCGTTCAGCAGCCGAACGAACGCCTGCGTCACTTTACGGCTGCGCAGATCATAGGAGCCCATCGAGCCGACGAAAAACAAGTATTCGAAAGACGGATTATCCTTGACGGTCGGCACGGGAATGCCCTCCAGCTCGCCGGTCCAGGCCGCGCGGTCACTCCGGCTGATGCCCCAGGGATTGCTTTGGCGTTCAATGTTTTGCAATGCGCGCTGCCCTTCTGCGGGTACGCTGCCCTGCATCAGAACGAGATGGCGGCGCAGGTCGACGATCTTGTCGACGTGTTCATTACCAACCGGGCATTGATCCTCGCAATTGCGGCAAGTCGTACAAGCCCAGATCTCCTCCTCGGTCATGACATCGCCGACCAGTTCGAGATCGGTTACCGCTTTGCCCTGGGCGATCGGTTGCCAGGTCGCCTTCTGCCAATCCAGCGTCGGACGGATATCCGTGATGCCCGAAGCGCGGCTCCAGGCTGGTACAACTGCGTCCCCTGCACCCGCCGCTACGGTATGGACGCTGGCGGAGCCGAACACATTCGCCGGCACCCAAGGCGATTTACCTGTTACCGCAGCGCCCTTCTCGGTGAGATGATCACGCAGCTTCGTGATCAGATGCATCGGCGACAGCGTTTTGCCGGTGCTGGCCGCGGGGCATACACTGGTGCAACGGCCGCATTCCACACAAGCGTAGAAGTCGAGCATTTGCTTTTGCGTGAAGTCTTCGATGTTGCCAACGCCGAAGCTTTCTGCTTCTTCGTCTTCAAGGTTCAAGCTCTGCAGTTGGCCATGCGGTTCCCGGCGGCGCAGCCAAATATTGAGGGGTGCGGTGATGAGATGGAAGTGCTTCGACTGTGGCACATAGACGAGAAAGGTAAGTAAGATCAATAAGTGCAGCCACCAGAACACATAGAAGACGACTTCCGCAGTGGCGGCAGGCAAACCGGCGAACACGGCGGCGATGCCCGAGGATACAGGACTGTACCAAGAAAATTCAAGCCCCATCCATACGCGTTCGAAAGCTAGCGACAACAGAACCGAAGCCATCAGAGAGTAAATAAAAATCACGACGATGCCGGGTTTCCAACCTTTCTTCAAACGGGGAAGCTTTTCGATATAACGACGGTAAGCGGCGTAACCCATGGCGATCAGAATCGCCAGCGCGGTGAACTCCTGGAACCACCCGAACAGATCATAGGCGGGCAGCGGAAGATGACCTCCGCGCGACAATCCCTTGACGATCAAATCGATCGCCCCGAACTGCAGCACGATAAATCCGTAGAACACAACTATGTGCATCAACCCGCTTTTGCGGTCCTTGAGCAGCTTCTTCTGCCCAAACACTTGCGACCAGAACTCGCCTTGGGCGCCTCCCCGCCTTGCTCGGAAATCGATCGGTCGGCCGAGCCGTAGATAAAGGAATCGGCGGAATACCGCTTGGTAGAACAAATACACGGCGTATCCTGTGACAGCGGCGAACAGTAACGCGTTCAGCGTTAACCAAAACGTGATCATGATTCGCACGTCCCTCCTTTTGGATAACTCTTTGTCATTGGATCGAGTAGTGTTCCTGAATGGTTTGTTCAGATCGTTGTTGGATGGTTGTTCATGGTTGGGGGTTAGTTGTTGCGACTGCGATGAGTTCTAGAGTAGGACAACTGTGGTAAGCGTTTACAAATTGGAATTTAATTAAAATCTTAAGGATTCAACCTTGACAACCAAGGTGTTGTTCCCCTAAGATTAAGAAAATGAATGACGGTTCATTCAGCTGTTTTAAATTTTAACATTGAGGTGGCCCGATGACAAGTAGGAAACAGGAAAAATTTGAAATGATTTTGGATGGGGCGGAAAAAGTCATTGCGGAGAACGGGTTTCACGGCTCCCAGGTGTCCAAAATTGCCAAGGAAGCCGGCGTTGCGGACGGTACGATTTATTTATATTTCAAAAATAAGGAAGATATCCTGATTTCCCTCTTCCAGGATCGGCTGGGCAAGCTCGTCGAGTTGTTCCATCAGAGCATTCGCGAAACGAACACGGCCGAGGAAGCGTTACGAAAGGTATGCGAAATTCATTTCACCCATCTGGAACAGAACGTGCATTTTGCATATGTGACTCAAATTGAGTTGCGCCAAAGCTCCCTCGAGCTGCGCAAAGCGATCGGCGTTGCCGTGAAGCCCTATATCACCCTAATCGAGCATATCCTGAAAAGAGGGATCGAAGAAGGCGCGTTCCGCACCAACCTGGATACGAAGCTTTCTCGGCAGTTGATTTTCGGAGCGCTGGACGAGGTCGTCACCTCCTGGCTTATTTCAGGCATGAAGTACTCCCTTACGGGTCAGGTGGAGAACACCGTAGACTTTTTTCTGCGTGCAATTAAGAAATAACCCTCCGCAAACTCGGTTTTCAGTTTCTGTTTTGCCTCATTCTACTTTTACCTTGAAAGGAGATGGCAAGCATGCAACATGTGGTTGTAATTCTGAAACAAACCTTCGACACGGAGGAAAAAATCGTGATCACCGACGGAAAGGTCAGTGAGGACGGGGTTAAGTTCGTAATCAATCCTTATGACGAATACGCGGTAGAGGAAGCTTTGCGCCTGAAAGAGGCACATGGCGTTTCGGTAACGGTCGTGTCGGCCGGACCGGACCGAGCGGCGGAAGCGCTGCGCACCGCGTTAGCGATGGGCGCTGACGAGGCTGTCCGGATCGCCACGGAGGCGATTCATACGGACGAATACGGGATTTCCCGTCTGCTCGCCGCTTTCCTGCAAACGCAAAGTTATGACCTCATCCTGGGCGGTAACTTCTCGGTTGACAATGGGGCCGGTCAAGTCGCCGTGCGACTCGCAAAGCTGCTTGATCTCCCTCACGTCTCGTCGATTACCGAGCTCACCGTGAATGGAGAGCAAGCCACCGTCGTGCGGGATGCTGAAGGCGATGCTGAAACGCTCGAAGTGAAACTGCCCGCCTTATTGACGGCGCAACAAGGATTAAATGAACCTCGTTATCCCTCCCTTCCCGGAATTATGAAAGCGAAGAAGAAGCCGTTCCGCGAGTTATCCTTGACCGATCTTGGACTAAACGAAGACGAGATTACGCCAAAAACGCAGCGACTTGGAATCTCCTTGCCGCCGGCACGCCAAGCCGGCAAGCTGATATCCGGCACACCGGGCGAGCAAGTGGAGGAATTGGTTCGGTTGCTGCGCTCCGAAGCGAAGGTCATTTAAATCATAAGGAGGCGTTAATCATGAGTAAATCGTACGTGGTGATCGTCGAGACAAAGGAAGGGAAACTTCGCCAGGTTTCTTTGGAAGCGCTTCACGCCGCCAATCTGTTGCGGGAGGATGGCGATCACCTCTCGGCTGTACTGCTTGGTCACCAATTGGATGACGCGGCCGCTGAGCTGGCTCGTTATATCGAGGGCCAACTGCTGGTAATCGATCATGCCGAACTCCATACCTATCAGCCAGAGCTGGCCTTCGAAGCGGTGATACAAGCGTTGAACGCACTGCCGGATGAACCGAAACTGATTCTGCTTGGGCATACGGCCATCGGCCGAGATCTCGCCCCCCAGCTCGCCGCTCGGCTTGCCTGCGGGCAAGTCTCTGACGTTACAGCTATTCATAAAGACGGGAACCGCATTACATTTACACGTCCGTTATACGCTGGCAAAGCCTTTGAACAAACCATTCTGACTGACGGCACCGGAGTCGTAACTCTTCGTCCCAACAACCTCGCCCCCGCTGCCCCAGCCGCTGCTGCAGGCACAATCGTACCGCTGGAGTTCACTCCGCCTTCGACACTGCAAACCATCCTTAAAGACGTAGTGCGCAAGGTGTCCGGCAAGGTCGATCTCACCGAGGCAAAGATCGTTGTATCCGGAGGCCGCGGAGTCAAGAGTGCTGTAGGTTTTAAGGTGTTGGAAGAACTAGCGGACTGCCTCGGCGGAGCTGTCGGCGCTTCACGCGGCGCCTGCGATGCAGGTTACTGCGATTACGCGCTGCAGATCGGCCAGACCGGCAAGGTGGTCACTCCAGAAATTTACATCGCCTGCGGGATCAGCGGTGCGATCCAACATTTGGCTGGTATGAGCCAGTCGCGGATCATCATCGCCATCAACAAGGACCCTGAGGCGCCGATCTTCAAGGTAGCGGACTACGGGATCGTCGGGGATTTGTTCGAAGTCGTCCCTTTGCTTACCGAGCAATTCAAGGAGGTCTTCGCTGAACGCACCTCCTAAGATACGAATGCCTGCATCTTCCGATGCAGGCATTTTTCAACGTTTGGAGTTATTGGAACATTTGAAAAAATGACCGCAGCACCTTGCCAAAGCTGCCCGTTCTAGTGCGGACTTTTCGCGGACGTTCAGAAACGCCTCTCCTCCCAAAGCATAGGGGTCCGCCAGGTCTTTTCAATACCTGATGAAACTCCTGGATCTCTCTTTCCCTCCGGTAAAACTCCTCGTAATTCATAGGACAACCTCCTTGCCTGTCGGGCGGTTGCATCTGCCCTTCTGGATATTTCCATTATCTTCTTCAAAAGCAGGAAGAAAAAGAGTATACTATTCCAAAGTCATTTCCCCTTTTGTGTACAAAAATGAAAAGCGGGAGTCCAACGGAGGTGTATCAGGGTGTTGACCGCAGAGCGTTATATGGTACTGCTTGATCATTATTCCAAGATAGGCGGCGATTGGGCGGAGCCCCGCGAAATCGAGGTGGCGCTGGAGGAGCTAACGAAGCTATTTCATTGTACGGAGCGGAATGTGAAGCTGATTATCCGCAAGTTACAGGAGGAGGGTCTCATCGAGTGGTCACCCGGGCGAGGGCGCGGGCATCGCTCGCGTTTGGTTTTTCGGGCAAACCGGGAGAATTTCATCATCGAACTAGCCCAAAAACTAGCGAAAAAAGGGGAATACCGGTCAGCCTTCGAATTCCTGCACCAGCATGAGGGAGACATCCATGCAAGGGAACGGTTCATTCAATGGCTCAATGACCAGTTTGGCGTGGAAAAGCAGCTGGCCGCGGGCCAAAGCTGCCGGGACATATTCCGCCTGCCGGTGTACAAAGCCCCGCTTACCTTGGATCCCGCTCATTTGTTTTACGGCTTCGACTCCCATCTCGTGCGTCAACTCTTCGACCGTCTAGTTCAATATGATCAAAACCAAGGTCAAGTCTCCGGCATGATCGCGCACAATTGGGAGTCCAACGAAACAGGCACCTCCTGGACGTTCCACTTGCGCAAAGGCGTTCGTTTCCATCATGGAAAAGAGCTCACCGCCGAGGACGTCGTCTTCACCTTTTCTCGGTTAAAGGAGAATTCAACGAACCGTTGGCTCATGTCGACCTTACAACGTATCGAAGCACTGGACTCGCGAACGGTCGTGTTCACGTTGCTTCAACCGAATTGGCTGCTTCCCCGCCTGCTCTGCTCATCTTGTGCCTCCGTCCTTCCTGCCGATTTACTCACCAAGGACGAAACCGCATTTTGGCAGTTTCCGAGCGGGACCGGCCCTTTCCGGCTTACGCATTGGAGCCCGAACCGGATGGAGCTTGAAGTACACGCCGGATATTTTCTCGGTCGACCTTATTTGGACGGCGTAACCCTGGTCTTCCTGCCTGACGATATCCCGAATTCCTCTAAGCTGAAGTGGGAGCAGCTGATTGTTAACGATTCGCGAGTTCCCGCCCGGGCTGAAGACGATTGGAAACGGATCGAGACGTTAAGTCGAGGTTGTAGTTTGATCTCCTGGAACCGCAATCGACTTGGACCGCAGCAATCGCTGGCATTCCGGCAAGCGGTGAACCTGGTGATCGACCGCCCCGGAATGATCCGAGCTTCCGGTAAATCCGGTTATCCAGCGCGCAGCTTCCAGCCGACCGAAGACACGACGCTCGGGATCCACCGTCACGACCCGGCGGCTGCCTGCCAGCTGCTGGAGGAAACCGGATATACGGGCGAGCCTATCCGCCTTGCAGCCCATCATCTCGAACGCGAGGAAGCCGAATGGATTAAGTCGCAATGTGCGGGGATCGGAATACCGGTTGAAGTGATGTACCACAGCAAAGCGGAGATGGCGAAATCGGCTGCGCGGGAATCCGATGCGATCCTGATGTGCCTCGTATTCGCGGAAGATGAGGTATGTGAGCTGGAGAGCTATTTGCAGGAAGACAGCTTCATCCGGCTGCATATGCCACCGGAGTTGAGCCATTGGGTGTTCTGTATCGTGGATGAGGTTTTTGCGTCGAGCAGGCCCGAGAAGCGTCGAGCGCTGCTGCAGCAGATCGAACTTCGGCTGCAGGAAGAGGCGCAGGTCACCTTTCTGGTTCATGGTATGTTGAACACGTACGTTCACCCCTCGATCCGCGGACTTGTGATTAACAACCTCGGTTGGATGGATTTCAAGGACATCTGGCTGACCTCCGCTCCCACAGCGAGATAAACGGATATAACAAAGCGTTTGGCATTAAGCCAAACGCTTTGTTGTCTATTTGAATACCTTCATCCGGCTGTCGATTGGGGCAAACTCTTTGTTGCCTGCCGGAGCTTCGATTTTCCCAAAAGGCATCTGCGCGATCAGCTTCCAGGTCTCGGGGACGCTCCATTCCTTACGCACCTCATCATCAATCAACGGATTATAGTGTTGCAGGGACGCGCCAACGCCTTCATCCGCCAGGGCCGTCCAAACTACATACTGCAGGAGACCGTTGGATTGCTGCGCCCAGACGGGGAAGTTGTCCGCATAAAGGGCAAATTGCTTCTGCAGTCCTTCGATTACCGCCTGATCCTCAAAGAACAATACGGTACCGCGGCCGCTGCGGAAGGAAGCCATCTTCTCTTCCGTCGGACCCAAGCTGTCCGCCGGAACAACCTTGCGCAACGTCTCTTTCGTGAGGTCCCAAAGCTTATCATGTTGCTCATTGAACAATACGACAACCCTGCCGCTTTGCGAGTTAAAAGAGGATGGCGAATAGAGCACCGCATTTTTCACGATTTCCTCGATTTGATCCTCAGAAATCGGAATATCCTTCCCGATGGCATAAATACTTCTTCTCGTTTTGACGGCATTCCAAAAATCGCTCATTTCATCTGTTCGCTCCGTTTCTGCCTGGATTAGGTGTGGAACCCCTCTTAATGTGTCCCATCGGTCGATAAACCAATCCGTCTCGGAGCAGCTTCCATTTACTCGCTAATTAGCTTTAATCCCATTGCGGCGCCTAAGATGAATGCAATAAACAACAATCGACGCCACTCACGGGATTCCCCATACAGGATCATCCCCGCGACGGCACTTCCCGCCGTGCCAATTCCTGTCCATACCGCATAAGCCGTCCCCATGGAGATCGTTCGCATCGCCAAGGTCAGGAACAAGAAGCTGAGCAGAAAACCGCCGGCCATCCAGGCATATGCTCCTAAGCTCTTGCGGGTATTGATTTTGTTAATCCCGATCACGCCCAGTACTTCGCCAAATCCGGCAACAACCAGCAGAATCCAATCCATCGGTTAGGCCCTCCCTTCCTGCTGCGACTCGCCATCAGTCACCATCTTCAGGCCGACGACGCCGACAAGCAACAGCAGAATGAGCATCAGCTTGACCCAGCGGAACGGCTCTCCAAACAACACCATCTCCGCGATCACCGTACCGGCCGTGCCGATCCCTGTAAACACGGCATAGACCGTTCCGATCGGCAGGCGTCGTCCAGACAGAATAAGCAGATACATGCTCATCACGATGCAAACCGCCGTACCGCCCCAACTGAGCACATCACTGGCATGCTTCAAGCCAATCACCCATCCAATCTCAAATATGCCGGCAATGCCAACTAACCCCCAATCGCGTTTCATGCTGCAAGATCCTCTCCTTCATGAAAAAAAATAAAACCCGAAAGATATCAAAAAGCGATATCTCCCGGGCTTTTGTCCCTCCGTGTCCACGGCACTTTCGGCGGCCGTGCGTTCCCTCTTGGACCAGCCCGGCTCATATATCCGCCGCGGAACCCTAGGCAACGATTCGTTTGCTATCTTAACCGATTCTCGGTGTTGGGTCAAGAAGGGTTCATACTTGTAAGTTATAATCCGATCGACTAACATGGATATTGTCATGGGTTTATTTCGAAGATTTTGAATCAGCTAAGGAGTGGTATCAATGAGTGCTCAACTATTTTCCCCGTATACGATCAAACAGGTCACCTTTAATAACCGGATCGTTATGTCTCCGATGTGCCAATATTCTTCCCCGAACCCGGACGGAAAAATCGACGATTGGCACCGGGTACATTATGCGTCCCGCGCCGTCGGCGGTGTTGGCTTAATCATCATCGAAGCGACAGCCGTCGTGCCGGAAGGCCGAATCACCTATAGGGATCTTGGCATCTGGAGCGACGAACACGTAACCGGATTGAAGGAACTCGTCCAACTCGCGCACCAAAATGGCGCCAAAATCGGTATTCAGCTAGCTCATGCCGGACGGAAAGCTGAGCTCGTAGAGACGATCATCGCCCCGTCGGCCATTCCGTTCCCGGAGAAGAAAACGCCGAAAGCCGCCGATGCGGACGATATTCGTCGGATTGTCGAAGGCTTTCGCGATGGCGCCCGCCGCGCTAAGGAGGCCGGATTTGACGTCATCGAGATCCATGGGGCTCATGGTTATTTACTGAACGAATTCCTATCTCCACTGACCAATCACCGGGAAGACGAATACGGCGGAAACGCCGACGGTCGTTACCGGCTGTTGAGTGAAGTGATCGAAGCGGTAAATTCGGTTTGGAACGGCCCGCTGTTTGTTCGGGTTTCTGCGAATGAATACGATCCCGAGGGCAACTCCCTAGAGCAATATATTGATTATTCCCGCCGTATGAAGGCGCAAGGCGTTGATTTAATTGATTGCAGCTCAGGCGGATTGGTTCCGGCGCAAATCCGTCCGTTTCCAGGATATCAAGTGAACCTGGCCGAGCAAATTCGCCGTCAGGCAGAAATCGCTACCGGTGCTGTTGGCTTGATCAGCGACCCATCTCATGCCGAAGAAATTCTTGGCAATGGAAGAGCCGATTTGGTATTCCTCGGCCGCGAGTTGCTGCGCAACCCTTATTGGCCGTACGATGCTGCCAAAGCTCTGCGCACGTCGCTTGAGCGTCCGGTTCAGTACCAAAGAGCTTAAAACTAACCGGTGGCTGGACCCGTTATCGCGTTACGCGAGCGCGGGTCCTTTTGTTTGCTGGTCAAGGTCCGCGGTTGACGATATACCGGATTGTCAAAACCTGACTTGGTTTTCGCGCAGCAGAGTTTTATAATTTGAAGAGTGAATTTGTCCATAGACTAAGGAGCTGTTCTTGATATATGAGTTATCGACCTCATCCTAAAATTCTGATCATGACGGCGGTGGAAGCCGAGCAACAGGCGGTCTTGCGCGGACTCGGCGGTTACGAAGGCGCCGAAGTGCGACTGGCCGGCGTGGGTCCGGCGTCAGCGGCGGCGGCAACGGCGGCCGTGCTGGCCCGTGCCGGCCAAGCTGCTGACGGCGGCGCATACAGCCTCGTCCTCAGCGTAGGGATCGGCGGCGGATTCGCCGGAATCGCCAGCGTTGGCTCGCTCGTGGTGGCGAGCGAAATCATCGCCGCTGACCTCGGCGCGGAGACGCCTGACGGCTTCGCCGGAGTGGACGAGCTGGGATTCGGCTCGCCCCGGATCGCCGTAGCGGACGAGCTAGCAGCTCGCTGGGCGGATGCGCTGCGAGAAGCCGAGCTGCCGGTCCACCACGGTCCGATCCTGACGTTATCCACCGTCACTGGAACGGCGGAAACAGCTCAATCCCTGGCTGAGCGTTATCCTGGCGCCGGTGCCGAAGCGATGGAAGGCTTTGGCGTTGCCGAGGCCGCCCGTCAATTTGGCATTCCCGTGCTGGAGCTGCGTGCTATTTCCAACGCAATAGGCCCACGCCAGCGGGATTTGTGGAAGATCGGCGATGCCCTGCAGGCTTTAGAGCAAGCCTGCGCTAAACTACCGGAGGTGCTGCAATCATGAATATCGCTTTTTCCCCTTGCCCTAACGATACCTTTGTGTTCCATGCCTGGGTGCATGGTTTAATTCCCGGTGCGCCCGAGCTGGACGTCACTTATGCAGATATTGATATCACGAACGGGTGGGCGGCTTCCGGCACCGGGCCTGAGGTGCTGAAAATCTCCTACGCCGCCCTTCCTTGGGTGTTGGACGAGTACGCGCTTCTCCCTTGCGGCGGGGCACTAGGCCGGGGCTGCGGACCGCTGGTTTTGACGGCAGGCGCAGCCTCACCTTCCTCCCTGTCGGGTCGCCGCGTTGCGGTTCCCAGCGAACGGTCCACCGCCTATCTGCTGTTCCGGCTATGGGCAGCGCAGCATGTTCCCGGCGGAATCGGCGAGATCCTCGTTATGCCGTTCGATGAAATCATGCCAGCTGTGAAGCGCGGCGACATCGACGCCGGCCTGGTGATCCATGAAGCCCGCTTCACCTATCAAAATTATGGGCTGAACCTGCTTCAGGACCTGGGGAACTGGTGGGAAGCCGACACGGGTTTGCCCATCCCGCTTGGCGCCATCATTGCCCGTCGTTCGCTAGATCTTGCCGCGATTGCCCGCTGGACGCGGGAATCCGTGGAATACGCCTGGGCACACCCGGACGCTTCGGCCGCTTATGTATTGAGCCATGCGCAGGAGATGTCGCCCGAGGTCACGCAAGCACATATCGGACTGTACGTTAACCCGTACACGGCCGATTTAGGCGATGACGGATACGCGGCGATCCGCGGGCTGCTGGATCGGGCGGCTGCCGAAGGATTGGTGCCGAAGATCGATCCGGCCAAGCTGAAAACTAGCTGGTAAGCTAGCCGTTACTGTTTCGGAATAGCGTGTCATAGTAACGCTATCGAAGGATTGATCTGATTTTTGCGCAAAGATAGCGATGTTTCATCACCTTATTTATCGAAACCACAGTTAAAATCCACCCTTTTCCGAAATTACAAGATGATTTCTTCACTCTATTTTTCGCCAAAGTCTGGATTTTTCGCAAATAGCGTTACGATATCACCTTAACTGGAATTAAAATCCGGGTAAACTAAAAGGAGCCGATTTCGGCTCCTTCTTTGCTACTATTCTCGTAACCTTACGCCCCACCGCCGAACCGTTTGCGATACCCGCACTTCCGGCATAGCTCCTCCACCGCTTCGCGCCGGGAGAACCCATCGTAGAGTCGGTTCGCTCGCTCACCTTCCACAATCTCCGAGAATGGTGTCTGATACACATTCCCAAGGTTAATAACGCCTTCCCCATCCAGACAGCATGGGATCACCGTTCCATCCACTAAAATCCCGGCCTGGTTGCGCAAAGCATGGCAGAAGCCCTTTCCATCATCCTCCGGCGCCCGCAGATCCGGCCATTCAAATTCATGATCCTGGTTAAGATATATCCGCTCGGCTAACCTAACGCCGCTTCCGGGCATAACTTTCTCCTCGATACGGTAATCGAGGTTGAATTCTTGTTCGATGATTTCAAGGGTCTCACGATTGCGCATGCACTGGAGGTTCGTTTCATTGTCCTGGGTCAAATTCCATAGACGGAAGGAAACAATGAGATCCGATGAAGCTACCGCTTCCCGGACGAAAGATAACACGCTCTTCAGGTAACCTTCCCGGTCGGTTGAGCCTTCATGTCCGTCAAAGCTATGCAGCGAGAAATTCATCTGCCGCAGCGCCAGCTTGCCCAGCAGCTTATGGCGAACTTTGGGAAGCAGCGTACCGTTGGTTGTAATGTTCACCTTAAAACCTTTTTCATGGCTGATATCGAGCAACTGGTCGATCTTGGGATGCAGCAATGGCTCGCCTTTTACGTGAAAATAAATATAGTCCGTATGCGGCTTGATGTCGTCCAGAATCTTGCGAAAATCCTCAATTTTGATAAACTGCGCCTGACGATGGGTCGGCGGACAGAAACTGCAGGCCAAGTTGCAGATACTGGTCGTTTCAATGTAGAACTTTTTAAACTTTTTCATGGTGACCTACTTTGTTAAAATTTTTAGTTTATGTCCTATTCTATCAATTTATCGGGATCAATAAAAGTGCATGTGATCTTTCTCCGCTTTATAGTAATCTAATCGGTCCTTTAGCGTGCCGGTGTGGAATTCGAACATACGCCCATCGGGGTCCAAAAAATAAATCGACTTCTGATCCCGAAGGTCTCTCTCGCGTCCCGGCAGCATTTCAACGTTCAATTCCCGAAGACGATTCATGTAAGCCGCGAAATCCCTCTCCTCGATCGTAAAAGCGATATGGGTATAGGTACGATACTCCTTACTGCGTGGAATGTCCTCCTGATTCAGTGCAATCCATAGCCCGTCCAAGTCAAAATAGGCCAGCTTGCGGCCTTTAACTAAAGGGATTGCCCCAAAGACTTGCTCATAAAACGCCGTGGATCGATCCAAATCGGATACGGAAAAACAGAAATGATTAATGCCCTTAACCTTCAACCGAATCCCCCCTATCAACTTATGGCTTGGGCGGTAATTTGCACGTTTTCCAGAATAATCGGCGTGCCTGCGACTATCATATCCTGACCCAGCTCCAACGTCAAAGACTCGGGCGCCAACGTGTACAACCGACCTTCCTGCATCATGCCGTTGATGAAGAGATTAGCGTAGGAGCCCGCGCCGGTTCCGGCAAAAGCCAACGGCTGGCTGCCCTTATCATCCGTAAACTGATTGGCGGGAATGTCGACGGTTCCGGTCAAATCGGCTGGAGGCGCATAAAAGTAGCGATACACAACGGTACTCACAAGAATGGCGCCCACAGCGGGTCCAGGCGGCCCTTGCGGTCCCTCGGGACCTACTGGGCCGGTCGCCCCCGGCGCGCCTTGCGGTCCCTCGGGACCTACTGGGCCGGTCGCCCCCGGCGCGCCCCTCATCTCGGCCAAGGATATTTCTCTACCGTGCGTGTCCGGGATTAGCCCTGTCGCGGGGGCCTGGCGTTCTATCCGTCGCAGCTCCTTGCGACAGCGCTCCAGAAGCCGCGCGGATCGACGGAGCTGTTTCCGCGGAGCGGACACGCTTCCCTTCTTCCGGCGGCGGCGTCCCCTTGCTGGGCATTTCTTTCCCTTTTTAGTCGCAGCCCTCCGTTGATGAACACCAATAGCCCCAACAAACACCTCTTGTTCAGTCCCCATCCAACTCTTCCCCCTGACCGACCTAGCCCTTTCTTACCTTCTTTCGTATCTTATGAACAACAGGCTAGGTACGCATGGGCGATATACTCGACCGAAATGCTCCTGAAAATCCATGTTCAACGGAGGCCTTACGCCGTTTCTATTAATGCGATCACAACATTAGATATGATGTATCGAATCTCTCGATACCCACTAAGATTAGGAGGTGAACATGCGTGCCTGTGATAAAACCTGTATTTACCGCAGTAGCTTCCGTTCCAGTCGCATCCGGAGGTGCCGTCACAACCACCGTGACGCCGGCGGTCACCCGTTACTTCGCCACCTTGACGGCGGGGATGATCGGTGCTGCCGATACGACGATTCCGGCCGCCAGTTTCGTGGACGATGCCGATGGCGCAGTTACGGATTTACCAGAGCTTACCGGGAGCGATTATTTTAACGTATATATCAACGGTGTAATTCAGCAAGCCTCGTTGTCAACCCTGACGGCGGCTAGCCTGGTGCTGAGCACTGTGGATTTAACCGCCGGGATCCCTATTCAGCTTGAAGTCGGCAGCTTTAGCGGCGTCGCTTCCGCCATCACGACCCAACCGACGATTTCTGCGCCAACGATCACGATCATCACGTAATCGTTATTGACGAGCTGTCCCCCAATCGCATAAAATGGTGCCAACGCAACAAGGCGATGGAGTTCGCCTGAACCGCTCGTTTCGAGCTGATGACTCCTACCAGATCCTCTGGTAGGGGTCTGTCTATTTTCAGGAGGTTGATTGCATTGAACATCCTTGCTTTAATCCTTGGCGGATTCCTTGGGACCCTTCTTCGTTATGGCCTGTCCCTCTGGATTCCAGCTGCTGGAGCTTTCCCTGTACCTATCCTCCTGATCAATTGGGCTGGATGCCTATTTCTCGGCTGGTTGTTTACCGTTGCCGCCATCCGGAACATCCATCCGAGTGTACGTATTGGGGCAGGAACAGGGTTTACCGGCGCGTTTACGACGTTCTCTACTTTCACGGTGCAGACGGTAGACGCCCTAGATTCCGGACATCTTGCGATAGCGCTCGCCTATCTATTATCCAGTTTAATTGGGGGTCTCCTGATGGCTTGGGCCGGGGTCAATTTGGGCCAAAAAATGCGTACCCCTAAGGCAGGTGATCACGCATGATTAGCATCATTGGATTGGGCGGGATCCTCGGGACGCTTCTGCGCTATTATTTGGGACAGTGGGTTTCCTCTCGATCTGCCCATCGAGGTTCGGTTTTTCCTTGGGGAACATGGGTGATCAACCTCAGCGGCTCCCTGCTGCTTGGCATC
The DNA here is from genome assembly GCF_023195895.1 of Paenibacillus mellifer. Classification (GTDB taxonomy): domain Bacteria; phylum Bacillota; class Bacilli; order Paenibacillales; family Paenibacillaceae; genus Fontibacillus; species Fontibacillus mellifer. Next base: position 65,317 of record NZ_JALPRK010000013.1, read on the forward strand.
CTAGCCGGACTGCATGCAAGGAACGCCCTGCCTGACTGGAGTTGGTTGATGCTCGGAACCGGCTTCTGCGGTGCTTACACAACCTTCTCCACCTTTGGTTACGAGACAGTGACGTTAATCGGAAAGGGGTACAAACTTCAAGCCGCCCTTTATGTCCTTTCCTCGGCTCTGCTAGGTATGACTTGTGCTTGGCTGGGCGGTTGGCTGATCGCCTAACAGCAAAGACGTCCAAAACTTAAGGCATACGCCCGTATAACGATCAAGCGTGCCGGCAGCTGCATACTATACAGCAAATCCGCGATCATGCGAGAAAAGGTGATTTCTGTTGGCCAGTTTTCGTAAAGCTTATTTGCTGAAGCAGCGTATTGCTGGAAACATGCTGAAGAAGAACGGAGTCCACGGCGTTGGCGTCGGCCTGCGGGACCCTAAACGCCCCAAACGAGGCGCAGCTATCATCGTTTTTGCCGATGCCTTGTCAACCACCGCCGCATCCAAGAAAAACGCGAAGTCTAAACGCACCCCCTCTTTACCCCGATACTTAAAACCCCGGTCCGGCGTACCGTTTCGCGTCGTCCGTTCTCCCCGCTTCTGCAAGCGAAGCGGCAAGTTCACTCGCCGAATCCGGCCGGTTGTAGCCGGCTACAGTGTCGGCACGGCTGATGCTTCCGGCACGGCCGGCCTCATCGTCAGCAGTGACGCAAACGGATGTAGCTGCTTGATCCTGAGCAACAACCACGTCCTCGCCGATAACAATACCGGGCGTTTCTCCCCCACGCTCCAGCCCGGCGGTGCTGATGGAGGCACAACTGCCAGAGACCGGATCGGTCAGCTGGAACGGGTCACCAAACTGAGCCGGAAACGACCCAATTATCTCGATGCGGCGACCGCCAAGCCATTAAGGCAATCCTTGCTCAAGCCGACTTATGCCGTCTATGGCACCATCCCCGGCCATGTCCGTACCTATAAAGTTGGCGACCGCCTGAAGAAGGTTGGCCGCACAACAGGGGCCGTGACCGGTACCGTGGAATCGATTCATACCGATGTTCAGGTTGATTACGGGGATTACGGCAATTTGGGGACAATCACCTTCAAAGACCAAAGCGTGATCCGTGGCAAGCGTCCGGTTTCGCTGGAAGGGGACTCCGGTTCGGTTTGGCTGACGAGCAAAGGCAATCTCGCAGCAGCGGTCAATTTTGCCGGATCGGAGAACGGGATGCTGTCCATCTCTTATCCCATCGAATGGTTTATGCAGGTGTTCGGCGCTCGCGTTGCTAAACCGGTTAACGGTCGGCTGCTTCGACCCCAAAGAGGCAAAAACGGCAAATACATGTGTACTCGCCCGTTGCCCGCCAAACTTGTGAAATCGCTGCGCCCGATTCAAGCCTCGCCCCGCCCTAAACGGCGGCGTGCATAATAAACAAAGCTCCCTAAGGATGATCCCTAGGGAGCTTACTTGTTATTCCATAAAATCCTTCAGCCGTTTACTGCGGCTTGGATGCCGTAATTTACGAAGTGCCTTAGCTTCAATCTGGCGAATCCGTTCCCGGGTTACGCCAAACTCCTTCCCCACCTCTTCTAACGTCCGCGTCCGGCCGTCATCCATACCGAAGCGGAGCCGAAGCACATTCTCTTCACGTTCAGTCAAGGTATCCAAGACTTCCTCTAACTGCTCTTTCAGAAGCTCATAAGCTGCTGCTTCCGCCGGTGCCGGAGCGTCGTGATCCTCGATGAAGTCGCCCAGGTTCGAATCATTTTCTTCCCCTATCGGCGTCTCCAGCGATACCGGCTCCTGTGCGATCTTCATGATCTCCCGCACTTTATCCGGCGTCAGATCCATCTCCTTGGCGATTTCCTCCGGCGTCGGCTCACGTCCGATCTCCTGAAGCAACTGCCGCGAGATGCGGATCAGTTTATTGATGGTTTCCACCATATGCACAGGTATCCGAATCGTTCTTGCCTGGTCAGCAATCGCCCGAGTGATGGCTTGACGAATCCACCAAGTGGCGTAGGTACTGAACTTGAACCCTTTTGAGTAATCGAACTTCTCCACCGCTTTGATGAGACCCATATTGCCCTCTTGAATCAGGTCCAGGAAGACCATCCCACGCCCGACATAACGTCGAGCAATGCTGACAACCAATCTGAGGTTCGCTTCAGCCAGACGACGTTTCGCTTCCTCGTCGCCGTTCTCGATACGTTGTGCGAGCTGAATTTCCTCCTCTGCAGATAACAGAGGCACCCGTCCGATTTCTTTCAGGTACATTCTTACCGGGTCATCGATTTTAATCCCTGGCGGTAACGTCAGATCGTCGGTGTATTCCATTTCATTATGCTTCAAGTCCTCAGTCATCTTCCAGACCCCCACCCTAAAAAATGAAAAAAATGCGAAAACCATTCTATGTCTCTAGAACCGGTATATCCATTTGACAAATCATTGGTATTATGCTATTATTGAGGAGATTATTGCGTGATTGCTTTTTGAGTGGCTATCCGTCATTTTACCACAGTTCATTAGCTCATACAAGTTTTATTTTTTATTATGTTCATGGAACGAGACGCTGATCCCTAAGGATCAGCGTTTTTTGTGTTCCTCTACTCTTCTTATTCGACAAAGGTTACTCCCGATCCTCCCAAGCCCGAAGTAATGCGCCTTGAAAAATTTCCAACGGCTGAGCCCCGGACACCGCATACTTGCCGCGCAGCACAAAGAACGGTACTCCTCGAATCCCGAGCCGTCTAGCTTCGTCCTCATCTTCGCGGACTTCATCGGCATAAGCATCTTGCTCCAGCAAATCCCGAACCGCGGAGCCGTTCAGGCCAACCTCCTCGGCCAAGCGCACCAGCGTTTCTCGTTCTCCAATATGCAAGGAATCCGTAAAATAAGCTCGGAACAACCGCTCCGTCATTTCCTTCGCTTTTCCCTGCTCCCCGGCATAATGTGCCACTCGATGGGCGTCAAACGTATTTGTCGGTACAATGGTATCAAAGTTATACGTTAGCCCTTCCGCCTGAGCCTGCTGCGCCACATTGCGGTTTGACTCCTGGGCTTGCTCCAAACTAAGGCCGTATTTGACCGCCAATAATTCATGGATGCTCGACTCCGTGTCTTTCGGGGCAACCGGATCCAGTTCAAAGCTGCGGTATACAATTTCGATTTCATCCCGGTAATCAAATAACTCCAACGCCTTCTCCAGACGGCGTTTGCCGATGTAACAAAACGGACAGACAAAGTCCGACCACACTTCGATTTTCATATTAACTCCTCCTTTTACCAAAGATCCTTTACCGAATCAGTCCCCATTCACGTGCCTGCTCCTCGGTAAGGATAAATTGTTCCTGCTCCCAAACCTCGTCCTCTTTCGTCAGACCGAACGAAGTTCTGACCTGCGGCCAAATTCCCTTCTCCACAGCTTCGCTTTGCGTAATGATAATTTTCAAACCGGGTCCTTCCCTCCGTAACATCATCAAGTTTGTCAATTAAGATTACCCGAATCAAAAGCCTCCAAACCTGCCGCAAACCGCTCCTCCATCCCAATCTATGGAGATTATATGCGTATATGCTGCTCCTCATCTCGTGAGATGTGACTTGCCTGTCCAAGGCGGCTATAATAGGACATGAAGGATATCTTTTCCATAAGAGGTGATTGGAATGAAAGTTACTTACTGGGGACACTCCTGCATCCTGGTGGATACGGGGAAGCATCGGCTTGTCATCGATCCATTTCTGACCGGCAATCCGGTAGCCGCCGTCGCAGCCGATGACATTCAAGTCGACTATGTCCTTCTTACCCACGGTCATTCCGACCATATCGCCGATGCAGAAAGCATCGCCCGGCGAAACAACGCCCCGATTATTGCCATCGTTGAGCTCGCCGATTATTTGGCCAATGCCGGACTACAAACCGTAGGCATGAACCTTGGCGGTTCTCGCATATTCTCATTCGGCAAGCTGAAGTGGGTCCCGGCGCTCCACAGTACCTCCGTCAACCAGGACGGCGTGAGCATCTATCTTGGCGTGGCCGCAGGCATTCTGCTCGACCTGGATGGGTTTACGCTCTACCATGCCGGCGATACCGCCCTATTCAGCGATATGAAGTTGGTCAGCTTGCGCCGGCCGGTCGACTTGGCGTTCTTGCCGATCGGCGACCACTTTACGATGGGGCCTGACGATGCGCTGATCGCGGCCGAATGGATTGGTGCTAAACACGTCGTACCTGTGCATTACAATACGTTTGACGCGATTGCCCAAGACGGAGAACGGTTTGCGGCAGAGCTTAAGCGTATTGGTATACAAGGTCATGCCCTGAAACCGGGAGAATCCCTGGATACATTTTAGGCATAGAGCGGCTAAATGACAGCAAGTTGTTGCGATTCCAGCAGCAATTTGCTGTTTTTTAATCCGCCAGTTCCTTCCCCCGCGTCTCGGTCCCAAGTAAGAATACCGCCAGTGCTCCGACCAGAATCGTCACGAAGAACATCCAGAAGATGCTGCCTATTGCAATTTCACGGGCAACCAACATGCCAACCAGGTACGGGGCGATAATGCCGCCGATCCGGCCGAACGAAGCGGCCAGTCCAACCCCGGTTGATCGTACTCGGGTCGGGTACAGTTCCGGTGTGTAAGCGTACATTCCACCCCATGCCCCAAGATTAAAGAAGGACAAGCACACACCGGCCGCAATCAGCATTCCTTCACTTGTCGCATTGCCGAACCAGGCCGCGCTAACCGCGGTTAACAGCAAATATAACACCAGCACGAACTTACGTCCGAATTTCTCGATAAAATAAGCGGCCGTAAAATACCCCGGCAATTGGGCTAACGTCATAATTAACACATATTCGAAGCTTTTGACCAGACTGAAGCCTTTCAGCACCATCACCGAAGGCAGCCACAAGAACATGCCGTAGTAGGAAAAAACGACGGTAAACCACAGAATCCAAAGCATCATGGTCGAGCGGCGGTGTGAAGAAGCCCAAACCGACTTGAACCGCTCCCCGAAGGAAGGCCCCTGCCCTTTACTCTTCCTCGCTTGCTCCTTAAACCGGACCGGATCCTGGATGGACTTGCGCAGATAGAGTGCATAGAACGCAGGTACAGCTCCGATGATAAAAGCCGTCTGCCATCCGTAATCCGGGATAATAAAATAGGAAATCAACGCGGACGCAATCCAGCCTGCAGCCCAGAAACTTTCCAACAGGACGACGGCTCTTCCGCGTTCAGCGGCTGGGACCGATTCGGACACCAACGTGGATGCGACAGGCAACTCCCCGCCGAGGCCAAATCCAGCGATAAAACGCAACACACACAACATGGCAAAGCTCGTGGCGGCGGCAGATAATCCGCTGGCGACGGAGAAAATCAGCAAGGTCCACAGCAATACCGATTTGCGACCAAACTTGTCCGCCATATAACCGGCAATGGCCGCGCCAAAGGCCATCCCCACCGAGTTAATTGCCGTAAAGAAGCCGGTCTGTTGCGGCGTCAAGCTCCATTCCATTGCCAAGGCGGCGGCAATAAACGAAATGATGCCGACGTCCATCGCGTCAAACATCCAACTGAGCCCTGCGCTGAACAACAGCTTCCGTCGTTTCGCCGCAGGGCTTCCAGATATGGCCTGTTCCTGAGCGTTCAAACGTTTCGCCCCCTATCCTTTCTTGTTCTCTCTGTAGCTTATCCAATTAAGCGGCAGATCCATGCTAAGGCGTCATGCCTCTTTTCTTGTTTGATATATTACGGCTTCGTACAACAAAAGCGATTCCCAGAACGAGCAGAAACACGGCATACGAAAGGATCAGTTCCCGAAGATTCACTCCTGGAAAAACAATCGATGCGCTTAATATGCCGAACAGCCAAATGCTCGATAAGTTACCGATCAGATTGGACCAGGTGTATGAACTCAGCTTCAGGTTGGAAATGGCCGACATAAACGAAATTAAATTGTTGGGCATAATCGGAACCGTGCGCAAGAAAATCACCGCCCAAACGCCGTAACGGTCCAGCCCTTTTTGCCATTTTCCGTATTTCTGCAGCTTGCCCATCCACTTGCGGTTAAACCAATCCGCAAAGAAATATCCGCACATCAAATATACAATCATCCCTGCCGCCGTCCCGGCAATCCAGCTTGCCAACAGGCCGTTCATGATCCCCAGCAGGGAAATATGCAGCATGACGATCGTGGCAAATGGAAAAAATCCAAAGATCCCCTGCACCACGGCAAGCGGGATGGTGAGAAGGAGGATGGAATAACCGCCCAGATGGGTCGTCTCCAAAAACCAGTCCGTCAATTGTTTAATCCATTCGTTCAAATGATTCGTTCCCCATTCCCCAAAAACATATTACGGCTGAACACGGTTCCCCAAGATGATGAGATCCCGTTCCACGCCGTCCAAATTGGCTACGCGGGGCAAATGCGCCCACCGTTCAAAGCCAAATTTGCTAAGAAGCTTAAGACTCGGTTCGTTATGTCCAAACACGAACCCAAGCAGCGTATGCACACCGATTCGGGGGCTGGCGTCAATCGCCTGATTCAGCAGGATTCCGCCGATCCCTCGGGATCGGTAGGCTTCGGTGATGTAAATGCTGATCTCCGCCGTCCCATTGTAAGCCGGACGACCGTAGAAAGATTGAAAACTGAGCCAGGCGATGATCTGTCCGCCGGATTTCATGACCCATAACGGCCGGAAATCGGGAGAATGCTCGTCAAACCACTTCCGTCTGGCGTCGACGCTCACGGGCTCTAAATCGGCCGTGACCATCCGTCCGGCGATCGTTTCATTGTAAATGGCGACGATGGCCGACAAATCCTCGGGGAGCGCGTCCTCAATCGTATAGTCAAAATTCAATTGTTCTGTCATATGTACGTGCTCACGATCCTTGAATGATTTTATTGTAGAGCTTGATCATGCTAAAATGCATGCCTTCATGATACGTCGTAAAGTTAATCAACTGTCCTACGTTTTCGATCCGGTAACCGCTGGAGGTCGAATAAGGCTCGATGGGTTCCTCAAGTTGTCCGGCTAATACCCTTTTCACCCGTTCGGGTTGTGCTTCCAGCACCCCTAGAATGTCGTTCAAACCTGGACTTTCCGAGGTCCATTCCAACGGGGACGTCCCATTGGCGAACAGCTCTTGATAGATCGCCGGAAGCTCAGACGTTCGTCCTGTAAAGGTAAATGCATATTTATCCGTGACTAAGGCAAGATGTCCCAAATTCCATAAGATATGATTGCGGAAACCTTGAGGGACAACCAATACCTTCTCCTCTGGTAAGGTTATAGCCAGCTTCAAAGTTTGAGTGCGTACGAATTCAAGCTGCCGCCAAATCGCTTGTTCCATCTTCTTCCCCTCCTAGTCCGTTTCGTGTTTAATCTGAACGTAGTGTTCCACCGTCGGGAACGGATCGTAAAAATGATGAAGCAGCGCCTTCCATTCCTGATAATCAGGTGATTGGCGAAACCCGACCTCATGCGCGGTAATCGACTGCCAACGCACAAGCAGGATGTATTTGTTCTCCGTCTCCACGCATTTATGGAGCTCATGTCCCAAATAACCGTCCATCCGGCTGATGATTTTGGAAGCCTTGCGGAACTGACTTTCGAAATCATTGATCGTGCCCGGCTTAACTTGCAGTTGAGCTACTTCAAGAATCATCCTCTGCCTCCCCTCCGTTCAACTGATTATAGCACGGACTTAACGCTTTATGAATCCAAATTGCGGCAATTGAACCTTCCCCCATCGCTACGCTGACTTGTTCGGCATGAACACCCAAATCGCCGGCAGCCCAGACGCCAGGTACGCTCGTTTGCTTCGTGCGAGGGTCGGTTTCCACGTGGCGATTGTTGGAAATGGTTACGCCCAGCTGTGCCGCTAACCCGGAGTGAACCTCGTTGCCGCCAAAAGCGATAAATCCTCGTTCAGCTGCGAAACTTCGACCATCCTTCAGCATCACGCTGCGGATAAAACCTTCGGTGTGCTGCACCTCGGCGATTTCTCCTTCCTCGTAGCGGATCCCCCGTTCCGCCATTTGGTGCAGCAGTTGCGGCGCAACGTCCGTCCGTTCGTGATTGATATAGGTTAAGTCTCGGGTACGTTCCGCCAATAGAAGCGCCATCTCCGCCCCGGTGCGGCCGGCGCCCATTAATACCGTTTTCCGGTCTTGGATCTCGTACCCGTCGCAATCCGGACAGACGTACACACTGAGCCCTAATGTGGGTACCATACCTGGGACATCTGGAAAACGATCAAGTACGCCGGTGGCCAAAAGCACCGTCTTACCGGTATACCCCGTTCCGCTTAACGTGTCGACCTGCAACCGTCCTTCCCGTTTCCGGGCTCCTTTCACCGTATCCAGCACGAATTCTACACCGTAGGATTCCGCTTGTCTTCTCCCCCGGCTGCGGAGCTCTTGACCGGAAATCCCATCGGGAAAACCTAACAGGTTATGATACTGCTGACATAACGTCGATCTCCCAAAACCGGCGTCAATAACCAGCACTCGGTGCGCCGAATATCGCCCTAATTGGATCGCAGCCTGCAATCCGGCAATTCCGCCTCCTATGATTATGCAATCATAAACCTGGGTTGGTTCCATTTAAATGTCCCACTTTCCGCGTGAAATGAGTTGATCTTATGAAATGAAGTTCATGCATAGCCGCATTCCCGTCAGGAGAAATTAAGCGTTAGAAACAAGGAGGTGTCAGGCTTGGACAAGTTTCTCGTCAAATTGCTTGGTAACGGGGTCATCCTCATCACCATGTTGATGATCTTAAGCAACGCCTCATTCATTTCGGCGCTGCTGACAGCTTTAGCGTTGTCCATTTTAGCCTATTTATTCGGGGATCTCTTCGTCCTTCCGCGGACGAACAATACGATTGCGACCCTTGTGGATGCGTTGCTCGTCTTCGTCTTTCTGTGGGCGATCGCCGCCAATGCGGAGTGGACATTGTCCTTCGGCGAAATGCTGGCGATCACACTGGTGGTAGGCGTATTTGAGTGGTTTTTGCACGGTTGGCTGCTTCGCGATGGAATTCGCCGGGACAGCAGCGTACGGGTGCGCGATTCGCGATAGATGACCTCCCACGAATAAAAGCGCGAGGAAGGAGAGTTTCTCTCCATACTCGCGCTTTCTCATTCTAGAAGTGTGATTTAACTCCCCAGCATCACGCGGTCATCGGACAACTTGTGTCCGCTGATGCGCTCAAATTCGCCTAACAGCCGTTCCATCGTCAAATCGCGTTTCTTCGTGTCGTCCACGTCGAGGATGATGCGGCCGCCGTCCATCATGATCAGGCGGTTACCCAGCCGGATCGCCTGCTCCATGTTGTGGGTGACCATCAACGTAGTCAACTTCAGTTCGCTGACGATCTCCTGCGTCAGCCTCGTCACCAGCTCGGCGCGAGCCGGGTCCAGCGCGGCGGTATGCTCATCGAGCAGCAGTACCTGCGGCTCGGTGAATGTCGCCATCAACAGGCTGAGCGCCTGGCGTTCCCCGCCGGACAACGTGCCGACCTTGGCGCGGAGCCGATTCTCCAGCCCGATGCCCAGCCGGCGCAGTTGCTCCTGGAACATCCCTCGGCGTTTGGCGTTCACGCCGAGCGCAAATCCGCGCTGTTTCCCGCGGGAGAAGGCCATCGCCAAGTTCTCCTCAATCGTCATATGCGGCGCGGTGCCGGCCATCGGATCCTGGAAAACGCGGCCGATCCACTTGCTACGGCGATGCTCGGGGAGATGGCCGATGTCGACGCCGCCTAGGCGAACCTCTCCGGCGTCCGGCTTGATCACGCCGGAGATCATGTTCATCAACGTGGATTTGCCGGCGCCGTTACTGCCGATCACCGTTACGAAGTCGCCCGGGCGCAGATGCAGGTTAACGTCGATCAGCGCGATTTTCTCGTCCGGCGTACCGGGGTGAAACAGCTTTGATACCTCGGTTAACTTCAGCATCAGAACCCACCCCCTACGCTCTTCTGCCCAGGGGTTTGCGCGATTTCAGCCGCGCGCCGGCGGGCGGTCGATTTCTGCTTCATATTTCTTTGCACAGTCGGAAGCACCAAAGCAATGATGACGATTACGGCGGTGATCACCTTCAAATCCGTTTGCTCCAGCCAATCGATCCGGAGCGCCAAGGCCACAACGACCCGGTAGACGATCGAGCCGAGCACCGCCGCCAGCGTTGCCCAAAACACCGTCCGCGCCCCAAAGATCGCTTCCCCGATAATGACGGAGGCCAACCCGATGACGATCATCCCGATCCCGGACGAAATATCGGCGAATCCGGATTGCTGGGCAATCAGCGCCCCGGACAAAGCGACAAGGCCGTTGGACAAACTGAGTCCGAGAATAATGGTATAGTCCGTGTTGGCGCCAAAGCTGCGGATCATTCGTTTATTGTCGCCGGTTGCGCGCAGCGCAAGTCCAAGCTCCGTCCGAAAGAACAGATCAAGCAGCAGCTTGATGGCAATAACGACGATCGGCATGAACACCAGCGGCGACACCGAGCTGAACAACGTGGTTTCCCCAAGCAAACCCACGTTGGGTTTGCCCATGATCCGCATATTGATGGAATAGAGCGCGATCATCATCAATATCCCGGACAACAGTCCGTTAATCCGTCCTTTGGTGTGGATGAGGCCGGTGATGGCCCCGGCGGCCAAGCCGCCAAGGAAAGCCGCGATCGTGGCGATCCATGGCGAGCTTCCCCCCGTGATCATCACGGCCGCGATGGCTCCGCCGGTCGTAAAGCTGCCGTCCACGGTCAGATCCGGAAAGTCGAGAATCCGGAACGTGATGTAGACGCCAAGCGCCATGAGCGCGTACAGCAGGCCGGATTCCAGCGCCCCGAGCAGCGAGTTCAACATGATGAGTACCTCCTCGAGAATTTAGGAGCGAGTGCTGCCTATTCGATCAGATTGTTTGCTTGGTCCGTGATTTGGTCCTTCATGGCGTCCGTTACTTCGATGCCTAGTTCGGCCGCCGCTTTCAGGTTCATGATCAAGTCGAGCTTATCCGGTACGGTCACTTTCAGGTCGCCGACCTTTTTGCCGTTTTTCAACACGTCCACAGCCATTTGCCCTACTTGGTAGCCATGGTCGTAGTATTTAAATCCAATCGTGGCAAAAGCGCCCTTCTCCACCGTATCCCGGTCGCTCGAGAAGAATGGAATATCGTTTTCGTTTGCGACCTGGATGATCGTGCTGACCGCTTCGACTACCATGTTGTCCAGCGTAATGTACAGCGCATCGACCCGGCCAACGAGCGATTCAGCTGCTTGTTTGACTTCCGATGTATTGGTAACCGAGGCTTTAACCAATTTGATGCCGTAGGCGTCCAAAGCTTTCTCGGCATGGTTCGCCATGACGACCGCATTCGGTTCGCCTTGGTTGATGACCAGTCCAACCGATTTCACGTCTTTGAAATTCGCGGCGATGAAGTCCATCAGCTTGGTAATCGCCTCCGGGTTCGTATCCGAAGCGCCGGAGATGTTGCCGCCCGGATGATCCAGATTATCTACCAATTTGGCATCAACCGGATCTGTTACCGCTGCGAACAGAATCGGCGAGTTCTTGACCTGCTGCGCAACGGCTTGCGCCGGAGGCGTGGCGATCGCGAGGACGAGATCGTATTTCTCGCCGGCGATTTTTTGCGCGATGGTCGTATTGTTCGTTGGATCTCCCTGCGCATTGTTGTAATCCAGCTCCAGGTTGTCGCCTTCGACGATACCGGCGTCTTTCAAAGCGGCCAGGAACCCTTTTCTCGTTGCGTCTAGGGAAGGATGCTCCACGATTTGCGAAATCGCGATTTTATAGGAATCCTTGGTTGGCTCCGCTGCATTCCCCGCTCCCGCGGAATTCTCCGTTCCGGTGCCGCCGGTATTTCCCCCGTTGGCTTCATTCCCCCCGTTCCCGTTCGTGTTGTTGCCGCAAGCGACAACGCCTACCAACAGCAGCGACATGGCAAGTAAAACTCCAAGCTTCTTCTTCATATTTCGTTTCCCCTTTCTCTCTCATGAAATGATAAATGATGACCCAGCAAGGTTGGAGCAGTAAAGCATGATCCGATTAACGCTTTTGTCGATAAAAGGATTAAAGTGTCAATGGACAACCATTCGTCCAACGTGGACACGAGGTATTATTCCTATATTAAATGGTGGTCAATTATCCGTCAACAAAAAAGAGCCGCCCCGAGCACGGCCGGTTCTCCGGCCTTGCTCAGGCAGCTCTTTATCAACTTCGAGTCATTTTTTGGCATCCATATAAATATGTGTGGCCTCGATCGCTTGAGGCGTGACTTCAAGTACGCCAAAGCTGTATTTCGGTTCCCGCCGCTTGTCGGTTGGCGAACCGGGATTAAACCACAACACGCCTCCGCTTTCGGCAAGGTACGGCTTGTGGGAATGGCCGAACAGCACGGCATCTACCGGCTTGCCTGCAAAGACGCGCACGGCGTTCTCTTTGGCCCCATGTCCTCCTCCGGGCAGATGGCCATGAGTTAGCCCGATCCGCCTTCCGCCCAGCTCAAGAATTTTATGCTGCCCGAACCGGCGGATGATCTCCACCGGGTCGTTGTTACCAGCCACCCCGTCGACAGGGGCTATTGCTGCTAACTGTTCATAAACGTCCATGGTCACCCAATCGCCCAGGTGGAGAATCAGATCACAGGTTTTCAACGTTTGTCGCAGCTTCGCGGGCAGCTCCGCCCCGCGGCGCGGCATATGCGTATCCGACACGACTCCGATGCGCATAGGCGTTACCTCACCGGCGAAGCGGCCATACGTACGTAGGTGTGCCGCCGCCCGCGGATCGCGATCGATAACGCTTGAATGTTTTCCGGTACGGCCATTCCGGCGAAACCCGCATCCCCGATGTGGAATACGTCCGCGCCGGCCCGTTTGGCGCTAAGCGCGATCTCCCGGACCGTCGCTTCGTCCGCGCCTTCCTGGCTCGTGCCGATGGCCGCTAAAGCCAGTGCCCCCCTCGCCTTAACTTCCGCGATGGTCCGGGCCAGCTCCTCTTCGCGTACGCCGGGAACCGTCCCCGGGGCAGGCAGCAGGACGACGTCCGCACCGGCTTCGGCGAACCCGATCGCCGACTCGCGGTCAAGGACGCTGCCGCGAGTGCCGGCTCCGTGCATTTTGCCTGCCAGAATCAAACCGCCGAATTCCCGTTTGGCCAAGGTGATCGCCTTCAAGATGCGTTCATGGGTCACCCCGGTTTTCGGGTTGCCCGTCAGGCAGACGAAATCGCAGCCGAGCCGTTTGGCTTCCGCTAAACTCCGTGCCGTCGCCTGCCGTCCTTCAGGTAGCTGGTTCAGGGCCTCGACCGCTTCGGCCGATTCGTCAACCGGTTCCAGGTTGATGCCGATCGGCAGCCCCGTCAACCGCTTTAGTTCTGTGACCGGATTTAGCGTCTCCGGCTTCTGTTCCCCGCCGCCGACTTCCGGCGCAAATAGATCTCGCGCTTCGATGCCGCGAACCTGCGGCTGAAACACGTCAAAAACGTTCAACAGGATCATATCCGCACCGAAAGCCTTCGCGAGTTCTGCGTTGGTTAGCTCCGGCAATAGCGGCTGCGACATAACGACTGTTTCGGCGATCACGGTACGTCCTTCTGCCGCCAGCATCGCTCCTTTTAAAGCTTCGCGATCCATCCGCCGGAAATCCGATGCCCGGCAGTCCAATATCCGTTTCATGCCCTACCCCTCCGTTCAACAATTAACGAACTTATACTGTGTTCAGTGTAGCATGCCAGGAAACCGCAGACTACGCTATTTTACGAAGATGATGAGGTTCGTTTCAAATAGACTCTTGCTTCATAAGGACGCAGCCGCAAGTGGCGTAAATCCTCATGAACCTGCGGGGCATAATTGGAGATCAGGAGTTCGATGTCCCGCGGCTCCATGGCCTCCTCCGGCCATTCGAACACCGGATCGCCGGCACTAAAGTTTAAAATCACCAGCAGCCTGCTGGTTTTCAGCGTACGGGTGAACGCGTAAATCTCCGGATGGTCGGGAAGCAGCAGCCCGTATTCACCGTAAACGATCACGGCATGCTGTTTTATTAATCGAATCAGCTCTTTGTAGTAGTGATAGATCGAGTCCGGGTTTCGGCGTGCTTCCTCAACGTTGATCCGATCGTAATTCGGGTTGATACCGATCCAGGGGGCTTCTGCGGTGGTAAATCCAGCCTGCGGCCCGTTATCCCATTGCATGGGGGTTCGAGCGTTATCGCGACTTTTGAGGTGGATCGCCCGCAAGATTTCGGCTTCCGGAACACCCTTTCTTTGTTGCTCGCTATAGAAGTTGAGCGTCTCCACGTCGCGATATTCCTCAATCGATGCGAACGCGGCGTTAGTCATCCCGATTTCCTCACCTTGATAAATATACGGTGTCCCCTCCAGCATATGAAGGAAGGTGGCCAGCATTTTGGCCGATGGTACTCGGTATTCCTTCGAATCGTTACCGAAGCGCGAAACCGAACGCGGTTGATCGTGGTTGCCTAAATAGTTGGCATTCCAACCCCGGCCGTGCAGCACCGTCTGCCAGCGGGTGATGACTTCCTTCAAGTCCGTCAGCTTCCACGGATCGATGTCCCATTTGCCGCTGCCGGCAGAACCGGCATCCAGAAACATATGCTCGAATTGGAACGTCATATTCAGCTCGCGGCGGTCGTCTCCCACATAGTCCAGCGCCTCCTCGGGGCCTAATCCGGATGTTTCGCCTACCGTCATAATGTCATAAGAATACAGCACGTTATCATATAAGTTTTGCAGGAGGGTATGTACGTCGTCGAGGTTGGAGAACAGCTCGTAAGCCCGCACCGTCGGCATCTGCTGCGGATTGTGCGCGTCCGGCAGCCCTTTCGCCTTGGCGATATGCGCGATGGCGTCGAAACGGAATCCGTCCACGCCCTTTTGGAGCCACCACTGGATCATGTCGTGCAACTCGCGGATCACGGCTGGATTTTCCCAGTTCAAATCGGGTTGATGTTTGGAATACAAGTGCAGATAATATTCGCCAGTCCGTTCGTCGTACTCCCACACCGAGCCGCTGAAATACGACTCCCAGTTGTTTGGCGGTCCGCCGTTTTTCCCCTGCCGCCAGATGTAATAGTCCCGCTTAGGGTTGTCCGTGGACTGACGGGATTCCAGAAACCAAGGATGCTCGTCCGAGGTGTGGTTCAGCACCAGGTCCATCATCAGCTTCATTCCCCGCGCATGCAGACCCTCTAGCAGCTCGTCGAAATCCTCCATCGTGCCGAAGGCGGGATCGATTTTGCAATAATCGCTAATATCATAGCCGTTATCATGCCAGGGCGATTGATAGATGGGACACACCCAAACCACGTCGACCCCAAGGTCCTGCAAATCATCCAACTTGGACAGAATGCCGCGCAGATCTCCCACTCCGTCCCCGTTCGAATCCTTGAAGCTGATCGGATAGATTTGGTACACGACGCTTTCCTTCCACCAAGTCCGCTTCATATCCGCCGCCCTTTCTCTTTTTCCTATAGCTATTTGCACCGAGGCGCATTTGTATTACAAAAAAAGCCCAGGAACCTGAAGTTCCTGAGCTAAACTGTATCCTTAGGCGTACTGCTCCACCGCCTGCACGTATTTGCGATGCACTTCCGCCCGTTCCGATTCGAGCTTGCGTTCGGCGGTTTCCAGCTCGCGTTGTACTTCGCTTACCGCCATGGTTTGGTTCCGGACTTGATCCAAGCTGTCGTTGATACGTCCCTGTACAAGCCAATCCGAGAAGAAATCGTCAAAGAAATAGTCGGAAAATTTCAACAGTCCGCCGATTTCTAGATTCGTCGAAATGCTGGCCCCAATGTCTTTGAGCTCGCGCTCAAAACGCTGCAAGCTTTGCCGCGCCGTATGGATGGCTCATCGCCTCGTCAATCCGTCCGTGCTTGATATGCGTGGACAACATTCCGCCGCCCAGCATATCGTACGTCCCCCAATTTTTCGCGGAGCGAAGGTCTTCCTCAGCTGCGCTTAAGTCGCGAAGTGCCGATTGGCCTGCGCGTACCGCCTCGTCCACCTCTTTGAGCTCCACGGTGAGGACCGCCTCGCGTTCGGCCAACTCTCTCAGTTCGTGATTCTCCTCCAGGATTTGCCGTTCCTTGGCTTGAAAAACCCGCTCGTATTCATTCCGCCAAGAACCGAGGTCTAGAAGCCTGCGCTCGATCTCGGAGATTTGACGTTCCATATCCCGAACCGCTGCTTCTGCGGCATCATACCTCACCTTCGCCTCCAGCACTTCCCGCTGCTCCCGATCCAGCTTCTCAGCCTTGTTGCCAAGTACAGTAGCCAGCAAGTTGGATAACGACATCGCCGATAGCTTACGGACGTCCTCTTCCTCAGCAGCTAACTTCGTCTGCCAACGGTTCCGTTCTTCTTGCAAGCCGGACAACTCCTGCTGAAGATCTTTGAGGCGCCGTTGCCATTTCTCCTGGTTCCGACCTTTCTCCTTGAGCTCTGCCATCCGAGCGTTTAAATCCTCGAACATGCCTGGTTTCTCCCTTCACCGCCGGAAACAGCCATCCGGCCTAAGTGGTTTCGATATCATGTTCTACGTTGTTCGGTACGGTTATGTTTCAGAACGCCTGTTTCCAAGCCAAAGCGCCGTTCGCCTCCGCGCTCTTCACGATTTCCTCGCACAGCCGATGGGTTTCCAGCGAGTCCTGCAACGAGATGGCCGGAACCTTACCTTCGCGAACGCAGCTGATAAAATGATCGATGATTTGCACGAACCCTCGCCGATACAACACCGGATCCCAGTCCTTGAAGGTCGATCGTTTAGCCTCACCGCCGGCAAAATGCTCGGTGGTATTCAGCCCGTCCACCCGCCACTTCTGGCCGGGACTCATCACCTCGAGGATTTCATCGTTGGTCCCCGAGTCGCGATTCATGATTCCGATACAGGTGAAGCCTTCACCTTCCAGTTGGAGTGTGACATGATACAGCTTCCCATCTTGAACCCGAGTTGAGACATGGAAGTTATGAACTTCTCCCGGGGCCAAGAACCGCAGGGTATCCACCACATGGATATAATCGTCCAGTACGAAGCGGCGGGCGCAGTCCGGTGAAGGAGTACGGTTCTTCTGCAGCAGCACCAGCCGGCGATTCGGCTGTTCCTTTAATGCTGCATTCATCGGGGCAAACCGGCGGTTAAATCCCGTCATGAGCAGTATGCCTTTCCGTTCAGCCAAGTCACTGAGTCGCTTGGACTCCTCGAACTGATAAGCGATCGGCTTATCCACGTAAACGTGGATTCCGTTCTCAATCAGTTGCTCCACAATGGCCGGATGAGACTCCGTCGCCGAGTGGACAAACGCCGCATCTACGCCGGATTTCACCAAGTCATCCACGCTGCCCGCCGTTTCCGGGACACGGTATTTTGCCGCCAACTTGGACCTTGTCTCTGGATTTCGTGTACTAAAAATGAGGTCGATATCCTCCCTCGCCGTAATGACTGGCAAATACGCTTTTTGCGCGATATCGCCGAGTCCGATGATTCCGATACGCATCCGTTTAGCCTCCTGAAGGTACATTTCGTCAATTCGTTAGGTGGTAATCGTTCCCTACCATTTTGGCACAGGAAAAAGAGGATGTAAATTTGCTGCAGAAAAAAGTGAGCCCCCATGAACCTCATGGGGGCTTGTAGGTACTCCAATATTAAACGAAGGAAGGTCTTCTCAGATCCACGTCTCCCGTGAGGACCTTTACATATTCCTTATCTCCACCTTCAACGGAAGGACCAATATAAAGTATGCCTTTATTGCGACTTGAAATCACATCTCGCCTACCCTGTCCCTTCGTGCTCTTGGCCTCTAACAGCGATGGGGACTGACGTTTCGAAGCTTTGGACACCGAGTTCGATCCTTGTCTGAGTTTCATGTTATCACGCTTCATACCGAATCCCCTCCAAGGATATAATGAATGGTTCGCAAGAGTTCATTATTATGATTTACGATGATGCCTAATTGGTGTTCGGTCAAGTGATGCCTACCGGAAAAATGAACCGAGAGAACATGTTCTTTACCTAAAGGATAGCATAGGATGTATACCTGTTCAACTTCAAGTCGGCTAAAGAAAGCCCATTTTGAGGTTAAATACGCATCTACCACATAAATTGGCTGATGGCCGGACTCCACAAGTGCTTGGTTCTCGTGAAAGGTAAAAAACCGGCCTTTTCCGACGTTTCCGCCAACTTGCCCAATTCCGTCATCCCCCTGTGCCTTCCAGAGGGCTGCGCCTGTAACCAGATAATCCGGAGGAGGAAGGATGGACGTCCGGATGGCTTCACTCAAAGCGTTATAACGCTCCTCCTCGTTGGGGATGGATAGATTCTTGTTATAAGTCCAGAAGAGATGCAGGATCCGGCGTTTGCGTTCCAGTTCCAATTCCATTATCGCAATTTCATCGCGCGGGTCTTGGTAACATCCTTCAGCTTGAATGGCTTTCACGAGGAATTGGCAGGCTACAGAAACCGCTGCCTCCTCATTTCCGTCCGTTCGCACCTCGTAATTCAGCAAGGTCAAACCTTGGAGGTCGGATAAAAGATGATATTCCGATATGTTCTCCCCTTGGATTAGATCCTCGCTTTCTCTTACTTGTTGAGGGACAATTGCGAACACCCGCCGTCGCCCCAATCTCCCCCAAAACAAACCCATTTCAAACAGCGTATTATCCCGGGTGATAAAAACAAATTTCCCTCGATAAAGCGCGACGTCATCCGGTGCAAAAATAAAAACTCCAAAATCATTTCGATGGAGTTGTTTCTCAAGAGACTCGATCGAGTAGTCATTGCCTCCGAATGCGCCTGCATACCAAGGAGTGACCTGGGCATATCGGTTGATTTGGGCATGGATCCCGTTCGCGATCGCCATCGCTTCTCTTGAAGAACCAATAAAAACATTGGGCTTGATCACATCCACAACTCCTTGAAAAACGATTCATCTTTTCCTAATTATACCATCTAGATCCGTTTTGAGTAGTTCTATTTAGCACCCGCCGATATCGTACACCGATCATGGCCGAAAGAACACTGAATCCCCCTGCCAGTAAATACACATAAACAATTCCCAGACCCTCCGCTACAAAGCTCATCAGCAGCAGGGAGATCCCGAACAGGAAATTTTGAAGTGCAGCTCGGGCCGATAGCACTTTAGGAAGCATCTGCGGATCAGTGCCGCGTTGGGTGAATGTTTGCCGGGCGACCCCAGCAAGCTCAGCGAACGGACCGGTCAGCAGCACAAGGACCAGCGTCAGAATGGCAGCGGTATTTAGTGCAAAAGCGATTGTTAAAGCGGCATACCCGAGAGTGCCAATCCACAAGGCATGGAATAAACGGCGCTCCAGTTTGTTTACCAGAACTACGATCAACAACCCGCCCAGGACCGCCCCGGCAAAATAACCGGCGTTAATATACCCCCACCACGATTCGTCACGATGCAAAATATCCCGCACAAACACCAACAAAAACGCGCCCGACCATACCGCACCGCCTAACAGGTCCGTCAGTTCCATCCAAGTTAACGCCTGCAGCCGCGGCAAACGCCATAGGGTGATCCATCCCTCTTTTAACGTTTCCCAGCGAGAGGTTGTCTGAGTTGACATCAATTCTCCAGACCCGTTCCCAGCCTCCGCACTCCGGGTGACCTGTTCAGTTGGATCCATAATTCTCGTCGTGGCCAGCATGGCGAATCCGTAAGCTCCCGCAACCGCAGCAAGCACCGGAAATGAACCGAACTTTGCCACAACCACACCGCTGAGCGCCCAACCCGCAAACTGGACGATTTGATCTGTCGTAGCCATCATTCCGTTCGCTTTTAACAAGACTTGATCGTGAACCAACCGTGGAACTAGAGCGTTCCGCGCTGGCGTGGTCCACCCGTCGAGAAAGGAAAGAATCAAGATCATCCCATACAGAATGCTCGGCATGGTTCCACCCACCCAGGGCGACACATAACTCGCAAGCAGAGCAAACAATAAAAATTGGCCACCTTGCGACAACGATAACACCGTGGTTAACGGAAACTTGGCGAGCACCAAGGGGGCTAGCAAACTGCTGATCAACTGGGAACTCACCCGAATAAAAGGGACCAACGTCGCAAACACGATGGAACCGGTTTGATCCAGCACCAGCGTGATAAAAGCTACGATATACAAAACGTCCGCCATATTTGATAAGGTTTGCGAACTCCATAACCAAAAGAAAGACCGTTTCACCCATGTATCACTCCTTCATTCCAAACCAAATAACCCGGTTATCCCGGGGTCAAAAAAAGGTTAGGTTTAAGAGTGAAAGATCAAATCGGTCTCATGCTTACGCTCCGTTTACAATAGAATGATATGATGAGGAAAAAACGCCGTTTGGCGCATGTAGATACATGGAAAGGAGCTGCACCGCTTGAAGCCTGATCAAGTACCCCCTACTGAGATGGTACAACCGAACCCCGGGCGGCTCCGCCGCATGTTCGAGATCTTCGCCGTCTCCTCCAAGCTGGGATTAACCTCTTTTGGCGGACCGATCGCCCATCTTGGCTATTTTCATGAGGAGTATGTGAACAAACGCAAATGGATCGGGGAACTAAAATATGCCGAACTGGTCGCGTTATGCCAATTCCTGCCGGGACCGGCGAGCAGCCAGGTTGGCATGGGCATCGGCCTGTACCGAGGCGGTATAGCCGGCGCTTTAGCGGCTTGGGCTGGATTCACGCTGCCCTCCGCCGTGGTGCTTGTGCTGTTCGCCCTGCTGCTGCAAGGGACGGCGCTTGCCGACGGCGGTTGGCTGCACGGCCTGAAGCTCACGGCGGTCGCCATCGTCGCTCAGGCGGTGTGGAGCATGGGCGTGAAGCTCGCCGCCGGGCGCAGCCGAGCGACCATCGCCGCCTTGGCTGCTGCCGCCACCTTGCTCTGGCCAAGCGGCCTTACGCAGGTGCTGATCATCGCGGCGTCCGCGCTGGTCGGCTTATGGCTGTACCGCAGCAGCCCTACCCCCGGCGCTTTGCCGGCACCCTCCGGCGAGGAGCCGCAAAGCGGCAGTATCCGCCTCCGCCGCTCCTGGGCTGTCGCAAGCCTGGCCGCCTTCGTTGGTTTACTTGGGCTGTTGCCATTGGTCAGCAGGTGGTGGCCGAACCTCGGGCTGCAGCTGTTCGACGTCTTCTACCGCGCGGGCTCGCTCGTCTTTGGCGGCGGTCATGTCGTGTTGCCTTTGTTGCAAAGCGAAGTCGTCCCTCGGGGCTGGATCGGCGAAGCAGACTTTCTGTCCGGATATGGCGCGGCTCAGGCCGTTCCGGGTCCGCTGTTTACCTTCGGCTCCTATCTGGGGGCTTCCATCCACGGCGTCACCGGTGCCATACTGGCCACGATAGCCATCTTTCTGCCGGCGTTCCTGCTGGTCATTGGGGTACTTCCCTTCTGGCATCGGCTGCGCGGCATCCCTAAGGTACAATACGCGCTTCAGGGCGTAAACGCTGCAGTTGTAGGCATCTTGCTCGCCGCCTTATACGATCCCATCTGGGTGTCCTCCGTTCAGGAAACCGGCGATTTCATCGTCGCTTTGCTGTTATTCGCCATGCTAATGTTCTGGAAATTGCCACCGTGGGTAGTGGTTGTTGCCGGAGCGGCGGGCGGGGCAATTCTCGGTTGGATCGGATAAAGCGGATAGGTTAACAACGCCGACACGTTAAGGCTCGTAAATCATCTTCCGCGTCATCCCGCCGTCCACCACCAAATGCGTGCCGGTCACGAACGTATTGTCCGGGTGAGTCAAATACAGGCAAGCCCGGGCGATATCCGCCGGAGTTCCAACCCGGCCCGCCGGATGCTGCTCGTGTACATCACAAGGAACGAATAAGGCACGGCCCCCCGCCTGCCGGATCGCCTCAGCTGCCGTTTTTCCCGTTTCCTCATTCAGCTCCGCCAGCACGACAGACGCGCCTTCCTGGGCGTAAGCTTCCGCAAACGCCGCGGCCGATGCCTTGGCCCGCTCCTGTTACGATCACAGTCTGATTTGCAAAAGACATCTCTCGAACCTCACTCCTATTGTCCGCTTGCCGCAATGTGCCGGACTAATTCAGGCAGCCACTCGTCCAGCGCTTCGAATCGGTACCCGGCTTCACGCGCTTTCGTATTGTCCATCACCCATGAGGTCGGAATGCCAAACGGAGATTGATGCTCCTGAGCCGTTTCGCGTTCGACCAAGGCCGATTTACCGGTGATGTTCTCGATGAAACGAAGGATGCCGCCGATCGTAATATTCCCATCCGAGCAGGCGTTCATCGGCCCTGTAGACCCGGTTTCCCCTAGCCAGTCCAGAAACTTGGCCGTCTCGGCCGACGTGATGAAAGACATCGCCGCTTCCGGATTCGGCATGCCAATCGGCAGCCCCTGCTGGACATGCTCGACGTGAAAATGCAGCCGGCGCGTATAGTCATCCGGCCCCAACACGATCGGAATCCGCAGTGCGCTCACCGGAAAATCAGCTTCTTGGAACAATGCCGTCTCGGCCAATCGTTTCCCTTCCCCATAATCGAAAGTCGGTTTATCCCCGAGTTTCAGTTCATAACTGTAGGGATCGAAGTCCGATTCGACCAAGGGCACTTTGCCTAACTCATAAACCGATAAGGTGGAGGTTAAGATGTACTGCCCAACGCGCCCTTTGAAAGCCCGCACCGCGGCAAGCGCTTCGTTCGGCGAATAACAGATGTTATCGTATACGATATCCCAAGGTCCGGCCGCAGCCGCTTCACGAAGGGAATCTTCGTTCGTTCGATCCATTCGAAGCTGTGTGACCGGTGCATCATACCGGACCTCCGCTAACCCACGTGTTGCTACCGTGACCTCATGTCGGCCGGATTCCGCCAGCCGATTGACCAGTCTTTTGCCGAAATAACGCGAGCCGCCTAACACTAATATTTTTGCCATCCATCTTCCTCCTCCATCACCGACAGTTTCCCGTTATCGGGTCGTAAACGTGCTTTTCATCAAAGACAAGGCGCTTAACATCCCGAAAAAAAAGAATTGCGGATCTCTCACAATCTCGAAATAACCCACAATATAAATCTGTTTGACGTAAATCGTGATGATCGGATAAATCAGCAGCAGGAAGCTGGGTACAAATACAAACGCAAACAGCGGACGATGGAACTTCCGCCGGTTCGGGAAGCCGTTCAGGAAGCTTAAATACAGCCCAAACGCCAATCCGTACACGATTTTGCCGATCAAGCCGTAATCGATTTTATCCAGCGTTTGTGTCTTGTGATTCATCATGTCGGTAAACTGATTTCCGTAATACATCAGCACCAACGCTCCGAGCATCCAGACGAAATAATAGAAATAACCTTTCGAGTTCTTCATGCATCCTACTCTCCCTATGTATGGATCAAAACCGTTAACAATCAAATTTTACCATGAAATGCGAGAGAAGCAGGTAAAAAATCTAACGGACCCCGATGTCTCTGGAGTCCGTTATCGATCCATTTCAAGCATTCTGACTCAAATTAACGTCATCTGAGTCCGTTAGAACCTGATGATGTTGCCCGATCCTCTCATGTGCGACGTGTCGCACCTCTCCCTCTCCTCCTTCTCGACCAGCACTAGCCGCGGCCAGCGGCTGAACCAGGCCTTGCTATTGACACGCTGCCGGAACACAGCGTCATCATGGAAATACGGGCCCTGCCGGACTTGAAGCGACAAGAGGTCAGCCAAACCCAAAGGCGCAATGATCTCGACCTCTCCCGCAGCGTCTATGCGAGCGCCCACCGCTGTCGCCGTTTCGGGCCAGCGCTTCATCGCGTCCTCAACCGAGAGGTACGGCGCCACACCATTGCGTAAATGCATGCGCGCCTGATTTTTCGCCGACCAATTTAGCCGCGGGTTGCGTTCGCGTAACCTTGCATCATAGGTTTTCTCCGCCTCTTCATCCAAACACAACGGATCATAGTAGAGAACATCCACATCATGTAGCGGCGTCCGAACAGTATAGCCATGCAGCACATCCCATACAAAGTTGCGGATATAACCGGCGGCGATGCAGCCTTGAGGCAGTCCCAATTCAGCTACGAGCTGCAAATCGGCCATCATTTCAGGTTGCTGGCGGATCGCTTCACGCAACCCTTCCGCATCGGCAATCTTCTGCCACATCAACTTGTCGCCTCCTGCTGCTTTAACGCCTCATCCTTCGGCAGCAGCACGGCGAGCAGACCGATTAGCGGCAGCAAGGAGCAGATCTGCATGATGAACAGGATGCCCGCCTGGTCGGCGAAGTTGCCAAGCACGGCGGAACCCAGTCCGCCAAGACCAAAGGACAAGCCGAAGAACAGGCCTGAGACGAGTCCTACCTTCCCTGGCAACAATTCCTGCGCATACACGACGATGATCGAAAATGCCGAGGACATGATAAACCCGGCGATCACGACCAGCACGCCTGACCAAAACAAATTGGCATACGGGAGCAGCAACGAAAACGGCGCAGTCCCGAGAATGGACACCCAAATGATATTGCGCCGACCATAACGGTCCGCCATCGGCCCGCCGAAGAATGTACCAACCGCCGCTGCGGCCAAGAAAGCAAAAATATACCACTGGGCGGTTTCTTTGGCTACCCCATAATGATCCATTAGGAAAAACGAATAAAACGTCGAGATGCTAATCGAATACACGTTTTTGGAGAACAGTAGCAGGACCAAAACGGTGATGGCCAGCATCACCTTCCCCCGGCTAAGCCGGCTCTTCGGTTGAGCAGCTCCGCCGCCGGCAACCGCAGATCCGGTAGCCCGAGGCTTACGTGGCTTCAGATCCTGTCCGCCATACCATCTCGCCACGTAAAACTGGATGACGATCGCGGCGACCGCCGCCAAGGCGAACCAGGCTACGCTAGTCTGACCCAAAGGGATAAAGATCAAAGCCGACATGATGGGACCTAGAGAAGCACCGATGTTCCCTCCGACCTGAAAAATAGATTGTGCCAGCCCGCGTCTTGGTCCCGCCGCCAAATAAGCTACGCGCGACGATTCGGGATGGAATACCGACGATCCCAGCCCGATCGAGGTGACCGCGAGCAGGATGAACGCATAGCTTGGGGCAAACGCCAGCATGATGATGCCCGCCAGGGTAAAGCAAACCCCCAGCGGAAGAATGTACGGCCGAGGCCGGACATCCGAGTACAAGCCCACCAAAGGCTGAAACACGGACGCCGTCATATTCATGGCGAACGAAATCCAGCCGATTTGCCCATACGATAAGAGGAGCGATTCGCGCAAGACTGGGAACAAGGCGGGAATCGCCGATTGCATCGTGTCGTTTAATAAGTGCACAGTGCTGATAGCAAATAAAATCGGGTACACCGTGAATGCGGGATTTGCCGCTTTAACGGCCGTTGTCTGGTTCATCTTGACCTCACTTCATCTGAATTAAAATGTTTAATTCGTTATTTGGGAATGTTAGTATCCGGATCCGACCCGAAGCGCTGATTACGGTTTAACCCGTCAATCGTCAGGATCTCCTCCGTACTCAACTCGAAATCAAAAACATCGGCATTTTCGAGGATCCGCGCTTCTCGCACCGATTTCGGAATGGTGACCACACCCAGTTGCAAATCCCAACGCAAAATGACCTGGGCCACGGTTTTTCCATACTTCGCGGCGATGTTTAGGAGAGTTTCATGCTCCAACAAATGGCCTTGACCGAGCGGCGACCAAGCTTCCAGCTGAATGCCCTTATCCGTGCAGTAGCGGAGCAAGTCCTTTTGAGTCAAGTAGGGGTGGAACTCCACTTGATTAACCACCGGCACTACCTTCGCTTCAGACAGCAGGTCTTCCAAGTGGTGAATTTGGAAGTTGCTGACGCCAATCGCCCGCACCTTGCCTTCTGCGTACACTTTTTCCAGCGCCCGCCATGTCTCCTTATACTTCCCTTTCACCGGCCAATGCACCAGGAATAAGTCCAAATACTCCAGGCCCAAGCGCTTCAGACTGTCGTCAAAAGACTTCAACGTCGTCTCGTACCCCTGCTCTGAGTTCCAGACCTTCGAGGTGATAAACACCTCTTCCCTCTGAAGGTTATTCTCCTCCAGTGCGCTCCGGACGGCTTGGCCCACTCCCTCTTCATTCCGATAGGCGGAAGCGGTATCAATACTGCGGTATCCATGGCGGATGGCCGACTTGACGGCTTGCACCACTTCATCGCCTTCTTTGGCCTTAAAGACGCCAAGGCCCAGCCAAGGCATTTGAACTCCGTTGTTTAACGTTACGGTATCCTGCAAATGATTAGGCAAAGTTGACATAAGTTCCGTCCTCCTCTTCTCAAAAGGCGATTTCTGGTAATATCCTACATCAAAAGGGCCTAAATGAACAGGGAACAAAAGCAAAAGACTGCCCGAAGGCAGCCTCTTGAGCATCGATATAAAGAGTATCAGGCCGTTTCGCGGGACCGGCGCAGCTTTTGTCTGGCGCGGTACAACACGATTTTGAAATGAGATAACGAGATGCCCATGAGATCCGCCGATTCCTGATAGGAAAATCCATGCACATCGTACAGTAGCACCGCATGCTGCTGATTGGGCTGAAGCAAGGACAATTGCGCGTAGAGTTCCCGACGGTTCTCCTCGCCGAGCACGGATTTTTCCGGGGTATCCTCGCTTGGATAACGATGAAAAAATTCATTTTCGTAAGTAGATGACCGGCTTTCCTTGCGCAACAAATCGATATAGGCATTGTGGGCAACACGAAGCAGCCAAGCCTTAGCCCTTTTCCCCTCCGCCTCGTGAAGGTGCATCAACGCCCGGCAGAAGGTCTCCTGCATTAAATCCTCGGCGATATGTGAGTTGCGGCACATGCTATACAAATATCGAAATACGTCATTTTTATATTCGCGGTAAAGTAAATCCATAGAACGAGTCTTCATTTAGTAGCTTCCTCACTTTCTCTCCCAGCTTTCAGGGCAAGTCGATCTTTCTCTTTATCATGATCTTTTCCTTGCTTCGTCCATTATGCCGAATAGAGTTTGCGTCCCGTCTAAGAAATTGTTAAGTTTTCCTTAAGAATTTACTGCATTTTCGTTAAACAAAAAGACGCCTTACGGCGTCATGGAGTAAATCCAGATGAATTTTTCGCGCTGTCTCGGTGCAGACGGACCGTAAAAGCCGTGCGGTATTCGTTACTGTCTGCGGAGATCGCGCCATGATGCAGATCAACGATATGCTTGGCGATCGCGAGACCGATGCCGGAGCCGCCCGTATGGGAGGCACGCGACTTCTCTACGCGGTAGAATCGGTCAAACAGATGCGGCAAATCCGCCGTCGGAATCGGGTCGCCGTAATTGACGACCTCTGTGACGATCTCATCGCCTTCCTGCCAGCCGCGAATGTCCAAATATTTACCGTCGTGCCCGTACCGAATGGCATTGGTAATCAGATTCTCGTAAACCCGGCGAAGCTTGTCCCCGTCTGCTTGAACGTAAAGCGGCCCTTGCAGGTACAACCGGCATTCCATTCCGTTCTCCTGCAGTTGCCAGCCGAAATGAGCGGCCATTTGATGGAGCATTTCCACGAGATTAATCCGCGTGAATTGCAGCTTCATCTCTTTGTTCTGCATGCGGGTGTACTCGAACAAGTCTTGCAGGAGCTGCTTCAACCGAAGCGATTCCTCATAGGCCATGCTGACGTAATAACGCAGCTCGACCTCGTCGCGATAACGATCCTCCTCGATCAGCCCCAAATAACCGGTAATCGAAGTAAGCGGGGTGCGCAAATCATGGGATACGTTCGTGATCAGCTCATTTTTGGTTTGCTCTGCCCGCCGCTCGTCTTCAATGGAAGTGACCAGCCGATCGACCATGCGATTGATGTCGGTGGCGAGCTGACCAAGTTGACCAACGTTCTCCACAGGGATTTTTCGCACGGAGCCGGCTTCAATTTTATGTACTTCCTCAATTAGCAGCTCCAAATATTTCTTCTCGTGGCGGCGAATGCTGCGGCGATAGAAATACAATGAAAACAACATCAGGATCGGCACGCCCGTCAAATAATACGCTTCCGGGAAACCGATATTACGGTTAATCCATAGGACGACGTTGTATACCGTCATGCTCGGGAAGAAGAAAAAGAACAGCCGCGCCAGCAAAATGAGCAGGAACAGCGAGATTAACGAAGCGACGATCGTCCAAAACAACCAGGCTAAAAAACGCAGGCTAGCTTTCAAGTTTGTAGCCGACCCCCCATACGGTACGAATCAGCTTCTCCCCGTCCATTTCCTTCTCCAGCTTGTCCCGGAGACGACTGATATGCACCGTTACGGAATTGCTGCTATCCAGATACTTATCCTTCCAAATCAGCTCGAAGATCTCCTCGGAGCCAAACACCCGACCGGGATGGCTGGCCAGCAAATACAGAATGCCGAATTCGATCGGCGTCAGCTTCAGCGGGTTGCCATCCACCGTCGCAGAATGTGTTTCTTTATCAATCGAAAGCGAAGCAATTTTGATGATATGCTCCTGCGACGTCTGCGGCGATCCCGCCGGTTGTGCTGCGTAAGAGGAACGGCGAAGCAGCGACTTCACGCGAGCGACCAGCTCCAGTGGATTAAACGGCTTCACCATATAATCATCCGCTCCGGTCATCAGCCCGGTAATCTTATCCATATCGCCGTCCCTCGCGCTTAACATGAGGATTGGCGTAGTCTGCGATTCGCGAATCTTCATACAGACGGAGATACCGTCAAGGCCGGGAAGCATGACGTCCAGGATCACCAAATCCACTTCATCCTGCTCGGTGATCTCCAGCGCCCGCAAACCGTCCTCCGCCTTCAATACATCATAACCTTCGTTCGTTAAATATATCTCGATCAGTTTTGCGATTTTTTCATCATCATCGACAATCAAAATTCGTTTACTCATTGATCCAATCATCCTTTATTTGAGCTGGTTAGACACGAGCACAGTAACATCATACCATGTCTATTGCCCCCAGATACAAATAAAAGGTTACAATTTCCCCCGGTTATGGTTTCCAGCGGAAAGGGATGGCGACCCTGAAACTGGTGCCTTTTCCGAACTCGGAGGCGACACCGATCTCCCCTTCATGGATGTCCACGATTTTCTTGACAATGGAGAGGCCCAGCCCGCTGCCTCCGCTGCTGCGTGTGCGGGATTTATCCGCTTTGTAGAAACGCTCGAAGATATGGACCAAATCCGGCTCGGATATGCCAATCCCGTTATCTATCACGGTGACCACCGCCTTGTCCTCTTCGGTCGTCAAGTAAATTCCAATCTCCCCGCCCTCAGGCGTAAATTTGATACTATTGTGCAGCAAATTCATCCACACCTGGCTTAGCAGGTCTTCGGCCCCTTCGACCTCAAGCTCGCTGACATCCAACTGAATTTGAATGTTCTTGGCAAGCCATTGGGGTTCACAGGCCAGCACCACGTTTTGAAGCTGGCGGTCGAGCCGAAAGCGGTTCGTCTGCATCGAGACTCGGTCCGTCTCGAGGGAGGACAATTTAAGCAAATTATCGCTCATCTGCGACAAACGGCGGCTCTCCGATTCGATGATCTCCAGGTAGTGGTCGCGTTTCTCTGGAGTCAGATCCGGCCTTCGCAACGCTCTGGCAAATCCGCGAATCGAAGTCAGCGGTGATTGGATCTCATGTGAGACATTGGAGATGAAGTCCTGACGCATCGATTCCATTTGCCCAAGGGCTCCAGCCATTTCGTTAATGCTGTTCACGATGGTTTCGAACTCTCTCAACCTCTCGAAGCCCTCCAACCGAACGGTAAAGTCCCCCTTAGCGATGCGGCGTATCCCGTCGATAATGGCATTCAGCATTTTCAGTTGATGAGGTCGTAACAGAAGGGAAAGCAGAAATACGATCACGAAAAATAACAAGACTCCAAGAACTACACTCAGCAGATCCATGACATATGCAGAAAATGGGGGCCCTGCCTTTCGGTATATTGCCGAGGTGATCCAGCGGGCGAAGGTCCAGGTCGCTCCAAATCCAATGAAAATGACAAGGACCTGGCCGATTCGAAGCAACGTCTTACCTACTCTCCTCCAGAAAGTCAACGTTCGCACACCTCCAGTCGGTAGCCCAGTCCACGAATCGTGCGGATTTTGAAACCGAAGGTCTCTTCGGGGAACCGTTCGCGCAATCGATTGATATGCACGTCGAGCGTGCGTTCATTGCCCTCGAAATCATACCCCCAAATTCCCTCGATCAACTGCTCTCGGGTGAGGGTGCGCCCCGCATGACTGCCCAGCTTAAACAGCAGCTCGAATTCCTTGAGCGGCAGCGTAAAGCGATCTTCGCCGCAATCCGTTTCAAACGTCTTGCGATTCATTCGCAGCGAACCGATCGTCACGGTCTGGGAGATCGACACCTGGTAGCGCTTGAGCAACGCCTTCACCCTTGCGACAAGCTCTGCGGGTTCAAACGGCTTGACGAGATAATCGTCCGTACCCAGCTCAAAGCCCTTAACCACTTGTCGGGTTTCTCCCTTAGCTGTCAGCATAAGCAGCGGCATCTCATAATCTCGGCGCAGCTCCCGGCATAACTCCCAGCCGTCCATCTCCGGCATCATGATGTCCAGAATGACCATGTCGATCCTTTCCGATTCCACCAGTGATAAAGCCTCACGACCATTCCCCGCTTCCAGGATCTGATCCATCCCCGCTTCCTCCAGGAAGAGACGAACCAGTTCCCGAATATGCTGATCATCGTCAACGACGAGAATTTTAGCCATGATCCTTCCCTTCTTCCTCGTTCGTGAACTCCTCCGACTGTTCGGCGCTTGCGGCGATTTGCAACTGCTGCGAGGCAAATTCACGATACATGGCATGTTGGTGCAGCAGTTGATCGTGAGTTCCCCGCCCTGTCACTTTTCCTTTTTCGATAAAAATCAACTGGTCCGCTCCAACAACGGTGGACAAACGGTGAGCGATGACGATCGTCGTCCGGCCTTGCATCAGATTTTTGAGAGCCTTCTGCACGACAAATTCCGAGCGACTGTCCAGACTGGAGGTGGCTTCGTCCAGCATGAGGATTTTTGGATCGCGCAGCAATGCCCGCGCAATGGCGATCCGCTGCCGCTGTCCGCCGGACAGCTTGACCCCGCGTTCGCCCACATCGGTATCGACCCCGTTTGGCAGCTCAGCGATAAAGCCGTCAGCATAAGCCATCTTCGCGGCTTGTTGTAGTTCCGCTTCGCTAATTTCACGCTCGATGCCATAACAAAGATTCTCACGGATTGTTCCGGCAATAATCGGGCTCTCCTGAGATACGTACCCGATCATGCCGCGCCAGGAGCGCAGTGTAAACGAATCGATCGGTTCTTCCCCCAGTCGGATGGTGCCACGCTGCGGCACATAAAACCGCTCCAATAAGGAGAACAACGTCGTTTTTCCGCCACCGCTGGGGCCGACCACTGCCGTTACTGTCCCCGGCTCCATCGTAAAAGAAACCTCCTGGAGCACCGGCTCGTCCGGCTTATACCCGAAGGTGATCCCGTCCACGATCAATGGCCGGTCAGCCTTCGTGATCTCTTGTCCTTCACCGAAAGGCTCCTCCTCCGCATCCAGCGTTTGGAGAATCCGTTCGGTCGCTCCTTTCGCTTTCTGCAACTGGGTGAAGAACGTCGTGAGCTGTGTCATCGGCATAACGATCTGCACAAGGTACAAAATAAACGCCACCAATTCCCCGGCGGTCAACCCGCCGCTCGCAACCTGCATCCCGCCGTAGCCGATGACTACGACAAGCAGCATCATCATAACGAAGGCCATGAACGGACTGATCCAAGCCATAACTTTACCTTCGCGCACCCCGAAGGAAAGCAGCTTTCCGATCGCCTGGCTACCACTTTCGTACTCCTTCCGCTCCGCGTTTGAAGACTTAACCAACCGAATTTCCGATAGGACCTGGCTCAAAACCGCCGTAAAAGAGGCCGTCTCGTCTTGCATGGCGAGCGAAATTTTATACATCGTTCGACCTAACGGCACGAGGATCAACGCGGCCAAAGGAATCACCGCAAACATGATTAGGGTCATTTTCCAGTTCAAATAGAACAAGACGGCCACCGCGCCGAGGATGGAGATGATCCCGCTGAAAAAGCCGGCCACCTGCTCGGAGATCAGCGACTTTATGATCCCGGTGTCATTCGTCATCCGGCTGACCGATTCCCCAGTCCGGTTATTATCGAAGTAGGATACCGGCAAGCGAAGCATCTTCCTCCATAATCGATCCCGGAGGCCGGCAACCATACGCTGTCCCGTATAATTCAACAGAAATATCGATAAACCTGAAGCGACGGACATCCCGATGAATGCGACGCCGATCCAGACGATTTGCATGCCGCTGATCGAAGACAGTGAAAAGCCGTCGACGAGGTTCTTCGTGAACATGGGGATCACGAGGCTGACCAGTGTTGACAGCAAACTAAGCACAATCGCCACGGCAAACAAACGCAGAGGTGGCTTCGTTTCCCGAAGAAGACGAATAAAGGCTTTGGAGCCAACCCCTCCGTTGCTCACGATACGATCGGTTTCCGTCGTTGTTGCGTTATTCCTTGGCATGAGATTCTCTTCCCTTCTATCTCTATCTGAAGCAAGATGAGCCGAGTACATCGACTCTAGGAAAAGACTACATTGGGAATGTAAACTGAAGTTAAATCAAACGTGGTGAGACTAAAGATTTTCCACTTCGACGCTGATGACGTGATCGATGGTGCGTAGAAAATGGTAAAGCTCCGTCGTATACTCTTTCTCCGAAGCGGTAATCACCATATCCACCCGCTGCCGTCCCTCCTCTAGGTCTTTGATTTTCAGCCGACGGATCCGGTGTTGGTTCGCTTTGGCCTTACGCCCTTTGTCGTCTTTACGTTCGATAATGCGGATCAACTCCGTCACGTTCCCGTGATCCTCCATCACAATTTTGAGGGAGACGTCACGCTGGTTCAGTTTATAGGGTCCGATCCATTTAATGACATAGGGGACGAAATTCACCGACAGGATCAGCAAGATGACGGTCAGCCCGGCTTCCAGATAAAATCCGGTCCCGATAGCGATCCCAATCCCCGATGCAGCCCAAATCATCGCCGCAGAGGTGAGACCGGAAATCCCCTCATTGCTCCGGCGCAGAATCGCCCCGGCCCCCAGAAAACCTATCCCGCTGACGATTTGCGCGGCCAACCGCATCGGGTCCATGTTCGGATGATCCGGGCCGGCGAATTTGGCAAAAGCCTCGATCGACACGATCGTCACCAGACAGCTGGCGATACAAATGACCATACTCGTCTTGATCCCCAGCGGTTTCTGTTTCAATTGCCGGTCGATTCCGATAAACAAACCAAACAAGAGGGCCAAACATAACTTTAAAACCATTTCCAATTCGTTGTACATGATGCGTCGCAACTCCTTCAATTATATAAGGTGAGTATAATTGTATTCGGTAAGCCGGCGCAAATGGATTAATTCCGCCTAGGCGGACAAAGAAACGCAAAAAAAGCCTGAACCGTTAACGAAACGGCTCAGACTTCTTTTTATGCATGATCGTGGAATTAGAACTTCGCTGCCAGCTCGGCCGCGCGTTTTACGCCGTCCTGAATGATTTCCTCGGCACGGTCGGGGAATTGGTTGTGTCCCTCAACAACAACGGCTTCCGGATGGTTAATACCCCAAAAGGCCAGCGTGTTCTTCACATAGTTCAAGGACATTTCCAGCGCGGTCATCGGACCTTCGGAATAAACGCCGCCACGTGCTTGCAACAAAGCGACCTTCTTATCGCCAACCAGGCCAACCGGTCCTTGTTCGGTGTATTTGAACGTTTTGCCAGCTTGGTTCAGGTAGAACAGGTACGTCAACAGCTGCGCCGGAATCGTGAAGTTCCACAGCGGGAACGCAAACACGACTTTATCGGCTTGCAAGAACTGCTCCAAGTAAGCATTGGCCACTTCGGCGGCTTGTTGCTCCTCTGGCGTAGTTGGCATTCCTTTGCCGACTTTGAACAGCCCGTTCAACATATCCAGGTCATAATACGGCAGGTTAACCTCAAACAGGTTCAACTCCGTGACGACATCCGCGGGATGCGTTTCTTTGTAGGTTTGCAGGAAGCTTTCGTACAACTTCACAGTGGCGGATTGATCCGCCGGGCGATTATTGGCTTTCACGAATAAAACTTGAGACATATTCTGTTTCCCTCCATTATTGATTATCTCTATTGTTATCTTCTTTCTTTTTATTAGTTACTTTAAAATAAACCGTAACTAAT
Source organism: Paenibacillus mellifer (assembly GCF_023195895.1). Taxonomy (GTDB): domain Bacteria; phylum Bacillota; class Bacilli; order Paenibacillales; family Paenibacillaceae; genus Fontibacillus; species Fontibacillus mellifer. The sequence goes on from NZ_JALPRK010000013.1 coordinate 99,579, forward strand.
CGAACAATAGTTATAATAATGGGTAACTAATCATTTGTCAATTACAGTTCCTCGTAATTTTTGCGAACCTGCTCGGCAGCCGCTGTCATTTGCCGCAGCGAGGCGACGGTCTCCTTTTGCCCCCTGGTTTTTAATCCGCAATCTGGGTTGATCCAAAACAGTCCCGGGTCCAGCACTTGAAGCGCGCGCTCGATCATGGAGACCATCTCTGCTTTGGTTGGTACGCGTGGGCTATGAATGTCGTAAACGCCAAGTCCGATCCCGAGCGGGTACGTCTGTTTCTCAAAGCTGTGAATCAACTCGCCATGGCTGCGTGAGGTTTCGATCGAAATGACGTCGGCGTCCAACGCTCGGATCTCCTCCAGGATATCTTCAAATTCGCAGTAGCACATATGCGTATGAATTTGCGTTGTATCCAAGACCGAGGAGGTAGTCACCCGGAACGCTTTTACCGCCCAGTCCAAGTAATTCGACCAATCCTTCCGCTTGAGTGGAAGACCTTCGCGCAATGCGGGCTCGTCCACCTGGATCATCCCGATACCGGCCTGTTCTAACGCTTCGACCTCCTTACGCAAAGCCAAGGCGATTTGATAGGCTACCTGCTCCCGGGATAAATCGCTGCGAACGAACGACCAGTTCAAGATCGTAATCGGTCCTGTCAGCATCCCTTTCACCGGCTTGGCCGTCAGGCTTTGGGCATAGGCAGTTTCATTGACAGTCATCGGCTCTGCGAACTCGACATCCCCGTAAATCACAGGCGGCTTAACGCAGCGCGTACCGTAAGACTGTACCCAGCCTCCCAGCGTAAACGCAAAGCCCGGCAGCTTCTCACCGAAAAATTCCACCATATCGGTGCGCTCAAATTCGCCGTGTACCAACACATCAAGCCCGAGTTTCTCCTGGATCTCGACCCATTTGCGGATCTCCTCCCGGATGAATTCCTCATATTTCTCCGGGCTCCACTCGCCTTTACGCCATTTCTGCCGCGCGGCCCGAACCTCGGCGGTCTGCGGGAAACTGCCGATCGTCGTTGTTGGCAGGAACGGAAGTAGCCACTTTGCCTGCTGCTTCAGCCGCCGCTGTGCAAACTCGCTGGCGCGCTCCGCCGGTGCCACAGCAGCCTGCGCCGCGGCCTCCCTCACCGCAACACGACTCCGGGCAGGGTCTGCGGCGAGCGCGGCCAGCGCACGGCGGTTCTCCGTGAACCGGGCCGGTTCCAGCCCTTCTCCGCTTGCTGCCTCGCACAAGCTCGTCAGCTCCTCCAGCTTCTGCTCGGCAAACGCCAGTGCCTCGCGTAACACCAGGGATAAGCGCTCTTCGCCCGCCACGGATACCGGGACATGCAGCAAGCTGCAGGAAGGCTGCACGATCAGCTCCGTTTCTCCGGCTAAGACCGAAATCTCCTTCAACAGGCTTAGCGTCTCGTCCAAATCTGCACGCCAAATATTCCGTCCATCGATGAGTCCTGCGCCTAGTGTCTTGCCCGCAGGAAATCCATTGCGACGCAACGCCTCCAGATTCCCGTCCCGGCCATGAACGAAATCCAGGCCCAAGCCCTGCACCGGTAGTTCTACGAGCGTATCGTACCGTTCGACAGCATCGAAATACGTTTGCAGCATGATTCGCAGCCCCGGAACTTCCCGGGCAATCGTCCAGTATATCAAGCCAAGCCGGCGGACGTCCTCTTCCGTTAACGAGACGACCAACGCCGGTTCGTCCATTTGCACCCAAACGACGCCAGCCGCTTCCAGCTCCCGTAATACCTGTACATATAAAGGCAGCAGTTTTTCGATCCAGTCATCGACTTGGCCCGCGGTCTCCCCTTTAGACAATTTCAACAAGGTGAATAACCCCAGCATCACGGGTCTACCTTCGACGCCGAGTTCTTGTTGGGCTTCCAAATAAGCCATAAGCGGGCGGTTGACGACTACCCTCGGATCCCGACGCCCCAGCTCAGGCACGATATAATGGTAGTTGGTATTAAACCACTTCGTCATTTCGCTAGCCGTCGCCAGGTCATTCCCCCGGGCTATTGCGAAATACAGATCCAACGGCAATTTATCGCTGTTCCAATGAAACCGCTCCGGTACCAAACCGAACATCGTCGCAGTGTCTAATACGTGGTCGTAATAGGTAAAATCACCGACAGGGATCACGTCGATCCCCCGATCCCGCTGCAAACGAAGATGACCCAGCCGGATTTCCGTCAAGCGATCATGCAGCTCTAGCTCTGTAATTTTTCCTGCCCAATACGCTTCGATGTGCTTCTTCCATTCCCGTTGTCCACCAATTCTGGGATATCCCAGATTTCCGCTAACTATGTTTCCCATGTTGATTTCCTCCCCATCGTCGTTTGGCTTGATGACAGCAATTGTCTGCAACACAAAAAAGGTCCCCGATAGCAGCATAGCTAAAGAGGACCTTCGATCATTTGTTCGATGGCTTGCATCTTTAACACCTCCCTATCTCCCGTAGGTACAGCAGTGCCGTTGAAATAGGCAGGTCTCCTGGCTTCGGCATCATTGCCGGATGCGGCCTTCCCGGTGACTTGATCACCAGTGGCATATCTGCATCTGACTCCTCCGTTACAGTGGCGGGACCGCGCCGGCATCGCACCGGACTTCCCTTTTAAGCTCCGGCAAACTTGGCCGGAACACCTATTTCCGCGATATTCAATTGGAATATACCTCCCATCTTACTTCATGTCCCAAGGGAATACAACACCAAACATATCGGAATTCAATTATTTATGACAACATTTTCGACAACTTTCAAGTGATTAATATCACAATCCGACCTTCAAACCCATCGTACGATAAAACTAATCCAACAAGAATGCCAAGGGTTTACACATCAACGATAGAAAGAGGAAAAACTCATGAAATCGGGGAACATTCTGAAGTGGTTATTGCTAGGTTTATCCGGTCTGGTCATGATCGCAGCCGCCTGGTTTGCCTTTCCGTCAGAGGAGCCTACAGTCCGTGAAGCCGCCCCTCATGTGGAAGCGCCGCATATCAATCATCCGCCAGTCGAGCCGGTCGTCCATCGCGAGGGGAATACCGTACACATCGAGATGACCGCTCAACGAACCGACATTGAGATCTCGGAAGGCGTCACCTATAATGCCTGGACGTTTAACGGCACGGCACCTGGCCCGGTATTGCGCGTAAAGCAAGGCGATCAACTGGAATTTACGCTCAACAATTTAGACCCTGATATGCCGCATTCGATGGATTTCCACGCCGTCCATGCCGCTCCCAGCCAGAAGTTCGTCGAGGTGATGCCCGACGAGCAAGGAACATTTACCTATCCTGCGGATACACCCGGCGTGTTCATGTACCATTGCGGAGCAAGTCCGGTGCTGCTTCACGTAGCCAACGGAATGTATGGGATGATCATCGTCGAACCGAAGGACGGTTACCCTACGGATGCGGAAATTGATCAGGAATATACCATCGTCCAAAGCGAATGGTACGCGGAGAACGATATGGATGCTTTTCAACAAGGCGATCCGGAACATGTCGTATTTAACGGCGATGACCACACGCTAAAAGAACATCCCATCCTCGCCAAAGTTGGCGATAAGGTTCGGCTTTATGTTGTGAATGCGGGCCCCAACCATGTTTCTTCCTTCCATGTGGTCGGCACCACCTTTGATCACGTCTACCTGGATGGCAACCCAAAGAACGAGCTGTACGGCATGCAAACCGTGTTGCTTCCGGCCGGCGGAGGTGCAGTTGTCGAGTTTACCGTCACGGAAGAAGGTGATTATCCGATTTTAACCCATCAACTGAACGATGCTTATTTGGGAGCAACCGCTATCCTGCGGGTGACTCGGGATGGATTGGATAACGGAGCACCGGCGATGAACCATTAAGAAACGATGACCCGATTGCAATCTTATGAAAGAGGTGAAGCTCGATGGAACGACAAGATGCCAAAATCGTTGAATTGGACGTCCGGGAGCAGCTCAAGAGTAAATTGGAGCCGTTCCAGCTGATCATGGACACAGTAAAAACGCTGGGAAAAGACGATATCTTCGTATTGCATGCCACCTTCAAACCCACGCCATTGCTCGGTTTTCTGAAGATGAAGGGGCTCGTCGGCCAATCGGTCATGTACGACAAAGAACATTGGATAACAACGTTTGTCCATAAGAAAAATAAAACGTGGTTGGAAACCACCGATGAGTCTAAGGTTGCCCCAAAGGCGCAGAGCGCATCTGCCCTATCCTCCCCCAGTCTCATTGAGCTCGATAACCGCGGACTCGAACCGCCGCAGCCGATGGTGCGGACCCTTGCCGCTCTGGAGCGTTGTAAACCAGGTGACGAGGTGCATATTCACAATGACCGGGTTCCGGTATTTTTAATCGAAGAATTAAACAGCTTAGGCTGTACCTATACAATAGAAGAACAACCAGACGGTACCGCGAAAGTCCAAATCCGCAAACCATAAGGAGGTGTACCTAATGCCGGCCATGTCCCGCTTGCCCTTTCTATTTATCGTCACGGGGATCTTCGGATTCGTCCTGTTTCACGCCACCTCTTTGATGTCTCTCACGGGTTGGATCGGGGATGACATTCGAGGCCCGGCCGGCTGGTTCCAGGTCCATCTGTTTGTACTGGGTTGGGCGACCATGCTAGCCATGGGGGCCGTCTACCAGTTAATAAATGTGATCCTGCAGTCCAACTTATACAGCGAACGTCTTGGATACATTCATTACGCACTGTTTACCGTAGGCCTGTTCGGACTGCTGTTTGGCTTTATCCAAGGCGACACCTATTGGATCGGCGGTTTTGCGACTATTGCGTTCTCGGGCATCGTCTTGTTCGTCTGGAACATGGCCGCTACACTGCTACGGGCCGGAACGTGGAACGCGATCACGATCGGTACAGCTTGCGCGGTCCTGTATCTCCTGCTCACTGGTTTATCCGGGATGGCAATGGGGATTAACTTCGCTACCGGACTTTATAACGACTTGCACGAAAATCTGTTTGGCACTCACATCTGGCTGGGCACATTAGGCTGGTTCGGACTATTGATTACCGGATTCAGCTATAAGTTATTGCCGATGTTTTATTTGTCCCATGATTATCCAACCCGTCTGGAGTACGTCGTCTTAGGTCTATGGAATGCGGGCGTCTTACTGGGCGCGACCTCTTTCCTGTTCGGCTTATCAGCGGGCTACAAAGTCGCGGCATTGCTGTTGATCGTCTTGGCCGTATTATGCTATAACGTCCACCTATTGCAAATTCGCAGCAAGCGGCATAAGCGCAGCCCCGGGGCTGGCATTGAGTGGACCGTGACCGGGAGCCAAATCTTTGCGATATTTTCTGTTGTGTTTGCAATACGGGCGCTAGTATCCCCTGAACACTTGCTGGACACCCATACCGTGCTCATGGTTGGCTGGGTTTATCTAAGCTGCTGGGTTTCGTTCACCGTATTAGGATACATGTCCAAGATCGTGCCATTTCTATGGTGGACCCACAAATACGGCAAACAAGCCGGCCGTCCGGGGACGCCGCTGCTAGCCGATCTGCTTGATGAACGGAAAGCGAATTTCGGATTAATCTTGATCCTATGCGCCAATTTAACTGTCCTCGTCGGCCTGATCCTCGGGTCACAGGTTGTCATCGCCACCGGTGGTGCCTTGCTGTCGATAGTATCCGTGGCGTATATCACATTGATTGCATTGGTTTTTGCTCATTAACTTCAATATAAACGGAGGGAATATCCATGAATAAAATTGATCAGATCCGCGAAAGTCTACGTGAAGTTTATGATCCCGAGCTGGGAGTCAATATTGTTGATCTCGGGCTGGTTTACGATATCCGGGAAGAGGAAGATCAAGTACACATCCAAATGACCTTAACAACGCCAGGTTGCCCGATGCATGATACGATCGTCGGCGGCGTTCGCTGGGTGCTCAACGATCAGCTCGGAATCCAGAATCCGGAAATCGACATCGTATGGGAACCGCGTTGGTCACCGGAACACATGTCGGAGGCGGCGAAGGAGCAGTTGGGGTATTTATAAGGACACCTAATATCTTAATCCTATGTAAAAAAGCTGGCGCCTCATCGATCGATGAGCCGTCAGCTTATTATTTTACAACCAAATTGCCTTTCATTTCCTTATGATTCTTACCGCAGGAGATGTTGCAGGAATATTCGAAGGTCCCGGCTCGATCTGCTGTGAAGGTGATCGTCTTGCCACCCCGAACTTCCTTGTTATATCCTTTGATTTTCAGCGAATGCATGCCCTGCGTATTTTTCAGCGTAATCCGCACGGTGTCGCCCTGTTTGACCTTGATTTCCGTAGTGTCATATCCCGATGGGCTGGCATGAACGGTAAAAGACTTCACCGGTCCTTTCGCTTCCGCCGCCGGTTCCGAACCGCCGATATAGCGCCCCGGGGCGTCGGCGCACGCCGATAACAGAAGCATTCCGCCAAGTAAGCAAACCGCAGCCGTCAGACGGTAGTTCATCCACTTCTCCCCCTTCTTTAACTAGGAACTAATCCTAGTTTAGAACGGTCAGCACTTATGCCTTGTGACTTCCATCACAATAAGCTCTTCTAGCCTATCAGTACGGAATATCAGCTTCGGCGATCGATCCATCCCTGTTCCAGAGCATAACGCGTCAATTGAACCCGATTCTCCAAATGCAGCTTCTGCAGGATGTTTTTCAGATGGTTTTTGACCGTCTGATCCGATATGTGCAGTACGCCAGCGATCTCCCGATTGGTCATGCCTTGAGCAACCCAACTGAGAATCTCCCGTTCGCGTGCGGTTAGAGGAGGTTGTTCGCCACTCTCCTTCTTGTTCACCGGAAATTCTTGCAAAATACGCAACGCCAGCTCGCTAGACAAAGGAGCTTCATCGCTGGCGATCGCTCGCAAATATTCCAGCCACGTCCCGGGCTCCAGGTTTTTGAGCAAGTATCCCTGAGCCCCCTGCTTCAGCGCTTCAAACAGATGCGCAGCGTCATCCGACACGGTGATCAGGACGATCTTCACGTAAGGGTAGCGCAGCTTAATATCACGGGTTGTCTCCAAACCGTCTTTTCCAGGCATACGGATATCCATTAAGATCAAATCGGGCATCCACCGTTCCGTTTGGGCGATGGCTTCGTCACCATTTTCCGCGTAAGCCACGATTTCGAACATTTCGTCCTCGGACAAAATCTCTCCAATCGCCTCCCGAGCATGAGGGTGATCGTCAACGACCAGTACCCGAACCTTCATCACAACCGCCTCCTCTCCGAATTTCAATGGTTGTTCCGCCCGACTGGGAAGCGACAAGCAGTCCCCAGCCCATCTCGTTCGCCCGCTCCCGCATAATTCGCAGACCATAACGCCCTTGATTCACGGCGTCTTCCGGTGCAAAACCACATCCATGATCGATGATTTTCAGAACGAAGTCGCGGTGATCTCCCCCTGACGTGATCTCAATGTCCTGCACACCCGCATGTTTCGCTGCATTGACAACTGCTTCACGCACACAGGATAACAACTCCATCTTCGCCTTAGGCAGCCAATGGGTTTCCTCTAGTTGCCAATCCAAACGCAAGGTGAGCTGCTGTTCGGCAGCGATCCGGCGGACCAGAGCCGACATCGAGGTTTCATCCGTCTCGCCTTCCTTCACATTGGACGGAATCCGCAGGTCGGAAATCGCTTCGCGCACATAACGATTCACTTCATGAATGGTTTTGCGTAGTTCGTTCCAGTCGTAAGCTCCGTTTGACGCCGGTTGTTGCCGTTCGGCCCGGTCCACTTTTACAGATAACAAGAACAACGATTGCGCAATACCGTCATGAAGTTCCCGAGCCAGCTGCTCCCGCTGTTCCAGTCGAACCTTCAGCGCCCTTTCCCGTTGCAGCTCCTCCTGCATGCGTTCCAGGTAAGCAAACCAACGGTACAGCAAGGTGATGCTCACCGCGAATAAGAGGATTGGCGTTAACACGTTGCCCAGCTCCATGGACACATAAGGCATGAGAAACTGGTGCCGTACCACCTCCCATACCCCGACAACCAGCGTCGGAACGATCAAAATCAGCCATTTTGTAAATTTATAAGACATGTTTTATTTCCCCTTCAGTCCGTCTCCCATCGACTTCACTTTACATAAGTCGAGGTCTGGCTGGCAAGGTTTAGACAGAATTTTGAATCCTTTCTCTGATTTGAGCCGTAAAATAAAAAAGCAAGGCGGAAGTGCGATTCCGCCCTGCTTTGCATAACGTGCGTTGCCTTACAGCAATTTTTTGATGTCATCCTTGATCGCTTCGGATTGTGGTCCGAACACGACTTGGACAGCGCCTTTGCCGAGTCTCATGACGCCCGATGCGCCCAGCTGTTTCAAAGCGGCATCGTTGACCTGTTTATCGTCCTTGACGACGAGGCGAAGGCGGGTAATGCACGCATCCACGGACTCGATATTGTCCGGTCCGCCGATGTTGGCCAGGATTTTGGCCGAACGGTTGTCGCTGCTTGCCTTACCTGTTCCGGCAGGGGCTTCCTCGACCACTTCGGCAATGTCTTCCGCATCTTCACGACCTGGCGTTTTCAAATTCAGCTTGACGATCATAAAGCGGAAGATCACGTAGTAAACGACCGCCGTAACAAGACCAATCGGAATAAGCAACAGCGGTTTGGTTGAGATTTGATAGTTGATCGCATAATCGATGAAACCGGCGGAGAAACCGAAGCCCAGTTTCATGCCAACCGCGTAAGTAACATAAGCCGCGATCCCCGACAGGACAGCGTGAACAGCATAAAGCAGTGGCGCAACGAACATAAAGGCAAATTCCAACGGCTCTGTAATCCCTGTCAGGAACGAAGCCAAGGCAGCACCCAGGAAGATGGAGCTCACCATTTTACGTCTTTCCGGTCTCGCCGTATGGATAATCGCAAAGGCAGCGGCCGGAAGACCAAACATCATGATCGGGAAGAAGCCGGTCATGAACATGCCTGCTGTTTTGTCGCCTGCGAAGAAACGGTACAAGTCGCCATGAATGACGTCTCCTGCCGCATTCGTAAAGTCACCGATTTGGAACCATACGATCGAGTTGATGATATGGTGCAGACCAAACGGAATCAACAAGCGGTTAGCGATGATATGGATAGCCGAACCGATACCACCCAAGCTGGTAACCCAATCGCCAAAGATATCCAAAGCGTTTTGAACAGGTCCCCAAATCAAGCCAAAAATCAATCCGACAATAACCATGGTCACTGCGGTAACCATTGGAACAAATCGTTTGCCGCCGAAGAAACCTAACCAATCCGGCAGCTTGATATTATGGTACCGTTTGTAGAGGTAAGCTGAAATACAACCTACGATAATCCCGCCAAGAACGCCCATGTTTAGTTTCGTATCGGCGGATTGCATGAGTCCTGGGAAAATTCCGGGTACTCTTCCGAGCACGTTGAGCAAGATCAGATGACCAATCACAGCGGATAAAGCGGCAACCGCATCTCCGGCCAAACCAATCGCAACACCTACCGCAAAGATCAGCGGAAGATTGTCGAAGATCGTCCCCCCGCCAGCCGCCAGGAACGGAGCAATATACGTGTTGAGGAATCCCCCTACCCCATCTCCCAGGTGAAAATCCTTGATGTAGTCAATGCTGCCGAACCTGAGCAGAATCGCTGCTGCAGGCAGAGTTGCTACCGGCAGCATCAATGACTTACCGATTTTCTGGAGAAAAGCTAGCATGCACAAACCATCCTTTCCTTACTACCTAAATTTTTTATTGTAAAACCGCCTTCAAAATGACGTTTCCGCCTGCCGTCACAGGACCGGTGAGGGTTTCCACGCTGTTCGTCACTTCTCCGGCGTTTGTTACTATAACTGGGGAAATCACAGGATAGCCCGCCTCGCGAATACTCGCAAGATCGAATTCGATCAGCAACTGACCCGTTTTCACTTTATCTCCTACGGCGACATGGGCGATAAAGCCCTCGCCTTTGAGCGACACTGTATTGATGCCGAGATGAAACAGAAACTGCAAACCAGACGGATGCTCCATCATCACGGCATGGTTGCTCTTGATCACATGAACGATTTGGCCGTCAAACGGCGCTACCAATCGCCCTTCGCTCGGTTCAACCGCTAATCCCGGCCCCATATGGCCTCCGGCGAACGCCTCGTCCGGCACTTGAGTCAGCGCCACGGCCTCCCCTGTTAGCGGCGATAGGATCTCCAAAACCTTACTCTCGGTGTTTTTCTTTCTCCATTTTGAAAACAAATGGCTCTCCTCCTAACTTACTACCTATATTCTGGCAACTTTGCGAGAACTATACGCCAGTTCCCGAAGTGCCAGGGGAAACGGGCGCAAAAAAATAAGAGCCAAGAAAAGAAGCCTATATAAAGTAGGACTGCTTTCCTTGGCTCATGCCCATTCTAGATCAACGGTAACACGCCAAAAGTCATTTGGTTTTCGGTTATGTGACTATAATAATTCAAGCTCTCCCTAGCGTCAATAGAAAAATTGAAAGCGTTCACGCAGTGTCAGATATTCAAAATTTTAACGATCTATCCTCTCCCCTTCTCTTCCTGTTCAAGGGTTCATTGGGCCTGGAACAAAGCCGGCACCTTATCGGGCTCCCAGCCCGGCAGCGAAGTGTGAGCTTGAATCACTTTATAGGTTACACCGTTATACGTCACAAGTTGATTGACGGTGTACGCGGTATAAGGCGCCCATGACGCTGGCCCCGTACCCGTCGGATCCGTCGTTGCGGTCACTGGGCTGCCCGCTGCGGAGCTATTGCCCGCCGCGTCTTTCGCCTTCACGGTAAACGTATAGGAAGTTGAAGGCGAAAGGCCGGTGAGGGTAGCCGACGTCCCAGTCACTGTCGTGGCCAGTTGATTGCCGTTATACACCTCATATCCGATCACACCAACGTTATCGGACGAAGCGCTCCAGCTCAGACTCACGCTGGACGAAGTTTTGGCCGTTACCGTAACATTGCCCGGTGCAGTTGGTGCCGTCGTATCGCCCGGGTTCGTTCCTGGATCCGTTGTTACCGAGAGCGGAGCGCTGGCCGGTGAGACATTACCTGCCGCATCCCGTGCAACAACCGTAAAGCTATACGCCGTAGCAGGCGCTAGGCCGCTGATCGTTGCCGTCGTCCCCGATACGCTGGCAGCTTGTGCTCCGTTTCGGTAGACATTGTATCCAACAACGCCCACGTTATCCGAAGACGGCTGCCAGGTTAACGTCACAGCGCTGGAGGTTTTGGAGGTTGCCGTAACAGAAGTCGGCACAGACGGTGCTATCGTATCCACCGGCGGTGTCACACCTCCGCCCAAGTCGTTTCTCAGCTTGGTTTGCAGCGTTTTGTTACGGTCTCCGCTCAGCTCCCAGAACATCGCGCCGGCGAGACCTCGATTCTTGATGTAGTCGGTTTTGAAGCCGATTGACTGCGAATCGTCGTAGGTGATGAAACGCCGGTTGGACGGATTATACAGATAAGGCACCTTGGCCGTGTCGTTCCAATACCGGGTATACCCGTTTTTGTTGATATAATTGGCTTCCAAATCGTAGAAATCAAACGAGCCCGCTTCCCAGGTTCCAACGGATGAAACCCCACTGGCGCTTTGGTATTGTCCGTTGCCCGCGTTATTCACCCCGTCCCAACCACGACCGTAGAACGGAATGCCCAGTACCAATTTATTCGCAGGCACGCCTGCGTTCAAGTGGCCTTGTACCGCGGTATCGGCATTAAATACCGAAGCGCTTGGCACGCCTGCGTTGCCAGCCGCCGGATCGTAGTACAACGGGGCGTTGTGGGCTGTAATCTGCTGCCAGCCGCCGTTGAAATCATAAGTCATGATATTGATCCAATCGACAATGGAGGCGATATTGCCCAGCTCCGTATTGCTGGCGAAGGAAGGGGAAGCCCCAGAGGCAATGGTCAGCAAATACCTCTTGCCATCCGCTGCCCCGGCCGCATCCAGCTTGTTCCGGATCTCCCGCAGCAGCTTCGTATAGTTCTGCTTATCCTCCGGGCGATAACTATTGCCGGGCAGTCCGCCGGTTACCGGGTACTCCCAATCCAAGTCGATGCCGTCAAAATTGAACTTGCGCAGGAAGTCAACGGCGGAATTAGCGAATGTCTCGCGCGTCACTTGGCTGGCGGCTACATCGCTGAACCGGTTGGACCAGGTCCACCCACCCACGGAGATGATCGTCTTCAAATGTGGATTCGCCTGCTTCAGCTTGTTCAGCTGATGGATATTCCCAGCGATGGGCTGATCCCAAGTGTCGCCGGGAAATTGCTTGCCGGCATCGATCCAGGGGTCACCGAGGACAATCGTGCCGTTGGGCACGTTGATCGTTTGCCCCTTCTCGTCTTGTGTCGGCCAGGTTACCGGATTCGGTCCGGCGGGATCTGGATTGCCGTGGCGGCCGTCCCAAGCGATGTCAGCGAATGCGTAATTGATATGAGTGATCTTGGAAGCGTCGATATCAAAGACATTAAAATTGCGGGTATATGCGCCCCAAGATGGATAATAAGCGACGATTTTGTAGGGATCGGCCGCCTGAACAGCCTTAGGTTGGAGCAGGCCGCCCGGGAGCAGCAGGGATAAGGCGAGACAGGTCATGGTAAACAACTTCCACTTCTTGGCGAAACTTCGGGTTCTCATTAAATGCATCACTAAAATCCCTCTCTTTCAATCGAAGTTGGAATGGAATAATGCTAGCAACACCCTTCCTCTTGATTCACCCATTAAATTACGCCTGCCGCTGCCGATCACCTCCTACCAATTAAGAACACATTTCCTACCCGTAAGCCTCCAAAGCTTGTCCCGGCGCCAATAGGAAATATCTTTGAATCGCTTACAAATCTATTAAATCATAATAGAATTGGTGCATAAAGGATAAATTTCTATTATTTGATTACATTCGCGCATCACAAAAAAACGCAGCGATCCGGGAAGATCGCTGCGTTTACGGCATGTAATGACACACGGTTAGGTTCATGTATTCGCTTTTTCATATCTATTTTGTCGCGAGACGTGGAAGTTGCGGATTCTATTTGATATTTCATATAGAAATCTAGCTTCCCTCTGCTTCCCCCACGTATTTGTATGATAACTCATATATAGTTCGCAGAATCGGCTAATTTGAGGAAAATGTACTCGGTTTTTCGCATACAAATCCTATTTCTTAACCAATGGTTCACATTCACTCTAGCTTAACGTTGTCCGTCTGGACGAACCCTTCGGGTCGCGGTCGCCTGGAGCGGGTCATCCGGCCAGTAATGCTTAGGGTAACGGCCCTTCAGATCCTTTTTTACTTCGAAGTACGTGGTTTGCCAAAAACTTCGCAGATCCGAGGTCACCTGAACGGGTCGGCTAGCCGGTGATAACAAGTGCAGTGTGATGGGAATTCGCCCGAACCCGATCCGCGGAGTTTCCATCATGCCGAATACTTCCTGTAGACGTACTGCGGCATAAGGGGCTTGCGGCCCATCGTAATGGACCTGGATTTTCGAGCCGCTGGGGACATGTAGATGTGTCGGCGCTTCCGCGTTCAGCTCTTGTTGCTGAGACCAAGTTAACAGGTTCTCCAGAATGTTATAGAGAGACAACGCCTGCAGATCCGCCCGCTTGCGGACCCCGGACAAATATGGAGCCAACCAGACCTCGGCGGTCGCAGCCAGCGTCTCATCGGAGACGTCCGGCCAATCGTTGTTGCTAAGGCGATGCAAGAACATAAGCCGCTCCTGCAGCTTCCGAGCCTTCTCCGTCCACGGCAGAATGGCGACGCCTTTGGCGGCGACCGCGCCGAGCAATGCCAACGTGATCTGCTCGGGACTGGGCGCTGGGTCTGGTTGCTCCCTTAGCACGATCGCACCGAACGTCCGGCGGATTCGAGCTCGTACCGTACCGGAGACGACATCCCATTCTGCGCTTCGTTCTTCGGTGATATCCGCCGCATGATGGCGGTACAGCTCCTCTTCTTCCAGAGAGGCTGCGAGCAAAATCCGGCCTTCCGTCCCCTCGTCATCGACCTCGGCGATCGCTAAGAACGCTTCCGAGCCCAGCGAATCCTTGATGAGCAGTTGAGCGCCTCGGCCGTTTCGTAGCAAATACCGCCCATCGGGACGACGCATGGCGATCCGATCCGGATAAGCGAAGGAAACAAGCAAGCCGCAGCAGCGGTCAAGGTCCGCTTGAGCGGACGATCCGGCCGTGTGAATGGCCGGAGTTATGGCCGGGGCGGCGAGGCCGGTGCCAGGAGCGCTGGCCACTTCTTCGCCGTCCGGCGGCTCAAAGTCGGGGTCGTCCGCGGCCTCCGGGACGACCGCTCCGCCGAGCTCCTCGAACGCGAGCCGCTGCTCCCACTGGCGGGCGAGCGCGGCGACGCGCCGCAGCTCGTCCGGCACGGCCGCGCGCCCGGACGCGGCCAGCACCAGCGCCAGCCGGCCGCGCAGATCCGCATCGCGGCCGGCCGGCCAGCGCAGCAGGTCGCGCTCTTCGAGCAGCGCGGCCAGCGCGCAAGCCGGCGCGCCAAGCCCGAGCTCGCGCGCCCGCAGGAGCATATGCGCCAGGCGCGGGTGCAGCCCGAGCGCGGCCATATGGCGGCCGTGGGCGGTGATGCGCCTGGCCGCATCCAGCGCTTCCAGCTGGCGCAGCAGCTGGACGGCGCGCGCGTACGGCGCCGGCGGTGGCGCGTCGAGCCACGCCAGCTCGTCCGGCGCGGCGGCGCCCCACGCCGCCAGCTCCAGCGCGAGCGGCGCGAGGTCCGCCTCGAGCATCTCCGGCGGCGTCCGCGCCGCCAGCAGGCGGTCCTCCGCCTCGCTCCAGAGGCGGTAGCACACGCCGGGCGCCGTCCGCCCGGCACGCCCCCGCCTCTGGTCGGCGGAGTCGCGGGCCGCGCGCGCCGTCACGAGCCGGCTCATGCCGGTGCGCGGCGAGAACAACGACGTGCGGCGGAGGCCGCTGTCGATCACCACCGTCACGCCGTCCACCGTCAGGCTCGACTCGGCGATCGACGTCGCCAGCACGACCTTGCGCCGCCCCGCCGGCGCGGGCTCGATCGCCCGACGCTGCTCTGCTTGCGGCAGTGCGCCGTACAACGGCGCCAGCATGACGCCGGCGGGCAAGCCGCCGCTCGCCAGCAGCATCTCGACGCGGCGGATCTCCCGCGCGCCGGGCAGAAACACGAGCACGCTGCCGTCGTGCGTTGCTAATGCTCGGCGAACCGCCCGGTCCACTGTGCGCTCCAGCGGCTCCTTCGGCGTTCCCGGCGTATACACCGTCTCCACCGGGAACATCCGTCCCCGGCTTTGCACAATCGGAGCCCCGTCCAGCAGGCCAGCGATCGGTGCGGGGTCTAGCGTCGCCGACATCACCAGCAGCCGCAAGTCGTCACGAAGCAGCTGGCGGCTTTGCCAAGCTAACGCCAGCCCGAGATCGGCATGCAAGCTGCGCTCATGAAATTCATCAAAAATAACCAAACCAGTTCCGATCAACGCCGGATCCTGCTGCAGCATCCGTGTTAAAACTCCTTCGGTCACGACCGTAATTCGTGTCTTCCCCGACACTCGGCTATCGCCTCGCATCCGGTACCCGACCGTCTCCCCAACACCTTCACCCAGCTGGGAAGCCATATAAACAGCAGCTGATCGAGCTGCTAAACGGCGTGGTTCCAGCAGCAGGATCCGCTGTCCCTCCATCCAGGGTTCGCCGAGCAGCGACAACGGAACCCGCGTCGTCTTGCCTGCACCGGGCTCCGCTAACAGCACCGCAGTTCCCGTACGATCAAGCGACGATTTTAGTTCAGGTATAACTTCATCAATAGGCAAAGGAAGCTTTGTCATGATTCTCTCCTTACGGGTTACACTATGAAAACATTTTACCATACGGAGCAAGGACTTAAAGGATTGGAGGGCAAAAGCCATGTTCAAGCTGCTCGTCATTTTACTGCTGATTGCCATGACCGCATTGTTCGTCATCATTGAGGTTTCCCTGCGAACCCTGCACCCGCGAACAATTGAGGTTTGGGAACGGGAAGGCCGACGTGGCGCAGCCGCGCTTCGTACCTTATCGGAACGATTGGACCAGGCCTTACCAACATGCCAGCTGGCGATTACGGCCAACTCACTGACACTGGGGTGGCTGGGTCAACCGGCCGTACGCAGCCTGCTTGCGCCCCTGTTTGTCCGTCTCCCCTTCTCCGCAACAGTGGAAACTTTCTTCTCTTTTCTGATCGCCTTCGTGTCGATTACCTATCTGCATGTCGTGCTTGGCGGATTGGTCCCACAGGTGCTGGCTGCCCAGCGCGGCGGTGCTGTCGTCTTGGCTGTTGCAAAGCCGTTGTTAGCGCTAAGCTTCTTGCTGTCCCCTGTCCTCTGGTTGCTCAACCGTTCCTCCCGCCGTATCGTCTCGATTCTTGGCCTAAAACCCGCAGCGAACTGGAGCGATGCGCATAGTGAAGAGGAGCTGCGGATTCTGCTGAGCGAAAGCCTGAAGAGCGGTCAAATCAACAAAAGCGAATACCGCTTCGTGAATCGGATCTTCGCTTTCGACGAGCTGCTTGCCAAAGACATCATGGTCCCGAGAACCGATATGGTTTGTTTGGATGCGACCAAATCGCGCGAAGAAAATTTACGGATCATTCGCCAGGAGCAATATACGAGATTCCCGGTCATCCGTCAAAATAAAGACAATATTATCGGCGTCATCAATACGAAAGCGTTATTTCTCGCTCCTGACAATCAGGCGGAGGCTCCTTTGGCTTCGCTGGTCCGGCCGGTGATGACCGTCACGGAGAACATTCCTCTCCCCGCCTTGCTGACCAAGATGCAGAAGGAACGTTCGCATATCGCCGTACTGATCGACGAATACGGCGGAACAAGCGGAATGGTTACGATTGAGGACATTCTAGAGGAAATCGTCGGCGACATTCGGGACGAATTCGATGCAGAGGAAGAGCAGGAAATTACAGAGGTCGCGGCGAATCACCTCATTGTTGACGGTAAAGTTTCGGTCTCGTTAATCAACGATTTGCTGGACGCCGAGTTGGAAGAAGAGGACGCGGATACGATTGGCGGCTGGGTTTATGGACAGAACCTTGATTTTGAAGCGGGAACCCAGCTGGTCTATGGGGATTTACAGTTTACCGTATTGGAACGCGAAGACAGCCGAATCCGTAAAATCGAAATCGAAAAGCGGGATCCCTCCTCCCTCGGCAACGCCTTTGAGCCGGAGTCGAATTCAATCTAGGATAAATCAAGGAAGTGAACAACATGAAACGCGGTCGTTTTGCACCTACGCCTTCCGGCGACATGCATTTGGGCAACGCCAAAATTGCGCTGCTATCCTGGCTGCAAATGCGTGCGGTCGGTGGGATCTTCGTGCTGCGCATCGAAGATATTGACATCCAGCGCTCCAAGCCGGAGATTACGGAGCGGATCCTCACTGATCTTCGCTGGCTGGGCCTGGACTGGGATGAAGGTCCGGGGGCTTCTGAAGTCTCCGGGCCGTATTATCAAAGCCAGCGAACCGAGCTCTATGAGGAAGCGCTGGCGAAGCTTGCCGCAGAGGGGCGGTTGTACCCGTGCTTTTGCAGCCGGGCCGAGCTGCTGGCCGTGGCCGGTGCGCCGCACGGCTTGTCCTCGGAGGGCGCGCCTTATCCCGGCACCTGCCGCGGCTTGAGCCCGGAAGAACGGGAACGCCGGGCGCAGCACAAAGAGCCGTCGCTTCGATTCGCCATCGGCCCTGCGGCCGTCAGCTTCATCGACGGTATCGCCGGGCCGCAAGTCTTCCCGCCGGGAAGCGGCGGCGATTTTGTCGTACGCCGCGCCGACCGCATGTATTCCTACCAGCTGGCGGTAACCGTGGACGATGCTCGGATGGGCATCACTGACGTACTGCGCGGTGACGATCTGCTGGACTCGACTCCGCGCCAGCTCCACCTCTATACTGCGTTAGGGCTGACGCCGCCGGATTTCGCCCATGCCCCGCTCATCCTCGGTGAAGACGGCCGGCGGCTGGCCAAACGCCACGGCGATCTCGGTATCTCCGCGCTGCGCGCCGCCGGCACGAAGCCGGAAACGGTGATCGGCTGGCTCGCCTATATCAGCGGCTTGCTAGACCAACCGGAAGACGTATCCGCCAAGGACCTGATTAACGGCTTCCATTTGGACCGGATTTCGCGGGAACCGTTTGTGTTGACCGAAACGATGGTCCGACAACTGCTTCCCAATACCTCCCAGTCGTAAGCTGTCTGCCCCAGACCGCAGCACCATGTACCTCCTACTCCAGCTTCCGGCGGATCGCCTCTTCATACTGCCGGAACGCCGGATTCGTCAGCAAGCCGCGCTCGTCAGCCAGCAAATTCAATCGGAGCTGATGCTCCGACAAACGCTTCTTCAAAGCCTGCTTCTCCGGCTCTTCCTCGCAAGCGGCCAGCAAATCGGCGAGCCGGACCATCTCCTGTTGCAGCTGAATTTCTTCCGGGACATAACCAGCATTCTTCATCAATTTATAAGCCATCCTGAGGTCCTCTGGTACCCCGGACAAATCCTCAACGATCAGCGGCTTCCCCTTCCCGGGTAAATCGTTGAACTCCCCGCGCGCCATCGACTCCGCAATTTTTTGTTCCGCCAGCCAGGACAACATTGCGATCCCTCCTCAAGCGTTTATTTCTTCCCTTATCATACCACAGCGGTCCTGAGTTCCATCTACGCTGATGCTCATCCTGATCCTTAAGAAAATAGGAAAACGCCTCCGCGATCGCGAAAGCGTTCATGTTCATATTTATAACAACGACTCCGCCCCATCGATCACGATTCGAGCGCCGGTGATGTGGATCGCCTCATCGGAACCCAGAAAAGCGACGAGATCCGCGACATTTTCCGGCTGGCCCGGTCCGTCCGAGAGGGGTTGCGAGCCCTCCGGATACTTCACCGGGATAACGATTTCCTGCAGTTCCTTACTCTTCTCCGTCGAAGCGTCGATGTTGGTAGAGATCGCGCCTGGGCTGATGGCATTCACACGAATTTTGAACTGGGCCAGCTCCAGGGCCAGCATTTTAGCAAAAGCCACCTGCCCTGCCTTGGTCGTGCTGTATGCCGACATTCCAAAGCCGGAGAACGTATCGTTCCCGTTGATGGAGCTAGTAATGATGATGCTTCCGCCGCCCCTTTGCTTTAAATAGGGGACCGTATATTTAACAGTTAAGAACGTGCCCGTCAGATTGATGCTAAGCGTCTTCTCCCAGTCCTCGAAGCTCAAATCTTCGACCGGCGCCAGCTTGCCGTTGATGCCCGCATTGGCGAACACGACGTCGACGCCGCCGAAGTGCTCGACCGCTTCACGAACCGCCTGCTCAACTCGCTTCGGGTCCGCCACATCGACGTCATATGCGCGGGCTGCGCCTTCGCGAATAGCGTTGATTTCCCGTGCCGCCTGCTCCGTACGCTCATCCAGCAGATCGAACAGCGCGACCTGCGCCCCTTCGTTGGCCAACTTTACCGCCGCCGCTTTACCGATGCCGGAACCGGCCCCGGTGATGATCGCCGTCTTTCCCCGGAACCGTTCGCGGTTCGTCGTCTGATTGCTTGTCATGGTTTCACACTCCTAAGATGAAAATGGGTTCTTGGGCGAATAATCTTCCTGCCTTTATCCAGATTACCCAATTCCGAGTGTTTTTAAGTCCATCCAACGCAATTACAAATCCCGCCGGGCAAAAATCATCCGGGAGACAAGATAAGAAACGACGAGGGCTAAGATCCCCGTGCTGGCCCCCAGAATACCCGCCGCTACGGGATGGTTCGTAATGGACGACGACAGCGGTACGGCATCTGCATCGCTCAGCAGGCTTGATGAGAGTTGACTTCCGATCATGACCACTATAATCATCGCTACATTCAGATACTGCGCGCCTTTTAACCCGAGCCAATAGTAGATCGGGATATAAATTGCCATAAACACTAGTTGAGCCAGGAAGATCCCAAGCATTTGACCGAGGTTTACCGCTGTCGACTGGCCATGTACCGCATTCGCCCCGGTATTCAGCAGCATACAGAGGGCAAAGGCGAGTAACATTAATATAAACGCGGAAACGTATTTGGACAGAACCAGATAACTCCGGCGAATGGGTAAATTGACTAGAAATTGCTGATTGGGAAGCCGCATATCGGCATTCAGCGCCAGAATTAGCACCATCCCCGGCAGCATGCCGTATAAAGGCGAGCCATCCGACTGCACGAACCCGGAGAACACCACCATATAAATGAACAGCAACCAGAGATACCGCTGCAGCAGCAGGAAGTCTTTACGAACCAAATGGATGAGATGAGGCATTCACGTTTCCCCCTTTTGCCGTATAATACATAATCTCTTCCAACGTGGGACGCTCGAACAACGCGTTAGCCCCAAACAGGGCTTGAGCCCGCTCCTGGTCCTTCGCCAGCGCTTCGAATCCAACCGCGGTTTCCCGTACGCCAACTAGTTCCCTGCGCACATCGGGATCCAGGAGTTCGCGGCTCCCTTTAACGATCACGTAACGTTCCAGCACTTCGTCTTTACTGTCCGAGAAAACCAATTCACCGCGATTCAGAAACGTCACGTAATCGGCTACACGATCCAAATCCGTCGTGAGATGAGTCGAGAACAGAATCGTATTGTTTTCATCCAAAATGTATTCCGCTAACAAATCGAGAAGCTCCCGGCGAAACACGGGGTCTAGACCAGCGGTTGGCTCGTCCATAATCAGCAGCTTAGGATGATGCGCCAGCGCCATAGCGATGGCAAACTTCATCTTCATCCCTTTGGAACAATCCTTGATCTTCTTCCGTTTCGGAAGCTCAAACAGCTCCATATACTTCGTGAATAATGCTTCATCCCAGCGGTCGTAAAAGGGGGCGACAATCCGCTTCATCTGCTCCATCGACAAATACTCGTAATAAATGCTCTCATCGGAAATGTATCCGATCTGTTGCTTGTAACTGCCTTCCTTCCCCGTAACCGCGTTCCCCAGAACGGTGATCCGCCCTTCTTCCGGCAACACCATACCCATGATCGCCTTAATCACCGTGCTTTTCCCCGCTCCGTTGGGCCCGATCAGCCCGGTAATGTACCCCTTCGGTACGGTAAAACTTAATCCAGACAACGCAAAGCTCCCATAATGCTTGACGAGTTCTTCCACCTCAACTGCATTCATGCTCATGCGCTTCCTCCTTCTTGATCCAAAAGTTGGATCCACTCGATCAGTTCATCCATGGACATCGGGAGGCTTTTGGACTCTTCCAGAACTTCCCGAAGTTTGCTCTCCAGCGCTTTGAGTCGTTGCTCACGAATAAATTCCTGATTTCCGCCGGAGACAAACGATCCTTTCCCGACGACGGAATCGATCAAGCCTTCCTGCTCCAATTCGTTGTAAGCTCGCTTTGTTGTAATCACGCTGATCTGCAAATCCTTAGCCAGCTGCCGAATGGATGGCAACGCCGTCCCCGGCGTCAGCTTCCCTTGCAGGATCGAGTCGCGAATTTGCATGACGATCTGCAGATAGATCGGTTCACCCGAGGAATGGGAAAGCAAAATATCCATGCTCCACCTTCTTGACTGATTATTTTGTTAATAGTGTATATAGACAATATATACATTATTAACACTAAAATCAATGGATTCACGTAAAAAAACAGCCGTCTCTGACAGACAGCTGTTCTCGCTTTCGATCTCTGTGATTTGATTACTCCCTCATTCCGCTTCGACCGGTTGCTGAAACCATTTCAGCAGGATCTCCTGAAATTGTTGACGCGGTGTTGGGGTCACGATCATCCAATCCTCATCATCCTTGGCGCTGAATCGAATTAACCAGTTCATATGGGTGTTGTTCATAAACTGCATCTGCTGGATTTCCCAGCCGTCTCCGCGGTTCGCATAAAACCGGATCTCCCCCTGTGCCAGAGGGGTCTTCATACACTTCGCCAAGGCTATACTGCCCTCCACATCGCCCGTCATCTCAGCCAGAAGGGCGGCCAGGCGATGGAGATCCATCTCTCGGGTCTGACTCATCACCATATCGAACTGTTTCTTGGACATCATCAATGCGGGGAGCTCGCCCGGCGTTCGCGAGTTCCATCTCATCCGTCCAGCCAACGCTCCGCTTAGCGGCTTCCCCCCGTTTGTCCGTTCGATTGTGAATCCGTCAGCCTCCCCCGCCCATCGTACCAAACGGATCACCCGATCGCCGGCGATATGTAGATACTCCTCAAAGCTCCGTCTCCCGCAAGTATAGGTCAACTGGCAAGCTTTGCTTGCAGCGGAGGCGACGATCAAATCGTCCAGGACATGCTGCGGCAGACTTAGCCGATCTTCATGCGTTGATTCCACGATATATCCCTTGCTCTTCAACGCCTCCCTTGCGTCTTCGGCTTCCGGGTCCGGCGTCTCCCGCAAAAACACATGAAACGGATGGTTCGGATCCAGCCATCGGTTTATACCCAGCCGCTCCGCTACATACAAACATTCGCGAGCTTGAAGCACCACTTTTTTCTTGCGGGGAGAATCCGTAATCAACATCCGTCCACCTCCTTCAAATTGGGTCTTGCTTCCGCAGTTCGACCTAACTGCCGGTACTAGTTAGCGCCATTTTATATCCCGCTTCCGATGCAGTAATCATACCACTATTCGTTTTCCCGATGCTCGGAAATTTTTGCCAATCTATTACATTGTACCCATGAAAATAGGAGGTGAAGCACATTTTTTCATAGATGATGAAACTTTTTAATCCGGACATCCGTATTAGTGTTAGCGAGCGTGCAAACCTCGACTTCCGTCCTGATTTGCCCGTTGTCATCAAACATTTATCGAAACATAATGTTTTCTTAATCTTTTTTTAAGATTTCTATTCTACAATATGTACTATGAAACCACTGTATAGAGGTGATTCTTATGAAAATCTTGATTAACTTCCAAAACAACCTGGTACCAGTTTATTTCAATGTCGATAGCAAGCAGCCTGTGCAGCGTACTTTGAAACTACTGACGAGCGCGCTCGAGTACAAATATTATAATGGCAAGCAAGCGTTGCAGAAGTGCCTGAGTTCCCTCATCAGCATTGAAATCGAGGGCTCCGAAGCCATCCTGCATAGCAAGAGCGAGTTTGACTCCCTTGCGCTGTCTCTCTATTAATCTAGCGGCAGATTCATAACAAAGGCTCCGTGCATCAGCTTATCGCTGACTACACGGAGCCTTATTTCATGTCGTCGATCATCTTGTGTCGGTAAGTTCCTGCTCCTCTGAACGGCCGCTTCCAAATCTGGATTTGAATCGGAGCGTCGCCGCGGTTATGGACAGCAGCACCCCATTCAAGACGAACACGACCGGGA
Source organism: Paenibacillus mellifer (assembly GCF_023195895.1). Lineage (GTDB taxonomy): Bacteria > Bacillota > Bacilli > Paenibacillales > Paenibacillaceae > Fontibacillus > Fontibacillus mellifer. The sequence goes on from NZ_JALPRK010000013.1 coordinate 122,928, forward strand.
TCGAGATCCATCCGCCCAGCGCCCCGCCGGCGATCGGTCCAACCATATTCCCGAGCTGGCTGGCCGACTGGTTCAAGCTGAAGGCCCGTCCGCGGAATTCTGGTTTCGTTGCCTGTACGATCAAGGCGTTGAGCGCCGGGAACACGGCGGCGAAGAACAAGCCATAGACGAAGCGCAGGGTACCGAAGCCGATCAGGGAATGGAAGAAATGTTGCAGAATATTGCCTACCCCGCCGCCGATCAAACCGATCATCAACGTATTGCGGTAGCCAATCCGTTCTCCGATCTTGCCCCAGAGCGGAGCGGCAATCACGGTAGAGATACCGACAGCCGAGAAGATAATACCCGAGCTGAACGACGCATTGGATGCGGAAGCGCCGAGATCAAGCACATACAACGAAAGCAGCGGTTCAAGCACCATCACCGAGGCGGTCACGATGAGCACGACAAACAGCTTCCCCATCAGCGGACGATTGGCTGACGCCTCTTTGAGATCGTCCAACACATGCGAACGCTCTCGATTGCGGTCGAAGTTCTGCTCCTTCACGAAGATCAAGGCGATCAACGCTGAGATTAACACGACGCAGCCCGACGCCAGAAACGACTCCCGATAACCGATAAACTTGCTGAGCGAACCTCCCACCAGCGGCCCGATAATGCCTCCTGCCGCTCCGGCCGTAGACATGATTCCAAGGGAATAGCCAACATGTTTCTCCGGCGTATTCGTCGCGACTAATGCGATGGCCGAAGGCACATATCCCGCCAAGAGACCGGACAAAATGCGAACGGCGATCAACTGATAAGGATCCTTTACGAAGAAGTAAAGGAGATACACCGCACTTAAGGCGAACCCGGAGCGGAGCAGCATCGGCTTCCGGCCGTACTTGTCCGACAGGGACCCCCAATACGGAGAGATCAAAGCGCCGGCCAAAAAAGTAATGCCAAATGCAATCCCCGACCAAAGCGTCAAATGCTCGGTTACCCCAAGATCGTGTGCGATAAACAAGGACATGAATGGGATAACCATGGAATACGCGGTGCTGCAAAAAAATACGCCAAGCCACAGCACGTACAGATTTCTTTTCCAGGGGAAATTCACTTGATCCACCCCCAGCGTTGTCAATTCTTGCCCTGGAACTAACCCGTTATCTCTATATTAGCACGATTTCTTGTCAAGCGTTTTGGATGATTTCGGATTTCTGGACTTCCGCGGTATAATGGACAGGAAGACGCAGGTTTTATTCATGCTTGGATGATCGCTTTGGTAAACGCTTACTTGCGTGTGCTGAGGCGGCATAAAGAAAAGGAGCTTGAGCGTTAATGGCACTGTTTCAATGTCGTTTTTTCTCGGAAGTGTTAGGACTTAGCACCTCGATGACTGTCATTTTGCCAGAACCCGCGCAATCGCAAATCGGAATGTCCGCTCCTGGGGTCGCTGGACCGTATCCGACTCTCTATCTGCTGCACGGGATGTCAGACGACGATTCCATCTGGCTGCGCCGTACCTCCATCGAGCGGTACGTCTCGGGTTTGGGTCTGGCTGTCGTCATGCCCCAGGTTGATCTGAGCTTCTATTCGGATATGGCCTTCGGCAACCGCTACTGGACGTTCGTCAGCGAGGAGCTGCCGCGGCTGTGTCGGTCTTTCTTCCCGTTGTCCGAGCGGCGTGAGGACACGTTTGTCGCCGGTCTCTCAATGGGCGGTTACGGCGCTTTCAAGCTGGCGTTGCGTAAGCCAGAGACGTTCTCTGCCGCTGCCAGCTTATCGGGCGCGCTCGACATCGCGAACAGCCGGCATGGATTATCACCGCTGTTCCAGCGTATTTTCGGGGAAGCCGGGCCGCAGGGCACGGAGAACGACCTGCTTACACTGATAGACCCACTCGCTAAAGACTTGCAGGATGGCAAGCCGGTTCTCCATTTGTATCAATGCTGCGGTACGGAGGATTTCCTATATGAGGACAACCAGACGTTCCGCGAGGCATGCACCCGCGCAGGTTTGCCGCTGACCTACGAGGAAGGCCCGGGCTCCCACGAATGGGGATATTGGGATGCGAAAATCCAAGATGTGCTGAAATGGCTGCCGCTCCAACCGAAGGAACACCAATAAAGGGACAGCCCCACCAAAAAGCCGGTCAAGGATCACTCCTGACCGGCTTTTTAACTTCGTTATTCCCAGTCGCTGGCATATCGCCGACGCTGCTCCCCTTTGCCACGCGGCTCTTGTCGACCGTTTTTGCTTGACGATGCGGCACGCACGGAGCGCTGGCGAGTTTGCTCCTTCGCCGCCTGAAATTTCAGCTCCCTCTGCGTTTTCAGATAGTTCTCAAACCGTTTGCGCTCAAGTTGACCGCTTTGCAACGCCTCCCTGACCGCACAACCGGCTTCGTGCTGGTGTCGGCAATCCGCGAAGCGGCATTCCTTGGCCAACTCCTCGATGTCGCCAAACGCTTCGGACCATCCTCCTTCGTCGTCCCATAGCTGCAGCTCGCGCATTCCCGGTGTATCGATCATGACCGCGCCTTGCGGCAACACAAACAGCTCGCGGTGCGTCGTTGTATGCCGCCCACGGCTATCATCCTCACGGATGGCCTGGGTTTTCTGCACATCCTCCCCTGCCATCCAATTGAGTATCGTCGATTTCCCGGCCCCGGACGAACCGGTGAGCGCAACGGTGACTCCCGGTTTCAGCAAGGCGTCGACTTGCTCGCGGCCTAGGTCCTCCAAGGCGCTGACCGCAATGACGGGCACGCCGGGGGCGATCGACTCCGTTTCAGCCACATAACGCTCCGGCTCCTCGCATAAATCGGCTTTGCTTAGTACAATGACCGGGGAAGCTCCACTGTTCCAGGCCATGATCAGATAACGTTCTAACCGGCGAAGATTAAAATCCATGTTCAGCGCGGCGACGAGAAACAGCAGATCAACATTGGCTGCAACGACTTGTTCGACTGGCACCGATCCGGCTGCCCGCCGCGAGATTCGGCTGCTGCGCGGAAGCAAGCCATGAATGACGGCATCACAGTCCGATTCGCTAAGGAAGCGTAACGCGACCCAATCCCCTACCGCCGGGAACTCACTTCGTTCGCTCAACTCGTATTGCAGGCGACCGCTCATTTCAGCCCAGCCCTCTCCCCGCTCCGTAACCACCCGATACTTATGGCCGTGATCGGCGACGATCCGCCCTGGCCAGACTTGCTCTATCCCCATTCCGCGAAAAGCATTCTCCCGCTCCGCGTTCCATCCTAGTTCTTGTAAATTCAATTCCTTTTCCTCCTTGGGCCGTTTTGCCCTTAAATGAATGACCTTCCGACATTCCATCTTCTCGTCTCCTTGGCGGTCCCATAGCCCGCGGCTGCGGCGCTTCGCACGCAGCCGCGCAAAAAAGCCGCGGGGACGTATCGTCCCGCGGCTTCAGCTCAAGGTCCGCCGTCACCCCAAGGGGACGGCGGACGCAAAAAAGCCGCGGGACGACCTAACGGTCCCGCGGCTTCGCTCTGCTTGGCAATTCGAATAGACTTCCGCTATTCGATCAAACGCAGCGCCTTATTTTCCCGCCAAGGAGACCGTATTTACGCGCACTTCGAGTACCTTCACCATAAATAACAGCCTCCTTCATAAGAATTTGTACACATCATAATAGATGACGACGGGCTTTGTCAATCCTTTCATGTCCCGCACGTCTCCTGTTCGTTATTGTTCCAGCAGGACCGAGATTTCATTCAGCTCCGAAATCGTTCGCCAAGGTTTGCCGCCTTCGAGCGACTCGTCCCAATCATGCTTGCGACGCAGCCAAATCCCACGGACCCCCACCTGCGCCGCCCCCCAGATATCGTTACAGGGATGATCGCCAACAATCACCGTCTCGCCCGGCAAGGAGCCCAGCCGATCCAGGGCCAGCTCATAAATCCGCCGATCCGGCTTGCGGATCTCCACGTCCCCGGACACCACGATCACATCAAAGAACCGGCGAAGGTTGAGCCGATCGATTTTTGCATGCTGCAAATGACTGTGCCCGTTCGTGATGATTCCCAGTCGAAGTCCTTTCTCACGGCAGGCCTGCAGGGTATCCTCCGTATGGTCCATCGCTTTGGCATGGGTCATATAGTGGCGGTCATAATACGCCTTCAGCTCCTGAAGCGAAGTCGCCTCACGCCAAGGAAGCCAATCGATCAGCTCCTGAAAAAAGCCCTCCTTCGGCCGGTATCCATCCTTATCCCGTTCGATCATCTCTGCAACCAGCTCTTCCCGTCGCGCCTCGTCCATTGGCACCAGGCATTCTCTCACCAATTGCTGTGCGAAGCTGCGAAAGGTGTAATCGCGGTCCATCAACGTATTATCCAGGTCAAACAAAACGGCTTTCAGCTGCAATCCACTTTCCCCACTTTCCCCAGTTGTCTCTCTCTATTGTAAAACAACCTGTCAAACGAAAAGCGCACTCCCGGATTACCGAGAATGCGCCTCAATGGTTAGATCACCTGTTTGGGTCGATGGGTCAACATCATTTCCTGATCCGTCACGTACAGCGGAAAAGGCGGCAGCTCTTTCAAGTAATGCTCCCGCAACAACAGGCGGCAATCGACCTCCAACTGGCGCGACTCGTCCAGCACCGGCAGCTTGCCTTGATCCTCCACATAGTTGTCCACGGCGGCTTGCACCAGATCCAGATAATACGGGATCGCGCGTTCTTCTTCTGCAAATATTTCATAGGTTTCCCTCGACAAGAAAAAACGTTGATCTGTTATTCCGCCTAAATATCGCGACAGGCGTTTCATATCCAGACTTCCGTCCGGCAGCAGCAGCGATAACCGATTTATGCCGTCGGGCATGTCGGCTTCATAACGTAGCACAGCGCGTCGAACTTCGTCCAACGTAACCTGAATCGCTTCAGGGACCAAGACACGGACAGGTTTGCGTTTCTTAAACCAGGACAGCATGTTCGGCACCTCCTAGGATTCCTTTAAATTTTAGGTAATCGCTTACACTACTAGTGTACTCTAAAAAATCCGGTTTGAACCTTCGAAAAACAAGATGTCATAGGATTGCCACATCATTCCCCCCTGGCCAACGCCGGCGAATGGTTGGCAATTCCGGAGCATTTGCGGTAGGATTAAATTGTTTTGAAAAATCGTTTGAAATCTATGTAAATGAGGAGGTTCCCATGCTGGATATCATCATTATCGGCGCAGGGCCGTGTGGTTTATCGGCAGCCATCGAATGCCAGCGTCGCGGACTGCAGGTGCTCGTTCTGGAGAAACATTGCCTTGTCCATTCCATCTATTCTTACCCGACATATATGCAGTTTTTTAGTACGGCTGAACCGCTGGAAATCGGGGATGTGCCTTTCGCGTCGGCAAATGATAAACCATTCCGCCACGAGGCGCTGGCCTACTACCGCAAAGTAAGCGATCATTATGACGTACCCGTGTTGGCTTATGAAGAAGCGAATGAAGTCGTGCGTCAGCCGGACGGCTCGTTTCTAGTCCGCTCCGAGAAACGCGGCGGCGAACAGGCGGAATATCAGGCCAGACACGTCATCATCTCGACGGGTTATTTCGATCACCCCAATATTTTAGGCATTCCGGGAGAAAATACCGACAAGGTCACGCATTATTTCCAGGAGGCGCATCCGTATACCGGTACGAAGGTTACGATCATCGGCGGCAGCAACTCCGCAGTGGATGCCGCGTTGGAACTGGTCCGCGTGAACGCCGACGTCACCGTCGTGTATCGCGGAGATGACTTGTCCGGGAACATCAAGCCGTGGGTACGACCTTTATTCGAAAGTGCGGTGACCAAAGGGAAAATCGCATTGCGTTTAAATTCGCGGGTCGTGGAAATCTTGCCCGACCGGGTTGTGGTCGAAGCGGCTGGCGGCGAAACTTCAGAGCTGGCGAACGATTTTGTCCTGGCGCTGACCGGATTCCGTCCTGACCGCAAGCTGTTGTTCTCCGCCGGAGTCGACATGGCCGGAGACATGGAGAAGCCGGTGTTCGATCCGGAGACCATGGAGACGAACGTGCCCGGTTTATACGTGGCAGGGGTTATCGCTTCCGGGCGTAACACCAACGAAGTATTCATTGAAACCGGACGCGGCCACGGCAAGCTCATCGCCGAGCATATTATCGGAACGAGGGCGGCTAGCAACGAATAAGAATCTAACGGATTTCACCGCAGGAGGTGGATCATGAATCAAATCGATATGACGGCCCTGCTTCTACTGCTGCTGGCTGCGCTCGGTATCTTTAGCAACAACATGCCGATTACTGTAGCAATGATTGTCCTGCTGCTGCTTCGCGTGCTGCATATGCACTATACCTTCCCTTGGTTGGAGAAATACGGCCTGACGCTTGGCATCGTCATTCTCACCATTGGCGTGATGACGCCCGTCGCCAGCGGCAAAATCTCCATCCAGACGTTATGGGCTTCCTTCTTCCACTGGAAGTCCCTGCTCGCCATCGGCGTCGGCATGCTCGTTGCCTGGCTCGGCGGCCGCGGCGCGACCCTGATGGGCAACCAGCCGACGGTTGTCGCCGGGTTGCTCATCGGCACGGTGTTGGGCGTCGCTTTCTTCCGTGGCGTCCCCGTTGGCCCGCTGATCGCCGCCGGCATTTTGTCGCTGGTGATCGGGAAGCTGTAGCGGAGCAAAAAAAGGTTGTTCTACCGGCGAACGTTTGCCGGTGAGAACAACCCTTTTTTAATTGGGTTGGTTAGGACACCCACGGTCTGGCCTGTCCCGCTGCACCCCGTTATATAGAGTTACTATTTCACCTTATTCCCTCACCATTGCCCGTTTTGAGCCAAATAGAGTGAAATGATCACCTTAGTTGACTCCAAACGCCCATATTTCGCCCAATCTCCGAGTAATAGAGTTATATATTCACCCTAAAGGTCTCATAGAAGCGTCCAATGTGTGGAATAGGGTGATTAGATCACGTTATATTTCTACGGTCGACAGCAGAATACGGATACGGCTGATGAATAGCGGAACTTTTTACCGTTATTTCGCCCATTCCAGCTTAGAAGGCTGAAAAAACGCCCTTTTGATGCCTTATTTTGTGGTGTCTCTCCTCACCCCAGCTCCCCGCTCTCCGCCGGGCTCAGGTGCTGGATGTTGTACAGCTGCGCGTAAACGCCGTCCGGGCTCGCCATCAGCTCATCGTGCGTGCCACGCTCGGCGATTTCCCCGTTCTTCAGGACGATGATCTGATCGGCGTGGGTGATCGTCGACAGTCGGTGCGCCACGATCAGCGTTGTGCGGGAGCGCGACAGCTGCTGCAGCGACTGCTGGATCAGGTGCTCCGACTCCAGGTCGAGGGCAGACGTCGCCTCGTCGAGGACGAGGATCGGCGGGTCCTTCAAGAAGACGCGGGCGATGGCGATCCGCTGCTTCTGCCCACCGGAGAGCTTGACGCCGCGCTCTCCGACTTCGGTGTCGTAGCCCTGCGGCAGCTGCATGATGAACTCATGCGCATTCGCCGCGCGGGCCGCCTCGATCACCGCCGCCTCGTCCGCGTCCGGCTGGCCGAACAGAATGTTGTCGCGCACACTGCCGCTAAACAGGAAATTATCCTGCAGCACCATGCCGATCCGGCTGCGCAGGCTTTCCATCGTCCACTCGCGGACGTCCCGGCCGCTCACCGTCAGCGTCCCCCGCTGCACGTCGTAGAACCGCGGAATCAACCCGACGAGCGATGATTTTCCGCCCCCGCTCATACCGACGAACGCAACCGTTTGGCCGGGGTTCACTTCGAGCGAGATGTTTTTGAGCACCCAATCGCCGTCTTCCCGGTACTTAAACCACACATCCCGAAAGTTCACGCCATGACTGCCCTGCGGCAACATCGCCGCATCCGGGGCATCGGTCATGTCGTACGGCTCCTCCAGCAGCTCCAGCACCCGCTCCCATGAAGCCGAAGCCTGCGTCAAGGTCGTCGACGAATTAATCAGTCGTCTTAACGGGGCATATAAACGGTCAAGATAACCAAAAAAGGCTACAAACGTCCCGAGCGTCAAATCCCCTTGAATAACCTGATAACCGCCATATCCGATCACGAGCAGCGGTGCGATATCCGTAAGCGTGTTGATGATCGCAAATGTCCAGGCGTTCCAGCGGCTATGGGCCAGTGCTTTGTGCAGGAACCGGCTGTTGGTGCCTTCAAATTTCTTGCGATCATGTCGCTCCAACGTAAAGCTGCGGATAACCGAGATCCCCTGGATGCGTTCATGCAAATAAGCTTGAATTCCGGCGAGCGCCGCGGAGCGGTCTTTGGTCAGCTTCTTCAAGCGTTTGTACAACACTTTCACCGCGATCGCATACAGTGGGAAAATCGCAATCGCCACAAGCGTCAGCCACGGATTTAAATAAAACATAAAGCCAAGTACAAACACCAGCGTAAACATGTCGAGCCAAACGTTCATCATGCCAACCTCAACGATGTTCTTCGTCTGCTCGGCGTCGTTGATGAAGCGGGAGATGATCTCCCCTACCTTCGTATTCTGATAATACCGAAGCGATAATCGCTGCAAGTGGGCATACAGCTTGTTGCGTAAATCAAACAAGATCCGCGCCGTGATCAGTTGAGCAAAATACTGCCGCGCATATTCCACCGGGCCGCGCACGATCACGAACAAGAACAACGTTGCTCCTAGAATGATCATCAATTGCGAGACCTTCTGTTCGAGCTCAATCCCGCCGTTTAACAAGATATCGTCTACAACGTATTTCTGCACCAGCGGCAGCAAGGATGGAATCCCGAATTTTAACATCCCGATGAACAAAGTGAGTAAGATCCATTTCGTATAAGGCCTGACAAACGTAAAATAGGCTTTCCAATGTTTCAATTTATGAGCACATCCTCTTTATGTTTCTATCTGGGCCGCACGGATGAAGCCAGCTTCCGGACCAGACTCTCAGCGTATTCGTCCAATCGACGGGCAAGCAGCTCCGGCGTTAACGCGTCAAGCCCCAAATCCGGCCACCCTTGGTACACTTCCGGCGGTCCCGGCAGCATTTCGATCAGGCATAGCATATCCCAATAAGGATCGTTTACGTCGCATCCGCCGCGCCGGTCAGCCGCAATATAGCTGCCTAAGAAGGCATCCGCCGCCTCCACGCCATACATTTGGACGAGATTTAACCGGCAATGACCGGTGTCAATCCCGACCGGGCCCATACAGGCATTGACCCAATCCACTACACCGCTGACCTTACCTTCTTGCCATAACACATTTGTAGGATGGTAATCGCGATGAATGAATTGCGGCTGGTACGTTGGGGCAGAGGCTTGAACACGGTCAATGATCCACCTCCACGCCTCGGGAACCCGGGTCCACGCTGGCACGGTCAAACAGGGCACCTCGTTATAGGTAAAATAGCTCCATTCAATCGGAGCCACTTCAACCGCATGTATCGAAGCCAATGTCCCGGCGAGCCCGTCCAGCCACTCCGGCAGATCAGCCGGGTCCAGCACCACCCGGCCGGGCAGCCGGGTCATCAGCACGGACGGCAGGCCGCAGGCACTGCCGTTCGGATCGCAGGCGAGCCACTGCGGCGATGGCAGTCCCGCCGCGCAAGCCGCCTGCAGCGCCGCTGTCTCGTGCAGAGCGAGCTCCGGCTCTTCTCGCAGCCACTCCGCATTGGTAAATTGTCTTAACACCGCTTCGTGGCAGGTATCACCGTGTTTTATTTTCAACCCATAAACGGCTGATGAAATACCACCCTTCAAGGACTTTACCGAGACCATTTGGGCACCCTGTCCCACCTGTTTCTCCACCCAGTAGAGCATCTCGCGCGATAGTCCAGAGATTTCATCCCCCTGGTTCTCATTCATCACCCTCTGCCTCCTCTCCTTAGATAAAAGCCGATTTTCGCGCTGCAAAGCTGAATTTATCCAATGGTTGTGGTATACTCCTTAATAAATTGAGTTGTCGCAAGCTTTTCATGGACAGCTACGAGTTACAGGCCGTTTTAGGAGGATGACCATGTCACGCCGATTTGTGATCGAAGCCGTGATGGTGGCGATATATGGTGAGTTACTGGTGCCGGGTGCGCCTGTGGAATATATTGTACCTTACACCACCGTCATGGAGCTTTATGAATTTCAGAACAGTCCGGAGCCGCTCATGAACGACCCCGTCGACGATATGCACGTGAAGCAGAAAATCAGCGAATTGATCGCTTATCTCGAGGAACCGCTTAACCGCAAGAAGCTGGAACGGGCGCTAACCGTCCCTTGGTCTAAGAGCCCTTCGATTCTGTTCGGCGAGCATGTGACCTGGACTGTAGTCAACGCGGTAGACAACGAGCAATACGGCGAGTTTCTCGATCCGATCGAAACAGAAATCGTGCTGACTGCCCAGCGGGAGAACGTGCCGATCTTAACCGATCAGCTCGAACTGATCCGGCGAATTATCGAAGCAGAGGTGCCGGTGCAGGTTTACGATATCGGCGATTTTGAATATGCGATGGAAGACAACATCATTTGATGCTTGCCGGGCCGTACCGTCCCGCCCCATCAAACAAAGGAAAAGGCCCGCAGGTTGACGGGCCTTTTTATACTTTCGTTAACTTCGAAGCCGCGAATCTACAACTCCTATTTAATTCAGAGCCGCCGCCTCGTATTCATATTCGATATCGCCCAGTTGCTGATCATAGGTCACGTTAAGATGGTATCCGTCCAAATACCACATATCCTGGTTCTCCATGTAAAATGTGATGCCTTCAACTTCCGCTTGGATCCCCGGCGATACCGGCTTATCGACGTCGATTCCCAGCGAGAATCCCGGGTGCAGCTTGCCCCCCGCACTATATCGTGCAAAGAAGCGTACCGCCTGCCCCGCCTGGAGTCCAAGCTCCTGCTTAAACCACTCGGCGGCTTTATTACTCACGTTAATCATCCGCTTCTCCCTCCTATTTCCTCGAAACTTGATCTAACGAAACATCGAGACTTTAATCGTCAGTTCTTTCCGTTACATCCACTTTTTAATTTTATTGTAGACGAAACCGGGCTAAAAGCCAAACCTTTGTTCGATGCATAAGGACAGGTTCAAGCCGCACTCAAAAAAATAACGTTTGACATCTTCTTTAATGCGGTGCTAAAATCGGGAACATACGAGATCGCTTTTCAAGTAATTACCAAATGAGAAAGGGTGAGCACGGTGTTGAAAGTTAAATTTATGCCAGCGTATCGCGATGCGCGTCACATCCAACAATTAAATACCGGAGCAACCCCTGCAGGCTTGGATGAATCTATGCGCTGACCGCCCCTTGTATCTTTTCAGGGTATAAGCGATATCATACACGCGAAGGTTGCTTGCTATAAGTAACGGACGCGACATATGTTATGGTTTTAAGGCATATCGTTTTCGGACGATATGCCTTTTTTGCGGTTTTTTGCTGGTTTAGGACACTTGTAGAGGTTTTCCGGAAGCTACGCAATCAGGAATCAAAGGAGGAAACCCCATCATGTTTTCGGTTTTAAAAAATTTAGGTTGGTTTTTCAAACGTGAAAAAAGGCGCTACATCATCGGCTTGTTCCTGCTCATCTTTGTGGGCATCGTGGAGCTGGCGCCGCCGCGGCTGCTGGGCAGCGCGATCGATGAAATCGTGGCCGGTACGGTCACTTGGGCTTCGTTAACTCAATATATCTTGCTCATTATCGGCGTATTGATCTTCATCTACCTCATTACGTACATATGGATGCACTCTCTGTTCGGGGGTTCGAACCTCGTCGAGCGGTTGTTGCGGACCCGGTTCATGAGCCACTTGCTGCGGATGACCCCGCCGTTCTTCGAGCGGAGCCGCACCGGCGACCTGATGGCCCGGGCGACCAACGACTTAAGATCGGTCGCTACTACCGTGGGCTTCGGGATGCTGACGCTAACCGACTCGACGGCGTACCTCACCGTAATCTTTCTGGCCATGAGCACGCTGATCAGCTGGAAGCTAACGTTGGCTGCGATCATCCCGCTCCCTTTTATCGCCTTGGCGATGAAAATTTACGGGAAGATCATCCATGAGCGTTACACCCTGGCACAGGATGCCTTCGGGGACATGAACGATCAGGTGCTGGAGTCCGTTGCCGGCATTCGCGTGATTCGCGCCTATGTACAAGAACGTCATGACGAGCAACGTTTTGCAGATATTACGGAAGACGTGTATAAGAAAAATTTAGCGGTCGCCAAAGTAGACGCATATTTCGAGCCGACGATCCGCTTATGCGTGGGACTCAGTTATGCGATTGGCCTGACCTACGGCATTTATCTCGTTTTTCATAATGAATTGACCCTAGGCGATCTCGTATCTTTCAACATGTACCTGGGGATGATGATTTGGCCGATGTTTGCGATCGGCGAGCTGATCAACATCATGCAACGCGGCGGGGCTTCGCTTGACCGTGTCAATGAAACGCTGAATGTGAAACCTGACGTTGAGGACATTCCGAATCCGGTTCACGTTGAAACACCGGAGACGATCGAGTTCAAGGACGTCACCTTCCGCTATCCGACATCGACCATTAATAATCTCGAGCATATCGACTTGACGATTAAACGCGGCGAAACGCTGGGGATCGTGGGACGTACCGGCAGCGGCAAATCTACGTTGCTCAAGCAACTGCTTCACGAATATCCGGCAGGCAGCGGTGAGCTGACCATTTCGGGCGTACCGATTCAGCAAATCGCGTTGAACCGGCTTCACGGCTGGATCGGATATGTGCCGCAGGAGCAAATCCTGTTCTCCAAGACGGTACGGCAAAACATCCAGTTCGGCTACCCCGACGCGTCCGATGAGAAGATTCTCGAAGCGATCCGCACGGCGGCCTTCGACCAGGATCTCGGCACGTTATCCGACGGTCTGGATACGCTTGTCGGCGAGAAAGGCGTCGCCCTTTCCGGCGGTCAGAAGCAACGCGTCTCCCTGGCTCGGGCGTTTATCGCCGATCCGGAGCTCTTAATCCTCGATGATGCTTTATCTGCTGTCGATGCCCGGACCGAAGCGCGGATCATCGAGAACATCCGCAGCCAGCGCTCCGGCAAAACCACGCTCATCTCCACGCACCGCCTCTCCGCCATCGAACATGCGGATTGGATCGTCGTGCTGGAGAAAGGCAACATTATCGAAGAAGGTACCCATGAAACGCTGCTCCAATTAGGCGGGTGGTACCGTGAACAATATGAACGTCAACAGGTGGAATCGAACCTGTCTGACGGGGAGGTGTCTTAAACGATGCACACCCATACGGGAAAAGCACTTTTCAAATACGCCTTAACGGCGAAAAGAACATTTATTCTCGCGCTCGTTATGCTGGCGATCGGCGTAGCCGCTGAGCTGGCCGGTCCGTTTATCGCCCGCTCGATGATCGACGATCACATGCTGGCGATCGAGCAGCCGTTCTACGAAACGACGGCGAAAGACGATTTGACCGTCGACTACGACGGGCGCACCTTTAAGCGGGGCGACCGCTTTGCGGAAGGCGAATCCAAAGGCGCCGAAGTCCGCGTGCTGCAGGTCGGCAGAAGCTTCGTATTCGTGGACGCAGCCGTCCCGGACGTCTCCGGTGACCGCAGTTTCGCAGACGGCGTCCTAACCCTGACCGGAAAAGACGGCGTTCGCAGTGAATATCCGGCACAGAAACTCAGTGCTACGGGGCTGTTCGCTTTTTACAAGCCAGAGGTTCCCGGCATTATGTCGCTAATCATTTGGTATCTTGTGTTTCTGGCTATTTCCATCGTGATGGAGTTCGGCAAAACCTATTGGCTGCAGTCCTCGGCCAACCATGTTATTCGCAAGTTGCGCATGGACGTCTATGCTCATATTCAGCGGCTGCCGGTACATTTCTTTGATAATCTGCCGGCGGGGAAGGTCGTCTCCCGCGTCACGAACGACACGGAGGCGGTTAAGGAGTTGTTTATCGCCGTTCTGGCGAACTTCTTCTCCGGGATTATCAACATGCTGGGCGTTTACGTCGCCTTGTTTATCCTGGACGTGCGGCTCGGACTGATCTGCTTGTTCGTTGTTCCGATCATTTACCTGTGGGTCGTGTTCTATCGCAAGTTCGCGACGAAATACAACACGATCATCCGCTCGCGGTTAAGCGAGATCAATGCCATCATTAACGAATCGATCCAGGGGATGTCGATCATCCGGATCTTCCGCCGTGAGTCGCAGACCAAGGAAGAATTCGAGAACTTGAACAATGATTACATGAAACACCAGAACAAGATGTTGAACCTGAATGCGTTCACCTCACACAACCTGGTGAATGTGATCCGGAATCTGGCATTTGCCACGGTTCTGTGGTATTTTGGCTCGGCACAGCTTGACGCAACAAGCGTGATCTCGCTAGGCGTGCTGTATGCCTTCGTTGATGTCCTTGGCCGGTTGTTCCAGCCGATCACCGGGATGGTCAACCAGCTCGCCGCGCTCGATTCCTCGATGGTATCCGCCGGCCGGGTGTTCGCCTTGATGGACGAACCGGGCGAAGATGTCGTCGATGGTTCGATGCCGCGTTACAAAGGGAATGTGGAGTTTAAGGACGTCTCGTTCGCATACAAGAAGGACTATGTGTTGAAGAATATTTCCTTCGAGGCGAAGCAAGGCCAGACGGTTGCGCTGGTCGGACACACAGGCTCCGGCAAAAGCTCGATCATTAACCTGCTCTTCCGCTTCTATGACCCGCAAAAAGGCACGATCACGATCGACGGTAAGCCGGTCACGGAGCTGCCAAAGCAATGGATACGCCAGCATATGGGGATCGTGCTTCAGGATCCGTACCTGTTCACCGGGACGATCCTCTCGAACGTGACGCTCGGGGATGAGCGGATCTCTCGCAAAACGGGGGAGAAAGCGTTAATCGACGTTGGCGCCGATCGGATATTGGCCCACTTGCCAAAAGGCATGGACGAACCGGTTGTGGAAAAGGGCAGCACGTTGTCCGCCGGCGAACGTCAGCTGATTTCCTTCGCTCGGGCGCTTGCGTTCGACCCGGCAATCCTCATCCTCGATGAGGCGACCGCCAACATCGATACGGAAACCGAAGCGCTGATTCAATCCGCGCTGGAGGTGCTGAAACGCGGTCGGACGACGTTTATCATCGCCCACCGGCTCTCCACGATTCGCAGCGCGGATCAGATTCTCGTCTTGCACCGCGGCGAAATCGTCGAGCGTGGTACGCACGAAGAACTGCTCGCCCTGGGTGGACGGTATTATCAGATGTACCGGCTGCAGCTGGGGGCTGCCGAGGCTCCGGCTACTCCAGGCGCCGGACCCGCCATCTCGCCGGTGGCGAATCCAAGCTAATGAATGGGAAGACAAAAACAACCGTTCCTGA
>NZ_JALPRK010000014.1 GCF_023195895.1 Paenibacillus mellifer
TCTTGGACCCTCCCGTCCAAGAGCTTTTTAATGAACTTCAGTTATTCCTGCCGTAATATAACTTAAGATTCGGAATATCCACCAGGTACAGGATATCCACGCCTTTGGCGCTACGCTCCACTGCCAGCCGCTCGATCGGTTTGCCAGGGGCCAACGAGGTTTCGGTCCATCCGGTTCCGCCCGCATTGACGGCCACGAAAGCCCGATCCGCACCACTTTGCTTCACGTAATAGATTCTCGCTTCCGTACCGGTCCAGGTAACGTCCACCGCAGCTCGCGTTGCCGCAGCATCGTAAACGGTCTGCAGCACCCAGCCTCCGGCGCCGTAGGTTGCCTGCTTCACGGCGAAATTCGCGCTGCCTGCTTCGCGATAACGATAGGCGATGATCGGATTACCTGCGGAGTCCACCGTCAGTTTGGCGCTTTGTACGCCGGGTCCGCCTGGATCGTCGCCGCTTTGCACGTAGGTTTCTCCAGGGGCTAAAGGTTGGACGATATCGGCCGTAGTCAACGTTGCCGGCAGCGACACCGGCGTTCCATCTGCCTGGGTAAAGACGCCTGTGGCCGGGCTGTACTTCAGGTACGACAGCTCATGGCGCAAGGCGCTTGCGGCAAAATGGGCCCACTCGAACAAAATATGCATATCGCCGTTGGCATCAAAAGCCAGGTCATCCGGATAAACGGACCGATTCAGCGTCGACGCAATCACACCAATCTGACTCCAAGTGGAGGTAGTATTATCCCAATGGAACAAGACGCCTTCCCGTTTCCCCGCAGGATCTTTGGCCGCACGTGCGAAGAGATACAAGTCTCCGTTGGGTGCCGTTTTGACGATCGGATAAGAGATTTTCATCTCTGGACCCGGCATATCCGCCGAATGATTCTGAGGAGCTCCGCCTACCGTATCCGAACGAAAATATCGCCAGTTATTATCATGCATCGAGGCAAACACATGAAACCGGCCGCTGCCGTCCCTCGCGATGGAGGGCTGATTGTGACCTAAATCGTCGATGTACTCAGCTACGACGGACCCATTCATAACCGGGATATTGCTCCAAGCCCCCGTTCCGTCTCTTCTGGCGATATATACGTTATGCTTGTCTGCGGTGCCCCCGGGCGCATTATAAGCCAAATAAGCATATTCATACCCCGTCCCGTACGTATCCAGCGGTGACCACCATCCTGCCTGGTTACTGGAATCCATCGGGTAAGGAGCCTCCGTAAGCTCCGCAGCCGCATATCCCGTAGATGTCGGAAGCAACGTCATCAACGCCACGAACCAGAGCCCGATTCGCCAACCTTTTCCCCTTTTCACTTTTCCCGCCTCCTCGAATTGAAATCGTTTACAAATTCATCCCCCGATAAACTTGGTCCTCCCGGTACCGGTACAAGCGTATCACGCCCTCTCGAGCCGGAATAGAAACAAAACAACGATCCGAATAGAACGGAATTACGCATTTTTGCTAAAAGTAGAACATTTCTCCTTTGCCACACAACTCCCCCGATTCGAGCGAATTAACGCCCGCGTTCGAACCAATATCCCGGGATTCCGTGGGCAAGGCGCATCAACGCTTCGAGAAAAAAGTAATCCCCCCAGATCACATAATCATCGATTGCGATGCCGCCTCTCACATAGTAGGAGCCGTGCCGCAGGAAGCCCTCACCCTCGCTCTCACCGTTCGTCGCACCCGAGAAACAATGCTTTGCCAGGGCTGCCACAGAACGTTCGGCGAAAGTCAAAAGCTCCGCCCGGTCCGAATCATCGGCGGGCAAATGCTCCGCAAGCTCCAGGACACCGCACGCCGCGATTGCGGAGGCCGAGCTGTCCCGAGGTTCGCTTTCTTTTTGCGGCGCATCAAAATCCCAATACGCAATCTGATCCTCAGGCAGATGTTCGATGAAGTAACGGGCCAACCGCTTGGACGTATCCAAAAAAGCAGCGTCCCGGAAATAACGGTAAGCCAGCGCGAAACCGTAGATTCCCCAAGCCTGCCCCCGCGTCCAGGTCGATCCGTCGCGGAAGCCCTGATGCGTGCCGCCTCGGACCGCATCACCCGTCGAGGTGTCGAAATAAAACGTGTGATACGAGGAGCCGTCGCCTCTCACCAGGAAACGTTGGCTTTGCTCGGCATGAATCCGGGCGATGTCGGCATACCTCGGATCCCCGGTTTGCTCGCTGGCCCAATAGAGTAACGGCAAATTCATGAGGCAATCGATGATGATACGTCCGCCATTAATTTCATCTCCCTCGGGGCCCCAGGCTTGCAGGATGCGGGCAGTTGGCCGCCACCGTGTCAGCAGCAAATCGGCTGCTTCCAGGGTCGACTTCCGAGCGGCTTCGTCTTGTTCAACGATCCACTGCGCTCCGGTGGACAACAGATACAAGAACCCGATGTCGTGATGCTCCAAATGGCTCTGCATCGCTAATCGTTCTTGGAAGGTCGCCGTGGCCGCAGCGGCGACTTGCCGAATGGCTTCGTCCTTGCTGTACTCATAGCTGAGCCATAAGATGCCCGACCAGAAGCCTTCCGTCCAGTCGGTATGCTCCACCAGCTGGTACTTGCCGTCTCCTTGGCTGACATGGGGGAAACCCGTCTGAAAACGGGAGACATTCGCGCGCGTCATGTCCAGCGTTTGTTCGATCAGTTGATTCCAGTTCATTTTTCTCCTCCTGTTGGTTGGTGAGATGGATGTTCAGATTACATAACGACATCCACACGGACGGACGAGCGTCCGGGATATGCCGGCAAGACATGGCCCTCCAGCGGCTGACCGTCGACGGTGATGGATTTAACGCCTTGGCAAACCCGGCTTTCGTTGCGAACCGTAATCTCATATTCGCAGCCGCGGAACCGGCGCTTCACCGTGAACCCTTCCCAATCCGAAGGAATACAAGGGTTGACGGACAGGCCATCGAGGACCGGCTTGATGCCCAGGATATATTGCGTTGCGGCGACGTACATCCAGGCGGCCGTCCCCGTCAGCCAGGACACGTTGGCTAATCCGAACTTGTCGGATTCCGGCCCGAACAAATTCGAGGCGTAGACATAAGGCTCCGCCTTGTACCTCCACAGGCCCGCTTTATCCATCGCCACGTTTGGGAGCAGTTGGCGGTAATATTTATAGGCGAGATCCCCGCGCCCGAGCAGGCATTCGGCAATAATCGCCCAAGTATTCGCATGGCAAAAGACCGCCCCATTCTCCCCCGTCCCCTTGTTGTAATTCGTCAAAGGATCAGCGGGATCGGGGAACGTGCTGATGGAAGGATTGATTTTCTTGATGCCCAGCTCCGTGTCCAGCAGCTCATGGACGCTGTCCATCGCCTGCCAGCCTTTCTCCGGATCAGCCATGCCGGAGAGAACCGCCCAGGTCTGGGCGTTCAGCCAGATTTTTGCCTCATCGTGCACATCGCTGCCAAGGAAGCGGCCGTCATCCATAATGGCGCGGCGGAACCAGCGCCCGTCCCAGCCCAGATTGTTGACCAGATCGCGTTGCTGCGCATACATCGCCTCATACTTCGCGACATCCTCGGGGTGACCGGCGGCAACGGCGAGATCCACCATCCGCAGCAGCACCCAGCCCAGTTGCATGGCCGTCCAGATGCTCTCTCCCCGTCCCTCGCGGCACACCCGGAACAGCTGGTCGTTCCAATCCGACCGCAGCATCAGCGGGAAGCCGTTTGGCCCCAGCTTCGACGCCGTAAAATCGATCGCGGCCTTCAAGTGCTCATATACCGTACCTTGACCGCCATCATAATAGGGTACTTCCGCTTGCAGGAATCCGGCGTCCCCGGTTTCGGCCAGCAAATCCCAAGCCGCCAATGCCGGCCATAAATGGTCATCGGAATGGATGCTCGTCACCGGTTCCCAACCTTCGTTCGGGAAAAAGTAGTGATTTGCGTGCCCATCCCGGTACTGCTGGCCGAGCAGCAGCCGCAGTTTGCCCAGCGCTTGCTCCGGATCAAACGGGACGACCGCCAAAATATCCTGCGACGTGTCCCGGTATCCAACACCACGGAACGTGCCGGTGGCATAAAAGGAAATATTGCGCGAAAACAGGAAGTTGCGATGCGCCTGATACGGGTTCCAGATGTTCAGCATCCGCTCGGCGTCCGGATCCGGCAGCCGGCAATTCCAAGCGCCGAGATAACCCTCCCATAAGGAGCGAAGCCCTTGAAACGAACGCTCTACAAACTCGGCTTCGCGGGAGCGCGTCAGCGCCTGCTCCACCTCAGCTTCATCCCGGGCTGTGCCTAGAAAGATATGAAGAGTCCGGCTTTCGCCTGGCTGCAGAGTGACCTTGAATTGCAGCGCGCCACAGGGGTCGCCGCCCATCAGCGTCGATCCGCGGCAGCCTCCTTCTTCAATCGCCGCTGGATTCGCCTCGCTGCGATAGCTGCCGATAAATTCCTCGCGGTCGCCGTCATATCCGGACAATGGCGTGTCGGAGGCAAAATAGACCAGCGGCGTCTCCTCCGGCTTCGGTTGATTTTCGACGCCGTACCGATACACCAACGCCTCAGACGGATGGTATTGCACAGAGACCTGATGTTTGTTATAACATTGCCACTGCAGCTCGCGCATAAATTCCATCATCCCGAACTCCACGTAAGCGTAGACGTTCAGCTCCTTGGCCACCGGGGTCTCATTGGACAAGGTTAATTTCCAAACCAGCGAATTTTCGTAGGGACCCACGAAATATAATGTTTGGGCGGCGATCCCGTCCCGCTTCGCTCCGAATCGGGTGTAGCCGAGGCCGTGGGCGCTTTTCCAAGTTTCCGGTTTGTCTGCGGCAGGTTCATTGGTGGGACACCAGTACGTCCCCGAGTCCGCGTCCTGGATGTACATATAAGGGCCCGAGCGATCCATCGGCAGGTGAAAAAAACGGTAGCGCGTAATCCGCCAAATTTGCGGCGATTTATAAAACGCCACCCCGCCGCCCGCATGGGACAACATCGTATGGAACGTGCCGTTGGACAAATAGTTCATCCACGGGGTCGGCATGTCGTGCCGGTGGAACTCGATTTCTTTTTCCGCGTCGCGGAAGGAATAATAGCTATGCGGGGCGATTGATTTCATGGGAATCCACTCCTTTAAGTCAAACAAACCACAAGATTAGCGACAATTTCGATAAATTGGTTGTTCTACAAGAACAATGGGTTTCTAACGGAACCCAGAGACGTTATTCGCTCAAAAAAGGGGAGCATCCGATTCTAACGGAACGAGAAGGCCTTATTTGGAGTGATATCAGCGAAATAGCCACCCTAACCCTCGAATAAGGTCACCCCTTTCCGTTACAGCGGGAAATAGCCGGGAAATGGGCGAATAAGGTCTTTTAGATCCGTTACCGTTCACCCGAGGCCGCCAAGTCTGCCTATTTGGGCTCCACCTCGTTTAGGGTCAAGCTATACGACAGATCTTTCATGTAGCGGCCGTCGGGATGAAGAAAGACCAAACCAAAGTCGATATCCTCGTCGGCGCCACGCACGATGGCGATCAAACGGTTTAAGCCGGGATTCAGAGCCAGTTCCTGTTCCGGCTCTGGCACCAGCTCGCCGTTGAGCACAATTTCAACCGTGGTCGAGGCACCGGCGAGCATGCGCAGCCGCCCTCGGCGGGGAGCCGCCCCCTCATCCGGTACGGTCACAAAGCAGCTGAGAAACCACGGATCTTCTCCCGCGTTGGCGATGTGCAGTAGGCCGGTGGAGCGGCGTTCTTTTTTCTGCATCCAGCCGTACAGGCCTTCGCCCAAATTGTTCAGCGAAAACTCCCGATCGGTGTAGTAGGCTCTCATCGCTTCGTAATCAACGTAAGGCGGACAAGGCAACGCCATCATGGTTTCCACGGCCCATTCGCCGTCGCCCTTCTCCTCGCTTAGCAGCTCATCGTCAAAAGACGCACCCAAGTTAGCCAGCAAGCGAGTATAGAAACGTTGCGCTTTATCGCTTTCGGGATCCGGCAACAGCTGGGAGCACACCACGGTTCCGCTCCCGACCTTGGCTTCCATCAGGAACGCGCCGGAAGGCTGCGCTTTCTGGCGATTGATCTCCACTAGCGCGAGGCGGCTGTATTCGGCGGTGTACCCCTGTACGAAGAAATCCTTCCAAGCCGTGTCTTCCACGCTGGTGCAAAGCACGTCCACGCCTGGGGCTTCCAGGCGGTGGGTGGCGAGGACCCGGTTGACCACTTCCCGCGGCGACAAGAACACCTTGTCGAAGCCAAACAGGTCAACCGGGCTGAGCCCGCGGGCAGTGGCGTGCGCGTAGTCCGCCGCCAAATGGTACGTCTCGTGCGGCGCCACGCGCACGGGACGGTCCAGCAGGCGGGCCAGCGCCGCCTGCTGCAAGGGCTCCGCCGGCAGGACGAGCACGCGTCCGCCGGCTTCGGCATGGCGCCGGACGGCTTCCGCCGCCCCCGGCGCCTCAAGCAGGCAGGCTTCGGCCACCAGCAGGCCGAAGCCCTGCCCGGGCGGCATGGCGGTGCCCCCGCCATGCCCGCCGAGCGCCAGCGCCGCGGCATCGGCCAGCGCGGCGTGCCGCAGCCGCAGCCGGCCAAGCAAGGCGGCGGCGGGGCCGCCGGGGCGCACCAGCGCGGCGGTCGGCAACGCCGCCGCGACCTCGCCCTGCTCCCCGGCCGCGCCGCCCATATATGCGAGCAGGTTGCGCAGCAGCAAGCACGCCTGCGGCACGCTATCGGCATGGCCCATCAGCTCCAGCTGATTGGCCACCATCCGGCCGCGGCCGTGCCGGTACTCCAGAAGCGGCGACCACAGATCACCGCCGTCGCCAAAATCGCCTGCGCTGCACTCCAGCAGCAGCGTGAAATCGCCGCGAACCGGCTTCTCGAAGGCGGCGCGGATAATCGGACGCGGACCTTCCTCGGCAAGCTCCGGCTGCCAAAACATCAGGTCATCGTCGCCGATCCAGGAAATCGCCGGATGGCCGTAATCTCCGGCATGGGCGCGCTGGAATGGGCGCCGCGACAACGTCAGCTTGCCGAGCGAGAGCTGATTCTGTTCCAACAGCAGCAACCGGCCGCCCCGCGCGACATACGCCTGGAGCAGCCGCTCCAACGTGCCGTCCGCATCCTCTGCGTAACTTCCGATGACCAGGAGCCCATCGGCCGGTAGACAGAGATCGGCCAACTGCTCCCGGTCCACCCGTTCACAGCCCGGCACAAGCCTGCGGATCGTCTCATAATCCGCATCGTTCCCCCAATAAGCCACCGGCCGGTTGACGGGAACGGGACGGCTCCGCAAGCTGGCGGAAAAGATCCGGTAGTTCAACCGCAGCTCATGAACCGGCTGTCCGTCGTGAAGAAGCGTTGCCGTGAGCTCCGCCTGTTCTTCCGACTGGACGGGCAGCGGCTGCCAGCTCATCCGGAGCACCTTCGGCTCCGCAGGGCTTTGCGTGAACTCAAAGCTATCCTCATGGACAAGCGTATCTCCTTGCTTCACGGTCAACTTCACCATGACGTTTCGGCTCGACAGTGTGTCATTGTACACGTCAAAGCTGCGGTCAATCGGCTGGTCGTCATAGAAACAGCGATCATATTCAGCCGCGATGATCGTCACCGGCTTAAACGTCTCAGCCATCACCGCAAAAGCGGGATTCGGCCGGTACCTCGGCTCTTCCTCCGGCAGCAGACCGTTATGGAGCGTCAACGAATAAGCCGGAATCTTCTTTGGCTTCACGCCGGGGAGCTCATCGTCAACCGGCGTCGGGAGGAGCACCTCCCGTTCGGGCATCGCCCGCATGAAGTAGTGGGCGAAATTAAACGTCGATAGGCCGGACACCCTCTGGCGTCGTGCATATTCCACGAACAGCCGCTCTTTCTCCGCCAGGCCTAGGGTGCTTTCATCGGTCCCGCGGTAAGCCCGCAGCCCAATGTACATGCTGCTGTTCTGTGGGCAGATGTACCACCAGCCGCCATGTTCGCCAAAAGTCAGCGGAACGGTGCGATCCCATTGTTCGATCGTCCCGTCGATGTTGTAGTGACGGCTTTCCACCTCCGTATGCGCTTTGGGAAGCAGCCGGTTATCCCCCTCAGCGATAATCGCCCGCGTCGGGTCCATTTCCCGAATGGAGGCCATCAGACCGGGGAGATGCTTCTTGAAACCGTCCCGTCCGTCCACCCAGCGCATCTCGTTTTGCACGCTCCAAAGGATGACGGAGGGATGGTTTTTATCCCGCCGGACCAACCTGCGTACATGCAGCCGACAAGCCTCCAAAAAGTCGGGATGATCCGCTTGCATCGACTTGCTAGAGCCGTAAATGGCCGTTTCGTCAACGATCAGCATCCCTTCCTCGTCGGCGATCCGCAGATAATCCGCCGGATAAGGCTCCGCGTGCAGCCGGATGCTGTTCACCCCAATGGAACGGCACATACGGTACCAGTTGCGGATATAACCTTCCGTCTGCTGGGTCCCGCCTTGAAAATGCCACGAGTCGCCGCGCAAGTTCAGCGGAATCCAGTTCAACCTAAACTGCGGGCCTTCGCACCAAAACTCGCGAAAACCAAATGTCTCCTCCCGCCGATCAATGACGCGTTCCCCATCCAGCAGCTCGAACTCGGCCCGGTACAGAAACGGCGAATCGGAGCTCCACCACGTGGCGTCCGCCCAGTCTAAATCGAACGAAACGCGGAAGACTTCCCCGCCATGATCGTTCTCGCACAGCCGCTGCCACCGGGCCGACTCGGATGAAACCGGCTCAATCGCCCGTTCCGCCATTAGAACCTGCTGCCCCTCCCCGGTCGTCCTCCTTGGAGGTCCTCCATCATCGGGGCTCGAAGCCAGCACCCCCAGTTCGCAAACGCGAAGCCGGACACGTAGCGGTGCATCCCCTGCAATCGCAGCCTTCCCTTCCGTCCCGCCGATCACGGCGTCTGCCTCAAGTCGCCCGTTCCGGACGGAAGTGCGCAGGGTGACGTCCTCTAAGGCCAGCGCCGGGTAACTCTCCAGATAAACATCCTGCCAGATTCCCCGGCAAACACTGCCAAACCAGGAGCCGACGAGACCGGTCACCTTCTTGGCTCCAGAGGGTAATGTCGTTTGATCGAAGCTCCCGCAGACGAGATGCAGCTCATGCTCCCGCCCCGGTGTCACGGAAGACGTGATATCCAGCCTTAGTGGCAGATAGCCGTCCTCCCAGACGGCGACTTCGTTGCGGTCCAAATAGATAACGGCTTTCTGCATAATGCCGTCCAGTCTCAGCACAATTCGCTGACCCGCCATCTCTTCCGGCACCCGAAAGTGGCGATGCAGCACGCCAGCCTCGGCGTCGTCCCATTCCTTCGGGTAACCGTACAAGTCCATCGGAGCAAAGCCATGTTCGGGGATTTCGCCGAAACGCTTCCCAGCCGCCTGTGCGTATGAATGTCTCCAGCTAGAAGGAATCCTCACCTTCTGTTCCTCATAGACGAGGGATTCCGGCAGCGTGCGGCGCCGCGGCTCACCATACAGCGGCATAAAATCCCATTCTCCGTTCAGGCATAACGTATGACGCATCGTGTCTCCTCCTCCATCCGGCCAAACGCCGCGTGCAGCACTAGCTCCAGCTTCCGCCAAAGCTCCTGTCCTGCCGGAACCCCCGTCCACGGGATAAAATGCGGTTCCATCGCTTCTGCCCAGCGGACCGGCTTGAGCGACGTGTTGAGCTTCCCTTCGTAAGTGGCAGGCTCAAGAGTCGCAGGCTGCTCCGAATAGAAGAACAACAAGCTCTCATGCAGGCCGATGATGCCGTATTTGTCCCCGTCGCCCGGCTCTTCCTCTTGATATTGATAATGGTGGTAGATGTAGCTCGCGACTTCTTCGGGCTTCAACCTGGCCAGCCTTCCATAAGGTTCGGTCAAGCGATCCGAGTGCCGCCAAGCCGCACCGAAAGCGGGTTGATGGTAATGAAAAATATCCGTCATCGGCACCCACCGCCGATCCATCCCCGTCTCCGTCTCCCCTCCCGGCCATACAGCCAACCGCTCGCCAGCCGCCATCAGTAGCTGCTCCGGCGTAACCGCCGCCTCCCGCAGACATTCATAATACAGATAGTACCGATTCCCGTCGGCAAACAGGCTGAGGTGATCTACATCCAGCTGTTCCATCGCTTCGGTGAGCCCAAGCGAAACTTCCGGGACCCGCCAGATCTTGGCCTTCCCAACTCCTTCTAGACCTTCGGCCCGGTAAATGCACCGTTTCATGGCCAACCTCCCAATAGATCGGGGAAATCTATTCGATAAATCGCATAGATTTCCCCGTTTATGTCGATTTCAAAGGAATATATCTGAAATTTCATATATATTAAAGCTTCCGGAAGAGGAAGTCCCACAATCTATATGAAAAATCGCATAGAATCCCACTTTCTAGCCGCGACCGAGGAAATGTATTCGATAAATCGAATACATTGATCTCGCAGCAGGAGTCACGGATTCAACGATACCCGAATATCGTCATACAACAGATAGTCAAACCCGCTGACATAAAAACCAACCTTCCCCAGCGGCCGATGGTTCGGATCGGTCCCGGCGATGCGCAGCGCACCGTCGACGTAGGCGGCGATGTCGCCCCCCTTAACGATCACCTTCACGGTATATTCCGTATCCGGCTGCAAATCAAGGCCCGGCAAATCGGCTTCCGCCAGCTTCTGCCAGCTGATGTCGTACAGGATCCAGCCGGAGGTTCCGTCCGCCCGCGTCCGGTAGCCGATCCGGGTGGATCCAGCCGCGTCCTGTCGGTCGAAAATATACATCACCCCACCGTTCTCGGGCATCACCACCGGCGTCTTCAGCGTAAACTCCAGCACATAGGACTCGAAGTCTCGGTCCAGCAAACCGGTAGCGCCGTTCAGGATCTTGTAGCGGTGATTGCCGTCTGGATCGGCCGCAATGCTGCGGTTTGGATCGACGGGCCAACCGTTGCCGCCGTTTTCAAAATCCGTCTCATGCATCACGTTGGATACGGTGACCGAGATGTCCGCTTTGATGAGCGGATTCACCGCGGACACCGCCGTGATGATCGTTTCCCCTTCATACACGGCGTTCACGACGCCCATCGCATCCACCGTCGCCACCGCCGGATCGGCCGATTGCCACGTAACCTCCGTCTCCGGAGTATCCGATGGATCGAAGGTGAGCTGTATAGACCGCTGTTCTCCGGGAATCATCCGAATCTGACTCTCAACCGGAAGGATCCCGGCCAGCTCTGTCGACAGCGCTTTAAACCGGATATCGTCAAACAGCATGTGGCTGACGCCGGCAACGTAAAACCCGACTTTGCCCTCGGCGTTGTGTCCGGGATCGTGGCCCTTCAACCGAAGCCCGCCGTCCACATACACGCTGATGTCGCCGCCTTTGACGAGCATTTTGACCTCATATTCCGTGTTGGGCTGTAAATCGTGGCCCGGCAGCTTCACTTCCTTCAGAATCGCCCAGGCAGGATCGTACAGCAGCCAGGCCGAGCTCCCGTCAGCCCGGGTTTTGTAGCCGATCCGGCTCGACCCACTGCCGACCTGACGGTCAAAGAGATACAAGGTCGCAGCGTTTCCCATCGTCTCCGGCGTCTTCAGCTTGAAGCTGAGTTCGTATTCGGAGAACGACTTGGAGCTCAGCGCCGAAGCTCCGTTCAGCACCTTGTACCAGCGGTTTTCGCCTTCCTTGACGATGCTGCGGTTCGCATCCTGAGGCCAGCCATTCGCTCCCGATTCGAAATTGGTGAAGTCCATCACGCCGTCGCCAGCTTCCACCGTGACGTTCACTGTAGCCGTAAACTGAGGATTTTCCGCCGATGCCACCGTGATCAACGTCTGACCTACCGCCTGGCCAGTGACAACGCCGCCTCCATCGACCGAAGCGATGGCCGGATCGGCCGAGGTGAAGGTCAGCGCCGGATTGTCGGCATTCCAGGGCAAGACCGCTGTCCGCAGCTTCACCGTCTTCCAGCGATCGACCGTAACGTTGTCGTCATAAACTGCGACGCCCTGTACCGGATAGCTGTCTTGACCGAGGGTCGTGCCCGCTTTTCCTT
Source organism: Paenibacillus mellifer (assembly GCF_023195895.1). Lineage (GTDB taxonomy): Bacteria > Bacillota > Bacilli > Paenibacillales > Paenibacillaceae > Fontibacillus > Fontibacillus mellifer. Next base: position 12,016 of record NZ_JALPRK010000014.1, read on the forward strand.
GGACGCCGATCTGATCAAACGGGATATCCAGAAATCCGGGAATTCGCTCGAATACTTCCGCATCCGAACGCAGCGACAGGTCCCCACCCGCCAGATTAACGAAACCTGGATCCTCCGCCGTAACCCAGTTGTTGGCATATTGAACCAGTCCAAATTTGTCGTACGCCCCGTTTTCATTGGTTGTCGAGCTGCGCGGGACTACGGGATTGTAGATCACATTCCCTTGAAACGTATTCGTGTCGGGATAATAGCGATTTTCCGTGAAGAAATTGGCCAATTCCGGGTATTTCTCCAAATAAGGCGTACCGACAAAGTTGTTGTTGGCTGCAAACAACGCCAGCCACTTCGGCATATAATTCATCGGTACCTGATCGTCCGGATCGTCACCCAGAAACAAGTCTGCATAATCGTACGGAACCTTACTGTCCACGAAAATATTGTTGCGCGTCAGGATGTGCGAGCCCCCGTTATTCTTAATCGCCGAATTGCCCATTTTATAGAAAATGTTCTCGTCGATCGTCAGCCCCATCGTAAAATTGTCGGGATACACGCCTTCAACCCCGGGTTTCGTTTCCCCGATATGGTGGAAATAATTGCGCCGGATCACGGTCCCGCGCTCCTGCGGCGTTTCGCCGGCGTTCATGTAGATCGCGCCGAGGTCGGAGAACGTTTTGCATACATCGTAAATGTTGTTGTATTCCACCACATGGTCGTTGCCAAAAATCAACACGCCGGGATGAGGCGCATCATGCAGCTCGTTGTGTTCCATCCGGTTCCCCACACCCGACAGGAGAACACCGGGATTATAAGCCTTGTGATAATAGGCAAAATCGTGGATATGGGAATTCTTCACGACGTTTCTGCCTGGCGAGAGCGTCGTTTTGTCGCCGCCCGTCAAGGTCACGGCCGTCCCGCCGATGTGATGGATATGCGTGTTTTCGATCGCGTGGTCCGTGCCGGGGACGCCTTCGAAGTCGTTGTAATAGAACCGGCTTTGCGTGTTCACCAGTACGCCGCTGTTGGTGAAGTTGCGAATTTCGCTGTTCTGGATCTTCATATGGCTGCCGCCCATGAACACCGCCGCCGAATCGCGGCCATTCTCCAGGATCAACTCGGAGAAGTTGATGTAAGAAGCGTTCAGCGCATTGATCATCGGCGATCTCAGCATTGTGACTTCAATGGTCGGATCGGCCGTCATAAATTCCGCATTCGGCAGAAAATACAACTTCCCCGCTGAACGGTCGATGTAATACTCGCCGGGCATATCAATTTCCTCCAGCAAGTTTTGCGCAAAGTGGAAATCGGGGTACCAGTTCTTGAAAATCCCGCTCATCTCTCCGTAACGAAGCGTAATGGTCTTGGCAGCCGGATCGATGGAGGCGATCTTGTTGTACGACCACTCCCAGCTATAGCCAAAAATCCCGTCCAGCCAAATGTCGTCCGCCTGCGTCCAGTATTGCGGACGATCATACGTGTACGTAAACGTCCCCCCTCGCGTATGCACTTCCCCATTGGGGTCTTTCCGCGTCGGTCCGGGATCGAGGATTTCGTCCATCTGAACCGTGCCCTCGTTCGGCCAGCGTGCTAACGTCATGCCTTGCCCGTTAACGTACAATTCCATCGGCGGCACCTCGCTCAGATCGTTGGCGAGATAATACCCGTGACGGCTTAAATTCCCATAATCCGTGATGCCAAGCCCCACCAAATCCGCCACCAGCACCTTCTCCCTCGCTTCAGGACTGAGGATGCGGCTTCGCACAGCCTCATCGACAACCGGACCAAATGCCGATTTCTCCAGCAAATCGGATCCGGAGATGACCACCTTCTCGCCGGGGTACGCCGCGTAGGTAATCGGCTTGTTTGCCGTACCCGAATCCTGTTCCCGCAGTTCGAAGCTCGCCGATCGTTCGTAGCGGCCTTCGCGCAAATAAACCGTGACACCTCCGGGGGGCAGCCCTTTCTTCGCTTTCAGTTTCCGAATGGCGTCCCGGGCTTTCTCCAGGGTCCGAAACGGAGCCTTCTTACTCCCGTTGTTGGAATCGCTGCCGTTTGTGGCTACGTAATAAGCCGTGTTGCGGGGATGGCCGGCATTGCCGGAATGGCCGTTTTCCGCTGCGGAAGCGACAGGTGATGCTACAGGATTTAACGTGAATAACAGACTGGCGATCATCAGCACGAGCCAACTTTTCTTCGTCATCGTTTTTCCTCATCCTTTCGCATGCGATATGAACGGCTTTGCCCTAAACTCTACGAGCAAAGCCGTCCCTCACAGCGGGTTCCTCCCTATCTCCGCTCCACGTACTCTCGTTCAGGCGAGTTCGATTACTTTAATCCCTTCTCCTTCAGGAACGCTTCAAATTGACGAGTAACCTCTGCCACATATTTTTCCTCGCCCGCTTCTTTCAGCTTGCCATACAGCACAGGCCACGTTTCGTCAAAGTCCAGCGTACCGGTGAGAATCCCCCGCTTATACTCGCCCCACACGGCGTTCAAGTTGGCAATCTCCGTGTTCACCGGTTCGGAATTAAACTTGAAGGCGCCAACCGGGTTGACTTCGGCTTCCTGATTGATTTTTTTCGTTTCTTCCCAAATGTTCTCCGGCTGTCCTTGCTTCAGGTACGAATTAAATACGCTGCCAAAAACCCAGTCCATATTCGGGCGATACCGGGTATCCGGCAAGGCTTCGATATAATCACCGGACTGTTTTTTGTAATGGACGTCTTCAATCCCGTTACAAATCAGGTTGTAGAGCTCTTTGTCGGTATTGATCAGATTGAGCAGCATCATCGCCCGCTCCGGATTTGGCGAAGTGCGGCTGATCGACTGGTTGGTCGTTGCCGAATAACCGTTGGAATACCAGTTGCTGATCGGAACCGTGATCACCTCATTGCCGCCGTTTTTCGCCATCACCTCGGCCTCTACGCCTGGCTTCAGCGTGACGTTGAATTCCACCGCGATTTGCCCTTTGGCTTCATAATCGGTAAAGTTGGCTGTTGCCGCATCCTTGTAAATATAACCTTCCTTGTACCATTTGCTGACCAGCCGGTAATTGTCCAGCTCTTCCTCGGGATAACGGTTTAACGTGTAGGTCGGGTCGTTGGTCTTGATGAAGAAATGATTGTCGAGCCCCGGTACGCCCCAAAACTGATCATCATGCACCTGCGGGATAAAATCGAAATAATTACCGAAGTTGCCAAATGGGATGATGTCCGGTTCGTTTTGCTTGATTTGGGCCAGGAACGGTTCAATGTCCTCGATTTTTTTGATGGATGCCGGATCCAATCCGTATTTATCGGCAAAACGCTTCTGCACGATATAACCGTAACGGTTGCCATTGATCTGCTGGTTCGGAATCCCGTAAATTTTCCCGTCGACGGTCAGGCCGTCCCACATCACTTGCGGAACGTCTGCTTTCAGCTCGGGAGCGTACTTGTCTAACAGGTCGTCGATCGGCTGGATCGCCCCTTTGCGCACCAGCTCCTCCGGCTTCAGCATGTAACCAGTCCAAAGGATATCAAACTTCTCGCCTGCCGCCAGCACAGTGTTCATCTTTTGCACATAATCGCCGATGACGATTGGCATCATTTTGACGGTGGCATTCAGCTTCTCCTTCACGATCTTGTTGACCGCTTCCTCCACCTTCGCTTGATCCGCCTGCAGTTGGGTTAAAGGATAATACCAGGTCAACGTGACGGGTTCAAGCTCGGTTGTGCCTCCCGTTTCCGTCGTTGGGGCATTCGCGTTTTTTCCGCCGTTTCCGGCGTCCCCGCCGTTGCTGCTGTTCCCGTTACCACCACAAGCCGCAAGTACGGATGCCGCCACCAGCACCAATGCCAAAATACCGATTAGCCTTTTTCTCATGTCTTGACCTCCAATATTTCATATGGATTTGTTCTATGTTAACCCTTGAGGGAGCCAACCGTAAGCCCTTTCACGAAAAACCGTTGAAAGAACGGAAAGATCACCAGCATCGGTCCGCCCGCCAGAACGGCGATGGCCATTCGCGCCGAGTTGTTCGGAAAGCTTGCCAAATCGATGCCCAACTGCTGGGTAAACTCAGAGTTCGAGGTAAGAAAGTCAATGCTCTTCAGGGTGCGCACCAACAGCAGCTGCAGCGGCACCTTGTTGGGGTTGTCGATATACAACATCCCGTTGAACCATTCGTTCCAGTAGGTGAAGGAGATCAACAGGCCCAGCGTAGCCAGCGCCGGCGTGGACAACGGCAGAATGATGCGGAAGAAGATACGGAATTCCCGTGCCCCGTCAATTTTGGCCGACTCGATGATTTCAATCGGGATTTTCGACATGAACCCTTTCATGACCATGATATTAAACGGCGAGAGCAGCACCGGCAGGATTAATGCCAGCAAGCTGTCCTTTAGGTGCAGGTATTGCGTCATCAGAATATACGAAGGAACCAGCCCGCCGCTGAACAGCATCGTGAAGAACACATAAAACGTCGTAATCCGGTTATACCGATAGTCCGGCCTGGAGATGACGTAAGCGGTCATCGCGGTTAACAGCAAGCCGGCCAAAGCCCCGATTACAGTTACCGTAATCGTCACCCCGTAGGCCCGAAGCAAGATATCCGGAGCGTCCAGCATATATCGGTACGCGTCCAGGCTAATCGATTTGGGGAAAAATTGGTAGCCGTTTTGGGTGATCGCCTTTTCGTCCGTTAAGGATACGGCCACAACGAGCAGAAACGGCAGGATGACAATCAGCGACAGGACCGTAAACAGGAGATGGAGACCGATTTGGGAAGGCTTGGTCGTTTTAGTCATGGTTGCATCTCCTCCTTACCATAGCGAATGATCGGGATTGATTTTGCGTACGATGCCGTTGGCTAACAGCACCAGGATGAACCCGACCACGGATTGATAAAATCCCGTTGCCGCGGACATGCTCACGTTCCCAACCTCGCGCAGCGCCCGATAGACGTAGGTATCGATAATATCCGTAGAGCCGTACAGGAAACCGGAGTTGTTCGGAATAAAATAATGCAGCCCGAAGTCCCCGCGGAACATGTTGCCGATCGAGAGGATCAGCATGATGATGACGAGCGGCGCCAGCAGCGGAATCGTGATTTTCATCGCCATCTGCCGTTTCGTGGCCCCGTCAATTTTCGCCGCCTCGTAATATTCGCCGTTGATACCGATAATGCCGGCGAAATAGATCAGCGTGTTGAACCCGACCGCTTTCCATAGCTGAACCAGAATGAGAATCACCGGCCACGGTCCGGCATTTTGGTACCAGCTGATCGGCTCCATACCGAAGGCCTCCAGCGTGCGGTTGATAAATCCGTCCGAATGATTTAAGAACGCGTAAGCTACGTACCCCACAAGTACCCAGGATAAAAAATAGGGCAAAAACAAGGCCGTCTGGTAATACTTGCTCCATTTCGCCTTCACTTCATTCAGCAGGATCGCGAGCAGGAGCGCCGCAGCCGCCGTGGTTAAGATGTAGGCAGCGTTATACAGCACCGTGTTGCGCGTAATCCGCCAGGCCGCATCGGTAGAGAACAAATACCGGAAATTCTCCAGCCCCACCCATTTGCTGCCGAACATGCCCAGGTCGTACCTGTAATTTTTAAAGGCAATAATCAGGCCAACCATAGGGAGGTAAGCAAAGATCAGCTTGTACACGATCCCCGGCAATGATAATACAAACAGCTCCCGGTTGTTTCGAAAATGGTGGAGCTCCCTTCGCATCCATGAATCCCTTTTCAACATTTCAAAGCCCCTTCCTTTCCATCCGTCTTACCTGCGACAATGGCTTTGCACGTCTAACGATAGCGCAACTGCGGGCGAAATCGTTACTGTACAATTTCAGGATTGCTGTACCGGGAGGCTGTAATGATTTCGGATTCCTGTATCGACACGTCAAAAAACCCGCAGGCGGTAGCTTCCCGCTGCGGGTCCATTTTGGTAAGGGGATTCATGTATTGCGGTCGATGGCCGCTTTCAGCCGGTATTCCTTCGGGGTTGCTCCGTAACGCCTCTTGAAGAGCCGATAGAAATAGCTTTCGTTGCCGAAGCCGACCTTCTCCATGATTTCCGCCACCGTCAGTTGCTGCTGCTCCAAATACAGCCGGGCCTGAGCCAAGCGGACTTCGTTGATTCGGTCGACGACCGATTCTCCCTCCTCCGCCTTGTACACTTGGCCTAAGTGAACGGAGCTCATCTTCAGCATGTCGGCGATCTTTTGCACATTGAGGTCGGGATCCGCGTAATGCTTGTCGATAATCTCGTTGACGGTATCGGCCAACAGCCGGTTTTTGTTCTCGCGCCCGCTACGGCGTTGCTCCAGCACCTCTCTTACGACTTCTAACAGTACCATCTGGATTTCGTCCAGCGTTTCCTGTTCCAAAATACGTCGGTTAATCGCCTGGAGGTTTACCGACACCGGATTGGCGTTGTGCTGATTCATCTCGCCTAGCGTATTGCTCAGCGCCACCGTTAAATGCAGCAGTCCGGAATACATATTCTCATAGCTGAATCCGCCAAGGAGCTGGATCCAGCTGCGGATCGCCTGTTCTGTTTCCTCCGGATCGCCGCTCTTCAGCCCTTCTGTCAGCCGCCGCTCCAGCTCTTGCGGGACACGGAACGCCTCATTGGTTTCGTTGGCGTGCAGCCGTTCCGGTTCAAGGATCGCTCCTTTGCCAACGATCATGCGGTAGTTCGCCCGCCGCACCGCCAGGTTGTAATGCTGCGTAACCTGACGGTAATCCTCAAACACTTCGCTTAACGTTACCGTGAAGGTAATCCGGTAATAGCGGAGGATTGTGTTTTGCAGCTCGCCGAAACGGTCCCCCAGCTTCTCCAGCTCCTCGCGCTCCCCGCCGACGATGAAGACGAGGTGACCGCTCTTCATATCCGCCGCCTCACAGGAACCGTCGCTTCCGAGCAGCTCCTGACCGATGTTAGCGACGGCGAAGTAGAGCAGGGATTCCGCCCCGGAGCCTTGCTGTTGGGCTAATTTCTGGGCATCGTCGATCTGTACGAGCGCCAGCCGAAGCGGCGATGGATACGCAATGTCGATGCCGTATTGCGATATTAGCTTTAAGAAGGCCGGCTCCTCCAGGCTTTCGCTCAAGCTGATCAAGCTGCGCAAGTGATACTGCTTGGCAATATTCCACTGCGTAGCCCGCTCACGCTCCAGCCCCTTGAGTTTATCCAGCATTACCGTCACGTTATCCGCGATGAGCGACAACTCATCCTTCGCGTGACTTGATGAACCTCCTCCCGGCGGAGGGACCAAGGTAAGCAGATGGCCCACTGGTTTGTACAGCCGCAGCGCGAAGAACACCGACAACAAGACAGCAAGCAGCGCCACGGAGAACGTGACCGCAATTTCCGTCCACCTCATCTGCCGTACACTACCAAGCACATCGTCGTAATCTTGCAGGCTGATGATTTGCCAGTTGTTTAAAGCTTTGCTTAAATAGGTGACCTTGTATTTGCTTCCATCTTGCGCGTAGATAAACGAGTCCAGGGGATGCTCCGAGCCGGCGATCTGCCGGAGAACCTCCTTGGTATCCAACCCCGCAGGCAGCGGGCGATCATTGGACATCAGCAACCGACCCTCGGCGTCGGTGACGAACAGCATATCATTTTCTCGGTCAACCACCCGATTAAGCGCTTTCAGATTGTCCAGCATCCAACCGGGTTTCACCGTTAAAATCAACACATCATTGTTAACGGAACCCAGTGTGAGCCCGTCGTACACGAAAAAAGCAAACACGTCTATTCCTTCGTTCCCGCCGTCCAGGTCGAGCGGTAACAGCTGCAGCTTCGGCAGTTCGCTGTCGGAAGCCATGATTTTCTCCAAAGCGCCGTACAACTGACCGTTGTCCATCCCGTGGTTGAGCGACGAGAAAAACCGGCCCTGCTTGCCGTTGTGAAATATGATGGCGTGCAAATAAGGGGAACTAGCCACCGTTTTGTTCAGGCGTTCGATTTTTAAAATACTCTGTTTATAGTCCCCACCGGACTTCAGCGCGATCATCTCTTCATCATTGTATAGGGATACCGCCAGATCTTTGACGATGCCGTTCATGTTCTCGATATTGTAGTTGAGTTGGGTGAGCAGTTTGCGGTCGGCGTCGTTTTGCAGGCTCAGCACCTTATCGCGCGCAACGGAGTTCAGAACGAGGGAGGCAATCGCAAGCATGGCCACAACGGGCATAAAGCTGAGCAGGATCCGCTGCAAATATTTACGCGAGCGGAGCATTTGCAGCACATTCATTGGTTCTCACTCCCTGCGGATGGCTTAGGGTTGACGTTCATAGATCTTCTTGTTCGGCATTGGGAGGATGCCAAGTATCGGGTGCCCTAAATATATCGTTCACTTTTGGGGTTGTCAATCGTCCTCCTTCCACCGCGCCGTGAATTGTGACCGTAATCACCTTGCCACTCCTTTAACCGCGTTATCCTTCGAAAGAGATGGACCAATGATATAGAAATAATGGATTCAGGAGGGCGTAACATGGAGAAAATCGAGGTTGATTTTGAAAAAATGTACTATGGTTTCCCGGTCATTCTAACCAGCTTTTACGATGAAAATGAGGTCGCGCATGTGACACCGTCTTCATCCTCTTATTCGCTCAAGGACATGATTATGCTGGGCTTTAACAGCAAGGGCTTTGCCGCACAGCACCTCAAGGCAGGCGCCGACTTCGTGGTGAACCTCCCGGACCGTTCCCTGCTGGAGTCGGTCAACTATTGCGGTTCACGTTCCGGCGCGGAGGGCAGCAAATTTGCCGCAGCCGGTCTGACGCCGGAAGCCTCGGAGCATGTACATGCCCCTGTCGTCAAGGAATGTCCAATTTCGACCGCCTGCCGGGTCGTAGAAGTTGTCGAAAGCGAGCATTTCCCTGGCTTAACCAATATCATTGGGCGAATCATCAGCCGTACCATAACCAAAGACGTTTTGAATGCAGAGGGACGCTTGCAGATCGACAAGCTCAATCCGATCATCTATGCGGGGGACGGGGTTAATAAAGGGTTTCGGTTTTTGCAGGAAAGCTGACAGCTGCGGCGGGCACCGAGCTCAGAAATGTTGTATTATATGCAACATTCTAGATTTGAAACGGCAATATCACCGCAAAATGTTGCATTTATTACAACATTATCAGCGGCTTATCCTCCCGTGTGCTTAAAATGTTGAACTATCTACAACAATTTCTTTTAGAGCGGGTTGTAGGCGATAGAAATGTTGCACTTTTTGCAACAATTCCTCATGCGAAAAAGCGGTTTCGTCGTTTGGATAACGACGAAACCGCTTTTTCTGTAGTTCACTCTATGAGCCAACGCCGCAGCACGTTCGCGTGATTATACACCGGGTCCTTGGCGGCAAACAGCAAGGTGACCGGGCGTTCGAGCGCGAGCTCGCGGATGCGGTCAGCCAGCACGGCGCACTCCGGGCTGGTGTTCAGCTCCCGGAGATAGCTTGCGCTGAACTCCGCATACCGTTCCATTCGGTGCGCGTAGGCCTTGCGCAGCTCCGGGCTCGGCGCGATCGCCTTCATCCACTCGTCGAGCGCCGTATCCGCTTTGCTCATCCCGCGCGGCCATAGGCGATCGACTAATATGCGGTACCCATCGTCGGGGGCAGCGGGTTCGTAGATCCGCTTCACGCGGATCTGCGCTTCATGCGTTGTCCGGGACGAGCCCGTCGCCGCCGCTGCAAACTGCCGCACTTCGTCCGCCGTTGGCATCCCCGCCTGGGCGCCGAACTTCGTCACGGCCAGCGCGGAGGCCAACGACGCAAATCGCAACGCCTCCTCCAGGCTTTGCCCTTGGGCGAGCGCCGTCGCCAGCCCGGCGTTGAAGCAGTCGCCCGCCCCGGTCGTATCCACGACGGAGACGGCATGCCCCGCTACCGTACGAACCTCCCCGGCCTCATCCAGATAGGCCAAACCGTCCGCCCCCAGGGTCGTCACGACCTGGGCTGTACCGAGCGCTCTCAGTCGCTGCATCGCCGGGCCAAGGAAATCGCTGGTCGATACATTAGTCGCCACCAGTTCCATCCCGGCATACCGCCCTAGCTCGGTGCGATTAGGCGTCAAATAGTCGATGTAGCCATAGAGCTCTTGCGGCAGTTCCCGGGCCGGGGCAGGGTTCAAGATGACCTTCTTGCCCAGCGATTTGGCGGTGCGGGCCGCGTAAAGCACCGTCTCCACCGGGATTTCCAGCTGAAGCAGCACAATATTAGCTTGTTTCAGCTTGTCCAGGTGCAGATCGATATCCGCGGGGGACACCCGGTCGTTAGCGCCGGGGATCACCACGATGCTGTTATCCCCCTCGGCGACATAGATCGAAGCGACGCCTGTCGTGGCGTCGGACAACCGCTTTACGCCGCTGATATCTATGCCTTCCCGGCTTAGGGCAGCTAGCAGCTCGTCACCGAAGGCATCCGCCCCGACCGCACCGATCATCGAGGTGACCGCACCCAAACGCGCGGCGGCAACCGCCTGGTTCGCGCCTTTCCCGCCCGGAATGAAGCGGAACCGATCGCCGAGAAGGGTCTCCCCGATTTGCGGGATTTGCCGCGTCTCAACGACGATATCCATATTTAAGCTGCCGATCACAGCCACTTGAGGTGTCGACATGATCATCCGTCCTTAACTGAAGTAGGTTTTGCCTTCAAGTTTATGCCAGAACCATCTTTTCAGCAAGCCATCCTGGCGGCAAAATAGCTCTAACGCGGATCAGCAACGCTATTGGGCCAAAAACAAGTCGTTTGGAAATGTAACGCTTGTGACAGAGCTTATATTGCGATTTAGGAGTAAAAACAGGAAAAATCGGGCAAATAAGACTTCTGACAAGCATTAGATTTGCTCCTCCCCTATTTTAGGCTTAATAAGCCTCGTGGTAAGCGTTAGTGCTTCAGCGCCCGCTCGGCTCCATCCGCCGCAAAAATAACAGAGCCCTCGCATCGGAGATACGAGGACTCTGGCATATAAATTAGCTTATGCTTATTGGGTGACAGAAGCTTGAGCTCCCTGCACCGCCGCGCCTTCCTCGCCGCCTTCTTTGGCGGTCTGCGGAGTTGGCGCCTGGTTCGTCGACCGAAGTGGCAGTTCTCTCAGGAAGAAGATCAGCACGAAAGCCACGACCAACACCAAGGTTCCGGTCAGGAACACGGTGGACAACGTATTGCCCAGCGCGTCGCGTATGCCTTGGATCATCTGCGCGAACAGCGGCTGCGCATCCGCAGGCAAGCTGGCTTGCGTTTGCTCCAGCAGCGGCTTGTTCATCAACGTTTGCGGGTTAGCAAAAGCGGTCATCTGCTGCACCATCTGCGGATCCATCTTGCTCATATCAGGCGCTGAAGACGACTGCAGCGCTTCTTTCAGGTTTTTCGTCAAATTGTTTGACATGACGGTACCCATCACCGCGATCCCGATCGTACCGCCGAGGTTCCGGAACAGCTGCGTCGAGGCGGTAACGACACCCAGCTCTTTATGCGGTACGGCGTTTTGCGTAGCCAGCGAAAATACCGGCATCCCGACGCCTAGACCCAAACCGAATACGATCATACTGAGGATGGCGACCGGTACACTGTTCATAAAGATCATGATCGCCATCCCCGCAATCATGATTGGAATGCCAAACAGTGCAAATTGTTTGTATTTGCCTTTCTTGGCGATCATCTGGCCGGTGATGGCGCTGGCCACGACCATGACGATCGACATCGGCATCGTCACGTAGCCGGCATACGTCGGCGAAATGCCCAGCACGCCTTGCACGAAGAATGACAGGTAAATCAAGGCGCCCATCATCCCAAAATTCATGATAAAGCCGATGATATTAGAAATTGTCACAACATCGTTCTTAAACAAGTGAAGCGGCAAAATCGGATTTTTCACCTTCGATTCGACGAACACGAAAATCAATGCGGATACGACCGAGGCCGCGAGTAAACCGATAATTTGCGTCGAACCCCAAGCGTACGTCGTTCCCGCCCAAGAGAAGGCCAGCAGCATCGGCACGATTGTCGTCGTCATGAACAACGAGCCTAAATAGTCGATGCTTTGGGAGCTGCCGCGTTCCATTTTCGGAAATAGCGACAGAATCATGACAAACGCCACGATGCCAAGCGGCAAGAAAATCCAGAACAGCCAGTGCCAATCCATGTGATCGACGAGATAGCCGCCCAAGGTTGGGCCAAGTACGCTGGAGAAGCCAAAAATAGCGGTCATGAGGCCCATCCATTTGCCGCGCTCACGAGGCGGGAACAAGTCGCCTACGGCCGTGAAGGCGGTCGATTGAATGATACCGGCGCCGATCCCTTGAATCCCCCGGTAGGTAATGAACTGGAACACGTCCGAGGACGTCCCTGTCATAAAGGCACCTGCCATAAAGAGCAGTATCCCGATCAGCAAAAAAGGCTTCCGCCCGTACATATCGGACAGTTTACCGACTAGAACCGTAGCGATGGTGGACGTCAGTAAGTAAATATTGATTGTCCAGGTATAATAGTCCATGCCGTCAAGAATCGAAATGATTCGCGGCATGGCGGTGCTCACGATCGTCTGGTTAATGGCGGCGAAGAACATCGCGGCCATGATGGCGATCATGATCGAAACTTTACGTTTAAGTGTTAAATGTTCCATGTAGTTTCTCCATCTCCGTTATAATTTATTGTCTATATTTGCAAGCACTACGCCAAAAATTCGTCGCAAATGCTGTAAATCTTCCTCCTGCAGCTGATTAAAAATCCCCTCAAGCATTTCCTTCTGCCGTTCGGTAACCTGGCTGATGATTTCCCTGCCCCGATCCGTAATTGAGATATTTACCACCCGACGGTCGTTCTCTCCGCGTTCTCGGTTGACGAAACCTTCCGTGACCAGCCGGTCCGTAATTCCCGTGATCGCCGCCGAGGTAATTCCCAGCGCCTCCGCCAACTGCGATACGGTATGGGAACCGGTGGCATTCAGCATGTAGAGCATTTTATATTGTGGAAAGCTGAGGTTAAAATCACCGCCGCGTTTGTTCCACTCCTGCGTGATCGCCTTAATCAGCGTTCGAAACATCGAAGTCACTTCGAACAGCTCTTCTTTTTTCACCAATGCCTTTCCCCCTCCTTCCTGCCTCGAGCTGTTCGTTTATTTAACAATTTAATTAATTTACTGTTTAAATATTTTAGCGTTTAATAATATACTCCCTAATGAATCGCCCGTCAAGCCTTCCTCCCCACAAAAATTTGGCATAGAAAAATAAAGCTCCCTGCCGCGCAAGCTCCCCTGACCATACTAAAAGAAGCCGTTCACCCGAACTTGGCCGGGGAACAGCTTCTTTATAAGTAGCTACTTCTATTCTTCTTCCTTGAATACCGGTTGGATCGTCACCTCGAAATCGAACGACTTCTGAGTAAAGCGGTAAGGCTCCGCCAGCTGCGGTCCGCAGGAGCCCGATCCAGCCCCGCTCATTTGGTAATCCAGCGAAACGATGGTCTCGGCACGCCGCTTCAGCTCATACGTATGTTTGGCTGCCGTCAGGTCCTCGGCCGTGTAATGCAGAGCCTGGAATGAGAACGGCTGCGCCGCCGCGAATTTCAGCCCCATGCCTTGAACGGTGGAAGCGATCGCCCAATCGGTGCCATTGCGGGAACCGGTCTCCTGCGGCATGACGTAGTTCTCGAACATGTCGTCCACCGACAGCAGGTATTTTCCTTTGCGAACGCTCGCGCGTTTGTCGATATAGCTCTCATGCGGACCGTAACCGTAATATTCGATTTCCTCGGTCCCCTTCGGCATGGTCAGCTCGAGACCGAAGCGCGGCAGATAAGGAAGATTCTCGCGTACGTCGGCATGAACCGCCAGCTTGACTTCCCCCGTGATCCCAACCGTCCAGACGGCGCTGCCGCGCACGAACGGTTCGTAACTGTAGCTGGCGAGCGAGAAGTCGACGCGGACTTCGACCGTAGCGTCCGGCTTCTGTTCCCACCGGCTGGCGTACACCTTCATGGCTGCATGGTGGAGCCCGGCCGCTTCCCATTCCCGACGGATGTACATATCGTTGTCCATCGGTGCCCGCCACAGGTTAAACCGGGCCGGACGGGAAAGCAGCGGAACGCCCTGCTTCGACAACTGCCGCGGCATGCCGAGCTTCAGGTCAAACACGTGCTTGAAATCGAATCCGGTCACGGTAAGGAGTCCGTCCTGTTCTTCTGCCGTCATAAAAGCCGCGTATTCACTGAAATGCGGTTGATCTTGCTGCACCGTACCCTTCACCCCGGCCAACTCGAATTGATAGAAGGCAATTTCGTACCCTTCCTCCGCCCAAGGCGTATCCTGTTGCTGCCGAACCGAACAAGTCAAGACGAACGGTCCTGGCACATCCTGCGGTAGATCGGTAGGAAGCGACAATATCTGTGTCTCACCCGGACCCGCGGAGAGCGAAGAGCGTCCCTGCCGCATCACTTCCCCCTCCCGCTCCAGCTTCCAGCTGGCCGTCACATGCGACAAACTGCTGAAGTCATAGCGGTTCAGGACGCGGAACCGACCTTGCCCGGCGTCTTCCGCCTCAATAAGAACCGGTGCAATGACCTGTTTCAATTCCAGGAGCCCCGTGTGCGGCCGGCGGTCCGGCGATACCAGTCCGTCGATGCAGAAGTTCCCATCATTCGGCTGATCCCCGAAATCGCCGCCATAAGCGTAATAACGTTGTCCGTCCGGCGTCTCGGCGGTAATCCCATGGTCGCACCACTCCCAGACGCAGCCGCCCATCAGCTTCGGATACTGATAGATAACGTTCCAATAATCCTGTAAATCGCCGGGACCGTTCCCCATCGCATGGCTATATTCGCAGAGGAACAGCGGTTTAGTGCTGTTCTCGTCCTGGGAGTACCGCTCGATTTCCTTCACCGAGGCGTACATCCGGCTATCCAGATCAAGGCAGGCCGTGTCCGGATCGCCGTAATACCGGGCATCCGCCCCTTCGTAATGCACCGGACGAGACGCGTCGCGTGCTTTCGTCCACTCCGCCATCGCCATATGGTTGGCGCCATACCCGGATTCATTGCCCATCGACCAAATGATGACGGAGGCATGGTTTTTATCCCGCTCGACCATACGGACCGCCCGCTCCACGAACGCATCCCGCCATTCCGGATCCTTCGTCAGTTTATGGAAGACGCCTTCTTCTAGTTTCCCGGTGCTGGTGACGCCATGGCACTCCAAGTCCGCTTCATCGACGACGTAGAACCCGTATTCATCACATAAATCAAGAAACTTCGGATCATTCGGATAATGCGAGGTGCGGATCGTATTGACGTTATGCCGCTTCATCAGCATTAAATCCGTCATCATATGGTTAATAGGAATCGTTTGCCCCAGCTCCGGATGGGAATCGTGGCGGTTGACGCCTTTTAACTTCACAGCTCGGCCATTGATGCGGAAGATACCGTCTATGATTTCTACCTTTTTGAAGCCGACACGAAAACGCAGGACCTCTTGACCCGCCGTTAGCAGCAGCTCATACAATCGAGGTTGCTCGGCGTTCCATAACTGCAGCTGCGGCACATCCAACTCGATGGCCCCTTTGCCGTCAAAATGCGCCTCCTGCCGTCCCACCAACTTCCCTGTCGGATCGCGCAATTCCGCTTGCACGGTCAGGCTTCCCGTCGTTTCGATCTCCGAGAGGAGCTTGCCCCCGGTCAGATCGTCCGACAACAGCGGTTGGTTGAATACGTCGCGAACATGCGAGGTTTCCCGGGATAGCAAATAGACATCACGATAGATTCCGGAGAATCGCCAGACATCCTGATCCTCCAAATACGTGCCGTCGCACCATTTCAACACCAGAACGGCAATGCGGTTGCGGCCCGCAGTGACGAACGGCGAAAGGTCGAATTCCGCTGGAATCCGGCTGCCTTGGCTGTAACCCACGAAGCGGCCGTTCACCCACAAGTAGAGGCAGGCATTTACTCCTTCGAACACGATGTGCGTCTCTTTCCTCGTCCACGCTTCCGGCAAATTAAATTCCCTAACATAGGTGCCTGCCGGGTTGTCATCCGGTACGAACGGAGGATCATAGGGGATGGGGTAGTTCACATTCGTGTAATGCAGCTGATCGTAACCGTTGGTTTGCCAGCAAGAAGGCAAGATCTGATCGTCCCAAGCGCTTACATTCGTTTCCGTCTCAAAAAAGCGCTCGTCTACCTCACGAAGACTGCGGTGATAGCGAAATTTCCACATTCCGTTTAACGTTTGGTAATGCGGTGAGTGACCGCGTTTTCCCGTTCGGGCCGCCTCGGCGTTGCCGTACGGAACATAAGTAGCTCGGGCCGGCAGCCGGCCGATGTGCAGGCAAGAAGGATTTTCCCATTCATGGTTCAGTTCCAACATCATTCACACTCCCAAAACGATTTGCTCTCATTATAGAGGTGGGATATAATCGGGCGGAAGCCACAATTCGGACAATCCACCAGACAAAATGGACAAAATGGAGTGAACAGCCATGGACTTGCTCCCGCTTAAAAGCAACTTAACCCCTTCCCACAACGAGCTTCTGCCGCTGTCCGTGTATACGGTTGGGACGGAAATCCAGCCGCCTCTCACGCGGATGAAGGGGTTTTCAGCACATCAGCTGTTCTTAACCCTCTCCGGGGCAGGGCAGTTTCGCCGGCTAAATGTCGACAAGGACAAATGGGACATTCTTCAACCGAGCCAACTGCTCTTCATCCCCGCCGGCTGCGCCCATGAATATATGCCTTATGGGGAGTCCCCCTGGTTCGTCGGGTATGTCACACTGCTGGAAAACTTCGGCGAAGTGTTAAGCCGTTGGGGTTTCGGGGATACACCTCGCCTGCTGCAGCTGTCGGACGTCTCCCTGTTTACGGACCGCCTGCTTGCCATCTGGCAGCGATCCGGCAACGACCATGACCCATGGCAAACGACCGAATTGTTGTATTCACTGCTGCTGGCCATCCTCAAGGATACGTCGTTGGGGCAAAAAGGCGTGCAAACCGAGTCGGCTGTCCCGCTGGTACAGCCGGCCGCACCTCCTGCCTCCTACCGCGCGTCGGTCGTGGAGGTTGCGGTTCGCTTCCTGCATGACCACTTAAACCGGCCGATCACCATCGCCGGGTTGGCGGGCCATGTCGGCTACTCGCAAAAGCAGCTAACCCGGCTGTTCCGCCAATCGATGGGATTGACGCCGCTGCAGTACCTCCATCAGATCCGGCTGAAAACAGCCCGCCATCTGCTGCTGGAGCATCCCGACATGACGATCCGCCAAGCGGCCGCCTATGTCGGCTTAGAGCCGGTTTATTTCGCCCGGCTGTATAAACGCGAGTTCCACCGCCTGCCGTCGGAAGAGCTTCGTGAGGGGCGGTAGGCGACCGCCAACGCGGCCCTTCCTACAGTCCCGCAGGACGTACCAAATGCTCGGCGATAAACTCCGGCCAGACGGCTCGCATCTCCGCGGTTTCCATATGCCCGCCGCCGGTGATGACGGTCTGCCAATGATTCGGCTGCCCGGCGGCCGCATAGGCTTCACGTAGTCCCTGATCCAGCCGCTGCACCCCTTCGAACGGGCATAACCGGTCGTTTCGACCGACGAGGCTCAGTCGGGGCCGGGGGGCGATCAGCATTTGGATCTCCAACGTTGTAAAATGCTTCAGCAAGCCGGGAACATAATAATAAAACCCGTGATGCTCCAGACCTCGCCTTGCAATCAAGGTTTCCGCATCGACCTGACCGCAAAGATCGACCACGACGCTGATTCGTTCATCTAGCGCCGCCAGCCACCAGGACATCAGCCCCCCCATAGACATGCCAATCGTTCCGATTCGCGAGGCATCCACATCCTCCCGGGTGCACAGGTAATCGATCAGCCGATGGTTATCATAAATCATCATGCCCCATAACGAGCGTCCGTTCCATAACATCTCCTTCACCAGCTCGCCTTCGGTTCTGCCGCTGCGCTCATTGAAGGCCCACATGTCGATGCTGCAGACGGCGCAGCCCAATCCGGTCAACACCTTGGCAAATGAAGGCTCTTGAAGGTAAGCGCTGCTGCGAATCATCTCCTTGCGACCGTTGCCATAATTTCCTCCATGGGAGTGGTTAAACACGATCAGTGGGAAAGGTCCTTCCCCTTCCACAGGTTTGGCAAAATACGCCGGCACAAGCTCCAGCCCGTTCAAATCCAGCAGCAACGTCTCCAGCACAACTCCGTCGAACGTCTCCTGCTTCAACCGTTGGGCTGAAATCGTTCTTTCGAAGGGCGGTAACTCTCCGAGAACTTCCCACAATTTCGACCGCCGTTCCGTGTCACGCATTAGGCTCACTCCTCCGTTCTTTTTAACCTGATTATAGCGCTTTCAATAAGATGGCGACAAATATTATTTTCACGTGTGCAAAGCTTGTTTTTCTTGACGATTTAAAGAACTCGGGATTACAATGAAAACGTGAAAATAACATGCGAATTCCTCCGCGAAAGATGAGGTTCTATGATTACAATCAAAGACATTGCCCGCGTAGCCGGCGTGTCCCACACGACGGTATCCCGGGCGCTGAACGGCAGCCCGCTGATTAAGCCTGAGACGCGGGGCAAAATTGAAAAAATTGCCGCCGAAATGAACTACATTCCAAATGTCAGCGCCAAAAGTCTGGTGATGAAGAAGACGTATACGATCGGATTGTTTTTCTCCAGCATCGACCAAGGGACGTCCGCCAGCTTTCTCGTTGATGCGATTAAAGGTATCCATCATGCACTGGATGAGAACTACAGCCTAACCGTGCACGGAATTGACGGCATCCGGCATTTGGAGGGCATTTCGCCGCACCGCTTCGACGGCATTCTGGTCATGAGCCAAAGCGATGCGGACAATGCGTTCATCTACCATGTGAAGAAGGCCGGCATTCCGCTTGTCGTCCTGAACCGCCATCTGGACGATCCCGGCATCGCCAACGTCGTGGCGAACGACCGCGAAGGCGTGCGGGAAGCGATCGACTACGCCATCGGCCGCGGCCATCGCCGGTTGGCGATCATGGAAGGCAAAACAGGCTTCCGATCGGCGGCCGAGCGGAAGCAAGGTTTCCTGGAAAGCTTGCTCGCCCACGGTCTCTCCCTCCCCGCCGAATATCAGGCGGCTGGAGATTACAGTATCGACAGCGGGTTCCGGATGATGTACGCGCTGCTGAATCTTCCCGTACCGCCAACGCTGGTGTTCTGCGCGAACGACGATATGGCGATCGGGGCCATGAACGCCTGCTTCGCCCGTGGCGTGAGCGTGCCGGATCAGGTCTCGCTGATCGGCTTCGACGATATCGTATTCGCCAGCTATACGAATCCGGCCTTGACGACGATCCGCAAGCCGGTCGCCGACATCAGCGAACTTGGGACCCGCAAGCTGATCGAGCTGATGTTGCCTCCGGGATCAGACCATGCGGATGCGGAACAACCGGGCGAGACGCTGTTCGTTCCAACATCGCTAATGATTCGCCAGTCGGTCGCCGCGATTTAACGGCTGGCGGTTGACGCTGGCAGAAACTCAGCTGTTTCCTGTCGATATCGCTCTACCCAGAATTATCACCTGAAATAGATGCACCATAGACACAAATTGCCCAAGGTCGGTGATCAAGTCGAGAATAGCGGCATGTAGGCAACTATTTTTACGGCTTCGGTCGCACCTCATTTTGTTCACGTGTGCATGAAATCCTAATAAAGGAGTCGAGGAATCAATGGATACGCCGCTTTCCCTAAATCCGCTCTTATCCCGAACCTTATTCCCCCATTTGCCCGCTTATCCGGAACGAATGATCCAGTTCGGCGAAGGCAATTTTATGCGCGCCTTCACCGCCTGGCAGGTCCAGCAGATGAATCAGCAAGGCCGATTTCAAGGCAGCGTGGTGATGATCAAGCCGCAAGGAAGTCCGGTATCCGAGCATTACGCCAAGCAAGATCATCTTTATACGGTACTCATCAACGGGATTGCGGAGCAGCAAATCGTCCGCGAACACGAAATCCTCCACTCCGTCAGCCGGCTGATTAGCCCGTACACCGAATATGAACGGTTCCTCGCTCTGGCGGAGCAGGATTCGCTGGAGTTCATCACCTCGAACACGACCGAAGCCGGCATCACCTACAACCCGGAAGACCGGTTAACGGATGCGCCGCAGCGCAGCTTTCCCGGTAAACTGACCGCCTTGCTCTATCGCCGTTACCAACTGGGAAAAGCGGGATTTACGATCATCCCTTGCGAGTTAATCGACCGTAATGGCGAGAAGCTGCGCGAAATCGTATTGCGTCATGCTGCCGATTGGAATCTGGGCGACGGGTTCACGGATTGGCTCGAACGGGAAAATACGTTTTGCTGCAGCCTCGTGGACCGCATCGTCCCCGGGTTTCCGCAGGAGAGGGCGGATCAACTGGAGCAGGAGCTGGGCTACCGCGACCGCCTGATGGTGACCGCAGAGCCGTACCTGCTGTGGGTCATCGAAGGCCCGGCTTGGCTGCCTGAACGGCTGCCGCTGGCCGAGTCGGGACTGAACGTCATATACACGGATGATTTACGCCCGTACCGCGAGCAGAAGGTTCACCTGCTGAACGGTCCCCACACAGCGATGACCGCTTTGGGTTTACTTGCCGGACTGGAAACGGTCGAGGAAGTGATGAACGACGAGGATTTGTCCGTATTTGTACGGGAGCTCATGGAGGAGGAGATCGTTCCGATGTTGGATTTGCCTATAGAAAGGCTAATCGCTTATGCCCAGGCCGTACGCGAACGATTCATGAACCCGTTCATCCGGCACGAGCTGGCTTCGATCTCCCTGAACAGCATCGCCAAATTCCAGACCCGACTGCTGCCCGTGCTACTGCGTTACCGGCGGGAACGCGGCGACCTGCCGAAGCGGATCACACTCTCCTTCGCCGCACTCCTCGTGGGTTACCGCGGCGATCGGTTGGAGCGGAAGGACAGCCCTGACGTGCTCACCCTTTTCGATCGAGCCTGGGCGCATCCCGCCGAAGTGATCCCGACCCTTTTGCAAGAAGCCAAGTTATGGGGTGAGGATTTGTCGGGCGTTCCCGAGCTAGCCGACACCTTGGAGCGATATGTTCGGAAGCTGGACGCTTTTGGCGCCCGGGCCACGTTACAATGGATAGGAGGCGGCAGCCCATGCGGCGATTAATGAGAATGAATTCGCGCGACAATGTCGCGGTAGCTTTACGGCCAATCGCAGCCGGCGAAGAGATTCGGTTGGATGAGGTGACCGTTCAAGCCAAACAAGACATTCCTCAAGGCCACAAAATCGCATTAACCGACATCTCCGTCGATTCGTTCGTTACCAAATATGGCTATCCGATCGGTCATGCCATTGCAGCCATCGCCGCCGGCGAATGGGTGCATACGCATAATGTGAAGACGAATCTAGCCGGGGAGGAGCAATACGAATATCAGCCCGATCTGCATCCTGTGACTTATCCGAAGCAGTCTATGACATTTCAGGGCTACCGCCGGAGCAATGGGAAAGTCGGCATCCGCAACGACTTGTACATCGTGCCGACCGTCGGTTGCGTGAACGGGATTGCTGAGCAAATGATCAGCGCTTTTAAGGCAGAACATTCGGATCTTGGTCCCTTCGACAATATCACCGTGCTGAAGCATCCCTACGGCTGCTCGCAGTTGGGCGAAGACCACCTCATGACGCGCAGCATCCTCGCGGATGCCGTGCAACATCCCAATGCAGGCGGCGTGCTAGTGTTTGGCCTGGGCTGCGAGAACAACGTGGTAGCCGAGTTCCGCCAGCGGCTTGGAGATTACGACGAGCAGCGCGTCAAATTCCTTGTTGCCCAGGAAGTCGAAGATGAGCTGGGGGCAGGTCTGGCGCTGCTCGAAGAGCTGGTGGAGGCGGCCCAGAACGACCGCCGGGAGCCGGTTCCGCTCAGCGAACTAAACGTTGGGCTGAAATGCGGCGGGTCCGATGGCTTCTCCGGGATTACGGCGAATCCGCTGCTGGGCGCTTTCTCCGATTTTCTCATCTCCCAGGGCGGCTCTACCATTCTGACCGAGGTCCCTGAAATGTTTGGGGCCGAACAGATGCTGATGGCTCGCGCGGAAAGCCCGGAGGTGTTCGAGCAAATCGTCGCCCTCATCAATGATTTTAAGCAATACTTCTTATCCTACGGCGAACCTGTCAACGAGAATCCCTCGCCTGGCAACAAAGCCGGCGGCATCAGCACGCTGGAGGACAAATCGCTGGGCTGTACGCAAAAAGCCGGGACCGCCCCGGTAGTCGACGTGTTGAAATACGGGGAGAAGCTGCGCAAGAAGGGGCTCAGCCTGCTGCAAGCGCCAGGCAACGACCTGGTGGCCTCTTCGGCATTGGCTGCCGCGGATTGTCAGTTGGTCCTCTTTACGACCGGCCGCGGCACTCCGTTCGGCAGCTTTGTCCCGACGGTAAAGGTCGCCACGAACAACGAGCTGTTCAACCGTAAGCAGCACTGGATGGACTTCAACGCGGGAACCTTGCTGGATACGCCGATGGAAGAGGTGCTGGAGCAGTTTATCGCTTACGTCATCGCGGTGGCCAGCGGCCAACCAACCCGTAACGAAATGAACGAAGTCCGCGAGTTGGCCATTTTCAAAACAGGAGTCACCTTGTAAGAACATGGATCACATAAACGCGATCTAAAAAAGCCAGGGTCTCCGTTTCCGGTTAAACCCTGGCTTATGCCATTATGTATGTCATATGCAGGCCGCATCCATTGAAAGCACGGACATGAAGGAATGTGATCGTCAAATCAACCCGTGAGCAAGGCCAACCTGTCGATTTGCTGGTATAACTGCTCCGCCTCGTCCGCCAAGCTGGGTTGATTCAGCCGGATCGACATGGCAAGCAGCCGGTCAGCTTTCTGCTTGAGCCGCTTCATCTCCATCATGACCACTTCTTGATCCATCCCCGGATAACGTTTCACGAGCGTGACTCCTTTCACCACATTTTCAAAAAACATCCATTCGCCTTCCTCCAATTTACTTCATTTTGCAGTAGTGGCCATTTCCTGGAGTTTTGAAATAGGGACAATATTTTCAGGGTCTTGATCTAGATCAAGAATAAGTCAGCGGCTTAATGTTAACATAGGAGACAGGAAGACCATGATCCCAACGATGATAATCCAAAAACCCATTCAATTATCCGGCCCTGTGACCGGTCAAGGAGGAACTATCCATGGAAAAGCTCGCATTAGCCAAACTTCAAGACTACCAACCTGAGAAATTCACCAAACGTATCGCCTTCAAGAAAGGCGAAAGTGTCGTATTCGTACTGAACTTTATGCCGGGGCAGGAGCTGCCAACCCACACGCATCCGAATACCGACGTCTTTATTCTTGCCTTGCAAGGCAGCGGGGCGATCACGGTGGAGGGGGTAACCTCGCCGTTGGGACAAGGTGAAGTGCTGCACCTGGAGGGAGCCGAAGCCTTCTCCTATCGTAATGACGGAGCCGAGCCTGCCAGCTTGTACGTCGTTCTAACCAAAGTACCTTCCGCGGAATACGCGCAGAACATTTAACGCAAAGTCCTGCACATGTCAAGGGTTCGTCCCATAAGTAAGAAGTGGATCTGATCGTGGAAATGTTGCATTTTGTGCAGGATTTGGACGGTGAAACGGGGATGTGGAGGTGAAATGTTGCATGTTCTGCAACATTTTCATCCCCCAACCTGTCCTGCGTGGCTGGAATGTTGCATATTATGCAGCATTTCGGGGCGTCTGCGAAGGAATCGGCTGAAATTGTTGCACAAACTGCAACATTATTGCCGGTGACAGCTCCGCCTGGAGGTCGGGTGATCTGCCAATTCGAATCGCTGCCACTGCCATCCCTCCTCGCAATAGGCAAAAAACAGACCGAAGGCTGGACTTGCATCCGCCCCGGTCTGTTTGTTCTTTTACTTCTCGATAAGGTCTCCCAGTGAAACGGAATATCCCTTGGAGACATTACCAGAATTGTCAACCGATTTGAACTGTACCGTGTACCCTTTCGGATTGTTCACGTCCGGCAGTACGGCGGTTTGAACGCCGCGCGCTACCTCCATCATCTCGCCGAATGGCTTCTTGTTCTTCAGCAGCCGGATCTGTACCTTCTCGCCGTCCCTATCATACGGGCCGTCCCAAGTTAACCGGATTTGTCCCTTCTCCTTTACTGCTCGCACATGTTCAACCTCTCCCGGAGGCGTATGATCACGAGGCGGTTCAGGAATAACGGGGGGTGCTGTAAATACGGCTGGATCGCCGAACGTGAACTTATCGAGGTTAAACAGCCAATCCGATCCTTTGAAGAGCAGGAACACGATATGTTTACCGCGGACCGGGGCGGTAACCTCCGCTGAGAATACCTTGAACTCCTGCCAGCCGCCGGTTCCGGTGACGCTCGCCTCCGCGATCACGGGGCCGCTTGGACTGTCCAGCCGTACCTCGATCGTCCCTCCGGCGGTATCGCTGGCCGCGTTGACATGGAATTGTGTGATTCCGCCGCCATCGCCAAAATCAACGAAGTTGTACATCGCAGAGGGTTGGTTAGGTCCGAACATCCCGGCGAGATACGTTTGCCCCCCGCCTTGCTCCGTACCGAAACCCGAGCCAGTCGTATAGCTTTCGGCCTCCAGCTTGCCGTATGCATCCTGAGCCTTGCCTTTGACCGTCGTGAAGCTGAACCAGTCCAGGTTACACGGAAAATCGCTGCCGTCCGTACCATGGAACACCAGGTAGACGTCATGGATACCGGCTGCCGCCGTGTCATCGACCGTGGACATCACATCGATCCATGTCGCCCAGTCGCCTACAACGGGGATCTGAAGGGTGCCGACGGTTGGCCCGTTCAAGCTGTCCAGCTTCACTTCGATCGTTCCGCCTTGGTTTCCGCTCGCGACATGCGCCGTGATCCCGGCCGCACCGCTGCCAAAATCAATGTCCTCATACTGAACGTACGCACCGTTCGCGATCTCCTCCAGGAAGCCGTATTCGCCGTTTCGGCTTACCCCTGAACTGTCGTCGAACTCGCCGGCCTTTCGTTTGGCATAGGCATCGGTTCTCGTCGGATCGGTCTCCGTAAACCGAAACCAGTTCAAGTTAAACAGATAGTCGTCATTCGCTTTGACAAAAGTGAAGTAGACGTCATGCTTACCGGTTACGGTCACCGGATTGCCCTGGTCATCCCTGAGTACGGCAACCGCATCGATGAACTGGTTCCAGCCGCCCGTGCCTTCGACTCGGACCGTACCGATCTTCGGTCCGTCTTCGGCGTCCAGTCGGATTTCGATCGTTCCGCCGGACGTTCCGCTGGCGGCACGAGCGATGAAGCCGACGGCTTCCGTCGTCCCGAAATCGACGTTTTTGTAAACCGCGGTGTGTCCGTGCTTAATCCCGCCAAGCTGCAACGTGCCTTCCGCGCTGCCCTCCAGCACGAAGCCTTGGCCGATGTTGTATTTTTCCGCTTCAATTCGTTGATAGGCCGGCTTCACCGGATAAACCGGGACCGTGGGCTTTGGCTGTACGACCGTCAGTGCCTGAACGGCGCTGGAGGCGGCCCAAGATTCATAAGTGCCGGACAACAGCTGCCCGATCCAGTTGCCGTCGACGATCCCCTCTTCGTTCCGATGGCTCCAAGCCATGGCTGCATTCAAAGCCAGCCATTCTTCGAACTTCCGTTCAAATTCCCGATGAGTTCGGGATTTGCTGCCGTCCACCGCTTGCTGCAGATGAGCCAAATTGCGCAGCAGGATCGTTTTGCCGCCCTTCAGATCCCCGTTCGGGCCTTCATAACCCAGCAGTCCGTTCGCTTCCGTCTGATGGGCCATCGTAAATTGGGCAGCCTTGATCGCATCCTCCAGGTACACCTTGTCGCCGGTAATCCGATGCAGCATGGTCGCGGCACCGATAAACGTCCCCTGATTGTAATGCGTGGCGTCCGGCACAGGTCCACGATCCGGTTCAATCCGGTCGAATACCTTCCCGTTTCCGTCCGTCAGCATCGTTTTGCCCCAGCGGTAAATATGGGTCGCCGCCTCCAGGTAATGCGAGTCCTCCGTGATCTCATACAGGTACACCGCCGCCTCAGCTGCCGGGAAGTTAATACAAGCGTTCTTCGTGACATGCTCGCTGTTCAACCACCACAGACCGCCGTTCGCAAATGCGTCATCCCATTGGGTATCGTATACAAAATCAAAGTAATATTTCGCTTTGTCCAGGTAGCGAGCTTCCCCGGTGATTTGATAGGCTCTTGCACTAGCCATCGCCCACCACATGATGTCATCGTTAAACGGATTGTTCGTCCAGTCCTCACCATATTTAAGAACGGCGCCATCGAAAATATCATCGATCTGGGCGCGAAGCTGCGCCTTTAATTCCCGATCCGAGGTACGAAGATAAGCATCCATGACCATTTCCCATAGCTCGGCTTCCACCCAAAAGCCCTGGTAGTTGGAGCCGCGATTGGAATCGGCCCAATAGTACTTGGCCTGCGGATCCCAGAACTTGGCGTTAAACGCCTTGATCGCGGCGTCCGCATCCGCGTGGCCCGAGGTGGCCGCTTGAGCTTCCGGAGCCTTCGCCCCGGTAAGCAGCGATATCGAGAGAGCCATCGTTAACGTCAGAGCAAACATTTTCGTAAACGTACCTTTTACTTGATTTCGGTTCACGGCAAAACCTCCATTTGCGGATTCATTCCGTACTGAAAGCTAGCGCATGGCAATTTCCAAACCACATAAACTGAGCACGAATTCAACAAACATCGCGTTGGACCAAGAGAACCATTCCCTCGAGTATTCCGCAGGGTTATCCTTGTGGAAACCTTCATGCACCAAGTTCGTTCCGGCGTCCGTTCGTTCGAACATGCCCAGGATGTCCAGCTTTTCCGATTCTTCGATGGCAGTGATTCCCTGGATAGACAAGGCGATGTGCCAAATGTAGTCCGGGGGAGTGTGCGGGCTGCCGATCCCTTTCGCATAGGTGCCTTCATAGTAGTAAGGATTGCGTCGGCTAAGGATCATCCGGCGCGTGTTCAGATAGATCGGATCGTCCTTGCTGCAGTAGTCCAGATAAGGCAACGACAACAAGCTGGGTACATTGGCGTCATCCATCAGATTCACACCGCCTAGCCCATCAACCTCGTACCCGTACACCTTGCCAAACTTCTCGTCCTCGATGACGGCGTATTGTTCAATCCCTTGGCGAATGTCCTCCCGCAGCGCACGCACCTCATTGGCGAAAGCGCCATCCCCGTAAAACCGCTCATTGATTTCCAGCAAATAACCCAGCACAACGATTGCAAACAGGTTCGACGGAACGAGATAACCGTATTTGCAGGAATCGTCACTCGGGCGGAAACCTGACCACGTCATGCCCGTATACGCCACCGGTCCGGGGAGCTTATCCGTTTCCCCGCTGTTCTCCCGGACAAACGTATACTTCGAGTGTTCTTCGTGGCGTTGCTCGGTCCGCCAGGTTTGCAGGATTAATTCGGCCGCTTGCTTGAATTCCGGCGTAAAGTGGCGAGTTTCCCCGGTGTTTTTCCAGTACAGATAGGCTAGTTGCAAGGGATAACATAACGAGTCCACCTCGTATTTGCGCTCCCAAATCCAGCCGGACATTTCGGTTATGTCCGATTGGTGACCGCGAAAATTCTCGAATTCGTTAAACGCGTTGGCGTACGGATCCCGCAGGATCGATTGGCATTGCGTCCTCAACACGCCTTCGATAATCTCGCGTAAGCCGGCATCCTTCGCCGCCGGGATGAGATACGGCCGTAGCTGGTTGACGGAATCGCGCAGCCACATGGCCGGAATGTCGCCGGTCAGCATAAACACCGTCCCGTCCTCGTGGCGATGGATCGTCGTTTCCAGCGTATTTTCATAACAACGTTTGAACATCTCCACGATTTTCGGGCGATGCTTCATCTTCGTTTCCGCCAAAGCGATGATGTCGTTTTGGGTCAGTTGCTCAGTCATGATTTCTCTCCTCCGTTTAATCTAGTGGTTGTTTAATGGGACCTTTCCCCTTTTCCTGCGCGGCTTCTTCACTTAGAAACCTCCAGCTTCGCCGCCGCTTCCAGAAGCATCAAACCGCTCAGCTGAACGCTGAGCTGGACCGGCAAGGTGGGCGGCTCCTTCCAGGAAGGGCCGCACAAGAGAGGGTTCTCGATCAGCCCATCGGAACGGAGTTTCTCCGCATTCGTGAGAAGCACTTCCCGAACGTGCGGACACGCCGGGTCGATCTCCAGGAGACGGACGAGGTAGCGAATCAGGATTCCTTTGAATAAGCCGGTATCGTCGATGCCTTCTTCGGGAAGCAGACCGGTGCCGGGCTCACCCAACTCCTTGAAGCAGGCGGCAGCGGTCCGTCTGGCGTCCTCCAGATACAGCGATTCACCGGTGCAAACGTATAACTCAACGCCAGCGCCGATATAGACGCCCTGGCAATACGTGAATTTCCAGTCCTTATCGATCGTCCCGTCTCCAGTCCGATTCATGCCGTCCCAGACAAATCCCGTCGCGGGGTCAACCAAATGAGTTTTGTTCCACTCGTAAATCCGTTTGGCCCAAGCGAGGTCGTCAGGCCGGCCGAACAAGCTATAGAGCCGGGCCGCAAGAATCACTGCGGGCGCATTGGCCGGGGTATTTTTGTAATCGAGCTGATCCTTCTTCCACGCCATCCCGCCGCCGCAATGCTCATTCCAAGCCGTTTGGATGTCCGCCCACAGCTCCTGCACCTTTTCCTCGTACCAAGGTTCGCCGGTCGCCCGGTAAGCCCGCAGCAGCGCCAGCGCCGTCCACTCCATGTCGTCGTAATAGTTATGGGTAAACGTCCCGCCGTTGTAATGTTCCAGGCTGCGGCAAAACCGCCGCATCCGATCCGGCAGCGCCGGGTCGCCGGTCCGCTCGTAGGCGTCCACCAGCACGTCAAGGACGTGGGCTTGCCACCAGTAGTAGAAATTTTCGTCAGCCCGACCCGCCGTACGCGGATACCACTGGTCCAGGATGCCGGTCTGCGCGTTCATGTAGCAGGCAAACAGATCGCGGTGCATGCGTTCCGCTAGTTGGGCCCAACCCAGTTCGCGGCGGTCCATCACGTCGTCTCCCGTTCAGGCGCGGCATCCGGCGTTAACCTCGAGGCCGCTTCCATCAGCATCACGCCGCTCAGCTGCGAGCTGAGGGACACGACGGCATCCGGCTCGGGAGCTTGGCTCCAATCCGTGCCAAACCGCGGTTGCCCCTTTGCGGTCTGCCGGCTCCAGGCACGTTCCGCCTGAAGGTCAACATACTCGGCGACTTCGGGATGGTCCGGGGCCGCCTTAGCCAGCTCCGCCAAATAGCGGATCAAGATGCCTTTGAACAGCCCGGCGTCGCCGTCTCCTTCCTCCGGCAGCAGCCCGGTTTCGCTGGAGGTGAACTCCTGGAGGACGACGCGGAACGTGCGGAGCGCCGCCTCCAGGAAAGCCACCTCCCCGCTTACCCGGTACATCTCCACGGAAGCCCCGATAAAGACGCCTTGGCAGTAGGTGAATTTCCAATCCTTGTCGATCGCGCCGTCTCCCGTCCGGTTCATACCGTCCCACACCAGCCCGGTAGCCGGATCAACCAGGTTCTCCGCCTGCCAATCGTAAACCCGCTGCGCCCAAGCCCCATCGTCCGGGTTACCAAACGCTTGGTACAACCTGGCCGCCAGGATGACGGCAGGAGCGTTGGCCGGGGTGTTTTTATAGTCCAGCTGCGATTTCTGCCAAGCGATCCCGCCGCCCATCTGCTCGTTCCATCCGGTTTGGATGTCCTGCCACAGCAGAAGGGAGGCTTCTTTGTAGCGTGGTTCGCCGGTAGCCTGATACGCGCGCAGCCAGGCGAGCGCCATCCATTCCATATCGTCGTATAGCTCATTGGGCCAGGCGCCGCCGTTGCGCCGAAGGAGGCCGTCGTACAGCTCCTCCAGCCGCCGGGCATAGAGCCGGTCCCCCGTGCGCCGCAGTCCGTCAACCAGCACGTCAACCGCATGCGCCATCCACCAGTAATGAAAAATCACGTTGCACGTCCCGTTTTCGCAAGGCATTTGAATATTGTACATCTGGATCTCTTCGTTCCAGAACCCTTCATCCAGCGCGGTCTGGGCCAGATCGGCCCGCTGCCGCCGCACGTCGG
The DNA here is from genome assembly GCF_023195895.1 of Paenibacillus mellifer. Lineage (GTDB taxonomy): Bacteria > Bacillota > Bacilli > Paenibacillales > Paenibacillaceae > Fontibacillus > Fontibacillus mellifer. The sequence goes on from NZ_JALPRK010000014.1 coordinate 42,151, forward strand.
TTTCCTTCGTGGTGGTCTTCATGTGATCTCTCCCATCTGTCCTATCCCTTGATTCCGCTAAAAGCAATGCCCTGGATAAAATATCGCTGCAGCAGCAGGAACAGCACCAGAATCGGCAGTATCGCCACCAGCGCTCCCGCCATCATCGGCCCATAGTCCGTCTGATAGTTGTACGAAAAAGCCTGCAGTCCCATTTGGATCGTCGCTTTGGCCGGATCGTTCAGCACGATCATCGGCCACAGGAAGCCATTCCAGCCCGCCTGGAACGTGAAGATCCCGAGCGTGGCCAGCGCCGGCTTGGTCAGCGGCAGATAAATGCGCCAGAAGATTTTGAACTCGCCGCAGCCTTCGATCCGTGCCATTTCCATCATGTCTTTCGGCAGCGTCAGGAAGAACTGGCGCATGAAGAACACCGCAAACGTGCCGGAAGCCCCCGGCAAAATGATGCCCCAAAACGAGTTCATCAGCCCGTTCCCGCCGCTGCCGAACAGGTCGTTTCCGCCGACCAGCGGAATGTGGCGCAGCACGTACACGCTTGGGATCATGGTGACGATCCCCGGCACCATCATGGAAACGAGCAGGATCCGGAAGAACGGCTGATTCATCCGGAAGTTCAGCTTGGCGAACGCATAACCGCTCAGCGAGCCGAAGAACAGGTTGAACAACACCCCGACCGCCGCCAGCAAAAAGGAGTTCCAGAAATAAAGGCCGAACGGCACGGTCGTAAACGCATTGTAGTAGTGATCGAAAGTCAGGTTCGTCGTAAACCATTTAATCGGCATAGAGAACATTTCTTCATCCGGTTTAAAGGAGGTCAGCACGCTCCAGTAAAAAGGCAGAAACATGATGACCGCGATAATGGCGCCAACCGTATAAAACAGCGCATTGGCTAACTTCTTCTGCATCGGTACACCGAGTTGGGTGTGACGGGTTCCGACGCCGGTTCTGGTCGTCTGTTGATTTGTCATACGATCGGCTCCTCCGCTTTCGTGATTTTCATGCTGATCAGCGAAAATACGAGAATCGCCATCGCCAGCACGAACGCCTGCGCCGAAGCATAACCCATTTGCAGTTGGTTAAAGCCCTGCTGGTAGATCAGGTACACCGGGGTTTTGGTGACGTTGGCCGGCCCGCCCTGCGTCAGTACAAACGCCTGGTCGAACAACTGCAAGGCACCGATGATCGACAGCACGCTGACGAGGAACGTCGTCGGGCGAAGCTGCGGCCAAGTGATATAGCGGAAGCACGCGAACCGTGACGCCCCGTCCAGCCGAGCCGATTCGTACAGGTAATCCGGCACGCCCTGGAGTCCGGCTAAATAGATGATCATGTTAGAGCCAACCGACTGCCACAACGTCATGACAATAATCGAGACCATGGCCGTTTCCGTCTGCGATACCCAGGCCGGGCCCGTGATGCCGATATACGACAGCAACCCGTTAATCAACCCGTATTCGGGATGCAGCATCCAAATCCACACCGTGGCCGCGGCGACGGCGGAGGTCAAGGTCGGCAAGTAGTAGAACGTGCGGAACAGCTTGACCCCGCCTTTCTTTTTGTTCAGTAGCATCGCCAGCAGCAAAGAAATCAACAGATTCAGCGGTACGAATACAATCGCGTAATAGAACACGTTCAAGAAGGTCTGCCAGAGCAGGGTATCGCCGATCAGTCGGCGGTAATTGTCCAGCCCAACCCAATCGTTGGTGCTTAGTACGTCATAGTTGGTGAAGCTGAGGTAAAGGGCCATCACGACGGGGATGACCATGAATACGGCAAACAACAGCATGGTTGGTGTAATGAACAGATAGGCCATTCGGGCCTGATGCCGTTCGAGCTTATTGACGGATGCCATTCTTCGCTCCCCTTTCAGAGGCCGGTTTTATTTCACGACCGCATTTTCCGCAAGCAGCTTGTCGCCTTGCTCCTGGGCTTTTTTCAGCGTATCGTCGATCGATTGCTTGTTCTGCAGCAGCAGCTCCAGGTTTGGAATCAGCGCGTTCTCCTCCATGACCGAATAACCCGGATGCGTCGGACGCGTCTTAGCGAATTCCAACGTCTCCGTAAACGGCTTCCACAACGGATCCTCGGTGAAGAACGGATCCTCGAGCGCCGGTTTGAAGCCTGGCAGGTTCAAGCTCGTTTTCGCCCACAGCAAGGCGTTGTCCTTGTTCGCCGTCCACCACTTGATGAATTCCCATGCCTCGTCGGGATGCTTGGAGCCTTGCGGAATGACGAGCCCGAAACCGCCCATGACGCTGCCCTTGTCACCATTAGGGCCTGCAGGAGGCGGAACGATGCCGTATTCCAGATCCTTGCCGTATTTATTGTAGGTGCTCATCATCCATGGTCCGGTGTACAGCATGGCGACCTTGCCCGTCACAAACGCGTCGGTGCCTTCGCCGAGACCTTTTTCGAAGCCGACCTTGTATACTTTGTCCTCGTTCAGCAAACGCTGCCAAAACTCCAGAACCTGCTTGCCCTGCTCATTGTTGAAGTTGGTTTTGCCGTCCTCGCCGAGCATTTGCCCGCCGGCTTGCTGCAGGTACATGTTAAACAGACCCGGATCGGCCATCGAGAAACCTGCGGTTTCGAGTTTGCTGCCGTTCCACTTCGTCAGCGTTTTGGCGGCCTGCTCCAATTCGTCCCACGTTGTCGGCGCCTCCAAGCCCGCATCCGCAAACATCTTCTTGTTGTAGAACAACGCGCGGGCATCCACCGTCAACGGCAAACCGTACAATTTATCGTTATTGGTCAATTCCTTTAACGACTCCTCGTAAAAATCGCTTTTGTTCACGCCGTCGCGCTCCATATATTCATCAATCGGGCGAAGCACGTTTTTCGGAGCGTACAGCGCCGTTCTCCAGCGGTCCCAGAACAAAATGTCCGGCGAACCGCCGCTCGTTGCGGCTGTCAGGAACTTCGTGACCATATCCTGCTGAAGCACGTATTTGACTTCGATTTTGTCCTGCGACTTGTTGAAGGCGTCGACCATCGTCTCGAACTGCTTCTGTCCTTCACCGCCCCAGTCGCCCCAGAACGTCAGCTTCACTTTCTTGGTACTGCCGCCATCACCGCCGTCCCCGCTGCCGCCGTTCCCGGCGTTGCCTCCGCTGCTTCCTCCGCAACCGGCTAGCATTGCGCCGAACAGCACGGTCACCAGCATCACAAGCATCCACTTTTTCATTTCGTAAACCTCCCCTTTTCGTTTCGAATAACATAGAAATTAAAGCGTTTTCAATAAACATAGTATATTAGCATCATATCATTATGTCAATAGGGAAAAATATCGATGTTCCTGGTATATAAATTACATATCAAACGTCCCCTCCTACTTTCTTGTACGACAAAAAGCGGCCCCTTTGTACGGGGGCCTTGTTCGGAAATTTCGATATGGGCTTCATATTCGGAAATTTCGGTATGATTTCTCCCTCGTCCGTCCTCCAAATGCAAAAGTGCAGTTGGTATACTGCAAAATGCGCTTGCTAGTGTACTCAAATGTAAAAGTGCAGTTGATTTGTCGTAAAATGCTCTCGGAAGAGACTTCAAATGTAAATGTGCAGTTCAAATTTACTCAAATCGCCATTTTCAGCCAAATTGTCCTCAATCGGATGCACTTTTGCATCCCAAGGGCCCCCAAACGCAAAAATGCCGAAACTCAACTGCACTTTGCAGTTGGGTTCGGCATGAGGGTGGCAGTTACCTTAGTACATAGGCGAGTACTCGCCATCGCACTATGGAGACAGCACTCCCCATCGCACACGGCCACGGTTACGTCAGCCACGGGGCGGCAGCTCCTTGCTGCGCCGCGAACGGCAACCCCAGCACTATGTAGGCCGCAGTTGGCCATTCCCACGGAGTGGCGACTCACCGCGCGCCGGTCTTGCCTTTGTCCCGCAGGGCGGCAAGGGCATCCACCCGTGGTGGCACTAAGCCGCCCCCGCAGGCAGGCGAGCCCGGCGCTACTTGCGCCGTTCTCTTGCAGGTCCGGTGGACTCGCCTGGAACGAGCGCGGCGGGCAGCTTGATTTTGTTCGCTGAAGGCCGGTTCTCAAGCAGGGCCAGCACATTCTCCACGGCCAGCTTGCCCATGTCTTCTTCGCTTTGGCGCATATGGGTGAAGGCGTAGCCCTCGCCGATGCGGAACTGCGGACTGTCAAAGCAGATGATCGATACGTCCTCGGGAATGCGAAGCCCGAGCCGCGTTACTGCGGCTTTAGCCAGCAGCGCAATGTTGTACTCGATGGCGAAGAACGCCGTGATCGACGGATGCGCCTGCAAATGGCGCATGATTTTGTCAATGTCGCGTTCGATGTTTTCGTCGTTGAATGAGTTCGGCAGGGTGGAGGTCAGATCGCTGATCCATAGCTCCCGCTCCGCGGCGATGCCGCGGCCGGCATGCGCCTGCACGAACCCTTCGATCCGTTCCTCGACGGCCGACGTATCGACCGGCGGCGGGGACAACAACGAAATGCGGGCGTGCCCAAGATCAAACAAATACTCCGCCGCCTCCTGTGCCGCCTTCACATTGTCGGTGCTGATAGAGGCCGCTGCTACGCCTTTCAGTTCCCGGTCGATCAGCACCAGCGGAAAGCGTTCGATCACCATCTTGAGGATTTCCGCATTAAAGTATTCCCCCTGCGCCGGGAATACGATCAAGCCGTCCACTCCCAGCTGCAGCAGCTTGCGAATGGTCGCTTCTTCATTCTCCTGGATGCCGAACGTACGCTTCAGGACGAGGTAACAATCCTGCTCCCGTGCAGCATCCTCCATCCCGTAAATCAGCCGGGTTCCATAGCTGCCGGCGAAATCCGTCAGCACGACGCCGATCAGCTTCCCGGCAGCTTCCCCGTCCGCTCTGTTCCCGCCGTAGGTCCCGTCCAGCCGGCCATGCTCCGCCGCACCGACCCCATCGGCTTCCGGATCGGCGACAAAAGAACCGCGTCCCGGTTTTCGAACGATAATGTGCTCGGCGGCCAGCATTTCAAGCGCTCTCTTGCTCGTAATCCGGCTCACCTGATATTCCTCGGCCAGTTCCTTCTCCGACGGAATTCGGTCCCCGGGCTTATAGCTATGGTCCAGGATTTGCCGTTTCACATCATCAAAAATTTTCTCGTACATCGGTTTTGACGAGGTACTTTCACTCATGACGTTCCTCCCACGTTCCCCTAAAAAAGGACATGATATATATTATAATATATCATGATATATCGCGATTGTCGAACCATGTTTGAAACGTTCCGCGAACCGCTCCTCCAGGAGCATCAGCCGCGGCTTGTCAAAGCCTCCAGCCCCAGGGCAAGCGCACCGCAAAGTCCTGCCCGGCTGCCCAAGCCCGGCGGGACGATGTAGTCGCCGATGTTGCTTAATATCGCCGGAGCATTCACATACCCGGCCAGATTCCGCCGAACCTCCTCGCGTATCAACGGGAACAGCTGCGGTTGCTGCATCACACCGCCGCCCATGATCACTTTTTGAGGCGAGAGCATCAGGATGGCGCCTGTTACCGCTTGGGCCAAATAGTAGGCTTCGATGGCCCAGGCCGGATGATCCGGAGCCAGCTCATGCCCCTTCGCCTTCCAGCGTGCTTCCAGGCTCGGACCCGCAGCCATGCCTTCCAGGCAGTCGCCATGATACGGGCATAAGCCGGGGAAATCGTCATCCGGATGCCGGCGCGGCAGGACGTGGCCCCCCTCCGGGTGAATCAGCCCGTGCACGAGCTTGCCTTCCGCCAGCACCCCGACGCCGATGCCGGTCCCCACCGTATAATACACGCAGCTGTCCAGACCTTGAGCCGCGCCCCACTTCGCCTCGCCCAAGGCGGCGGCATTCACGTCCGTATCCCAGCCATAGGGAACGTCAAATCTCTTCTTTAACTTGCCAAGAACATCGTATCCGTTCCAGCCTGGCTTTGGCGTCGTCGTTACGTAACCGTAAGTGGCGCTGTCCCGATTGATGTCGAGCGGGCCAAACGATCCCACGCCGATGGCCTCTACATTTTTATCGCTAAAATAGGCAATCACCCGTTCCAGGGTTGGTTCCGGCAACTCCGTCGGGAAACTAACGCTGTCTTCGATCACGCCGTGCTCATTTCCGACGCCGCAGACGAACTTCGTCCCGCCCGCTTCGATTGCTCCGATCCGCATCGATATCTCCTCCTTCGAATGTCTGGGATATGCTATAATCATAGAATTCTATCGCTGTATCCTATCTATCATTCTATTGGTGTAAGGAGTATGATCATGTACCCTTTCCTTAAAAACAAACAAGCGTCCCGGCCAGCCCAAAAGATGGGCTTGTTCGCCCTGACCGCCCTGATGCTGATCACCTGTGTGAACACACCCAGCACGGGATCTACCGCGGCCTCACCCAAGCAAACCGAGCCAGCAGCCATCTCCTCTAAAGCTTCCGAGATCACCAAGAAATATCAACTACCCAAAGGGAAGGGCTTCGTTTATCTTGACGAGGTAATCCCAAGCGCCGCATATGATCTCCGCTATTATACCGGTGACAACTTCATCGGGGAGCGGATCGACGGGTACAACGGACCTTTTGCGATCCTGACCCTACGCGCCGCCCGTGCGTTGAAGAAGGTCAACGACGATTTAGAAACCCAAGGCTATCGCCTGAAAATCATCGACGCTTACCGTCCGCAGAAAGCGGTGGATCTTTTCGCCCGTTGGTCCAAGGATCCTCTCGATACCGAGATGAAAGAACGTTTCTATCCCGATGTGGATAAGAAGAATCTATTCAAGCAAGGTTACTTGTCCTCCAAATCCGGCCATTCTCGCGGCAGTACGGTGGACCTTACGCTGGTCTACAAGAAGACCGGCGAGGAAGTGGACATGGGCAGCCGGGTTGATTTCCTTGGCTCGATTTCCGCACATGGGGCGGACGGTCTGACCAAGGCGCAGCGTACGGCCCGCTATGTCCTCAAAACGGCGATGGTCAAGCAAGGCTTCAAGCCCTATAGCAAGGAATGGTGGCATTATACGCTAAAAAACGAGCCTTACCCGTCTACCTATTTCGATTTTGACGTAGAATAGCCTTTCGTCGTTATGCCGCTGTTTACCACTTCAACCGGTAAATCCCCTTGTTCTCCAGACCCCGAATCAGCGGGGTCCACGCTTCGGACTCCGGCGTTGTAGCCAATGCGTCCTCCACCATCTGCAGCTTCGCGTCCAGCGCGTCGATATGGTGCAGGGCGACAGCCTCCGGCGTCTGCGGCTGCACCGGGCTGCCCCATTCCCCTAAATTATGGTGAGACAACACCAAATGCTGCAGCCCGAGCACCTTCGGCGAATCCAATGCGATGCCGAGGCGGATCGCCGCTTCGGTTATCCATTGTGAGGACATGGAAATATGCCCAAGCAGCTTGCCCGGCGTACTGTACTCGGACACGATGCCGAGTTCGGCCACCATTTCCTCAGGCTTGGCAATATCATGTAGAATAATCCCTGCCTTCAGCAAATCCCGGTTCAAGAACAAACGCTGTCCGCACAGAAAATCGCCAATTTCCAGCATCCGTACCATGTGGTAAGCCAATCCGCCGAAATAAGCATGATGATGTGTTTTGGCTGCGGGGTAATGGGCCAGCTTCTCCTCCACCTTCCCAACGCAATACCGGACGATTGCTTGGATCTCCTCATCGGCGATATCGTTGATCACGCCTTGAATCGTATGAATCAGCGCCTCGGATGAGATCGGCGCGGAACGGATGAAATCCGTCAGCCTCACCCCGTCTTCCGGATTAGCCGGCCGGATTTGCATGATCTTGACCTGCAGCTTCTCGCGGTAGGTTTGCACGATCCCCCGCACCTTTACCAGCCCCATCGGGAAGAACGTTTCCTTGTCGGTTGACGAAGCATCCCAAAATTTAGCCGGCATTTCCCCTGTCGCGTCACACAACACGATATCCAAATAATCCTTTGGCGGATTGGCGTTCGTCTGCTTTACCTCCAGCTCCTTCAGCAAATAAAAGCCCACGAACTCATCCTGATTTCTTAACTGATTAATTTGCGTCACGCATAATTCCTCCAAATCCATTGATAAATCCATTATACTATGGGACTGCCAAAAGCTCAGCGCCTTTTCCCTTCGTCAACTTATCTCGGTATACATAAAAGGACGCCGCCCCGTGATATCACAGAGACAACGTCCTTCCATTCTCGAAAAAATTACGATTCCCGCTTGGGCTCCTCCAGCAGCATAGAGCATAATGCCCGGGGCATCAGCTCCAGTGAAACCTGCCTCTCCACCGCGCCCAATTCATAAGCGACTTTGGGCATCCCGTACACCACTGACGAAGGCTCATTTTGCCCCAACGTCCGCGCACCTTTGCGGCGCATCGCCAACAAGCCTTTGGCTCCGTCATAGCCCATGCCGGTCAAGATGATGCCGACGGCCCGCGGGCCGCATTCCCGGGCGGCCGAGTCGAACAGGACGTCGATCGACGGGCAATGGCCGTTGATTTTGTCGCCTTCAAAGCAGTCGACCCGATACCGGCCATCCACCTTGCGCAGCCGCATATGCCGGTCTCCCGGAGCGACCAGTACTTTCCCCGGCTCCACGATGTCGCCGGAAGCCGCTTCCTTCACGGTAAAGGACGTGCTTTGGTTCAAGCGGTCCGCAAACATCCGGGAGAAAACCGGCGGAATATGCTGGACGATCACGATTCCGGGAAACGACGTTGGCAGCCGGTTCAGCAAATAGGAGATCGCCTCGGTTCCTCCGGTGGATGCGCCGATGGCGACGATTTGGCCGGCACCGAACGGACGCTCCGGCACCGGTAGTCCTGCGCTCTTTCGTTCGGCATGCAAACGGCGGGGCGCCACGTTCGTTTTGGCTGCTATTTTCACCTTATCGATCAAATCCAGAATGAACCCTTCAACGCCTCTAGGCGACCGTGGATCCGGCTTGCAGACGAAGTCGACAGCCCCCGCCTCCATGGCGTCGAAGACGGCATCGCTGATCGTGCTGACGACGATGACCGGCAGCGTGTATTGAGGAAGCAAGCGGCGGAGGAATTCGATCCCGTTCATTTTCGGCATCTCCACGTCGCATATCATCACGTCCGGTTGAAACCGCAATATTTGATCCCGGGCATCAAACGGGTCCACCGCTTTACCGACGACTTCGATGGCCGGATCCGAGGATAACCCTAAAGCCAATACCTCGCGGTACATCATGGAATCATCGACGATCAGCACGCGCAACTTACGGTTGTCCCCCATTGCACTCCCCCCCTCGTCTCCTTGTTAATCCTTCCGATAGATCGCCGGCCGGATATACTTGAACGGCGTCGTTTCCCGCTGCAGCGATTCGGAATGGCCGATGAACAGATAACCCCCGGGCTCCAAATGCTTATAGAACTTGTCCACCAGCGCTTCCTTCGTCGGGGTGTCGAAGTAGATCATCACGTTCCGGCAGAAAATGACGTGGAATTTGCGCCTGAACGGAAACGTCGGCTCCATCAAGTTGAATTTGCGGAAAATCACTTCCCGCTTCAGCTTGTCGCTGACGGTGAAATGCTCGCGGTCCCGGGCATTGAAATACTTCATGCGCCAGGAGGGGGGCAATGCCGATAGGTCGTCAGCCCCGAATTCCCCCCGCTGCGCTTTGGTTAATATTTCCGCAGAGATGTCCGTTGCCAGCACCTTGGCATCCCACAGCGGTTTGCCCGCGCCGAAATATTCGTCCAGCAGCATCGCTAGCGTATAAGGCTCCTCGCCTGACGAGCAACCCGCGCTCCAGATCCGCAAATCCCGGTCCTTCACCACCGTTTCCAAATAAGGCAGGACGCGGTCGCGCAAAAACTCGAAATGGTCAAACTCCCGCATGAAGAACGTATGGTTGGTCGTGATTTTGTCCACCAGCGTCATCACAGCTTCCCCGGAACGGTCCGAAACGACGTATTGATAATATTCCTTAAAGTTGGAAAAGCGTTTGCTGACCAGAACCTGCTGCAGCCTGCCCATCACCAGCGCGCGCTTCTCCTCCTTCAAATGGATTCCGTAATGTTGGCGAATATATTCCGACAGTTGCCGAAACTCCTCGTTCGTAATGACAATCATGGCTTAGTACTTTCCGAACTCCGAGTCGCTGAGCAAAATTTTCGGAGCTCCGGTTCCGCTGCCAAACTCGGATTTCCGCGGTTCATTCATCTGTTCCAATACGCGCAGCACCTCGGGATTCATTTCCTCCCTGCCGGCATAATCGGCATAATGGCTGCGCTTCAACTTGAACCGCGCCACCTGCTGCTTCAGCAGTCCGGCCTGGCTCGACAATTCCTCGCTGGCTGCGGCGCTTTCCTCCGAAGTGGCCGAATTGGTCTGAATCACTTGAGATACCTGCGATATCCCTTGATTAATCTGCGTAATGGCTGCCGCTTGCTCCGTGGAAGCCATAGCTATATCGCCGACCAAGCCGGCCACCTGTTCGATATCCCCGACGATCGATTTCAACGCCTCGGCCGTTTGATCGGCGATGCGTGTGCCTTCCTGTACTTTGTTGATCGAGCCTTCGATCATGTCGGTCGTCTCCTTGGCAGCGTTCGCCGAACGGGCTGCCAGATTGCGCACCTCCTCGGCGACCACGGCGAAGCCTTTTCCATGTTGCCCGGCGCGAGCGGCTTCCACCGCGGCATTCAGCGCCAGGATATTCGTTTGGAACGCGATTTCGTCAATCACTTTAATGATCTTGGAGATGCTGCCGGACGCCTCGTTGATTTCGCGCATCGCCCCCAGCATATCCTTCATCTGTTCGTTGCCCTGCAGCGCGCTTTGCTTGGAATCGGCTGCCAGTTTATTAGCTTCGTTGGCGTTCTGCGCGTTCAGCTTCGTCTGGGTGGAGATTTCCTCCAGCGAGGCGGTAAGCTGCTCGACGGAGCTGGCTTGTTCGGTGGCGCCTTGAGACAACGCGATGCTGGAATCGGAAACCTGCTTCGAGCCGGAAGCAACCTGATCCGCCGCCGTATTGATGCTAGCCAGAATCTCGTTGTTCCGTTCTACCATCTCCTGCAGCTTGATCCCCATCAGGTCTTGCTCTGATCTCACTTTCACCTGAACGGTCAAATCGCCGTTGGCTACCTGCTCCACGACCCGGGCTTGGTCGCGGATGCTGCCGATCATCCGGGAGAAGGCTTGCATCAGCTTGCCGATTTCATCTTGACTAGTCGTATCCACGCTGACGCTAACGTCGCCGAGCGCCAGGGCTTCGGCCGCTTTCGACAGCTTCCCGATCGGTCTGGTGATGCTCAGGACAATTAATACTGCCAATCCCACGGCTACCAGCGCCATCACGATGAGGATGGTGATCAGCACGCCGAAGGTGCTGCTGTACATCGCATCGGCTTCATCGCTTTCCTTGTCCGCATTCGACTGATTGAACTTCACGAGATTCAAGAGGGAGTTCGAAGCGTCATCAAATTCCTTCTTAGAATCGCCGGATATCAGGTCGAATGCATCATCCGTCCGATGCTGGGCAACGAATGCACGAACCTGCTCGCTCGTTTTCAGGTAATCGTTCCATTCTTGCTTGAACTTCTCATATATTTCCCTTTCCTCTTGCCCGCTCAGCTTCTGATCGTAATTGTCGATATGCTGCTGCAGCCCCTTGCCTTCCTCCTCCAGACGTGCCTTCATCTGCTCTAATAACTCCGGTCTTCCGCCGGCCATGACATAACGAAGCTCGGAAATTCGATAATCGGACGTCATCGTATTTAACGTATGCGCCGCGTCCATGGCCGGAAGCCACTCGTCGCTGATCAGCGATGACTGGTTGTTGACCTTACTGACGGAACTGATCGAGTACAGGCCAAGTCCTATCATCGCAATAACCATAATGGAAAAGGCAAAAATTAAGCGCGTTTTGATCGTCAGCTTCTTCAACATGTGTATCCCCCCGTTAGTTTCATAGATGACTTAAATGCTCGGCTTCCTCATGCTGAAGCAGCTTGTCGCCGTCCAGCAGCAGCTTAATTTCTCCTCCGACCTTGCCAACCCCCTTGATGAACCCCTGGGGATTCCCTGCTTTGAGGTCCGGCGGCGGAACGATGTCCTCCTCGGCGATCTGTACGACCTCGGACACGCTGTCGACGATCAAACCGATCGAAACCTCGCTTAGTTCCACAACGACGATACAGGTCCGGTCGTTATAGTCGCGAAACGGCTTTTTAAAGCGCAGCCTCACATCCATGACCGGAATGATTTTTCCGCGCAAATTTATGATCCCGCGGATATGCTCCGGGAGCTCCGGCACCTCCGTGATGGCCTGAATTCCGATAATTTCCGTGACATACCGGATTTCGATGCCGTATACGTCGGTTCCGATCAGAAATGTGAGGAACTTTCCCGCTTGCGTATCGTCCTCCTGCTCGGTTTGCAGCTGCGTGGTTGGATTTGTCATGACCTGGTTCTCTCCTTCGGGATTCTATGATGTAAGAGCAAGTCCGCCGACGTCGAGGATGAGGCTGATGCTTCCGTCTCCAAGCATCGTGCAGCCTGCAAGCCCCCGGATATTACGGATTTTGCGGATGTAGGACGGCAGGCTTTTCACGACGACCTGCTGCTGACCAAGCAACTGATCGGCAAAGATACAGAACGTCTGATCGTCCTGCTCCACCATGATCAATATGCCTTCCTCCATTGCCGTAACGTTGGTCGCCACTTTAAATCGTTCGTACAAGCGCAGCACGGCGTAACATTGTCCCCGCACCATCACCATTTCGTTGCCTTCGGGGTCTACCACGACGCTGCCAGGGTCGGCTCGGAACGACTCCTTGATCGCCGTGGTCGGAATCGTATATCGGGACCTCCCCACCTTGACGTTCATCCCGTCGATGATCGCCAAAGTCAACGGAATGCGGATGCTGATCGTTGTTCCCTCGCCTGCGGCGCTGTCGACGGAGACGCTTCCCCCAACACTTTCGATATTCCGCAGCACAACGTCCATGCCGACACCGCGTCCGCTGAATTCGGTAATGACTTCCTTGGTCGAGAATCCCGGCAAGAAGATCAGGTTGTAGATGTCACGATCGCTCATTTCTGCTTCGTCCCGGAAGATCAAATTACGCTCCCGCGCCCGCTCCATGATCTTCTCCCGGTTTAATCCGCGACCGTCGTCGCGAACGAGGATCAGCACTTCGCCGCCGACGTTTTTGGCCTCGAGCGTCAGCGTTGCGGTCTCGTTCTTCCCGGAGGCAGCCCGCTCACCCGGCGCTTCGATGCCATGGTCGATCGCGTTGCGCACCAAGTGCATGATCGGATCCGAAATGTGCTCGATAATGTTCTTGTCCACTTCCGTATCCTCGCCAACCAACTGGAGCCGCACTTGCTTCTCCTGTTTCTTGCACATGTCGCGGACGATCCGGTTCATCTTCTGGAACGTATTCACCAGCGGTACCATTCGAATGGACATGACCTTATCCTGAATCTCTCCGGTAATCTTCCGCAGCTGCCGCGCCGCCTTCCGGAATTGTTCCAGCTCAAGCCCCGCCAATTCAGGGTTCTGCGTGACCATCGATTCGGCGATAACCAGTTCCCCGACCAGATCCATCAGCTCGTCCAGCTTGGCCAGATTCACGCTGATGAAGCTGGATTGCTGCGTTCCCGAGGTGGAAACGGATGGCTTGGCAAGAGATTGCGTTTCCTCCGGGAGCGTAGGATGACCGGTTGGGGCGACGGGCGGCTGCTCCGCGGCAGACGATAGATCGTCGGCAGAGCGAACGTCAACAGAGGGCTCCGGCATGAAATCCGGCGGGGAAGCAGATTCCGACATCCCCGCAGGCGGCGTCGTTTCACTGATCTCAAGATGCTTGAGGCAAGGCGCTTGCGAAAGAAAGGCGGTAATGGTTTCAGGACTTTCCCCATTGCGGAAAAACAGTTGAAATCCCTGGATTTTGATCATTTCCGCGGTGTCCGGGTTGGTCTCAATGTCTTCCGGCCAGTAGCTGAAATGCTCCGTCAACTCCTTCAGGCTATGAACCACCTGGTAGGCACGCACATTTTCCATATTGTAATCGTCGTCGAAGAACAGGATCGCTTTCAAATGAGCGTCTTGTGCGATGGAGTGGGTGCCCTCGTCCAGGATGTCGCCGGCATCCTCTTCGGAAACGGGCGCGTCCCGCTGGCCGGCATGCCTGCGCTTAAGCTCCTCCAAGTAGCGGTGGATGCTGCTCTTCAGCAGAGAGCTATCGCCGTCGGGCGAATCGCCTTGCCTGATCTTATAAAGCTCGAGCTTGATAAAATCGCCGCCTTGGAGCAGCAAATCGGATAAAGCCGAATAATCGGTTAATCGAGGTTGATGTTCGCGGATAAAGGCAAATAGATCCTCAATGACATGAGACAATGCCGCAATATTGTCAAAGTTCATCATCGTGGAAGACCCTTTAATCGTATGCATGATACGGAATATAACGTCAATCGCGGCGGAGGAAAACGCATTCGCTTCCTCGCATTCTAAAACGCTTTGCTCCAGCTGTTCCAACAGCTGTGAATTCTCGTGAAGATAGATCTCCAACAAGGGATCTGAAGTTCCGAATTCTGTCATGACATAAGCTCCCCGTTATTGCAAAGTTCGACAAATTTGGATATATTTCGACAAATTTTTCGCATAAAAAAGACCCTTTCTCGATCATGTTGCATTTTCGAAGAAAGAGAACTTTTTGAAAGAATAGAAACGCATCCACTCGTTACCCTGAAACCCGGCCGCCTTGGTAAACTTACGTTAGGCCCGTGGCTTTGCGTCCTTGTCTTTCGGCAAGTTTGCCCTTCTAGTAAAATTGCTATTTTTAGTTAATTTATACTAACATGCCAGGACAGAAGTTGTAAACCAGGAATTTCAGTGGCACCCCACCGTATAACAAAAGCCCCCACAGATCCAATCTGGGGGGCTTAATGCACCAAGTCTTTAGACTCGCCAACTTCGGCGAAGGCAATTATCTTCCAGCGTTCTCAAGCGCGTTCTTCACCGCGTCGATCACTTGGGCCGACACGGCCTTCACGCCATCGGTTTCACCAAAGGCTGCCGGGCGATACCCGTATTTATGCAACGATCCTTCGGTAGTTGGCGTTTCAATTTCCGTCTTGACGGTTGTCTCGTCGGCGGATAATTGTTCTGCGGTTTTGATTTTTCCGTTCGCATCAAGATAGAATACTTCCATTTTGAACGGAATGTTGTTTTGCACCGTCACCATGACATAAACGGATTTGTCTTTATTAATTCCGGCAAAGATGCCGTTGATGTAAGCCGTTTTGTAGGACTCTTTGATTTCTGCCTTCTTATAGGCATTTTCGACAGCCGTTTTCAAAGCGGTGCTGCTGCTGGTTGCTCCAGTCACGACATCCACTTTTGCCGCTTGCTCTCTCGTTCCGGCAAACAGCAGGTCACGGGTCAGGATCGGGATCGCTCTAACAACCTCAGCATATGCCGAAGCACCGCGGTCAACCATGTTCACACCAACACGATACAGCTTCAATCCAACAACGACACCGTTGCGCAACGTGACATCCGCACGGTTCGTCCCTTTGTCGTAAGCGTCGCCAAAGGCGGTGAAGGTGCCGTCCTTATAGTTGCCTTGTGTTTTCGAAGCGTTGCTCAACAAGTCTGCGAACGCGGCTCTGGCAGCAAGGGACAAGTCTTCTTGGCCTACGATCGGCGTCATGTTCGCGCCTTTTTGAGTCAAACCTTCATTCAATTGAGCGACAAGAGCTTTTTGCTCTTCCGTCAGCTTGTCGGCGGCGATCAGTTTACCATCGGCGCCAAATAAGAGTACATTT
Source organism: Paenibacillus mellifer (assembly GCF_023195895.1). Taxonomy (GTDB): domain Bacteria; phylum Bacillota; class Bacilli; order Paenibacillales; family Paenibacillaceae; genus Fontibacillus; species Fontibacillus mellifer. The sequence goes on from NZ_JALPRK010000014.1 coordinate 57,923, forward strand.
ACGTTCGAAACTTTGTCTGCCTTGATGTCAGCCAGAACCAGTACTTTGGACAGGTTGTCGACACCAGCGAAGGTGCCTTCAAAATACTTCGCTTTGCCCGGAGCCTTCAGCGCCTTCTCGAAAGCTCTTTCTACCGCGAGGTTCCAGCTGTGGCTGCTTTCAGTTGCGCCAGCAATCGCGTCGACGTCATCACTGTAGTTCGCGATGTACGAGCCGTTAGCGAGCAGTTTAGCCGTCATCGGCGCGTTGGCTTTCACCACTTCGGCATAAGCCGTGTCGCCGCGGTCAATCAGGTTGGAGCCCAGTCTGTACAACTTCACGTCAACCAGCTTGCCGTTACGAATGTAGACATCGACTCTCTCTACGCCTTTATCACGGGCTGCGCCGTAAGCGGAGTAGAAACCGTCGATGTATTTCGAATCATTACTTACCTTCGCATTTTGCTCCGCATCCCAATAAGCGCTCACAGCCGCTTTGAATTCGGCTTCCAGCCCTTTAGGACTAACAGCGCCTGTGCCTTTGGCCAGCAGCTCGGCAGCAATGACTTTCACCGATGCAGCTTGCTCTTCGGTCAGGTTCGCTTCTTCGATGGCATTGCCATTGGCATCAAGCGGATAAACCTTGACCGCCGTACGTTTCGTGGCATCGAAGGTAACGAAGATCATGTATTTGCCTTCCGGATCAACCCCCATATGGTCACCGGCAAAATAGGTTACGCCTTTCGCCTTCTCTTTCAAGGCTCTTTGAAAAGCGCGGTCGACGGAAAGCTTCCAACCCTCGCTGGAACGAGTTGCGCCGGACACAACATCCACTTTGGCGGCTTGCTCCTGCGTTTTGCCCAGCAGGTTGGTTTTCATCGTTTCATAAGCATTCCAGAGACCGCTGTAATTGTTGCGCACATCTCTGTCAATCAGCTTAGGGCTCGTTCTAAGCAGTTCGATCGCAGCGACCTTGCCGCCTTTGATCGTTACCTTAGCTCCTTCAGTCCCTTTGGAATAAGCGTTGCCGTAAGTAACGTACACGCCGTCGGCATACGGATTCTCAACTTGCTTCACAACTGGAGTCGTTGTTTTAGCCGGAGTTGCCGGTTTTGGAGTCGTTTTGGCAGGCGTTGCCGGTTTCGTGGTCGTCTTTGCCGGCGTCGTTGTCTTGCTAGGCGTCTTCGTTGTTGTTTTACTTGGTGTTGTTGACTTGCTTGGCGTTGTTGTCTTGCTTGGCGTGGTCGTCTTGCTAGGCGTCGATTCTTTAACTGGCGTTTCCGACTCCGATGCGGCGGATACCACGTCAATGCCGGTCAATTGGTTACCGGACATACCAACGGTAAGCGACAAGGATGATAACACCAGCGTCGCGCTTACGGTAAGGCTAATCAGCTTTTTCAAATGCGATCCTCTCCCTTGTGAATTTCACCAAGCTATGTAAATTACATAACCTGCTACTTCCTAATGTGTGTTCTCTTTTGTTATTCGACTGCGCTCAGAAGCGGTGATCCGCTATCCAAGCAATCGCGCCCCTCCCTCTTGCACGATGTCCAACCCAGAAACCGCCCCCTGCAAACGTGAATCAATTCACATATCGGAGGAAAAAAATAGATAAAGCGGTTTCCATTAAATACTAGGTAATTTGGCGCAGAAATGCTGTACGCAAAATCACACAGCCTGAAAGATATGTCACTTTATCCGCTTTGCGGAACAAAGACAGCCGCCGGAATGATCCGGCGGCTTAATGTCATTGCGAACTTCCTACAGTGTGCTGCCGATCGCGATCCACGTCACAAATCCATAATTCACGTTGCTCTCCTTCAGCTTGGAGATCGTAATCACGGCCGATTGGTCCGACTGCTCTTTCAGCGAAGCGGAATAGGCGGCATGGTTGGTCATTGCCACGACAACGTAATTGGACGATGTAAACGGCGTATCGAAACGGATAGTTACCGTCGTCTCCACCTCATGATGTTTCAGCAGAAACGCGGCCATCCCAAATTGCAGTTCCGCCGGCTGGCCCGACAGCGTTTGAACGGGAGCAAAACTTAATTGACCCGTCCCTACCGAACCCGGTTGAAGGTGGCGAGTACCGACGGATTCGTCAGCCAGTTGGTCACTGCCGACCGCACCTGGCGCCAGGTGAATGTTCCCGACGGCCCCCTGCTGCAGATGATCCGCCCCGACCGAGTCCTTGGCCAATGTTCCAGTGTCCACCGCACCCGGCTGCAGATGCAATCGGCCGATGGCTGACGGCTGGATGTCTTCGCCGCCGAGGCCATCCTCAGGCAACAAACCCTTTTGCTGAATCTCAGCGGATAAATGCCAGACATTGACGGCTTCAAGCGAGATATGGTGGGCATTCACCGCCGCATCGCTAAGATGCCGGGATTCCACGCTTTCGGCGGCCAAATTTGCCCCTTGAACAACTTCTTCGCCCAAGTGCCGGTTTTGCACGGCCAAGTTTGCTAAATGGTCGCCTTGGACGGTTCCATTAGCCAAATGTACGCTTTGGACAGAACCAGCTTGCAGATGATTACTGCCGACCGCTTGCTCGCCCAGTGCCGCGTCAGTAACCGCCCCGCCTTGCAGATGCCGGCTTGTTATCGACGCCGGCTGCAGATCCTCCCCGCTGATACCGTCTGCAGGCAATAAGCCGTGTTGCTGGAGTTCGGCGGACAAGTGCGAGGCATTCACGGCTTCAGGAGCAAGATGGTAGGCATCGACTACGGCTTCCCCAAGGTGCCGGGACCCAACACTGCCTTCAGCCAAATGCCCGCTTTGCACAGCCCCCTCGCCCAGATTCCGGCCTTGGACGGAAGCATCCGCCAGATGGCGATTCTGCACAGAACCGGCCTTTAGGTGCCCGCTTCCGACGGCTTGCTCGCCCAGCGCTATAGCGTTTACCGCGCCGGCTTGCAGATGCCGGCTTGTGATGGACGCCGCCTGCAGATCCTCCCCGCTGATACCTTCTGCGGGCAACAGGCCGTGTAGCTGGAGTTCGGCCGATAAGTGCGAGGCATTCACGGCTTCAGGAGCAAGATGGTTCCCATCCACCACCGCCTCCCCAAGGTGCCGTGACCCAACACTGCCTTCGGCCAAATGTTCGCCTTCAACAGCGCCTTCGGACAAATTCCGGCTCTGAATAGACTCATCCGCCAGATGGCGATTATACACGGAGCCGCTCTGCAAATGGCCGCTGCTGACCGCCTGCTCACCGAGAGCTATGGCGTTAACCGCTCCGACTTGTAAATGCCGATTGGTAATGGATGCCGGCTGCAGGGCTTCCCCACTGATACCGTTTGCCGGCAGCAGACCGCGTTGTTGCAGCTCCGTAGACAGGTGTCGGACATTAACAGCTTCAGGAGCAAGATGATGAGCGTCCACCACCGCCTCCCCAAGGTGCCGGGCTTCAATGCTGCCTTCGGTTAAATGCCCGCCTTGCACTGCACCCTCGGCCAGGTGCTGACCGCGTACGGACGCATCCGCCAGATGGTCGCTTTGTACGGAACCAGCCTGTAAATGAGTACTGCCGACCACCTTCTCACCCAGCGCTTCAGCGCCAACCGCACCGGACTGCAGATGCCGGCTTGTGATGGAGGCGGGTTGCAGAGCCTCCCCATCGACACCGGCGGCAGGGAGCAAGCCGCTTTGCCGCAGCGCGGGGGTCATATGTGCGGCGCTGATCGTTTCAGCGGCGATATGATAGGAGCCAATCACCGCAACTCCAAGGTGGCGGTCAGTCACGCTGCCCTTGGCCAAATGCTCGCTTTGTACTGCATCTTCCGCCAGATGCCGGCTTTGAACCGCTTCATTCGCCAGATGGCTGCTCTGCACCGCATCGGCCCGGAGATGCGTGCCGTCGATCACCTGCTCGCCCAGCGCTTCAGCGCCGACTGCACCGGCCTGCAAATGCTGGTTCGTGATGGAAGCGAGCTGCAGGTCCTCCCCGCTGACACCGGCGGCAGGCAGCAGTCCGCTTTGCCGCAGCTCAGCAGACAAATGACCCGCATCGATCGACTCGGCGGCGATATGGCGAGAGTGGATGACGGCTTCTCCGAGGTGGTGTTCCGTCACGCCACCTTTAGCCAGATGCACACTCTGCACCGCATCCTTGACCAAATGCTGGCTTTGGATCGCCCCATTCGCCAGATGGCCGCCGTGCACCGCGCCGGCTTGCAGATGCGTGCTGCCGACCACCTGCTCGCCCAGCGCCTCAGCACCGACCGCACCGGGTTGAAGATGTTGGCTTGTGATGGAGGCGGGCTGCAGATTCTCGCCGCTGATGCCCTCCTCGGGCAATACCCCGTTTTGCCGTAGCGCAGCCGACAAATGCCCGGCATCAATCGACTCGGCGGCGATATGACGTGAACTTATCTCTGCCTGGCCAAGATGTCGTCCTGTCACACTGCCTTCGGCCAAATGTGCGTTCTGCACCGCCCCTTCAGCCAGATGGCCCGCAGTGACGGCGCCGGCAGCCAATGCCTCAGGCCCAACGGCGCCTGGGGCCAAGTGCCCGGCGTCCACCGCTTGCGCCGCCAGCTTCGGTCCGGTCACACTGCTCACCGCCAGCTTCGCGGCCGTCACCGCCAGATCGCCGAGCTTATCTGTCGTTACGCTTTCCGGCGAGAGCTTCAAGCTCGTGACCGCATGATCCTGGAGATGCGGCGAGAAGACAACGCCAACGCCCAGGTGCTCCTCCCGTACTGCGCCAGCCCCGATCTGGCTGCGGGTGACGGAGCCCGGCGCCAAATGCCGGCTCTGCACGATGCCCGTTCCCAAATGTTCGGCCGAAATTTGCTCAGCGCCAATAGCTGCCTCCGTCACCGCGCCTGGCGCGATGGCCCGGGATGTCACGCTGCCCTTAGCCAGTTTGTCGGCCGTGACACTCCCCGGCTGCAGATGATCCGCTGAAACCGCCTCCTCCGCCATGTGATCCGCGGTCACCTCGCCGAACGCCAGCTTCTCCCCGGTCACCGCCGCATTGGCCAGGTGCCATTCCTGCACCGCATCCGGCACAAGGTGTCCGCTTTGCACCGCCCCTTCGGTCAGATGCTGGCCCGTAACGGCCCCCCGGGCAAGCTGCGACGATTGAACGGCGCCTTTTGCCAAATGCCGGGTTTGTACGGCCTCATCGGCGATTTTCCCCGGCAGCACGCTTTGATCGGCGATTTTGGAAGAGGTCACCGCCTGTTCCACAATATGCGAAGTGCCCACGGACTGGTCGGCCAACTTCGTGGAGGGGATCGATTTGTCGGCGAGATGCCGTGCTTTAATTTCTCGATCGGCGATATGCTCCTGCCCGATGCTGCCCGGCTGGACATGCTCGCTGCCTACCGTCCCTGGTGCAAGATGGCGCGACTCGATCACGGCCCCGCTCAAATGAGCCGACGTGACGCTCCCCGTTTGCAGTTGTTCTGCACCGACGCTGGACCAGGCCAGCAGTTCCCGACCAATTAAGCCAGGAGCCAAGTGACGCGAGATAATGACCTGATCCGCTAAATGGCGGCTTTCCACCGTGGCTTCCGCCAATTTGTCCCCCGTCACGGAGCTATCGCGCAGCTTGGACGTTGTCACAGAGGCTTCCCCCAGCTTCGAGTTATCGACCGCTCCGTTGGCCAAATGCTGAGCATTAACGGCCCCGCTGCGGATTTTATCCCCCGTCACCGCTTGATCCTGCAGCAGGTCGGACGTCACGATCCATTCCGATAAATGGCGGCTTTCCACCGCTCCCTCAGCCAGCTTCTCTCCGGTGATGACCCGATCGGCCAGCTTCTCCGGTGTAATACTGCCGTCCACCAGCTTCTCCCCGCCGATAGAGTGGTCCCGGATCGTCCGTCCTTCGATCGAGCCGTCCACCAAATGCCCGCCGTTCACCGACGAAGGAGCGATTTTCGAGGAGGTCACCGCCCGGTCCGCCAGCTTGATGTTCTCCACAGCGTAGTCGGCGATCCAAGCCGTGTCTATCGTCCCCCGCAGGATCCGTGAAGCGTCGATCGTAAACGGGGCGATTTTCTCCCGGGTCACGGCTTCATCAATGATATCGTCCGTGTAAATAATGCCTTGTTCCTGGTTGGGTGCGGTTTTTTCGCTCAACAGGTCCTGCAGCGCCCGCGTCCCGTCCATATACTCGTGCTCGGGCTCCGCCTCAATGGTAGTGTTCAAAGTGATATCTTCGCCTTGTTCCGGCAGAACGGGCGCTGCGGTTTCATGAATCCGAAGCTCCTTCTCCTCGGATTGCGGCGAAATCTTTCGTTCCTCCAACAGCGTTAGTTCGTTGATTTCCGGGTTATCTACGAAATAATGCGATTTCCTCGGTCTACTAGGTTTCGCTGGTTTTTGTCTTTTCAAGAGCCGCCCTCTCCTTTGCCAAAAGATGATCATCTCCGGTATCATATGCGGGCGCTTAGGCTCTTGTCACAACGCTTTCGAGGGGGAAATGGCCTCCGGAGACTCGTAAAAAGATGAAATCGTTTCGCCAAATTTCTACCGTTTTTCGCGAACCGCTGACGCGTTACAATAACCTTGCGCGATAACACGACAGAATCGACCAAGCTGATGACCTGGAGGCAACCCGACCATGGAAACCGACCTTACTTTAACTACCACCAAATCTACGAGCGCGAACTCTGCTCCAAACCAACGCCATCGCCGCTCCTTCGCGATCATATTAACCAGTGTGGTGCTGCTCACCTTCGGCGGGAAGCTGTACGAAATCATTCTTCCGCTGATGATTTACGATATCACCCATTCCTCCGTGGCCATGTCCAGCATGAAAACCGCGGAGCTGCTGCCCAATTTCTTCTTTGCCGTCTTCATCGGCGTCTTCGTGGACCGCGTGAACAAGAAACGCTGGGTCCTTTGGATGATCGGGCTCCAGGCCCTTCTGCTCCTGGCTTTTGCCCTCTTGTTTAGGAGCGGGGTCCATATGCTGCCGGTCTATTATGCGATTGGCTTCCTGCTGATGACGTTGAGTTACGGGTATTTCAACGCTGAGGTTAGCCTCATCAAGCTCAGCGTCCCGAACCATGAGCTAACGGCCGCCAACGCCAAGCTGAGCTTCGCTGAGACCTTCGTTGGCATTATGGGCCCGGCCTTGTCCGGCCTGATCCTAATGTTGTCCGACGTCTCCGACGGATTGCTGATCACGGCGACTTGTTACCTGATCTGTATGGGGTTATTTACGAAGTTGAATTTGAACGTGGAAAAAGAAACCCCGCAGAAGACCAAATTCGCTGCGGAGTTTCTGGAGGGGTGGCGTGCCTTTCGCGCCAATAAATCGCTCATGCTCATGACCGTATTCGTTGTCTTACTGAACTGTACGTATACCGTGATCAATACCACGGCGATCTACTTCGCCAAGGACGACCTGCAGTTGTCTTCGTCCCTGCTGGCCGTTGTGCTCTCCGCTTCGGGAGCCGGCGGCCTCGCCGGAAGCCTGCTGTTGAGCCGGCTAAGACAGGCCTGGGGCCTCGGCAAAGTGTTCGGCGTTTCCATCCTGCTGAACGCACTTGCTTATTTTCTTCTCTTTTTAGCACATGGGCTTATGATGTTTGTTGCTGCTCTATTCTTATGTGGTTTTGCCGCAACCTTATACAGCGTTTCGGTTTACGCGTTCCGTCAAGAGCAGACGCCCGCTCATCTCATGGGCCGGATCACCGGGATTACCGGAACCTGCTTCCGCATCGGTATGCCGATCGCGGTATACGCCTCAGGTTGGGTCATCGCCTGGTGGGGAACAGGCGTCATATTTATGGCCAGCGCCTTATGGAATCTGGCAGCCTTGGCCGTTTACGTACGAACCCGATTGTGGAAGGTTCATTAACCTTCTGACTGAACTTCATAACGGGCCTGCGCCATATTTCATTAATAACGCTCGCGCACCCACACCGTCATTTCCCCTTCGCCGCGGTTGGCCCAGGCGTAATACGGGATGAACTTGACCGTCGCCGCCTGCTCCAACAGATGCGCCGACGAGCTGTACAACCCGCCGTCCCAGTCCGGCCCGGAGAGGCGGATCGCCTCCGCCTGCACGGTGACGAGGCTGCCAAGCAACCCGCCTTCACGTTCGGCGTGAAGCTCCGCCTCGCGCGGCAGTACCAGCTCATGCAGGTTTGCTCCATTGTCGGCCTGCTCCAGGCAATATACTAGCGGGCCGCGTTGCAATGCCACTTTACCGGCGTTCGCTCGCACAAGCGGATGGCTGTACATGCGTGTCACTGGCATGGCCAGGTTGAGCTCAACGACATCCCCCGCACACCATTGCCGCTGAAGCCGGATATAACCGTCCTGGAACAAACCTCCCTCTAGCGCCACGACCTCCCCATTCACTTTGAGGTTCGCTTCCGGGCACCAATCCGGCAATCGCAGCGCGAGCGTAAAGCGGCCTTCCGCTTCCGGCTCCACTTCGAAACACACCGTTCCGTCCCAAGGATAGTCCGTCGTTTGCGTCAGCTTCACCTTGCCGCTTGCGACTTGAAGTTCGGCTTCCCCGCCGATATAAAGATGAGCGTACACCGTGTCCTCCTGGACTGTATAAATGTATTCACCCAAGGAGGCCAGCAGCCGTGCGATGTTTGGCGGGCAGCAGGCGCAACCGAACCACTCCTGGCGGACCGGTTTGACATGGTCCACCTTATGATTCGCGCCTCCGCAAGCTTTCGGATCCACCTCCAGCGGATTCACATAGAAGAAATGCTTGCCGTCCCGGGCCATTCCGCCAACGACTGTATTGTACAAGGCCCGTTCCATGACGTCGGCATATCTCGATTCCGGCGTAATTCGCAGCATCCGCTGGGCGAAGAAGATCAGCCCAATAGAGGCGCAGGTCTCCGCATACACCGTGTCGTTCGGCAGATCGTAATCGAACGAGAACGCTTCGCCTTGCGGCATCGAGCCTACCCCGCCGGTAATGTACATCTGTTTGCCGACGATATTGTCCCACAGCTTGCGGCAGGCCGCCAGCAAGGTATCATCCCCCGTCAGCGCTGCCACGTCGGCCATCCCGGTTAACATGTAGAGCAGTCGAACGGCATGACCTATTGCCGTCTCTTGTTCCCGTACCGGTTGATGCGCCTGATGGTACGCGAGATCGACGTGCTCTCCGCTCCCAGCCCAGTGCGTTTTGCCACCCCGCCGCTTCAGCTCCTCCTCGAAAAAGAACGGCTGCTGCCCCCGCTGATCGAGGAAATATCGGCCTAACCGCAAATACCGCTCCTGTCCGGTCGCCTCGTACAGCTTCACGAGTGCCAGCTCGATTTCCTGATGGCCGTCGTAGCCGGCCAGCTTGCCGGGTTCGGTGCCAAACACGCTGTCGATGTAATCCGCAAACTTCGCGACCACGTCCAGCAGCTTTCTTTTTCCCGTGGCCTGGTAATAGGCGACCCCCGCTTCGATCAAATGTCCCGCGCAATACAGCTCATGGCATTCCGTCAGGTTCGTCCAGCGCTTGTCCGGCTCCTTCAGGATAAAATACGTATTCAAATACCCGTCTTCCCGCTGGGCCATGGCGATGGTATCGATCAACCCGTCGGCAATGGCTGCCAGCTCCGGGTTTGCATCCGCTTCCAATAAATAAGCCGCCGCTTCCAACCATTTGGCCAAGTCGCTGTCCTGGAATACCAGTCCGTAAAATTCACCTTGCTCCAAACCTGCAGCGATTTGAAAATTACGCACCGCGCCGCTGGGTTCCGCACCTTCCACCCGGTCGTTCAACGCCTCCCATTGATAGGGAACGACCACATCCTTAACCAATTCGATATAGTAACTCCAGAAATCGTCGCGGATCCGTACCTGATTCAGCGCAATCCGCTCGGAACGCGGCATTTGCCCGGCCATGTTCATCGCAAAGCGTCCTCCTCTTTTTTGAAAAATCATACTGACAAATCTCATTTTATCTCATATATTTAGATCAAAATACGAATGCCAGCAACCTCAAAGTTATAATATTTCACACTCAAAATGGAGGTGATGAGCTTGTCCAAACCAACGGAGCTGGTGCAGCTTACGGCCCCGCCTCTGCCCTATTTTCTTGAGTGCGGACATACCGTGTATCAGCCGGGAGACGAGCACCCCAATCGGCGGAATATCGGCATTTTCGATTGGATTGTGGTGGAATCCGGGACGTTATTCATCGGCGAAGCCGTTCAAGCTTGGAGCCTGGGGGCAGGTCAATCCCTGCTGTTGCTGCCCGATCGACATCATTATGCGGTGAAGCCGTGCGAGGAACCTACGTCTTTTTATTGGCTGCATTTCCACACGGTTTGCGCGTGGCAGCAGCTCCCGGCGGAGGAAGCGGACCACCGCTATCCCGATGCGGACGAGCATTACGGCCGCTTCCTGGCTTCGCCTTATTCCCTGCAGTTGCCGAAGGCGTGGGATCTCCCGTCTCCGGATCAAACGTTCCGTTTGTTCCGGCAATTACTGGACAGCCTGGGGGAACGCCAGTCCCGGGCGTTCTGGATACGACAGCAGCGGTTCGAGGAGCTGCTTCACGCGATGGACTTAAGGCAGCTGGAGTCACACGCCTCGCCGGTGGTTGTCGTTGCAGAAAAGGCCGAAGCCTACATTAAGAATAATTACCGCTCGGAGCTGAACAGCGGGCAAATGGCCGGCGCATTGCATTACCACTATAATTACATCACCCGCTGTATGAAGCAGGTATACGGCATGACCCCCAACGACTATTTGCTCCATTATCGGCTGGAACAGGCCAAGCTGCTGCTGCTTAAGACGGAATGGCCGATCGCCGACATCGCCGTCTACATCGGCTTCAACAGCACGCCGTATTTCTCGAACCGGTTTGCGCTCAAAAATGGCTGCTCGCCCCGCGCGTTCCGTAAGCAATATATAGTGACGGAGTGACTGGTGTGCGGTTGGTTTGCGGCCAGCCACTTCCAGCGTGGATCCCTTTTGCTGCTCCCCGCCTGTCGCTGCTGAAGTCCTTCCTGAAATGTTGCATTTCCTGCAATATTTAGTGACTACAGCGCCTCGCACCCGCAAATTGTTGCATTTCGTGCAGCATTTTCGGGCATTATCTCCTGCGGCGGGTGAAAATGTTGCACTTTATGCAATACTTTGGCCTAAGCGCCTAAACTCAAGAGGGAATGTTGCACAAAATGCAACATTTCTGCTCCTTTGCTGTTATTAGTTCTAGTGGTGTCAATCCGTTGCCACCACGGTGTTGATGGAGGCAAACGCCAGCGGACCAAAGCCTTCCGAGGCTTCACCTTGCGGCGAATTGAGCAGGAAAGCAAATCCTTGCCCATCTACGTTCTTGACGATGTATTCCTGGGTTACTCCGTCACCCTGGGCGAATAGAAACAGCTCGGCATCACGCATCGTTGCGTAAATTTGGTCGCCGGACAACTGCTCGACTTTGCCGATCTTGGACAAATCGCTTTTGGCCGCCTTCGCCAGCTCCTCAACATCGTAACCGGAAGGCAGCTTAGTGATCACGACATGATATGCCGAGTCATAGTTCATCATGAGTTTGTTGGTTTCAGCATCAAAAGAGAAGATGTCGAACATATAAAATGCGTAGCCCTCCCCCTTTGCCAAAGTGGCGGTTCGCGTCTCCTTCATCCCTTCCAGCTCGACCTCGAGCGTTTTCTCAGCCGGCAGCTCCAACGTCGATTTGGCGGGAGCCAGCTCCAGCTTCGTCAACACCAGCTGTTTCAGCGTAGCATCGCCTTCCACTGCCCGTTCCACGTATTCGATAGACACGGGCGTCCCTTGCTCCAGGTTTTGCGCCATCGCACCTAAGGTTTCATCCAATTGAAAAGCGGTTGGCGTCCCATCGAGCTCAATCTCCGCTGAATGGTTGTCAATCAACCCGACGAATGTGCCCTTCCCCTGCTTCGTTTCGCCTGCCGTGTTATCCGGCGTATCGTTCGAAGGATCCGTTTGGCCGCCATTGTTGCCTGGCGCCGGTTGATTCTCGTTCGTTTCACCCCCTGCATTTGGCCCCGCTTTAGAACCGTTCCCGGCGCAAGCTGTCAGCGACAGGGCCAGCAGAATGACACCTAACCAACCCGCAGTTTTCTTCCATCTATCCTTCTTTAAACTCATATTATGCAATATCAACACCCCCATACATACAGACGGCTATATCCTCTAAAAAGTTGCCATCGCAAGGTAATTTCTACAGATTCCACATCCCGGCAACGAGCGCACAAAAAAGGCGAGGCCTCCCCTAAGGTGCCCCGCCTCTTCCTACTCCTTATTCCAGCTTACTGTTCCCCAGCTTCTTCTCTCGTGCCCCGAGCCGCTAACAAGAACACAACGATTAACACGAAGGCGAGCAGCGCCATGAACGGGATCGTAATAAATCCGAACCAGCCTTGACCCAGGTAATCTACGTTGCACGGCACGCCTATTTTGCAGGGAAGAAGTTTGGCAAGTGCAGGGATCTTTTGCTCACTGTAGTGATAGATGGAGATTAATCCGCCGATGACGCTTAACGGAAGCACGTACGGGATGATCTGGCGGTCGTTCTTGTATGCCGCGATCCCCAGCAAAATGACCTGCGGGTACATAAATATCCGCTGAAACCAGCACAGCCGGCACGGCTCATAATGCAGCACTTCGCTTAAATACAGGCTGCCCGCCGTCGCGACCAGCGCGACCAACCAGGCGAGGTAGATGCCGTAGTCTCTCAGAAACCCCCGCACTCCCATCCCTCCCTTTATAAGGTAGTTGAAAAAGTCCTCTTTCGATCACGAAGCGGATTCGTAGAAGAACATTCGGCGGCGAATCTTGAATTCACCCGGGACAAGCGTATGCTTCCGATGTATGTTTCCTACGGAAACATTTCAGTTGCTCACGTACCCAATACGTACGCTCCGCTACTCAGCCCCTAGCTTCATTCAACCTTCGCTCATATTTACTCTGCGGACAATTCGTTGTCGAGTGTTTTCTTCAGCGCCTCGTAATCGCCAAGATTGCCGGCGTATTCCACGCCGTTGATGAAGAACGTCGGCGTGCTGCTTACGCCGAGCTTATCGCCGCGGGACAGGTGCGCTTCCACCTCGTCCTGGTACGTCGCCTCCGCAATATCCTTCTGCAGCAGGTCGTAATCGATCGGCAGCTCCAATTCCTTAGCCAGATTCACAAGGAATTCGGGCGAAGCCCAACCGCTGTTCTCCGCTCCCTGACGTTCAAAGATCGCATCAAAATAAGTCCAGAACGCTTCATTGCTTTGATGATATACCGATTGAGCAGCCAAAGCTGCCGTAAACGAATCAGAGCCGATAAACGGCAGATTCATGAAATAAAAGGCGACCTTGCCTTGATCTATATAATCCTTCACCAAATCCGGTTTAATTAGTTCATTCACATGTTTACATGACGGACATTGATAGTCCCCGAACTCCAGCACCTTCACCGGTGCGTCGGCTTGTCCCAGCACAGGAAGCGCGGCGTAATCAAATTCGGCCGCCTTGGGTTTCGGCTGAATGGTCAGCACAACGATAATCAGGGCGAGAAGCAGCCCCACCGTCGAGAACCAGATCAGGCGTCTTCTCTTCATTTGCTGTTGCTGCTTTTGTTGTTCGGCTTTGCGCTTGGCCAAAGCGTTTGTTGTCATTTTCGGCGGCATGCGACCCCTACTTTCCTAATAAAATGATAGATTCAAGATTGTTCTTATCCTGCAACCATTTTAGTTACATTAGCAGGATTCGTCAAGCCGGAGCGCCTGCATGAAAAAGGCCGCCCCAGACGCCCAAAGCGCCCGGAACAGCCTTCATCCCTGATCCATCCGGTGATCCTGTAAATTATTCCGCAGCCGCTCCGTCCGAGCCGACCGTGCCTGCTGGTTCCCCGTCTGCCGCAGCATCCTGGGCCAGATCTGTATCCGCCACCCTTGGAAGCACGATCGATGCCAGCAGCTCTTCCGGCTGAGCATGCATCGTCACCCCTGCCGGCATCTTGACGTCTCCGGCCATCAGCTTGTCCCCCGCATCCAGCGAAGTAATGTCTATGTCCAGGGATGCCGGCAGCACATCCGGTAAGCCCTCCACTTCCAGCTCCGTTGCCTGAATCTGCAGAACGCCGCCCACTTGAGTTCCGGCAGCCGTACCAGTATAGTGCAGCGGGATTTTTACACGGATCGGTTTATTTTTGGATACCTGCTGAAAATCGACGTGCAGGATCTTCCCTTGCTGCTGTTGAACTTCTTTAATTAGCGCCGGAATCGTTTGGCCCCCTTCCAGCTTCAGGTCAAAGAATTCCGATCTGCCCGTACGCACGACCTTCACAAGCTCCTTCACATCCACATGAACCGCGAGGTTCCCGGACTCCGCTCCATAAACAACCGCCGGAACGCGTCCATGTTGTCTCAGCTGGCGCAGCGTGGAACGGTGGAATTCCGTTCTTGGCGTGGCGTTCAGTTGAAACGTGTGATGGTTCGTACTCATCTTGCAACAACCTCCTTGAAATTGTGCCTGTTTTGGCGATTGGCGAAAGAACGCCATACCCGTATATTACCCATTTTTGCCGCCAACCTAATCAAAGAAACCTCATTTCGCGAAATGACTTTACATAGAGTTATAATTTTTACATAGATTTTACAAAACCATGCATTTCAAAACCTCGCAGCATAGTAAAATAGAAAGATACAGAGAAAGAAAAAATTAGCGGAGGTCTTACCTACATGGCGGATATGGTTGTGAAAAAACAAGGACCGCGATATTTGAACCGCGATCTCAGCTGGGTGGAATTTAACCGCCGCGTGCTGCAGGAAGCCAAGGATTCCGGCACGCCTTTGCTGGAGAGGGCCAAATTCCTGTCCATCGTCTCGAGTAATTTGGACGAGTTCATGAGCGTACGCGTCGCCGGCATCCAGGATCAAATCCGCGCCGGTTATACCAAGAAAGATTTCACCGGCTACACGCCGGCAGGATTATACCGAAGATTAATCCTCCGAATTTCGGCCATGATTGCCGAGCAATATCGGACTTACCGGGAGCTCTCAAGACAACTGTCCAAAGAGGGCATTCAGTTTCTCAAGTACGACGAACTGAACGGAGCGCAGCGCAAATCGATGGAGACCTATTATCACGACATTGTCTTCCCCGTACTGACGCCCATGGCGGTCGACCAGAGTCGTCCGTTTCCCCTCGTGCATACCGGGTTCGTCTACTTGGCTGTCGTGCTGGAACGGAACGTCGTATTGCAATCCGAAGAAGAAGAGAAGGAACCCTATTTCGCGATTGTGCAGATCCCATCAAACCTGTCCCGGATCATCCCGCTGCCGCATCATTCCAACAGCAAGAAACAGTCTTTTATCCTGATTGAGGAACTGATCCGTCATAATATACAAACATTGTTCAGCGGATATACGCCGCTTGCCGTCGATGAGTTCCGGCTGACGCGTAACGCCGACCTGGCTTTCGACGAAGAAGGCGCCGAGGATTTGCTGGAGGAGATAGAGAAAGAGCTGCGTAAGCGTCGCTGGGGAGCGCCGGTCCGCCTGGAGATTCAGAAGGGTATCCACCCTTACGCGCTTGAGGTGCTGAAGGATGAATTTGAAATTACCGATGCGGTCTTCGAGATCGAAGGCCCCCTTGATCTGGGTTTTCTCGGCCGTCTCCCGGGCGCGGTCAAGGGGTTTTCCCGGTTGCGATTCCCGCAAGTTGATCCGGTGTATCCGCGTGAATTCGATGAGAATGACGATTTTTTCGAGGTATTGAAGCAGAAGGATGTACTGGTGTATCACCCGTACGAGAGCTTCGACGCCGTGACCGATTTCATCGATCAGGCCGCGGAAGATCCGGCGGTCATGGCAATCAAGATGACGTTATACCGTGTCAGCGGCAACTCCCCGCTGATCCGAGCACTGGCGCAAGCTGCGGAATCCGGCAAACAGGTTACGGTCGTCGTTGAGCTGAAGGCCCGGTTTGACGAGGAGCGGAACATCGCTTGGGCACGAACACTGGAGAAAGCCGGATGCCACGTCGTTTACGGCCTGGTCGGACTAAAAACCCATGCCAAGATCCTCCTTGTCGTTCGCCAAGAAGGTCGTGACTTGAAGCGTTATGTCCATGTGGGCACCGGCAACTACAACGACATCACCGCCCGGCTCTACACCGATATCGGATTGTTTACGACCGATTCTGCAATCGGCGAGGATGCCTCCCAGTTGTTTAATCTCATTACGGGCTACTCCGAAGCCGAGCAATGGCAGGCGTTGACGGTTGCGCCAACCGTCATGAAGGACAAGCTGTTCGAGCTGATTCAGCGGGAAGCCGAGCATGCCGCCGCTGGCCGCCCAGCGCGGATTATCGCCAAGATGAACTCCTTATCCAACCAGGAGATGATCGACGAATTATACGATGCCTCCAATGCCGGGGTCCGCATCGATCTGATCGTGCGCGGCGTATGCTGCCTGCGCCCCGGCGTCGAGGGCTTAAGCGAACGGATCACGGTGCGCAGCATCGTCGACCGCTTCCTGGAGCATTCCCGTATCTATTATTTTGAAAATGACGGGAATCCCGAGGTCTGGTTGTCCAGTGCCGACTGGATGACGCGGAACCTCACGCGCCGCCTGGAGCTGATGTGTCCCGTCATCAAGCCGCAAACCCGGGAGACGCTGGTGCGGATCCTCTTGCTGTCGCTAGCCGATAATGTGAAAGCGAAACGGCTGGTGCCAAGCGGAAAATATGAGCCGATCCACAGTGGTTCCCAAGCGGATTCTTGCCGGAGCCAATTCGCCGCCCGAGAGATCAGCGCGTGGAAGATGCACGAATCTCCCACTCTAATCTAAGGTCCCACGCTTTCTTGAAGCTCTTGGCCGCAGCTTCGAGCTGCCTGATCTCCAGGTAAGCTTGGCTGCGGCACGTCAGCTTCAGCAACAGCGCTTCCTTTTCCCAAACCACCCCCACCGTTTCTACAATTTGCGTCTCACTGGCGTCGAGGGCGATCGCCACCTCCAACAAAGCTCCGAGTTTCTGAATCAACTCGTCATCCTTTTCCAGCAGCAGATCTCCGAACTCCTCCAGACCGGATTTCTTCCCGTGATTCGCTGGATAATCCGCAATAAGGCTGCACAGTACGGCTTCCCGATGTGTCAAGGCTCCGAGCGGAGCTTGCAATAGCCAATACAACGTATGCTTATCGTATTGGTGGTAACGGAGCGTTCCGCCAATTTTGTACAACATGGCCGCCGTTTGAATCAGCTTCTCCTGGTTCTTGTCGATAATCTCCTTCGCCAGTAATCGATACAGCTGCTCCGCGTTCCGACGCACCTGGCGGTAATGAGCAAGGGGGGACAGCGCATGGAACGTCAGCAGTGTTTCGGCTTGCCGTTCCAGCACATCTTGAGCAGTCGGCACATCTAGGCCCAGCGTATCCTGCAGCAGCCCTTCACGCAGCCCGGAGCCGCTGACCAGGCAATATGCCGCCCCAATGCGATCAAAAACCGCCTTGAGGAGAAGGGTCCCCGGGACAATGATGTCCGCCCGTGACTTGGACAACCCGTCGATTCGTTTGCGTTTATCCAGCGTTAACTCGGGCAGGGTCTCGGCATAATACCGGAGACCGTCCGGTTCCAATCGATAATGATGAGCCAAGCGGAGCGAGTACTTACGGCGCCGTTGATCCAGCTTGCCGAGCGTCCGAATAGTCCCTCCCAGCCCGATAAGCGGTAATCCAGGATGAGCCCCAATCCAGGGCGAACCGTCCAACAATCTTTCAACTTCCGCTTGAAGGCGAGCGATCCGATCGGAGGGCCAAGGCTCCTCCGTCACCCCAAATTTCAGTTGGGCGTTCACTGCGCCGATCGGCAAAGAGACGCTCTCCACCAGCCTCCGGCCGCGAAACAAAGTGATTTCCGTACTCCCGCCCCCGATATCAATAATGAATCCGTCCTCGGTCGCCATCCCTCCGGCCACAGCGATAAACCCGAAATAAGCTTCCTGTTCGCCGGATAGGATTTCGACGGGCAGACCGGTTTCTTGCTCCAGCAGCTTGCCGATTTCCTGCGCATTCGCTGCATTCCGGATGGCCGCTGTTGCCGCCACCCGAATGGCGTGGCAGCCATATGCGCTGCACACCTCATGAAATTGGCGCAGGATCGGAACAATCGAATGGATTTCCTTGGCTTCCATAACTCCAATGGCATTCATTTTTTCACTTAATCGAGCCGATTCCTTCAATTCGTTAATCAAACGGTAATACCCTTGCGGGGCCGTTTCATAAATGGCCAAACGAATGGAGTTTGAACCGATGTCGATGATCCCAACGTTCTCATGGTTATTTGGCATACGAACTCTAGCTCCTGTAATGTAGTTGTTTGTTTGTTCAAGTTGACCTTACAGTTTTACCTCACTTTATCCCAAAATCGACCAAAAATAAACCTTGCACGTAAAAAAAGCCGGCGCCTTGAGGGCGCCAGCCTATGAAGAAACCCATAATTATAGTTGGAAAAGATCTCGATCCTTACTCGCCGATGGCGCGAACCAGTTCGACGACCTGTGCGGCGGTTTGCATTTGCAGCGCCTTAGCAGCCAGTTGTTCCATTTCCACTTTAGACAACTTGGAAATTTGCGACCGAGCCGGCAGAATTGAAGTTGCGCTCATGCTAAATTCATCCAGTCCCAATCCCAGCAACAACGGAATCGCTGTCGCATCGCCGGCCATCTCGCCGCACATTCCGGCCCATTTGCCTTCTTTGTGGGCGGCATCAATCACCATTTTGACCAGCCGTAAAATAGCGGGATTATAAGGTTGGTACAAATAAGAAACGCGTTCGTTCATGCGATCGGCTGCCATCGTATATTGAATAAGATCATTGGTTCCAATACTGAAGAAGTCTACTTCTTTGGCGAACTGATCGGCCAGGACAGCTGTCGAAGGAATCTCGACCATGATGCCAAGCTGGATCTCGTCGGAGACCTGAACACCTTCGGCTTTCAGCTTCTCCTTCTCCTCCAGGAGCAGCGCCTTCGCTGAGCGGAACTCATCCAGCGTGGCAATCATGGGGAACATGATCCGAAGCGTGCCGTAGACGCTCGCCCTAAGTAGGGCGCGCAGTTGCGTACGGAACAGGTCCTTCTGCTCCAGACATAGACGGATGGCGCGGAAGCCCAGGAACGGGTTCATTTCCTTCGGCAGATTGAGATAAGGCAACTCCTTGTCTCCGCCGATATCCAGTGTCCGCACGACAACCGGCTTGCCTTCCATCTTTTCCAGCACCGTCTTGTAGGCGTTAAATTGAACATCCTCCGAAGGCAACTCGGTACGACCCATGTACAGGAACTCCGTCCGATACAAGCCGACCCCTTCTCCGCCATTCTCCATTACGCCAACTACATCGTTAGGTGTGCCGATGTTGGCTGCCAACTCAACGTGAACGCCGTCTTTCGAAGTCGTCTGCACCCCGCGCAGCTTCTTCCACTCTTCGATTTGTTCCAGATGTCGATCGCGTTTCGCCTTGTATTCGTTCAAGACATCCTCGGTTGGATTAATGATGACGTTGCCGTCCAATCCGTCGACGATCACAAGGTCGCCTCCGTTTACCTTATCCAGCACCTCTTTGGTGCCGACAACCGCAGGGATTTCCAGCGATCGGGCCATAATCGCCGAATGCGACGTACGACCGCCGATATTCGTCGTAAAGCCCTTAACGTAATTGCGATTAAGCTGCGCCGTATCCGACGGCGTCAAATCTTCCGCAATCACGATGACCTCCTCGCTGATGTCTGCCGGATTAACGTAAGTCAAGCCGAGCAAATGTGTGAGCACACGCTTGGTTACATCCCGCATATCCGCTGCGCGTTCCTTAAGGTAGGCGCTTTTCATATTTTCAAACATGGCAATAAATTCATTGGCTGTTTCATTTAACGCAAATGCTGCGGTGACTTTATCAGATGCAATCTTGTCGCGAACCGGGGTTAGCAGCTCGGGATCGTTTAGAATCAATAAATGGGATTCGAAAATCTCCGCTTTCTTCTCGCCAAGCTCTTGATGCGTGCGCTCTTTAATCGCCTCAAGCTCCTGCTGAGATTTGGCCAAAGCATCGTCCAGATGTGCCAGTTCTGCTGCGGAATCGGATGCATCCCGCTGATGGATCGTATAATCAGGATGCTCCAATCTGAAGGCTTTGGCGATGGCCACACCGGCCGAAGCGGCAATGCCAACAATCTTAAGCATTCACTTCCCCCAGCCCTTCATTAACCATGACTTCGGTGAGCGCTTGAAGTGCTTCTGCAGCCTCTTCCCCTTCAACGATCAGTTTCAGAGAATCGCCTTGTTCTAACCCCAGGGACAATACGCCAAGAATCGATTTCAACGTTACTTTCTTGCCGCCCGCTTCAGCGAAGGATTCAGCTCCTTTGAATTTGTTTGCAGTATTGACCAGAGCCGTTGCCGGGCGTGCATGAATTCCGTCTTCATCCGTAATTTTGAACATTTTTTCCATGATTGATCCTCTCGCTTTCCGATTTATAATTTTTTGAAAAAATTGATATAAGATACGCTCCCTATCACATTGTAAGGGATCGTGATAACCAAAGCCAAATGCCCCGCCGCCGACTCAGCGGCGGGGTACCCCTTGAATTACTTGATCGTAACGATATCGGCTTCGCCTTTCGGCAGCTTGCCGGTCTTATGCAACTTCACGGACGCGCCTTCTGGCAGGTTCGAGAAGACGATCGGTGAAATAATCGAAGGAGCATGCTCCTTCACATATTCGAGGTCCACTTCCAGAATCGGTTGTCCAGCAGCGACCAGATCGCCTTCTTTGACCAGAACATTAAAGCCTTGGCCTTTCAGCTTCACCGTATTGACGCCGATATGCACAAGAACTTCCTTGCCTCCATCCGACATAATACCGATGGCATGCTTACTCGGGAAGACGTTAAATACTTTACCGTACACCGGAGAGCAAATGACACCGTCATGAGGCAAAATCGCGAAGCCGTCGCCGGTCATTCTTTCCGAGAACACCGGATCGGGAACATTGGAGATATCCATCAATTCGCCGTTCACCGGCATCACGATATCTTCGTTGATGATCGCATCGCCGTCTTGGGCAGCTTGCTGCTCAACTTCGGCAGGTTTAACCTCCTCCGTCTTGACCGCCACCCGCGGCGTCTTGCCGCTCATAATGTCAGCGATTTGCGATTTGATCGTATCGGAACGGGTTCCGAAGATCGCCTGAACGTTGTTGCCGACCTCCAGAACGCCAGAGGCGCCCAGCTTCTTGAGCCGATCCTTGCTGACATTGCCTTTGTCCTTAACTTCAACCCGAAGGCGGGTGATGCAAGCATCCAGATGAACAATGTTCTCTTGTCCGCCCAAGGCTGACAAAATATTCTGCGGCAGTTCATCCTGCTTAACTGGGCCTCCCGCTTTCGCTTCATCCCCTTCAGTCTCTGGATCTTCGCGGCCTGGCGTCTTCAGGTTGAACTTACGGATAACGTAGCGGAAGCCGAAGTAGTAAATCACGGCCAGAATCAGACCGACGATGATGACGTTCCACCAAGGCGTCCGGTTTGGAATCACCCCGAAGATCAGATAGTCGATCAAACCGCCGGAGAAGGTCATCCCAATTTTCGTCCCAAGGATATGCATCGTCATGAAAGACAAACCGGCAAAAATCGTATGCACTGCAAACAATACCGGTGCGACGAACAAGAACGAGAATTCCAGAGGTTCCGTAATCCCCGTTAAGAAGGAGGTCAAGGCCGCCGAACCCATAATGCCCGCCACATATTTCTTGTGTTCAGGCCGAGCTTCGTGATAAATGGCCAGCGCTGCGGCAGGCAAACCAAACATCATGAATGGGAACTTACCGGTCATAAAGGTACCCGCCGTAAACGGCACGCCGTCACGCAGTTGAGCCATGAAGATCGATTGGTCCCCGCGAACGAGTTGACCTGCGTTATTGATGTATTCGCCAAATTCGAACCAGAACGGCGAGTAGAAGATATGGTGCAAACCAAACGGAATCAATGCCCGTTCGACCACCCCGAAAATAAACGCGGACAACGTCCGGTTCTGCTCCAACATGAAGTGGGAAGCAGAGTTGAGGCCTCCCTGGATCGGCGGCCAGATGACGACCATCAGCAAGCCGAGAAGAAGCGAAGTCGCAGCCGTCATAATCGGCACAAATCGCTTCCCGGCGAAAAAGCCGAGATACGACGGGAGCTCGATCCGGAAGAACCGGTTATACATGGCGGCGGCCAGGATCCCGACGATAATCCCGCCGAACACCCCGGTTGCGAGCGTCGGGATACCGAGTACGCTCGCATAGGCCGGATCGGTTCCGATCATCGCAGGCGTTACCCCGATGACCGTGCCCATAGTCACGTTCATGACGAGATAACCGATGATGGCGGCCAGACCCGCCACACCTTCCCCGCCGGCCAATCCAACTGCAACGCCTACGGCAAACAGCAAGGCCAGGTTCGAGAAGACGATTTGGCCTGCGTTCATCATGACGGTAGCTACGGCATGAACGCCGTGATTATCTAGGGCAGGCACCAGATCCAGAAACTCGGGGCTGACCAGCATATTGCCGATCCCAAGCAGCAAGCCTGCCGCCGGGAGAAGAGCCACCGGTAACATCAGCGCTTTACCTACCCGCTGCAAAACACCAAACAAACGTTTAAACATAAACACCCTCCTGTTATGACATCGTGTAACAAATTAAAACAGGCATGAGCCAATATAGGTTCTTTGTTCTGCGTCGGTATCGCTTACGGATATAATACCCCGTAATCGCCCAATACAATCCAAAATAACCTTATCAACTCATGCCTGATCGAATCAGTCACACATTGTGATTTATGAAGTTGTTGCCAATGCACTTAGGAATTATAGCAGGACTTTCTAGTTCGTGCAAGCAAGCTACTGAAGATTCGCCGGAGCTACCCGGTGCAAATGCATCGTCAAATAACTGACCTCTGCCTGGTATACTGGCATTTTGAGCCGTTGCTCCATCACTTTGGTCAATTTGTAAGCAAGCGAATACAAGGTTGGATACTCCTGCTTCAGCAGCATTTCCAGCTTGTCAACTTCGCTGACCTGCTCGCCGCGTCGAATCCGTTCGATCGCAAACCGCAAATGGGTCAGCAAACGGGAATAATCCAGCGAGTTGCGGTGGATCGTAAAGCGAAGCTCCGTCTCGATGATGCCCACCATGTCAGCGATTAACTGAGCATGTCCCCGGACCTCGCTGATATGTCGGTTGGTCATGGCGCTGTTAATGTGAAGCGCCACGAAGCCGATTTCATCCTCGCCGAGATCGACCCCAAGCCGCTCCTTGATGAGTCGGATTGCGTATTCCGCCAGTTCGAATTCCACCGGATAGATTTCCTTCGTCTCGAACAAAAACGGATTATGAAAAGCGATGTCCTGTTCCGCCCGCTTAATCGCGAATGCCAAGTGATCGGTCAACGCGATATGGATATGCTCGTTCAGCTCGGTTTGCGTCTTCTGGGAAATATACAGGATTATTTCGCCGATAATTTCGATCAACTGTTCATCCACCTGGGGTACGAGCTGCTTGTATTGCTCTTGCTCCTGCTGATTCGTGAGGATAAACATTTTCTCAACGGCTTCAAGCAGGATCGAGTCCCCCGTTTTCCGGTTAAATCCGATGCCTTTGCCGATCACTACGACCTCGCCACGCTCCGGGTGATTTGCGATGATGACATTGTTATTCAACACTTTAGAAACGCGCAGGCTGTTCACAACTAAGCACCTCTTTTTCCTATTCTCCGAAAACGGTTAAGCTCATTATAATTGATTTTCCGGGCCGCGTCAGCCAATTCCCAGGCATTTCAAAGGCGTCCTCGCCCAATGATCCGAGCGGGACGCCGATTCGCGATTGATCCTCTGACAAATTACACGGATTGCTGACGGTTGTCAAGCCGGACAAAAGGCTTACTTCCGGTCTTGCTCCGTTTCCTTCGAGGCGGCCGTCTCCAGTGCGACAGGCTCCGGTGCCTTCACTGAAGCTGTGGACTTCACAGCAGTCACCTCGGCCGCCGGTGAGGCGGCGACAATTTTACCTTTGGTCAAGCCTTGGATTAACCGATCGAGTTCGATCCCCGAGACGCTCTTCAGCATATCAGGCGCAGTAGCCATGAGCTCGGTGACATAATTGCTGACGCGGGCAGCCCCCTCGCCTTTGCCGGTATCCACGACGGTTAGCTTGTCGATCGAGGACAACGGAGCCGCGATTTTGCCAGCAAGCTCCGGCAGCATCTTCGTCACGATGTCGAGGATCGCGGCCTCGCCGAATTTCTGGAACGCTTCGGCCAGCTTCTCCTTCGCTTCGGCCTCGGCCAAACCGCGGAGACGGATGATTTCGGCATCCGCTGTCCCTTTGGCCCGTTCGGCATCCGCGATCGCCAAACCCTCTAAGCGCTTCTGTTCGGCGGAAGCTTTGGCTTGCGTCTCGATCGAATATTGCAGCGCGTCGGCTTCTCGCATTTTCCGCGCCTTTTCGGCTTCGGCAGCCTGTTCGACCGCATAACGGTCCGCATCGGCTTTCTTCTTCACCTCAGCGTCATATTGCTTCTGGCGAACGGTGATCTCCTTATCCTGCAAGTCGATTTCCCGTTCCTTGCGTACCAGCTCAACTTTCATTTGCTCTTCCACCATCGTCTGCTTGGCCCGAGCTTCCTGAATATGGTAAGCCTGGTCGGCTTCGGCCTTGGCGGTGTCTTGCTCTTTCTTAAATTCAGCCACCTTCAGCTCTTTGTCCTTCTCCGCACCGGCGATGTTCGTATCACGGACCAATTCGGCTTTCTGTCCAGCTTCTTCGGCTAACGCTTTTTGAATCCGGGCATCCCGCAGGGCTTCCGCCTCAGCGATATCGGCGTCCCGCTTGACCGCAGCGATCCGCGGTTTACCGAGTGCCTCCAGGTATCCGTGTTTATCCCTTACGTCCTTGATCGTGAACGAGACGATCTGCAGCCCCATTTTCTTCAGGTCGCGAGCCGCCACGCCTTGCACTTCCTGGGCGAACTTATCGCGGTTCCGGTACACTTCCTCGACGGTCATCGAGCCAAGAATCGAACGCAAATGGCCTTCGAGCACTTCCTGAGCCTCGCCTTTGAGCGATTCGATCGGTTTGCCCATAAACTGCTCGGCCGCCGTCGCAACGTCCTCAATCGAGCTGCCTACCTTGATGATAGCCACCCCGTCTGCAGAAACCGGTACGCCTTGCTCGGTATAGACCTCCGGGGTCATGACGTCCAGCTTATGGGAGAGCAGTGACATGAACTCGGCTTTCTGAAAAATCGGCCAGATAAACGCCCCGCCACCGCGCACAATTTTTATTTTACGGCCGGATTGGTCGTCGGATATGTTCTTGCCCCCTAGAAAAGAACCCGTAACGATCATCGCTTCGTCAGGACTTACCGTTTTGTACCTCGCCCAAAACGCCAGCCCAAGCACGATAATGACTGCGATCACGATGACGGGGATAAGCAGGAAATCCGGAATACTTTCGAACAATGACAACAGCTCCCTCTTCTTGTAATGGTGTTACATCGGGTGGGGATATAGCTCGGAAACTTGGACGGTCCCCTCCTTCGTCGTCTCAATGACAACAACGACGGTTCCGGCGGAAATCTCCTTCCGGTCCCAGCTAGACGCGATATGAAGGGTGTTGCCGCCAACCAGCTTCACCATCACTTCGCCATACCCTTGTGCCGGGATGGGTACGGTCACTTCGCCGACCTTGCCGGGTAGTTCTGATTCGGAAAATCCCGTGGAATTTTCGCTGTTTTCCATCGGCCGAACATAAGCGAAGTACACGACGGCAGATAACAAAACAGCGGCCACAATGGCCAGGATCACCACGCCGGCCGATCCGAGTCCGGTGTATCGGTCCAGCAAGATGCCGGCACCGCCGAACGACGTAATTGCCGAAGCCGTGATAATCGGCTTGAGAAAATCCACGGACAGGAAATCGAACACGCCGTCCAGCCAGCTTCCGAGCAAGTCGCCAAGCAATGCGCTGATAACGGCAAACAAGGCACCGCCGACGAAACAACCCCAAAACAGCGCTTCCATCCCGTTCCTCCCTCTACCCAAAATATTGCTGTACTCTACAAATACATACGTAAAATGGAGAAATATGTTTCGAAAAAGAAAAACCGGCTCGCAGCGGGATGCCGCGAAACCGGTGATGAGAGGCACTTACAGGGACATGCGATATATTTCAAGCACGTCTTGTTTATCCAGCACAGCAAAATTACCGAACGAGCCGAAGCGAACCGCCTTCTCGGCCATGACTTCTAGCTGGCTGTCGTCAATACCGTAATCGGCCAGACGGCTTGGAGCGCCGATTGAATTCCAGAACGACCGCAACGCTTCAATCCCCTCGAGCGCGACCGCCTCGTCGCTCTTACCCGCAGGATTCACGTTGAAGACGTTGATCGCCAGACGCTTGAAGCGAGCGATATCCTGCTTCATGTTGTATTTCATCCAGTTCGGGAACAGGATAGCCAGGCCCCCGCCATGTGGAATATCGTAAACCGCCGATACGGCATGCTCGATATTGTGGGTCGCCCAGTCTCCGGACAAGCCCATATTCAGCACGCCATTAAGCGCCATCGTACCGCAGAGCAGAATCGTTTCCCGAAGGTCGTAGTTCTCCAAATCCGCAGCCAGCTTCGGCGCAGTTTCGATCACTGTCCGAAGCAAAGCTTCGCAGAACTCGTCCTGCAGCGGGGTGTTCGGTGTCGGATGGAAATAATGCTCAAATACATGGGACATAATGTCGACCATTCCGTAAACGGTCTGCTCCTTCGGTAAGGATGCCGTGAACTGCGGATCAAGGATGGAGAACGCCGGGTAAGCCAGCTTGCTGCCCCAACCGAGCTTCTCCTTCGTCGCTTCGTTGGAAATGACGGAATTGCCGTTCATTTCCGAGCCGGTTGCGGCCATCGTCAGCACGGTTCCAAGCGGCAGGGCTGCTTTCGGCACGGCCTTCCGCTCCGCGAAATCCCACATATCTCCGTCGTATTTAGCGCCGACAGCAATCGCCTTCGAGCAGTCCAACACGCTGCCGCCGCCGACCGCGAGGACCAGCTCGATACCGTTCGACTTGCACAGCTCAACCCCGCGATGTACCGTAGACAGACGCGGGTTCGGCTCGACGCCCGCCAGCTCCGTTACCTCAGCGCCGATTTCCCGCAGAATAGCTGTCACTTGATCGTACAGTCCGCTGCGTTTGATGCTGCCACCGCCGTAAACTAACAGCACTTTTCTTCCATAGTCCGGAACCTCGGTACGCAGCGACTCCAGCTGACCTTTACCGAAGATCAGCTTCGTCGGGTTATGAAATACGAAATTGTCCATGCCAAAATCCTCCTATATTCAGTTATGTAAATGGGGTTCATGCTACCTTAGCCTCTTCGTACTCCCAAACTATTATACTTCTAACTGTAATGGAATAACAAACAGAAACGAGGCCGCTCCAAACCTCTTCGGTTTGGGCGACCCCGTACAATCCAACCTGTTCGTCTGCTCTACTGTCTGCGGTAACCGATCGAAACGACAAACCGTTCGAAAGCTTCGCGTCCTTCCGGCGTCGCTTTGAATACTCCGGCATGTCCGAGAATCTCCGCGAACTTGCTGCCGACCTCGTCACGCAGCAACACTTCGGCCTCTTCACGCGCCAGTGACATACCTACGCGTGCGACCAGTTCTTTCACCCAATCCGCGTGCACGGCCAGGCGAGACCCGGGATCGGATACGGTCTCCTCGTACAACGTTTTGTCCCCGCTCAGAATGGCCGCAACTCCCGCCAGCTCTTCCTTCAGCCGGCCTGGGAGAATCGCCACACCCATCACTTCGATCAGACCAATGTTTTCCTTCTTGATGTGGTGCATCTCGCGGTGCGGATGGAAGATCCCCTCGGGATGCTGTTCGTTCGTCCGGTTGTTCCGTAGGACGATGTCCGCCTCGTAACCGCCATCTGCACTGCGACGGACGATTGGGGTCACCGTATTATGCGGCACGGATTCCCCTTTCTCCTCGGAGAATACTAGGACGTCGGCCGACGGATCGCTGTATTGCTTCCATTTCTCGTATAGATCGTCCGCCGCTTCCAGCACAGCCTCGCGGTCCTGACCGTTCACCCGCAGCACGGACATCGGCCACTTCACCATCCCGACGGTCACGCCGGCGAAGTCCGGATGGGAGAAGACGGCTTCCACCGGGGCCTTCTCCAACGGAAACGTATGCCGTCCCCCCTGGAAATGGTCGTGAGTCAGGATCGAACCGCCAACGATCGGCAGATCCGCATTGGAGCCGATGAAATAATGCGGGAACAACGTTGTGAAATCAAGCAGACGCTTAAACGTATCGCGCGTCAACTTCATCGGCACGTGATCGTGGTGGAATACGATGCAATGTTCGTTGTAATACACATAAGGCGAGTATTGGAAAAACCATGGCTCTTCGTTTAGGGTCAGCGGAATGACGCGCAAGTTCTGACGGGCCGGATGATTGATCCGTCCCGCATAACCAACGTTCTCGCGACATAGCTGGCATTTCGGATACACCGGCGGCGGTAGCAGCTTAGCCATGGCGATTTCCTTCGGATTTTTCTCCGGTTTGGACAGATTAATCGTGATTTCCATGTCCCCGAACGGAGTAGGTTGTTCCCAATAGATGTTTTGGCGAACCCGGTCCATCCGGATATAATTGCTGTCCACGGACAGCTTATAGAACGCGTCAGTTGCCGCGATAATTCCCTGCTCGGTTTCCGTTTTGCGGAAGGCCGCGATCGTTTCCGATGGGCGCGGCATCAGCAGACCCATGATTTGAGCGTCCAGCAAATCGCGGTAAGTGGCGGTATCTTCCGGAATCAGGCCGATCGAGACTCCGTAATCAATCAAGATTTCGAGCGGCTCCTGCGGACCGGTCAGCACCTCCTCCGAAACTGCACCCGCGAACGGCTCATCGAACGAAAACAACTCCAGCAGGCGATTGCGCGAATAGTCTACGTCCCACCAATCGATAAGGCCCTGCTCCAGCGCATAATTCACCAGTCGTTCGATGGCATGAAGCGTTTCTTGACGATTTCTCTCTTCTACTCCCATCGCGTTACACTCCCTTAGTCGTTATAGCCGTTTGGATGGCTGTTATGCCACTGCCACGCGCTTTCGATGATGTTCGCCAATTGGTTGCGGGTTGGATTCCAGCCCAGCACATGGCGGGCTTTGTCCGAAGATGCGATGAGCACCGCCGGATCCCCGGCGCGGCGCGGGCTGATGACGACCGGGAAGTCGTGGCCAGTAACGTCTTTCACGGTTTCGATGACTTCCTTAACCGAGAAGCCTTGCCCGTTGCCGAGATTGAATACGTCGCTCTCCCCGCCGCCGAGCAAATGATTCACCGCGCGCAGATGGGCGTCGGCCAAATCGCTCACATGGATATAGTCACGGACGCAGGTACCGTCAGCCGTATTGTAATCGTCGCCGAACACTTGAATCGATGGACGTTGTCCCAATGCCGCTTGAATGATCAATGGGATCAGATGGCTTTCCGGACGATGGTCTTCGCCAATCTTACCGCTTTCATGGGCCCCCGCCGCATTAAAATAGCGCAGCGATACGTATTTGATCCCCAGCACCTGATCAAACCAGGCCATCATCCGTTCCATGGTCAGCTTGGTTTCCCCATACACGTTCGTAGGCCGAGTCGGATCGGTTTCCTCAATCGGTACCTTTTCCGGTTCGCCGTAGGTTGCCGCCGTAGAGGAGAACACGATTTTACGCACATTTGCCTGATCCATGGCGTCCAGCAAACATAGCGTTCCGTATACGTTATTGTCGAAATACTTCACTGGATCCTTCATGCTTTCCCCAACCAGGGAGTTCGCGGCAAAGTGAATCACCGCTTCGATCTCGTTCTCGGCAAATAACTTAGCCAGAAGGGCTTTATCCCGCAAATCCCCTTCGTAGAGCTTACCGCCGAGCAGCGCTCCGCGATGTCCGGTCTGCAGGTTGTCGATGACAACGACCTCTTTGCCTTGCTCCAGCAGCGCAGCTACCGTATGCGAACCGATATAACCGGCTCCCCCCGTCACCAATATCGCCATGGTTATTTCTCCCCTTTCATCTCATGCACGCCGTCGCCTACGCCGCACACGTAAAACTCGCCGTCTAACCCTGTCCGCTCTTTATAAGCCTGACCAACTTCAGCCACGAATCGCTCTACGGAATCCTCGTGCACCAGCGATACCGTACAACCGCCAAACCCAGCCCCGGTCATCCGAGCGCCCAGCGTGCCATCAATTTTCCGCGCTTCCTCAACCATCACGTCCAGCTCCAGGCAGCTCACTTCGTACAAATCGCGCAATGAATCATGCGAAGCATTCATCAGTTCGCCGAAGGTCTTCAGGTCGTTCGCGCTCAGCGCGTCCACCGATTTCAACACGCGCGCATTCTCTTCCACGACGTGTTTAGCCCGTTTCAACAGGACTTCGTTTGAAAAATCCCCCTGCCATTGCTCCAGTTGCTCCGGCTTTAGATGGGCCAAGAACTCCAGGCTCGGTTCACGTTTTTGCAAAATCGCCAACGCTTCATCACATTCCGAACGCCGTTCGTTGTACTTGGAATCCACTAGCCCCCGGCGTTTCTTCGTGTTGCTGATCACGAGCTTATACGCGCCTGTACGGAACGGCACGAGCTTGTATTCCAAGGTGTCGCACATCAGCAGAATCGCATGATCCTGCGCCCCATTCGCGACGGCAAACTGGTCCATGATGCCGCTGTTCACACCGACGTACTGATTCTCCGCCCGCTGGGATAGCCGGGCAATTTCAACTTTGTTCGTCTCTTTCCCTTCCATACTCAGGAAGGCAAAAGCCGTCACCACTTCGATCGATGCCGAGGAGGACAATCCCGAACCGTTCGGAATTTCACCGTGGAACAGGAGGTCGTATCCGCTTGTAAGCGAGATACCCAGCTTCTTCAGCTCTACGTATGTGCCGATCGGATAATCGATCCATTCGCCGGTTTTGCTAGTGCCGAGTTCTTCCAGTTTTAGTTCCGCGGTATAAGGCAGATTACTTGAAGCGAAGGAGACTTTACCGTCCGCCCGTTTACGGATCGCTAGCGTCGTCCCGAATTCCAGCGCGGCTGGGAATACATACCCCCCGTTATAGTCGATATGCTCGCCGATCAGATTGACGCGTCCCGGCGCGTTGAATACGTGCAGCGACTCGGAGCTTCCCCCGAATTTGGATATAAACAATTGTTCCATTTCATTCTTCTTCATTAACGTACACCCCATCGTCATGGAATCTTTATTTCTTGTACCCAGTATAATGAAATCGCTCTGATTTGATAATGCACCTTTGCGAGAACTATATAGATAAATGTGACTTTTCGGAGTAAAATGTGTACAAGATATCCTTCAGGGCGTATGTGTCCCTGCCAAAAAGGAGACAAGACCCATGAAGCAAGAAACCTATAGTGCGGCCGCCAACCCGGATTTATTCGAAGCGGAGGATCTGCATGTCCTGTTCGCCGGTGAAAGTCAGACTCTGCCCGATCACCGCTTGGGCCCGAAAGTATATGATTATTACCTCCTGCATTTCGTGGAGCAGGGCAAAGGTATGTTTCGGACCGAATCCGCCTCGTATGAGCTGAGCGAAGGAGACGGCTTCCTGATTCTCCCCGATCAGCTCGTTTACTATGCTTCCGACCTGGCCGAGCCATGGCGTTATCGCTGGATTGCATTCACTGGCGCAAAGGCGGCCGAGCTCGTAAATCGGGCGGGATTCACACCGGAACAGCCGGTGTTTCGGCATGGAGATGGAAGTTCGATTCCAACGATGCTGAGCAGCGTATTACAGACCTTTAAATCGAAAAAAAACAGCTCCCATCTGCTCTCGCTGGGGCTGTTGCATCAAATTATGGCCGAAGCCCAGGAGACGCTGGGCATAGCATCGGCGTTGCCGTCGGGTGAATCGGGCGTTCAGCGGATCGTGAAGCAAATGATTCATTATATGGCCAGCCAATATGCGCATCCGGTCTCCATTGAACAAATGTGCGCTTCGATGGGATACAACCGGGCTTATCTCTCGCGAATCTTTAAGAAAGAAACGGGCTTCACCCCGGTCACCTACCTGCTGAAGCTCAGAATCGATAAATCGCGGCAGCTCCTTCGCGAACGACCGGAGCTGTCGATCGAGCAGATCGCAGCTTCCGTCGGTCTCACCGATCCGCTCTACTTCTCACGGCAGTTTCGTCGGTTCCATCACGAATCCCCAAGCGAATATCGCAGAGCGGTGACCCGGACTCTCTCCGTGGAGTGAGCTTGGGATTACTCCTCCAGACCCAGCTTCTGAGAGACGGCCACCAACACCGCGCCGATGGGCTCGGTGATCAATAGACTAGCTCTATGGTCATAGGAGGTGGAAGAAGCATTGATCAGCACCGTCCGCTCACCGCGGAAATAGGTGACTAAATGCGCCGCCGGCTGCACCGTCAGCGAGGTGCCGCCAATCAGCAACAGGTCGGCGCCGGCAATCGCATCGACCGTATCCTGGATCACCTGTTCATCCAGGCTTTCTCCATACAACACCACGTCCGGCTTGATGATTCCGCCACAGGCGCAGCGCGGCACGACGTCCTCGCTTCCCATAACGTCTGCCAGCGTATAGGTGTGGCCGCAGTCCATGCAGGTGTTACGATGCACGGAACCATGCAGCTCCAGCACGCGCTGGCTTCCCGCCTGTTGATGGAGCCCATCGATGTTTTGCGTGACCACGGCGTTTAATTTCCCTGCCTGTTCCAGCACGGCCAAGAAGCGATGTGCGGCGTTCGGCTGTGCTTCCGTATGGATCATTTTCGTCTTATAGAAGTCGAAAAATACCTCGGGATGCCGTTCGAAAAACCGCCGGCTCAAAATCTCCTCCGGCGCGTAAGGCGACGCCTTCTCCATCTGGTAGATGCCCGCCGCCGATCGGAAATCGGGGATCCCGCTTTCGGTTGATACCCCGGCCCCGCCAAAAAAAACAATATGATGGCTTTCCTGAATCCAATCCGCTAAAGTGTCTATTTCCTTGGTCATGATCCGTTTCGAACCTCCTAAAGATGTATCGTTAACTCTCCGTAGCCGGCGATAATGACGTCCGCATCCTGCAAGTAGCTCGCTCCCTGCTGATCCTCACCGTGTTCTTCCGCTAATCCAATATTCAGGGCAACCCCTGCTCGCTTCCCCATCTGCATATCCGCGTTGCTATCGCCAATGACCACGGTTTCACTTGGTAAAATGCCAAGCTCATGGCAAGCTAACAGCGCCATGTCCGGTCCCGGTTTGCCCCGGGGAACACGGTCTCGCCCAACTACGCTGGCGAACGCATCCCGGATGCCCATCCATTCCAAATGCTCCTGTGCTCCCGATGTCGAGTCAGAGGTGACGACTGCCAGCTTGAGACCCGCTTCTCGGCATCCCTGCAGAAATTCGCGTAACCTTGGCAGGGGAATGGCTTCTCGCCTCTGTTTGAGATCAGTCATGGCCTTCGCATTTAATTCTCTGACGACCGTAATCGCTTCGTTCCAGGGAAGCCCCGCAGCATATAACGTTGAAGCCAACAACGATATGATCTCTTCTTCTGTCCCCATGGCGACCGGGCCGGTCTTGTCGTAACCGATCACCCGATTCTCCTCATCTGTATGAAGGCCAAGCAGTTCTGCTTTGTTCAAGCCTCCTGGGGATCCCAAATCGGTTAACTTCCGCTCCATCAGACCGGTGATGGCCGCCGCCCAGCTTCCCCACAAGCCCATGAAATTCAACAGCGTCCCGTCTTTGTCAAACAAAATCGCACGGCAAACCGCCTTGTGCCCTCGCGCTTCAATCATGGCCATGATCATCGTCCTCCCAGTACATCCATGTCCTTATTATACCATTTTTACAACTCCACCAAGGCAGCTCATGCTGTCATCAGTTCGACACACCCGAGGCTTTGAGGATGTTTTATTTGTGATTTTTATCACAAGACTAACCCTGCAAATGGAGTACGTTATTCATGAATTCATTTATTTAAATTTAAAATGATATCCGCTGCGGATGTTTCCGTGGAAAGAGGGGACCTGAACCGTCATGACGTCATCCAAAATCAACCCGCAAGGTGAGGTATTTTTCCTGAACCTACGTTTCTTGTTGATCCTCTGTGTATTCGTCGGCAACGCCATCGAACCGCTAACTACGCGGATTGACGGGCTGCATACCCTCTACCAGTGGATATTTACATTTCATATGCCCCTGTTCGTTTTCGTGACCGGTTATTTTGCCAAGTCTAATT
The DNA here is from genome assembly GCF_023195895.1 of Paenibacillus mellifer. Taxonomy (GTDB): domain Bacteria; phylum Bacillota; class Bacilli; order Paenibacillales; family Paenibacillaceae; genus Fontibacillus; species Fontibacillus mellifer. The sequence continues at coordinate 92,186 of NZ_JALPRK010000014.1, forward strand.
TAACCGGCGGCAAGGGAAGGAAGATCATGCTGCAGATCGGCTTGCAGTATGTTATTTTCCAAAGCTTATACTCTGTACTGGACGCTTCGGTGTTTCAGGTAGACCACATTCACCATTCCTTCTTCGCACCGTATTTGCTGCTGTGGTTCCTGGTCAGTCATCTCGGCTGGCGAATGATGTTGCTCCTGATGCGCAAATATTCGCCTCTCCAACAGCTTGCGGCCTCTACCCTGCTTGCGGTGCTGGTCGGCTATCTACAAATTGAAGGTGTGTGGTTTAGTATATCGCGGACTTTTGTATTCCTGCCGTTTTTTGTGCTCGGCTATCATTTCTCCGAACGCTTGCTAGAGCGACTGCAGAACCCAACATTCAAAGCCTCCTTCGCTCTCATTTCACTTGGATGGCTGATCTCTTTGGGGTTCGGCGTGGCAAGCGTCAACTCAGGTTGGTTGTACGGTAGCATGACCTATATCCAGCTCGGCCATCCCGAATGGTACGCCGGCGTGTTCCGTCTGCTGCTCTACCCGGTACAGCTGCTGGCCGGACTTGCCTTTCTAGGCCTCGTTCCATCTCGGGCCAGCCATCTCACCGAGCTCGGTCGCCGCACGTTATACGTCTTCCTGCTGCACGGCTTTATCGTGCGCTTGGCGGCCGTATCTCCGCTCTACGGATACGTGCATGGCGAGGCGGGCGGGCTGCTGGTCATTGCCGGAGCCGTGGCGCTCACCCTGCTTCTCGCGCAAAGCTGGGTACGCAAATGGTGCGCCCCGTTGGTCGAGCCCCCGGTCGAATGGCTGTTAAAGCTGGAACACCGAGCTTTGCAGCAACTTGGCGCGGCCGGTAAACCGTGATCAGATCTAAACTCGTATGTTTTGAAAATTCGAAGATACCTTCCAGCCAAACGGAAAGTATCTTTTTTTTGGATATCTTGAATTTTTTGAACAAACTCGTTTCATCTTGGAAATCCGTGGTAAATAAAACATACGTACTCCAAAATAAGATCAAGGAGGGATTCGATGGCACGAAGCCGAAGCAAAATGACTCGAGAAGAAGCGGGACGTTTGGGAGGACTGGCCACGGCCAAGAACCACGGCAAAGCCTTTTACCAAGAAATTGGGCAAAAAGGCGGCGAAGCGACCTCGAAAACCCATAACCGCGAATTTTATCAGGAAATCGGTCAGAAGGGCGGCGAAGCGACATCCCAAAGACACGATACAGGTTTCTATCGGGACATCGGCCGCAAAGGCGGGGGTTCCCGCAGCAAACCAGGATTTAATGCATGAACCTTGTGAAATCTCCGGGACCCCGGAGATTTCTTTATTTTCATAGACCGTGAAACGCCCTGTCCTGACGTTATTTCCTGTGATCAACGGTAGAAAATCATAACCACTTGTGATAGACTTTAGAGAAAACCTTTAGCGGTGTAAAGCTCCAAAACTATAACTAATCATGGGGGGATCGGTGATCATGACAGCCAAGAAAATGCGTTCTGATATGATCAAAAAAGGCTTTGACCGTGCGCCGCACCGCAGTTTGCTGCGTGCCGCCGGCGTGAAGGAAGAAGATTTCGGCAAGCCGTTTATCGCGGTCTGTAACTCTTATATCGATATCGTGCCTGGGCATGTGCACTTGCAGGAGTTTGGCAAGATTGTAAAAGAAGCAATCCGCGAAGCGGGTGGCGTTCCGTTTGAATTTAATACCATCGGCGTGGACGACGGCATTGCGATGGGGCATATCGGGATGCGTTATTCCCTGCCAAGCCGTGAAATCATTGCCGACTCACTCGAAACCGTTGTTTCGGCTCACTGGTTCGACGGCATGGTTTGCATTCCGAACTGCGACAAAATCACACCGGGAATGATGATGGGCGCGTTGCGCGTCAACATCCCTACCGTCTTCGTCAGCGGTGGACCGATGAAAGCCGGCGTAGACAGCAAAGGTCGGAAATTATCCCTGACCTCCGTCTTTGAAGGCGTAGGCGCGCACCAAGCCGGACAAATCAGCGATAATGACCTGCTAGAACTGGAACAATACGGCTGTCCAACCTGCGGCTCCTGTTCCGGTATGTTCACCGCCAACTCGATGAACTGCCTCGCCGAAGCGCTGGGTCTGGCTATGCCGGGTAACGGCACGATTCTCGCTGTGGCTGAAGAACGCCGCGATTTCGTTCGAGAATCCGCACGTCAGCTAATGAAACTGATCGAACTCGATCTGAAACCTCGTGACATCGTCACGAAGGAATCCATCGACAACGCTTTTGCACTGGATATGGCGATGGGTGGCTCCACCAATACCGTACTTCATACGCTGGCATTGGCCCAGGAAGCAGGGATCGATTACCCGCTGGAACGAATCAATGAAGTAGCTAACCGCGTGCCGCATATCGCCAAGCTGGCGCCGGCATCCGATCTCTTTATCGAAGACGTACACCGGGCCGGCGGCGTCAGCGCCGTTATCAACGAACTCCTGAAGAAGCCGGGGGCGATCTACGGCGATCAGATGACCGTGACAGGGAAGACGCTAGCCGCGAACGTCGCAGGCTGCGAAATTCTCGACCCGAGCGTCATTCGTCCGCTCGACAAGGCGCATTCAGAGAAAGGCGGCCTCGCCATTCTGTACGGTAACCTGGCGCCGGAAGGCTCAGTTATCAAAGTTGGCGCCGTAGACCCTTCGGTTGGCGGCTATCATAAAGGTCCTGCCATCTGCTTCGACTCCCAGGAGGAGGCGCTTGAAGGAATCGCCGGCGGCAAAGTCAAAGAAGGCTGCGTCGTTGTTATCCGTTATGAAGGTCCTAAAGGCGGACCGGGGATGCCGGAAATGCTGGCACCGACTTCGCAAATCGTCGGCATGGGGCTGGGCGCCAAGGTCGGTTTGATCACCGACGGACGTTTCTCCGGCGCTTCCCGCGGCATCAGCATCGGTCATATCTCTCCGGAGGCAGCGGAAGGCGGGCCAATTGCTTTCGTCGAAGACGGCGATATCATCGAGCTTGACCTCAATAACCGCAAGATCGAGCTGCATGTCAGCGATGAAGAACTCACGCGCCGCAAAGCGAATTGGAAAGGCTTTGAACCGAAAGTCAAAACCGGTTACTTGGCTCGTTATTCCAAATTGGTCACCAACGCCAGCTCGGGTGGCGTTATGAAAATCTAAATAGCAGGCTTACAAAAAGGCCGTATCCGGATCATCATGATCCAGATACGGCCTTTCTTGTTCACAAGATAAAAGTGAAGTAATCCGTTACCGAGTTGGCAAGGAGACACTAAGTAAAGACTCCTCTTCTAGGGCCTCAGGTTTCTCTAGGGTCGAGTGGCTGCGATGCGAGCCAGTTTCGGTGAACCGTGCCAGGAGGTGATCCATCGGCATGACCATCATTTTGGGTACCAATTCTTGAGGTTGCTCTTTTAATCTCGACGTTCCTGCAGGATGTATAACGCTCATCAATAATTTCAGATAGATTTGGGTCGAGCTCGCAAACCAACCTTTCGGTAAATCCGTAATAATAAATCCGAATTGCTCGGGTCCCCGATTAATCATACTGACGCCGTACAATGCTTTGACCTCTTGGAGTTCGGGATGGTCGTAGATGTATTGGGCCAGTTTCGGCAGTGTTTTCTCAAAATTACGTATCATTTGGATCGCCAGCTGCACCGTAGTTCTCGAGCGAGTCCCGATTTCATAGAGCTTCTTATTATCAAAATGGAGCTCCATGACCTGATCGCCGGCTTGAAGAGTTTTCCCATCATTGAGGGCCACCGGCTCCCCATGGTAAGGACGGATACGGAAATGAAGGAATGGATTTTGGGTGTCCGGTGTTTTTAGCTGGAATATCACATGGAAGATCTTCTCCCACAACAGCCATAAGGCCACGATACCTCGTTTGAACCAGGATACCTTCACCGGTGTTCTCCCTTTGGATGAGGTAGCCTTGGCCGGGTTACCTTTACGTTTGGCCTCTTCCGTAACACGAATTAATTCGTCGATGCGAATGCTGCGCAAACCGCGGCGATCCGCTTCCGTCAGCACGCGCTCCAGTGCGGTCAGCATCTCAGCCGGCGCTCCGACATTGGCACCTAAGGTAGCACCGCAATCGTGAAGAAGAAATACCTCGCCACCCCGCAGTTTCTTCATCATGCGTTTCGTTAAACGATCAGCGCCAACCTTCACTCGCCAATCGGCAAACATCGCCGACCACAGGACAATTTGCGTGTTGCCTCGGTTCGTAAAATCAAACAAATTGACGATTCCCCACGGCGGACGATAATAATGGGAATCCACTCCGGTAACGTCGTAGATGATCTTATTCGTTTTCTGAATTTGTTTCTTGACAGCGGCCGGTCCCATTAGCCAGTTGGTTTTGTGCACATAGTTGTGCGATCCGATCAAATGGCCTTCCTCGTGAATCCGTTTAATCAAATCAGGATATTTCTCCGCATTCGAGCCGACGAGGAAAAATGTCGCTTTTGCTCCATGGCGCTTGAGCAATTCAAGCAGTTGCGGAGTATATTTCGGATCGGGGCCATCGTCGAAGGTAAGCGCAAACTCCTTATCGCTGGTCCCGTGCTTAAATACGCGAAAACCGAAGATCCGAGTGATCAATCCGGGTATAAAAGCGTACAGCGTAGAGATATAAAATAACCATAGCAGCAAAGTCTCCATATGCTTTCCCCACTTTTCTATGATCAATGACTTTGGCATGCTCCGTGAAAAGCATAGCATCTACACTATTTTATCACAGACGTCCCTAGTTTAGGCGCATTATTTTGGGGAAAGCACAGGAAATCGGTCAACCTTGTGAAGCTAATACATCCATAGTCCGCCAGAACAACTCGGCGGCGAGATGTTTGGATCCTTCGGGTCGGTTCTGGACTAGGACCGCCACGGCATATTGGGGTTCTTCCACCGGACCGTAACCGATAAACCATTGGTTATTGAGAGGTTGGTTGTTTCGAATAACTTCAGCCGTACCGGATTTTCCAGCCAATGGCCATTTCGCCTGCTGTAGCGCGCCTCCGGTGCCGTCCGTTACCACCAGCCTCATCCAGGACAGCAATCTATTAGCTGTCTGCGTGTGAATCTGTCCGGCCGCGGAAGGAGAAGCTTGGGTGGGTAACTCGGATAATAGCGATCCGTCTTTGTAACGAATCTCGCTGACTAAGCGCGGCGCCGTCACTTGGCCGCCATGGAGCAAACTAACGACCAAATTGGCCGCTTGGAGCGGGGATACGAGCACATCCCGCTGGCCAATGGCAGTTTGCGCCCGTACCCCGCCGTCCGCTGCCGCCAAACTGTTGAACACCACTCCAGGCTCCTCATGATCCAGCGGCCGTAATCCATCCCCTCCGAGGAAGGCAGGATCGCTCCAGCCGATGGGACGACCCAGCCCCAGCTTGGCGGCGGTCCTAACCATCGCGTCCGTACTTAACCGCTCTCCCAGTGTGGCGAATACAACGTTGCAGGATTTGGCAAACCCCTCCTCCAGCGTGATGTTTCCATGTCCCCCTTTCTTCCAGCAAGACAAACCGTATTTGCCATAATGGCCATTGCAGTGAAACACTTCACCGGGAACCGTGGCATGCTCCTCCAGGGCGGCAGCCGCAATCACCGTTTTGAATATCGAGCCCGGAACGGATGCCTTGACTGCTTTGTTACCCCAGTTCTCCGCCGCAGGATCAACATGGTGCGGATCATAAAAAGGGAATGACACCATCGATACGATATCGGCGGTCTTCGCATCTAACACGACAACCGCTCCTTCCGTCACGTTCATCTTTACGGCCAATTGCTCAATTTTCTGCTGAATTTCATCGTCCACCGTGGTTTGAATTTGCAACGGGTAATAACGGCTGGTGTCCGCATTCACCCGAGTGCCCATCCCGCCGAGCGGGTCCTTTCGCCCGTCAACCGCGTAGGCAGCCCTGACGCCGCCAAGTCCCCGCAGTAACCCGTCGAGCGTTTTCTCCAAACCAGAGGCACCGACCTGCAAGGTCAACGCGAAGTCTGGCTGATGTTTGTTCTCCCGAAGCTTCCGAATGACATCCGGCCGCTGCGTCACAAATCCAAGCCACTGGTTGCCCCGTTTGCCCGGCCCGTAACGCGTCATATAAGGCAGCACTTCCAGACCTTCAAGCTTCGGCAACATACGAGCCGCCTCTTCGTTTAACCGGAGCGGCTCGCCCGGTTCTCCCCCCGGCTTCGGCCAGGTGTAAGGGCGCTCCAGTTGTTCCCATGTGCTTCGAAGTTCGGTAACGGTCGTCCCCAGCGCGGCCGCCATGCTGGCAAGCTGAGGTTCTTCGGGCAATTTACGAACCGGAAACAGGATTGGCGTCCAAGCCAACTCCCCCGTCAACGGCTTCCCATTACGGTCGAAGATATGTCCTCTCCCCGGATCCAATTCGATGCTCTCTTCACGCTGCCGAACGGCTAATTCATTGATCGTCTTCCCGCTAACGGTCACAGCCTTAAACGCCGAAGCCGTCTGAATCCAGGCGATACGCAGCGCAAACAACCCGATTACTACCATAAAGGACAGCAGCAAATAAAATATCCGTTTTTTGCGCAATAACGACATCGTTCGCCCTCCGTTCTGTTCCCATTATTTCCTGGGAAAAGTCGGACTAAACCGCCGCCCCTACCCGCTACCCCCGATGCCCACTGCTCATGCTCGTCGGCGGACAAGAGCGGCCCGTGGTCGTTATAACAATAAAAAACCCGGCCAAACCTGCATTCGCAGATTGACCGGGCTTCTCTCCGACCCCCGGAACCCTCGGGAAACCGGGTCATACTCATATTCAGGCGCTAAGCCTGCCTTCTATACGGTGAACTTGGACAACGACTCTTTCAAGCCGGTCGACACGTTCTCCAATTTGTTCGACAGCTGCACCAGCTGATCGCCGACGGTTTGCTGCTCGCTGGAGAGCGAGGCAACCTCTTCGGACGTAGCGGACGATTGTTGCGCAACCGCACTGACGTTGCTCATCGCTTCGGACAATACCGATTGCGATTCGTTCAGTTGGTCGATGGAAGCCGTCACGGAATCGAGATGATGGACGAAACCTTCCATTTGCTGCTGCACGGATACGAAAATTTGGCTGGTTTCCTGTACCGACGCGATTTGCTCCTGGAAGATCGGACTCGCTTCGGATAGGGTTTTGACCGTTTCGTTCATCTCTTTCTGAATCGTATCCGTAATTTCACCAACCATGGTGATCGATTGACGGGATTGATCCGCCAATTGACGAATCTCATCGGCAACGACCATGAACCCTCGGCCGGCAGCACCTGCGCGAGCCGCTTCAATCGTAGCGTTCAGCGACAGGATATTCGTTTGTTGCGTAATGTTCTGCATCACATCAAGCACTTTCAAGACGGACCCTGTGCTCGCTTTGAGCGAGTCGACTTTGGCGGTCAACGCATTGATCATTTCGACGGTCATGTTGGTTTTCTCCATCAATCCGCCCAAAAACTCGGTCCCTTGCTGACTGGATTTCTCCACCTGACGTGCCGAGTTTTCCATCTCTTTGTTCGTTTGGATGACTCGTTCCATCTGACGGGAAATATTCTCTGTCAGCTCATTGCCGCGTTCAGCTTCGTTCGCCAAGCTGGTCGCCCCGTTAGCGATTTCTTCAGTCGCAACCGCGATTTCTTTAGCGGACAACGCCGTTTTGTTCGAGGCTTGTGTCAATTCAGTAGCTGTATCCAAAACATCCTGCGCGGAATGATTGGTCTGTTTGACGAGGGTAGTGATATTCTCCATCATCACGTTAAAGCTCACCGTCAGTTGACCGATCTCATCCTTCGCTTTCGTATTCATCCGAACGTTCAGATTCCCTCGGGAGCCTTCCTCCATCAGGTTTCTCAACTTGCCGAGCGGATGCGCGATCATGCGAACCATCCAAATGCCAATCAGAATGGCGATAATCGCAACAACAACCAGGGAGAACATCGTAAACATCAGGATACGGTCTGCGCTTTTTGTCAGTTCCGCCGCATCCACGGTGCCGATCAACTTCCAACCAGACGCCTGAGTGTTGAACGAGGCGAGAACAGAGTTGCCGCTTGCATCCTTGGTCCGAAGGCTGCCAAAAGGCTCGCTGCTTTGTCCCAGATTAAATTCGCTAGGTTTTCCCTCATCACCATCGACGGAGGAACCAACCACAATATTATCCTGTGTTAGCATTTGAAGTTTGGAGTTTTCCCCCAATTTAACTTCTTTCAAATAACCGTTCAATACGTCCAAATTAACATCGGTGATCAGAACGAAACGTTTCATACTGTTGACACTTTGTACCGAGCGAGCTAGGCGGAAGACTTGTGTGTTCTTCCCTTCGGATGGAACATTCAACCAAACCGTCTTGGTTGCGCCGGCTAGATCCTTGAACCAAGCCTCTTCACGCACGGTGGCCAAGAAATTGATATCCGCGCTGCCCGAAGTTACATCATCCACGATTTTGTCCGCCGACAACATGTAAACCGCTGAAACTCCCTTAGTTGAGAATGTTAGCGTATTCAAGCGAGTTCTCATCTTGTTGGTTGCGGTAAACTTGTCATAGTCCGTAAGGTTCGACAAGGAAGCATCCATGATGGCATTTTGCATTTCGTCGTCCAGGAACATTTGCTGCAGATTCTCTTCATACTTTTGCATGACGATATCCAGCTTTTGCGAGGTCTGAACAATCGTCTGAAGGTTGGCTTGTTCCGCATTGTCCTGAATCGTCCCCTTCGCCATTTGGGAAGACATAATCCCGATGGTCAGCACGAAAAACATGATTGCAATAAAGAAAATCAGGAACAACCGAATGCCTACCGACTTCGAAGGATTGATTTGTTTAGGTAATTTGTCCTGCAGTGAAGCCAACAAAGCTTTGAAATTAAACGGAGTTTTGCCTGATGGATTGCTTGCTTTTGACTTGGTCCGTTCTCCCTTTTGCTTCTTTTGCTTCTTTTCCTTCATCTTGTTGTTAGTTGCTTGGTCCTCGTTCTTCGGAACCAGACTCATGTTGATCACCCGCCACTCTTAATAGTTGCAGACCCCAGTTTTTGGGCTTGAGGTCATGCATAAAACAGTTAGTTGTTCACATCTCTCGTCAGCTACTCAAAATATTCGACAATACCTGACGTTCTCCTCTATAATATCGGTTTCATATGTATCGGATTTTAAATAATCTTGACAAAAAACACAAAAAAGGGCCTTTCGTCCTATAAACGAACAGGCCCCAAAGCATATTGATTTTTACATTACTTCTTTTTCCGCATCATATCGAAATAGGATACTGGCTGCTCGACCTTTAATTTGATTCGTTGCAGCGGGTGACGGGCGGCATCCAGTTCATTTCCGGCCTCGTCGTAAATGGTTCCGACCGTTTGCTTAAAGAAGGTGCCTCCCGGGCCAAAAAACTCCACCTCTTGCCCAGGTTTAAAATGATTCCGCTGTTGAATCGTCGCCATTCCGGTCGTTTCGTCATATTCCATGACCAATCCGGCGAAATCATAAGGCGCCGCTTTTTCTTCCGGCTCGTAAATATGATCTTCATGATCCGGAGTATCGTAGAAAAATCCCGTGTTCAGCGGGCGATTCGCCGCCTTATTGATTTCTTCAATCCACTCCGGCTTCAGGACATAATTGTCCGGATCCGCCATGTAGGCATCAATTGCTTGCCGATAAACGTTAACAACCGTCGCCACATAATGGATCGACTTCATCCGGCCTTCAATTTTGAAGCTGTCCACGCCAACATCGATCAAATCGGGAACATGCCCAATCATACACAAATCCTTTGAACCCATCGTAAACGCGTTGTCCTCTTCCTCGAACAAAGGAAGCTGAGTTACGCCCAGGCGGAACTTCTCCAACACCTTGTTATCGCGGGCCTCTTCCTGAGAGATCCATTCCCCCTCCGAACGCGCATCCGTAAACAGATCGTATTTCCAGCGGCAGGATTGGCAGCAGCCTCCCCGATTGGAGTCGCGGTCGGTGAAATGGTTCGACAACACGCATCTCCCTGAAAAAGAAGAGCACATCGCGCCATGAATAAACGCCTCAATCTCAATGTCGACATGACGTTTAATCTCCTCGATTTCTTCCAGGCTGGTCTCACGTCCCAGCACGACTCGCGGTAAACCCTGGTCCTTCCAAAATTGAACCGCCTGCCAATTGACGGTCGACTGTTGGGTGCTGAGGTGAACCTCCAATTCTGGTACAACCCGCTGGGCCGTTTCAATGATCACCGGATCAGCAACAATAATCGCTGCGATTCCCGCCTCGTACAGATTCCGCAGATATTCCTCGATGCCCTCCAAATCCTCGTTATGGGCGTAGATATTTGTGGCGACAAACACTTTCGCGCCGTATTTCTTGGCAAAATCCACGCCTTCCCGCATTTCTTCGAAACTGAAGTTATCCGCATTGGAACGAAGGCCGTATTGTTGTCCCCCGATATACACGGCGTCGGCACCGTAATGGACGGCGAATTTCAGTTTTTCCAGATTACCCGCCGGGGCGAGCAGTTCGGGTTTCGTCAACCGGTTACGTTTCCCCGCATATTTCGGCATATGTTTCTCCGCTGTTTGCATCTTCGTTCACCTCTCATTTTTTAAGATTTTTGAATGTTAAAGCTTTAAATCAGGTCAAAAAGTCGGCTTTTCAGCACCGAGAAGGTTGGATGAAGCTAGGGACTGAGTAGCGCAGCGTAGGTGAGCCTACGTGAGCAACGGAAGGCCCGGCTGAATTCAAGATTCGATGTCGATTAAGCCTCCACGATTCAACATCGTGATCAAAAGCCGACTTTTTGACTTCCTCTCAATAGACTTGTTCTTTGTAGAAGAAGCCGAAGGTAAGCTCCCGCTCCGGATCTTGCACATCCCGGATGGCCTCGATCCAGCTCTCATCAAGCTCGTACCCTTTCGGATCGCGGAAATAGGCCTCAATCGCCATGCGATACGAGGTAATCACAATTTCGTTATAAGCCTCCGGCTTCAGCAGCGTCTCGATTTTGAAGCTGTCGACACCTGAAGCCATCAGCAGGTGCAAATCTTCCAAAATACAGATATCGTCGGAACTCATAATATGCGTTCCGTTAGCATCCTCGAAAATCGGGAATTTCTCATCTGGCCGCTCCGCCTCGACGAGGAATAATCCGCGTTTCAAGCCCAGATCACTACCCGGTACGACCGGACGTCCTTGATGCGTCATATAGCTTTGCACCAAGCTGCGTTTCGAGTGATATATATTAGTCATTCCATGAACCTGAACCTCCGACTCGATGTTTAGCGAGGAGGGCATCGCAGTGATCTCGTCCATGTTCAACTCGCGTGCCAACATGACTCGGGAGGCTCCCTTCGCACCCCAATAGTTGGCGGTGGCATAGTTGGTGGAAGTCATCTCGGCGTTCCAATGCAGCTTCAATTGTGGAGCCAACTTGTGCACTGTCTGGAGCACAGAGGGATCACCAAATTCGATTGCGTCCACACCGCATTCCGCCAATTGCTTTACATAATCGGACAACCCCTCCAACATTGAATTGGTCATCAGGTTGTTGAGGCTGACGTAAATTTTGGCTCTGTATTCACGCGCCACTTGTACGGCCTCGGCGATGTCCCGGGTCGTCATGTCACCAGGGAGGCGCATTCCGTATTTGGATTCACCGATCAGGGCTGCATCAGCCCCTGCTTCAAAGTAACGCTTTAGTTCTTCCAGCGAACCGGCAGGGACCAACAGTTCCGGTTTTTTGCTCATCTGTTACTACCACCTTTATTTATTGGCCATAGCCTTGCTAGTCTCGATGTTCTTCAAATGCTCTTTATAGGTCTTGGCAAACAGATGCTCCCCGCTGCCATCCTTCTTCGTTACGTAGAACAGGTACTCCGAATCCTTTGGCGTCAGCGCCGCTTCAATCGATTTGAGACTTGGGGCGGCGATAGGTCCCGGCGGTAGTCCTTCGTATAAATAAGTATTGTAGGGGCTGTCCACGCTTCTTAAATCCGAATTCAGCAGACGCTCCTTCGGTTTATCCAGCACATACTGCACCGTGGCGTCGATTTCCAGCTTCATTCCGTCCTTCAGTCGGTTGTAGATAACCCCGGCCACCATGGGGCGCTCGGTATCAACAACAACCTCGCGCTCCACCAGCGAAGCGACCGTCATCAGCTCGCCGAGGGTAAGCCCGCGAGCCTGCAGTTTTTGAGCGAAATCGGGAATTCCGCCAAGCCGTACTCCCGTTTCCTGCAGCATGCGAGTAATAATATCCCGTTCATTACTGCCTTTTTTCAGCTCATAGGTTTCTGGGAACAAATACCCTTCCAGTCGATACGTCAATTGCTCATCCGCCGGAATTTGAGATAACAACTCATCGTTAAGCTCGGCTGCATTCTTCGCTAACTGCAAGAACACCTCTTTGTCGGCCAAGCCTTCCTCAGCTAGCTTGTCGGCCATTTGCTTAACGGTAAAGCCTTCGGGAATCGTAAACCGGATCATTTCCGCTTTGATCACGTCGCCGCTGTTCAGCTTGGCGATGATCTCGTCATACGTGACCCCCGGTTTCATCTCGTAGACTCCAGCCTGAAACCTGCTGCCTTCCGACTTCCATTTTAAATACGAAACGAACAAAAAGGAATTTTTAATTAGTCCCTGGTTTTCCAGCAACTCCGCAATCCCCGATGTCCCCGTTCCCGGTTCAATCGTGAGCTTGACCGTCTGCTCCTTCGCTTCGACAGGTTGCATGCCTGTGTATACATAGATTCCGGCAGCTCCTACGCCGATGATTACAAGTAACAGCAGGACAGTCAGCCATTTCAGCGCCTTTCTCAAACCGCTTCCCCCTTAACAGCCAAAAAGAGCGGCAAAAAACCCGCTCTTTCCGGACTGATCTATCGTGCTCCTGCAACGCCTTCCCAGCTACTCCGGAAAGGTCAATTCGTCATAAAGCTCGGATACGTTCTCCCATTCCTCGTCGTCATCGATCGTTACCAGCTCCAGCTCGTCGCCGGTCATCACAATCTTGAAAATCTCCGGTTCTTCGTCTTTGGATGCATTCTCTAGCATTAATACCGCATAAGACGCTCCAGCCACGTCAAACTCCTGAACGACTTGATAATAGGAGGCATTGCCTGATTCGTCCTCCAGCTCCACGATTGGGCCGAAAGCGTCGCGAACCCGCGACGTCAGGACCGCTTGGTCTGCCGTAAAATCAGTCATTTCCATCTTCTCCGTCAAACTCGTCGATGAGCGTATTAAACGTCTCCTCAACAATTTCCCATTCTTCATCGCTTTCGATCGTGTACAGCTTCAGGTCATCGCCGTCTTCCTCGTAACGGAACGCGTATACCTCTTCGCTCTCTTCATCTTCATTCCCATCAGAATCCAGAGGAACGACCATCATATACTTGGCGTCCGAACCGTCGACTTCGAATTTCATAATCACTTCGAACTCTTCTTCATTGCCCTCTTCATCGGGGATATAAATAATTTCCGGTTCTTCTTCATTTCCGATACGATCTTTAGACATACGCGATCACCCTCACTTTATACTCTTAGAGTCCAAATAGTTTTGCAAAATCAAGCTGGCGGCCATCTTGTCGACGACACCTTTGCGTTTCTTCCGGCTGACATCCGCTTCCAGCAGCGTTCGCTGCGCTGAAACGGTGGTCAGCCGTTCGTCCCAGAGATGCACGGGCAGGCCCAGCCTGCTCCGAAGCTCCTCGGCAAACGCCATGCATATTTCTCCCCGGGGACCAATCGTGCCGTTCATATTCTTCGGCAGACCAACGACAATCTCCTCCACCTCGTGCTGTTTCACCAGCTCGGCGATGCGTTCGAACTCGCTGCCTTCCCTCCGGCGCTCGATCGTTTCGAGACCTTGGGCGGTCCAGCCTAGACTATCGCTCACGGCTACTCCGATCCGACGGTCCCCGTAATCCAGACCCATGATTTTCATGTGTTGCTCCTATCGGTGGCCCGCCATGTAGAAACGTACCAGTTCTTCAATCAGTTCGTCCCTTTCCTTCTTGCGGACCAAACTTCGCGCATTGTTATGACGCGGTATATAGGCCGGATCTCCCGACAACAGATATCCGACGATCTGGTTAACCGGATTGTATTCCTTCTCCTGCAACGCCTGGTAAACCGTAAGAAGAATTTCCTGCGCCGACGCCTCTAGTTCATCGCCTTTGACGTTAAATTTGACGGTTTTATCCATGGAGTCCATGATGACACCTCGCTTCTTCGACATACGCCTTTATGATCGCAGCTCATTTCCTCTTAGCCTAATCATACTATACCATATCATGGGTTCCATAAGGAAATTTTCACGGGTTGACCCCGTCAAATTTACCGTTCCTTTAGGCTTGGGAAGCAATCCATTCCGCAGCTCTCTTCAATGCTTCGTCCAGCTTGCTGGCATCCTTGCCACCCGCCTGGGCCATGTCCGGACGGCCGCCGCCGCCCCCGCCGCACACCGCCGCCACTTCCTTGACGAGCTTGCCGGCATGCAATCCGCGAGCCACTTCCTCTTTTGGCACGACTACAACAAAATTCACCTTGTCTTCACTAGGCGCACCCAGCACCAGCACCGCATCCGGCAGCTTGGCTTTCAGTTCGTCGGCCAACGTGCGCAGCGCGTCCATACTTCCGGCTTGAACGTGTGCAGCCAGGAGTTGGGTTTGACCAACGCTGACCACCTGGCTCGTCAATTCACCGGCTTCGATTACACTCAACTTACTTTGCAGCGACTCATTCTCGCGACCGAGCTCCTTCAACTGCTGGAACAATCCTTCGACCCGTTTTGGCACGTCGTTCACATTCGATTTCAACAGGCCGGCTGCTTGCTTCAGCAAGTCAAGCTGACCATCCATGAATTGGTACGCGCCTCGTCCGGTCACCGCTTCGATCCGTCGCACACCGGAGCCAATGCCGCTTTCGCTGACGATTTTGAACAGGCCGATCTCCGCCGAATTGTTCACGTGGCAACCGCCGCACAACTCCAGGCTGTACTCGCCGACCTGGACAACGCGAACGATGTCCCCGTATTTCTCGCCGAACAACGCCATTGCCCCCATCGCTTTGGCTTCATCAATCGCCTTCAGCGAGGTTATCACCGGCAGCGCGTTCCAAATCTGCTCATTCACGCGGCGTTCGATTTCCACCAATTCCTCCGGCGAAATGCTGCCAAGGTGGGAGAAGTCGAAGCGCAGGCGCTGCGGTTCAACAAGGGAACCGGCTTGATTCACATGTTCGCCGAGCGTTTCTTTTAGCGCCTTATGCAACAGATGGGTTGCCGTATGATTCTTCACCGTATGGCCGCGTTGTTCCTTGTTAACGGAAGCCGTAACTTCTGAACCGACTCGCAGTTCGCCGGCCTCTACCGTCACCTGATGGACATGCTGCCCGTGTGGTGCTTTAAACAAACCTTCTACAGTCGCACTGCCGGAGCCGCTGCGAAGGGTCCCCTGGTCGCTGACCTGGCCGCCGCTTTCCGCATAGAAAGGCGTCGAAGCCAAAATAATTTGACCCGATTGGCCTGCACCAAGCGTATCCACGAAAGCGTCGTCAGCCACGATAGCGACGATGCTGGTAGTAACTTCAAGCTCATTATATCCAACGAATTCCGTTTTAGTCGTAAAATCAGCCAGAACTCCGCCTTGCACCTTCATGCTGCCGCTCTCATGACGAGCGGCCCGGGCGCGTTCACGTTGCTCCTCCATGGCAGCTTCAAAGCCTTCACGGTCGACACCCAGCCCGTGTTCCGCTGCAAAATCCTCAGTTAGATCCAGCGGGAATCCGTAAGTGTCGTACAGCTTAAAGGCATCCGCCCCGCTGATCAGCGTACGGCCGGCGGCCTTCGCTTCTCCGCTAATGTCCGCCAAAATCGCCAAGCCGTCGCTGAGCGTTTCGTGGAAACGTTCCTCCTCGACACGGATGACCTTTTCGATAAATTCTCGTTTAGTTACAACGTCCGTATAATAGGTGCCCATGATGTCACCGACGGTCCCCACCAAGCCGAACATAAACGGCTTGTCCATTCCGATCAGCTTGCCATAACGCACCGCGCGGCGCAGCAGGCGACGAATGACGTAACCCCGGCCTTCGTTGGAAGGCAGCACGCCATCGGCTACAGCAAAGGTCACCGTGCGAATATGGTCGGCGATGACCTTGAGCGCCACATCACTTTCCTCCGCAGTACCGTATGTGACTCCGGCCATTTTTGCCGTTTGTTTAATAATCGGTTGGAACAAGTCGGTATCGAAGTTGGAGTTCACATCCTGCAAAATAGAAGCGAACCGCTCCAGCCCCGCCCCGGTATCGATGTTCTTGTTCGGAAGCGGCGTATAGCTGCCGTCCTTATTATGGTTAAATTGCGAGAATACGAGGTTCCAGACCTCGAGGAACCGTTCGTTCTCCCCGCCCGGATAACATTCGGGATCAGACAGGTCGCCGTAAGCGTCGCCGCGATCGTAGAAAATTTCCGTACAAGGTCCGCAAGGCCCCTCGCCGATGTCCCAGAAGTTATCCTCCAGCTTAACGATACGCTCGGCCGGAAGGCCCACTTTCTCATTCCACAGCTTAAATGCTTCTTCATCCTCGGGATACACGGTGACCGATAGACGCTCCGGATCAAAGCCAATCCATTTCTTGTCGGTCAGGAATTCCCAAGCCCAAGTGATTGCTTCCTCTTTAAAATAGTCCCCGATCGAGAAGTTGCCCAGCATTTCAAAAAACGTATGGTGCCGGCGCGTCTTCCCGACGTTCTCGATATCATTGGTGCGAATGCACTTTTGCGAGTTTGTCAAACGTGGATTCTCCGGTTTGACACGCCCGTCAAAATACGGCTTGAGCGGAGCCATCCCCGCGTTGATCCACAACAAAGATGGATCGTTATGCGGGACGAGCGAGGCGCTCGGTTCGATTTTATGGCCTTTACCGGCAAAGAACTCCAGCCATTTGGAACGAATTTCACTTGCTTTCATCGTATTGACCTCCTAATTTATCCTCTAAAAAACACAAAAACGCCCCTGAAAATCAGGGACGATTGAATCGCGGTACCACCCTGGTTATCGCTTTCGATGCGGCTGGACGTTAGTCCGCCGGCGTCTACAGCGATCGCCTCGTCGGTCCGGTAACGGGGACCTGCCGGTGAATTTAGAGCTCACACTCCGAAATTAGCTTTCCGTCCGCGCGAGATTTCAGGTTCTCTCAGCCGCTGCCATGGCTTCCCTTACGGGATGCCGCCTGCAGCGGAACCTTTCTCTGGTAAATCCGCATGCCGAACGTACTTGATTTCATCAACGTTTTTTAGATTTTGCACATAACATTTTAAGTATATAAGGCGCTTAACGCTGTGTCAATGCGGCTTATTCACAAGGCTTTGCGACGAACGTAATACGCGTAGAAATGTTGAATAACCACCTTCACCACAGCAAAAAACGGCACGGCCAAAATCAATCCGGGCACCCCCGCCAATTCCCCGCCGATGAGAAGCGCCAGAATAATCAACATCGGGTGCATATGCAGGCTCCGCCCCACGACCTGCGGGGAGATGATGTTGCTTTCGATCGTTTGGCAGAGCATATTGACGAGCAGGACGAGCAGGACCATTTTCCATGAGATCGTTGTGGCCATGACTAAGGCCGGGGCCGCCCCCAGAAACGGGCCCAGGTAAGGAATGATGTTGCAGAGAGCAACCACCCCCGCCAGCAGCAGGGCAAACGGCATTCCGATGACCATGTAGCCGATGTAAGCTAACACTCCGATAATGACGCAGACCAACAGTTGCCCCCGAACATAGTTCCCCAACGCCATGTCGATTTCCTTCAACAACGTGATGATCGACTTGCGCCGCGAACGCGGCAAATACTGCAGCATTAGCCGTTCAATCAATTCGATGTCCTTCAGCATGTAGAAGATCAGAAATGGAATAATGAACGCATTAAACACCACGCCGATCGTCGTCCCGATATTGTCGAGAAAACCAGAAATGGCGCTCACCAGCCGATTTTCAAATTGATAAAACCAGTTGTTCATCCCCATGCGAATGCTCCCCGGCAAAAGCCCGTTATCCCAGCGGTTCATCATTTGCTGAGTATGAATGGTCAGCTCCGGCAAATGCTCCCCTAGCTCCTCCAGCTGTTCGACAAACATCGGAATCACGTTCATGAGCACCACCGATAAGCCGGTCAGGAACACCGCATAAATCAGCAATACGGCCATCGTCCGCGGCACCTTGCGCCCGCCGAGCATCCGGACGATCGGATTCAAGACATAAGAGATGATGATGGCGATCACGAACGGTGCGAACACCGCTTTGAGAAATCCATAGACGAGCGCAAACATTGGACGCAACTGCCACACGAAAAACAGGATGACCAGCCCGAGCAGCAGCCAGATGCCATACCGGAACAGTTTGCTTCTGGTGATCGGTTCCATTGGCTCCATGCCTCCTTCCTCCTCCGCACCGAATAATCGTATAGATCAGTATTTGCCTGGGGAGAGAGATTTATGAGAAGAGGGGGTTGCGAAGGAGCCGGAGATGTAGGGGAAAAGATTAGAGGAAACGTAGACGTAGGGAAAAAGATTAGAAGAGCGCTGGGGGCCGGCGGGTGAAATGTTCTTACGATCGCTGTTGCTCATGGATTTCTCTGGTTGGACTAGATTCTAACGGTGTAGAAATCCACTCGCAAAGGCGACCACTAACGTTTCTCCAGAATCATTTCTCCCTCTGGCCTTTTGCGCTCTTCGAGTGCTTTCTCGGTGGGCCTCTTACTCCTAACGGACCTGAGAGACGTTATTGAGTCATTTCCCGACTATTTCCCGATGTAACGGACTCAGCGGTCGTTATTTAGCCATAAATGCAGCGAACCGGGACAATTTTGCTGGAATAAGGTCATCTCAGTCCGTTAGGTTTCAAGGATGCCCGGCTCACAGATAATAACGCCTCCTGAGTCCGTTAGCCGCGCGAGCAAACCGAAACAGCCCGGACGCATCTATATATTACAGATGCGTCCGGGCTGCTATCTTATCCACCAGCTAGCGGTGATGTTACGAGCGAGTATATTTGCTTCAAGCAGGGAAATAAAGAACCAGAAGGAGTTTACGTCCGCATTTGGGAGCCGCTTGTCCTCCTTCCATCTCATCTGTGACAAGCGGCGGACAAGAGCGGCCCGAGGTCATTATTTACATGCGTTGACTCCATATAAAGGTGTCGCCGCTTAGCGTCTCTTCAATTCCTCGTAATGCGCCAACGCCGCTTGATGGATCGGGTGCTCGGCGTCGAGGCCGGTGTATTTGGCCAAGGTCTGCGAAGCGCCGACTTCTGTCAGCGACGCTTGCAGTTCCGCGGCTTCCGGATCATCCGGAGACTCGAAACGGAGCGCCATCGCCATCGTCAGCGCCAGGTAGCCGTATCCAAACTCCCGTTCATACGCCTGCGTCGCCGGGGAGACCAGCCGGTCGCCGGCGGACAGCTTGCGGATCGGTGAACGGCCGACCCGCGAAACCTCATCCGTCAGCGCCGGATTGGCGAAGCGCTCCAGAGTCGTATCGATATATGCCTGATGCTCGGCTGACGAAAACCCATGTTTCGCCACAAGCAACGCCCCGGTCTCCGAGAGGACGGCGCGCACATGCTGAACGACCTTCTCATCGTTCATGGCTTCCTGAATCGTGGCATGGCCTTGCAGGTATCCCATGTAAGCGGCCGAGCAATGGCCGGTATTTACGGTAAACAATTTACGTTCGATATAAGCCTCCAATCGGTCAACATAATGCACTCCCTCGACCCGGTGAAAACCTTCGAACATTTGAGATTGGTCCACAGCCCACTCATAGAAAGGCTCTACCACGACCTGCAGCGGATCCTCATGCTGCTGCAGCGGAACGATCCGATCGACGGCCGCATCGGGGAACGCTACATTCGCCTCCGCCCACTGCCGTGTCGCCTCGTCCAGTTGGGCATAGACATGCTCCTTGAGCTGGGAGCTGCCGCCGATGGCGTTCTCGCAGGCGATGACATGAAGCGGGGACGCCGTCTCATCGGTTTTACGCAGCATCAGCCCTTGAGCGATCGTACCGGCGATATGCTTCAACACCGAAACCCCAACCGCCGTCGTCACCAGATCCGCTTCGGCTATCGCCCGAGCGGAGGCAACGGGATCGTTCATGCTGTTGATCGCCGTCACGCCGCTTACAGTGAAGGTTTCCCGCTGATCGCTGGCCAGCGTGACGGGATATTCCTTACGCCGGGCCAACTCCGAGACGAGCTTCTCGTTGACATCCACGAAGCAAACCTTGTAACCAGAGCGAGACAGCAATAAGCCGATGAATCCTCTTCCGATGTTACCTGCGCCGAAATGGACCGCCTTCATGCTTCCATGCCCCCTTCCAGAATTTCCGCAATCTCCTCTTCTGTCCGGGCGTTCATAATTCGCTCCAAATTGGATTCCTCGGTGAACACCATGGCGACGTTGGTGAGGACCTCCATATGATCCCCTCCGGCAGCAGCAATGCCGATCACGATAAAGGCCGGCTCATCGCCGCCGAAGTCAACGCCTTCCGGGAAGCGAACAACCGATAGTCCTGTCGAGGATATCAGGCTTTTGGCTTCCTTCGTGCCGTGTGGAATCGCCAGGCCGCCGCCCATATAGGTGGAGACAATTTCTTCGCGCTCGACCATTTTGTCGACGTACTCCTCAGTGACATGGCCGGCGTCAACCAGCAGCTTTCCAGCCATACGAATGGCTTCGTATTTATCATTAGCTTTCCCATTTAATATAATTTTCTCTTTAGACAGTAGTTTCATTATTGTTCTCTCCCTTTCCACTGATTTTCCTATCTTCCCTTATTTACAGATTCTCAAAATAAACCAACAACTCGGTCGCCAAAAAGTTTCGAATCTCCGGACGCTCCCCCGTCTCCAGCAGTTCCACAAGCTCCGGTTTCAACAGCAAAGCGCTAATCTCACTAAGTACCTCTAAGCTCTCCCGCGACAGCTCGCGCGGCGCAAGCATGAATAGCAACGCGCCTACTTTCGTCCCGCCGTCGAGCAGTACAGGCTCCTCCAGTCGGAACAAAGCTAGTGAACGGTAATTCACGAACCGGGTCCGCGTGTGGAACAACGCAAGCGATGTACCCGGAATGACCTGACTGGCCATCTTCTCCCGTTCCAGTAAACGATCCGTTACGGCTGCAACATCGGATACGGAAGGCGGAACGAACGATTGATTCATTTCCTCCAGTGCCGCTGTGACCGTCCCCCGGAGCGAATCCCCCCGGTTGTTCAGAACACGCACGTCGAACTGATCTAGCAGACTGACAACTTCGTTCAGAGCCATCGATAACGATCTTACCTTATCAAAGGCTCGGGTTTTGGCGGATTCCGGTTCGGGTGCTGGCTTACGCGATCTCAGCGTCGTATGCTGCACGTACGCCAGCAGCTGCTCGCTGTCCTCTTCCGTGAGCAGCGGGCTTAATCTGACGTAACGGTCCTCCGGCAGAGGCAAGTCGATCGTCGAGATAATCAGATCGTAATCGGACTCCGGTAATCGCTTGGCTTCATACCACGAGACGTTGCCCAGCACTTCGATTTGCGGCATTTCCTTGGCGAGCCGCGTGGCCAGCAGCTTGGAGGAGCTGAGACCGCTTGAGCAGACCAGTATGGCCCGCACGTTGCGGCCAAGCTGATTCAGCCGTTCGATGGAAGCACCGAAATGCATCACCAGGAAGCCGATCTCCTCATCCGGTACTTCCAGACCGGCCGCGCTGTCGTTCATGGCCTCCCGTACGATCCCAAACAGCTCCTCGTAATCCTTGCGGATGGCGCTTAACAACGGATTGCGGATGCGCGAGCCTTCTCGGATTCGCTTAAACGCCGGGCCCATATGCTCGAGCAAGCCGCTGCGCAGCAGGCGGTCCTCCTGAAACGGGATGCCGGTTCGCTTGACGACGTTCTCCGTCAGCCGGTATACGGTATCAACCAACTCTAAATCCGCTTGAACGAGCTCGGGAGAGGCTTCTTTCGCCCGATTGAACAAGCCGTTCATATAGGCGATTTCCTCCGGCGGAAACGTGAGCGTAAGCTGATCGGCCAAACGCAGGGCAAAGCGGGAGGTTTCGCCTTCATCCCGCTCCCCGCCAGCCCCAGTGGAAATCGGCTTGCCTTGCACCGCTCCCACGAATCTCCCTACGTGAATCCGATTTACCGAGACGGAGAGATGGATCAATAGCTGTGTGTAGGCATTTTCAGACAAGTGCTCGGTCCAGTTCCAGTTCATCGCCCAAAGCGTGTTCTCCACCGTCATCAGGTTGTGAGTGCCGACGACCTCCAACAGCTTCGCGGTCGCCGAGGATACTTGACTTACCGGCGATCCTCCGATGAGATCCGAGTAATCCAGGTGATCGGCAGCCAATTGGCATAATGCCGCGCGTTTCCCCTGCTCATCCCCGATAAGCTCGACGCCGTAGCCCCGGCGGCGGACCAACTCCAGCCCGAATCGGCGGGCCCAAGGCTCAACCTCGTCCAGATCGCTGCTGATGGTCGCAACCGTAACTTTCAAGCCATTAGCCAATGTAAATAACTTGCAGGGCTCCTGCTCCTCCAGCAAGCGGCAGATCAACAAGAGCTGCCGCTCTTCTCCGGAGTAGTCACTGGGTTTATCCACCAGCAGCAAACGCCTGGCTTCTTGCAGTTTCTTGCCCTCCTCGCTACCTGCGGCATTGCTCCAAACGGAGATGCCGGTTCCGGATTTACGGTGCAGGAGCAATCCGAAATTGGCCAAGATTTTCTCGATCTCGTCCAGTTCCCGGTGAACCGTCCTGACGCTGACGTTGATCTCCGCTGCGATTTCCGCAGCGGTCATCCCGTTCTTGCGCCCGAGGAGGAGGATGAGGATCTGCTTTTGTCGTGCGGTCATTTTCCTCATATTAAGTCTCTCCCTAATATAGACGCAAAACACCGGCGAAAGATCGCCAGTGTTCTGCCCCCGCATCGTAACCGGCGCGAGCTTAGCCTTTCAGCCGTTCGACCAGTTCATCGTATTTGGGACTCTTCAGGAAATTATCAATGGAGATATGCTCGGCATCCGGTTTGTTTGCGATTGCGCGGTCCGTCAGCGTTTTTTGCGTAATGACGATATCTGCGTCGCTCGGAATTTCACTGACAGCCGAATTGACGACCGTCACCTTTACGCCTGCCTCCTGCATTTTCTTTCTCAGCACCGAAGCGCCCATCGCACTGGACCCCATACCGGCGTCGCAAGCAAACACGATTTTGTTCACGATTTCCTTGTGCGCGCCGCCTACAGCAGCAGGAGCTGCCGTTTCCGCTCTCGAGCCTGCGGATTTCATCTCTTTCATTTTCTCCGAAGCTTCTTCCAAGTTCATATCTTCTTCATCTTGTTTCCCCGTTTTGAGCAGGAACGAAGCGACAAGGAACGAAACGACCGTTGCCACAATCACGCCGCTTAACATCGGTACATATCCGCCCTTCGGCGTCATCAAGAAGTAAGCGAAGATACTGCCCGGAGAAGGAGAACCTACAAGGCCCGCACCGGTCAATTGGAACGTGAACGTACCTGCCACACCACCTGCGATAGCAGCCAGAATCAGGATCGGCTTCATCAAGATATACGGGAAATAAATCTCGTGAATCCCGCCCAGGAAGTGGATCACCACTGCGCCCGGAGCCGATTGTTTCACCATACCGCGTCCGAAGATCCAGTAAGCCAACAGAATGCCAAGACCTGGACCTGGGTTCGATTCAAGCATGTATAACATCGATTTGCCTACCCGCAGCGCTTCTTCCGAAGCGATCGGCGTAATGACACCATGGTTAATGGCATTGTTCAGGAACAACACTTTGCCTGGCTCAATCAAGAGGTTGACCAGTGGGAGCAATTTTGCCTCCACCAGGAAGTCAACGCCCGAAGACAACCCTTTGCTAATCGCGGTGACGACCGGACCGATGCCGCTGTAAGCTCCCAGAGCCATCAAGCCGCCCAAAATCCCGATCGAGAAGTTATTGACCAGCATTTCAAAGCCGGACTTGATTTTACCTTCGACCAATTTGTCGAACTGCTTAATGACCCAAGCGGACAACGGACCCACGATCATTGCGCCGAGGAACATCGGAATGTCGCTGCCGACGATAACCCCCATCGTTACGATCGCAGCGGTTACGGCACCACGTCTTCCATGTACCATGTTGCCGCCGGTGTAGCCAATGAGGAGCGGCAGCAAGTATTTGATCATCGGATCGACCAGTTTGGCGAGATATTCGCTTGGAATCCAGCCGGTAGGAATGAAGAGTGCGGTGATTAACCCCCAGGCGATAAATGCGCCGATGTTCGGCATGACCATCCCGCTGAGCGCACGACCGAACTGCTGAACCTTGACCCTTGCTCCGCCGGTTCCAGTTGACGGTTTTTTCGTTTGTGCTATAGCCATAAAGAGAAACCCCCTTAGAATGATGTACGGACCATCAACAACGTTGACTTGTTGGATTACCGTGCTTCTAAACTCATCCTAATTCAAAGCGCTTTCTTTCTCAATCAAATGAAAACACGGTTTCGTCATGATTATTGTTGACAACATTTGAAGAGCGATTCCTCCATACAAAAAAAGCCATCCCCTCCATGATTAAAAAGGGGACAGCTTTTGCATTTCCACAGCATAACCGGAATATATTGTTACGAGGAAGCGTGCATTTGGGAGAAATCCTGCACCATTTCCTCGCCGAAGAACAGATCGTCCAGCGAGCTGAGCGTACCATCTTCCTCGACTTGATATACGGACATTTTGTCGCCGTTCACCGTGAGTTCAATAAAGCAACCCCAGCAGTAGAACTGGTGGGAGCCGATTTTCCCGATATCCTTGGAATTGCAATTTGGACATTTCATCATAGAACCATCACCTATCCATCCACAAAATTCACGGCTTTTCAAGCAGC
The DNA here is from genome assembly GCF_023195895.1 of Paenibacillus mellifer. Classification (GTDB taxonomy): domain Bacteria; phylum Bacillota; class Bacilli; order Paenibacillales; family Paenibacillaceae; genus Fontibacillus; species Fontibacillus mellifer. The sequence continues at coordinate 117,115 of NZ_JALPRK010000014.1, forward strand.
TGTTCGCTGCCCAGGGGCACCATGATCGCATTCTCCCCTCGGGTCATTTCCGGCAAAAAAGGCAGCAGTTTGCGCCCTTCCATGAGATCGGTGAAAAACCCGTCGCTAATTTCAATTCCAGTAATTGTGTTTCCCAATTCATGCTCAAAATAAACATCCGTCACATGACCCAGACGAATTCCGTCCTCGGTCAGGACCGACAGCTCTTTTAACTTCCCATTTCCCGTTAAAAAGGTGTTCTGTATGTTCTCGGCTCCCCATTTTCGGACAGCCTGTTGATTACGAATCATCACAGCATCTTCGCCGTAGGCCACGATATCGTCCCATAGCACCGTCTTGACGCCGGAGGTCCAAAATAATCGATTCTCCAGCTGGATGCCAACAATCGACCAGTCGTGGTTCAGGAGGATGTCAACGACTTTCCCGACCTGCTTGCCATGCTCCACATCATAAACGGTCAGGCCGATCATTTCTTGCATTCTCATGTTGTATAAGACACTCCCTGCTTGGGCAATTCACACGGTTCCGAAAATCCTTACCCTCCCCTCCGTAAAAGCGATTTGACCCCCAAAAGGTGCCCATTATTTTCTTCTACGAAGTCGTTCCAGGATGGTTCCAATTTTTTCGGCAGTTTCGGAAATTTCTTTCCTAGTATTACCCAATCCTACACTAAATCGAATCGCGGATCGCAAAAAACTTGCCGGAAGATGCATCGCTTCCAGCACATGCGAGGGCTCCAAGGATCCTGAGGTACAAGCCGATCCGCTGGAGGCGGCAATACCTTCCATATCGAGATTCATCAGCATCGTCTCCGAATCCACTTCCGGGAAGCTGAGGTTGACGATATGCGGCAGCCGATCGGTTGGATGGCCGTTCAGGTGGAAAGCCTCCCGGGTGATCCGCTGTTCCAAAGCGGACAGCAACTCCTGGATCCACAGGCGATCGTCCGCGGTGCGCGTCTCACGCTCCGCCTCGGCCAACTCAACGGCTTTGGCAAAACCGGCGATTCCGGCCATATTTTCCGTACCGGCCCGGCGCTTTCTCTCTTGCAGTCCGCCGTACTGGATCGGCTCCAGCTGAAGATCCTTCCGTACATATAAAGCCCCGACGCCTTGGGGACCGTTGATTTTGTGCGAAGAAAAACTCATCAAGTCGACCGGAAGATCGCGACAGGAAATCGGCAGTGACCCGAGCGCCTGCACGGCGTCAACATGAAAAACGATCCCCCGCTCCCTAGCGATCGCGCCGATTTCGGCAATCGGCTGAATCGTACCAATCTCGTTATTGCCGTACATGACGCTAATCAGAATGGTATCGGGACGAATGGCTTCTCGTACCTGATCCGGATTCACCTGACCGTAGCGATCCACCGGCAAATAGGTTACCTCGAACCCGTCCTTCTCCAGACGTTCGCAGGAATGCAGCACCGCATGGTGCTCGATGGCGGTCGTGATGATATGGCGGCCGTCCGCCTTGCAGGCGGACGCCGTGCCAAACAACGCCAGGTTATCGCTTTCCGTCCCTCCGCCGGTAAACACCAGTTCATCCGGACGGCAGCCGATCCGAGCCGCGATGGTATCTCGCGCCCCGTTCACCAGACGTTTGGCCTCTCGTCCAAAATAATGAACACTGGATGCGTTGCCGAGTTGCTCCCGCATCACCTTCAACATCGTTTCCGCGACTTCCGGATGGATTGGCGTGGAAGCGGCATGGTCCAAATAAATATGCTTCATGGCTCTCACCTTGTTCCAATTATCTTTGATATCAGCGTATAAACGTAAATCACCGCCCCGGGATCGGGACGGTTACCGAATCGTTTGTTGATTGTATCCTACCGCATTCATGATGACAAGTCGGTTCGCGGATTAAATGTAGAACATGTAATTTTCCTTGGCTCCGTGCTCCTCGAAATTCACCAGGTTCTCCAGCGTCGTCGAATCCAGCACTTCAGCGATACTATCGCGGATGCGCAGCCACAAATCGCGTTTCGCGGGGTCGTCCTCTTCTGTGAAATCCACCGGGGAAATCGGCCCCTCCAACACGCGGATGATGTCTCCCGCCGTAATTTCACTGGCTTCCTTGGAAAGAATATAACCGCCATAAGCCCCGCGTACGCTCTTTACCAAGCCGGCGTTGCGCAGCGGCGCGATCAATTGCTCGAGATAATGCTCGGACAATTGATTTTTCTCGGCGATGCTTTTGAGAGAAGTAGGCCCCTCGCCAAATTTAGCGGCCAGCTCCATCATAATGGTTAATCCGTAGCGTCCTTTTGTAGAAATCTTCAAAGAAGGCACCTCTTTCAATTTTCAAGTAAACTTTATATAATTAAGCTTTGATCCTTTAAAAGACAGTCTCGGGCCCTCCGCCGCGTTCTTCCGCGACAGCCGTGCCCAAATCCGGGAATTCCTCCCTATTCCTATCTTTACCCTGTGCTTATCGTAACATATCATATGTGTTTTGGAAAATAAAGCAACAATTATGGTAAAATAAACGGCGAGCGAACGCCGCTCAAAGGAGTGATAATCATGACGAAGCCTAATAGCGAAACCCGCGTCGTCGTCGGCATGTCCGGCGGCGTCGATTCCTCGGTGACCGCGCTCCTGCTGAAGCAGCAGGGCTACGACGTCATCGGCATATTCATGAAAAACTGGGACGATACCGACGAATTCGGCTACTGCACGGCCGAAGCGGACGCCGAAGACGTTCGCCGCGTCTGCGAGCAAATCGATATCCCCTACTACACCGTAAACTTCGAGAAGCAGTATTACGATAAAGTATTTGCCTATTTCCTCGAAGAATATAAGCGGGGCCGGACGCCAAATCCCGACGTCATGTGCAACCGGGAAATCAAATTCGGCGAATTTCTGAACAAAGCGCTGGATCTTGGTGCGGATTACGTGGCGACCGGTCATTATGCCCGGGTCGTGGAAGAGAACGGGATGTACAAGCTGCTGCGAGGCGTCGACAACAACAAGGATCAAACTTATTTCCTCAATGCCCTGAATCAGGAGCAGTTGTCCAAAGCCATGTTCCCGATCGGTCACCTGCCGAAACCGGAGGTGCGTCGGATTGCGGAAGAAGCCGGTTTATATACCGCGAAGAAGAAGGACAGCACCGGCGTCTGCTTTATCGGAGAACGCAATTTCAAGGAATTCTTAAGCAACTACCTGCCGGCCAAATCCGGCGATATGGTTGATATCGTCACCGGGGAAGTTAAGGGCCGCCACGATGGCCTGATGTACTATACACTAGGCCAACGGCAAGGTCTGGGGATCGGCGGTTCCGGCACCGGCGAACCATGGTTCGTTGCCGACAAGGATCTGGAGCGCAACATTTTGTACGTCGTGCAAGGCGACAAGCACCCGAGCTTGTACTCGACGTCGCTGATTGCTTCCGGCGTCAATTGGATCGCCGGGGCCGACAAGCTGCCGGAAGGGCCGTTTCACTGCACGGCCAAATTCCGGTACCGTCAGCCGGATCAAGGCGTGACGCTGACGGCTCGGCCGGACGGCACCGTGCTTGTCGAGTTCGATCAGCCGCAAAAGGCGATCACCCCGGGCCAAGCCGTCGTGTTCTACCAAGGCGAGGAATGCCTCGGCGGAGGCACGATCGATGCCCCGGTGAAACTGCGGGCGGAGGCTGTGGCAGCGCAAGCTTAAGCAGGATCAATATAAAACGGGAGTTACGGCGTCAGCTTATGACGCGTAACTCCCGCTTTTTTTTTTGCGTTTATCCGCAGGGCCCATGCGCCCCGGTTACTTGCCGTTTCTGCGCCGCAGCTCCTGGTTGTGTTTGATCTTCGCTTCGTTCCCTTGCTCGGTGGCATGATAGAACGTACGCCCGGCCAAGCGCTCGGGCAGATATTCCTGCTGTACATAATGTCCGGGATAATTATGCGGATACTTATAGCCTTCGTGACCGAGCTTCACCGCGCCCTTGTAATGGGTATCGCGTAAATGTAACGGAACCTCGGAAGACTTGACCTCCTCAATGGCTGCCATGGCGTTCCCGATCGCCTCCACGACGCTGTTCGATTTGGGGCTTTCGACCGCAAACAGAATCGCCTGGACGACGTTCAGCCGCGCTTCAGGCCAACCATTGTTCCGGTAAGCGTCCAAGGCACTAATTGCCTGTACCAACGCTTGCGGGTTGGCCAGGCCGATATCCTCACTGCTGGCGGCGATCAACCGGCGGATAAAGGTCATCGGATCCATCCCCAGCTTCTCTACGGCATAGAGGAACCAGAATACCGCCGCATCGCTGGAACCGCGAATTGACTTGTGGAACGCAGACAACACGTCGTATTGCGTCGACTCGTCCGCTTTGACGAGCGGCCGGCGGATCGATTCTTCCGCAACCTCAAGCGTGACATGCACCGTGCCGTCCGATTGCGGCGGCGTGGTCATCGCGGCCAGCTCCAAGGCATTCAGCGCGCGCCGAATGTCGCCGTTCGCCATCGCGGCAATGTGCAGCAGCGCCTCCTCGTCGACCTGCAGCGACATGAAGCCAAGCCCTTTCTCTTGATCCGCCAAGGCACGCCGCATCGCGATCAGCGAGTGCTCCTTCGTCAGCGATTCCAGTTGAAATAATGTGGAGCGGCTCATTAAGGCGCCGTTGACGTAATGGAACGGATTTTCCGTCGTTGCGCCGATGAAGATGATCGTCCCCTTTTCCACCGCCGGCAGCAAGGCATCTTGCCTAGAGCTGTTGAAACGATGCACTTCGTCCAGGAACAGGATCGTTTTCGTGCCATAGAAAGCTTTGTCGTTCTGAGCCTTTTCGATGACCTCGCGAACGTCCTTCACCGAGGCATCCACCGCGTTTAATCGGACGAATTCCGCTTGGGTATGATTCGAAATAATGTGCGCGAGCGTCGTTTTGCCGCAACCCGGAGGGCCGTACAGTAAAATCGAGGACACCTGATCCGCTTCGATTGCTCGCCGCAGCAGCTTCCCCGGGCCAACGATATGCTCCTGTCCGATATATTCATCGAGGGAGGTCGGCCGTATCCGGTCGGCCAGCAGCCGCCCCGCCGGGTTTTGCTCCTGATTGAAAGAAAACAAATCCAATTTCAAGTCACTTCCTTGATCGTTAACATAATTAGCATGACAAATGGAATGAACCCAAATTTATTCTAGCATACCTTACGTAAAAAACACTTATAGTTGTTCTTTCGCTTTTCCCGCGGCCGGAAATATGAGTTAATATAGATGTCGGGCCGACGAATCACGGGAAAGGGGGCTGATCGAAGTGATTACAGTGAGTGAGGTGGCTGCCGCGTAAGCGGCGCCGCAATAAAACGGGGGGCTGGGAACAGCCTCCCTTATTTATGTTTGACGATACCTGTGTTAAGATAGATCCAGTAAAAACCAAATTTTGTATGAAGTTCATTTCCAAAAAAGCTCAAAAATTCGGCTTTGCTGAATTCAAGATTCGATGTCGAATAAGCTTCCATGAAACATCTTCGTGATCAAAAGACGAATTTTTGACTACCTACACCAAATTTTGAAAGGGGGAAGCGAGCATGTTGACTTATGTCGTAACAGCAGTTGAGGACGGACCACGAAATAAGGAGGTACATGATCGTGAATTACAAAAATGGAAAGGATGTTCTTCCCCCTAGGCTGTTGCAGGAGCTCCAAACCTATATTCAAGGTGAGCTGCTGTACATTCCCAAACCGGAACGGTCGAGGGCGTTATGGGGAGAACTGAGCGGATCCCGCATATCCATCGCCAAGCGGAACGAAGAGATCTTCCGCCTTTATCGCGCCGGGAACACGGTTCGGGATTTAGCCGGAAGATTCCACCTCTCCGATGAAAGCATCCGCAAAATATTAACCAAAATGCGCAGCCTAAGACAACCCGCAGCCGTGATCGAGTAATCGGCAATGAGGGATCATCCAATGACAAATCCAATGATAAACCATAAGCCAAGACCGGCTGGTCTTGGCTATATTTATGTGGAATCAGGTATAATGGAGTCATATCCTACTTGTAGCCTATTCTAAATTGAGGTGACCCCCTTGACGCAGCAACAGCAACCCGAGCAAGCTTCTACCTCCGCGAAAGCGGTAAAAATATGCGCCTATTGCGGCAAAGCCAAGCCGCTGGGCGAATTCCTGCGCCGCACCGGCAAGCGCTCCGGCAAAGGCTCCCGCCGCGGCGCCTGCCGCAGCTGCCGGGCGCAGCGCAAGCAGCAGCTGGCGCAGGCCGCGATGCCGCTGGCCGCGGCCCACGAGCCCGCTGGCGCAGCGCTTGCGGCGCCTGCGGCAGTGCCCGCCGCGGCGGCGCCAAGCGGCGGCGGCCGCGCGGGCGAAGCCGCGGCCGGGCCAAGCGCGCCGCCGGGCGCGGAGGCCGCCGCCGCCGGCACGGCCAAGGCGGCGCGCAAACGCAAGCGCAAGCGCCGCAGCAAGAAGGCCGCGGCACAGGTCGCGGCCTTGAAAGACGGCGCAAGCGCAGGCAATGCGGCGCCGGCCGCAGCTGCGGGCCGACATGGCGCCGACGCCGCACCGCCCAATCGGCGGATCAAGCGGGCGCTGCCCGCCCCGCCGCCGAAGGTCGAGGGTCCTGACGTCCGGACCCTCCGCCCGAACCGGAACGGCATGATCCGCCTGCGCGGGCGAACCGACAAAGGTCGGCGCTGGCAGCAGGAGATCGACTTTGAGCTAGCTGTCACGCTCGTGCGCGAGCATATGGCTGTCATCGTGAACCCGTTCACCATTCGGCGACTGTACACCAACAAAGCGTTCCGCCAGTATATCCTGAAACGGGATAACTACACCTGCTTCTTTTGCGGGGAATATGGCGATACGATCGACCATCTGCTGCCTAAAGCCAAGGGAGGTCACACGACCCCAGTCAACTGCGTCTGTGCCTGCAACCTCTGCAATCAGAGTAAAGCCGACCGGTGGTTGGACGACTTTATGCAGGATGACGCGCTGTAAAGGTCCATTAAATAGAATAGAATAGACGCTCCAACCCTACTGTTGCACTTCTATTCGAAAAATCGAATACAATCAGGCCGCTTCGGCAATTTAGGCCGAATGTATATGAAATTTCATATACATTCGCGCATGCTGAAGCCATTTGCCCTGAATCTATGCGAAAAACCGAATACAATTCGGTTTTTCGCCTTCTTCGGTATGTTAGATATGAAAAATCAAATACATTTCCGCCCCCGTAAAACGTCGCGTTGTACCTAGGGGGGTCCTAGGGAAGCCCGAGTGCGCGCGTGCACGATTCCCCATCCGCTCATTTGCCCTGCAATCTTAGGCCTCCAAGCTCACCTTGGCCGCATACTCCGACGCCTTATCGCCAGAGACGTAATCCGGCAGCCTCTCGCCATGCAACAGCCACAGCTCGTGCAGCGCCCGGGTGCAGCCGACGTAAAGCAGCTTGGCGTCCTTCGGCCCATAATGCTCCTGATCCACATCCGTCACGATCACGGCATCAAACTCCAGACCTTTCGACAGATACACCGGCAGCACCGATACGCCGCCAGCATATTGCGTCAGCTCTCCATTGATCAGGTTCGCCTCCAGCCCGCCTTCGCTTAACGCAGCATACAGCTCCTCAGCCTCCCGCATCGTCCGGGTCAACACCGCCGCCGTGCGGAACGAACCGCCCAGCACCTTATCCAGCGCCTTCCGAATCAGCGCCAGCCGCTTCTCGCCATCCGCCTCCAGCAGCCGCACCGGCTCCCCGCTGCGAAATACCGGAACAGCCAGCAAATCCGCCCCAACGCCCCGCTCGAGAATCTCATTAGCAAATTGGATGATCTCCATCGTCGATCGATAGCTGCGCGTTAACGCAAAATAAGCGTTTTCGTCCGGTCGGAATAACTCCTTCATCTCATCCCAATGGCGCACTCCTTTGTAATAATGGATACCCTGCGATAAATCCCCGAGAATCGTAAAGGAATGCCCCTTAACGAAACGGTCCAGCACATGAACCTGAAATGGGGCGAAGTCCTGGGCCTCGTCGATGACGACGTGATCGAAGGTCAGGTTGCCGTCGATCTCATTGATCAATGTGTATAGGTACAGCAGGGCTGCCAAATCTTCTTCCTTAATGGCATTTTTCTTCAAACGAGCTTGCGTATCCTTCCAGATGCCCGCCGGAATCCGGTCCGAGACATCAACCATCCCTTCCGTCCCGCCGCTCTTCCGAATGCCAAACAACTCACGGTACAGGCTGAGCGGCGTAAGCTCCGGCCACTTTTTGGCATAGCTTTTTTCCCGTTGCTGGGCCTTTTTCTTCCGATCCTTGAGCGCAGCCGCCGACGGCACCTTCTTCAGCTCCATTTCGATCCAGCGATGAATGCGTGCCAGCACCCGTTCCTTGCGGCGGGCCACCGGATAGTGCCGGTATTCGCCTTCAAACCAGACCAGGATTTCTTTGCGCGGCAGTCGCGCCCCTTCCCAAGGCTCGAAATCACCTTCGGGCACGCAGCCGGATTCGAGCATGCTCACAGCCGCGTCGATGATCTCCTTGAAAACCATCGAACCTTTGAAGCGTCCAGGCAGCTCCGCATCCTGCCATGTTTCCGCACCCTTTGCCCCGCCGTCAAACCACCGCGACAACGCCTCGGAACCATCGGACGGGACCTCATCCAGCTCCAATACCTTGGCCGCCCAATCGCTGAACGTGCTCTGCTGGATATCCCCTACGCCTAGCTCGGGCAACACTTCTGAGATATAATCGATAAACATATGGTTTGGCGCAAAAATAACTAGCCGTTCCGCCTTAATTTGCTCCTTATACTGATACAGCAAAAAGGCCAGCCGATGCAGCGCCACGGTCGTTTTCCCGCTGCCGGCTACGCCTTGGATAATCAGCGCCGTATTTTTTGCCGCACGGATAATTTGGTCCTGCTCAGCCTGGATCGTCGAAACGATGTCGCGCAGGCGGTTGTCCTTGTTCTCGCCAAGCCGGTAAACGAGGAACTCATCCGATACGGCCGGACCGTCGCTGTCGCGATTATACGTATCCACCACCCGGTCCAGGATGCCTTTGCGAATCACGATGTTTCGCTTTAGATACACCAGGCCCTCGATTAAACCCTCAGGCGCCACATAAGAAGCGTCGTCACCGCCCGTAAACGAGTAGAACAGGCTGGCCACCGGCGCGCGCCAATCGATAACGATCGGATCTTTGCCGTCTTGGTCGCCAACCCCAACCTTGCCGATATAAAGCGGCGTTTTTCTTCTTCCTTGTTCCTCGAAATCCAGCCGCCCAAAATACGGTTCATGGATCGATTGCTCCAACAGCTTACGCTGGCTTTCCCTGTTCTCTTCAAGAAGTTGTTCGGTAAAGTCCTGCCCGGTGTACACCGGAATCGAACGCAGCCGCTTGAGCTGCTGATCGATCTCTTCCAAGGTGCGGTCGAGCCGCGCCTTCTCTTCTTGATAGGCACTTTGAAAATCATCCATTTCAGTTACCTCCTAAGTTTTTGTGTACTCCAGACTCAAAAGGAGTTTCATTATACCACTACCTCCATCCAAAAGGCGAATTTTCGCAAAAAGAAAGACGCGGATAGGGGTGACCTTAGGCCACCCCTATCCGCGTCTTAATGATCTCATCTCTTCTATGCTTTATCCGATGGGCGCTTCAAGCCCTGCTTCAGCTTCTCGACCGTTTGCGCAATCCGGTTCTGCCGCGTTTCCGCTCGTTTCGCATCCAGAATCCATTCGATATACGCCTTCTGGTGAGACGGCGCCAACTCGGCAAAGAACTTTGCCGCCCCCGCCTCATGCCCGAGCGCTACTGTCAGCTCTTCCGGCGCTTCCGGCGGTTGTAACGGCTGGCGTTTCGCCTTCGGTTCCCCGGTACTCGCTGTGCGGCGCGAGGACCCCGGCGTTAGCTTCACCTTATCCGCCGGGCGAAAACGCATCGCAGACCAAGTTTCGTCCACCGAAACTAACGCGATTCCGTCGAAACCAGCGGCTTTGACCGTCTCCCAGCCTTGGTCTCGGGTCAGATCCGTGCCTGCTTTGGCACCGCCTTTCGGATAACATAACCATAACAGCCCATCTGGCTTAATGGCGTGCAGCGCTTGGCTCGCCCTTTCCGCCACGTCCCGAATCGATTGGAAGAACATCTGCACGAACTCATACTTTCCGGCCAACTTGTCATCTAAGGTGGTATGCTCCGAGCTTAACCCCAACTGCTCCACGAAACCCTCCGGCGCATCCAGCACGAGCAGGAGGTCGCTATCCGAGGGGAATCGTAGCTTCTTGGCAAGCTCCAGATTCATGCGCGCACGCTCCCGCGTTCGAGCAATTCGCGCACCGCTACGCTAACCATGATCAACCCAACGACCGGCGGCACGAACGAGTTGCTCGCTGGAGGCTGCTTGGCTTTGCGAATCTTAGCGCCGGCTGGGGCGATCTTCTCCGTCACGTCCTGACGAGGTTTTACCGGCGGCTCCGTCGAAAAGACCACCTTTACGCCCTTCTTGATCCCGTCCTCACGCAATTTCGTCCGAATGACACGAGCCATCGGATCCATATGGGTTTTCGAAATATCCGTGACTTGGAATTTCGTCGGGTCCATTTTGTTGGCAGCCCCCATACTCGACAAGATCGGAATCCCCCGCTTCAGGCACTCCTTGATGAGATGGATTTTGTAAATGATCGTATCCGAGGCGTCCAACACGTAATCAATCTCGTATTTAAATAACTCTTCGTAGGTCTCTTCCGTATAAAACATATTGAGCGCGATTGTTTCACACTCCGGGTTGATCAGCTTGACCCGATCACACATCAGATCGGCTTTTTTCTGCCCGATTGTCGTCGTCAAAGCATGAATTTGCCGATTGATGTTCGTGATATCGACGACATCCTTGTCGATCAGGATGATCCGGCCGACCCCGGTTCTGGCCAGCCCTTCGACCGCCATCGCCCCTACCCCGCCGATGCCGAGCACGGCTACCGTGCTATTCTTGAGAATATCCAGTCCCTCCGCCCCGATGGCGAGTTCTGTCCGCGAAAATTGATGAAGCATGGTCTAGTGTACCTCCCGATAGGTTGACATCTTATATATGATAGGACAAATCAGGGCTCGGAAGCAAGTTGTTCCAGCCAAAGAAAAGGCTCTCCTGCAGGAGAGCC